>NZ_JAHWRG010000001.1:0-1017531 GCF_024539785.1 Ochrobactrum sp. BTU2 | reverse complement strand
GGAAGATGAGGCCGCAGCCCGTGCGATCATTGATGCTATCGTCTGGCCTTCCGCACAGGTGCAGTCATGACGGCGGTTGTGGGCGTCTTGCTTGACGAACTGCGCGGCCTGATGTCGGTCGAGCATGACGGCACGATCACATGGGATGAGCTTCAGGCGTTGAAAAATGAGCATTTCGGCCCTGATGCGGTTGCGATCGAAGTTTATCCACCTAACAGCCATGTCGTAAACAGCCTGCCTATGCGGCACCTGTGGAAGCTTGGCGCTGGCGAATATTGGCCCGATCTGACCGGCCAAAAGCTGGTTGGCGATCTAACCTTACGTGATCGGGAAATACTCACACGAACCGAACTGGAGTTTCTTGGCCGAAGGCCGAGCTAGGGACGGCCACGTCAATTCGTGGCAGCGGGCCGATCCGGCAAGATAGAACCCGCCCGACAGCCATCCGAGATAACCGTCGCATCCGTGCCCTTTCGGGCAATTGGTTTGTGACCGATTCTCTTAGGAACGTACATGAGCCAGAAGGCCGATTTCACTGCCGTTGTTCCAGTTTCGCCTCCCGCCGCCTATATCGGTGGGAAACGCCAGCTTGCAACGCGCATTTGCCAGAAGATCGATACTATCCCGCATTCGCTCTATGCCGAGCCGTTTGTCGGCATGGGCGGAGTGTTTTTCAGACGTAAAGCCGCGCCCCGCGCCGAGTTCATCAATGATCGTTCGAAACGACGTGGCAAACCTGTTTCGCATTCTCCAGCGTCATTATCCGCAACTGATGGACACGCTTCGGTTCCAAATTACTAGTCGCTCGGACTTCGAACGCCTGACCACTACCGATCCGAATACACTCACTGATCTGGAGCGGGCGGCACGCTTTATCTATCTTCAGCGTCTGACGTTCGGAGGCAAAGTGGCCGGACGATCATTCGGCGTCAATTACAGCGGCTCATCGCGCTTTAACCTGACGACGCTTGCCCCATTGCTTCAGGAGGTTCATGAGCGGCTTGCCTCGGTCGTCATCGAGAACCTGGACTGGCACGCTTTCATCGATCGATACGATCGGCCAGAAACGCTGTTTTATCTTGATCCGCCCTATTGGGGCACGGAAGGCGTATATGGGAAGGAACTCTTCGGCCGGGATCAGTTTGAAATTCTTGCTGAGCGCCTTGGACGCATCAAGGGACGTTTTGTCCTGTCGATCAATGATGTTCCAGAGATACGAACCATGTTCTCCGCTTTCGCTATCGAAGGTGCTGAACTGACCTATTCTGTTTCAGGAGGGAAGGGAAAACAGGCGCGGGAACTGATCATCAGCAACGCTCCTTAATCCACCCTTTAAAATGCATTTAATGAGCCTCAAGCTCAGTTCTTTGACATTGTAAAACTGTTGCCACTCGATCTTGCGCGCGCTGCCACGCGATTTTGCGCGCTACATGAAGATGTTCGAAGGGAGGATTTTATTTCTCTTTTTCCAGCAGCTTTGCGCAGGAATGGCGGGACTGCCCGTCGGTAGAGATAGAAACCGTTATGTTCGTAAAGATATGGAATATCAGCAGAAACTTTTTTCAATTGTACCTTTCCTTGTACCACCAGCGCATACAGCCAATGGGAAAACCTATTAAAATCAAGAACTTAAAATATAAAAAGCCTGACTGACTGGAGCGGGCGAAGGGATTCGAACCCTCGACCCCAACCTTGGCAAGGTTGTGCTCTACCCCTGAGCTACACCCGCTCGCGCCAGTCGTTTCCGTCAGGCAGGCGCTATATGAACTAACGCCCCGGAGATTGCAACAGGGAAATTACAGGAAAATGTCGTTTCAACGAAATTAGCTGCCGGTTAATTGATAAACATCTGTAAATATTATGCTTTCCAGAGTGTGTGTCGTGTTCTCTGCTGCGTTTTATCGTCAAAGCAAGAAAAATGAGTTTCCACGGATAATGGAATCGGCTGTCAGAGGCGTGAGCGAGGCTGGTGCGTTTTGAGCGAACAATCCAATTTGCTTTGCATGGTTTCTAAGCCCGTATCCATGGTCTATAAGCGCTGTTGCAAGTCGTCGAAGCGTGAGGAGCGCGATGACATGCTCAACATATTCAATGCCGAACAGAATGGGGTGGAATCATGCCTTTGTCGCCGAGCGAACTTCACGATTATCTTCAGAAACTCGGTATCGAAGTGAAAACTGTCGAACATCCTCCCTTGTTCACGGTCGCGGATTCCCAAAGCCTGCGTGGTGAAATCCCGGGCGGCCATACGAAAAATCTCTTCCTGAAAGACAAGAAAGACAATTTCTTTCTCGTGACAGTCGAGGAGGACGCGGTGGTCGATCTGAAGTCGATCCATCAGCTGATTGGTGCGGCGAGCCGTGTTTCGTTCGGCAAACCGGAAAAGCTGATGGAATATCTCGGTGTGATTCCGGGTGCAGTTACGGTGTTTGGCGCGGTCAACGATACTGCACATAATGTGCAGGTCATTCTTGATGCCGATCTGATGAAATATGACGTCATCAACGGCCATCCGCTGACCAATGAAGCCACGACTTCCATCAAGCGCGAAGACCTCGTCGCTTTCCTCACTTCCACCGGACATGAACCGCGCATTCTCGCCGTTTCCGAAGGTGCGAAAGCGGACACTTCGGTATAAACTGATTTTCAAAACGGGCGGCTTTCTTGCACACGGCAATTGGCAATTGAAGTGAGAGGCGGGAGCGCTAAGTTACAGCGCAACTTGCTGAATCGACCGTCTTGAAATTGGCTTTTGAAGATACGAACTGAAAGAACGACACCGGCTTGTATGCGGACCGTCGCATCGGTCGGAAAATACGAAGGAATTTCTTATGACCAGCCAGAACAATCCTTATGCCGGTGCAGGTGGCCAGATGACGGCAAATGTTTCTTTCGGTTCGGCACCAGCCGCTGCCGGAGGAACTGATCTCGTCAAGGACACGACGACGGCAGGTTTCCAGGCGGATGTAATTACCGAATCCCGCAATCAGCCCGTGCTGGTGGATTTCTGGGCGCCATGGTGCGGACCTTGCAAGCAGCTGACACCGATCATTGAAAAGGCCGTGCGGGACGCTGGTGGCGCCGTCAAACTGGTCAAGATGAATATCGACGATCATCCGGCCATTGCTGGTCAGCTTGGTATTCAGTCCATTCCGGCGGTCATTGCTTTCGTCAATGGCCAGCCGGTCGATGGTTTCATGGGGGCCGTCCCTGAATCGAAGGTGAAGGAATTCATCGCCAAAATCGGTGGGCCGAGCGACGCGGAAGCGGCGCTTGCCGAAGCCATCACAGCCGCGAATGAGCTGATCGAAGCCGGTGATTTCGTTCAGGCGTCGGAGATTTTCTCGTCCATCCTTCATGCCGTTCCAGATAATGTCGATGCGATTGTCGGTCTTGCGACCTGCCTTCTGGAATCCGGCGATGCGGAAAAGGCGCGGGAAATTCTGGCCCAGCTTCCGGCTGACAAACAGAATGCGCCTGCCGTTCGAGCGCTGGAAGCGCGCCTTGCACTGGCTGATCAGGTCAAGCTCATCGGTGATCCGATTGCGCTTGAGAAGCGAATTCAGGCTGATCCGAAGGATTATCACGCCCGGTTTGATCTTGCGCAGGTGCGTAATGCACAGGGGCGGCGTGAAGATGCGGCTAGTGAGCTGCTTTTCATCATGAAGTCCGACCGCGAATGGAATGAAGACGGCGCACGCAAGCAGCTGCTCCAGTTTTTCGAGGCATGGGGCAATGCCGATCCGGCGACGCTCGGCGCGCGGCGCAAGCTTTCGTCGCTTCTGTTCTCCTGATCGCGAGCGGTCGGGAGCATGGCGGGCAAATTATGCATTGTGCGCCATGCGGATTCCAACTGTTAGGACACATGTTTCGTGAGTCCTAATGCATGTCTCCCAAAAGTGGGAACCGGTTTTGGGATAAAGACATGCATGAAAACAAAAGCTTAAAGCGTATTGTAAGAGTACGATAAAACGCGATACGCTTTTGAGGAGGTTGTAATGCAGGTGGGCAATGCCCGTTACAGAACGGGCGCCGATATACCCGAGACCGTGCCGGTTTTCCCGTTGAAAGGGGCGCTGCTTCTGCCCGGAGGCCAGCTTCCGCTCAATATTTTCGAACCGCGCTATCTGGCGATGATCGAAAATGCCCTGGCGGGCAAGCGCATCATCGGCATGATCCAGCCGAAAATCGATGGCGACGATGACGAGACGATCGATGAGCTGGATGAAAGCCTCCGTCCGCAATTGAGTAATGTCGGCTGTCTTGGCCGTATCACGACCTTTGCCGAAACGGGTGACGGTCGCCTGCTGATTACCTTGCAGGGTATCTGCCGATTTCGCGTGCGTGAAGAAGTACATTGCCGTCAGCCTTACCGGCAATGCCGGATCATGCCGTTTCTGGCCGATCTGGAGGAGGCGCGGGATTCGTCGGAAATCGACCGGGATGCTTTGCTGGGTGCTTTCCGCGATTATCTCGAAGCGCACAATCTGGAAGCCGACTGGGACAGTATTGCACGGGCAAACAATGAAACCCTCGTCAACGCGCTCTCCATCATGTCGCCTTTTGGCCCTGCAGAAAAACAGGCCCTTCTGGAAGCGCCCGATTTGAAGACGCGTGCAGCAACTTTGATTGCCATTACCGAAATGGTATTGGCCAGAGTAAAGGACGACGATTTCGGATCGCGGCTGCAATAAACTTCGGGAATAAGATAATGGACGACAAGACGCAAACCGGCAATATCGACGTACGTCTGCTGGAACTTCTCGTATGCCCGCTTACCAAAGGGCCGTTGGAATATGACGCGGAACATGGCGAGTTGATCTCGCGCAAGGCAAAGCTTGCCTATCCGGTCCGGGGTGGAATCCCGATCATGCTGCCATCCGAAGCGCGCAGTTTGACGGAGTGACCGCAGGCCGATTTGCAGATTGTGGGAACTCTGAAACGTCGAACTGTGTCTGCTTTATCGGCTGTTATATAATTTCTGCATAAGCCTCTATCTTTTTCATAAGTTTCAGCCATGCGCATTATTGCTTGTCGGACAACAGGGCTCTATAACCCTCGCGGAACTAGATAAAGATGGTTTCGGACGGCGTCATGCCATTCGTTACTGTCGTGAATTTGAACGCAATATTCTCGGCGAAACGGCTCCCTATTCTCCCGAATATGCGAAACAAAACAGAGGCTTGGCATTATGGCATCCAGAAAACTCCTTCTCCTGCCCGGCGACGGCATCGGTCCAGAGGCGATGGCGGAAGTCCGCAAGATCATCGCTTTCCTCAACTCAGGCCTCAATCTCGGCTTTGAAACTGAAGAAGGTCTGGTTGGCGGCTGCGCTTACGACGCGCACGGTCAGGCGATTTCCGATGCTGATATGGAGAAGGCGCTGGCCGCTGATGCCACGCTGTTCGGCGCTGTCGGCGGTCCGAAGTGGGATAGCGTACCTTACGAAGTGCGCCCGGAAGCTGGTCTTCTGCGTCTGCGCAAGGACATGCAGCTTTATGCAAATCTGCGTCCGGCCATCTGCTACCCGGCGCTGGCTCATTCTTCGTCGCTGAAGCCGGAAGTGATCGAGGGTCTCGACATCCTTATCCTGCGTGAGCTGACCGGCGGCGTTTACTTCGGGGAGCCGAAGGAAATCATCGACCTCGGCAATGGCCAGAAGCGCGGTATCGATACGCAGGTCTATGACACCTACGAGATTGAGCGCATCGCCGATGTCGCCTTTGAGCTGGCGCGCACGCGCCGCAACAAGGTTACGTCGATGGAAAAGCGCAATGTGATGAAGTCGGGCGTCCTGTGGAATCAGGTCGTCACCGCGCGTCACAAGGAAAAGCACGCCGACGTTGAACTTGAGCATATGCTGGCTGACGCTGGCGGCATGCAGCTTGTGCGTTGGCCGAAGCAGTTCGACGTTATTGTGACGGACAATCTTTTCGGCGACATGCTGTCTGACGTTGCCGCAATGCTGACCGGTTCGCTCGGAATGCTGCCGTCCGCTTCGCTCGGTGCGGTCGATTCCAAAACCGGCAAGCGCAAGGCGCTTTATGAGCCGGTACACGGTTCCGCGCCGGACATCGCTGGCAAGGGCGTTGCCAATCCGATTGCAATGATTGCTTCGCTTGCCATGTGCCTGCGTTATTCGTTCAACCTCGTTGAAGAAGCGGATCGCCTGGAAGCGGCAATCGCACAGGTTCTGGATGATGGTCTGCGCACTGCCGACATCTGGTCGGAAGGTAAGACCAAGATTGGCACCGTCGAAATGGGCGATGCCATCCTCGACAAGTTTTCGAAGCTTTCCGCTCAATAAGCGTGACAAGACCGCTTGCTGAAAGCCCGCCATGCACTTCGCATGGCGGGCTTTTCTTTTTTGAATAAGTGCCCGATTTGAGGCTGTAAATTCATGCTGTGCTGCATAAGAATAGCGGCATGTTGTTCACGCTCCCAGATCAAAACAAACTCTACGACGCACTTGTCGCCCGTGATGCCGCTTATGAGGGCAGGGCCTATGTCGGTGTTGTCTCAACCGGAATTTTCTGCCGCCTGACTTGTCCGGCGCGGAAACCGAAACAGGAAAACTGCCGCTTCTTCGCATCGGTCGCCGAATGCATGGCCGACGGTTTCCGGCCCTGCAAAAGATGCCATCCGCTACAGCCCGCTGCGGAGGCGGAGCCTTCCGTCAAGAAGCTTCTCGACGCGCTTGAGGCCGATCCGGAACGGCGCTGGAGCGAAGAGGATGTTGCCCGGATGGGGCTTGATGTCTCGACTGTCCGTCGCAGTTTCCGCCGTCATTTCGGAATGACATTTCTGGAAATGGCGCGGCAGGAACGTTTGCGGCATGGTTTTCAGGCGCTTGCCGATGGTGGGCGCGTGATCGATGCCCAGATTGATGCGGGTTTTGAATCTCCCGAAGCTTTTCGCAATGCCTTTGCGCGCATTCTTGGACTTCCACCCGGCAAATTGCGGGGTGATGGCTTGTTGCGTGCCGACTGGATAAAGACACCACTTGGCACGATGATTGCGATCTGCGATGCACGAAGCCTGCATCTTCTCGAATTCGCTGATCGCAAGGCGCTATCTGCGGAACTGAAGAAGCTTTATGCTACCTGTCGCGGTGATCTGGTGATCGGTCGTTTCATTACCCATGATCTTGTCGAGCAGCAGTTGAATGCCTTCTTCGACGGCAATTCTCCGACGTTCGATTTGCCGCTGGTGCTGCATGGCAGTGCATTTACGCAAGGGGTCTGGCGTGAACTTCAGAACATCCGGGCAGGGGAGACGCGTAGCTATAGTGAACTCGCGCAGGCCATGGAAAAACCGCTTGCCGTGCGTGCAGTCGCGCGGGCCAACGGAGCGAACCAGATTGCCATCATCATTCCGTGCCATCGTGTGATCGGTGCGGACGGATCGCTGACCGGTTATGGCGGCGGTCTTTGGCGGAAGCAGAAGCTGATCGAAATCGAAGCGCAATATCGAAACAAGTAACGCTTTCTCCAGGAGTACGTGTTGGAAATGAAAACGCCGCCCTTTCGGGCGGCGTTTTGTTTCGATTAACAGGCGATTACTCAACCTTGTGCAGATCGACATCCTTGGTGTCGCGAACAAAGATCAGGCCGATAATCAGCGTCATGAGCGCGATGATGATCGGATACCAAAGACCATAGTAAATATCTCCCTTCGCCGCGCTCATTGCAAAGACGGTTGCCGGTAGCAGGCCACCGAACCAGCCATTGCCGATGTGATAAGGCAGCGACATGCCCGTGTAACGGATACGGGTCGGGAACATTTCCACCAGAATAGCAGCAATTGGACCGTAAACCATCGTCACATAGATCACGAGGATCGTCAGAATGAGGATGGTGAAAGGCCAGTTGATTTCATCCGGATGGGCAATCATCTTGAACGCACCCGCATCAGGAATGGTGAAAACCTGCTGGTCGCCAATGGTGGCGGCCTCTGCTGCGGGAATGATCTTTGCGGCAACCATTTCATCTGCTGTCATGGATGTCGCGGCACCGGCACGAACTGCAGCTGCATCCAGAGCCAGTTCCGGGTTGGCGGCGATGAATGCATCAAGTTTCGCGTCCGGAACTTTTGCCGGGCTGCGAACCAGCGGGAAACCAGCCTTTTGTAAGGCGAGATTTACATCGTGAGCAAAGGCTGGTGTGCGTACCGCAGCATCCGCCGCGGTTGCGTCATACGATGTGATGACGGAATCACCCAGCGTAATGGTTGCAGTTGAACCAGCAGGGCCTTCAACGACCGTATAAGGCACGGACGAACGCGACAGGAACGACGTTGCCACATCGCAAGACGTGGTGAACTTCGCAGTGCCGACAGGGTTGAACTGGAACGTGCAGTCACCCGGTGCAGCGGTCACGGTTGCGTTGACGGTTGCTTCGGCGCGGGCAAGCGCTGGATTGGCACTATGCGTGAGCGCTTTGAACAACGGGAAGTATGTCACGATGGCAAGGGCAAGACCCGCCATGATGATTGGCTTGCGGCCGACTTTGTCGGAGAGCCAGCCCCAGAACAGGAAGAACGGGGTGGCGATCAGAAGTGCTATCGCAATCATAATGTTCGCGGAGATGCTTTCGACCTTCAGAACGTTTTGAAGGAAGAAGAGGGTGTAGAACTGACCGGAATACCAGACAACAGCCTGACCCGCAGTAAGACCGAACAGTGCGATCAATGCGATCTTCGCATTTTTCCATTGGCCGAAAGCTTCCTTGAGTGGCGCCTTGGACTGTTTGCCTTCTTCCTTCATCCGCTTGAATGCAGGCGATTCACTCATCTGCATACGGATCCAGACGGAAATACCGAGCAGGAACACGGAAATAAGGAAAGGAATACGCCAACCCCAGCGCGCAAAATCCTCAGCCGTCATCGAATTCTGGATCAGGAGAATTACGATCAGGGACAGAAACAGACCGAAGGTAGCGGTAGTCTGAATCCACGACGTATAGAAACCACGACGACCGTTGGGCGCATGTTCCGCCACATAAGTAGCCGCGCCGCCATATTCGCCACCAAGAGCCAGACCCTGGAGCATGCGCAGGCCAACCAGAATGATCGGGGCCGCGATGCCGATGGAGGCCGAGCCGGGAAGAACACCAACGAGGAACGTCGAAAGGCCCATCACCACGATTGTGACGAGGAACGTATATTTACGACCGACAAGGTCACCGATACGCCCGAAGAAGAGTGCTCCGAACGGGCGCACAAGTAAACCGGCAGCAAAGGCCAAAAGGGCGAAGATGTTGCGGGTCGTTTCCGGATATTCGCTGAAGAAAACAGCGCCGATATAGATAGCCAGTGAACCGTAGAGATAGAAATCGTACCATTCAAAGACGGTACCCAGCGAAGATGCAAAGATAACCTTGCGCTCCTCACTCGTCATTTTAGGCGCGCGCACATCGGCGCTCGACGAAACTGCCATGAATCTGTCCTCCCAAACAGAGCTATATAGGGACGGTCATCTTTCACCGGGAAAGTGAAAACCATCCGTTGCACCTCGACAGGTTCCTCTCAACCTTCAAGGCGCTCTCCTCACACTTGTATGATGAACTGAAAAAGGGGATTCGTGCAGTAGTCTTTAGTATGAGATAGAATTGTCAGCTTGAAATACTATCAAAGACGGCAAGAGCCTTAAAAAATGCGCTTCTTGAAGAGGTAGAGAATTGACTCCATCTATAAACCGCGTAAAAGCAGTGGCGAACGAAGGAGAACCCGCGTGGATCGCGTCAACGTAGCGTCAGTTTCGCTTGGAACTGCCGGCATTTTTGCCGGGGCAGCGCGCATGCCTTCGATTTCCAAAACACTCACGGCCATTACTAAAACGACCACGAAAACGGTCTGATTCCCTTGGCCTGCTCGCCCTCTCCCCGGGTCTGGCCCGGGGGCGGAAGTCCCGCGTGGCCTGCGGGGTTCCGAATCTGGAAGCGGAGAGGGACAGGAGACGAAAAATGGGTTTCAAGGTTGCAGTTGTCGGCGCCACCGGAAATGTCGGGCGCGAAATGCTCAATATCCTCGAAGAACGCGGCTTTCCGGCTGACGAAGTTGTTGCGCTTGCATCGCGCCGCAGCCAGGGCACGGAAGTGTCCTATGGCGACCGGACGCTGAAGGTCAAGGCGCTCGACACGTATGATTTCTCCGATACGGACATCTGCCTGATGTCTGCTGGCGGCGAGATTTCCAAGGAATGGTCGCCGAAGATCGGCAAGCAGGGCTGCGTCGTCATCGATAATTCCTCGGCCTGGCGTTATGACTCGGAAGTGCCGCTGATCGTGCCGGAAGTGAACCCGGATGCAGTCGAAGGCTTCCGCAAGAAGAACATCATTGCCAATCCGAACTGCTCGACGGCTCAGCTCGTCGTGGCTCTGAAGCCTTTGCACGATGTTGCCAAGATCAAGCGCGTCGTCGTCTCGACCTATCAGTCGGTTTCGGGTGCAGGCAAGGAAGGTATGGATGAGCTGTTCGAACAGTCGCGCGCTGTTTTCGTCGCCGACCCTGTCTCAGCGAAGAAGTTCACCAAGCGCATCGCGTTCAACGTGATCCCGCATATCGATGTCTTCATGGAAGACGGCTACACCAAGGAAGAATGGAAGATGGTGGCCGAAACCAAGAAGATGCTTGATCCTAAGATCAAGCTGACGGCAACTGCCGTTCGCGTTCCGGTCTTCATCGGTCACTCCGAAGCGGTCAATATCGAGTTCGAAAACCCGATCACGCCGGAAGAAGCACGCGAGATTCTGCGCGAAGCTCCAGGCTGCCAGGTTGTCGACAAGCATGAGAACGGCGGCTACATCACGCCTTACGAATCCGCTGGCGAAGATGCGACTTATATCAGCCGTATCCGTGAAGACATCACCGTCGAGAACGGTCTGGCTCTGTGGGTTGTTTCCGACAATCTGCGCAAGGGCGCTGCTCTCAACACGATCCAGATCGCTGAATTGCTGGTCGCGCGCGGCCTTATCAAGCCAAAGGCGCTTGCTGCCTGATCTACTGTACTCAATACTGATATTAAAAAGCGCCGGTCACCCGGCGCTTTTTTGTTAGCGGGAAATGCTATCTGAAAGATTGCCGCGTATATTGAGCAATCGCGTGCGTAAATCCTGCAACTCATCGATTGGCTGACCAAGTGCGCAGAACACCTGTTCGGGGATGCTCTCGGCTTCCATGCGCAGTGCCTTGCCTTCGTCAGTCAGTGTGATGCGGACTTGTCGCTCGTCCTGCGGGTCACGCCGCCGCGTAATGCGTCCGGCGGCTTCAAGGCGCTTCAGCAGTGGGGTCAGGGTTCCTGAATCGAGATTGAGCTTTGCGCCGATCTCCGAGACCGTCCGGTCGTCTTGTTCCCAGAGCACGATCATCACCAGAAACTGCGGATAGGTCAGATCAAGTTTGCTCAGAATTGGCTGGTAGGCGCGCGTCAGTGCATTCGCGGTCGAGTAGATCGCAAAGCAGACCATGTTGGAAAGACCGAGATTGGAATCCTGATCGTCGCGCTTCATCATGATAAATCCTTGGCGAATATATACATCATGCGCAATTGGATTGCGCGTCACATAATTGTGAAATTAAATTTTGCAAAATTATATTGTGCACAATTTAATTATCTGCAAGTTTGGCTACGGAGATAAACCAAAGGAGAAGCCCAAATGCCAATTCTGTACACAACCCAATCCTCAGCAACCGGCGGCCGCACCGGCAGCGCCAAGACTGCCGACGGACGGCTCAGTGTCGTTCTCGATACGCCGAAGGAACTCGGCGGTTCGGGCGGCGAAGGCACCAATCCTGAGCAGCTTTTCGCTTCTGGCTATGCGGCATGCTTCCTGGGCGCGTTGAAATTCGTTGCCGCCAAGGAAAAGGTTGCCATTTCGGCTGATAGCACCGTGACTGCGACGGTTGGCATAGGTCCGCGTGAAGATGGCACTGGCTTCGGGCTTGATGTGGCGCTGCAAGTGGCACTTCCGGGCGTGGACAAGGCGAAGGCCGAAAAGCTTGTTCAGGCTGCACATATCGTCTGCCCATACTCGCATGCAACACGCGGCAATATCGATGTTCGTCTGAGCGTCGCTTGACAAAGAAATGCAAAAGGCGCCCGATGAGGGCGCCTTTGTTTTATGGTATCTTCCGAATTTTAGTAGGAAGTCATACGATGACTATAATGCCTGATACTCGTGAGCTTCGCTCCACTTGCGAGCAAATGGAGGAGCGCTACCTTATAAATCCGACTATAGACGCCTCGTATCGTCGACTTGCTGATCGTTTTGCTGCGGACCTTACAGTCGAACGAGACATCTTGCTCAGTCGTTGTGCCGCGCTTATGGCGATCAAATTCTTGAGCGAGGATGGGGCGCTTTAAGTCAGTTCTCTATTTCCCTCAGGTGCTCAAGTGCAGCCTCAACCTGCCCGTATGCTTCGGTTCCTAACGGCAGGATCGGACGTGGTGGCTCGATTTTCGCGAGACCGAGAAGGTCGGCAATGGCATACATGACGCGGAAACTGCTGTGGGTTTTGAACAGGTCCCAAAGCGGTGTGAAAGCTGCATTTATGCGTTCCACCTCAGTATTGTTTCCGCTTTGCGCAGCGCGCGTCAACGCCAGAGCGGGGTCGGGAAGAAGTCCCGCAACCACGCTGTACCAGGCATCGGCACCAGCCAGCAGTGCATCCGCAGCACCCCAGTCACCACTATAGCCGATCGCGAAGCTTGGCGGAGTTTCGGCACGCAGCTTTGACATTGCGCCTTCGTAATCGCCATTTGCGGGCAGAGGCATCTTGATCGCGCTGATATTCTTCACACTGGCAAGCCGTGCAATCAGTTCGTCGTTGAAGATGAACTTTGTCGTGCCGGGATTATTGTAGATGCACAGGGGAAGATCGGTCGTCTCGGCAACGGTCTTGAAGTGCTGGAAAACCTCGTCTTGCGTCAGCGGTGTATAGGAAACAGGCGCCAGCAACAGCCCGTCTGCACCGGCATCTGCGGCATCCCGCGCCAGTGCCTGCGCGTCATCCGTCCGCAACGCGCCGACGCCGACGATGATCGGTATTCTGCCGCCGATAGATCTGACGGCGGTATTGATCGTATGCAACCGCTGTTCCCGCGTGAGAAAGGCATAGCCGCCAGTGCTTCCCAGAAGACCGATAGAATCCGCTCCCGCCTCGTGAATGCGCTCAAGAAAAACGCAGAGCGTATCCTCCATGAGTTTGCCATCGGTGTCGTTTGGTGTCAGCGGAAAGGCTGAAAGACCTTTGAAGAGTTCCATTGTGCTCTTTCTCAATCAGGTTAGCGCGACAGAAGCAGGCGGATACCGGCAAGGCCGAAGACAGCCGCGAGGACGCCTTCGATCCAGCGACGCGCACGACGATAGAGGCGCACCATTGGCATAGTGGAAAATATGATGGCATAGCCGCAGAAAATGGTGATGCTGAGCACGATGCAGCCACCCAGAAACGCTGCCAGATGTGGCCATGAAGAGTTGGCGCCAAGTCCCAGCGTAACCAATGCGATCCAGGACAGGATGGATTTCGGGTTTGACAGATGCATCAGAAGACCACGGCGATAAAGCTCGCCATGGGACAGAATTGCTTTGCTGCTGGAAGCTCGCGTGGCCAATGCTTTGTCTGATGTCATGGCCGCGCGTCCGGCCTTGAAGGCAAGATAAAGCAGATAAAGTCCACCGAAGATTTTCAGGATGAACAGAGCTTCGGCAAATCGTGTGAGGATGGCCGAAACGCCGGTCGCGGCCATCACGCCCCAAAAGATGGAGCCCGTAACGACACCGGCAGCAAAGGCAAGCCCTGATTTGCGACCTTGGTCCATGGCTACGCCCATGATCCGCATCGTACTCGGACCGGGGCTGCCAGCTGCAATGATGTAAGTCACATATACGAGGAGGAGCTGGTAGATGGCGGGGGAAATGCTCATATCGCTACTCTAGTGGATTGAATTTGACGTTTGATACCCGTCCGATATAGATATCGTTTCAAACGTCAAATTCGAAAAATCCACTAGATTCATAGGGTTACTAGTGGTCTTTTTGATTTCGACATTTGCTCGGCGCTCATATCCCAAGGATGCAATGTCGGAATCAGACCGCTAGTTGCATCAAGAGAATCCATAGCATTCTCTCCATGCAATATCTGTAAGCGATTGTGCCAGAATCCGAGGAAGAACTGCCAGAACTGCCGATGGTTTTGTCGAAAACGACAAATTCGGACAGTCATCTCGGCTGTGCGGCTTTACTCTGCCTGCGCCTCGATATTTTCCATATCGTCATCGGACAAGCCGAAATGATGACCGATCTCGTGGATCAGAACATGGGTGATGATATCGCCCAGCGTTTCTTCATGTTCGGACCAATAGTCAAGGATCGCACGGCGGTAGAGCGTGATGCGGTTGGGACCTTCGCCGGTCTGCAGGCTGAAACGTTCGCCGATGCCACGACCTTCGAAAAGGCCGAGCAGATCAAAAGGCGTTTCCAGCCCCATATCCTCGATGATCTGATCGTCAGGAAAGTCGGCGATCTGGATGATGATGTCGCCGCACAACGCACGAAACTCCTGTGGCAGATGCGCAAGAGCTTCAATCGCGATGGATTCGATTTCGTCCAGCGAGGGCGAGAGACGTCCCGCCCAGTCGCCGCTTTGATCTTCTCGGGCCATTCCAGCCAATCGTGTCCTATTCACTTGTGAAGGCCACCAAACCTGCGACCGAGCATTCTGGCCGAGTATATATAGTGCATACCGACATTATGCCCAGGGACGCAATTCGGCGCGCTTGGCCTCGAATGTGTCGATGCTGCCAGCCTTTTCCATGGTCAGGCCGATATCGTCGAGACCGTTGAGCAGGCAATGGCGCTTGAAATCATCGACATCAAAGGAGATAGAGCCGCCATCCGGCCCGTGAATTTCCTTGGCTTCGAGGTCGACGGTGAGCGTCGCATTGGCGCCGCGTGAGGCGTCGTCCATCAGCTTGTCCAGATCTTCCTGGCTGACCTTGATCGGCAGAATGCCGTTCTTGAAGCAGTTATTGTAGAAGATATCGGCAAACGAGGTCGAGATCACACAACGGATGCCGAAATCGAGCAGGGCCCATGGCGCATGTTCGCGCGAGGAGCCGCAGCCGAAATTGTCGCCTGCAACGAGAATCTGTGCGTTGCGATAGCCCGGCTTGTTCAGGACGAAATCCGGGTTCTCCGTGCCGTCTTCGTTGAAGCGCATTTCGGCGAAAAGACCCTTGCTCAGACCCGTGCGCTTGATCGTCTTCAGGTAATCCTTCGGAATGATCATGTCCGTATCGATATTGACGATCGGCAGGGGGGCGGCAACGCCCGTGAGCTTGGTGAACTTATCCATGTCCTGAACCTGTCGGTTGGGAATTTGCAATTTGCAAACTGGTTTACATCAGCTTGACCGAGAGTCAACGTTTGAGGCCGAAACTGCCCAATAGGTCGCAACTCCCGACCCGTTTCGCGAAATATCCGGCGCGCTTGTCCGCACGCCGGATAGTCCGACTGTCAGGTTATGCGCATAATCCTGTCTGGAAACCGCGTCAAGTTTTCCGGATCATGCGTCGTTGACACAGTTTGCGCAATTATCAGACATTGAGGGCGACGCCACCGGTCTCGCTGCCGGTCAGGCGGCGGGATTTGCCATCTGTACCAACGACGATCGTATAACGCCTGCGCCGCATTGAGAGGTTCGGCGAAACCGCCACATCGATGGCCGGATCGAACTGAAGCGTGATGCGCCACAGTTCAGGCTTGATCGTTTCCTCAACGGCGATGATACGGGCATCGAACGGCGTCGTGTGAAACATGCCGGTGATACGCTGCCCGACACGGTAAGGCGCGGTATCGTCCTCGACGGGGGCGGTCTCCACCTTGCTGTCATTGGCGGCCAGCGTATTCCAGTCGCGTGTGCCGGACTGGCGCGCCACAAGGTCGAGTGCCTTGCCGTGGCTGATGTTGATGCCTTCCTCGCTCAAAGCCTGCCGCAGACGGCGGGCCTGATGCTTGAAGTCAGCGTTATTGGTCCCAGCGATAATAGCTGTGGTCATTGTTTTCGCTCCTGATTGTGAGCGGCGTTTTCATGAACGGGTGCCCGCATTGCCGTTTCTGCCGTCACCGGAACAAAAACGTGAAACAGGAATGCTTTACCATGGCCAAAGGCTGCGGACGGCAGGTGCATTCCAACCGAAGGCTGGAAAATAGGCGCGTCGATACAGGATTTCAAGAGCCTGCCTGCTCGCGCTCTCGGCGCTTGCGCTGCAGGATGGTTCGGTGCACAAATCGGGATATGAAAACTATTGTTCGTCCCCGTCGTTCTGTCCTTTTCGTTCCTGCCGCCAACGCTCGCGCTCTGGAAAAGTCTCTGACCCTGTCAGCGGATTGCGTGATCTATGATCTGGAGGATTCCGTCGCGCCGGAGGCGAAGGTCGCGGCGCGCGATGCGCTGGCCGCGCATTTCGCAAGCCATCCGAAGGTTGGTTTCGAGCGGATTGTACGGGTCAATATGACGGAAACGCCGTGGGGCAAGGATGATGTCGCGACGGCTGCGAAAATGGGTGCAGATGCAATCCTTTTGCCCAAGGTCGAACGCCCGCAAGACATAATCGACGCGGCCAACCGGCTTGATCGTCAGGATGCCGATCCGGCAGTTGGTGTCTGGGCGATGATCGAAACCGCGCGTGGCATTCTCAATGCCGACGAGATTGCGATTCTCGGACATCGTTCGGCGGTGCGGCTTGCCTGTTTCGTCGTCGGGCCGAACGATATTGCGCGGGAAACCGGCGTGCGTCCGCAACCGGGGCGGCCCTATCTCGTCCCATGGCTGATGCAGATCATTCTTGCAGCGCGCGCTGGCGGGATCACCGTTCTCGACGGTGTTTACAATGATTTTCGGGATAGCGTTGGCTTCGAGGCGGAATGCGCGCAAGGTGCCGCCATGGGGTTCGATGGCAAGACGCTGATTCATCCCGGCCAGATTGAAGCGGCTAACCGTGCATTCTCACCAACCGAGGACGAGGTGGCCCATGCCCGCGCTGTTGTTGAAGTCTTCGCCCGGCCTGAAAATGCCGAGAAAGGCGTTGTCTCGCTCGACGGGCAGATGGTCGAACGTCTTCATCTTGAAATGGCCGAGCGCGTGCTCGCGAAGGCGGACGTAAAGTTATAACAGAGGAAGTAACAGCATGAAGTTATATCGTTTCATCACAGGTCCGGATGATTCCGCATTCTGTCATCGCGTCACGGCGGCGCTCAACAAGGGCTGGCAGCTCTATGGTTCGCCGACCTATGCTTTCAACGCCGCAACCGGCGTCATGCATTGCGGCCAGCCGGTGGTGAAGGAAGTGGACGGCGTCGATTACACGCCGGACATCAAGCTCGGCGAATACTGATGGCCGTCCGCCGCATCGTTGCCAATATTGCAGCCGCCGATCCTGCGGCGGCAAAGCGCTTCTACGGCGACTTGCTGGGCCTTGATGTGGCGATGGATTTCGGCTGGATCGTCACCTATGCCACGGATGCGCAGGCACGGGTACAGGTGAGCATCATGAGTGAGGGCGGAGCGGGCACACCGGTGCCCGATCTTTCCATTGAGGTCGATGATGTCGATGCCGTGCTGGAGCGCGCAATCGCGCTGGGATTTCCCGTCAAATACGGTCCGGTCGATGAGGAATGGGGTGTGCGTCGCTTCTACACGCGTGACCCTTACGGTCGGCTCGTGAATATTCTAACCCACAAGAACTGACAAAGGCCGGTTTCCCGGCCTTTTGTTTTGGTTCTAGTTCAAACCGCGCTTTTCAATCATCGCGTCTGGCGTCGGCATCTTGCCACGGAATGCCTTGTAAAGTTCTTCCGGGTCGCGGCTGCCACCAGCGGCATAGATATGCTGCTTCAGCTTTGCCGCCAGTTCCGGATTGAAGGCATCGCCGGTTTCCTCGAATGCCGAGAAGGCATCCGCGTCCAGCACTTCCGACCACATGTAGGAATAGTAGCCTGCGGAATAACCGTCGCCGGAGAAGACATGGGTGAAATGCGGTGTGCGATGGCGCATGATGATCGCATCCGGCATGGAAAGCTTTTCCAGCGTCTTTACCTCGAAAGCGAGCGGATCAGCGATCTTTTCCTTACCGGTATGGAACGCCATGTCCACCAGTGCGGATGAGGTGAACTCGACCGTGTTGAAGCCTGCATTGAAAGTGCGGGCCGCAAGCACCTTGTCGAGGAGCGCCTTCGGCATGGCCTCGCCGGTGCGATAATGCACAGCGTATTTCTCGAGAACGGCCGGGACGGTCAACCAGTGTTCGTAAAGCTGCGACGGCAGTTCCACGAAATCGCGGGAAACGGCAGTGCCGGAAACGGCGGGCCATGTCACATCCGAGAGAAGCCCATGCAGTGCATGACCGAATTCGTGGAACAGCGTGCGCGCATCGTCAAGCGAGAGCAGGGCAGGTTCACCTGCCTTTGGCTTCGCAAAATTCATCACATTGTAGATGATTGGCTTCTGTCCGCCATTGAGCTTGTGGCTTGATTGCAGGGAGCTCATCCACGCACCCGAACGCTTCGAGGTGCGGGCGAAATAGTCGCCGAGGAAAAGGCCGCGTTCGCTGCCATCCGCATTGAACACCTGAAACACCCGCACATCCGGATGCCACGCAGCGATGCCCTTCTTTTCCTCGAAGCGGATGCCGAACAGGCGGTCTGCCACGTCAAAAGCGGCTTCGATGATCTTTTCGAGCTGAAGATAAGGCTTCAGTTCCGCTTCATCGAAGGCGAAGCGTTCGGCGCGCAGCTTTTCGGCATAGAAGCGCCAGTCCCATGGCGCAACCTTGTGATTGCCGCCATCGGCTGCGATCAGGCGCTCCAGTTCGACTTCTTCTTCATGGGCCTTGGCGCGCGCCTTGTCCCAGACGGGTTCCAGCAGGTCCATGACCGCCTTTGGCGTCTTGGCCATGGTGTCGTCGAGCTTGTAGGCGGCAAAGTTGGCGTAGCCGAGCAGATGTGCCTTGCGCTCGCGCAATTCCACCATTTCGCGCACGATGTCACGATTGTCGCTTTCGCCACCGTTCTCGCCGCGCTTTGCCCAGGCATTGAACGCCTGTTCGCGCAGTTCACGATTTTCGGAGAAGGAAAGGAATGGCTCGACAATTGAGCGTGATAGCGTAACCGCCCAGGCATCCGGTTTGCCGCGTTCAGCGGCGGCACTTTGCATGGCGTTCTTCAGGAAATCCGGCAGACCGGCGAGGTCGGCTTCATCGGTGATGAACAGGGCCCAGCTTGATTCATCCTTCAGCACATTCTGACCAAAGCGCGCGCCAAGTCCGGCAAGCTTTTCATTGATACCTGCAAGCTCCGTCTTGCCCGCCTCATCGAGCTTCGCACCGGAGCGGACAAAACCTTTCCATGTCTTTTCAAGAACGCGTTTGGTCTCGGTATCGAGGTCCAGCATATCGCGATTTTCATAGAGCGCGTCGATGCGGGCGAAAAGCGCCGGGTCCATCATGATGCGCGAATAATGACGCGACATTTTCGGCGCGATCTCGCGTTCGAGCGCCTGGATCGTGTCGTTGCTATGCGCACCAGCGCGCATCCAGAAAATCGATGAAACGCGGTCGAGCGCCTTGCCGGTCAGCTGGAGAGCTTTCAGCGTATTATCGATGGTCGCTTCATCGGTCGCCTTCGCGATGACTTCCACTTCTGCGAGGTCCTCAGCCAACGCGGCATCGAATGCAGACGCGAAATCGTCATCCTTGAAAGCGGTGAAATCCGGCAGGCCCAGCGGTCCGCTCCATTCAGTCAGCGCGCGATTGTAAGCGGTCTTGTCGGACATGATGAGACTCCGGTTCAGATGAATTCGATATGGATCAGACTTAGGAGTTAAGCAGCAGAGGGGCAAGGGCTGGAAGGCCGCTTTCACGGTTTCCACATCGCGGGCGTCTCGCTGCCGGGGCAGGAGCTTGGAAAAAGCGTTCGACATCGTCTCGCAGGGCTTGACTTTATTGGCGACCCAGCGCAAATCACGCTCGCAGCCGAATTTCTGCGGCAGCATTTTCAACCGGAGTTTTATTCTCTTATGCCCAGCGACAGTCACAGTCGATTGTTTCAGCCGTCAAGGCAGTTCGTGATCTGATCGCTTGCGGTCGGCTTGCACGGTCTGCCTTCGACGGCGGATCGACAGAAAGGCAAGCCCATGACCGACAACAACTTCTTCCCGGAAGTACTCAATGTTGCCGACCTCCCTGCTGCTGCCATCGCAAGCCGCATTGCGGACATGCGTACCGGCGACGCAGTGGAACTCGTTAACGAACTCGATGCCGATGATGCAGTCGCCGTCATCGCACAGCTTTCGCACGAAGATGCCATCCGTCTGCTCGACCAGCCGGAACTGCACCGTGCTACCGAAATCATCGCTACCCTGCCGCCCGGCCTCGCGAGTCTCCTGCTCGATGGTATGTCGGCGGACCGCGCAACCGACGTTTTTCAGGAACTGGAAGACGACGACCGCGCACGCCTGTTTCCCATTCTCGCGCCTGAAACCAAGGTCGCGCTCAAGAAACTGATGGGCTATCCGCCGAATACGGCGGGCTCGCTCATGACCATCGAATTCATCGCCGTGCCTTCGAACTGGAATGTTGGCCAGACGCTGGAATATATCCGCAAGGTCGAACGCACGCGCGAGACGGTTTATGCAATCTACGTGGTTGATCCGGCCAGCCGTGTTTTGTTGGGTGTGGTCAGCTTGCGCCGCCTCATCATCCGCCAGCCGGACGAGCCGATTCTGTCCATCGCCCGCGACGAAGAGCCGATCACCATTTCGCCTCTCGCAAGTCGTGAGGAAGTGGCACGCCTGTTCCGCAAGCACGACCTTCTGGCCGTACCTGTGGTGGACGAAAGCCGTCACATCATCGGCATTGTGACCGTTGATGACGTGCTCGACGCCATGACGGAAGAGGCAAGCGAGGACGCTTACCGTTTCGGCGGTATGGAGGCGCTCGACAAGCCCTATATGCGCATCGGCTTCGGCGAGATGCTGAAGAAGCGTGCGGGCTGGCTCGGTATCCTTTTCCTCGGCGAAATGCTGACCGCGAGCGCGATGCAGCATTTCGAGCTGGAGCTTGAAAAGGCTCTCGTGCTGACGCTGTTCATCCCGCTCATCATGTCATCGGGCGGTAATTCCGGCTCACAGGCGACGTCGCTGATTATCCGCGCGCTGGCCTTGCAGGAAATCAAGCTCAAGGACTGGTGGCGTGTCGCCCTGCGCGAATTGCCAACGGGCTTGGCCCTTGGCAGCTTTCTCGGCGTCATTGGCATCATTCGCATCGCCATCTGGCAGACGCTTGGCATCTACGACTATGGCGAACACTGGATTCTGGTGGCCGCGACCGTCGGTATGGCGCTGGTCTGCATCGTGACTTTCGGCTCGCTGACAGGCTCCATGCTGCCTTTCATCCTGCAAAGGCTCGGATTCGATCCGGCCAGCGCATCGGCGCCTTTCGTCGCCACACTGGTCGATGTGACCGGTCTTGTGATCTATTTCAGCGTCGCGCTGGTCATTTTGTCAGGCACGCTCTTGTAAGGCTCGGGCATGTCGCGAAAAAGTGGAAACTGGTTTTTCGATAACGACATGCCCAAAAAGAATTCAAAAAACTGTCAGAATGACAGTGTAAAAATGCAATGAAATTCGGGTTTTTCGGGTTAATTGGGGGGCAGTTTCGCGCTGCCCCTTTCTAAAATGCAAAAAAACCTGTAAGAGCGCCGCATTGTTTTTCCGCGCGGGTTTGTTGGCGCGGCTCCCAACTCATATAGAAGTGATCTCCATATGGAATTGCGTAATATCGCTATTATCGCACACGTCGATCATGGCAAAACCACTCTGGTCGATGAACTCCTGAAGCAGTCCGGCTCGTTCCGCGACAACCAGCGCGTTGCAGAACGCATGATGGATTCCAACGACATCGAAAAGGAACGCGGGATCACCATTCTCGCGAAGGCCACTTCGGTTGTCTGGAAAAACACGCGTATCAACATCGTCGACACGCCGGGCCACGCCGACTTCGGCGGCGAAGTTGAGCGTATTCTTTCGATGGTTGACGGCGCTATCGTTCTCGTTGACGCTGCTGAAGGTCCAATGCCACAGACGAAGTTCGTTGTTGGCAAGGCGCTGAAAGTTGGCCTGCGTCCGATCGTTGCGATCAACAAGATCGACCGTCCGGATGGCCGTCATGAAGAAGTCATCAACGAAGTGTTCGACCTCTTCGCCAATCTCGACGCGACCGACGAGCAGCTCGACTTCCCGATCCTGTACGGTTCAGGCCGTAACGGCTGGATGGCGCTGAACCCGGAAGGCCCACAGGACGAAGGTCTGGCTCCGCTGTTCGACCTCGTGTTGAAGCACGTTCCGGCACCGAAGGTTGCTGAAGGTCCGTTCCGCATGATCGGTACGATCCTCGAAGCCGATCCGTTCCTGGGCCGCATCATCACCGGTCGTATCCATTCCGGCTCGATCAAGCCGAACCAGGCCGTCAAGGTTCTCGGTCAGGATGGTTCGCTGCTCGAAAATGGCCGTATCTCGAAGATCCTCGCTTTCCGCGGCATCGAGCGTCAGGCCATTGACGAAGCCCATGCAGGCGACATCGTCGCTATCGCCGGTCTTTCCAAGGGCACTGTTGCCGACACCTTCTGCGATCCTTCGGTAAGCGAGCCTCTGGCTGCGCAGCCAATCGATCCGCCGACCGTGACCATGTCCTTCATCGTCAATGACAGCCCTTATGCGGGCACGGAAGGCGACAAGGTGACGAGCCGCGTTATCCGTGACCGTCTGCTCAAGGAAGCTGAAGGCAACGTTGCACTGAAGATCGAGGAATCGACCGAAAAGGATTCGTTCTTCGTTTCCGGTCGTGGCGAATTGCAGCTTGCAGTTCTGATCGAAAACATGCGCCGTGAGGGCTTCGAGCTTGGCGTTTCGCGTCCGCGCGTCGTCATGAAGGACGGCGAGAACGGCGAGAAGCTGGAGCCGGTGGAAGAAGTCGTCATCGACGTCGATGAAGAATATTCCGGCACGGTTGTGCAGAAGATGTCCGAACGCAAGGCCGAAATGGTCGAGCTGCGTCCTTCCGGCGGCAACCGCGTTCGTATGGTGTTCTACGCACCGACCCGTGGTCTGATCGGCTATCAATCGGAACTTCTGACCGATACGCGCGGCACGGCGATCATGAACCGTCTGTTCCACGACTATCAGCCATACAAGGGCGAAATCGCTGGCCGCAACAACGGCGTTCTGATCTCCAACGATCAGGGTGAAGCTGTTGCTTACGCATTGTTCAACCTTGAAGATCGCGGCCCGATGATCATCGACGCTGGTGTCAAGGTCTATCAGGGCATGCTGATCGGCATTCACAGCCGTGACAACGATCTGGAAGTCAACGTGCTCAAGGGCAAGAAGCTCACCAACATCCGCGCCGCAGGCAAGGATGAAGCCGTGAAGCTTACCCCGCCGATCAAGATGACGCTGGAACGCGCTCTGTCGTGGATTCAGGACGACGAGCTGGTTGAAGTGACGCCGAAGTCGATCCGTCTTCGCAAGCTCTACCTCGACCCGAATGAGCGCAAGCGCTTCGAAAAGAGCGGCAAGTCCAGCGCTGCTTAAGTTGACAGAATAAAGAAAACGGCGCCTTCGGGCGCCGTTTTTGTTTGCACGTTTAACGTGAACTTCAGCTCTTTGGTCGATTATGAGATCAATTGGGGGCGCTGATGATATTCTCGCGTTATGAGCGATTTGTTCTGACTGTCGTTGGTGCGTTGGGCGCAATCGACATTCTTCTGATTGCCGCGAAGGGCATTCGCGTAGACTGGACAGGCTACGGAATGATCGGGGCGATCGGTCTTGGAACGATCATGCTCGGCCTGTTTTATCGCTTCGTAAGGAATGATACCCGGATTGCGGAGACACTCATTCTGACTGCGGGCTTCATATTGTTCACACTGGTCGGGTCGGTCTTTAACTATATGTTGCTGCCGATCCATTTCCCGCGAATTGACGAATTCCTGGTCGGCGTCGATCGACTGATGGGATATGATTGGCCAAGTCTGGTCACATACATTGCGCAGTGGCCCGGTGTTTCAGCACTGTTGAAGATAGTTTACTTCACTTCCCTGCCGCAGTTGGTGATGGTTGTTCTGTTGCTCGGCTTTTCGGGGCAATCAGAAAAACTTGCTCATTTCCTGATGACTGGAATTGTAGGCGCTCTTCTCAGCATCGTGGTGTGGGCCTTTTTTCCAACATTCGGTACATCGGCTGTATGGAACCTGCCTGATGATGTTGTGAGAAGTGCAGGATTGGCTGTCGGTCCGTCCTATGGCTTGGAATTGATCCGCTTGTCGAAGGAAGGGGTAGATTATCTGACGCCAGCCAATGTGCTCGGCCTGATCGGATTCCCGTCGTTCCACACCGTCATGGCTGCCATGTCCGTGGTCTTTACATGGCGCATCGCATGGGTGCGTTTACCGGTACTCGCTCTGAATATATTCATGGTACCCGCGATCCTGCTGCACGGCGGGCACCATCTGAGCGATGTCTTTGGTGGACTGGCAGTTTTCACCATCGCATATTTCATCACGCACTATGCGATCAACGTTCTCCGCGACGATAGGGCTGCATCAGCGCCTGCGGGACACGTGCCCGCCGCGCCATCACGATGAGCGCCACAATCGACATGATATAAGGGATCATCAGGAAGAGCTGATAAGGCACCACCTTGCCGTAAACCGTCTGCAGGCGGAGCTGGAAAGCATCGAACAGCGCGAACAGCAGTGCGCCCAGAAGTGCGCGTGCAGGCTTCCATGACGCGAAAACGACGAGCGCAATACAGACCCAACCGCGCCCCTGCATCATCGTCGGGAAGAACGAGTTGAATGCAGAGAGCGTGAGGAACGCGCCGCCGACAGCCATAAGCGCGCTGCCGAACATGATCGTGAAGACGCGAACGCGGATTGGGTTGATGCCTTGCGCTTCGGCGGCATGCGGATTTTCGCCGGTCATACGGATGGCAAGGCCGAGTGGTGTGCGGAAAAGCACATAACCAAGCAGCAGTGCCAGAGGAATGGCGATCCAGGTGAGGGCCGTCTGCGTGCCAAGCACCTGTCCGATAAACGGAATATCCGCAAGCCAGGACGGATTGACCGGCTGGAATGGTGTAATCGTTGGCGGAGTTGAAGAGAGCGGCACCAGAAGACGGAACAGGAAGTAGCTGAGGCTCGACGCAAACAGCGTGATGCCAAGACCGACCACATGCTGTGACAGGCCGAGCGGGACGGTGAGCGCCGCGTGAAGCAGGCCGAACAGAGCGCCGGAAGCGGCGGCGGCAAGCACACCGACCCACAGGTCGGCACCATTATAGACTGTCAGCCAGCCGATCATCGCACCGAAGGTCATGATGCCTTCGATGCCGAGATTAAGCACACCCGCCCGTTCGCAATAAAGTGCGCCGAGCGTGCCGAAGATCAGTGGCGTTGCAATGCGCAGGACCGAGACCCAGAGGCCTGCGGAGAGCAGGATATCCATCAACTCGTTCATCGGGCGATCCTGTATTGTGTGAAGAACAGAGCAACCAG
The DNA here is from genome assembly GCF_024539785.1 of Ochrobactrum sp. BTU2. Classification (NCBI taxonomy): domain Bacteria; kingdom Pseudomonadati; phylum Pseudomonadota; class Alphaproteobacteria; order Hyphomicrobiales; family Brucellaceae; genus Ochrobactrum; species Ochrobactrum sp. BTU2. Next base: position 991,921 of record NZ_JAHWRG010000001.1, on the reverse strand, counting down.
CATAGTCAGAAGCGACAGCGCCACGGTGACATCGGCGATGAAGCTCGGAATGCCAATGGCACGGCTCATGCCGTCAGCGCCGACAAACATTGCGGCTGCAAAGAGAGCTGAGAAAATAGCGCCAATTGGGTTCAGATTGGCGAGCATGGCGACAATGATGCCGGAATAGCCGAAGCCCGGCGACAGATCGGTCGTGACGTAACCCTTAACGCCCATGACCTGTATTGCGCCTGCAAGTCCTGCAAGACCACCGGAAATGCAGGCGACTTTCACCAGTGTCTTGCCAAGCGGAACGCCTGCAAAACGCGCGGCTTGCGGGTTGAGACCGGCAGCCTTGGTTTCCAGCCCGAACACGGTGCGCTTCTGCACATAGGCGATGATGAGCGCCAGAGCGATAGCGATGACTATGCCAATGTGAAGCCGCATGCCTGCCATGATTTTTGGCAGCACCGCCGCATCCGGCACAGGCTCGGATTGCGGCCAGCCAAAGGCGAGGGGGTCTTTCATCGGCCCTTCGATCATCATCGAGACGATGAGCACCGCAACGAAATTCAAAAGCAGGGTCGTCACCACTTCATCGACACCGAAGCGCAGACGAAGCCCGAGCGGAATAAGCAGGAAAATCATGCCTGCAATCGCGCCGACGATAAGCAACAGCGGAATGAGAATAGGGGCAGGAAGCTGCAATTGCGTCCCACAGGCGACCACCGCCAGCGCACCCATATAGAACTGGCCTTCGGCGCCGATATTCCAGAGTTTGGAGCGGAAGGCGACGGCAGCGGCAAGGCCGGTCAGCATCAAGGGTGTTGCGCGGGTGAGTGTTTCGGTGATCGAAAGCTTGTTACCGAAAGCGCCGATGGCTATCTGGCGGAAGGATTCCAAAACCGGCGCACCGGCAGCGGCAATGAGCAGTCCGGCAAGCACAAAGGCGGTCAAAACGGCGATAATTGGTGCGGTTGCTACCAGTGCCATGGGCCGTGTTTCGCGTCTTTCAATACGCATCAGTTCAGCCCCTTCGTGAGATTAGTCTGCCATTCCCCAGCCATCATCAGGCCCAGCCGTTGCGCATTGGCTTCTCCGGCGTCAATCGGCGGCGAGAGGCGGCCCTTGACGATGGCCTGTACGCGGTCGGCAAGGCCGATAATTTCATCCAGATCTTCCGAGATTAGCAGAACCGCTGCTCCCTTTGCCCGCGCTTCCAGAATACGGGCATGAATGGCTGCGACGGCACCTTCATCAAGGCCACGCGTCGGTTGCGCCGCGATCAGAATGCGCGGAGCCGTTTCAAGATTGCGACCCAGAATAAGCTTCTGCATGTTGCCGCCGGAAAGCAGGCGAATGCGGCTATCAGGCGTGCCGCCGCGCACATCGAAATCCTTGATGATGCGGTCGGTAAATTCACGCGCAGCCGCGCGATTGACCAGAAGACCATTGGAGAACTGGGGATCGCGCACGCGTTCAAGCACAGCATTTTCCCAAAGCGTCAGGTCACCGATTGCGCCTTCCGCATTGCGATCTTCGGGAATGCGGCCAACACCTTCGGCCACAAATTGGCGCGGGTCGAATTTGGTGACCGTTTGCCCGAACATGACAAGTGAGCCACTCGCAGGCTGGCTGAGACCCGAAACGAGACGCCCGAGCGCTGCCTGCCCATTACCCGACACGCCAATGATGCCAAGCGTTTCGCCAGCGCGAAGGTGAAAGTCGAGATCACTAAGGCGGGCCGCGCCATCTTCCACCACTGTTACATTCTTCGCTTCCAACAAGGTTTCGCCGGGCGTGGCCGCTGCACGCGAAGGGCGTGAAACGCGACGGCCAACCATCAGTTCGGCGAGTTCCTCTTTCGAGGTTTCGGAAGCCTTGCGCTCAGCGACAAGCTTTCCACCGCGCAGGACGATCACCCGGTCGGCTGCCGACATGACTTCATGCAGCTTGTGCGAGATGAAGATCAGCGACAGGCCCTGACGTGCCATTTCTTTCAGTGTCGCGAAGAGGTTTTCGGCTTCCTGCGTGGTCAGAACGGCGGTCGGCTCGTCGAGGATCAGAATGTCGGCGTCGTTATAAAGCGCTTTGAGAATTTCCACGCGCTGCTGTTCACCGACCGAAAGATCGCCAAGCCGTGCATCGGGATCAACCTGCAGGCCAAAGCGCTTGGCGATTTCCGCGATCTTGTTACACGCTGCACCGTGCGCGGATTTGAGTCTCCAGAGGCTTTCAGTGCCGGTGATGATGTTTTCCAGAACCGTGAGATTGGGCGCGAGCGTAAAATGCTGGTGCACCATGCCCACGCCCGCATCGATGGCTGCGCGGGGCTTGCCTTGCGGGATTTCAACGCCTTTCACGAAGACACGACCTTCATCCGGCACATAATGGCCGAACAGGATATTCATCAGCGTGGTTTTGCCTGCACCATTTTCGCCAAGAAAAGCGAGGATTTCGCCGCGCTCAAGCTTCAGCGAAATATCGTCATTGGCGGTAAGCGCGCCAAACCGCTTGGTGATGTTTTGCAGTTCAAGAACTGTGGTGGTCATGTGTTCAACCCCGCAACGGGAAATCTGTGCTGCCAACGCTGGTCCGCCTCCAGACGCTGGCCAAGGCTCAAAAGCAGCCGGTCCGCGCCCATCGGGGCCACAAGCTGCAAGGCGACCGGCATGTCGTCGGCGTCGGTTTCAAAGGGAAGCGAGAGTGCCGGAAAACCGGAAATATTCGCAAGCGCCGCATAAGGCGCGAAGGCATTCATCTTCTGCCAATGCGCATCGACATCGCCTTGATCCGTGGGAAAGGAACCGAGCGGCATCGGCCCGCGCGCGAGCATAGGCGTAATCAGCACGTCGATGTCGCGGAAAATCTGCCAGAGCATATGTGCGGTGCTGACGGCTCCGTTCATGGCGCGGTAAAGCGCGGTGGCTTCCATGCGCCGCCCGCGCTCTGCAACCGCACGGGTAAGCAGTTCAAGCCTGTCTTCATCAAGGGCCAGAAAGTCAATTGCAGCCGCGAGATTGACGGAAATGATGCGGTCGAAAGCGCGTGCGCTGGAAGCGATCAGCGGGCTGAATTCCGAAGCCGGGATTTCGCGGATTGTGTGCCCCTGTGCCTCAAGGAAATGCGCTGCATCTGCCACAACCTGCAGGCGCTCTGATGTGATTGGATAGTTTGCGAGATCGCCGGTCACGATGCCGATACGAAGGCGGTCCGGCAAATCGCCTGCCAGCATCGCCGGGTCGGGCAGAAAGCCTTCTGTTTTGCCTTCAACAAGCGGCAGAAGCGCTTTCGCATCACGGACCGAGCGGCAAAGCGCAAACTCGCTCGCAATGCCTGCAAGATAATTGCCGAAATGCGGACCCGCTGGCATGGCGCCACGACTTGGTTTCAGGCCGACAAGACCGCAGGTTGCGGCGGGTACGCGGATGGAACCACCAGCGTCGGTAGCGTGCGCAATTGCGACTACCCCGGCTGCGACGGCTGCTGCCGCTCCGCCGGATGACCCGCCGGGTGAAAGCATTTCATCGAAGGGATGGCGTGCAGGCGGTGCTCCCGCTGGTTCGCTCGCAAGCGCCAGACCGAATTCGGGAACGGTGGTAGTGCCGAAGAAATTCAATCCGGCTGCGCGTAGCCGGTGGCCGAGTTCGGAATCCATCTGAGGTGAGGCATTGAGGAATGCCTGCGAGCCGAGCCGGATCGGCAGACCGGCACAGGGCCCGCCCAGATCCTTGAACAGGGAGGGAACGCCCGCGAAGGCAGCTCTGGATGGCGCTGCATCGAATGCAATGGCACCGGCGCGGCCAAGATCGCGATCGAGATATGCAATGGCGCCCAAGGGGCGCCATTTTTCTGCTGCGTCGAGAGCGGCATCCATGGCCTGTTCGGCACTGAGGATTCCTTCCGCAATCGCCTGCGCGAGCGCGGTCGCATCCTGCTGGTTCATGTCGATTGCCACGATATGCTTGCCCGTCCTAAATGATTACTTCGGTTCGGCCGGGTTCGGCTTGTACTCGAACTTGCCTTCCTTCAGTTCCACACGGCGGGCTTCCATCTTGGCTTCCGCTTCGGCAGGGGCAATGCCCTTGACGTAGATGATGTCGTTGCCGCCTTCCTTCATCAGGCTGAACGGCGTGTAATCCTTGCCGGTTGCCTGGCTGGCCTTCACGTCGGCGATAGCCGCATTCAGGATCGGGCGGAAATTCCAGATCGCATTGGCGAAGACCGTGTCGGGATAGCGCGGCGTATAGTCGATCAGCGAGCCGATGGCCTTGATACCACGTTCCTTGGCCGCGTCTGCCGTGCCGATGCGCTCGCCGAACAGGATGTCCGCGCCAGAGTCGATCTGGGCAAGACCGGCTTCACGTGCTTTCGGCGGGTCAAAGAAGGTGCCGATGAACGACGCGATGAACTTCGCGTCGGGACGGGTTTCCTTCACGCCATCCTGAAAGGCATTGATGAGCATGTTGACTTCCGGGATCGGCACGGCACCGACGGAGCCGAAGGTGCCGGACTTGCTCATCGCGCCTGCCAGCATGCCCGCGAGATAGGCAGATTCAAAGTTCCATGTGCCGAAAACACCAAAATTATCGCCCTGCGGCTTGCCGGAGGAGCCCATGACGAAAGCCGTCTTTGGATAATCGCCTGCCACTTGGCGCGCTTCGCGTTCGACGGCATAGGATTCGCCGACGATCAGCTTGATGCCCTGTTCGGCATACTCGCGCATGGCGCGGGGGTAGTCGCTCGCCGAAACGCCCTCGGAGAAGACATATTCGATGACGCCGTCGTCATTTGCCTGCTTCAGTGCCTCGTGAAGGCGGGAATTCCAGGCATTCTCGACCGGCGAGGCGTGGATGCCCGCGACTTTCAGCTTTTCATCGGCCGCAAAGACCCGAGTGGTCATTGCCGTTGCGCCGAGTGCTGCAGACATTGCGAGAATGTTGCGACGGGTAAAGTTCGGTGCTTTGATGATTTTGGTCATAGGACCCCTCTTTTGTGTTTTCGGCGTGCCGGGAATGCACTGCCGGTTGCTTCGTTTTGTGTGAGCAGAATGTATGAGCAACGGTTCTATCTTTGCTCAATCTGCCTCGAATACAAGCGAATTAGGCTGCGGCCTGAAAATTAGGCATGGGGTTTCAAGCCGCGACTGTTCCGGTTCGTTCATCCGGCAATGTGCCGGGTAGGCCGAAACTGTTGATATTATTAGCCGATTGGCGCGTAATCAGCCCCGTCAACCGAAGACGGACGGCCTTCGAGATTGATGCGGCTTATGCGCTGCGGGGTTTCGGCGATGACCTTGCCGCGCTTCACGACCTTGAGGCGGTTTGCCTTGAGCCGCAGCGCTTCAATTGGATCGCGCGCCTGCAGCACCACGAAATCGGCATTGCAGCCCTTGGCAAGGCCATAGCCGTCGAGGCCCAGCGCCTTGGCGGAATTGACGGTGAGTGCATCGAAAACCTGTTTCTTGCCTTCGATGGAGGTCATCTGTGCGACATGGATCGCCATGTGGCCGACTTCCAGCATGTCGCCGGAACCCATCGAATACCAGGGGTCCATCACGCAATCGTGGCCGAAAGCGACATTGATACCGGCAGCCATCAGCTCCGGCACGCGTGTCATTCCGCGGCGCTTCGGATAGGTGTCCGCGCGGCCTTGCAGCGTGATGTTGATGAGCGGGTTCGGGATGGCGTTCATCTTTGCTTCCGCAATCAGCGGGATGAGCTTCGAGACGTAATAATTATCCATGGAATGCATGGAGGTGAGGTGCGAACCGGAAACGCGGCCCTGCAAGCCGAAACGCATTGTCTGCGCCGCCAGCGTCTCGACATGGCGCGACATCGGATCGTCGCTTTCGTCGCAATGGATATCGACCGGCAGCCCGCGTTCAGCGGCAATGCGGCAGAGTTCCTCCAGCGAGGCTGCGCCATCAGCCATGGTGCGCTCAAAATGCGGAATGCCGCCGACGACGTCGAGGCCCATATCGAGCGAGCGGTTGACGAGATCGACCGCGCCCGGCGAACGGTAGTAACCATCCTGCGGGAAGGCCACGAGCTGCAGATCGATGTAAGGCTTCACCTTCTCGCGCACTTCGATCATCGCTTCAGCAGTGAGAAGGCGCGGATCGCTGACATCGACATGGCTGCGAATGGCCAGCAGGCCCTGCGAAACGGCCAGATCGCAATAACGCAGCGCGCGCTCGACCATGGCTTCAACGGTCAGCATCGGCTTCAGTTCGCCCCAGAGCGCGATGCCTTCAAGAAGCGTACCGGAACGGTTGAGGCGTGGCAGGCCAAGCGACAGGGTCGCATCCATGTGGAAATGCGGATCGATGAAAGGCGGGGTCACGAGCCGGTCGGTTGCATCGATTTCCTGAGCCGCCTGATGCTCCCCCTTTGAAGGCACGACATCGGCAATCTTGCCGTCCTTGACCAAAATGTCCTGCTTCTCGCGACCGTCGGGGAGATTGGCGTTTCTCACGATCAAATCGAACATCGGCGGGACCTTTCATCTGGATATGCACGAACAGAGCTCAAAAATATGGGCTCATTTTTCAATTGCCTTATACCCTATATCCGGTGGGCGCAATGCCAGGGGAAGCTGGAAGGGGTCGTCATCCTCAATGGAAAATGCTAGGCCCCGCAATCATCTTTGTAGGATTGCCATGTTCACGATCAGTCGCGTCGAAACCTTTAGTCAGGAGATCAAGAAAAGTCGATTTCTGGCCATTGCTGCGCCTGTCGCAAACGAGCAGGCGGCGAAGGATTTTTTGAGCGAGCATTCCGATCTGTCGGCGAGCCATAATTGCTGGGCCTGGCGCACGGGGCAGAACTACCGTTTCAGCGACGATGGAGAGCCGAGCGGCACGGCAGGAAAGCCGATCCTGCAGGCAATCGACGGCCAGCAGCTGGACAATATTGCAGTCGTGGTTACGCGCTGGTTCGGCGGCATTCTTCTGGGAAGTGGTGGCCTGATGCGCGCCTATGGCGGCACTGCCGCTACCTGTCTGCGACAGGCTGAGAAAACAGAAGTTATCCCGCTGGTCGGATTTCAGTTCGCCTGCGATTTTTCAGATCATGCGCTGCTAAAAGCACGTCTGACGGCGGTGGAAAACCTTGCTATCGCGCAAGAGAATTTCACCGGTACCGGCGTGGAAATGGCGGGCACGATGCCCATCGCCGCGCGGGATGAACTATCCCGCCTCGTCACCGATCTGACGCGCGGCAAGACGATTATCGCATTTGATGACTAGAGCATGTCTCCCAAAAGTGGGGACCGGTTTTGGGATAAAGACATGCTTAAAAACAAAGAGATAGAGTGTTTCCAATGATTCAATCAAAACAGGAAATGCTCTAGATTGTACCGCTCGTATACTGCTGGCGCTTGTTCTCATACATCAGCAGGTCGGCGCGCTTGGCAACGGTTTCCAGCTTCTCGCCCGGCATGCTGGTTGCAGAGCCGATGGAAAGATTGAGCTTGAGTTGGGAATAATACTGGTTGTTGATATCGACCAGCCGCTGAATGTCCTCGACCATCGCCTCGGCGCCGCGCTCATCCACATAAGGCAGCACGACCGCGAATTCGTCACCGCCAATGCGTGCGGCATGGCCCGGCTGCTTCACGGCTTCATTCAGCACTTCTCCGATGCGTCGCAGCAATCCGTCGCCTGTCGCATGGCCCCATTGATCATTCGCGGCCTTGAGGCCGTTGAGATCGATGATGATGACTGAAACGGGCGTATGGCCCTTGCGCTCAAGCCGGTTAAGCTCATCGACATAATAGGCGCGATTGTGCAGCTTGGTCAGCACATCGTGCTTGCCCAGATATTCCAGATAGGCCTCGGCCTTCTTGCGCGCCGTAATGTCGGTAAGTGCGACCTGCACCAGCGACCAATCCGTCTCATGTCCCGGCAGAACAGAGAACTGCAGCAGAACATGCCGTTCGGACCCATCGAGCGCATAGTTCACCACTTCGCGACGCTGGAACAGGATCCCGTTCCACAGATCGATCAGTTGTTCGCGGAAAGAGGCTTCCATCTCATCCTTGAAGATATGCGGCAGGTTCTGCAGCAGCGTTTTCTTGTCGGATGCGAGGAAGAGGGCCGTCGTCTCGGTGTTGATTTCGAGCACGCGGATTTCGCTCATGCACTGGCGCACGAATTCTGGATGCACGTCGGTAAACACCCGAAAATCAACGATGCCGCGCTGGCGCACATCGTCCATCAATTGCTTGATGCGGCTGAAATCCTCGACCCAGAGCGACACGGGAGAATGTTCGAAAAGGCCCTGCGCGTGCTGCTTGTGGCGGTCCTGTTCGCGGCGAGCGTCCTCGCGGGCGGTAACATCCTCGATGGAAAGCAGCACTCGCTCCCACGTGTGCTCATAACCGGGCAGCACCACGCCCTTGAGCTGGATATCGAGCCGCTTGCCGCTGAGCGAATAGTTGATGGTGTCGCTTGAGAAAGTGCCGCCGCCGTTCCAGAGCTGGACCATCTCATCGATATGCGGGTCCAGCATGTCGTCGCGAAACACGCGTTCGAGGTTGGCGACCAGATGACTGACGCTGTCCGCCTCGAAAAGCGAAAGCGTCTTGCGGTTGACCTTCAGAACCCGGATATGGCTGGTGCAGATGCGCAACCGGGTCGTGTCTTCGTGCAGGAAAGCCCCGAGATCGGTAACGCCAAGCGCACGCCATTCTTCGAACTGCTTGCGCAGACCGCTATAATCCTCAAGCCACAGGGAAATTGGCGCAAGGTCAAAAATATTGGCGCTGTCGCTCAAGGCAGACTCGATATTCATGGATTTCCCGCTCTACCATTGGCTTCCCGCATTTCCGAAACTGAGGCGTTCAGGATATGCGTCCAAACCGGATTCTCTTTTCCCATCGGGAAAAGCCGCGATGGATTATTGGGAGCGCGTTATATTACGTGAGGCTCAGATAAACTAGAGGTTTTAGTGTAAAAACACTTCGCTTTTTACGAAAAATACAAAGGGCGGCCCCTTGGGGCGCCGCCCTGAATAGATATATAGGCGGCTATCAGTTCTCGATCGGCAGCCGATGGCGCACGAGCGTTGTCCAGTACGAGCAACCCCAGGCAATGACATCGTCGTTGAAGTCATATTTCGGATGATGGAGATTGGCGCTCGGGCCGTTGCCGATGTTGATCATCGCGCCCGGCACCTCGTTCAGCATGAAGGCAAAGTCTTCACCGCCAAGCGTTGCCGGCATATCCCGAGCCACGCGGTCAGCGCCCGCAACTGCATCGGCAGCGATTGCGGCCAGTTCTGTCTCGCGTTCGTGATTAACGGTGACCGGATAGCTGCGCTGATAGTCGAGCGTGGCCTTGGCGCCGAAAGCATCGGCAATGCCCTGCACGGCGCGAGCCAGCTTTTCCTCGATATGGTCGCGCACTTCCTCACGAAGCGTGCGGACCGTACCGGTCAACCGGATTTTCTGCGGAATCACGTTGAAAGCATCGCCGCCCTGAATGGTGGTGATCGAGATCACAGCGGAATCCAGCGGGTCGACGGTGCGTGCGGTCAGCGTCTGGATTGCCTGAATGAGTGCTGCCGTCACCGGGATGGGGTCGATGGTCTGGTGCGGCGAAGCTGCATGTCCGCCAACGCCCTCGATGGTGATGTCGAGAATGTCAACCGATCCCATGATCGGGCCGGAATTGATGATGAAGTGTCCGACGGGAAGATTCGGGCGGTTATGCATGCCGTAGACTTCATTGACCGGCCAGCGCTTGAACAGGCCGTCGTCGATCATCGCCTTTGCGCCTGCGCCGCCTTCTTCGGCAGGCTGGAAGATAACGATGACGGTGCCGTCGAAGGCGCGGCTTTGCGCCAGTTCGCGGGCAGCGCCCAGAAGCATGGTCGTATGGCCGTCATGGCCGCAGGCATGCATTTTCCCCGGCACTTTCGATGACCATTCGGCGCCGGTTTCTTCGAGGATCGGCAGCGCATCCATGTCGGCACGCAGGCCGATGGCGCGACCGGAACGGTTCGACTGCCCATGAATGACGCCGACGACGCCGGTGCGTCCGATGCCGGTCGCCACCTCATCGACGCCTGCGGCGCGCAGCGCTTCGGCAACTTTTTCGGCAGTCCGGTTTACATCGTAAAGCAGCTCCGGGTTTTCGTGCAGGTCACGACGGAACGCGACGAGTTCGTCCAGCTGGTTCGATGTCCAGTTTTCAACCGGCATGTCAGGCTCCTTTTGTGTTGTCTTCGGCGGTGTCGAGGCGGTAGCGGAAATCGCAATGGCTTGCGCCCTTCATGATGGTCTGCGAGCGTTCCAGCTTCATTTCGGGATTGTAGCCGATGCAGAAATCGCCATCGCGATTGCAGGAAAGCAGGTGACCGATATGGCCAAGACCCATCTCGCGGTACATTTCCGAATAGCGGCAGCGCGTAACGTTGAAATCGAAATGATCTTCGCCCTGCGAAATCACGTCGATCTCCAGTGCGTTTTCCTTCGTCCACAGCGGCTGGATATCGGCAAAGTCCTGTATCGTTGGCGTGCGGCCCAGCTCGTCGGCAAAGCTCTTGCCCTGTTCGATGGCCGAACGGCTGACTGCTTCGCCGATTGCAGCCTGCGCTTCTTCCTCACCGGAGCGCTCGCGAATAACTTCGTAAACATTCTTGAGAACCAGCGCTTCGATGCGGCGACGTTCGAGAATTGACATTTGATTCATGGACCTGACCTTTCACATGAACGTTAAATGAGCGGGACTAGAGATTTGGCTCGGTGAGATCCTTGCGCCGAAGCCATGCGAGATAGAACGGCGCGATCTTCCGCGCGACTTTATGAAAAGGCAGTGGTGCCGGTTCCGAGACGGGCAGGGCAAGTTCCTGCACAGGCTCGCCGTCGAGCGCCCGTGCGAATTCACGCCCGAGCGATGTGCCAAGCGCAACACCGCGCCCGTTGCAGCCGATCCATGCCCAGCCATTGGGGCCGAGCTGATGAACGCGCGGGAAACGATCCCATGTCATGCCGATATAACCGCTCCACACATGGGTGATTTCCGGCTCGCCAAGTGCAGGGAAAGCTTCCGCCATGTTGCGCGCCGTCTTGCGCTTGACGCGTTCTGCGATGTTGAAATTACCCATTACCACGCCGCCGGTAATCAGCCGGTTGCGGGCATCGTAGCGGAAGAAGCGCAGATCGCCGCGCGTATCGGAAACCGCCTGCCGTCCCGGCAAAATCGTCGCCCGCAGATTGTCGCTGACAGGTGCCGTCGCCATTTGCCACGAGAGTACCGGCACGATGGTGCGGGCTAGGCGCGGGGCAAGCCCTTCGCGCAACTCGCCGGTATAGGCGTTGGTGGCGAGCAGAAAGCCCTTGGCACGAACTGTGGCGCTGGCGGTCTTGACTTCCCAATAGTCGCCCACCTGGGCATAGGAGATGACCGGGCTTTGTTCGTGAATGATTGCGCCGTGGCGTTCGGCTGCGGCTGCAAGCCCGCGCGCGAAAGCCAGCGGATTGATATGGCCGCCGGTCGGGTTGAACATGCCGCCATACCAGAAATCGCTGCCCAACAGCCGCGATGTTGCGGCGCGGTCGAAAAACTCTGCCGGGAAGCCGAAACGTTTCCATGCGTCCACGCGGGTTTGCGAAAGCTTCACCCGGCCCGGCGAATGGGCAGGCTGGAACCAGCCGTTCTGTTCGGCCTCAGCGTCGATATTTTCATCACGCACGATGGAAAACAGAATGTCGGCGCTATTGCCGATCAGTCTGGCAAAACGTTCACCTGATGCGCCGTAGCGTTTGGCGATTGCATCGGGTTCCGCCGAAGTCATGGTCGGAATGACCTGTCCATTGTTGCGCCCCGATGCGCCCCAGCCGACCGCATTGCCTTCCAGCAGGATGACGCGCTTGCCGCGTTTCGCCAGATGGAGCGCTGCTGAAAGTCCCGTAAAGCCACCGCCGACGATGGCGACATCGGCTTCCGCATCATTGTTCAGCGGCTTTGCTTGTGTGCGGGCAGGGGCGGTGGCAGCCCAGATGGAGGGTGGAAAGACTATGTTCTGCATGGTGTCACGCATTTTCCAAACGAGGAGGCGTCCAGCCCTTGCCAGGAATGGAGGCAAGGAGGCGCTGTGTATATTCATGTTGCGGATTAGCGAAGACCTCAGCCGTCGGACCTGCTTCGGCGATCTCACCCTTCGACATGACGATGATGCGGTCGCAAAGCTGGGCCGCGACGCGCAGATCATGCGTTACGAAAAGCAGCGACAGGTTGAGCCGTTCGCGCAAGTCTGCGAGCAGGCGAAGAACCTGCGCCTGTACCGAGACATCGAGCGCGGAGACCGGTTCGTCGGCGACGATGATGCGAGGTTCCAGCGCCAGCGCGCGGGCGATGCCGATGCGCTGCCGCTGTCCGCCCGAGAACTCATGCGGAAATCGGTCGGCGGCAGCGGGCGAAAGCTCAACTAGTTCCAGCAGTTCGCGGGCCTTTGCATGCGCCTGTGCCTTCGGTACACCATGGACGATTAGGCCTTGTGCGATGAGGTCCACGACGCGGCGACGCGGGTTGAGCGAGGCCATCGGGTCCTGAAAAACCATCTGGATGTCCTTGCGCATGGCACGCACTTCACGCGGACTGGCGCTCAGAAAATCCCTGCCATTCACATCGACCTTGCCACTATCGGCTTCAAGCAGACGGGTGACGATGCGCGAAACGGTTGTCTTGCCCGAGCCGCTTTCGCCAACGACGCCGAGCGTTTCGCCCTGACGTAGTTCGAACGAAAGGTCCTTTACGGCGGGCACGGCGCTGCGTTTGCCGGTGAGCAAGCCACCGCGCGCCTTGAAGGTTTTGCGTAAAGCGCTCGCCTTGAGAATGATCGGTTGTGTGTTCACCGATGGCTTCGGTTCGGGCGGAGTGAGAGCTGGAACCGATGCGATCAGCGCTTTGGTATAAGCGTGCTGCGGATGGTTCAGCACTTCGTTTGCCGGGCCTTCCTCGACCAGTTCGCCAAGCCGCAAAACGGCCACGCGGTCGGCAATTTCCGCCACCACGCCGAAATCATGCGTGATGAACAGGATGCCGGTATTGTGTTCGCGTTGCAGGTCGCGGATCAGTTTCAGGATTTGTGCCTGCGTGGTCACGTCGAGCGCCGTGGTCGGCTCGTCGGCGATGATGAGGCGCGGTTTCAGGATCAGCGCCATGGCGATCATGACACGCTGGCGCTGTCCGCCCGAAATCTGGTGCGGGTAGGCGTTATAGGCGGATTCAGGGTCCGGAATTTTCACTTCCGCCAGCATGTTCAGCACGGCGGCGCGACGTTCCTTGCGACCGAGTTTCGTGTGCAGGCGCAACACTTCATCGATCTGCCAGCCGACCGTCTTCTGCGGGTTGAGCGCGGTCATCGGCTCCTGAAAGATCATGCCGATGCGGTCGCCGCGCAGCTTCTTCATGTCGGCTTCGCTGAGCGAATAGAGATCGGTGCCTTCAAGCCTGATTATGCCATTGGTCACGCGCACATGCGGTTCCGGCAAAAGGCGCATGATTGCGCCTGCCGAAAGCGATTTGCCGGAACCGCTTTCGCCGACGAGGCAGACGATTTCGCCGGGATTGATGGTCATTGTCAGGTCCTGCAAGGCGTAAGGGCGGTCGGCGCCCTTTGGCAGCGCGATCTGCAGGTTTTTGATTTCCAGAACGGGTGCAGCGGTCATTATTTCTTCTGCCTCGGATTAAGCGCGTCGTTCAGGCCTTCGCCAAGCAGGCTGAAGGAGAGAACGGTGAGCAGAATTGCGATGCCGGGAATGACCGAGCAGAACCAGTCGGTGCGCAGCACAGCACGACCCTGACCGATCATGTTGCCCCAGCTCGCATAGTTCGGGTCACCGAGACCGAGGAAAGCGAGCGCGCTTTCCATCAGGATGGAGGTGGCCATCACCACGGATGCGAAGACAATCACCGGCGGCAGGGCATTCGGCAGGATTTCACGGAAGATTATTGAGGCATTCCCGACGCCGAGATTGCGCGCTGCATCGATGAATTCGCGCTTGCGCAGCGCCAGAAATTCGGCGCGTACCATGCGGGCAGGCGCGGTCCATGACACGATGCCGATGCAGATGATGATGTTTTCAATCGATGAACCGAAGATTGCCACCAGTGTCAGAAGCAGTACGAAGCTTGGAACGGTCTGGAAGGCTTCGGTGATGCGCATCAGAACGTCATCCACCCAGCCGCCATAATAGCCGGCAAGAGCGCCGATGATGATGCCGATCACGATAGAAATCAGGGTGGCGACCACGCCGATCAGAAGCGAAATGCGCGCGCCATGGACGATGCCTGCCATGATATCGCGCCCAAGCTGGTCGGTACCAAGCGGCGTTGCAGCATTGACGAATGGCCAGACGAGCGGATCGCCTGCGCGCCGCAGCGGGTCGCCGGGCGCAATGACATCAGCCAGCAACGCGATCAGGACCACGGCGATGAAGAGGATAAGGCCTAGTACGGCGGCGCGGTTGCGGCTGAAGCGCTGCCACAGAACTTTCGTGCGGGAGACCTGCGGGCGGGTGAGGGAGATGTCCTGTGAAGTCATGACAGTTCGATCCTGGAATCAAGCCGCGCATAGATGAGGTCGGTGATGAAATTCACGATCACCACCAGCACCGAGCACAGAAAGATGATGCCCATCAGCGTGTTGAGGTCGCGCTTGATCACGGAAGTGTAGGCAAGCTGACCGAGGCCGGGCAGCGAGAAGATTGTCTCGATCACGACGGAGCCGCCAAGCACAGTCGAGAACTGTAGTCCGAGCAGCGTAACGACAGGCAGGAATGCGTTGCGCATGATGTGATGAAACATCAGCCTTGCACCGCTGGCGCCCTTGGCTCGTGCGGTACGAACATAATCGAGGTCGGCCACTTCCAGCACGCTGGTGCGCATCAGGCGCATGTAGAAGGCGAGATAGATGAGCGAAAGCGCCGTCGTCGGCATGACGAGGTGCACGGCAATATCCCAGACATTCTTCCAGCCGGTGTAAAACCCGGCAATCGTCTTGTAACCGCCGACCGGCAGCCAGCCGAGCTTGACGGAAAAGATGAACATCAAGATGAGGCTGAGAAAGAAGCTAGGCATTGCATAGAAGACAAGGCCGAGCGTGGAAATCGCATTGTCGGTCAGCGAATAGGCGCGCCGCGCGGCGAAAGCTCCGAGCGCGATGCCGAAAATGAAGGCCACCGAAAGCGAGGAAACCATGAGCAGGAGCGTCGGCACGAGGCGGGCCATCAGTACGTCAAGCACCGGCTGTTCGTAGACGTAGGACCAGCCGAAATCGAACTGCGCCAGCTTGGTCATGTAAATCCAGAGCTGTGTCCAGACCGGCTGGTCAAGGCCGTATTCGGTGCGCAGATTGGCGACGAATTGCGGATCTGCGCCGCCCATGTCACCGACAAGTGCGTCCACGGTATCGCCGGGCGCGAGCTTGATCAGCAGGAATGACCCGATCATGATGAGAAGAATGACGGGGATCGCCTGCAAGATGCGCCGCAGCGCAAAAGTCAGGATCGGGGGCAGGGGCATTGCGGGTTATCCTGCAAGATATTCATTTCAGCATTCATGAAATTGGGGAACCGCTGCCGGATGACCGGCAGCGGCTGGTATTGCTTATTGATCGATCCACAGATCGTACCAACTGGAAGAATCCCAGCGCGGCGTGTTGTGGTGGTTCTTCAAGACCTTGTTGGTCACGCCGACGAACGGATGTTCGATGGCGAAGATGACCGGCAGGTCTTTCATCTCAAGCTGCTGGATCTGGTGATAAAGATCGGCGCGCTTGGTCGGGTCGAGCTCGCTCGCGGCCTTGTCGATCAGGCTGTCCATTTCGTCCGATTTGTAGTCGAACTGGTTGGACCATGCGGTGCCGACCGGAGCGCCGGAGCGCAGCCAGACGGTGGTGGAAACAGCCGGATCGGAGCGGAATTGGTGCCAGCCGCTTGCCGTGTCGAAGTCATGGTCACGATAGACACCGTTCAGAAAGCCCGGCGCATCGTTGGTCAGGATCTGGACGTCGATACCGACTTCCTTCATCGCCTGAGCATAATATTCGGCCCAGAGCTGCGTATATTCACCCCATGGTGCCGGGCGATGACGCAGCTTGAAGCGGATGCCGTCGGGGCCAGCCGGATAACCGGCTTCGTCGAGCAGTTTCTTCGCCTTTTCAACATCATACGGGTAGGTTTGGACCTGATCCGTGTAATTGGCGCCGCCGGCGCTTGGGATCGGGCCACGGCCCGGCTTGGCATAGCCGCGCATGATTGTCTTGATCGCAAAGTCGATATCGAGCGCGTGATAGATCGCCTGACGAACTTTCAGATTGGCAAGGATCGGATTGCGCAGATTGAACTCGATGGTCGAGTGGGCAACGTTGTTTTCGAAACCCTTGGTGCCGGTGTCGAAGCGGCCATCCTTCTGGAGGCGCTCGGTATCCGACATGGAAATGCCGTTGAAGGCGGTTTCCATCATTTCACCGGCTTCAAGCGCTGCGGCAGCAGCGGCCTTGTCCGGCATGAAACGCCAGACGATGCGGTCGAGATAAGGATATTCCTTGCCACGCCAGTAATCGTCGTTGCGCTCGGCAATGATGTGCTGGCCACGCTCATATTCGACGAACTTGAACGGTCCCGTGCCGACCGGTGCGGCGTTGTACTTGTTCTTGAGAATATCCGTGCCTTCATAAAGATGCTTCGGCACCGGATGACCGAGATCAGGCATGGCGGCGACGAGCAGCTCCAGCGGCATCGGCTTGGAATAGCGGAACACTGCCGTGTGCGGATCGGTGCAATCGACGGCTTCGAGATTGGCCTGAAGCGTGGTCGAATAGTTGAGCAGCTTCTTCCAGAGGTTCATCGCGCTGTACGAAACGTCATCGCAGGTGAAGGGCTGGCCGTCGTGCCAGCGCACATTCTCGCGCAGCTTGAAGGTGATAGCCTTGCCGTCTTCCGAGGAAGACCAGCTTGTCGCCAGAACCGGCACATAGCCCTCGTAGGTGCGATCGATCAGCGGCTCCATGATGCGGCCGGTGATCTGATAGACACCGGTGGAGGCGCGCAGCGCAGGGTTAAGCACACCCTGCTCGGTGTTCATATGGACGATGACAGTGCCGCCGCGCTTCACTTCTTCGGCGTGCGAAGACGCCGTCGCAAGCGAAAACGCCGCTAGAAACAGGCCAAGGCCAGCTTTTCTGATATGCATTCTCTGTTCCCCTGAAGGACGTTGAGGGAGGGCTTTCCAGCCTCTTTTCCCGCACGTCCCAATATTGTTCAAGCCCCTGAAATCGCAACGAAATGCCACCTCAGAGGGTCTTTATTGTATGCAAGCATTGATATGCTAGAATCCGTGGCGATAATGTCAAGATAAACTAATATCGCGGGCAAAATTGGTAAAATTTCTCGACCAGCCTGCGTTAATAAATGTCGATTTTCTACGACGGAGTTTGTTGATGAGCCAGAATTCCCCCGAGCAGAACGCAAACTCGGGCAAAAACGAGCGCGGCGCGGTCTGGATCACCGGCGCCGGGTCGGGCATCGGCGCTGCCATGGCGCGAAGGTTCGCACGCGAGGGCTGGCGGGTGGCGCTGACGGGCCGCAAGGCGGATGCACTTGCAGCGATTGCCGAGGCGATCGTCTCCAATGGTGGCGAGGCGCAGATATTTCCGGCGGATGTTCTCGACCGGGAGGCAGTTGCCGCTACTGCCGGAGCTATCGTCGAATGGGCAGGTCGTCTTGATGTGCTCTGCAACAATGCCGGTCTCAATATTCCGCGCCGTAGCTGGGCGGATATTGATTTCGATTCATGGGACGATGTCATCGACATCAACATCAAGGGTGCAATCAATGTGATTGCCGCTGCTCTGACGCCTATGCGTGCGCAGGGTGGTGGGTTGATGATCCACACATCGTCCTGGGCAGGGCGGTTTTCATCGCCCGGCGGCGGTGTTCCTTATGGTGCGTCCAAACATGCGCTCAACGATCTGAGCGCCAGCCTGAATGCGCAGGAAGGGCCGAACGGCATCCGGTCGACCGTGCTATGCCCCGGTGAGGTGGCGACGCCGCTTCTGGCGCGTCGTCCGGGCTTCGATCTCTCTCGCATGGATGATGTCATCCAGCCCGAGGATATGGCTGAAACCGCCCTCTATGTTGCCAATATGAATCCCAAGGTTACGATCCACGAGATTGTTCTGGCTCCGACCAAGAAATAGAAAAGGAAGTTTTGTATGTCTCATCCGGTCAAAGGCGTCGATCATATTTTCCTGCTGGTCGGCGATCTGGAGAAAAGTGCCGAACAATATCGCCGTTTCGGATTTACGCTGAGCCCGCGCGGCCTCCACAGCAAGGAAAAGGGCACCGGCAACTACACCATCATGTTTCCGGAGGATTATTTCGAGCTGCTCGGCATCGTCGCCGAGACGCCGGGCAATCTGCATCAGCGCGAGAAGCTGGCAGCGCAGGGCGAAGGTCTCCATGCCATTGCCTGCCGCATCGACAATGCGCGCGATGCCAAGGCGGAACTGGGCGTGCTGGGCATCAAGACCGGCGAGGTTGGCGCGTTTCAGCGTCCGGTAGAACTGCCGGGCGGTGGCGAGGGTGTTGCGGCTTTTGAAACGGTGTCTTTCGCGGAAAGTGAAGTGCCGCAAGGTATGGTCTTCATGTGCCAGCACAAGACCCGCGAAACAGTCTGGCTGCCGGAACTGATCGAACATGCAAATGGTGCAAATGGCCTTTCCGCCATTGTTGCCATCTCATCCGATCCGGAAGCCGCCGCCAAAGGTTTTGCCCGCCTGTACGCCAATGGCAAGGCAGAGGCACAGGATGGTGGCTGGAAGGTTTCGACAGGCTCACGTTCGGCAGACATATGGGTTGTGAGTGAGGAGAAAGCCGCTGCAATCTATCCCGGTGTGGATTTTGCCCGGACACCGGGCAAGGCTTTCGCCGTTCTGCGCATCCGGGTCGCATCGCTGGATAAGGCGCGCGGCGTTCTCGATGCCAACGGAATTTCCCACGTGAAGACATCTGCGGGCATCGCCGTGCTGCCGGAAAATGCCAGCGGCACGGTTCTGGAGTTCTCGGAACAGTAAGGGTTTGAGCAAGCGGGGCTGTGAGGCCCCGCTTTGCTAATCAGCGCGGAAAGCGCTGGTTTTCTTCCAGTACGTTCAGGTCCATGTGGTTGCGCATATAGCGCTCGGACGCCTTTTGCAGCGGCTGGTAGTCCCATGGATAATAGGCGCCGTTGCGCAACGCCGGATAGACGACGTGGCGACGAGCCTGACTGGCCCGGACGTCGGCATCGTAGCGTTCCAGATTCCAGCGTTTTTCAGCTTTGGCCAGAAGGTCGTCCAGAACGGTTTTGAATTCCGGCAGTTCCGCCAGATTGCGCAGCTCGTCGGGATCGTCGGCAAGGTTGAGCAATTGTGGCGGGTCGGCGCGGCACAGGTTGAGCTTCCAGTCGCCATCCCGCAGCGAGATCATTGGCGCAATGGTGCCTTCGGCTGCATATTCGACCGGAACCGCACCGCGTTCGGCTGTACCGGAGGCAACATCTGTCAGTGAAACGCCGTCGGCCCACGGCATGATGCCCTTGAGGTCGATCCCGGCAAGGTCGGCCAGTGTCGGCAGAACGTCGAGCGTCGAGACGGGCGCATCCACGCGGCCAGCCCGCAATTGCGGGGCCGCAATCATCAACGGGACGCGAGCGGAGCCATCGAAGAAGCTCATCTTGAACCACAGGCCGCGTTCGCCAAGCATATCGCCGTGATCGGAAGTGAAGACGACAATCGTGTCATCCGCCATGCCGCAGCGTTCGACGACATCGAGCAGGACGCCGATCTTGTCATCCACATAGGAGATATTGGCGAAATAGGCCTGACGTGCCGTGCGAACCTGTTCGCGGGTCAGATCGTAGTCCTCGGCCTTGCAGGCCCGTAACAGGCGTTCGGTGTGCGGGTCGATCTCGCTTTCAGCCAGCGGTCCGATTTTCGGATCAAGTTCGGGAATGCCCGCATAGAGATCGAAGAAGTGCTTGCGCGCTACGTAAGGGTCATGCGGATGTGTGAAACTGACCGTCAGACACCATGGCCGCTCGTCGTGGCCGCGCGCCAGATCATAGAGCTTTGCTTCGGCCTGATAGGCAACTTCATCGTCATATTCGAGCTGGTTGGTGATTTCGGCGGAACCCGCTCCGGTGATCGAACCGAGATTGTGATACCACCAGTCGATACGTTCACCGGGCTTGCGATAATCTGGCGTCCAGCCGAAATCCGCCGGGTAGATGTCGGTGGTGAGCCGCTGCTCGAAACCGTGCAGCTGATCCGGACCGACGAAATGCATCTTGCCGGAAAGCGCCGTCTGGTAGCCAGCGTTGCGGAGATGATGCGCATAGGTCGGGATTTCAGACGAAAACTCCGCAGCATTGTCATAGACGCCAGTTCGAAACGGCAACTGGCCCGACATGAACGATGCACGCGCCGGGGCACAGAGGGGGCTCGCGGTGTAGCAGTTGGCAAAACGGGCGGAATGTTCGGCAAGCTTTCTCAGATTGGGAACATGCAGGAATTCGGCCGGGCCGTCCGGAAAGAACGTGCCGTTCAGCTGATCGACCATGAGGATGAGGATATTCGGCTTTTTCATTGTGCGGGACCGTTGGCAAGTGTGGGAACGCGAAACGGCGGGCGCTGAAACGCCCGCCTGCAAACTGCGTGTTGTTCTCGGTTAAAGACCGAGGTTTGCCTTGACGGCTTCCGCGCCCGGTTCGCCCTTGAATGTGGTGACACCCGCAAGCCATTTGTCGATCTGGTCCGGATGCGCCTTCAGCCATTCCTTGGCGGCTGCAGGACCTTCCGCACCTTCATCGAGAATCTTGCCCATCAGCTCATTCTCGATATCGACAGTGAAAGTGAGGCTCTTGAAGAACGTTGCGGCATTCGGGCACTGCGCGGCCCAGCCGGTGCGGCCAAGCGTGTAGACTTCCGCGCCGCCGAAATTCGGGCCGAAATAGTCATCGCCACCCGCCAGATATTCTATCTTGAGCTTGTTGTTCATCGGGTGCGGCGCCCAGGCCAGAAACACGACCCATGCCTTATCCTTGTTCTTGCGATCCACCTGCGCGAGCATGGCCTGCTCGCTCGATTCCACCAGCTTCCAGCCATCGAGCTTGAACTTCTGGTCCTCGATGATTTTCTGGATGTTCTGGTTGGCAGGCGCACCCGGCTCGATGCCGTAGATTTCCTTGCCAAATTTGTCCGCATGGGCGGCAAGATCGGCAAAGTCCTTCACGCCTTCGCTTGCCACATAATCCGGCACGGCCAGAGTGAACTTCGCCCCTTCGAGATTCTTGACGATGACTTCGGCGGCTTTCGCCTTGTCGAGATCGTCGCGGAACTTCTGCTGTGCGGGCATCCAGTTGCCGAGGAAAACGTCAAGATTACCGGTCTTGAGCGCCTCATAGCCGATCGGCACGGACATGGTCTTTACATCGGGCTTATAGCCGAGACCTTCCAGCAGCACGCTTGCGACGGAGTTGGTGGAGGTGATGTCGGTCCAGCCCGGATCGGACAGCCGGATGGTTTCGCAAGCTGCGGGATCGGCAGCAGAAGCCGCTCCTGAAAGCCCCGCCAGTGCCGTGAACGTCAGTGCCGCAATCTTCAAGTAGCGCATTTTGTGACCCCTCCTATAGATTAAGACCAGTTATGTCTTATGTTCCTACTTTAAGGAGAACATCATTTAGGCTAAGGAAAAACCCATTCATTTTTTATCGAAGCTATAGAAAGTATTTATGGTTTCTCCATCCTGGGACCTTGGCAGCCTTGGCGTTTTCGAAGCGGTGGGACGATTGGAAAATCTGACCCTTGCAGCGCGTGAACTCGGCATGACGCAACCGGCCGTCAGCTATCAGATAAAACGCATCGAGGAGCGTCTGGGCGTCGCATTGTTCGCTCGACGGGCCCGTGGTGTCGAGATATTGCCCGAGGGCCGCATTCTTTATGAAGCAGTGCGCTCCGGTCTCGATGGAATCGATGAGGCTGTGCAGCAGATCAAACGCCGTCAGCGGGCGCCGGGACTGCGGATCGCGACCGACTATGGCTTCGCGACATTCTGGCTGATGCCGCGTGTCGCGCAGTTTCGCCCGAAACATCCGGAGGTGGATGTGCGCATCACGGCATCTTCCATGCTCCAGCCGCTCGACCGGCGTGACGCGGATATTTCGGTCCTTTTCGGCGGTCGCGAGGATTTCCCCAAGGACGCTATCGCCTTCATCGGTGAAAAAGTCGTGCCGGTCTGTTCGCCAACCTATCTTGCCGAGCATGGCCCGTTTCCGGATGGGAAACGGCTGGGTACCGCTTCACTGCTGCATCTTGATACGCTGCAGGGTGATCGCTGGTTCACATGGCAGTCATGGCTCGATGCTATCGGTGAGGACATCGAGGACGGCAATTACGGGCTGGTCTTCAACACCTATAATCTGGTGATCGAGGCAGCCATTGCCGATCAGGGGGTGGCGCTTGGCTGGGCGGGGCTGATCGACGGGGCCGTGCAGCGCGGGCAGCTTGTCCATGCTTGCGAGGTGTCGCAGACGAGCGACAAAGGTTATTGGCTGGTCTTCAATCCGGACATTTCTGCGGGCGCGCGCAAGCTCGCACTGGAATTGCTGCAAGCAGCAGACGAAAGCTGATATTGTAAGAAAGCAGTCGCGATCCTACTTTTGCACATCATTCAATATCTGACGCGCTTGCCAAAAGCGCGCGGTTTTTTAAGAGGTGTCGATATGATTACCTGGAACCGGATCGATGAAACGAATTGAACTTCTGATCGAAAATATCATTCTGGCGTCACGCTGGCTGCTGGTTGTCTTCTATCTCGGTCTCGCCGTTGCGCTGGCGATCTATGCTGTATCCTTCGTGGGCAAGCTGTTCGATTTTGCAACGAAAGTTACCGCGCTGAATGATACCGACACGATCCTGAAAGTCCTCGGGCTCATCGACGCGGCGTTGATTGCGAGCCTCGTGGTGATGGTCATCATTTCGGGCTATGAGAATTTCGTCAGCCGCTTCGATCAGGCTGGCGACGAGGTGCATTGGCTTGGCACCATCGATGCGGGCTCGCTCAAGATCAAGGTTGCCTCGACCATCGTGGCGATCTCGTCGATTCATCTGCTGCAGATATTCCTCAACGCCACCACCTACACGTCAAACCAGTTGCTGTGGTTCACCATCATCCATCTGGCATTCGTGTTTTCGGCGCTGTTCCTCGCCTATATCGACAAGCTCACGGCCAAGGATAAAGGCGGGGCTAGAGGCAAGGGCAAGATCGAGCCGAATATCTGATGCTCTCGGATATAATTCATTGAAAAGACCCGGCTTTTGCCGGGCCTTTTGTTTTGAAAGACGAATGCAGTAAAGTTGGTTTCAATCAATGTGAAGAAGCTGCCGATATGCATTGCTGGCAGCGGTGTGGCTCCATTTCAACCTTGTGCTAGACTGACCTTCTTTGAGAGGAAGGGCTGACCATGACACGTCTGACGGCGAAGGATTTCCCGCAAGAACTTCTCGAACTCTACGATTTCTATGCCCATGGCCGGATAACCAAACGAGAGTTTCTGGACAAGGCTGCAAAGTTTGCGGTCGGCACTATGACGGCCACAACCATACTCGCCTCGCTCAGTCCCGATTATGCGATGGCGCAACAGGTCGAATTCACCGATCCCGATATCCATCCCGAATACATCACCTATCCGTCACCTGAAGGAAACGGCGAGGTTCGAGCCTATCTGGTGCGACCGGCCAAGCTGCAGGGCAAGCTGCCCGCCGTCGTGGTAGTGCACGAAAATCGCGGACTGAACCCGTATATCGAAGACGTCGCCCGCCGTGTCGCAAAGGCCGGTTTCATCGCACTCGCGCCCGACGGTCTCACCTCGGTTGGTGGCTATCCCGGCAATGACGATAAGGGCCGTGAATTACAGCAGCAGGTCGACCCGACCAAGCTGATGAACGACTTCTTTGCGGCGGTCGATTTCATGATGAAAAGCGATCTGACGACCGGAAAGGTCGGCATTACCGGCTTTTGCTATGGCGGTGGTGTTGCCAATGCGGCGGCGGTCGCCTTTCCGGAACTCGCAGCCGCTGTGCCTTTCTATGGCAGGCAGGCTCCGGCGGATGAAGTGTCGCGCATCAAGGCGCCTATCCTGTTGCACTATGCCGAACTGGACACCCGCATCAATGAGGGCTGGCCCGCTTATGAGGAAGCGTTGAAAAAGAACGGCAAGACCTACGAGGCTTACATCTATCCGGGCGTCAATCATGGCTTCCACAACGATTCCACACCGCGCTACGACGAAGCGGCGGCGAAGCTTGCATGGGACCGGACAATCGAATGGTTCAAGCGCTATCTGGCCTGAAGTTAGAGCATGTCTCCCGAAAGTGGCGACCGGTTTCGGGATGAAGACATGCGTGAAAACAAACAGATAGGGTGCCGATCTGATGCAATCAGATCGAAACGCGCTCTAGGCCTTCGCTTTCAGGGCCTTGAAGACGTTGACGGCTATCACGACGACAATGCCGATTAGAACCGCAAGCACAGCCTGCAGGAAGGAGGTGGCGATCCATTCGAAGGCGGCTGAAAACCGGGTGCCCTCGGTCGGCAGGTGCGAGACGATGGAATGGATGAAGGCTTCAACGCTATGGATGCCGATGGAATCCAGCCCATGTACGATGATGCTGCCGCCGACCCAAAGCATGGCGATGGTGCCGACAGTGCTCAGAACCTTCAATATGATGGGCATGCCTGCGACCAGCCCCTTGCCGAGTTGCCTGCCGAAAGCAGTGTGACTGTTGCGCACGAGCGAAACACCCATATCGTCGAGCTTCACGATGATGCCGACCACGCCATAAACGGCGAAGGTGATCAATATGCCGACTGCGGCGAGGATGGCCGCCTGCGTATAAATGTTCGACGGAGCCAGGCCCGCCAGCGTCAGCGCCATGATTTCCGCCGACAGGATGAAGTCCGTGCGGATCGCACCGCTGACGGTTGTTTCCTCAATCTCCTTGGCAGTCGTGCCCTTGGTTTCCTCATGTTCCTCTTCCTTGTGCGGGATGAAGAACTCCACCAGCTTTTCCGTTCCTTCAAAGGCCAGATAGACACCGCCGATCATCAGAAGCGGCATGATGAAGGATGGTGCGAAATAGCCGAGGATGAGCGCCAGCGGCAGCAGGACGATGAGCTTGTTGCGCAGCGATCCCTTGGTGATTTTCCAGATGACCGGCAATTCACGTTCCGGCTTTAGCCCCACAACATATTTCGGCGTAACGGCCGTATCATCAATCACGATGCCTGCAGCCTTGGCGCTGGCCTTTGCCGTCTGTCCTGCAACATCGTCGAGCGAAGCTGCCGCCATTTTCGCAATGGCTGCGACATCATCGAGAAGCGCGAACAAGCCGGACGCCATGGGGAACCTTTCTATATTGCTGTTGCAGGTAGCTAAACTTTGAATGGGCAGTACGTCTAGATGGAAATCATCATTGCCTGCAACTGTATCTGAAATCGATACAATCTGTGCATGATTGTCAATGTTTCAATGATCATACCGATGGCTATATTGGCGGTAACACAACAGGAGAGATAGCCATGCTTAATCAGATCAAGGGCCTCCACCACGTGACCTCGCTTGCCGCCGATGCGCGCTCCAATAACCGCTTTTTCACCGATACTCTGGGACTGCGCCGCGTCAAGAAGACCGTCAATTTCGACGATCCGAGTGTCTATCATCTCTATTATGGTGATGAACTAGGCACGCCCGGCACTGTCATGACCTATTTCCCGTTTCCCGGCATGCCGCGCGGTCGCGATGGTACGGGCGAGGTGGGGACGACGGTATTTGCCGTGCCGCAGGGTTCTCTTGGCTTCTGGAAGGATCGTTTCGAGCAATCCGCCGTCAAGATTGAATCCGAAGACGAAGCGTTCGGCGAAAAGCGTATCCATTTCCGTGGACCGGATGGCGACAGTTTTGCACTGGTTGAAGTGAAGGACGATCCGCGTGCGCCGTGGGCACATGAGGGGATTGATGCTGAGCACGCCATCCGTGGCTTTCATTCGGTCTCGATGCGGCTTCGCGACGAAGGCGCGACCTCGGAATTGCTGAAATATATGGGATACCAGAAGCTCGATGCGAAGGACGGTGTCACCCGGCTCATCATGCCGGAAGGCAATGGTGCGGGCGTCATCGATCTGGAAACCTTGCCAGCAGTTGGTCGCAACCAGCAGGGTGCCGGTTCCGTGCATCACGTGGCATTCGCCGTCGAAAACCGCGAGAAGCAGCTGGAGGTGCGCAAGGCGCTGATGGATACGGGCTATCACGTCACACCGGTCATCGACCGCGATTACTTCTGGGCGATCTATTTCCGCACGCCGGGCGGCGTGCTGTTCGAGGTGGCGACCAACGAGCCCGGTTTCGACCGCGACGAGGATACGGCCCATCTCGGTGAAGCGCTGAAGCTGCCGGAGCAGCACCAACATCTGCGTGGCTATCTCGAAGAGCATCTGGACAAGATCTGAAGACGTCGGGACAGGAGATTGAACATGACAATCCAAACCTATGAGCACCGGCTGAAGGCCGGTGCGAACGGAGCGCCGCTGTTCATCGTGTTTCACGGTACGGGCGGCGATGAAAACCAGTTTTTCGGTCTGGCGGAACAGCTTTTGCCGGAAGCGACCATCGTGTCGCCACGCGGTGATGTGTCGGAATATGGCGCTGCGCGCTTCTTCCGCCGCACAGGCGAGGGCGTCTACGATATGGAAGACCTCGCTCGCGCCACCGACAAGATGGCCGGTTTCATCGCTGGCCTTGTGGCGCAGCACAAGCCATCCGAAGTGATCGGGCTCGGCTATTCCAATGGCGCCAATATCATGGCGAACCTGCTGATCGAGAAAGGCAGGGTGTTCGACAAGGCGGCACTTCTGCATCCGCTGGTGCCATTCAGGCCGAAGGACAATCCGGCGCTCGAAGGCGCGAAAATTCTGATGACTGCCGGGCGGATGGACCCGATCTGTCCGCCGGATCTGACAGAAGCGCTTGCACATTATTTCGAGCGCCAGAAAGCTGATGTCGAGCTGGTCTGGCATCCGGGCGGGCACGAGTTGCGCCAGACGGAACTGGCCGCCGTTCAGTCACTGCTCCAGAATTAAGCTCAAAGCCACCGTTCAATTTTGTACGGCGGCATTATTGTTCTGGCTCTCTTGTAAAAAACAATATACATTATATTTAATTGTATATTGAAAATAGGGTGCCATGATGGATGCGATTTCGGGCCGAGCGCCAGCCCATGAAAACAAGATGACGCGCACGGAAATGGAGGGGCGGGCAACCGAGGTTGCCGAACTCCTCAAGACGCTGTCGCATCCGGCGCGGCTTATGCTGGCCTGCACGCTTGCAGAACGGGAATATTCGGTTGGAGAGCTGGAGGAAGCGCTTGGCATTCACCAGCCGACACTGTCGCAGCAGCTGGGCGTGCTGCGCGAAGCGGGCATTGTCGAAACCCGTCGCGAAGCGAAGCAGATTTTCTACCGGCTGACGGAAGCCAAGGCCGCACAACTCATCGAGGCGCTTTACGGCATTTTTTGTGCACCGGAGGAGCGGGCATGATCACAACCTATCTGCAATCATTGGCAGGCGGCATGTTGCTCGGTCTTTCCGCAGTCCTGCTGCTTGTCTTCAATGGGCGCATCGCCGGGATCAGCGGCATCGTCGGGCGGCTTCTGGGCGGCAAACAGGTTCCAGCCAATGCGGTCTTTGTCGTCGGCCTCGTTCTGGGGCCGATTATCTATGCGGCAATTTATGGTTCCTTTCCCCCGGTCACGATGGCTATGTCCTGGCCCGTCATCGTCGTGGCAGGACTTCTGGTCGGTATCGGAACGCGGATGGGATCGGGCTGCACATCCGGTCATGGCATCCTCGGCATGGCGCGGTTTTCCAGGCGTTCGATAGCCGCAACGCTCACCTTTCTTGTAACCGGCATCGTGGTGGCCAGCATTTCGGGAGCATTGCTATGAAACAGTCGGCATATGCGCGTCTGGCCATGACGCTGCTTGCGGGCGCGATCTTTGGTTTTGGCCTGTCGCTGTCGGGCATGATCGATCCGTCGCGGGTGACGGGTTTTCTGAATATTACCAGCGGTCACTGGGACCCGAGTCTTGCCTTCGTGCTGGGCGGTGCCCTCCTGGTGGCTATCCCCGGCGTGATGTTGCAGCGGCGTATGGCGCGGCCGGTGCTGGACCAGTCTTTCCATCTGCCGGAGAATACTGAGATCGACCGTCGGTTGATTACCGGTTCTGCCATTTTCGGTGCGGGTTGGGGGCTGGCAGGCTTTTGTCCAGGCCCTGTCGTGTCCGCACTGTCCATGGGGATGCCGCAGGTATGGCTCTTCGTTGCAATGATGGTTTTGGGAATGATTTTCCACGATCGTATTATGACGAAGTATTCATAGGAAAATCATTCCGGGCGGCGAAATTCCGGACAAAAGGCAGCAGAAGCATTCAAATCTTGAACTCTTTGGTCAAATTACCCTTTTAATAGGGAGATGAATGAGTTAGGCACCCTCTGAATGATCTTGAGGGAACCGTGCCATGGCTGGATTGCTGAAACGTTTTGCCGGATATTATCGTCCGCATCGTGGGCTGTTCGCGCTGGATTTTACCAGCGCCGTGGCGTCCGGCCTGCTTGAGCTTGCCTTTCCGGTTGCCGTTACGCTTTTCATCGACAAGCTGTTGCCGACCGGCCAGCTTGGCGTGATCGCCATTGCTGCGGTCGGCCTGCTGGCCATCTACGTCGTCAATGCCTTCCTGCAGGTTATCGTGACCTATTGGGGGCATATGCTCGGCATCAAGATCGAGACGGAGATGCGCCGCAAGGCCTTCGATCATCTGCAGAAACTCTCCTTCGGCTTCTTCGATAATCAGAAGACCGGCCATCTTGTGGCGCGACTGACCAAGGATCTGGAAGAGATCGGCGAAGTGGCGCATCACGGACCGGAAGATGTCTTCATCGCGATCATGACCCTGATCGGCGCCTTCATCCTGATGCTGTGGGTGCATCCGCAGCTTGCGCTGATTACCGCCGTCATCGTACCGCTGTCGGCCTATGTCACCGCCCGCTATGGCGGACGCATGACGCACACATGGCACGCGCTTTACCGGCGCGTCGGTGATTTCAACGCGCGTATCGAGGAGAATGTCGGCGGCATCCGTGTCGTTCAGGCCTTCACGAACGAAGATCATGAACGCCAGCTTTTCGCGGAGAGCAACGACAAGTATCTCGCCACCAAACTCGCCGCCTACAAGATCATGGCCGCGTCGATGTCTCTGTCCTATCTGTCGATGCGCTTTGTGCAGGTCGTGGTGATGCTGGCAGGCGCATGGTTCGTGGTGCGCGGCGAACTGACGGCTGGTGGATTTGTCGGCTTCCTGCTGCTGGTGAATGTGTTCTTCCGCCCGATTGAAAAGATCAATTCGGTCATCGAAACCTATCCGAAAGGCATTGCCGGTTTTCAGCGTTATACGGAGTTTCTCGACACGCGCCCGGATATTGCAGACCGCCCCGGTGCGCAGTCCGTTGCACGTCTGACCGGCGATATCGAATATCGCGATGTCAGTTTCGGCTATAGTACCGAGCGCCCCATTGTCGACGGTCTCGATATTTCCATTCGTGCTGGCGAAACGATTGCCTTTGTTGGTCCTTCCGGTGCAGGCAAGACGACGATCTGCTCGCTGCTGCCGCGTTTCTATGATGTGACGAAGGGCGCGATTCTTGCCGACGGCAGCGACATTCGCGATATGACCCTGAAGTCTCTGCGGTCGAATATCGGTATTGTCAGTCAGGATGTGTTCCTGTTCGCCGGAACGATCCGCGAAAACATCGCCTATGGCCGTCTTGATGCGACTGACGCGGAAATCGTCGAGGCCGCGCGCCGCGCGCGGCTTGATGGCGTGATTGCCAATCTGCCGGAAGGCTATGACACGGTTATTGGTGAGCGTGGCGTCAAGCTTTCCGGCGGGCAGAAGCAGCGCATGGCCATTGCGCGCATATTCCTGAAGAACCCGCCGATCCTGATCCTCGATGAGGCGACTTCCGCACTCGATACGGAAACCGAACGTGCCATCCAGCAATCGCTCGCCGAGCTTTCACAGGGGCGCACGACGCTGGTGATCGCACACCGCCTTGCAACCATCGTCAATGCCGACCGCATTCTGGTGGTGGAGGGCGGACGGATCGCCGAACAGGGCAGTCATGCCGAGCTTCTGGCCATGAAGGACGGACGCTACAAGCGCCTGCATATTGCGCAGGCCGGGCTGGATCAGGGGCATTATTCAGCGGCGGAATAGGCTGATCTGCACATCAGGATACGCTTAAGAAAGGCGGCCTTTGGCCGTCTTTTTTATTGTCTGACAACGAGCGGAAGAGTTTCCTTTGATATCTGATGTATCAGATATTGACATATCAGATTCGCTGTTTCAGGATCGGAGCGTGAATTCAGTGACAAACAGGTGTTGCCTTGGGTGATAACGTTTCCCCCCTTTCTCCGATCAAGGTGAAGAGCCTCAGAGACCATGTGCATGACAATCTGCGGGAGGCGATTATTTCCGGGCGGATCAAGTCCGGCGAAAAGCTGAATGAGAGGCAGCTGGCATCCGATCTGGGCATCAGCACGAGCCCTTTGAAAGAAGCGCTGCGCCAGCTGGAAGGAGAAGGGCTGGTGCGCACGGAGGCCCGTCGTGGAACGTTCGTCTCGTTCAATGCGCGGCAGGCCGAAGAGATGACGCTCGCTCGTGCCGCGCTTGAAAGCATCATTGCGCGGCAGGCGGCCAAGCATGGCGGCGAGGAGGCGTTCGGCTTTCTTCGCGCGGTGATTGAAGAAATGCGGGCGGCGGTCGAGGCAGGCAATGTCGATCAGCTGATCGAGCTGAACGAGAAGTTCCACGACGGCATCCATGAGGCATCGGGATGTGAATATCTGCGCCGGTTGCAAAATGCACAGCGCATGTACGACCACGCCGCAAGGGTGACTGTTCTGTCGCGCGAGGATGTGCGTCGGCAGTCCTTCAACGAGCATGAAGCAATCATGAAGGCAATTACGGCACGTAACGGCGATCTGGCTGAGCGTCTGATGCGCGAACACATCGTGAAAGCGGGAGACACGCATATCGAACTGGTCTTCTGACCAGTACATTGGGAGGAAATAATGGATCTAGCGGAATACCGCCGGGTGCTTCGGGGCATTTCGGGTGTGCACGCGACTGCCTATGATACAGATGGTGAAATCGATGACGCGCTGACGGCGAAAATTGTCGAGCGGATCGCCGGCGCCGGTGTGCATAATATTGTTACCGGCGGCAATACGGGCGAGTTCTACAGCATGACTGTGGATGAGGTCATCCGCTTGCAGGCTATCGCGGTGAAAGCGGCAAATGGCAAGGCTGCAGTGACAGCCGCAGCTGGCCGTTCCGTGCGTGATGCGATCAGGATTTCACAAGCAGCACAAGCCGAAGGTGCCGATGGCGTGATGATCCATCATCCGCTTGATCCCTTTGCGGCGCCGCATGCGCAGGTGGATTATTTCATTGCGATTGCCGAAGCCATAGACTTGCCAATCGTTGCCTATATCCGTTCGGATCTGATTCCGCTCGATGAAATGGTGCGCCTTGCGACCCATGCCAAGGTCGCAGGCGTCAAGTTTGCATCGCAAAACACGATGCTCTTCTTCGAATGCTGTCGGGCGACAAAAGGCATGGATGCGACCTGGATCTGCGGCTTGGCGGAAAGCTGGGCCTTGCCTTTCTATGCCCTTGGTGGCCGCGGCTTTACCTCTGGCCTCGTGAATGTTGCACCGAAGCGTTCGCTGGCGGTCTGGAATGCGCTGGAAGCGGGAGATTTCGCAAAAGCGCGGGCGGTAGTCGAAAGCATTGCCGATTTCGAGACCATGCGCACCAAGTACCGTAATGGCGCGAACGTGACTGTTGTGAAGGAAGCGTTGCAAATTCAGGGGTTTGAGGTCGGAAAAGTGCGACTACCCGGATTGCCACAGCTTGAAGCGAATGATCGCGAGGTGCTCCAGACAATCGTCTCGGGCTGGGAGACTGATGGCATTGTCTGACAAATGAAACCCGGCCGTCCTGACAGGGAGAAGAGGGGCGCACCGGAAACCAAAAAGTGGAGGAGAACATGAATAAGGGAATTTCACGTCGTACATTCATGGCGGGGGCCGGAATTGCAACTGGCATGGGTATCATGCTGCCGAAAGGCGTATGGGCACAGTCGGCGAAACTGCCGTCTTCGCCGGTGGCGCTCAACGTCATCGATGCTGCAGGCAATCTTGCTCTGACCCAGCCGATCTTCGACAATTTCGCTGCCGAGCAGAAAGCGCTGGTTTCGCGCTTTACCTTCAACAAGGCACCGGCGCCGGAACTACCGGGGAAAATCAAGGCGCAACAGCGCGCCAACCGCATCGATATCGACATGGTGATCGTCGGGCCGGATGCGCTTTCCGCCGGACTTGCCGATGACATATGGACCGACATCATCGCGTTGCCGGATAACGGCTTGCCGAATCTTCAGGATATCTATCTTGAACCCGCATGGCGTATGCAGGAAATGTCGAAGGGCAAGGGCGTTGTGGTTTCCTATTATCCATCTGGCCCCCTTCTTGAATATCACCCCGACAAGGTGAAGACACCGCCCAAGACCGCTGAAGAACTGCTGGCCTGGACGAAGGAAAACCCGAACAAGTTCATCTATGCTCGCCCGGCCAATTCCGGTCCGGGGCGCACCTTCCTGATGGGGCTTCCCTATCTTCTGGGTGATAGTGATCCGAAGGACCCGGTCAAGGGGTGGGACAAAACCTGGGCCTATCTGAAGGAGCTGCACAAGAATATTGAATACTACCCGGCAGGTACGGGCGCGCTCATGAAGGAACTGGGTGAAGGCACGCGCGATATGACGGTGACCACCACTGGCTGGGACATCAATCCGCGTGCGCTCGGTGTGGTGCCGAAGGAAATGGGCGTCAGCAAGCTGGAAGGCTTCCACTGGGTTTGCGATGCGCATTACTTCGCCATTCCCAAGGGCGTGTCCGAGGAAAAAATCGCAGTGCTGATGGAGTTCATCAAGTTCTCGCTCAAGCCCGACCAGCAGGCCTATTCCTACGATGCCGGTTATTTCTATCCGGGTCCTGCTGTGAAGGACGTCACCATCGAAATGGCGCCGAAGGAAAGCCAGAACATCATCGCGGAGTTTGGCCGTCCGGAGTATGCCGACTGGATTGCAAATAATCCGATCGAGCTGCCGCTCGAACCGGAGGCGCTGGTCGCTGCATTCCGCCGCTGGGACGAAGAGGTCGCCGCTGGTTGATTGACCGAAGGCTGGGTGGTGGGCCGTGAAGGGCTCGCCACTGGCCGCTGATAGTCGCCAATTCTAAATCATGGTGCTTGTGTCAATGTCCTTTCAAGAACTCCGGCTCGACCGGATGAGCCGATCATTCGGAACTTTCAATGCGCTGAGGGAAATCAACCTCACAATCCGGAAAGGCGAGTTCATCGCACTTCTGGGACCTTCCGGCTGCGGGAAATCGACGGCTCTCAATTGCATCGCCGGACTTCTCGGCACGACGAGCGGTGGCATCTATATCGATGAACGGCGCGTGGACCAGTTGAAGCCGGAGGATCGCGGTTTCGGCATGGTGTTCCAGAACTATGCGCTGTTTCCGCATATGAATGTCCTGCAAAATGTCGGGTTCGGTCTCAAGATGCGCGGTCTGGCAAAAAGCGAAATAGAAAAACGTGCACGCGCTGCATTGGCTTTGGTGCGCCTGCAAGGACAGGAAGAAAAACTGCCGGGACAGCTTTCCGGTGGCCAGCAGCAGCGCGTGGCAATTGCCCGCGCCATCGTCATCGAGCCGCCGGTGGTTCTCATGGATGAGCCGCTTTCCAATCTCGATGCGAAGTTGCGGCTTGAGATGCGAGCCGAAATCCGCCGCATCCATAACCAGCTCGGCTCAACGACGATCTATGTGACCCACGATCAAGACGAAGCCCTGTCGCTGGCCGACCGCATCGTGGTCTTGCGCGACGGTGAAATCCGTCAGGTCGGCAAACCGCACGAGCTTTATGAAGAGCCCCGCTATCGTGATGTCGCCGCCTTCATGGGTTTCCGCAACGCCTTGCCAGGCAAGGTCGTGCGCGTCGAGAACGGGCAGGCGATCATTTCCGTCGCGGGAAACGAACTCGTTGGCCGTGCGATGGATGGGCTTGAGCCGGGTGACGATGCCGTGCTGATGGCACGCGGCGATGATGTCGTGTCCGGTTCGGGTCATCGCAATGACCTGCAGGCGACCGTCGAGACCATCGAATATCGAGGGCGCGAATATGTCGGTACAGCCCGCACCGAAACCGGGATGGAGCTGATCTTTCATGGGCCGCAGGGCGTGGAGCCCGGCAGTGGTATCGTGTTGGGCGTCGATGCTGGTCATGCGCTGGTTTTCCCGGCGGAGGGCTGAGCGATGGTGGCTGAGACCTACGCGGATGCACCGCTTAAGCCCGGTTTGCGACAACGGCTTGCAAATCACGGCTTCGACGGCGTCACCTTTCTGATCCTGCCCGCGCTGCTCTTTGTGGTGGGTGTATTCATCTATCCGTTTCTTTACGGGCTAGTTCTGTCCTTCAATCCAATTGATGGCGGCGGTGCACTGGCCAATTACCACAAGTTCTTCTCCGATCCCTATCTTTACAAGACCATCGGCGCGACGCTTTGGCTTGCGGTTCCCGTCACCGTCATCAGTGTTCTTTTCGCGGTTCCAATTGCCATGCGCGTGCGTCTGATGCCGCGCCAGCGCCTGCTGACCACGATCCTCGTTCTGCCGGTGACGCTCGGCACGGTTCTGATTGCGGAAGGCCTTCTGAATTATCTGGGGCCGCAGGGCTGGTTCAGCCGCACGCTGATTTATATCGGCCTGATCGACAACCCGCTGAAGCTCACCAACAATTACTGGGGCGTCTTTGCATCTCTGGTCATCACGGTTTTTCCGTTCACCTTCCTGCTGACGCTTTCCTACATAACCGGCATCGACCCAGCGCTGGAGCGCGCCGCTGCCACGCATGGCGCCAATAGCTGGCAACGTTTCCGCTACGTCATGTTGCCCCTGCTGGTGCCAGGGCTGGTCGTGGCCGCCTGTCTCACCTTCGTGCAAGCCTTTGCCGTGTTTCCGTCCGCCGTCCTGCTGGGCGCGCCTTCGGGGCCTACGCGCGTGATCTCCATCGCCGCAGCCCAGGCAGCCTTCGAGCAATATGACGACTCCATGGCTTCATCCATCGCCATGATCATGGCGGCAGTGCAATTGCTCGTCGTCGGCGCGCTTCTCGGGGTGCGTTCGCTCTTCTATCGCGGTTCCACCGCAGGCGGAAAGGGATAGTCATGATCCGCGATACATCCATCCTTTCCAAGCTCTGGATCACCCTTGTCTGGCTTGTGACCGGCTTCTTCGTGCTGAATGTTCTGGCGGTTATCACGGCTGTGGTGGTTTCGAGTTTCGGCACGCGCTGGCTCGGCACATGGTTGCCCGATGCGTTTACCACACGCTGGTATGCGGCGGCCTGGGCCGAGTTCCAGCTCGATCAGGTGCTGCTGGTCACCTTTCAGGTCGTCTTTGCTGTGGTGATCCTGTCGGGCATTCTGGGCGTGACGGCGGCTTATGCCATGGCGCGCCGCGATTTTCCCGGCAAGAAGCTTGTGCTTCTGATCTTCCTGCTGCCGCTTCTGGTGCCGCCGATAACCTTCGGCATTCCGCTGGCAACCGTGCTTTACAAGTTCGGGGT
Source organism: Ochrobactrum sp. BTU2 (assembly GCF_024539785.1). Taxonomy (NCBI): domain Bacteria; kingdom Pseudomonadati; phylum Pseudomonadota; class Alphaproteobacteria; order Hyphomicrobiales; family Brucellaceae; genus Ochrobactrum; species Ochrobactrum sp. BTU2. The sequence continues at coordinate 956,086 of NZ_JAHWRG010000001.1, read as the reverse complement.
GGGCGGCACGTTCTGGGGCGTCGTTCTCGCCAATCTCGTGCCGACTGTGCCCTTCGTCATTCTGGTGATGATCCCCTTCATCGAGCAGATCGACCCGAAGGTCGAGGCAGCAGCGCGCGTGTTCGGTGCGGGCACGTTCAAGCTCTTCATCCATGTGCTTCTGCCCATGCTGATGCCGGGTGTGCTCGCGGCCATGCTTCTGGTTCTGGTGCGCACGGTGGCAATGTTCGAGCTGACCTTCCTGACCGCAGGGCCGACATCGCAGACGCTCGTTGTGGCGCTCTATTATTCGGTGTTCGCTGCCGGGGTACGCTCCGTCCAGTCGATCGACGCCATGGCGGTCATTTACATGGTCACCTCTCTGGTGTGGCTGCTTCTGGCGCTGCGTTTCGTCAATCCGACGCAGATCGTTGCGCGCAACCGTCAACCGTCCGCGCATTGAGGCACAACAGGATGAAAATCACCGCTATTGAAACGGTGCAGCTTCCGCACCTCAACAACATAGTGTGGGTGCAGGTCCATACCGACGATGGCATTGTCGGCCTTGGCGAGACATTTCGCGGCGCAAATGCAGTTGCGGCTTATATCCATAGCGATATCGCGCCGCTGCTTGTCGGCCAGAACCCGCTGGAGATCGACCGCATCTCCAAACTGCTGCTGGAGTCCTATGTCGGCTTTCGCTCGTCGGGCGTGGAAATTCGGGCAGCCTCGGCAATCGACATCGCGCTCTGGGATATATTCGGCAAGGTGACTGGCCAGCCGATCCACCAGCTGCTCGGCGGCCTGTCTCGACAATCGATCCGCACCTACAATACCTGCGCGGGCTACACCTATAACAAAAGCGGCGCGCGCCGATATATCGGTGATGCCGACGAGGCGAAGGAAGGGCCCTACGAGGACCAGCTCGCATTCCATCGCGACGCAGGGGCCTTGGCTGAGAGCCTTCTGTCGGAAGGCATCACGGCCATGAAAATCTGGCCCTTCGACCCGTTCGCTGTCGCATCCGGCGGAAATTTCATCCATGCCGGCGATCTCGACAAGGCGCTGGCACCGTTTCGCCAGATACGCGATGCGGTCGGCGAGCGGATGGAAATCATGGTCGAGTTCCACTCCATGTGGGACTTGACGTCGGCTCTGGCCATTGCGCGCGAACTGAAAGCCTTCCGGCCATTCTGGTCGGAAGACCCGATCAAGATGATGAACCCGCAGGCGCTGGCCGTTTACGCACGCCAGTCCGGCATTCCGGTCTGTGCCAGCGAAACCATGGCGACGCGTGCGCAATTTCTCGATGTCCTACGCGCCGATGCCTCCGATTATGTCATGCTCGACATTTCATGGTGTGGCGGGCTTTCGGAAGCGAAGAAGATCGCCACCATGGCCGAGGCATTCCAGCGCCCCATTGCGCCGCATGACTGCACTGGTCCGGTGGTGTTCGCGGCCTCCGTCCATCTGTCGCTCAACGCGCCCAACGCGATCTTTCAGGAATCTGTGCGGGCCTATTACACCTCGTGGTATCGCGATCTGGTGACGGTGATGCCGCGCATAGAGAAGGGCATGATCTATCCGTTCGAAGGAGCGGGTCTTGGATTGGAGTTGTCTGATTTCGTATTCAGTCATCCCGATGTCATTCGGAAAAAGACGGGAGCTGAATGATGGGACCGTTTCGCTGCATAGCCGATCTGCGCGGGCAACTGATGGAAAGTCCGGTCTGGGATGACCGCAGGGGAACACTTTTTGCCTGCGATATCTATGGGCGCCGCATATATGAAATCGACATTGACGCCGATAGAGGTGTGCTTCGTGAATGGTCCTTTACAAGCGAGGTAGCAAGCTTCGGATTGACAGAAAGCGGACGTCTCGTGGTGGCGCTTTCACGTGAGGTTGTCCTGTTTGATCCTGAAACCGGCATCCGTGAACCGCTATGGGCGGGGTACGATGAGCCGGGAACATCCCGCCTCAATGACGGCAAGGTCGGTCCTGACGGTGCGTTCTGGATCGGCAGCATGGATGGCCGTCCTGAGCGGCAAGCCATCGCGCGGCTCTACCGAGTAACATGGGACGGCGAGGCTTCTGTCAAGGCCGAGGGTTTTGAGATTTCTAATGGTCTGGCGTGGACGGCGGACGGCAGAACCATGTTCCATACGGATTCCCGCGGGCCGTGGATCGACCGTTATGACTTCGACCCGGAGACCGGTGAGATTAGTGGGCGCAAGCGCATTTGTGACCTCGATGAGCAAAGCGGCAGGCCGGATGGCGGTGCCTGCGATGCTGAGGGTGCTTATTGGAGCGCGGGTGTATCCGCTGGCATTCTGAATCGCTTCGACCGCGAGGGCAATCTGCTTGAAAAGGTTCTGGTACCGGTTCCGGCTCCAACGATGCCCTGTTTTTGCGGACCAGACCTGACACTTCTGGCCATCACCTCGCATCGCCAGTTGCCGGAAGCGACCCTGGAGGCCGCACCTCGGTCGGGTGGCGTATTTCTGGCGCAGGCTTCGGTTGCAGGAGCCCCCCTGGCCCGGATGAACGGAGTGTAACGTGATCGCGCAGGCACTCCTGAATATTTGTTTTGAATATCATCTCGAAGCCGTTTTACGCCCTTCGGGATATTTTCTGATCGGGAAGGTAGGGAAATGACCAGAAAGACCTATGGAGATCTGCGTTCGGCGCGCTGGATGCTGCCCGATGATCAACGCTCGTTCGGCCATCGTTCGCGCACCATGCAGATGGGATATGATCCGGTCGACTGGGAAGGTCGTCCGATCATCGCCATCATAAACACCTGGTCCGAGGCCCAGCCTTGCCACATGCATTTCAAGGATCGGGTGGAATGGGTCAAGCGCGGCGTCCTGCAGGCCGGCGGATTCCCGATGGAGTTGCCAGCATTGTCGCTGTCGGAAAACTTCGTGAAACCGACCACCATGCTCTATCGCAATCTGCTTGCGATGGAGACCGAGGAACTTCTGCGCTCGCATCCTGTCGATGGCGCGGTGCTTTTGGGCGGTTGTGACAAGACAACGCCGGGTCTCGTCATGGGGGCCGTCAGTATGGGACTGCCGTTCATTTTCCTGCCCGCCGGACCAATGCTGCGCGGCAATTATGCCGGTAAATATCTGGGCTCCGGCACTGATGGCTTCAAATACTGGGACGAGCGCCGCGCAGGCACCATTTCCAAGGAGGAATGGCAGGGGATTGAAGGTGGCATCGCACGGTCCTACGGCCATTGCATGACCATGGGAACCGCATCTACCATGACCGCGATTGCCGAAGCCATGGGGCTGACGCTTCCCGGTGCATCATCGATCCCGGCTGCGGATGCCAATCATCAGCGCATGTCCACGCAATGCGGTCGCCGCATTGTGGAAATGGTCTGGGAAGACCTGACGCCGGAAAAGATTATGACGCCTGCTGCAATAACCAATGCGGTCACTGTTGCGATGGCAACGGGATGTTCGACAAATGCCATCATTCATCTGATCGCGATGGCGCGCCGGGCAGACGTGCCACTGGAACTGGACGATCTGGATCGCATCGGACGCACGACGCCTGTGATCGCGAATATCAGGCCTTCCGGCACGACCTATCTGATGGAAGATTTCTACTATGCGGGAGGGTTGCGAGCGCTCATGAAGCAGCTTGGCGACAAACTCGATCCTTCGGCCGTGACCGTGACCGGCAAGCCGCTGACCGACGGTCTGGATGAGGCTCACATCTGGAACGATGACGTGATCCGCCCGCTTTCCAATCCGGTCTATCATGAAGGTTCGCTTGCGGTGCTGAAAGGCAATCTCTGCCCCGATGGCGCGGTGATAAAACCTGCTGCCTGCGACCCCCGCTTTCACCGCCATAGTGGCCCGGCGCTTGTCGCGGACAGTTACCCCGACTTGAAAAAGATCATCGACGACCCCGATTATCCCATGACGCCGGATACGGTTCTGGTGCTGCGTAATGCCGGTCCGCAGGGCGGGCCGGGAATGCCGGAATGGGGCATGATCCCCATGCCGAAAGCGCTGTTGAAACTTGGGCTGCGCGATATGGTGCGGATTTCGGATGCGCGCATGTCGGGAACCAGTTTCGGTGCCTGTGTTCTGCATGTTGCGCCGGAATCCTTCATCGGGGGACCACTCGCCCTGCTGAAGACGGGCGACATCGTCGAACTCAACATTCCAGCCCGCAGCCTCAACATGCTGGTTTCGAACGAGGAACTGGCGGCACGGCGCGTAGCATGGCAGACGCCACCACCCAAATATGAGCGCGGCTATGGCTTTGTCTTTTCCAAGCATGTTGAACAGGCCGACAAGGGCTGCGATTTCGACTTCCTGAAAACCGATTTCGGCCGTTCTGTCGACGAACCGGTCATCTATTGAGAGGCAGTTTCGATGTCAGATTATGTGCTTTCCGAGGAAACGCGGGCCAAGCTGAAGACGGTTTCGACGGCTTCCGTTGCGACGGCGCTTTACAAGCGTGGCCTGCGCAACCAGTTCATTCAGGGCGTGTTGCCGGTGGCGCGCAAGCGCGAGAACATGGTCGGTCAGGCCTTCACGCTGCGCTACATCCCGGCGCGTGAGGACCGGAATCCCATCACGGTTTTTCGTAATCCGGACCACAAGCAGCGCGTTGCGATAGAGACCTGTCCGCCCGGTTACGTGCTGGTGATGGATGCGCGCAAGGATGCGCGTGCGGCGACTGCGGGGTCTATCCTCGTGACAAGGCTTGCCTTGCGCGGCGCGGCGGGCATTGTTTCTGACGGCGGATTTCGCGATGTCAGCGGGATCGGCGAGCTTGATATGCCTGCTTATTGCTCAAAGCCATCTGCGCCGACCAATCTCACGTTGCATGAGGCGGTGGATATCAATGTGCCGATAGCCTGCGGCGATGCGGCAGTGTTTCCGGGCGATGTGCTGGTTGGCGATGCTGACGGTGTCATGGTCATTCCGGCTGGTCTTGCGGATGAAATCGCAACCGAATGTATCAGCATGGAAACTTATGAGGATTTCGTGCTGGAAGAAGTGCTGAACGGCGCTACCATTGTCGGCCTCTATCCGTGCACGAAAGAAGAGACCGAGCGCAAGTTTGAGAACTGGCGCGAACAAAATGGCCGTTAGCGCATCCCGAAAAGTGTGAAACGGTTTCCGGATAAGAATCGCGACAAAACAAAAAAAGGAGGCTTTCGCCTCCCTTTTTCACGCAGCTTTGTTGCCATGTTTTAGTAGAGCACGTTCTTGGCTTCCGGCTGGTCGATATTGTCCTTGGTGACGACGACGGCGCCCGTATCGACAACCTTCTCGACCTTTTCCTTGTTCAGCACCTTTAACAGGGTTTCGATGCCCTTTTCGCCCATCTGGTAGGAACCCTGAACGACGATGGCGTTGAGCGTGCCATCCTTGACGAATTCCTGAAGGTCCTGATTGCCGTCGAAGCCGATGGCAGTCAGCTTGCCGGACTTGCCTGCCTGCTTGATCGCGCGGCCCATGCCGATGGCGGTCGGTTCATTGGCACCGAAGATGCCGACGAGGTCGCCATTGGCCGCCAGAACGTCGGTGGTCTGGTTGAGCGCCGTCGCCATCTGCGATTGCGAATAGTAAGGGCCGACGACTTCCAGCTTGGAATTGGCCTTGATGTAATCCACGAAGCCACCGACGCGACCGATTTCCGAGCCAGCGCCCGCAACATAGGACATGACGGCGATCTTGCCGGTCGTGCCTGCCTTGTCGATCAAGGCCTTGGCTGCGGCTTCGCCGGCCTTGCGGTTATCGGTGGCGAGGAACGACCGGTAGTATTTGTCGCTGCCATCGGCGAGCTGCGAGTCGATGATGACGACCGGAATTCGGGCTTCCCACGCCTTCTTCACGGCAGGCGTCAGCGCATCCGGATCGGACGGGGCAAGAAGGATTGCATCCACTTTGCGGTTCACGGCATTTTCCACCATGTTCACCTGATCGGCGATGGCCGATTCAGCCGCCGGACCCTGGAAGGTCATGGTGTGATCCTTGGAATCCTTGATCGCAGCTTCGGCACCCTTCTGAACGTTCTGCCAGAAAGTCGAATTCACGGTCTTCACGATAACGGCGATTTCGCCCGCCGAAGCGCTTGCCGCTCCCGCAAGTACAAAAGCCGAAGCCATCAATGCAGAAACCAGTCTACGCATGTTTTCCTCCTGTTATCGAGCTCTTGGCTCTACCCTTTTCCGGAATGCCTGACACATTCCGTCTCCCCTTTCATCGGCGGTTGCGCATCTGGTCGATCCATACGGTGACCAGAATGACGAGGCCGATGATGATCTGCTGTGTGAAAGCGGAAATGCCATTCATGTTGAGGCCGTTCCGCAGGATTCCGATGACGAACGAGCCGATGAACGTGCCCGAAATCGTACCCACACCGCCGATGAGCGAAGTGCCGCCGATGACCGCGCTCGCAATGGCGTCGAGCTCATAGGCGACACCTTCATTGGGCTGTGCGGTCACGAGGCGGGACATGAGAACGCAGCCCGTCAGACCCGCCAGTGTTCCCGATACGACATAGGTGAAGGCCGTTACACGGGCGACGTTGACGCCCGAAAGCCGCGCTGCTTCCGCATTCGATCCGATGGCATAGATGTGGCGGCCAAGCACGGTGCGGTTCAACACGAGTGCGGCCACGACCGCGATCACGATCATCAGCACCACCGGGTAGGGGATGCCGGGGAAGGTGACGACCGGAAAGCCCTGTTCGTCAATGCTCTCGATGCGAAATAGCGAGCCGTTGCCCAGCACGCCGAAGGATTCGCCAAGGCCGGAGACGGCACGCGCACCGGTGATCTGAAGCGCGACACCGCGTGCGATCAGCATCATGCCAAGTGTGGCGATGAAGGGCGGCAGTTTGAGCTTGGTGATGACGACGCCGTTGATGAGGCCGCAGAGCGAACCCGTCAATATGCCGAGCAGCATGGCGAGCGGGATCGGCAGCGAAAGATCCTTGACCGCAAGTGCGGCCACAACACCGGCAAGCGCCAGAACCGAGCCAACCGAAAGATCGATGCCGCCGGTTATGATGACATAGGTTGCGCCGATGCCGAGAAACGCGATTGACGTCACCTGCAAGGCGATGGTCATCGCGTTGTTGACGGTCATGAAGGCACTGCTGGTGACGGAAAAGATCGCCGCCAGAATGATAAGGCTGCCGACAGCCGCAAATTTCTGGATGATATCCTTCTGACGGTCGCTGAGCCCCTTGGATTTTACCGTCTGCTGGGGCTTGTCCGTAGTGATTTCGGCCATTACTGCGTCCTCATTTGTCCTGCCGGCCCCGACCGGAGGCATAGGTCATGATTTCTTCCTGCGATGTCGCGGCCGTGTTTAAGACGGCGGTGATGCGCCCCTCGTGAAAGACCGCCACACGGTCCGAAAGCCCCAGAATTTCCGGTAGCTCCGAGCTGATCAGCACAATGCCGATGCCCCTTGCGGCCAGTTCGTCCATGATCTGGTAGATCGCGAACTTTGCACCGACATCGATGCCTCGCGTCGGTTCATCGAAGAACATGATACGCGGTTCGCGGAACAGCCATTTGCCGATGATGATCTTCTGCTGATTGCCGCCCGAAAGCAGTCGAACGGGCTGGGCCAGCCCCGGCGTCTTGATATTGAGAAGATCGACATAACGCTGGCTCGCCTGCCGCTGTCGCTCGAAATCGATCACGCCATATGAGCTGCTGACCGCTTCCATATTGGCGAGTGTGAGATTGGCGTCGACCGGCATCTTGACCGCCAGTCCTTGCGCCTTGCGGTCTTCAGACAGATAGGCAATGCCTGCCTCGATGGCGTCGCGCGGGCTGGAGATGGAAAGCGTCTCACCTTCAAGCACAATCGTTCCGGCATCGTGCGGATCGGCGCCGAAAATCGCCCGCGCTACTTCCGTGCGCCCTGCGCCCATCAGTCCGGCAAAGCCGAGGATTTCTCCGCGCCGGAGTTCAAAGCCGATATTCTCGAAGAGGCCGCTTCGCGTCAGTCCGCTGACGGAGAAAATCACTTCCTCCGTCAGCTTTCGGGTCGGTTCCGGAAACTTTTCATCAAGCGAGCGCCCGACCATCCCGGCCACGATTTCATCGACGGTGACAGCGTCAAAGTCCTTGGTCCAGACATAGCGTCCGTCGCGCAGGATGGTGACGCGGTCGACGATCTCCGCCATTTCATCGAGACGGTGCGAAATATAGACGATGCCGGTGCCTTGCGCTTTCAGTTCGCGGATGACCTTGAACAGAAGCTGCGCTTCCTGCTCGGTCAGCGAGGAGGTCGGTTCGTCCATGATGAGGACGGAGGCATTGAGCGAGAGGGCCTTGGCGATTTCGACCATCTGGCATTGGGCGACGGACAGGTTCAGCACCTGTGCAGACGGGTCGATCTTGACGCCAAGCCGATCGAGGCAGTGCTGCGCGTCCTGCTTCAGCTTGCGGCGGTCGACGAAGAAACCGCGTTTCGGCTCGCGAGCGAGATAGATGTTTTCGGCAACGCTCAGATGCGGAACGAGGTTCAGTTCCTGATGGATGATGGCGATGCCCGCCGCTTCCGATTCAAGCGTGGAAGCAAAGCGGACAGTCTGGTCGCGATAATGGATCGTTCCGCCATCCGGCTGATAGACGCCACTGACGATCTTCATTAGGGTAGACTTGCCCGCACCATTCTCGCCGCAGACGGCATGAACCTCGCCCGCCCGCAATTCGAAGCTGACATTCGACAGGGCTTTGACGCCTGGAAATTCTTTGGAAACGGAATCCAGCTTGAGCAAGATAGGCGCGGTATCGGCGCGCGCAGTCGCTGACGGCAATCCTCCCATCGCGCTTCCTCCCTCGCGCAAAGTTTCGTCACCTATGAATGGAAGAAGTAGAAGCCTGCTGGTTTCTGGTCAAGCCAATTTTGCGCGAGCAGCAAAAAACCCGCTACATCGCGGACTGGCTCTCCAGAATTTCAATTATTAAACCTAATTGGCCTGACCAGACGATGGTTTTGCGGTTTTACCTGCATCGTGAATCATTTACTGGAAAGAAGAGAAAAGGCAGCTTCTGCTGGCGAGAAGAGAGCACATAAGTACTGCAATTCCGACAGTATCGCAGTATTTTGTGTCGCGGCCTCTGGAAAGAGGGGCGGTTCCTTTCTATCATTATATTCCGATTATCTGATCCCGAGGGGCAGTTTTGTACTTTGAAATAATTACGGTCGTGCTGTTGACGATCCTCAATGGTGTTCTCGCCATGTCGGAACTCGCAGTGGTTTCCTCCCGCCCAGCGCGACTAAGGGTAATGGCCGACAAGGGCAGCCGCGGCGCCCGCATGGCCATCGAGCTTGCCGATAATCCCGGCCGTTTCCTGTCCACCGTCCAGATCGGCATCACGCTGGTCGGCATTCTGTCGGGTGCATTTTCCGGCGCGACGCTGGGTGCCCGTTTGTCGGGCTGGCTTCTTGGGCAAGGCTTGTCGCCAGCCCTTGCCGATGCTGTTGGCGTCGGTTCGGTGGTCGTGGTCATCACCTATCTGTCGCTGATTGTCGGCGAACTCGTGCCAAAGCAGATCGCACTGCGTGAGCCGGAAGCGGTTGCAAGCCGTGTAGCGCCGACCATGACATTGCTGTCCAAGATGGCTGCACCTCTGGTCTGGCTTCTCGATACATCGGGCCGTCTGGTCTTGAGACTGCTTGGCCAGTCGGGCAAGTCGAGCGACGGCGTGACCGACGAAGAGATCAAGTCCGTTCTCGCCGAAGCGCATAGCGCGGGCGTGATCGAAACGGAGGAATCCCGCATGATTGCAGGCGTTATGCGCCTTGCGGACCGGACGGCACGCGGGCTGATGACGCCGCGCATGGATGTCGAAATGGTCGATGTGGATGATAGTTTCGATGAAATTCGCCTGCAACTGCACAATACGAGCCGTTCGCGGCTTCCTGTGCGCGGCGAAGATTCCGATGAAGTGATCGGCGTCTTACAGGTGCGCGACTTCTTCAATCAGCTGTCCTCCAGGGGCAGTGTCAATCTGCGCGAGATCGTCCGTGATGTTCCGGTCGTGTCGGACTTTTCCGATGCGCTCGACGTGGTGGAAGCCATTCGCGGCACGCCGACGCATATGGTGCTCGTCTATGACGAGTATGGTCATTTTGAAGGTGTGATTACTGCGGGCGATGTGATGGAAGCGATCATCGGCGCCATGCAGGAGGACCATATCGAGGAAAAGGCTATCGTGCGCCGGGCGGATGGTTCTTATCTCGTCTCGGGCTGGATGCCGATTGACGAGTTCTCGGAGTTTTTGCGTTTCCCGATTGACGACGATGCGGAATACAACACCGTTGCCGGGCTGGCGCTTGAGGAACTGAAGCATCTGCCGGATGTGGGTGAAACTTTCGTCAAGAACGGATGGGTGTTCGAAATCGTTGACCTTGACGGACGCCGCATCGACAAGCTGCTGCTGACGGCGGAAGAACAGTCGACAGAGTAGTTTGCGGGTGGCGCGTCCCTAACTATTGTTGAGCGCGCGCCTCAAGCGGCATGTCGATGGTATGCCTTGTCCGCCGAAGTGATCGTCTTGATTGAACTGCCGTACCATTGGCATTTTAGATTGTATGCATGTTATAGTTGTCAGTCGGGGGCAGGTTTGCTGTCATTCCTTTTTAATCAGGACACGAGGGGCGTCCCGATTGGAAAAAAGCTGAACGTGCTCTGGCCAGTGGTGGCGTTTAAATGGGGTCGAGAACTGAATATTGGCTTCAACTGGTCAGGTCGGCCTATGGCAGGCAGGACAGCCCGATAGCCGACAAGATACTTGCGGACCAGCTCAGGGAGATTTGCGACGGCGCGCGCTTCTCGATGCCCATCAGCACGATTCTGTCCGTGCTCATTTTGCTGGTCCAGATTGCTGCCGGGCATTTCTGGATGCCCATCATCTGGTTCGCGCTGGTCAATATCATCAATGCGCTGCGCCTCATCGATGCGATAGCCTATTATAGAAGCCCGGCTGCGCCAGTTGAGAATATCGCGGTTCTGCAGCGCCAGCTCGCCCGCTTTCAACTGCTTGGCGCAATGGCCGGTTTCGTCTGGGCCGGTATCGCCATTCTTTCCCATGGGTTCTCTGATCCGCAATCGTCGGTCTATCTGGTCATTCTGGCCGGTATCTGCGCGGGCGCCGTCACCTACGGCTCGTCCTATGCCGCCGTTGCAATCAATTTCATAACGCCGCCGCTTGTCGTGACGGTGGTGTGTCTGGTCCTGCAAGCCGACCTGCAATATGGCGTGATTGCCGTTGCTGTTGTTCTGTTCTGGCTCGGGCTTACGCGTGGCGCACTCTTGGGGCAGAACCGCTTCATCCAGACCAGCAGGTTGAAACACGAAGCCAAGCAGTTGGCTGACGAAATGGCGCTCAAGTCGCAGGAGGACCCGTTGACGGGGCTCTTCAACCGGCGTGGCCTTGAAACCTCCATTCGCCTCTATCCTGTGAAAGACGGCCCGTTCATCATCATGCTGATCGATCTCGACGGGTTCAAGTCCGTCAACGACACCTATGGTCACAAGGTGGGTGACGACCTCCTTGTCGCCATTGCGCAGCGTATCCGTCAGGTCTCGCCGGAGCGTTCCGTTCTGGCGCGTATTGGCGGTGATGAATTCGTGCTCGCTTATCCCGAGCCTTCAGCCAAGATCGAGGCCGGATTGGTGGCCGCACGCATCATCGGCAGTCTGACCGCCCATTATGAGGGGATTCTGTCGGTGGAGATCGGCGCCTGTGTCGGCATTTGCCGGCTGGAGCGTCTCGATCCGGTCGAAATGTTGCTGCGCGCCGACTTCGCGCTTTATGCGGCCAAGAAACGCGGACGCAACGAATATTATTTTTTCGAGAAGCGTCTGCAGCACGAGTGGGAGCGCAAGCAAAGCATCGAGCGAGACCTGCGCATTGCAATCGAAACCGGGCAGGTGCAAACCTACTTTCAGCCGGTGGTGCAACTCTCCAGTGGGCGCATGGTTGGTTTTGAGGCATTGCTGCGCTGGGATCATCCGCAGCACGGCACAATTCCCCCGCCGGAAATCATCGATGTTGCGTGCGAAGTGGGTGTGGTGCGTCAGCTGACGAATAATGTGCTCTTCAATTGCTGCGAGATGATCGACAAGCTCACCGAAGGCGGGCGCAGCGATCTGACAGTTGCCATGAATCTTTCCCCTCGCGAACTGGCGGGGGGGCGTATTCCACACGAAATCCTGTCCCAAATGGAAAAACGCGAACTTCCGATGTCCATGCTTGAAATCGAGATAACGGAGGAAGCTCCCTTCGATCAGCGCGGGATGAGTGACAGCCTCGGAGTGCTGTCGAGCGCTGGTGTCTCTATCGCACTTGACGATTTTGGCACCGGCTTTGCTACTTTCGCCTCCTTGAAGAAGGGCCTCATCACCAAGATCAAGATCGATAAGGTTTTCGTGCGTGGCATTGCCGAATCCGAAGGCGATCAGCATATCGTGCGCGCTATGGTCGAGCTGGGCGATGCTCTTGGCATCAAGGTCACTGCCGAAGGGATCGAGACCGAGGAAGATCGCGACATGCTTTGTAAACTCGGTTGCAATGCCGGGCAGGGCTTCCTGTTTTCACCGGCTCTGCCGGCGAGCATGGCTCTTGATGCCCTTGTCAAAGCGAGTGCCAGCTCACGGTTCGATCAGGCTGTCCGGTAGTTTAGGTGGATAATCCATCTCGATTTCGTCCTGACCGTAAATAGGGCTCTTCAGGTTGGGGCCGGTCAGGATGGGGCGGATCTTGTATTTTCCTGCAGTCAGCCCTTCGGGAAAGAACGGCGAATAGGCGTCGTCGTCGCCGACCGGGTGATAGATCACAAATTGCCCGCCGCGCTTCTGTACGGGATTATCGTCGAGCGTTTCGCTCTTTCCCGGCTCAAGGGTCTTGTTGAAGAGATCATAGAGCTTATGCGTGGTCTGCTGGCCGTCGGCAGATGTGAAAATCAGGTGCAATTCACCATAGCCGAGTTCCACGGCTTCGCGGCTTTCATTGGCCAGCGTCAGCGTGAACAGGTGCTTGTAATAATCCTGATCCTTGTCGACATCGCTGTAATCCGCGAGACCGAGCTGCAAGGATTGCGGTTTTTGCCCGTTTTCCGCCTGCCAGGTCGCAAGGTCATAGGCTTCTTTCAGGGATATCCAGCCCTCCAGCGGCCCGGTTTTGGCCAGATAGGCAATTTTCAGCCAGCCATCGCCGGCAAAGACAAGCTTGCGTGCCTTGTCGCCCTTGGCCAGATAGGAGCTTGTGGTGCTTTGCCGGTCAGGACTGCTGTATAGGGTCAGCTTTTCCAGCGGGACTTCCCAGCCTTGTTCGGTTTCATCCGGTGCCAAAGGCATTTCAAGAACGCTGTTTCCCTGTGCGTCATAGGTGACCATGCGCATGGGTTTCATCAGGTAGGGCCAGCCAGACATCTGCTCTTCCGGGCGCGATTGTTCCACAAGCCGCACCGTCTGGCCGCGATCAATCGACAGGATGTCGACGCGGTTATAATGCCCATCCAGACTACAGCTGCTTTTGATCAGCTTTCGTTCCGGGATGCGCTCGACATTCCACAGCTCGCCGCAATTCAGTTTTCCGCCAAGTTCGTCCTCGATAATCAGTGGGGAAAAGGCTTTGGCTTTTGGATCATAGAGATAAAGCGCGGCACCAACGTCGAGACTTCCCGCTTCGCGGGCACCCAAAGAAAAATCGGTGTAGCCATCGAAGTCATAGTCGCCGGTTTCGAAGCTGACAGGCCCGTCGAGTCCGTTGAGCCAATCGGAATCCAGCAAAACGAGTTTCGATCCATCGGGCTGGGTCAGAACATAACCCTCTTTGCGTCTTTCGATATGCGCGCTCACGCCCGGTTCTGGCAGAAGGCGAGGAAGATTTTCTTCTGCGAAAGCAAGGTTCATCAGGCCTGGCGATAGAAATGCCAGAGAAATTCCGCGTGCCGCGAGGTGGAAAAATCGTCTCATTGCCATCTGCTTGTTTGATGTGGTCAGCTTTGCTTACACGAGACATGGCTGAAACGGGAGTTGTTCTTTCCTGTCATCCAAAGCTTGGTCGCAAACCGGATGAGATGTATGGTCCCAGCAACGAAGAACCGGCGGGAGACGCGATTAGTGGAGGAAACGTAATGACCGATAAAAAACCTGACGGTCCGGTACTTTTGTCGGGCGGCAATCCCCAGATTGCAAAAGGGGAAGGGGATGCGCCGGTTCAGGCCTACATCGCTGCCATGCCGGGATGGAAAAGCGAAGCAGGTCGCCGCCTGGATGCGCTCATCGTGCGTACCGTTCCCGATGTGCATAAAGCGGTCAAATGGAATTCCCCCTTCTACGGAATGAAGGGAGAGGGGTGGTTCCTCAGCTATCATTGTTTCGACAAATATATAAAGGTTGCATTCTTTCGCGGCGCCAAGCTGAAGCCGATGCCGCCGGTTGAATCCAAGAGCCAGGATACGCGCTATTTCCACATTCATGAGCACGACGATGTGGATGAAGCCCAACTGACGGACTGGATCAGACAGGCAAGCCAACTGCCGGGTGAGAAAATGTAGGTTGGAGCGCAGATCGAAAGACGCTCTGGGAGGGGTTTCATGACAGATGATAATGACGCTTCAAAGCTTATTGACGGGCGGATTGTCGAGCTCGATGACTGGCGCGGCGAGACGCTCGCCCGAATGCGGGCGCTCATAAAGAAGGCCGATCCCGACGTGATCGAGGAATGGAAATGGCGTGGCGTGCCGGTATGGTCGCATGACGGCATCATCTGCACCGGCGAGACTTACAAGAAGGTCGTGAAGCTGACTTTTGCCAATGGCGCAGCGCTGAACGATCCCGCCCACATCTTTAATTCCAGTCTTGAAGGCAATACGCGCCGCGCGCTGGACATAAGCGAAGGTGAAGAGGTCAACGAAGATGCCTTCATCGCACTCGTTCAAGCTGCCATAGCGCATAATACAGCCAAGCGGGCGCAGCGAAAAACCAAACGCAGCTGATTGCCCCCCTAATTTGCGAGAATTTTTGTGAAATCCGTCGGTTTGCGGCGGATTTTTTTAATGCGCATTTCGATGCTCGGGTGCGTGTCTGTCGCGCAAAAGGCAGTCTCAAAGTTACGAGCACACGAAATCGCGAAGACAAAACATGTATCTATGTCTATCTTTATTTCTTATAATTGATCATCTTGTAGAGTGTTTATTTTAGTAAATACTAATGAAAGTAACAATAATATCTATTTAATAAATTGTAATATTGTATAAGTATCGTCTCGATACAAAAATAATTGCCACTTGATCTAGGGCTTTTTTGTTGTGGCGGTAAAGAGGATATTCAGATGTGTATAGCCTGTAATCCGGGTATGGTGGCGTTTCTGCGGTCCACGGCCTCAAGGCGCGATTTTCTCAAATATCTCGGCGCTGCCGCCGCGACTTCGGCCTTTGCCTGTTCTTCGCCGGGCATGGCGTTCGCGCAGCAGGCTGCAGCACCCGCGGGTGATATCGTCTTCAAGGGCGGGACAATCCTGACCATGAATGACAAGGCGCCGCGTGCCGAAGCGATTGCCATTCGCGGCAACAAGATATTGGCCGTCGGCAAGCTGGATGACGTGCAATCCGCCATCGGTTCCGGAGCGCAGGTGGTGGATCTTCAGGGCCGCACCCTGATGCCGGGCCTGATCGATCCGCATATGCATTTCGTGTTCACGGCATTCGAGGACTGGATCGATGTCAGCCCGATCACGACACCGGATTACGCGACCGTCTGGTCGAAGTTGCAGAAAGGCGTGGCGGATGCCAAGCCGGGGGAATGGGTGCGCGCACAGCAGTTCGATGCCAGCATCACCCGTGACGCCAAAATTCCGACGATTGCCGAACTGGATGCGCTTGCGCCCAACAATCCTTTCTTCATGCAGGAAAGCAACGGCCATATCGCCTATGCCAACAGTGCCGCCTTCAAGGCCGCCGGGATCACCCGCGAGACGCCTGATCCGTCCGGCGCGCGCTTTGTGAAGGATGCCAATGGCAACCTGACCGGACGTCTGGAGGAGATGGCGGCGCAACAGGAATTCCTTGGTGTCATGCCGTCTCCGACGGCGGCGGATATGATCGGTCGCGTCCAGCGTTTTCTGGATCATGCAAGCTCCGTTGGTTGCACCATGCTGCACGATTGCGGCATCGGTATCATGGCCGGTGCGCAGGATCTCAAAATCCTCGATGCGGTTCTGGGCGAAGGCAAGGCCCCAGTGCGCTATCGTGGTATGCTCGTGTCAACGATCATGGATGAATGGGAAAAGGAGGGGATCAAGCCCGGTCGCGGCAACGATCTTTTCCGCGTCGATGGCATCAAGGCGTGGGCGGATGGCTCCAATCAGGCGCAGACCGGTTATCAGCGCGAGAATTATCTGGGCACCGATGAACGTGGCGCGCTGAACTACAGCCTAGAACAGGTCACGGAAGTTATCCGCCGGGCGCATGAAGGCGGCTGGCAGGTTGGCGTTCACGCCAATGGCGACGCGGCAATCGACATGGTGCTGGATGCTTACGAGGCCGTTCTCGGAAAGTCCTCGAACAGCGATCTTCGCCATCGCATCGAACATTGCAGCGTTTTCCACCCGGAACAGATGGTACGTATGAAGGATATGGGGCTTTCGCCGTCCTTCCTGATCGGCCATGTGCGCTGGTGGGGTAAGGCGTTCCGCGACCGTCTTCTGGGGCCTGAGCGCGCCCGCTTCTATGATCCGTGTGCTTCCGCGCTGGCTGCGGGCCTCAAGATATCGCTTCATTCTGACTGGAACGTGACGCCGATCGAACCGCTGCGTTATGTCGAGGATGCCGTCACCCGCGTGATGAACGAAGGTGGCGACGTGTTCTTCCCCGAAGAACGTATTCCGGTGGATGCAGCGCTGCGCGCCGTTACCATCGATGCGGCCTGGCAGTGTCATATGGAAGACCAGATCGGTTCGCTGGAAACCGGAAAGTTCGCAGACTTCGCCATTCTGGAAGAAGACCCGACTGCGCCCGATGTGAAGATCGGCAAGATCAAGGTCAGCGAAACCTGGATGGATGGCACCAAACGTTATGCGGCCTGACCGGAAAATCCGGCGACAGTGTGAAGACTGTCGCCGGATTGGTTCGGCTTCATAGAATATCGGCGGCGCGGTGATCTTTATCGACGCCGTCGATCAGAAACACCTCTCCCTCCGATCCCTGCCGGCGCCATTCGATAATCGCCTGTTAGGCAGGCGAGGCATACCAGTTGCGTGCTGTTGCCAGATCGGGAAAAGCGATGACGATCAGATCGTCCGGTGACAAACCTTCCAGTTCGTCCTTCGGTCCGCCGTGGATGATGAAGTGTCCGTCGAACGGTGCGAGAGTTCCATCGATGGCTTTCAGATAATCGACAATTCCCTGATTGACCCGGACATTGCGAAGCTGCGCGATTGCATAAGCTGTCATTTGAGGTCTCCGTTCGATCAGAATGCGGTTTGAGGGATGCGGGCGGCACGAACTTCGAGCCAGGTAAGCACAGTCACAGCCGCGGCCTGTCCAACGAGAAAAACCCAGCCGAACAGATTGGGTGCAATCATTCCTGCAACAGGCAGGAAAAGGCTGGCAGCAACCCATGCGCCATTGCCAAGAATGACGAGGTTTACCGCCCATGCGGGAGGATTTGTGCTCCGCGACACCCAGGCCATAAAGGCCGCCACTGGCAGCAGCAGTACGCCTGCCCAGTAAAGCAACGGTGCTGGAATTCCGGTCAGTTCGCCCACCGGTGCTGAGGCAGTGACAAGCGCGGCACCCATCGCTGCGCAGGTGATGGCATCGATTGCGACGATTGGCTTGAGGGCAAATATTGGGTGTGTGGTTTTCATCCTATCGACCTTTCAATTTGGCGTCCCGTTCTTCGGGCTGGCTGCATATTTGCCCTGTTGCGTTATGGGGTCGATTACGTGAGAGGTAATTGTTGCTATGAATTTTGCGACGCATTCCAGAATGCATCTGCCAGCCATGATGGGCAGTCAAATCGTTGAAGGGATCGGACAAGCCTATGACCGAAGCACAACAGACAGTCGGCTCGCTTCTCCGGGAATGGCGGCAGCGCCGCCGCTTCAGCCAGCTATCCTTGGCGGTCGAGGCCGAGATTTCGCAGCGTCATCTGAGTTTTCTTGAATCGGGGCGCTCGGTGCCGAGCCGCGACATGGTTCTGCGTCTGGTCGAACATCTGGACGTGCCGCTGCGGGCGCGCAACCGGATACTGGTTGCCGCCGGATATGCGCCCGTTCACGGCGAGCGAGGGTTGGAAGCGCCGGAATTTGCCGCCGCGCGAAGCGTGATTGAAGCCCTGCTGCACGGACACAACCCGCATCCGGCCCTTGCAATCGACAGGCATTGGACCCTGCTTCTGGCGAACAAGGCGGTAGGTGTTCTGACCGAGGGGGTGGCGGAACATCTTCTGCAGGGGGAGGTGAATGTGCTTCGCCTCAGCCTGCACCCGGAAGGACTGGCCCCGCGCATCCAGAATTTTCGGCAGTGGCGCAGCCATATTCTTGCGCGCCTTGCCCGCGATGCGGACAATTCAGCCGATCCGCGTCTGGCAGCGCTTCTCGATGAACTGAAATCCTATCCGGTCCCCGCGCGCGCGGTGTCTTCGGGTGGGGGGACTGTCACTGATAATCCGGTGGCCATTCCGCTCAGGATCGACAGCCTTGAAGGCCCGCTGGAGTTTTTGAGCGCGACGACGGTATTCGGCACCGCCGTCGATATCACGCTGTCGGAAGTGGTCATCGAGACCTTCTTCCCCGCCAATGAAGAAACGGCAGCCGCCATGCGGCGGCTCACCGTCGAGTCGTAGTTTAAACAGCCCGCGTCAACCCGCCATCCACGCGCAGATTCTGGCCGGTGATATAAGCGGCGCCATCCGATGCGAGGAAGGCGATCGTCGCCGCGATTTCCTCGCTCTTGCCATAGCGCTGCAATGGGACGCTTGCCCGGCGCTCTTCCGTCTTCGGCAGGCTGTCGATCCAGCCCGGAAGAACATTGTTCATGCGAATATTGTCGGCAGCATAGGTGTCGGCGAAAATCTTGGTGAAAGAGGCGAGCCCTGCGCGGAACACCGCCGAGGTTGGGAACATGGCGCTCGGCTCGAATGCCCATGCGGTCGAGATATTGATGATGACACCAGACTTCTGCTTCTGCATCGTCGGCACGACGAGACGCGACGGGCGAACTGCATTCAGGAAATAAGTGTCCATTCCCTTGTGCCAGTCTTCATCGGTAATTTCGAGGATCGGCGCACGCGGGCCATGACCTGCGCTGTTTACCAGCACGTCGATACGGCCCCATTTTTCCAGAACAAGGTCTACGAGGCGCTTCAGATCATCATTCGACTGGTTTGACCCGGTGACGCCGAGGCCACCCAGCTCCTGTGCCAGCGCTTCGCCCTTGCCGGAGGATGAGAGGATTGCAACCTTGAAACCGTCCTGCGCAAGCCTGCGCGCGGCGGCTGCACCCATGCCGCTTCCGCCAGCCGTTACAATCGCTACTTTTTCTACTGTCATGATGCGTTCCTTTTTCCGAAATGTTGCACGAGGTCGCAACTGTCGATAAGTATTCTTTGACGTTATAGCGGAGAGCCGTTATCGTGACGAACGAAAACGCGTAACGTCAATCAATAGAAAATCTATCGAGTTCAACTCATGAAAAGGCTTCCCTCGCTCAATGGTCTGCGTGTGTTTGAAGTCGTCACGCGACATCTGAATTTCCGGCTGGCAGCGGAAGAACTTGGCGTGACACAGGCAGCAGTGGCCCAGCAGATACGCGGGCTTGAGGCAGAGCTTGGACTGAAACTCTTTGAACGCCAACCCCGCACGCTGGTCATGACCGAACCGGCCCGTGCATACATTGCCAATGTGCGACGGGCTTTCGACCTGCTTTCGGAGGCGACCGAAATGCTGCGACCCGAGCCGCAGCACCTGACCATCAGCGTGACGCCGACCTTCGCATCGAAGTGGCTGATCCCGCGATTGGCGGAATTTACGCACGCACATCCCGATATAGAATTGCGCATTGTCGCCAGCGACAAGGTCGCCAATTTCCAGACCGATGCCGTCGATCTGGCGGTACGCTACGGCGAGCCGCCTTTCGGTCCGGGACTGAACGCGGAGCTGCTTTTCGAGCACGTGATTGTCGCCGTGGCAAGCCCGGTGCTGGTCGAAAGGCTTGGTGATCCGGGGCTGCCGGAAAACCTGGAACGCTATCCGCTGCTGCACGACGCACATAATTTCTGGCCGCAATATCTGGAAAAGGCTTTTCCGGGCGGCGTGTCGACATCGCCGAAGAATATCCGCTTTAACCAGACGTCACTTGCCATCGATGCGGCGATTGCCGGGCAGGGGCTGGCGCTGGCAAGCCGTTTCTTCGTGGAGAAGGAAGTTGCAGCGGGCAGCCTCGTCCAGCCAATGGCCACCGAGCTGCGGGTGGGCGCGGATTTCTATGCGGTTTCCCTGCGAAAGCCGCGTCATCCGGAATCGGTCGACGCAGTCAAAGCCTGGTTAAAAAGCGCATCCCGAAAAGTGTGAAGCGGTTTTCGGACTAAGATGCGCGTTGAAACAAACTGCATCCCGAAAAGTGTGAAACGGTTTTCGGATGAGATGCGCGTTGAAACAAACTGCATCCCGAAAAGTGTGAAACGGTTTTCAGGATGAGATGCGCGTCAGGTTGATGGCTCGGGCACTTCCAGCGGGGCTTTCTGGCTGCGGGTCGGTATGGTGATGCAGACAAGGCAGATGACAACCAGAAGAACACCAAACCAGCCGAGGGCGGAAAGGCGTTCGCCGACAATCACCACTGCGAAGAACGCGGCGACAACCGGTTCAAAAAGTGTGATCGTCGTCGCTACGCTGGTTTCAACGCGGCTCAACCCGTAGCCGAAGCAGACATAGCCGAGGAACATCGGCACGAAGGCCATGTATAGGCCGACAGCTGCATTGTTCCACGAGGCTAGGAACGGTCCGCCGGTTGCGAGCAGAACCGGCATCAACAAAAGACCGCCTATACCGAAAGTCGCGCCCATGGCGGTTGTCGATGATATGCCGCCCTGCATCAGCTGGCGCGCGCATGAGGAATAAAGCGCATAGGTGAAGCCCGCCACCAATCCGACCAAGGCTCCCATGAGTGTGGAGCCTTCTGCAGACGAGGCATGGCCGCCGCTGTCCTCCGACATGCTGAGCAGGACCATGCCGACAATGCCGATGATCGCACCTGCCAGCCAGCGCAGCGAAGGGCGAAAGCCGCTTTGCCGATACTCAATCCCTGCCGAAAGAAGCGGGGCGGAACCGAGCGAAATGACCGTTCCGATGGTCACGCCAGCCATCCGCATGGAGCCATAGAAAGCGAGGGGATAGATCGCGACGCAGACGGCTCCCACCAACAGGACGCGCCATTGATCGGCCAGCGCCTTTCGTGAAGCGATCAGCCCGCGCCAGGCGATTGCCGCCTGTGCCAGTCCGCCAAGTCCCATGGCAGCGGCGCCGATCGCCGCCGCGCCAACCTCGGGCGCAAAGGTTGCTGCGGTGCCTGTCGTGCCCCAGATGGTGGAAGCGACGATGATGGCGGTCACTCCCAGAAGATAGTTTTTTGATGATTGCATTTTACACTGGTTTCAAAATTGTCGTGACCATGGCCTTGGCCTCGCCAAGACGCGCACTATTGCCTTCAAGGCCAGCCCGCATGATTGCTCCTTCGAGAATGAAGGAGAGCTGCACGGCAAGCTGGCGGACCCGAGGCGGGTCGTCGGGGATCAAGCCGGTGAGATGTGTCACAAGCAGGCCCTCGACTTCTTCCTTGTGTTTTCTCACCGCCTTGCGGCCCGGATCGCCAGCGGGCAGTTCTGCTGCCGCATTCAGCAGCCCGCAGCCGCGAAACCCGTGTTCGTAGGCAAATTCCGCATGGTCGCGATAAGCGTCGAATATGGCCAGTATCCCATCCATCGGGCTTGCTGCCTTTTCCAGGCGCTTGTCATAGAGGCCCAACCATTCGGCATGGCGATGCTCCAGATAGGTGGCCACCAGCTCCGCCTTGGACGTGAAGTTGTTGTAGAGGCTCTGCTTTGCCACGCCCGCACGCTGGATGATTGCGTCGATCCCGGTCGCCGAAATGCCCGCATCGTAAAACAATTCCGCTGCCGCTTGCAGAAGCCGCTCGCGTGCCGGTTTTGAACTAGGTGTCGCGGGATCGCTTATCATATTTCATCCGAATGATTAGGTAGACCAGTCTACCTAATTGCAAGGTGGAGTCAATCGGGGGAGAAAAACCGTTTGGAAGTCTCACTGGAGGAGAAGTTCTGCACCGGTTTTGGTTTTAACCCCTTGTCCCTTGGGAGAGATTCACGTATCCGCTCTATTAGGCAGATGGAACGGGAGGTCGTCCGGTGCCGCAGAGAATTTCCCCCCTGGCGCCTTTCCAATACAAAACATTTCGGGCGCTCTGGTCAGCTACATTGGTTTCCAACCTCGGCGGTCTGGTGCAGACGGTCGGTGCTGGCTGGATGATGGCAACCATCGCCCATTCGGACGATATGGTTGCACTGGTGCAGGCTTCGACAACTCTGCCCGTGATGATCTTTTCAGTTGCTGCAGGCGCCTTGGCCGACAATTTCGACCGCCGCCGCATCATGCTCACCGCGCAGGTTTTACTACTGATTGTTTCGGTTGCGCTGGCGGTTTTTGCCTACCTTGGCATTCTCACACCATGGATGCTGCTCAGCTTCACATTCCTGATCGGCTGCGGCGGGGCCTTGCACAACCCGTCATGGCAGGCGTCGATGGGGGACATCGTGCCCCGCACCAATCTGCCCGCAGCTGTAGCGCTCAACAGCATGAGCTTCAATCTCATGCGAAGCATTGGTCCTGCCATCGGCGGTATCATCGTTGCGGCGGCGGGTGCGGCTTTTGCCTTCATTTTCAATGCGTTCAGCTATTGTGCGCTTATTCTGGCGCTATGGCAGTGGAAGCCGGAAACGGTCAAATCCACCCTGCCGCGCGAAACGCTGGGACCGGCCATGGTGGCGGGACTGCGTTATGTCGCCATGTCGCCGAACCTGCTCAAAGTGATGTTCCGGGGGTTTCTGTTCGGCCTGTCCGCGATTGTCATTCTGGCGCTTTTGCCGCTCGTCGCGCGCGATCTCGTCCACGGAACAGCGCTCACCTACGGTATCATGCTGGGCTTTTTCGGGCTTGGCGCCATTGGCGGCGCCTTGCTCAGTGCCCGGCTTCGCGAACTTCTCGGCAATGAATGGTTGGTGCGCGGTGCTTTCGTGGCCTTTGCGATCAGTTGTGCCTTGCTGTCGATCAGCCGGAATATGTGGCTGAGCTGCATTTTCCTGCTGCCTGCCGGTGTTTCGTGGGTTCTGGCGCTGTCGCTGTTCAACGTCACCGTGCAGCTTTCCACGCCGCGCTGGGTGGTGGGGCGTGCTCTGGCGCTCTATCAGACGGCGACTTTCGGCGGGATGGCGGCAGGCAGTTGGCTCTGGGGCTCTGTCGCAGATGAATACGGCGTGCCAGGCGCGCTTCTGGCTGCTGCCGTGGTACTGATGTTCGGCGCGCTGATCGGTCTGCTCCTGCCGCAGCCTGAATTTGAAGACCTCAATCTCGATCCGCTCAACCGTTTCAGCGAGCCGCAGCTTCGGCTGGATCTGCGTTCACGCAGCGGTCCGATCATGATCATGGTCGACTACAAGATTGCGCAGGGAGATGTTCCGGCGTTCCTTTCCGCCATGGCCTTGCGCCGCCGTATGCGCATCCGCGATGGTGCCCGGCAGTGGGTGCTGCTGCGTGATCTGGAGAACCCGGAAACCTGGACGGAAAGCTATCACGTGCCAACCTGGGTCGAATATGTCCGCCATAACCAGCGTCGCACCCAGGCCGATGCCGAAGTGTCGGAACGGCTCCTTTCTTTGCACAAGGGGGACAAGCCGCCGCTCGTCCATCGCATGATCGAAAGGCAGACTGTTCCGGTTCATGACGACATGCCACTCAAGGCACATCTGGACCTGTCTTAGAGCACCGATCTGATTCAATCAGATCGGTGCTCTAAACTTTTCTTCCCAAAGCATAATCTTACCGATCCTCGTTTTGCTCCGGTCGGATTATGCTCCAAGCGCCGATTTCAAATTAAGGCAAGTTCGGGATTTGTGTCCGTTCGGCGCTGAAGCGGCATTTCTTGGAGCAAAACCTGCTTATTTCGCATCAAATTTTGTGGCGACGAACGGGTGAAAATAAGGCGAAACAAAGGCTAGAAGCCCAGGCGCTCCCGCAACGCTTTTCGATAGGATCGTGAGACCGGCCATGACTGATCGATGCCGCGCATCCTGACCAGCCATTTGTCGATGGTACTTCTGTCCAAGTCCGATACATGCAGCACGTTTATGAACGTCGTGCGGTGAATGCGAAAAAAGACGCTAGCGGGGAGAATGCCTGCCCATATGCCAAGCGGTCTGGAATCAAGAACGGAGGAACCATCGCCAAGCCATATCTCGCTGTAATTGCCAGCCGAGCGCACCCCGATGATTTCCTCCGGGGACACTCCGCGCATTACCCCGCGTTTGCTGACATAGATTACTGATGTCGGGTCGGGCTCTTCGTCTGACACCGCTTCCTCATCGGAGGTCGAATATTTCGCCTGTGCGATCAGGCACGCACATTGGAACATGGCTTTGATTTCTGCGCGCGACCAGTGTCTGGCTTCCACGGTCGTATCGAAACCGACGATCCCTCGCAGCCGACACTGATGAAAAACCGGTATGCTGAGTATGCTTTGATTGCCCTGACGCAGGAATTCAGCCTGGATGGCGCGCGCGGTGCGCGGCAGCCCCCTGACATCGTGGACGGCGACGGCCTGTCCCTCGGTCAGATAGCGGTGCAGCCAGCCAATCAGCGTGGTTGGGGTTTCCTGAAGTTCGGAAATATAGGCGGTTGTATCGCCTTTGCACCATTCATGCGTATTACAAAACCGCAGCAGATCAGGCGAATATTCAATCATCCAGGCGCGATCAGCCCGCGATGCATTGCCCACGAAGGCGAGAAACTCCGAAATCGCGTTCTCGAAAGGCTCTCGGAGCAGGTGCAGTGCGCAAACATAGGGCCAGTCGAGTGCAGGTGCGTCCGAGCACTCCTTTTCAGAATAAATTCGGTAGGCCCCAACTGCGCTGTCCAAGCTGCCTCCCAAAATGTTGCGTTATCGAAATCGATCGTCCTTTAATAGTAAGACAGTATATTGAATATAGTTTTTCGCTATTTGCAATGGAAATCATGCCGTGGCTGCAACCATTGTACCGGTTGATTTACCTATCAGAGCGAAGAATTATCTGGAATGGGGCGGCGTAGTGGACATGAAACGGCCAAAAGCCCCGGAAAGCCTCGGTATGTGTGGTGATAGCATAATCATACCGAGGCTGCGCATTTGCCTGATTCCGCCGAAGCGGTGCGCTGGATCAGATTAGTGATCATTGCGACAGAAAGAAGTCTTACTTCATGGCTCGATGTAATGCCTGTGGATCAATTAATTTGTATGCAAATTATTTCCATATCGCGGGCATTTTATTTCAAATACTTCGCGCGGCCATGCCCTCGATTTCGACCTTCAACTCAGGCCGTGCCAGTCCGGCGACATAAACGAGCGTGGTCGGTGGAAGGCTGTCACCCAGCAACTCAGCGCGGATGTTTTTGGCGCGCTCCGGGTTGAGCCGGTCCACGAGGAAGATGTTCAGCTTCACCAGACTGGCCGGTGTGAGGCCCTGACCGTCGAGGATGCCGACAATGTTGCGCAGAGCCAGCTCGTATTGCTTTTCCGGCTCTTCGGGAATTGTACGGTTCAAGTCCAAGCCGATCTGGCCTGCAATAACCAGAAGTTCCGTGCCGGACGGAATGACTGCCAGATGTGAATAGGCCGCTATAGGCGGCGGGACATTTTCAGGGTTTAAAATCCGAACGGAATTCTTTGTTTCGTCTGGCAAGGTCGCCTCTATCTTTGGAGAGCATTCAGGCCCGAAACGGGTCCGGGCCTGACATAGAAATCAACCGATATCTTCGACCTGATCGAGATACTGACCATATCCCTCCGCTTCCATCCGGTCTTTTGGAACGAAACGGAGTGAGGCCGAATTGATGCAATAGCGAAGGCCGCCGCGATCAACCGGCCCATCCGGGAAGACATGGCCCAGATGACTGTCGCCATGTGCCGAGCGCACTTCGGTCCGTACCATGCCATGCGAGATGTCGTTCAGTTCGGCAACGTTGGCGGGTTCGATCGGCTTGGTGAAACTGGGCCATCCGCAATGGGACTCATATTTGTCGGCCGAGGCGAAGAGCGGCTCGCCCGAAACGATATCGACGTAAATTCCCGGCTCTTTGTTGTAGAGATATTCACCGGTCCCGGGGCGCTCGGTGCCGCTTTCCTGCGTGACGCGATATTGCTCGGGCGTGAGCTTTGCAATCGCTTCGGGGTTCTTGCTGTAGGTCATGATATGCGCTCCCTTGATATGTGCCCTGAATCTAGGACGAAGGGAGCAACTATTCCAGCCCGTCGCAAGTGACGAACTGTTGAAGAAGGAAGGTTGCGTGCGAAGAAGATTTTCTTCGCACGCAACAAACGCGTCAATTGCAGAGTTCAGTCAACTGCGATCATCACGTCGGATGCCTTCACCACGGCATAAGCGGCGCCGCCGGCCTTCAGGCCAAGCTCGTCGACAGCCTCATTGGTGATGGACGAGGTAACGATCACACCATTGCCGATATCGATCCGGACATGGGATGTGGTTGCCCCTTTGGTGACTTCGACGATTGTTCCCTTTAGTCGATTGCGGGCGCTTATCCTCATTGTGCAGTCCTTTCGAAGGTTGATTTCGATCGCTGAATATAGAGTGACTTCACATATTTGGAACAGAAAAACCCCCGCCGGAGCGAGGGTTCTGTTTCAATAATTTCGCGAAGATGAACCTTATTTGGCGGTGACCACTCGCTCTGCAGGAGCGGCCTTGCGGGCACCTGCGAGAAGCAGAACAGCGATGCCGCAAAGGGTCGCAAGCGTATAGAAACCAGCATCATGATTGCCCACTGCGACATCGGCCCAATTCTTGATTTGCGGCGCGAAGAATGCACCGAGATTACCGATGGAAACAATGAAAGCGATGCCGCTGGCCGCGCCGATCCCGCCCAGATAACGGGTAGGCAGGCTCCAGAATACAGGTTGCGAAGCTGTGAGGCCCGGCACGGCAATGCAGGCCGCAAGAAGCATCAGCCATGGGTTGCCGGTAAGCCCGATGACGGCGAGCGCCACTGTTCCAGCGATGACCATGCCCATGCAGACAAGCCGATGCTGGTTGGTCTGGTCGGCCAGAACCGTGAAATAACGGGTTGCGATGACCGAACACAGCCAGGGAAGGGCGAGAAGCGAGCCGATAAGAAGATTCATCTGCCCATTCGATGCTGCCTGTGCGAAGCGCGATGGGAAATAGAAGGTCAAAGGCGCGGTACCGATCTGCAGGAAGAAGTAGATGCCAATGAAAGCCCAGACGCGGCGGTCTTTCAGTACCGACATGGCTGAATGCTGGGCCTGTGTTTCTTTTGCGGCTTCTTCCGCGGCGATAACCCGTGTGAGGGCATCGCGCTCCTCGACCGAGAGCCAACGCGCTTTTTCGGGACGATCCGTCAGGTAGAAAAGGGCAATGATCCCGACCAGTGATGCGCCAAGCCCTTCGACCACGAACATCCATTGCCAGTTGGTGAGGCCAAAAATACCGTGATGGGTCAGCAACCAGCCGGAAAGCGGGCTTCCCAGGACGAGCGCCAGCGGAACGCCAAGATAGAAGATACCGGTGGCGCGTGCGCGCTGCTTCGCGGGGAACCAATAGGTCAGATAAAGCAGGACGCCCGGATAGAAACCGGCCTCGCAAACGCCGAGCAGAAAACGCAGCGTGTAGAAGACGCCTTCCGTATGAGCGAACATCATGGCGGCGGAGACGATACCCCACGAAATCATGATCCGGCTCAGCCAGAGGCGTGCGCCGACCTTGTGCATGATGATGTTGCTGGGAACTTCAAAAAGTGCATATCCGATAAAGAATATGCCAGCTCCGAATGCATAGGCAGCATCACTTAAGCCCGTGTCAGCCTGAAACTCGGACTTGGCGAAACCGATATTGGCGCGGTCCAGAAAGGCCAGGATCAGCATGATTGCGAGAAATGGCAGAAGTCGCTTAGTCGCCTTGCCAACGGCGGAATCGACGAGATTGTCTTGCATCGTTGAGCCTCCTCCTCAATGCTGCCCCTCCGGGCACGATGGTGAAGCGGAAACTAGTCACAATTCTCTGATAAATATATAGCGCATATATGAATATATAGCGACGTATTTGAGGCTTTGCCGATATATCCGGTGCGATGACAGCTGCTTTAATCTTTGGTTCTATGTGTAAGTTGAGGTATAATTTATATATAAATAATATTTTTAGTATGCGAGTTTTGATGACTTATCAACGATAGTTTCCTGCTGGAATAATCCGTGATTTTGCGTGCCGCTCACCGGCTGATCCGTACGCGCGGGAAAATTTCCATGGTCAGATAGTGCTCATCGAAGCTTGAAATATGGACGAGAGCTGACCGGTTCAGAAATTCGACCTCATTGTTGCGGAAGACAAGAAGATCGTCCTCACGAAGTTCACGCAGCATCCGGTTGATATGGATCGGCGTAAGCCCCAGCGCATCGGCCAGCTCGCTTTGTGTCAGCGGGCAGAAAAAGCTGTTTTCATCGCCCGTTCCGTTGATCCGCGCCCTGTGCCCCAGTTCGAGCAGGAGATGCGCGATACGCACAAGTGCACTTCGGCGGCCTATGCTGATGAGATGCTCAATCAGAATGGCACGCTGACGCGCCATCAGTTCCATGAATGTCATGGCAAGACGAGGGGAGTTGAGAAGGCTTTCGGTGAGATGATCCAGGGAGATTTCGAGGACAGAAAGCTCGGTAACCGAAATCAGGGTATAATAGTTGAAGCCGAGCCCGGTTCGGAAACCCAGAAAATCACCTTTCATGGGAAAGTCCAGAATCTGGCGATCGCCATCGGGAAGATCGCGATAGATGCAGCCCCAACCACTCTTTATTATGTGAACCGAATTGGCCCAGTCTCCCTGGCTGCTCACCACGGTGTGCGGGGCATAGTTTTTTGAGGATATGGGCAGGGCGCTAAGAACGCTCAGGTCGCTTTCATTGAAAACCGCACTGATAGGCGCGCTTTCCAGAAAATGGCGCAGCGTTTTTGCTTCGTCGGCATTTACCACCATAGAGCCTACCTGCCGTTTCGCCCAGCATGAGTGCATATAAGTTTTAAGTCGAGCGCCCCCCACGATTCGTTTCCCCCGGCTCTTCCAAGGAGGCCAGGTATCTAAAGAGTTTCAGCGAGGCCATTTGTTTTGGCAAGGTAGTAATTTCTACCACTAATTGGGTATATATCCGCGCTTTGTCTAAACCATATTTTGCCGAAACCCTTAATCTAGGTTAATGACACTCAAAGAATTTTCAGGCAGTCTTTTCATCAAAATAAGAACAAAAACAAGAATTGCTTCCGGGGTTTTGTCTAGATCTCAAGAAGAAAAATAAAACAGGTAACCGATGCGCTTCCGTGATTGTGATGTGCAAGCAATGGGGTCGTGCGCATAAGTCGGATTAGAGGGCGAACAGATGAACATTTCTCCACAATTCAGTAGCAGGACGAGTGAATTAAAGAATAATGGCTTTGGGGCGTCAAAAGATAGTTCTTTTAAACCTGAACAGCCTAACGACAGCATGTTGCCGCTACTGGTCATCATAGACAACCGTGCGTTGGATCGCGAATGCCTCGCACATGGACTGACAAACCACAGCATCGAAATGTCGATCGCCACATTCAGCTCGTTCGAGCAGTGGCAACATCAGCGCAAGGGCCGCACCGCAGGTGCAGTGCTCTTCAACATCGGTGGCCAGAAGGTTTCGGACCCGGCTGTCGGAAATTATCTCAATCGCATTGTTACTGACTGCGCTCCGGCACCGGTCATTCTTCTGGCCGACAAGGAAGAAATCTCGCAGGTTCTCAAAGCGCTCGACCATGGCGTGAAGGGGTATATTCCAACATCGGTGAATGTGAATGTCTGCGTTGAAGCATTGCGGCTTGCCATGGCGGGCGGAACCTTCGTTCCAGCCAGCAGTGTGCTCGCTCTGCGTCACGCCACCGATCCGAACTCTCAGCGGCTGCAACCTCTCGGCGGAATGTTTACCCAGCGTCAGGCCGAAGTGGTCAATGCGCTGCGCCGGGGCAAGGCGAACAAGATCATCGCCTATGAGCTGAAGCTGCGGGAAAGCACGGTCAAGGTTCATATCCGCAACATCATGAAGAAGCTGAAGGCGTCCAACCGTACCGAAGTGGCTTGCATCATCAACGAGCTGTTCCCGTCGGAAACATCGTTTTCCGACTTGCAGTAGGGCGCAACTGGCGGCAGCGAAGCCGCCCGGCCGACGGATAGAATTGTTCCGTGAAGGAGACTTTTGGTGATTATCTCCGACGTTTCAGCAGGAAACGGGCGGCAGCCGGTGGCTGACCTGCTCGACACTATAAAACGTAGAAGGATGATGCTGATCGTACCGGTGCTTGCAGGCATCGGTGTCGGCTTCGCAGGGTATCTTACAGCACCAGTCAGTTATGTGTCGGAGTCTGTGCTGGTGCTGGATATGCGGCGATTGCAGGCGCTTCCCAATGAAAGCGCGATCACCCCATTGCCGCAGGACAGTCCGGTTCTGCGTTCCGAACTCGATATCATCAATTCGCGTATGATGGCGCGCAAGGTCATCGACATTCTGCAAGCGGAGAACATTGTCGTGCCGACGGAATTCCGTTCGCGCACGGTGTTGTCGTCTGCTTCGAATACAGGATCGCAGGCGAAGAGCGCACGCGATGTCGATCCGGCCATGCGGGAACGCCAGCAGATCGACCTTCTTCTTTCGCGGTTGCGGGTCACAAATGATGGCCGTTCCTATACGATCTTCATTTCTTATCGCGCTTCCGATCGGGTTTATGCAGCCCAGGTCGCCAATGCCTTTGCCACGGCCTATCTCAATCATCAGATCGACGTGCAACAATCGGCCACGCGGCGTATCAGCGAATGGCTGGGCGAAAAGCTTGGTACCTTGCGCAGCGATCTTGAAAGTGCCGAAAGTGCTGCGGAAGAGTTCCGCCAGAAGTCGCGGCTTGCGGGCGATCAGGGACAGATCAGCTTTCAGGCCCAGCGCGTCGCGGCGCTGAACAATGAAATTGTCGCCGCAACGGGAGCAGTCTCGCTCGCCGAAGCACGATTGCGCACGGCATCAGAGCTGAAGAACAACAATGAAGCGCCTGCACTGGCCGAGGTGCTGGCTTCGCCTGCGATCCAGACCTTGCGCAATGAGGCAGCACGCGTCGAACGCCAGCTTGGCGAATTGCAGTCGAACGGTGCGTTGAAGAGCGCTGAAATTCCTGTGCTGAAGGCCGAACAGGAAGCGTTGAAGCAGCAGATTTCGAGCCAGGTCGGCGAAATCATCAAGAGCCTTGGCAATGAAATCCAGATTGCGCGTCAGCGGCGCAGCGGACTGGAAGGCGCATTGAAAGATGCGGAAGCCGATCTTGCCGAAGCCAATCAGGCACAAGTCAGGGCCGGGCAGCTGGACCGCGAGGCCAATGCCAGCCGCACGGTCTATGAAAGCTATCTCACGCGTTACAAGCAGCTGATCGAACAGGACGGCATTGCTGCGCCCGAAGCACAGATGATCTCGCCTGCGGAGCCGGCGATGGCCAAGGCCAGCCCGAACCTCGCCAACTGGCTGCTGCTGGGGCTGGGGTTGGGCGGACTGGTTTCACTTGCAGGCACCATGCTGAAGGAAACATTCGACAAGATCAGGCCCGCGCAGACGGCATCTCTGATGCTGCCCGGCATTCCGGCTGCGACGTTGCTGCCGGTTTCGCCGCAGCTGACTGTGCCGCTTCTCGTCAATCGCGGTCTCGATCCGGCAAGCCCGTTCGGTCGTGCAATCAAATCCGTGCACGATCGTCTGCGGGCACTGACACGCGGCCGGGATTCCTTGGCGCTGTCCGTCGTATCCCTGTCCGATGGCGAGGGAAAGACCCTGTTGATCACCGCGCTCGCGCAACAGATCGCCGCGACCGGCTTAACGGTTGCAGTCATCGATGCGACAAACAAGCGGTCGGGCCTGTCGGAGGCCTTTGGGCTTCCGCATGGCGATTACGGCGCTGTTTCTACAGGGCGTCCGCTTTCCGGTGCAACGCTCGTGCATGATCACGGTTCGGGGATTGATATCATCAAGCCGAACAGGCAGATGCGTGACGGAGACTGGCTGGCCGAGCTGATTGCCCAGTTGCGCGCGGATCACAAGATCATCCTCGTCGATCTGCCGGCGGTCATGGAAGACAAGCGCTCGGTTCTCCTGTCGCGGGCGACGGATACGGCGCTTCTTGTGGTTCCGTCTGACCGACAGGACCAGCTTGCGACCAATGCATTGATACAGACGATGGCGTCGTTCGGGCGCAAGCCCGCGCTGGCGGTCGTGAACCATAATTCTTCGTCTTATCGCAGCTGGATAGTGCTCCCCGTGGTGCTTTGCGGACTGGGCTTGCAGAAAGCACGGCGGAGCATAAGCGCGATATTCGCGCGGCGCCGGAAACCAGATGCGGATGGCGCACAGGAACAGGCGTGAGGGCAAACCATGTCATACAGGATCATCAAGAATCGCATTGGTACCCATCTTCGGGCCACTATGCTTTCGGGCCTCATTCTGGTCGGCGGGACTTTTGGAGCGCTTGCGGACGGACAAGCCTATCGGGTCGGCGCAAATGACGTGCTGCAGGTAACCGTTTATGGGCAACCGTCACTCACCGGGCTTTACCCGGTCGATGTGGACGGCAATATCGGTTATCCGGTCGTGGGCAATATTTCCGTCACCGGGCTGACTACCAATGAGATCAGCGAGAAGATCGCGGGATCGCTATCCCAGCATATTCCGGGACTGACGGTCACAGCCACGATCAATCAGTATGCACCGGTATTTGTCGTTGGTGATGTGAAGGCGCCGGGAAAATATCAGTTCCGGCCCGGAATGGTGGTGCTTGAACTTATGGCGCTGGGTGGCGGAGCCGGAAAAGCGGAATCTCCAGCCCTGACTGCCGGGATGCAGCTTATTTCCGCGCAGCAGGAATATGTCGACCTGCAGATGCAGATCACTGCCATGGCAATCCGGCGGGCCCGTTTCGAGGCGGAACTGAACGGCACGGATTTCACTTATACTCTGCCGGATCAGGCAGCTGCGAACAAGGAAACCGTGGCCCTGACGCAGAAGATGCTGGACGGTGAAAAGACAGTGTTCAACGTCCGCCGCAACAATCTTGCAGCCGAGCGTCGGGCGCTTGAAGCGCAAGCAGCGAGCTATGGCGATGAAATCCAGACCCTGCAGCAGAGTATCAAGCTGCACGACACCGAAATCGGGCTGTTGCAGGAGAATGTGGATTCCAGCAAGTCGCTGGTGGATCGCGGCCTGGCCGCAAAATCCAACCTGCGCGACATGGAGCGTGATCTGTCGGCCACACGGCGTGCTGCGCTGGAGCTTGCTTCGTTTCTTGCACGGGCAAGACAGAACCAGCTTGCCATGGAACAGCGCATCGCCAATCTGGAAGAAATTCGCAAAAGCGAAGCGGCTACCAATTTGCAGGATATTGACCTCAACATTGCCCGCATGGAGCGCCGCAGCAATACACAACTCCAGGCTATGGCCGAGATCGCCAAGTCTTCCGGTAATATTTCCGCGGCCACGCTGCGTCAGAAACTGGTGTTCTCGATCAGTCGTATCGTGAATGGCAGCTTTCAGGATATCGTCGCCAACGAAAGCACGGAAATCAAACCGGGTGACATCCTGCGCGTCGAGCTGGATATGAGCAGGGTCGGCGGCTCGCCGTCATAGGTTGAGAGTTTCACTTCAATGGAAACTTAGGAAGGCGGGGCGTCTCTTCGTGCTTCGGGACGACGCTGCGCGTCTCCCCGGCATGAGGGATGCCGAGGAGACTTGTCCAGGATCGACAATGTCGAAGAAAACGTCGCGCTTGATCGGAAAAGCGGGTCCCGCTTTTCCGGGGGCTTCAAGCGGCGACAGGATCGGCGGCTTCCTCCAACCAATCGCGATAGACTTCACGCAGGCCGTCCTCCAGACGAATTTGCGGCTTCCAGCCCAGCGCCCGCATCCGCGACGTGTCAAGGAGTTTGCGCGGTGTACCGTCCGGTTTGCTGAGGTCGTGTTCAAAGCGACCTTCGTAACCGACGACGCAGGCAACGGTCAGCGCCAGATCCTTGATTGAAATCTCTTCACCCGTCCCGATGTTCATCGGCTCAATGCCGTCGTAGAAACGCAGCATGTGCAGGCAGGCATCGGCAAGATCGTCCACATGCAGGAACTCCCGCAAGGGCTTGCCGGTGCCCCAGAGCGTCACATGGTCGGTCCCTCGCACCTTGGCCTCGTGAATCCGGCGTATCAATGCCGGCAGGACATGCGAGGTGTTGGGATCAAAATTGTCGTTTGGACCGTAAAGATTGGTCGGCATCGCCGTCATGAAGTGATTGCCATATTGCCGTGCGCAAGCCCGCGCATATTCAAGCCCTGCGATCTTGGCGACGGCATAGGCTTCGTTGGTCGCTTCCAGCGGGCCTGTCATCAGGGCATCCTCGGTGAGAGGCTGCGCTGCGTCGCGGGGATAGATGCAGCTTGATCCGAGCCACAACAGACGTTCGACACCGTTCTGATGGGCGGCGCGGATGAGGTTCATGCCGATGGCGAGATTGTCATAGAGAAAATCTGCCGGATATTGCGAATTGGCAAGGATGCCCCCAACGCGGGCGGCAGCGATGATGATGACATCCGGCTTGCGACCGCTGATGAAATTCTCCGTCGGTCCCTGCCGGGTCAGATCGAGTGCGCTGTGCGCTGCAGTGATGATGTCGCAATCCGTGCCTTGCAGGCGGCGCAGAATGGCCGAACCGACCATGCCTGTATGCCCGGCAACGAACACCTTCTTGCCTTCGAGTGAATAAAACGGAGCGGGGGTGATGTCAGCCGTAGAAGTCATTGCGTCCAACCTCCCGCATGATGTTGCGCAAATCCCAGTCGACCATTTCGGTGACAAGATTGTCGAAGCCCGTTGTATGCTGCCAGCCGAGGCGATTTTTCGCCTTGGATGCATCGCCGAGCAGGAAGTCGACCTCGTTCGGACGGAAATAGCGGGGATCGATCTCTATCAGGCAATTGCCGGATTTTCGGTCACGGCCGATTTCTTCCACGCCGTTACCGTGCCACTCGATCTCCTTGTCGACGGCCTTGAAGGCGTGTTCGACAAACTCGCGCACCGTGTGCGTTTCGCCGGTCGCCAGCACGTAGTCGTCGGCGGTGTCTTCCTGCAGGATACGCCACATGCCCTCGACATAATCACGCGCATGACCCCAGTCGCGACGGGCATCGAGATTGCCGAGCCGAAGCCTGTCTTGCAGGCCGCGTTCAATGGCCGCGACAGCACGGGTGATCTTGCGGGTAACGAAGGTTTCGCCGCGAAGCGGGCTTTCGTGATTGAACAAAATGCCGTTGGAGGCATGGAAGCCATAGGCGTCGCGGTAGTTTACCGTCGTCCAGTAGGCATAGAGCTTTGCCGTCGCATAAGGACTGCGCGGGGCGAAAGGCGTCTGTTCGTTCTGTGCCTGGGGCGAGCTGTTACCGAAGAGTTCCGACGTGGAAGCCTGATAGAAACGGCATGTCTTGCCGAGACCCAGAATACGCATGGATTCGAGTAGGCGCAGCGTGCCGAGCGCATCGGCATTGGCCGTATATTCAGGCGTTTCAAAGCTTACCTGAACATGGCTTTGCGCGCCGAGATTATAAATCTCGTCGGGCCGTACTTCC
Organism: Ochrobactrum sp. BTU2; assembly: GCF_024539785.1. Classification (NCBI taxonomy): domain Bacteria; kingdom Pseudomonadati; phylum Pseudomonadota; class Alphaproteobacteria; order Hyphomicrobiales; family Brucellaceae; genus Ochrobactrum; species Ochrobactrum sp. BTU2. Next base: position 920,096 of record NZ_JAHWRG010000001.1, on the reverse strand, counting down.
TGAATGACACGGCACAGATTGGTTGCATCGGTCAGGTCACCGAAATGCAGGCGGAAGCGAATGTCCTCCTCATGCGGGTCCTGATAGAGATGATCGATACGCGCGGTGTTGAACGAGGAAGACCGCCGTTTCAGGCCATGTACGCGATAGCCTTTTTTGAGCAGAAGCTCGCTTAGATAAGCGCCGTCCTGTCCGGTCACACCGACGATGAGAGCTGTTTTCTCTTGCAAGGGCTTCCCTCCGACCAAAGCTTTCCAAAGCTGCAATGAAACCATGTTAGCGATTTCCTGCGTGGGCAGAACGGCTCCAAAACGGCAATTGCGGGCCGGAACATCCCTCTTCGGATGAGGCTTGAGGCGCGCCCGGTATGTCCGGTTTCACCCAAAGAGGTAGGCAGTTCGCCCGGTGTCGGTGCATGCCATGCCTTTGTGTTTCTTGCGGTATCTGCTGCGCAGTTGCGATGCTCGTTTCAACGGGATCGAACAACAGGACGTGAAATCATGCGTGTGGTGCTTGCCAATCGTTACTTCTACCCGGACCAGTCGGCGACGAGCCGGATGGTGACGAGCCTTGCCCATACGCTTGTGCGTGAAGGCATCGAGACGACAGTGCTGGCAAGCCGCAGCTATCACGACAAGCGGAAGGACGTGTTGCCCGCGCGTGAAACGATCGACGGCATAGATGTGCATCGCATATGGACCTCGGGCTTTGGTCGGGGTAAGCTTGTCGGGCGCGCGGTCGATTATGCAACCTTTCATCTGTCCGCAGCCGCCTGGTTTGCATCCAATGCCCGTAAGGACGATGTCTGCGTCGTCTGTACCGATCCGCCGCTTCTTTCCGTTTCGGCAGCGCTGCCTGTTCGCCTGCGACGGGCAAAGCTGGTCAACTGGGTGATGGATCTTTTTCCCGAAACGGCAATGGAACTCGGCCTCATCAAATCCGATACCGTTTCCGGTAAGCTCGCCCTGATCCTGCGCAACTGGTCGATGCGCCAGTCTGCACTGACAATCTGTCCGATAGAGCGCATGGCGCATTATCTTTCGACACGGGATATTCCGGCGGAAAGCCTGAGCGTGGTTCACCACTGGGCCGACCGCAACGAAATCGTTCCGGTGGAGCCGTCGCAGAACCCCTTGCGCCGTGGCTGGGGGCTCGGTCGAAAATTCGTCATCGGTTACTCGGGCAACTTCGGGCGCGCACACGAGTTCAAGACGGTGCTCGATGCTGCGGAGCGGCTCCGGCATATGAAAAGCATCGTCTTTTTGATGATCGGCGAGGGGCAGCAGCGTGGTTTCGTCGAAAGTGAAGTCAAGCGACGCGGCTTGACCAATGTGATGATGAAACCATTCCAGCCCGTGGAAAAGCTCTCCGAGAGCCTTGGCGCGGCCAATGTACATCTGGTTTCGCTGAAGCCGGAGCTGGAACATTGTATCGTGCCCAGCAAGTTCTACGGCGTCCTCGCGGCGGCCCGTCCGACAATCTTCATCGGTGATACGGAAGGCGAGATCGGCACGATCGTCCGCGATTTTCAGTGCGGTATGGCGCTGAGACCGGGCGATGTCGATGCGTTGGTCAATGCGATCCTTCATTTGCGCCATTCGCCTGTGGGACGCATGTCGATGGGCAACAATGCCCGCTATCTGATGGAAACGGCCTATTCGCGTGAATATGGCGCAGCCGTCTGGCAGTCGGCCATCTCGCGGCTTGAGGAAAAGGTGGTGCCACAGGCCATGCCGGTTCTCGACCGGCAGTTCCAGCCGAGGGAATTATGATGGATGGGTCGGTCGTTGTCAGCCAGTTGGGCGCCCGCCGGCACTATGCAGTCCCGCGGATTTTTGCGAATAATCAGAAGCTGGCACATTTTTATACGGACATATGCGCTTTTCAGGGATGGCCACGTTTCCTCAACAGCTTGCCCTCCAATGCACTCCCATCCTCTGTTCGGAGATTGATTGGACGCAAGCCCCAGGGAATTCCCCAACAACAGATGACAACCTTTCCGGGCTTCGGACTGCATTCCGCCGTACGCAGACTGGCGAACCAGACCGGGCCGAAATCCACTGCCAATGCAATATGGGCTGGTGAAACATTCGGAAGGCTGGTCGCGGAAAGCGGATTTCACGGCGCAAGCGGGGTCTATGCCTTCAGCGGTGAAGCTGTTGAACTGTTGTCGGCTGCGCGAAAAATGGGTCTTTGGACAGCGGTAGATCAGGTGATCGCGCCGCGCGCCATCGTTGACCAGCTTGGTTATGAAGAGGAATTGTTGAACCCGGGTTGGCAATTGCCGCTCGAAAGCGATGGATATTCCGAGGCTTTCGCGGAGCGTGAACGAGTTGAATGGCAGCTGGCCGATGTGGTTGTGTGTCCATCGCCTTTTGTTGCCCGTCATGTGGTTGAAGAAGGTTGTGCTCCCGAAAAGATCGTGGTGGTTCCGACAGGTGTCGATACGCGTTTCCAGGTTGAACGGAAACCACGGGCACCAGGCAAATTGCACGTGCTGACAGTGGGCGCGGTTGGCTTGCGCAAAGGCTCGCCTTATGTCGGCGGGGTTTCCCGATTACTGGCGGGAGAGGTGGAATTCCGGATGGTCGGCCCGCTGGAACTGTTGCCGGAAGCACAGAAGAAGCTCGCCGCCTCGGTCGAATTGACAGGCCCCATTCCGCGCAGCGAGATGCGCAAGCAATTTGAGTGGGCCGATGTTTTTCTGTTGCCTTCGTTATGCGAAGGGTCGGCGATTTCCGTTTATGAAGCGCTGGCCGCTGGGCTGCCTGTAATTTGTACGGAGAATACGGGCAGTGTCGTTCGCAACGGTATCGACGGCTATATCGTGCCTATCCGGGACGTCATGGAGACAACAGAAATCCTGCGGGAACTTGCAGGCAATCCGGCGGCGCTGGAACGGATGGGCGAAAGCGCCCGCGAACGCGCGGCTGATTTTACTTTATCGCGTTATGGCGAACGGTTGACCTCAGCAATCTTTCGGGAGAAGGCGGCATGAACATTGTCCACGTCATCGGTTCCTACGACCCTGCCAAGGGCGGCCCGCAAGCCGTCGTGGTGCGGCTTGCAGCAGCGCAGGCAACGCTCGGTCATGAAGTGACAATCGTAAGCTATAGCGATGATGAAGTGAGCGGTCGCGCCGTCAGCGCCACGGCCACAATTCCCGGTTTCGACAAGGTGCGCACCCTGCTTCTGCCAATGCCTGACTTGCGGGAAACCTTGTTCGGCGGGGCTGCAGCAAAAGCAATGGAGATGCTGCTGCGCTCGGCAGATTTTGTGCATCTTCATGGCATATGGGAAACCAATCTGTTGCGGGCATCAATGCTTTGCCGCCGCTATCGTGTGCCATATTGCGTATGTTGTTGCGGTATGCTCGACGTGTGGAGCATGCAACAGAGCGCATGGAAGAAGAAGATCGCGATGATGCTCGGCTTTCGTCGTATGCTCGACGGTGCAGCCTTCATCCACGCGCTGAATGCGGATGAAATCGAGCTGATGCGGCCACTTGGCCTGAAATCACCTTCGATGATCATCCCGAACGGAATTTTCCTCAATGAAGTCGAGGGCGACAAGGATATTGCCGTGCGCGGATTGCCGGAACGGCCCTACATACTTTTTCTGTCGCGGCTGCACTACAAGAAAGGTCTTGATATACTTGCCGATGCCTTTCGTCGTGTTGCCCCCTTGTTTCCTGATGTGGATCTGGTTGTCGCGGGTCCCGATGGTGGTGCGGAAGAAGATTTTCGGCAGCGTATTCGTCAATACGGGCTTGAGACGCGGGTACACATGACAGGCGGGCTCTATGGTCCGGCGAAGATCGCTGCCCTGAAACAATCGGCCTGTTTTTGCCTGCCAAGCCGTCAGGAAGGATTCAGCGTCGCCATAACCGAGGCGCTGGCCTGCGGCGTACCGGTTGCGATTACCGATGCATGTCATTTTCCGGAAGTCGCTGAAGCCGGTGCCGGTGCGGTCTGTTCACTCGACCCGATGGCTGTGGCTTCAGCGCTTGAGCAAATTCTGGAAGACCCGGATCGCGCGAAACGCATGGGTGCGGCTGGTGCCAGACTTGTGCGGGCCAACTACACCTGGCCACGCATCGCTCTCCAGACAATTGCGGCCTATCAGAGCTTTCAGCCGCAAAAAAGCGGTGCCGTTGCAGGCCGCAAGGCGCTCCGGTCCGTTCCTGCTTCCTGATTGTCAGGGCTTCCGCCGGGGTCTCACGGGCTTGGCGGGATTGCCGACATAGACCATCCATGGTTCCATATCACGGAAGCCGACCCCGCGTGCGCCAAGAACTGCGCCTTCACCGATGGTCACGCCCGGCCCGACAAAGGCTTCAGCTGCAACCCAGCCATAAGGCCCGATGTGAATGGGTGCTGCCGTGAGGGGAAAATCCGCCTGATCGATATTGTGCCCCGCCGTGCACAGATGCGCGCGTTGTGAAACGATGGCGAATGGGGCAAGCGTTACGTGCGCTACGTTATAGCAGAGCGCACCCGGTCCCAGCGATGAATGAGCACCCATGGTCAGATTGCCCGGCCACCAGATACGCGCACTGCCGCGCACGATGGCGGTCTTGTGAACCTTCGCGCCGAAGGCGCGCAACACCGCGCCACGCCAGCGCCACAGGAAAGACGGCGTCCATGCCGCCAGTAACAGCCAGCTTGCCTGCCAGCACAGACGCTGAACACGGTGTCCGAGAGTGAAGGTTGCGCCGCCTTCCATGGGGCGCGACGCGTTCATTCTGCCTGAAATGCCATCCAGTTGGCGCGATTTACCGGTTTCTCCGGCGAACGTCCCTTTGTGGTCTGACGTCACGGTCATGATGACCATCCTTCCTGAAACCTGGCCCCCGCAATGTTGATCGCGCCACTTTGTGATGGCGGAAGCGGGAGCTGGATTGATCGATTGCGGATTACGCAGAACGACAGAACGGGAATGAGGAACAATGCCATGTGAATCCAGACAGGCACGACCCAATCCGTGTGATGAGAAATTGAGTGCATGGCCGGAACAATGGAAAGCATATACACCAATTGTCCGAGCATCTCGCCTGCCATTGCCGTTTCCCAAAGTCTGCGCATGGCCCAGGCAAGCAGCAGGAATTTCAGGGCTCCGAAATACCAGAATGACAAGAACGCATCGACCAATCCCGTTTCGGTCGAGCCTGTCAAAGGGTTGTAATCGCGGCTGGGTTCCGGGACATCGAGATAGAGCGCTTCCTTGATGCGACTACCCACAAGTTGCGCCGGAACGAATGTAAAGATGATACGGTTCCAGTGATATTTGCCGTAATCAAACTCGAGCCGCCGATCAATTTCATCAATACGTTGCACGGCATTGCGCATTTCCGGACCACCACGGTCAAGGGTAGCGCGAAAATTGGCGGCATAGTCGATCTCCAGAATCTCATCGAGAACAAAGCTCGCATCCGCACGGGTTACCTGTCGATAATCGCCCATACTGGTCATCAGAAATGTGCCAGCCAGAATGCTGATTGCCATGATTGTTCGAGGTACGACAATCCGTCGGTAGAACCAGAAGGCGAGAAGGAACATGAGGACCAGCTGGATGGTCTCTGCGCGTTTTCCTGTGACCAGAATACGGTCCAGATAGAAAACCAGATCGAACAGGATGATCGCGATGGCGAACCATGACGGCCGCCGTGCGAAACACAGGACGGCGATGGCCAGGCCATAGGGCATGAGCTGTGCAAAGAAGAGGTACACCACCGGCATACCAGTCATTTGTACGCCGATGGAGACGTCTCCTGGAAGACGGCTAAGGAGGAAATAGAAGACAGCGCCGAAAGCCGACAGTCCGGCTGCAGCCCAGAGCAGTCTGCGTTCGCTGAAACTCATGCTGAGAAACTGAATCGGCTTTTTCGTCAGGCGCCATCCAAGCATCAGCATTGCGAACGACAGAATGCCCATGATCATCGTCTTGGCGTAAGCGCCGGAAGGCAGAAACTGATCATATACGAGGGCGGGAAGCTGCGGCAGCAGGAAGCCGAAGGTCATCACCCCTGCAAGAAACGGAAACTGATACATGCGTTCCGGTCTGGAGAAGAGACCGCCAGCCAGAAGGCAGAGGACGCAACCGACGAAAATCCAGGTGAGTGAGAGGTTCATTGTGTAACCCCCGCATCAGCGCATACATCCGAAAGATCGGGTGCCGGTTCGTCCGTGGAAAGGTCGTGTGGGAAGATGCGGCCTGAAATCAGATACCAGCCAAGTTTCACATATTCCTTGACGACGAGTTCCATGTCCGTGGGTGTTGTCGGAAAACCGGGCCGACCGTCATCGCCGCCGATGGGAGACGAGATGAAACGCATCTGGGGGCATGCGGCGCGAAAGCTCGCTATGGCGCGGCGCGAGTGATACCAGTTGGTCACGATCAGCGCACTTCTGGCCTGTATTTCGCGCATGAGGGGCGCGGAAAATCGGGCATTCTGCCAGGTGCTGCCCGATTGGCATTCCACAAAAATCGCCGACGGCGTCACGCCTTTGCGCACCATGATCCGTTTGTTGGAGAGACAATCACCGTCGCCGGTAACAAGGATCACCGGTGAGCGGCCCTCCTTCCAGAGACGTGCGGCCTCCGCCGCGCGGGGCGGTCCGTCTCCGCCGGGTACGACGATCACATCAGCTCTGCCGCCATCATCCTGCAAGGTCAGAACAGGTTCCGAGAAGAACATGGCGACCAGTCCGAACAAAACGGCACAGGGCAGAATAATGGGCAGCATCATACCATACGCCGTTCTGGTGCTTCGGTTTCCAAAGGGCGTCTGACTGATGAAGATTCAGCCAGAAGCGCCGATTGACGCTGGCGTTGCTCTTCCATCTTGATCACGATCATGAACTCGTAAGCCGAAAGCAGGCGGCAATAGAGATAGCCGGGCTTGCCGTCGAGGAAGCCACCGCGCAGCACATACATGTAGAAGAAGCGCAAGGTCGGTCGACACGGCAAATTGTAGGACAGGGATTTCATGGCGCGCCGACGCCGTTCCGGATTGCCCGACAGGAGGCCACCCCAATCGACGCGCCGCTCAAGAAGCCGCGCTGCCGACAAATCCGCTTCAACGGTGGAATAGAGATTGTGTTTGTCGTACCAGGCGGCGAGCCCCTTGTTGAAGCTGTAATGGATGAAATGCGCCTGTAACTGGCCGCTCGGACCTCCGGTTGCGCGTGCATGGATTGAACGCTCGAAGCGTACGCGATCCGGCCTGACCAGCCGGGTGATCCATGTCGGATAGAGGCTTGCATGGCGTATCCAGCGCCCCATGAACATGTTCTTGTAGCGAAGCCGGAAAAACACTTCCGGTCGGTCGAGATCAGCGGTGACCGACAGTATTTCATCTCGCAGGTCCGGCGGTGTGATTTCGTCCGCGTCGGGTGTATAGACCCAAAGATGTTTGAACTCGATTTCCGTCAGCCCGTACATGCGCTGGCGGTCCTCGGTGTCATAGACGCGCTGATAGACGCGCGCGCCCGCTGCTTTGGCGATTTCCACGGTACGATCAGTGCTGAATGAATCGAGCACCACGATATCGTCGCACCAGTCGAGTGAGGCGAGGCATGCAGGTAGATTGACTTCCTCGTTAAGCGTTCTGATGAGGACGGACACAGTCATGAAGTTGCCCCTGGATAAGTGATGTTCGGTTTGGTGGTCGGGTTGGCCTCGGCCATCGAAGCGGTAACGATCGGACGTGCGCCTCTGGTCATGCGCAGCACGAAGAGCGTGTGTGCTGCGGCAGGGACCGCCAGCGCCAGAAGCATCGGCCAGACGGGTATGTCGAACCGGATGGCGATGTAGGCGATGGCTCCCGCCAGAAGATTGAGCGCCATGACCGCTACGGCTGTTTGCCCGCAGGAAAGCCCCGCATCCATCAGCAGATGATGCAGATGCTGCCGGTCCGGCGAGAACGGGCTTCTGCGTACAGACATGCGGCGCACGATCAGGCTCAGCGTATCAATGACTGGCACGATCACGATCCAGATCAGGACGGGAAAGGCGACGGCGGCGGTTCCGCTTGCAAGGATGAGGATAAATCCGGCAAGGGCTGCACCGAGAAATGTGCTGCCGCCATCGCCAAGGAAAAGGCTTGCTCGTGTGCGCCAGCGATGCCGCATGTTGAAGACCAGAAAGCCGAGGCAGGCAGCAGCAAGGGCGAGCGCCTGAAGCCCGAGGCGATGTTCGCCGATCCCGAAGCCGATGACGGCCAGCCAGAAGAATGCGGCAGCACTCGCCGACCCTGCCAGTCCGTCCACGCCGTCACTCATATTGACCGCATTGACGAGGCCGACAATGAAAGCAAGCGCGATAATCAGGAAAAGCGGTCCGGTCAGGACCTGTATAAGCATTTCCGGAGTGGACGTGGCGGCAGTTTCGATGCCATCGGAAGCAAGCCCGAGATAGGTCTGCGTCAGCCCGGTGATAGCAATTATCAGGAAGGCTGCGAGCAACTGGATTGCAAGGCGCGGCGCGACAGGCAGGTTGAAACGGTCATCGAGAACACCGGCGACGAGGATGAGCACAAGCCCTGGCAGCAAGGCCATGGCATTGGCATGTCCTGAAACGCCAAACGCCAGAAACGTGGCTGCGGAAAACGAGAGAAAAATGGCAATGCCCCCGCAAAGCGGGACATTCCCGTCATGCCTCTTGCGGGCATCAGGAATGTCGATGAGATGCCATTCGCGTGCCAGCCCCCGAAAGCCGAGGCAGAAAGCGACGGAAAGAGCGAAGGCCAGAAGCGTGATCCAGGAAAGACTCGTCATGTCTCCTCCGAGGCGCGTGCAAAAGATCAAACTCCGGAAATTTTTACGCACTGACACTGCTATCCACGACTTGGCTTTAGAGCGTGCCGCATACTCCTTTCAGGTCAGGTGCTAACACCAAGGGCGACATTTCGTGCCCGTGGCAAAGGATTATTCTGAGCGAGGATAGGAAAAATGCGCCTGCGGACGCTTTTGCCCGCGCTGTCATGAATGGGGGATGAAACGATGATGCAGAAAACGCTGGCGGTGCCAGAGAATACCTGTTGGAGCGGATCATGAATGGCAGTCGCAGGGGTTTCCTCATGGCGGCGCTCGAACAATATGCAGGGCTGCTCTTCAACTTTGTGACGGTGGCTGCGGTGTCACGTGTTCTGGGGCCAGCCGAAACCGGAATGGGTGTGATAGGCTTGAGCCTTACGGCAGTCGTGTTTTCGCTGCGCGAATTCGCCAGTCCCGAATTTTTGATAAAGATCGATAAGGTACGCGATCAGGACATCCGGACTTCGCTTACCTTTCTGATGGGTGTAACGGTTCTGCTGTCGCTGATCCTGTATTTTGCACTCGGATACTTCGCCGAATCCTATAACGATCCGAAGTTGAAGCTTTTTCTCAGCATCACGATTGTGGCCGCGCTGGTCGAAAGCCTGTCCTTACCGATTGTCGCATTGCTGAAGCGCGACATGGCCTTCGGAACATTGGCGCGCATCCGCACTGCCGGGGCCGGTCTGGGCGCATTGGTAACCATTGCCATGGCCTTCAGCGGTTTCGGGCATATGTGTTTTGCCTTCGGACTGCTGGCAAGCGCGTTGATAACAACGGGGCTGGCTGTCTCGATCCACCCTTTGAAAAATCTGTTCCGCCCGTCATTGGCCAGTTTCGACACGGCCTGGCGGTTCGGGATTTATCTTGGAGGCAATGCCGGTCTGAACAAGATCTGCATGACGCTTCCGCAGCTTCTACTCGGGCGTTTCATGCCCATATCGGCAGTTGGCATTTACAACCGTGCCGACACTTTGAGTGGTTTGCCGGATCGCATCATCCTTTCAGCCGTCTTCACCGTGGCGTTCCCGATGCTTTCGGCGCAAGTTCGTGCCGGAGCGGATATCAGCCAGTCATACATCCGCGCCTTGTCCTATATTACCGTCGCCTACTGGCCGGCACAGGCATTGCTGGCGCTGCTCGCCTATCCGGCAGTGCACATCGTTCTCGGCCCCGACTGGACTGAATGCGTGCCCATAGTGGCGATCCTCAGCCTTGCCTGCCTCTTCTGGTTTCCTGCGATCCTGACCTATCCCTTGCTGATGGCATTGGGTGAAAATCGCGAAGCTTTCCTGTCCAACCTCATTTCGCGGCTGGTCGCACTCACCGTTATAGGCACGGCTGCATTTTATGGGCTGCTTGCCGTCGCGCTGGGTCAGTTCATCAGCTTGCCCATACAGATGGTCATAGCCATCGTTTTCGTGCGCAGGCACGTGGCCTTTTCCTATGCCGTGCTTGGTCGGGAATTGCTGAAAAGCGGTCTTGTGACTCTGATTGCGCTGGCCATACCGCTTGCAATGGTTGCCGCTGATGGTTTTTCGCTGGAAATCCCCTGGACCAGAGGCGTCGTGATGGGCCTCATCGCGGTGGTGAGTTGGCTGGGCGCGCTATTCCTGGTGCGCCATCCCTTCGCTGCCGAGGTCGAGCCATCGCTGAGCTGGCTTTTCGGAAAGCTTCGGGCGCGGCTTGTGCCCCGATCGGCGTCGACCCCTGCAGAATAGGACGGCCTGTCATGGACAAATGCAAATTGGAACAGCCGACAATCGACGTTGTTATTCCCAACTTCAACTATGGTCGCTATCTTTCCGCCTGCGCCAACAGCGTCTTGCAACAATCAGGCGTCAATGTCCGTCTGCTCATCATCGACAATGCCTCGACAGATAATAGCGTCGAGGTTGCCAAGAGCCTTGCGGCCGGCGATAGCCGTGTCCAGCTGCTGCTCCGTCAGAAAAACCTGGGGCCGCATGCTTCGTTCAACGAGGGCATAGACTGGGCCGCATCGGAATATTTCCTGATCCTGTGTTCGGATGATCTGCTGGCGAGAGGGGCTCTGGAGAGGGCGACAAGAATGCTGTCGCAACGCGACGACGTTCATCTCGCGCATGGCGCGACGGGCCGGATAAAAGCCGACGATGGTGAAGCTCGTGTGACAGGTGCCACGTCCCCCGCTTCGAACGAGTGGCGGATATGGTCCGGGGAAGAATTCATTGAGTTTGCCTGCCGGCATGCGTTTAACCCGGTTACAGGCCCGACTGCGGTTGTGAGGACTGCGATCCAGAAACAGATGGGATATTACCGCACGTCGCTTTCCCATACTGACGATCTCGAAATGTGGCTTCGCATTGCCACACGCGGTTCCGTCGCCGCTACCGGCCAGATACAGGCTTTTGCGCGGTCGCATCCCCAGAACCGGTCGGCGACGGTGAATGGTATTCTGTCCTGGAACCGCGAGTTCGAGGCAGGATTCCGGTCCTTCTTCGATCATGAAGGTGCCAACTTGCCGCATCAACACCGTCTGTTTGCAATGGTTCAGGATTGCCTTACCAAACGGGCTTATTGGTCAGCGATCTCCAATCTGGCGCGGAGGCCGAAAGTGGCGGGTTCGCTGATGGCATTCGCGCTGAAGCGTGAGCCCTTGCTCGCGGTCATGCCACCCTTCGACTATCTGTTGAAGCGTTCCGTCTGGCGAAGCGGACGCGGCGCCTAGAACGCATCCCGAGAAATCCGAAACGATTTTCGGATCAAGGTGTGTGTAAATACAAAAAGATAGGGCATTTCCAAACACATTCTAGTTCGGTCGTAGTGACTGAATGGCTGGATCAGCTGTACTCCTGACATTGTCGAGAAATGTGGTGTGAAGAAGCTCTTCCTGTCGTGCCAGCCGGCTGCGATAGCGCTCCACACCGGCTTTCACCTGCGTGGTCAAAATCGTTTGATGCTCGAAAGCAAAGTCGACCTGGGAGAGGATTGTTTCAGGATCAAAATTGTCAATCCGGTGGCAGAATGCCGCCAGTCCGGTATCGTGCAACAAAGCGTCGTTTTTGCTCGCATAAGCCATGGAGATTGTGGGGCGTCCCATGGCCAGCGCGCAGACGATGTTATGGTAGCGGCTTGCGATAACGACGTCGGTCTTGGCGATCTGTTGCATGAGTTCGTGCAGGGAAGCGGATGGTTCAAATGCGACTTTGTTCGCTTCCGCCGGAGCGAGCTGCTCCAGTATATCGCGAGCCGCCTCTATGTCGCCCTTGTCTCCGATCAGCAGACGCACCTGACGCCCGCTGGCCAGAAGCCTGGTCACCAGTGTCGTTACTTTGGAGACATAGTCCCTGTAGATGGCATCGCCATCCTTCTCCATCTTTTTCCACCCGCGATAAGTCATCACGCCGATGCCCACACATTGTTCCGGCCTATCCCGATTTTGATCAGGAACCGTTGGCAATGCAAAGGCGATATCAGCACTGACGAAATCCTGAGCGGGTTTTACGCCCAGCTGTTTCATGAAGTCATGAGAGATTTGATCTCTATAGGAACGAAAAGACGCCAGCATTGCAGCCTGACGGATGAAGAACCGGCTCCATCGATGATCGACCGGTCCGGCGCCGATCGACACGAAGATCATGCGCGTGCCGGTCAGTCTGGCCGCCAGCGACCAACGCAGTACTGCAAAAGGCCAGCCAAAGGGGTTCTCGTTGAAGTCATCCAGTATGCCTGTACCCGGCACAATGATGAGATCGAGCTGAGAAGCAAGCAGAAGCGCGCAACTGAAACCGACTGTTCGTCGGGGAAAATGCAGCATCGCTTTGTTGACTGCCCGGAGCAGCCAGTTGGATGGATCGGGCTGGGAGACCGGATGAGCTGAAAGATCGAATGTCTGCGCAACGATATCGGGTTTGGAGCAGATGCAGACAAGCTGTGCGTCGGGACAGTTACGCTTCAAGAGTTGCAACATGGCTTCCAGCGAACCGTCATTGCCGGTATTGCCGGAACCAAACTGCCCGAAAAGTCCTATTCTCATGCGCGTGTCTCCCGCTGCGCCGACAAGCTTAGGCCAGACCGACCTGCAGGAAAACTGGCAGAAGGGTGAACACCATACTCTATTGTAGGATGGGGTGTACCCCTCATAGCCGAAATGCGTGGCAGAGCAATTTCGATACACTGGCCAGCGGTATATCCATTGCCCCCCGATATACCGGAGTAAGGCTTCGAGGGAGTTGTTCCCTCGAAGTCTTGTCTCCCCTGAGGTGTTTCTGTGGCAACAAGGTTCTGGCCATGAAATGTGCTTACTTTGTCCGTCCTCACATAGGCGGGACCTATTCGGTTTTCACGCGTCTGCGCGCCTCGCTTGCCCAGTCGGGCATAGAGCTTCGCTGGCTTGCTGCAGGCGCTGCTGGCGATACGGTTAATGTGCCGACAGGGCAGGGGCTTGATGATGCGCTTCGCAAGGGCGATGCCATCGACCGCATGGGTGTGCTGGATGAAGAAACCCGCGCAAGGCATATGATCAGCTTCCTGCGCGAAAACCATTTCGACGCCGTTTTCGTCAATGTTCTTGCGAACCGTTTCGAAACCAATCTGGCGCGCTATCTGCCCGCCGATATTCTGCGCATCATGATCGTGCACAATATCACACCCGGCACCTACGCGGCGGCGCGGGCAATCCGCGATCATGTTCACGCAACTGTCGGCGTTTCAAAACGCTGCCGTGACGATCTCGTGCGCCAGCATGGTTTTGATGCGTCGCGCACGCTTGTCATCCCGCATGGACTGAACCGGGACATTCACTTGTCGCGCAATGTTCAAAAGCCGGATGAGTCCGGCCCGCTTCGCCTGCTTTATCTGGGGCGGATGGAAGACAACTCGAAGGGCATTTTCTGGCTGCCGAATATTCTGCGCGAGCTCGATTGCTCCTATCACCTGACGGTCGCCGGTAATGGTCCCGATCTGGAACAGCTCCGGCATCGTCTTGCGCCTTTCGGCGACAAGGTGAGTTTTAGTGGCTGGGTTGCGCCTGCCGATGTTCCCTGGCTGGTGAACCAGCATAACGTCATGATCATGCCGTCACGCTTTGAAGGTTTCGGCCTGACGCTCATTGAAGCGATGAGCCAGGGATGCCCGGCGGTCGTCTCGAAGATCGCTGGTGTGACCGATACGATTGTCACCGATGGCGAGGACGGGCTCTTGTTTCCCGTCGGCGATTTCCGTCAGGCAGCGCGTCATATCAACCGGCTTGCACGCGACCGAGAGCTACTTGCCGGCATGGCAGCCGCCGCCCAGCAGAAAGTGGAAACGGTCTTCGACAACGATATTGCTGGTCGAGCCTATGCCGGTCTTCTCGAACATCTCGCGGAGGATCGCCCAGCCATTGCGCCACCACTGGCGCTTTCGCAATGGTCGATGCCGAACGCACTTCATTCCAGTTTGCGCAGTCGCTTGCCAAAACCGGTAAAGAACTGGCTGCGTCAGGTGCGCGAGCGCCTGCATACGAGATGGTCGGCAGCATGATCTGTGAATAAGAAAGGAGAAGGGGCATGAACCTTTTCACATCGCAGTTCCGCAATTCTCAGTTGCTCGCCAGCAAGGCGCACGCGCTCATTCCGGGCGGCTGTCACACCTATGCCAAGGGTGACGACCAGTATCCGGTACTCGCGCCCGGGTTCATCCAGCGCGGGTCCGGTTCGCATGTCTTCGACGTCGATGGCCACGAATATATCGAATATGGCATGGGCAATCGTGCGGTCGGGCTTGGCCATGCCTACCCGCCCGTCGTGCGCGCCGTGCGCGACGCCTTGCAGGACGGATGTAATTTTACGCGCCCAAGTGCCATCGAAGTCGAATGCGCGGAAAGTTTTCTGGAGCTGATCGACAGCGCCGAGATGGTGAAATTCTGCAAGGACGGTTCGGATGCGACCTCCGGCGCGGTGCGATTGGCGCGTGCCTATACCGGACGTGACATGATTGCCTGTTGTGCCGATCATCCATTTTTCTCGACCGATGACTGGTTCATTGGAACGACGAAGATGAATGCAGGCATTCCAGCTTCGGTTTCGGCTTTGACGGCAACTTTCCGTTACAACGATATTGCAAGCGTTGAAGCCCTGTTCGAGGATTATCCGGGGCGTATTGCAGCCATTATCCTCGAACCTGCAAAGGCTGACGAACCGCAAAACAACTTCCTGCAGGAAGCAAAGCGCATCGCCCATGAAAACGGAGCCTTGTTCATTCTGGACGAGATGATTACCGGCTTCCGCTGGCATATGCGCGGCGCGCAGAAGCTTTATGATGTCGAGCCGGACCTGTCCTGTTTCGGCAAGGCGCTGGGCAACGGTTTTGCAATATCGGCGCTGGCAGGCAAGGCGGAATATATGCAGCTGGGTGGACTGACACAGACCGACCATCCTCGCGTTTTCCTGCTCTCGACCACCCATGGCGCTGAAACCCATGCCATGGCAGCCGCGATTGCCACGATGACGATCTATCGCGACGAACCGGTGATCGAACGGCTCTATGAGCAAGGTTCCAAACTGGCAGAGGGCGTGAATGCGACGATTGCCAGTCACGGCCTGCAGAACCATGTTCGCCTGTTCGGGCGTCCGTGCTGCCTTGCCTATGGAACGCTCGACGAGCAAGGGCAGCCGTCGCAGGCATTTCGTACTTTGTTTCTTCAGGAAACGATCCGGCGCGGCGTTCTGATGCCATCGCTGGTGGTGAGCTATACGCACAGCGACACCGACATTGCGCGCACGGTGGATGCCATCGACGGTGCGCTCGACGTTTACGTCCGGGCGTTGAACGACGGTGTAAGCTCTTATCTGACCGGACGTCCTTCACAGGTGGTCTATCGCCGCTTCAATGAAGCGCCGACCTATCCGTCGACGATGCGATGAAACGTTTTGCAGCGGCCATGATCGCCACGATCCTGCTGTTAATGGCAGCAGGATCGTCCGATGCAGCTGCTTCGTTCCCGATCAAGATCAGCCAGGATCGGCGCATTTTCGAGGATGCTACGGGTAAACCGTTTTTGTTGCAGGGCGATACTGCCTGGTCGCTGATCGCCGAACTGAAGCGCGAGGATGTCGAGATCTATCTGCAGGATCGCCGGAAGCGCGGTTTCAACGCCATTCTGGTCAATCTTGTCGAACACTATTTCTCCCGTCATCCACCCGCCAATGCCTATGGTGAAAAACCGTTCAAGGGCGATGCCTTTGGCGATCTCAACCCGAAATATTTTGACCACGCCGCTTGGGTGATCGGGCGGGCGGAGCAATTGGGTATAGTTGTTTTTCTGGCGCCCGCCTATCTGGGCGTGAACGGTAACAGTCAGGGCTGGTTCTCGAAGGCTGAGGTTGCCGGTCCACAGAAAATGCGCGTCTATGGCGAGACGATCACCCAACGATTTAAGCAATTTCATAATATAGTCTGGGTCTTGGGCGGTGATTTTAATGCGCCGGATCAGCGGCTTGTCTCTCAAATGGCTGAGGGCATAGCGCGCGTTGATCCAAACGCCCTCCAGACTGTGCACTCTGGCCGCAAGACGAATACGGCGGAACTCTGGGCCGATCAGTCCTGGCTGAGTTTCGATACAGTTTATACCTATGACGATGTGCATGCCACGGTTTCCGAGCGGCGCAAACCGAACGAAATGCCCGTCATTCTGCTGGAGGGGGGCTATGAGTTTGAGCGGGAGACGACCGCACAGATGATCCGGCGCAACGCCTATGGTGCTTTGCTTGCCGGTGCTGCCGGACAGTTCTTTGGCAATAATCCCATCTGGCATTTTACCGGGCCGGGTGTTTTCACTGCTGATCGCAGTTGGCAGGAAGCGCTCGACAGCCCCGGCGCACAGTCGATGACGGCGTTGAAGAGGCTCTTCGACAAACTGCCCTGGCCGCAACTTAAACCAGATGGCGAAGGAGCTGTTCTGGTCAGCGCGAAAAGCTATGCCGTATCGCTGCCTGATGGCACTTTGTCGGTGGTTTATGGGGACGCCAACGATTTCAAGGTACAGAAAAATGTCGTGAAAGATGGCCGGAAGGCCGTCTGGTATGACCCTGTTTCCGGCAAGTTTGCCGATGCAGGCCAACCGAGGGTGGAGGGGCCGATTGCCACCTACACGCCGAAGCAGGTGCAAAATTCCGGCGGCGGAACCGATTGGCTTCTGCTGATCGGCAGCGACGAGCGTCTGCGACCCATCCAAAAGAGGTAGGCGATACGTCCTTTCACGCTTTTCATAAACGCTTGTCCTAATCGGGCATGCCTTCGGTCAAGTCGTCGCTCCTGTCCTCTCTGGCTAACATGCATTTATCAAAGCTTGAGGAGTCGGACATGAAAGTACTGGTTACGGGCAATCAGGGCTATATCGGATCGGTCATGGTACCGGTCCTCATGAATGCGGGGCATGAAGTGTCCGGCTATGACATCGGCCTTTACGAACATTGTCTCTTTGAAGAAGGCGGTGCTGTTATGAACGTGCCGACCATCCGAAAGGACGTGCGCGATGTGTCGCCGCGCGATCTGGAAGGGTTCGACGCGGTCATTCATCTAGCCGCGCTCTCCAATGATCCGCTGGGTAATCTCAATGAGGAATTGACCTACGACATCAATCACCGGGCAAGTGTCGCCATGGCGAAAGCGGCCAAGCGGGCAGGTGTCGGGCGTTTTCTGTTTGCATCATCCTGCAGCAATTACGGCATCAGCGATGCTGATTTGATCGACGAAACTGGTGAATTGAAACCGGTAACGGCCTATGGCCGGTCCAAGGTGCGGGCGGAACAGGAGATCCGAGAACTGGCAGATTCAAGCTTCTGCCCGGTCTATCTGCGTCCAGCAACGGCTTACGGTGTTTCGCCTTTCCTGCGTTTCGACATCGTGCTCAACAATCTCGTGGCATGGGCGGTGACGAAGGGGCTGATCTATCTCAAATCCGATGGCACGCCATGGCGACCCATCGTGCATATCCGCGATATTTCCCGCGCCTTCATGGCGGCTATGGAAGCACCGCGCGAAAAAGTCTGGAACGAAGCTTTCAATGTCGGTTCGACGGAGCATAACTACCGCATCCGCGACATTGCGGGCATCGTCGCCGAGAATGTTCCCGATTGCCGTATCGAATATGCGGATGATGCCGGACCGGATACACGTTCCTATCGCGTCAGTTTTGAAAAGCTGGCGCGGGTGCTGCCAGAGGCAAAACCGGAATGGGATGCCGTTGCCGGGACGCGCGAACTGCTTGCCGCTTATAGCCGCTCGACGCTGACGCTTGAGGAGTTTGAGGGCCCGCGCTTCCAGCGCATCGCGCACATTCGCAAGCTGATTGCGGAAGGGGTCTTGGATGCCGATCTGCGGCGCACCGACGATGAACCGCAACCGCTTCGGGCAACGGCGTGATGGATACGGGGGCAGGGCACAGGGGCATTGAAATTGCCATTCCGCCGTTGTCGAACGGGATGGCCATCTACGATCTTGCTGCCCGCCTCTATCCAGTCTGCCGCAGTCTCGCCGGTGATGGCGTGCGCGAAACGCTTGCCATCATCGGGGAACATCTGCTGTTGACGGTTCATCAGGTTCCAACCGGCACTCCGCTTTATGATTGGAAAGCGCCGCAGGAATGGATCATCCGTGAGGCCTATATCGCGGACATGAACGGCAGTCGTATTGTCGACTTTGCCCGGCATAATCTTCATGTGGTGAATTTCAGCGTGCCTGTGCGGGCGCGAATGCCGCTCAACGCGCTGAAGGAGCATATTCATACACTGCCCGACCAGCCGGACCTCATTCCCTATCGCACCTGTTACCATGCGGAGGCATGGGGCTTCTGCATGACGCATAACGGGTTTCTGTCGATGCAGGACGGCGACTATGATGTCGTGATAGATGCGGAGCGCCGCGACGGTTTTCTGACCTTCGGCGAGTTCATTCACCAGGGGGAAACCGACGAGACGTTCGTCCTGTCGGCACATCTTTGCCACCCGTCGCTGGCCAATGACAATTGCTCCGGGCTGGCGCTGCTGGCGCGTCTTGGCGAAGTGTTGCAATCACGGCGCACGCGCCTGACCTACCGGCTGCTTTTCGGCCCGGCGACTTTCGGCGCTCTTGCATGGCTAAAGCAGAATGAAGAGCAATTGGGGCTGGTCCGGCACGGGCTGGTCCTGTCCTGCGTCGGCGATGCTGGCGGGCCGAATTACAAGCGCAGCCGTCGCGGTGATGCGGAGATTGATCGGATCATGGGGCATGTTCTTGCCGGTTGTACCAATGCGACGCTTCATGATTTCTGGCCCTATGGCTATGATGAGCGCCAGTTCTGTTCTCCGGGATTCAACTTGCCAGTCGGTATGTTCCAGCGCAGTCTTTATGCCACCTTTCCGGAATATCACACATCGGCCGACAATCTCGATTTCATCAAACCGGACTATCTTGAGCAATCGCTCAACATGGTCTTGCAGGCTGTTGAAATTGCTGAGCGAAACTGGCTTCCGCTGAACACGTCGCCAAAGGGGGAGCCGCAGCTCGGGCGGCGTGGCCTTTATGGAAACATGGGCGGAGACAGTCGCGCCGCGCAAAACGCCATGGCACTGCTGTGGGTGCTCAATCTGGCGGATGGCGAGCACTCCATTCTCGATATGGCAGAACGTGCGAAACTGCCATTCGCAACCCTTGCCGATGCCGCAGACCGGCTCCGTGATGCAGGCTTGTTGGTGGAGAGCTAAAGCAGCGGCCAGGCCAGATCCTTGTCGGAAATGACGCTTGGCCTGTTCGGCCATGGTATGCCGAGTGACGGGTCGTCATAGCGTAAGCCTGTCGCATAATCAGGTGCATAGGGCTTCGAGATCATGTAGCGCACGAGGACGTCAGAGGTCAGGGTCTGGAAGCCGTGTGCGCAGCCTTCGGGGATGTAGAGCTGGACGCCGTTTTCGGCGGATAGTTCCACGCCGGCCCAGCGCCTGTAGGTCGGTGAATGCGGGCGCAGATCGACCAGAACATCCCAGATGACGCCCTGCAGGCAGGTGACGAGTTTGGTCTCCGAATGTGGCTCGTTCTGGTAGTGAAGGCCGCGCAATGTTCCTTCTTCGCGTGAGAAAGACAGGCTGTGCTGCGGAAAATGCGTTTCCATCTGTCGCTCCGCGAAGGCGGCTTCGCAATAGACCCGCGCGAACCAGCCGCGCTCGTCTTCAAGCCTTTCCGGCTCGATAGACCAGGCGCCATCGATGTTGAGCGAAGTGAAACGCATGTTTTGCTCCGATTTCCATACATGCGCATTCTGACAGCGGCATTATCGGGCGATAGAAGTTTCTTCGATGCATCCAAATAGCCTTCCGGGCGAGGCCAACCTGTCCGAATGAGGTAGGCGCCTACGCCCACGTCGCCATAGGGTGAAGATCGGGTACCTACTCCTCGTAGTCCGTCCGGTGAATGTTGCGCCCGATCGTATGTACGGCTCGCCCCTGATGACAGTCTCGGCAATTTTTAGGCCGCTTAGTAGTTTTGATTATCCGACGTGGATCGGAGTTCAACCCCATCAACCCGTAACGGACCAGTCCGAAGGTTCGTTGAGGCGAGGAACGACGTATGACCATCCAGACGCCGGATATTTCGCGGAGCACGAGCATGGCGCAAGAGCAGACCGGCTGTCGCCTGTGCGGTAAACTACTCAAACACACCTTTGTTGATCTTGGGATGTCGCCGCCTTGCGAAAGCTTCATTACGGCGGATCGCCTCGACCGCATGGAGCCTTACTACCCGCTCTACGCGCTTGTCTGCGATCATTGTTATCTGGTGCAGTTGAAGGAGTATTTCTCGCCTGCCGAGATTTTCACTGAATATGCCTATTTCTCGTCTTTCGCCACCAGCTGGGTCAGCCATGCGAAGACCTATTGCGACGAGATAACCGAGCGGCTGGGACTGAACGAAAACAGCTTCGTGGTCGAGATCGCCAGCAATGATGGTTATCTCCTGCAGCATTTCCTGCCGAAGGGCATTCCGATCCTCGGCATCGAACCGGCGGCCAATGTGGCCGAGACGGCCATTGCAAAGGGCGTGCCGACGCGTGTGGATTTCTTTGGCTCGACGCTCGCTGCCGAACTGGTTGGCACAGGACGCAAGGCCGACCTCCTGATCGGTAACAACGTTCTGGCGCAAGTCCCTGATCTCAATGACTTTGTGCGTGGTCTGCATCTGTTGCTGAAGCCGGAAGGCGTGATTACGCTGGAGTTTCCGCATCTCGCCAATCTTATCGAACAAAACCAGTTCGACACGATCTATCACGAGCATTTCTCGTATTTCTCGTTGCTGACGATCCGGTACATGGCGCACCGCCATCACCTGAAGGTCATCGACGTGGAGGAACTGCCAACCCATGGCGGGTCGCTCCGGGTGTATCTTGCGCATAACAGCAGCAAGCGGAAGGCAGGACCGCGTGTGGCGGCGCTTCTGAAGCGCGAAGAGAGTTTCGGCCTCAACGAGATTTCGACCTATGAGCAGTTTGCCGAAAAGACCCGGCGCACCAAGCGCGATCTTCTGTCCTTCCTGATCGCAGCCAAGAATGCCGGCAAGCGCATCTGCGGTTATGGCGCGCCGGGCAAGGGCAATACGCTTCTGAACTATTGCGGCATTGGCACGGATTTCCTGGATTTCACGGTCGATCGCAATCCGTACAAGCACGGGCGTTTCACGCCAGGCATGCACATTCCGATCTACGATGTGTCGGCGATCGACAAATACCGGCCCGATTACATCCTCATCCTGCCGTGGAACTTCAAGGACGAGATCATCCGGCAGATGCAGCACGTGGTCGAGTGGGGCGCGAAGTTCATCATTCCGATCCCACACGTCACGTTGATTGACCCGGCACTACTCACAGAGGAGCGGTAAGTCATGAAAGTCGTTCTGTTCTGCGGCGGTCTTGGAACCAGAATCCGCGAATATTCGGAGAACATCCCGAAGCCGATGATTCCGCTCGGCCATCAGCCGATCCTGCATCACGTTATGGAATATTACAGCGACTACGGGCACAATGAGTTCGTTCTGTGCCTGGGCTACAAGGCCAATGTCGTGAAGGATTTCTTCCTGACGATCCGCCCGCAGACCTTCGCGGACTGTGTGGTTTCCGATGGCGGACGCAATGTGCAATTGCTTGAGGAAGTGGATCGTGACTGGAGCGTGACGCTGCTCGATACGGGGATTTGGCGCAATATCGGCGAGAGACTCTGGAGTGCGCGGTCGCATGTGGCGAATGAGGAGATGTTCCTCGCCAATTACAGCGACGGGCTCAGTGATGTCGACCTCGACGACATGACGGAACGTTTCCGTGCCAGCGGTAAGATTGCCTGTTTCCTCGCCGTCCGCCCGCCGCTGACCTATCACCTTGCCGATATTGCCGAAGGCGGCGACGTGCGGGCTTTCCGGACGTCGAACACCTCCGATATCTGGATCAATGGCG
The DNA here is from genome assembly GCF_024539785.1 of Ochrobactrum sp. BTU2. Classification (NCBI taxonomy): domain Bacteria; kingdom Pseudomonadati; phylum Pseudomonadota; class Alphaproteobacteria; order Hyphomicrobiales; family Brucellaceae; genus Ochrobactrum; species Ochrobactrum sp. BTU2. The sequence continues at coordinate 897,848 of NZ_JAHWRG010000001.1, read as the reverse complement.
GTTACTTCCTCTTCCGCAAGGAAATCTTCGACTATATGCGCGAAGGGGAAGAACTGGTGCTTGAACCATTCGGCCGTCTGATCGCCGAAAACCAGCTGATGGCCTATAAATATGAGGGCTTCTGGCGCTCGATGGATACGCTGCGCGACTGGCAGACGCTTGAGGACATGGTCGAAAAGGGCGACATGCCCTGGAAGAGGCACAAGGCGGAAGAGGCCGAACGACGCGCTACCAATGTCGCGATAGCGCTATGATTGATCTGCGCTCGCTCGCAAATCAGAGCCGTCCGCTGCAGTTGCTTTGTCTGGGCGCGCATTCCGACGATATCGAAATCGGTTGCGGCGGCACGCTTCTGAGCCTGATCGAGAGCGGCACGCCATTGCATGTGGAGTGGTGTGTTTTGTCGGGAAACGAAGAAAGGCGCGCGGAGGCAGAGGCTTCCGTGCGCGATTTTCTGCGCGGGATAGACAGTTTCAACATTCATCTTGCCTCGTTCGAGGATAGTTATTTCCCGGCGCAAAGCCGTGAGATCAAACAATGGCTGATCGAACAGCGCGGGCGAGGGCAGCCGGATATGGTCTTTACTCATCGCCATGGCGATGCGCATCAGGACCACCGCACGGTCAACGAGCTGACATGGAACCTGTTTCGGGATCAGATGATCCTTGAATATGAAATCCCGAAATGGGATGGCGATCTGGGCCAGCCCAACGCCTATTCGGCGCTGCCGGCTGCGATCATGGATCGCAAGATCGACCTGTTGATGAAACACTTCGGCACGCAGCGCTCGAAGGACTGGTTTGACGCGGAAACCTTTCGCGGGCTTGCCCGGCTACGCGGCATGGAATGCCGCGCGCCTGAGACCTACGCCGAGGCGTTCCATGCCCGTAAGTTGCGGTTGTTTTAGTTTGCAACTGGCTCTGCATTTGTGTCGACACGGACGACCACCGACATGCCGGGCACTAGACGTGCCGCATCCGGTTGATCTTCATCGATGGCGATACGAACGGAAAGGCGCTGGGTGATCTTGGTGAAGTTGCCGGTCGCGTTGTCGGATTTGATGACGCTGAATTCGGAACCGGCAGCAGGCGCGAAAGCTTCGATGTGCCCCTTCAATTCCGCATGACGCAGCGCATCAACGGTGAAAGTGACCGGCTGGCCAATCTTCATGCCGTATAGCTGAGTTTCCTTGAAATTCGCCATTACCCATTTGATCTTTGGTACGACGGAGACGAGCTGCGTTCCCGCTGTCACATATTGACCGAGACGCACGCCCACTTCGCCGAGCGTACCGTCACGCGGGGCAATGATATGGGTGTTCTGCAGGTCGATCCGCGCCAGTTCAACGGTTGCTTCCGCATTGGCGATATCGGCATTGAGGCTGTCGCGATTGACGATAATGGACTGCAGGTCCTGTTGTGCGACGGCCAGCGCTGCCTGAGCTTCCTCGACGGAGGCCTGCGCCTGAAGCAGGGTGCCGTGAGCCGTATCAGCAGAACTTTGCGTGGTCACACCGCGCGGCAGCAAAGCCTCGACGCGCTTTGCATTGGCTTCGGCTACCTCAAGTGCTGCCTTGGCGCCGGAAATCTGTGCCTGCCGCGACTGGATCGTCGCTTCAGCCGAACGTTGGCTCTGTTCTGAATTGGCCAGAGCTGCCTTCTTGCTGTTGAGTGCGGCCAGCGCCTGATCCAGCTTCTGCTGATAGCTGCGGCTGTCGATCTCAAACAGTAGGTCGCCCTGTTTTACTGTTTGATAGTCGTTGACATTGACCTTGGTGACATAACCGGCAACCTGCGGACTGATAACCGTCACCTGTCCACGGACATAGGCGTTATCGGTTGTCTCGACGGTGTGTTTGAAAGGCGGCAACTGCCACGCCCACAGCACCATCAGAACGCCTGCAAGGCCGATGATGAGAGCGAGGCTGCCGCGAATATACTGTTTTCCAACTGACATTTTCAAATACTCGTCGATTTAACCAGCCACCGTAGCGTTATGGTGGATGTGCATGTTTTCATAGAAGCGATAGGCGATCAGGCAAACGAGCGAGAGGCTCGCGATGACGGAGATTGCGAGAAAAGCATCGTTATAGGACAGCACCGTCGCTTCCTTGGTGACCTGTTGTCCGAGAAGCGCCAGCCCTTCGGCCTTCGTCAGTCCCTGATCAGCCAGAACCTTTGCATAGGTGCCGGAGAGCGCCTGAACGCGCTGGGCGACGACGGGGTTGGACATAACCAGTTGCTCCACCAGATAGGCGGAATGATACTTTTCGCGGATCGCGATGAATGTGCTGAACACGGCAGAGCCGATAAGACCGCCGATGTTCTGCGTGAACAGGAAGATGACGATGAAACTCGTCATGTAGGTCGGTCCTTGTTTCAGCGCCTTGGTGATGCCCGCAAGCATGGCCGGGGGCAGGAACAGAGCGCCGCCGAAGGCTATCAGGCCCTGACTGAGATAGGCGTTGTGCGGGCGGGTCAGGTTTGTGGCATGGCTGTCCAGAAAGGCACCGACCGCGATGAAGACCAGCGCCAGCCCGAAGATGAACGATACGCGTTCAAGCTTCATCCACATGCCGCAGGTAATGCCCCCCGCCAAGGATGCAGCGAGAATGACGAGATAAAGGCCGCGGCTCTGGCCGTCCTGCAGGCCGAATGCCTGAAAGAGGCCGACCGCACCGGTTGTCTGCTCGGCAAGCACGATGCGAAATATGAAGAGGATCAGCGTGAAGCGCAGGATTTCCGGTTGGAACAGCCAATGCAGGTTCATCAGCGGCTGTTCGCGGTTGAGTTCGATTGCGGCAGCGCAGGCAAGAACAGCGATTGAGATCGCCAGACATATGCCGATCCAGGGGGCTTCGAACCACCAATAGTTCTTGCCCTGAACCAGTACGACCGCGAGAAGCCCAAAGCCGATGGCGATCAGTCCGTAAGCGACGAAATCCAGCCAGTGCAACACTTTTGCACGCGGCGCTTGTGTCATCGGCAGGATATAGACGACGGCGAAGGCTGCTAGCGACAGGCCGATTTCGACCATATAGAGCTGCTGCCATTGGCCGATATCGAACAGTAGCGGTGAGATGACACGCGCCAGTGGGCCTGCCGCAGCCGAACAGGTGAGCGCAAGGCTGAGGCCCCAAGTCATTTTCTTGGCGGGCGGAAAGGCTTCGAGCATGTAAAGAAAGCCGATGGTCGAGATCGGCGCCGCAGCAGCGCCCGCAATGAAGCGGATCGGGATCGCCGACCAGATATCATAGACAAGCAGATGCAGCAGGGAAGAAATCAGAAACACGGCGATTGCGATTTCCGCAAAACGGCGCAGACCGAACTGGGTGCGTATCTTGATGAGAAGGATCGTCAGGCTGGCATAGGGAGCCATATAGGCTGCGATAAGCCACGAGGTTTCCGTCAGCGTTGCGCCGAGTGATCCCTGTATCTGCTGCGTGTTGGCCGAGATGAAATACATACTGAGACCGCGCGTCGACCACATTAGAACAGACGCGGCGATGTAGATAGCGGACATGTAAACCGGCATATGCGGAACGGCAGGCGTTGCAGCCGGTTGGCTTGCCGGGGAAGCCTGTTGTCCTTGCTGATCTTTGTCTTCTTCCGACATGGTTCTAGCGGTCTTTCCCCGCGAGTGTCGTTTCCACCGTCTGGCTGATTTCCTGAAGAACAGTAAGGGCTGCTTCCAGTGTCGGCCGGTCTATGCGCTGCAGCAGTTCGGAGCGGATGTTGCGGGTGATTTCCTGCAGCTCGCGCACCTGCGCCTGCGCTTCACCCGTCAGCTCGATACGTTTCGCGCGGCGATCGCTTTCAACCGCGGCGCGATAGATCAACCCCTGCTTTTCAAGCCCATCCAGAAGGCGCACCACGGAAGGGTGCTCGATTTCCAGAGCATCTGCCAGCTCGCGCTGGTTCCAGTCGCGCTGCTGAGCGAGAAGCAGGAGCACGCGGGCACGTGCCAGCGTCAGCCCGCGTTCCCGGACGCGGGAATCGAACAGGTTACGCATTTTGCGCGCGGCCGTGGAAAGCTCCATCGTGAAAGCCGCTTCAAGATCATGTTTTGACTGAGACATTGTATAGCTATCTATTATATGTGTAGCTATATATAATATTTAGAGCCTGCTAATCAATGGGTTTGATGGCACTCTGATGCTGGAACGGAAAAATATTTGCGGCTTCGGGAATAAATCGCGGTCGTCGATTGTCTTATCTCCATATCGCATGTCGCGATTGGAACCCCGTGAGGCAGATCATGAAAACGTTTGGTTTTATGTCCGTACTGGCAATCGCTACAGTGGCGGCGTCAGCCGCGCTGGCCGCGCCATCCGTCAAGACGATGGAAAGCTCGAAAGGGCAGGTTCTGGCAGGCGCCAAAGACATGACGCTCTACACTTTCGACAAGGATAGCAAGGGTGAATCCAGCTGCTATGATACTTGCGCCAAGAACTGGCCGCCCTTCATGGCGATGAAGGGAGCAAAGGCTTCCGGCGCATATACGCTGGTCAAGCGCAAGGATGGCAGCGAGCAATGGGCGAAAGACGGAATGCCGCTCTATTACTGGGTGAAGGACAAGAAGCCCGGCGATGTCACCGGAGACGGCGTCAATGGAGTCTGGCACGCCGCAAAGCCATGAGGCCGATGTGAGCCATCCCGCTCCCGAAAGTTTCGAGGGCCAGCTTCTGGCCCTCCTGCCGGTCATGCGGCGTTATTCGCGCAGCCTTGCCAAGTCCGATGCCGAAGGCGAGGACCTTTTGCAGGATTGCGTGGCGAAGGCGTTGTCGCGGCGCGGCCAGTGGCGTGGCCTCAATCTGCGTGGGTGGATACTCACGATGATGACCAATCTTTACCGCAATGGCTACAAAAGCCGCGCCCGGACCCGACATGAAACGCTGGATGCCGCTGAAAATGTCAGTGTCGCTGCGACGGAGACGGATCCGTTCCAGCTGCAGCAGCTTGAAGAGGCGATCAACACCCTGCCGGACGATAACCGCGCGGTGCTGATGCTCATCGTCGTCGAAGGCTACAGCTATGGCGAGGCGGCAGAAATGCTGGGCATACCTGTCGGAACGGTCATGTCGCGGCTTTCACGGGCAAGACATCGCGTTGCCGAACATATGAGCGGCTCGAATATTGTAACGCTTCGGAGAAACCGATGATAGAACGCAATTCTCCCATAACCGAAGCGGAACTGCTCGGCTTTGTCGACGGGCAATTGTCCGAAGCAGAACATGCGCGCATTGCCGGGCTTCTTGAAAGCAACCCCGAGCAGGCGGCGCTGGCTGCCGAATGGCGCAGACAGAACGACGGTATCAGGCAACTCTTTTCCGGTTATGCCAAGGCAAAGAACGACGATCCCGGAATGATCCGCTCAGCGGGGATACGCCAGTCGCGCACCTATCGTAGCGCTGTTGCCGCAGCGGTTCTGGCGGCCTTGTTGATCGGCGCCGCTGGCGGCTTTGCAGGCTCGCGCCTGTTTGCGGAAGTAGAGCCGCAAATAGCGAGCGTGCAAACCCTGCCACAGCAGTCGCAGGCGGCATATCTCATCTATGCCAGCGAAGTACGGCATCCGGTCGAGGTCTTTTCCAACGAAGAGGCGCATCTTGCGACATGGCTTGGCAAACGGCTCGACATACCCGACCTTCGTGTTCCCGATCTCCGCTCGTTGGGCTTCCAGCTTGTTGGTGGACGCCTGTTGCCGGTTGACGGCAAGGCGGGCGCATTCTTCATGTATGAGGACGAGGCTGGAAAACGGCTTTCGGTGATCGTCGGTCGCAATCCGGATAACCGCGATACGAGCTTCCGTTTTGCTTCAAGCGATGGTGTCGAAACTTTCTACTGGATCGACAGCGATCTTGGTTATGCAGTAAGCGGCGAGATTTCGCGCGAACGCCTGCGGCAGGTGGCGGAAGAATGCTACCGCCAGTTTCCGGGCTGACCTGCTTATCCGTCGTCGCTGAAAGCGTGAACCATCGCATCCTTTGAGCTGCCACTCGCGATCAATGCGGCAAGCAGGATGCGCGCCTGACCCGGGCGAAGTGTATGTGCGTGAATGGCTCCAGCTTCGCCAAGATCATATCCGCCGCCGCCGCCGCCATAGCCGGGTGTCAACAGGCCTTCCGGTACGCGGCTTGAAACTGCAACGGGAATATTGCGGCGCGAGCATTCGCGGACAGCTTCGACAACGCAGGGTGTGGTATTGCCCGAACCGAGCGCTGCAAGAACGATGCCGCTGGCACCGGCTGCAATGCTCGCTTCTATGTGGAGGGCATCGCAGCCGGGATAAATGGCAATCGTGTCGATCCGGCGGTCACCGACAGGAGCGGGAAGCACCGGGCTCTGGATTTGGATCATACGTGCAGAGCGGAAGGCGTCGGCGCTGTCGCTGTTGAACTTGTATGCCCCCCAAGCCGGTACGATCCGTCCACCGAAGGCAATAAGGACGCCTTTGTCGGCATTGGCCGGATCGCAGGCAAGCCGAATGGCGGTGGCGAGATTTTCCGGCCCATCCGCCTGCGGGTGGTCGGCGGTAAACTGTGCTCCGGTGAAAATCACGGGTTTGCTGATGCGACGCTGCAGATGCACCAGCAGCGCCGTTTCTTCCATGGCATCCGTTCCGTGCAGGACGACGATGCCGTCGAAGTCGCCATCCTTGAGGCAGGAACCGACGGCATCGCTGATGCGCTGCATGTCGGAAAGGGTGAGGCTTGCAGAATCCTTCGCCATCAGGTCGACCGGGCGAAGCTCCGCTTCAAGGCCCGGTACGAATTCCAGCAGATCCTCACCGGACAGGACCGGTGTGCTTGCTCCGTCTTCCCCACGCTTGCTGGCGATGGTGCCGCCAGTGGCGATCACCGCTATGGAAGGCTTTGCAAGCGTCATATTTCCGAATCCTCTCACTTACCGGGAATGCTGGCGTCTACAGCACGTTCGGTAGCAAGTCGATGGATGCGTTCACGCATCATATACCAGCCGAGGATGAGGGCAGGGCCGATGATTGCCAGCGAAGCAATCGTCCATGTGCCGACTGGATAGTCGAGTGCCATCAGGACAAGCACGCCAAGCAGGAATGCGAGTGTGAGGATGCCGGTGTAAGGTGCACCGAACATGCGGAAATCCGGGCGCACGATTTCGCCGCGACGCGCAAGATGCCAAAGTTTCAGCTGGCAAAGGACGATGACGCCCCATGCCGTGATGATGCCGAGCGCGGAGAGATTAAGCGCGATTTCAAAGGCTGCCGCAGGCACGACAGCATTGAGAACAACACCGATGACAGTGACGACCGCGGTGACGGCGATGCCCATATAGGGAACGCCGTTCTTGTTCATCTTGGCCAGTGAGGCTGGCGCCGAGCCGGAAATGGCCATGGAGTGCAGGATGCGCCCGGTGGAATAAAGCCCGGCATTCAGCGACGACAGAACCGCGGTCAGGACGACGAGGTTCATGATGATATCCGCACCTTCGACGCCGATCTTGCCGAAGAAGGTCACAAACGGGCTCTCGCCAGCAGAATAGGCTGTGTAGGGAAGAAGCAGCGAGAGCAGCAGAACAGAACCTACATAAAAGACGAGAAGGCGGAAGACCACGGTGCGGATTGCGCGGGGCATGACCTTGCGCGGGTCTTCGGTTTCTCCCGCTGTGGTGCCCAGCAACTCGATGGATGCATAAGCGAAAACCACACCCTGTATGATGATGAATGCAGGCAATATACCGTTCGGGAAAAGGCCTCCGCTATTCGTGATGATGCTGAAGCCAGCCGAATGACCGTCAATCGGCGTGCCGGAGACAACGAAGTAAATGCCGACAACCAGAAAGGTCACGAGCGCAATGACTTTGACGAGACTGAACCAGAATTCCAGCTCGCCAAACACTTTCACCGACAGAAGGTTCATCGACAACACGATGATAAGGGCCGTCAGTGCGAACACCCATTGGTCAATGCCTTGCAGCCACGGCACATAGTGCTTGAAGAAATTCATGTAGAGCGCAACAGCCGTTACGTCCGCGACCGACGTCATGGCCCAGTTGAGCCAGTACATCCAGCCTGCCACGAACGCCAGTTTCTCACCGTAGAATTCGCGGGCATAGGAGACGAAGGAACCGGAGCTGGGGCGATGCATGATCAGCTCGCCCAGTGCACGCAGCACCAGAAAGGCAAAGAAGCCGCAGAGGGCATAGACGAAGACCAGGGCCGGACCTGCCATTGCGAGGCGTCCGCCTGCACCGAGAAAGAGCCCGGTACCGATCGCGCCGCCGATGGCGATCATCTGGATCTGCCTCGGTTTCAGGGCCTTGTGATAACCGCGGTCCTCTTCAACGAACACTTCGCGTTCGGCCGGGGTGGCTTTCATGGTTTCGATCGGCATTGCTCCTCCCTGAGAGCGCGGTTTCGACAGGCGACCGTTCGGCGTGAAAGGCCAATTAGGGCGCCCCGCCGGTCATTCAATGAGGGTATGGAATTCATCCCTATTTGATGGGCATTCTGTAAAGCTGCATGACAGATTTTGAAGCCGGTTTTAACGCATATCGCAGAACGCGCGTCAAGTATTCGGCTTCAAATGAGAAGCATCGCATGCATTTCCGAAATAGGCTGGCAGGGAAAAAATCAGCAGGAATAAAGTGTTACCGGCTTGTGCTTATCTGGCATGAAAATGCCGCGCCAAGCCGGATTGGCATGAATAATCTGCGCGAATCCGGTGTAAAGCAGTGGTCCTGCAATTGTGGTGTCAGACCTCATCCTTGCCGATGATCGTCGTTACAGCAGTCTTGACTTTGCTCAGATGCGTTTCCATTGCAGCGCGGGCATCAGCTTCCGATCCCGCCTCAATAGCTTCGACAATCAGGCGATGTTCGACATTCGAAGCTTCGCGGCGGCCAGACATCAGGTTGACGAGTTCAGATTGCTGGATCAGCGCCTCGCGGGCATCAGCGACAATCTTGGAGAAGACCGTGTTTCCGGAAGCCTCGGCAATCGCGCAGTGAAATTCGGAATCGAGCAATTCCCATTTCTGTGGGTCCGTCTGGCGGTCCATCTTGTCGCAAAGTTCAAGCAGGTTGGCGAGTTGTTCGGCGCTGCGTCGTAAGGCTGCCCAGCCTGCCGCCGGCACTTCGATGAACGGGCGTGCCTCGATCAGATCACGCGCGGAATAGCCGCCATAATTCAGTTCGCTCGCGGGGGAAGCATTCAGGACGTAGGTGCCACTACCTGTTCGGGTCTGGGTGAGGCCCAGTGTCTGTAGTGACCGCAGCGCCTCGCGCACGATTGGGCGGCTGACACCGAACCGGCCAGCGAGTTGAGTTTCAGAGGGCAGGCGGGTGCCCACGGCAAGGCGACCGGATGTGATGGCCGAGCGAATATCGTCGAATACAACTTCAGCCGCATTCTTTCGTGTGACCGGATGTGTGTCCGATAACCAGTCGGCCAATTCGCTCATGTCCGAACCTCCGTCAATTGCTTCGCTCCTGTCAAGCAGCTAGGCAATTTTCAGAAGGATATCAATCCCAAAGCGGTTCAAAAAGGCAGATCAAGAGACACAAAAAACTGCGCTCCGGCTGGAGCGCAGGGCTTTCCTATTGGAACTTATCAGGCCGCTGTGGCGGCCGTGTTCAACTTGTTGGCCGACAGGATGCTGATGAACGCTGCACCATAAGCTGTGAGCGGCGCCATCTTGGCAAGCGCGCTCGCAATGGCGTCATGGTGGCTCAGCTCTTCCTCGGAATCGTGGCGGAAGGATACGCAAACAGTTTCGCCATCTTCACCGATGAATTCTACCTGATAGGAATTTTCCTTGCCGCATCTTTTGACCAGAGCATCGACAATTTGCATGCAATCATTCTCCTTCCGAGCCGCATGAACGCTCTGGAATGAAGATGGTTCCATAAAATTTTATCTTTTTGTCCAATCTCAGTTCCGGCTTGACAGGCGGGCTGCACCCAGTGCCGCTGCGAACGCAATGGCAAGCATGACAAAGGTGAATTCGGCAACCGCAGACCATCCATCCGCAACCCAGAAATAGCCGCCCGCTGCACCGGCAACACTGGAGCCGAGATAGTAGGCGAGCAGATAGAGCGATGACGCATGTCCCTTTGTGTGGAGTGCCAGTCGACCGACCAGAGCGCTGGCGACCGAATGGCTGACGAAGAAGCCGACTGTCACGAGGATGATACCCACAATGATGACAGGCAGCGGTGCAAAGAGGGTCAGAAGACAGCCCGCAGCCTGTATGGCAAGCCCGATGGGAAGCACGGTGAAATAGCCGAGCCTGTCGCCCATTCTGCCAGCAAGCCATGAAGCTGCAATGCCGAACAGATAGACCGTGAAAATGGCGCCGAGCGCTGTCTGGCTGAGGCTATAAGGCGCCGTCACGAGGCGGAAACCGATATAGTTATAGATGGTGACGAATGAACCCATCACGAGAAAGCCAATGGCAAAGAGCAGTGGCAAGGCCGGGTTGCGGATGTGGCCGATCCATGCGCCGAGGTGAAACCGTGCATTGAAGCCCGGACGCGGAATGAAGTTCTGCGATGCGGGCAGCAGAAAGAGGAAACCGATGGATGCGGCAAGTCCTAGCAGCCCCATGCCTGCCAGACCGACGCGCCAGGAGAAATACTCTGCGAGCGTTCCGGCAATGACACGGCCCGCCATGCCGCCGAATGCATTGCCAGCAATATAAAGCCCCATTGAAGCGCCAAGGCCGCGCGGGTCGATTTCTTCCGCCAGATAGGTCATGGCGACCGCAGGCACACCGCCAAGCAGCAGGCCCTGCAGGGCACGGATGACGAGCAGCATATGCCAGTCCGGCACCAATGCACTGACTATCGTGCAAAGTGCTGAGCCGAGGAGCGAGACGAACATCAGTGTCCTGCGTCCGAAGCGCTCAGATACGACGGCAGCACCGAAAATTGCAAAGGCGAGAAAGCCTGTCGAAACGGAAAGCGATAAGGAACTGGCCGCGGGCGTGATGTTAAAATCATGCGCGAAAAGCGGCATGAGCGGCTGGACACAGTAAAGCAGGGAGAAGGTTGCAAAGCCGGACAGGAAGAGTGCAATGCTCGCATTGCGAAATGCCGGTGTGCCCTTGACGAGATAATGCTTTTGTTCGGTTGCCGTGGGAGCTGAAACGAGCTTGAGCTGGCTTTCCGGTGTTCTTACGCTGTCGAGGCTGCGTTCTGCGAGGCGTGACATGACTTTGCCTTTTCAAATCCTCCCGCTTTTTGATCTAGTCAAATGCCCGTCATTTGTCCAATATATGGAAGTGACGATTGCAATAGCTTTTGGATATAGCGATGGAACTACGTCATCTGCGTTATTTTCTGGCCGTGGCCGAAGAGGGCAATTTTACCCGCGCGGCTGCGAAGCTCGGTATCGGTCAGCCGCCGCTCAGCCAGCAGATACGCGACCTCGAGAACGAGATCGGGGTGGCGCTGTTTCATCGCGTGCCGCATGGAGCCGAACTGACGGCAGCCGGCACGGCTTTTCTTGGTGAAGCGAAGGCCTCCCTTGCCGCCGCCGAGAAGGCGAAGCTTGTAGCGCAGGGCACGGCGCGTGGAGAAACCGGCAGGCTCGCGCTGGGTTTCACTGCATCGTCCGCGTTCAACCCGACCGTCAGCGGTACAATCCGCAAGTTTCGGGCCAGATGGCCCGATGTCCGGCTGACCCTGACGGAGATGAACAGTCATCTTTTGATGGAAAAGCTGGTCAGGGGAGAGGTGGACGCTGCCTTCATCCGGCCCGGATTGGAAAATTCCAAGGACGTACGCATGAAGCGGCTGGCTGATGAGCCGATGCTGATCGCCCTGCCGAGCCATCATCCGCTTGCCGTTCATCCCAAGCTGCCGATTTCAGCTCTGGCAAATGAGGCATTCGTGCTTTTCCCGCGCATTGTGGGGCTTAGCCTTTACGACGATGTGGTTGAGGCTTGCCGGAATGCGGGCTTTGAAATGATCGTCGCGCAGGAAGCGCCGCAGATGCCATCCGTCGTCAATCTGGTCGCAGCCGATCTGGGCGTCTCGATTGTTCCAACCGCCATTGCGCAGATCAAGCTGGCCGGGGTGACTTATCGTCCAATCGAAGGCGAGCCTCTTCTGGCGCGGTTGGGGCTGGTTTCGATGAAGAACAACCGGTCGCCGCTCATCGATAATCTTACTAGCCTGTTACCGGATCAGTGATCTTCCGTATCGTCGTCGGAAGCGATAGGTTGCCGTCTGTGTCGGCGTTGACCGTCATTTTTGGACATGTATGATGGTTGTCGCGGCGACGTACCTGGGAGGGGACGCTGCTTTTCCATCCTTAAGATAACCGTTCACGAGGGCTCTGACGCCCACAAGCCGAACGGTCGAATTTTGCCCTATCCCGTCCGATTGGAGATTTTCGTGAAAAGACTTCTGATTACCGGTGCTGCGGGCGGACTCGGGCGCGTAATGCGAGATAAACTGGCCGGCAAAGCCGAGCTGCTGCGCCTGTCCGACGTTGCCGATCTCGGCAAAGCCAAACTCAATGAAGAGCTGGTTCAATGTGACCTCGGCGATATGGATGCAGTCATGCGTCTTGTCGAAGGTTGCGACGGTATTCTGCATCTCGGTGGTATTTCGACCGAGGCGTCTTTCAGCAAGATACTCAACGCAAATATCGTCGGGATGTACAATCTGTATGAAGCCGCGCGGGCGCATGGCCGTCCGCGTATCATTTTTGCCAGCTCAAACCATACGATCGGTTTCTATAGACAGGACGAATATATCGACGCAAAGGCGCCCACACGTCCAGACGGTCTTTACGGCATTTCAAAATGCTTCGGCGAGTCCATTGCCAGCATGTATCATGACAAGTTCGGTCAGGAGACGGCAATCGTTCGTATCGGCTCCTGTTTTGAGGAGCCGCGCAATCATCGCATGCTTTCGACCTGGATGTCATATGACGATTTCGCCGGTCTGATTGACTGTGTTTTCCGGGCGCCGATGCTGGGATGTCCCGTTATCTGGGGTGTTTCGAACAACGATTCGGTGTGGTGGGACAACAACCATGCCCGTTTTCTCGGCTGGCACCCCAAGGACAATGCGGAACGTTTCCGGGTCGAGCTGGAGAAGACAACGCCGCGGCCAGCGCCGGATTCAGCACTCGCGGTCTATCAGGGCGGTACATTTGTCGATGAACCGATCCATCAGGATGATTGATCGGAACCTTTCTGTTTAACGGCAGAAGTCTTGTAAGGTCAGGGCTCCTCCGGTTTGATAACACCTTGGAGTGCATATTTTGCTTTACGTACCTCAAAACGAAAGCTAAGCTTTTTATCGTGACGCTTTGGGAGGAGTTCACGTGCAGCCAGAACTATCGGCAAAGAGCATATTAAAGACGCAAAAAATGCGGCAGTTCGCTGTGGGCGGTTGCGCATGAGTGCGCCAGATAAAGATGACGGGCCAGCACTGTTGGAAGCTGTGTCGCTTTCCAAATCATTCGGTCCTGTTCAGGTTCTGAAAAATATCGATTTGCGCATTTTCGGCGGCGAAGTCCATGCGATCATCGGCGAGAATGGAGCCGGGAAATCGACGCTGATGAAGTTGCTTGCAGGCAATGAGCGTCCTACGAGCGGAGAAATCCGCATCGACGGCAAGCCGGTTACTTTCTCGGGGCCAGTGGAGGCCGAAGCGCAGGGCATTGTGCTGGTGCATCAGGAAATTCTCCTCGCACCCGATCTGACCGTCGCGCAGAACATCTATCTTGGTCGCGAGCTTAACCGTGGACTGGTTGTCGATGATAAATCGATGCGCGAAGGTGCGCGCAAGGCCATTCGTGATCTGGGCGCCGATATCGATCCGGATGCGGTTGTAGGCTCCCTGTCGATTGCGCAGCGCCAGTTGGTGCAGATCGCCCGCGTGTTGCTGGTGCCGCATCGTGTGGTGATTTTTGACGAACCGACCGCTTCGCTGACACCGTTCGAGACGGAAGCGCTGCTGAAAGTCATTCGCGACATTCGCGCAAAGGGCGTCGCTGTTCTCTATATTTCGCACCGCCTGCCGGAAGTGAAGGAAATATCCGATCGTGTGACCGTGCTTCGCGATGGCAAGCTTGTTTCAGCACATCTGTCTTCGGAATTGCAGCCATCGGACATGGCCCGGCTGATGGTCGGTCGTGACGTTTCAAAGCTTTATCCTGACCGCGCAAGCCAGCATGACAACGCTGCCATTCTCGAAGTCGATAACTTTAGCGTACCCGGCTACGTGCAGAATGCGAGCTTCCATCTCAACCGGGGCGAGATACTCGGCTTTGCCGGTCTGGTCGGCGCCGGACGCACGGAGCTGATGGAAGGGATCGTCGGTCTGCGACCCGGTAAGGGGGATGCACGCCACAATGGCAAGCCGGTTCATTTCCGCAATGCGCATGAAAGCCAGAAGGCGGGGATCGTTTATCTCAGCGAGGACCGGAAGGGCAAAGGGCTGCTTCTGTCCAAGGACCTGGGCGTCAATCTCACGCTAGCGTCATTGAAGAAATTCGTGAGCGGTTTGCAGATCGACCGCAACCGGGAACGCTCCGCGCTCGATGATGCGATCCGCGAGTTCGATATTCGCACGGGCCGCAAGGACATTCTGGCAGGTCAGCTTTCGGGGGGAAACCAGCAGAAGCTTTTGCTTGCCAAGATGATGATGCTCGATCCGTCCATCGTCATCATCGATGAACCGACACGCGGCATCGATGTCGGCACGAAGGAACAGATTTATCAGTTCATCGCCAATCTGGCCGATGAGGGGAAATCGATCATCGTGGTTTCGTCGGAAATGCCGGAACTGATCGGTATCTGCGACCGCATCGTCGTGATGCGGGAAGGGCGGATTGCCGGTGAGGTGACAGGCGACCGCATGACGGAACATGACATCGTCGTGCTTGCAACCGGCGTTGAAGCCGAAAATGCCGCATAAAAACAATAAAGTGGGAAGTAGATGACACAGGTTGCGACCGATAAAAGCTCAGTGGCGAGGACATCCAAGGATTGGGATTTAAGGGCAATTGCCCCGTTCATCGCGCTCGCCCTGCTGCTTGTTCTGGGCACGATTGCCAACCCGAACTTCATCAGCATCGACAATCTTCTCAATGTCGCAACGCGTAGCGCTTTTATCGCCATTATCGCGCTTGGTGCCACCTATGTGATTTCATCCGGCGGGCTCGACCTGTCCGTGGGCGCAATGGTGGCGTTCGTCGCCAGTATCATGATCCTGTTCATGAATAGTGGGGTGATTGCCGATCCGGTGATGATGCTGATTGCGGCCGTGATGCTGGCGCTGATTGTCGGTGCAGCCTGTGGCCTGTTGAATGGCCTGATAACGACGGTTGGCGGCATCGAGCCATTTATCGCCACGCTCGGCACTATGGGCATCTATCGTGGTCTCACCACATGGTTGTCGCAAGGTGGCGCGATCACCTTGCGCAATCCGGACATTCAGGCGCTTTATCGCCCGGCCTATTTTGGTTCCATTCTTGGCGTGCCGGTGCCGGTTATCGTGATTTTCGTGACGGCAGCGCTTGCGGCATTCGTCCTTTATCGGACCCGCTATGGCCGCCATGTCATTGCAGTCGGATCGAACGAGGATGTAGCACGCTATTCCGGCATTTCCGTCAAGAAAGTGCGTACTATCGCCTTCATCATTCAGGGCCTTTGCGTCGCTGTGGCCGTGCTTCTTTATGTGCCGCGTCTGGGTTCTACCTCGGCCACGACCGGCCTGATGTGGGAACTGCAGGCGATTACCGCCGTCGTTGTTGGCGGAACAGCTTTGCGCGGCGGCGTGGGCCGTATCTGGGGCACGATCTGCGGCGCATTCATTCTGGAGATCATCGGAAACATCATGATCCTGTCGAACTTCGTCAGTGAGTATCTGCTCGGGGCAATTCAGGGCGCGATTATCATCATCGCCATGCTTGTGCAGCGTTCGCTTTCGCGAAGATAGGTCTAATGCATGTCTCCCAAAAGTGGGAACCGGTTTTGGGATGAAGACATGCATGAAAACAAAAGCTTAAAGCGTGTCATACGAGTACGATAAAATGCGACGCGCTTTAAGGATTGGCGGAATTGTTGGGGCGATTCCAGCCAGAGAGGAATGAGAGCCCCGTGTTTACTGGGAGGAAGACTATGCGAGGGAATTTGATGAAGCTTGCTTTCGCCGCCTTGACGGCGGGTGCGCTTGCCTTTGGCAGCGCAGCAAGCGCACAGGACAAGAAAGTGACGATCGGCGTTTCGATCCCGGCGGCCGATCATGGCTGGACGGCAGGCGTCGTCTATCATGCCGAACGCGTGGCGAAGCTTCTGATGGCTGAGCATCCGGGCCTCAACGTCATCGTCAAGACGTCGCCCGATGCGGCATCGCAGGCCAATGCGTTGCAGGATCTGGCCGTTCAGGGCCTCGACGGGCTGGTTGTTCTGCCGACCGATCCCGATCCGCTCGTCAACGCCATCAAGGAAATCAAGGACAAGGGAACCTTTGTCGCTCTGGTCGACCGCGCACCAAGCAGCAACGACAATTCCATCCGCGATCTCTACGTGGCCGGTAACAACCCGGCGCTTGGACAGGTGGCCGGTGAATATATCAAGAAGACCACGCCCGATGCCCAGGTCGTCGTCATTCGCGGCCTGCCGATCCCGATCGATCAGCAGCGTCAGGACGGTTTCGACAAGGGCATTGAAGGCTCTAACGTGAAGGTTCTGGATCGCCAGTATGGTAACTGGAACCGCGACGATGCTTTCCGTGTCATGCAGGACTTCCTGACCAAATATCCGAAGATTGATGTGGTCTGGGCACAGGATGACGACATGCTTGTCGGCGTTCTCGAAGCCATCAAGCAGGCCAACCGCAGCGACATCCAGTATGTTGTGGGCGGTGCAGGCTCCAAGGATATGATCAAGAAGGTGATGGATGGCGACAAGCTTGTGCCGGTTGATGTGCTCTATCCGCCAGCAATGGTTTCAACTGCCATGGAACTCGCCGCCGGTCATTTCTATGACCAGATTCCTGTGAGCGGCAGCTACATCCTCGATGCAACGCTCGTCACCAAGGACAATGCGAAGGATTTCTATTTCCCGGATTCGCCGTTCTAAGGTGCTTGAATACCGTGCGCCTGTCTGGGCAGGCGCACGGTTTTTCTTTTCATTCCCGATATGCAGCGCGAAGCGCGCTCTCAAATTGCTCGATGCCGGTTGATGGCGGGGTCCGGGCAGATTCAGGAGAAATTTGATGAAGACAATCAAAGGCCCCGGGATTTTTCTTGGGCAGTTTGCAGGCGATGAAGCGCCGTTCAACACATGGGATGGCATCACCAAATGGGCTGCCGAAAAAGGCTATGCCGGGGTGCAGGTTCCCACATGGGCGAGCCAGCTGATCGATCTGAGGCAAGCTTCTGAATCGAAGGATTATTGCGACGAATTCGCCGGGGTGGCTCGCCAGAACGGTGTCGAAGTCACGGAGCTTTCGACCCACTTGCAGGGCCAGCTCGTTGCTGTGCATCCCGCCTATGATGAAGCTTTCGACGGTTTCGCAGTACCGGAAGTACGCGGCAATCCCAAGGCGCGTCAGGCTTGGGCGGTCGAGCAGGTAAAGATGGCGATCCGCGCCTCGCGCAATCTCGGCATCGGCGCGCATGCAACCTTCTCCGGCGCGCTGGCCTGGCCGTTTGTCTACCCGTGGCCGCAGCGTCCTGCTGGTCTGGTGGAAACAGCATTTGGGGAACTCGCCCGACGCTGGAAGCCGATCCTCGATCACGCTGACGAACACGGCGTCGATATATGCTATGAAATCCATCCCGGCGAAGACCTGCACGATGGTGTGACCTTCGAGATGTTTCTGGAGCAGGTCAAAAATCACCCGCGGGCCAACATGCTTTACGACCCGTCGCATTATGTCCTGCAGTGCCTCGATTATCTCGACAATATCGACATCTACAAGGACCGCATCAAGATGTTCCACGTCAAGGATGCGGAATTCAATCCGACCGGGCGGCAGGGTGTCTATGGCGGCTATCAGGGCTGGGTCAACCGTGCAGGCCGCTTCCGCTCGCTCGGTGACGGGCAGGTGGATTTTGGCGCGGTATTCTCCAAGATGGCCGCAAATGACTTTGACGGTTGGGCCGTTGTCGAATGGGAATGCGCGCTGAAGCATCCTGAAGATGGAGCGCGTGAAGGCGCGGAGTTTGTCAAGGCGCACATCATCCGCGTCACCGACAAGGCATTTGACGATTTCGCATCCGGCGGCACCGATGACGCCGCCAATCGCCGTATGCTTGGATTATGAGGACGCAATGACCATCGAAGCTAAAACTACGGAAACTGCTGCTCCCCGTATCCGCCTCGGCATGGTGGGCGGTGGGGCTGGCGCGTTTATCGGCGGCGTGCACCGCATGGCGGCGCGGCTCGACAACCGGTTCGAACTGGTGGCAGGCGCTTTGTCGTCATCAGCGGAAAAGGCGCAGGCCTCGGGGCGCGAACTGGGGCTGGCCGAAGACCGCATCTATTCCAGCTACAAGGACATGGCTATTCGTGAGGCTCGGCTGAAAAACGGCATTGAAGCCGTTTCCATCGTAACGCCGAACCACGTTCACTATGAAGCTGCCAAGGAGTTTCTGCGGCGCGGCATTCACGTCATCTGCGACAAGCCGCTGACCTCGACGCTTGCCGATGCGAAGAAGTTGAAAAAGGTCGCCGATGAAAGCGGTGCCTTGTTTGTTCTGACGCATAATTACACGGGCTATCCGATGGTGCGGCAGGCGCGCGAGATGATCGCCAATGGCGATCTTGGCGATCTTCGTGTCGTACAGGTGGAATATGCGCAGGACTGGCTGACCGAAGCGGTTGAGGCAACCGGTGCCAAGGGCGCTGTCTGGCGCACCGATCCGGCGCAATCGGGACTAGGCGGCGCGACCGGCGATATTGGCACGCACGCCTTCAATCTCGCCTCCTTCGTGACCGGCCTGGCGCTCGACAGCCTTGCGGCTGATCTCGACAGTTTTGTCGAGGGACGTCGCCTGGACGACAATGCGCATGTGATGCTCCGTTTTGCGGGCGGTGCCAAGGGCATGCTCTGGTGCAGCCAGGTTGCGCCCGGCAATGAAAATGCGCTGCGCCTGCGCGTCTATGGCACAAAGGGCGGCATTGAATGGGCGCAGGAGGACCCGAACTATCTCTGGTTCACGCCTTTTGGCGAGCAAAAGCGGCTCATCACGCGGGGCGGTGCCGGTACTGGCTCTGCGAGCGCACGCGTGACCCGCGTGCCGGCTGGGCATCCTGAAGGTTATCTGGAAGCTTTTGCTACGATCTATTCGGAAGCGGCCAATGCCATCGAAGCTCATCGCAACGGCAAAAAGCCGGATAGCGCCGTGATTTATCCAACCGTCGATGACGGATTGAAGGGCGTTGCTTTCATCGATGCCTGCGTGCGCTCGTCACAGAAAAACGGCGGCTGGGTCAAGCTTTAGAAATTGACATGGATTAAAAGAAAGGGCGCCAATGGCGCCCTTTTTTGTATCCGTCGATTTAATGGCTTCAAACGTAGCGATTGACGACGTTTTCGAGATACTCTTGGCGGCCGGATTTCGGCTGCGGATTGATGTCCTTCGTTTCGACTTCAGCTGTGATCTGGTCCAGCGAGAGGCCAGTCAAAAGCTTCTTGCCGAAATCGCCGTTCCAGCCTGCATAACGCTCATCGAGCGGCTTGGACAAGGCGCCGTCTTCAAGCATTGCGGCGGCTGCTTTCAGCCCGCGTGCACAGCAGTCCATGCCACCGATATGGCCGATCAGCAGGTCTTGCGGATCGAGCGACTGACGGCGCAGCTTGGCGTCGAAATTCGTGCCGCCGGTGGTGAAGCCGCCTGCCAGCAGGACCTGATAATAGGCGAGCGCCATTTCCGGCACATTGTTCGGGAACTGGTCCGTATCCCAGCCTGACTGATAGTCATTGCGGTTCATGTCGATGGAACCGAAAATGCCAAGTGCACGGGCAAGCGCCAGTTCATGCTCGAACGAATGACCGGCGAGAATGGCGTGGCCCTGCTCAATATTGACCTTCACTTCGCTTTCGAGGCCGTAACGCTTCAGGAAGCCATAAACCGTCGCGACGTCGTAATCATATTGATGCTTGGTCGGCTCCTGCGGCTTCGGTTCGATCAGGATCGTGCCCTTGAAACCGATCTTATGCTTGTATTCGACCACCAGATTGAGGAACCGTCCCATCTGGTCAAGTTCGCGTCCAAGATCGGTGTTGAGCAGCGTTTCATAGCCTTCGCGACCACCCCAGAGCACGTAGTTCTCACCACCGAGCCGTTTCGTTGCGTCGATGCAGCTTTTTACGGTCGCTGCGGCAAAGGCGAACACATCTGGATCGGGATTGGTTGCGGCCCCGCCCATATAGCGGCGGTTGGAAAAGAGATTGGCTGTGCCCCAGAGCAGCTTTACGCCGGTTTCGGCCTGCTTCTTCTCGAAAATATCGACGATTTCGTTGAGATATCGTGTGTTTTCCGCAAAGTTGCGTCCTTCGGGCCGCACATCGGCATCGTGGAAGCAATAATAGGGCGCGCCAAGCAGGGAGAAGAACTCGAAAGCCACGTCAGCTTTGAGCTTTGCCGCATCCAGCTCGTTGGAATACCAGGGACGGTCGAAGGTGCGTCCGCCGAACGGGTCGCCACCCTCCCAGGCAAAGCTGTGCCAGTAGGCGACTGCAAAGCGCAGATGGTCTTCCATGCGCTTGCCCAGCACGATTTCATCCGGATTATAGTGGCGAAATGCCAGCGGGCTATCACTGTCCGGCCCCTCATATTTAACCTTTTGAATGTCGCCGAAAAATCCGGTGCTCATTGTGTCCTCCCGTTCGAATGTCGTCATGTCTGATTGTTTGCGGCAGCGTCACGAACCGGCGAGGGCGTGCAGTGCCGGATAAAGGGCGTGATAGCGCTGATAGGCTTCCTCATAGGCAGGGAGCAGGGCGGCTTCCGGCTCTATCGTGCGCTCCGTACGCGGTGGCGTGCAGACGGCAAATGGATCGACGCCGGTTGCCGCAATGAGGCCCAGTCGTGCGGCACCATAAGCGCCGCCGAAGTCGCCTTCTTCCGGCAAGGCAATCGGTACATTCAACGCGGTCGCGATTGCCTTCAGCCAATAGGTGGAGCGCGAGCCACCGCCGACGGCGGTCAGCGACTTGATATCGGTGCCAGCCGATTGCAGCGCGGCGAGATTGTCACGGATAGCGAAGGCGACGCCTTCCAGAACGGCTTGCGTTAATGCGCGCTGATCGGATTCATGCTCAAGGCCTGAAAATACGCCGCGTATCTTCGCATCGTTATACGGGGTGCGTTCGCCCGAGAGATAGGGCAGGAATGTCGCGCTGCCCGGTGCATTCAGCGTGTCGCCGAGTGCCTTATCGAGTTCATGTGCCGTTTTGCCGACAAGCCGTGCATACCAGTCAAGCGCGCTTGCTGCGGACAGGATGACACCCATCTGGTGCCATGTGCCGGGCAAGGCATGACAGAAGGCATGAACCGCACTTTCAGGCTTCGGCTGATAGGCACCATTTGCGGCAAAGAGCACGCCTGATGTGCCGAGCGAAACGAAGGCATGGCCCGGCTTAACTGTGCCCATGCCGCAGGCCGAGGCGGCATTGTCGCCAGCACCGCCCGCCACGACCGGCTGACCGGCAATGCCCCATTCGGCGGCAAGTCCGGCCCGCAGCCGTCCGGTTGCGTCCGTGCCTTCGGCAAGGCGCGGCATCTGGCTCTCATCGAGGTTGGTCTTGTCCAGAAGCTCGCGCGACCAATGGCGTGCACCGGTATCCAGCCAGCTCGTGCCTGCCGAATCCGACATGTCGGAGACATATTCCCCGGTCAGCCAGAGGCGAAGGTAGTCCTTCGGCAGCAGCACCTTGCGGATGCGCGCAAAAATATCCGGTTCGTTATTGGCAACCCAGACCAGCTTCGGTGCGGTAAAACCGGGAAAGACAATATTGCCGGTGATGGCGCGAAACGCCGGATCGGCATCGAGTTTGGCCGCTTCGCGATAGCTGCGCGTATCGTTCCAGAGGATGCAGGGGTGCAATACCTGATCCTGTTCGTCCAGCAGGGTAGCGCCATGCATCTGGCCGGAAAGGCCGATACCGGCAATCGCTGAAAACTCTTTCGGATGGGCCGCGCGTAGGCCATCAATTGCAGTGCGGCAGGCCTTGATCCACTGTGCCGGGTCCTGTTCGCTCCAGCCCGGATGGGGGCGGGACACGTCCAGTTCGCCATGGGCCGAACCGATCACCGTCTGCGCGTCGTCGATCAACAGCGCCTTGACACCGGATGTTCCTAGATCGAGCCCGAGATACATATTTGCTCCTGTTGGAAAGGCGTTGTGGCCCGCGCGTCAGTCGAAATGCGGCAGGTTGTCTTTAAGGAAAATTTCGATGCGGATGTGTTCCTGTCCCGGAACGATCGCCAGACGATCCGCAGATGCTTTGAGAACCCGGATGGCGCTGCGGATTTCATGGCCCGCATCCTGCGCCAGCACCGCATGGATAATGCCATCTGTCAGCGCTTTTGAGGTCACGCTGTCGCGTTCATGCGCGATGACGAGCGGTCGATTGGATGTATGCTCAGCCAACGCCTTCACAAGACCGCTGTTGCCAGCGCCGAGGCTATAAATCCCGGCAATGTCGCTGCGCTCGTCAAGCAGCTTGCCGACAAGCTGTTCCACACGCGATCCTTCATCGAAGCCTTCCAGAACGGGCAATATCTCGCGGCCCGGAAAGTCTGCTTTCATGGCTGCCGTAAAACCGTCGAAACGTTCCTGATGATCGCGGACTTTCAACGAACCGGCGACCACCGCAAGAGCCCCCTCCGTTCCGTTGGCAAAGAGCCCCAGAAGCCGCGCTGCCGTGCGTCCGGCTGCGCCGTTATCGACGCCGACATAATGCGTTCGTGTGGAATGCCCAAGGTCGGATACGAGCGTGACGGCGTGAATGCCTTGCTCACCCAATCGGGCGCAGGCTTCGCGCACGGGATCGGTGTCGACTGCCACGAATGCAACGCCGTCGGGCTTGCGTGAGGCACATTCGTCCAGTGCTGCGACAAGTGCTGCTTCATCGAAGGCCGGAACGAGTACGACATTGACCAGCACACGCTCAGCCAAAGCCCGTTCTGTCGCGGATTGCAGTTCCGCGCGCAGGCTCAGCATGAAGGTATTTTCATTGTCCGGCAAAATAAAATCGAACTGATAAAGCCGTCCGCGCGCGAGGTTGGCAGCACCCACATCGCGCACATAGCCGAGCGTGTTCATCGCTTCCATAACCCGGTCGCGCGTCTTCGCTCTCACGCCCGGACGTTCGTTCAGCACACGGTCTACCGTGGCAAGGCTGACGCCCGCTGTTCTGGCTATATCATGGACTGTAGGTTTCATCCTCGCTCCTCGATGCGGACCATAAGATCAAAAATGAGGTACGTAAATCAAAAAATGCTTGCTATTCATTTTTCTTCACGTATCAATGGTTCCCGAGGATGGGGCAGTGTGTCTTTTGCACGCTGTCCCGATGGAGTGATCTTGGCGCAAAGCGCCTTTGGGAGGATCAGCCATTCAAGGAATAAGCAGCTCTGAAGAGGGCTGTTTTGTTGTGCCGAACTCCGGGGGCGGAATACGTTCGGGGGCGCGGTTTGGTATCAGCCGGTAGCACGCCGGTGTTGTTTGGAGGAGATTTGCATGAAACGTCGTAATTTTCTGACCGGCGCGCTGGTTGCCGCGGCTTTGGGCATTGGCGCCATGGCGTCCACGCCGGTCTATGCTTCGCCGGAAAACCCGGTCATTGGCTTTTCCATCGACGACCTTCGCGTCGAGCGCTGGGCGCGTGATCGCGACTATTTCATTGAAGCGGCAGAAAAGCTGGGCGCCAAGGTCAATGTACAGTCGGCTGACGGCAACGAGGAAAAGCAGGTCAAGCAGGTTGAAAACCTGATTGCGCAGGGTGTTGACGCCATCGTCATCGTGCCGATGAACTCCAAGGTTTTCGATGCGGTTGTGGCTGATGCCAAGGCATCCGGCATCAAGGTTCTGTCCTATGACCGTCTGATCCTCAATGCGGATATCGATGCCTATATCTCGTTCGACAATGAGCGCGTCGGCTTCATGCAGGCTGAAGCCGTTCTGAAGGCCAAGCCGGAAGGCAATTATTATCTCCTTGGCGGCTCGCCGACGGATAACAACGCCAAGCTTCTCCGTGCCGGACAGGAAAAGGCTCTGAAAGAAGCTATCGATTCAGGCAAGGTGAAGGTCATCGGCTCGCAGTGGGTGAAGGAGTGGAGCCCGACGGAAGCGCTCTCCATCATGGAAAATGCTCTGACGGCTGCACAGAACAAGATTGATGCGGTTGTTGCTTCAAACGACGGCACCGCCGGTGGCGCCATTCAGGCTCTTGCCGCGCAGGGACTGGCTGGAAAGACTGCTGTTTCCGGTCAGGATAGCGACCTTGCCGCCGTCAAGCGTCTGATTGACGGTACGCAGACCGTGACGGTCTACAAGCCGCTGAAACTCATTGCTTCGGAAGCTGCCAAGCTGACCGTCCAGATGGTCAAGGGTGAAACGCCTGAGTTCAATTCCAAGCTCGACAATGGCGGCAAGCAGGTCGACACGCTTCTGCTGACGCCGACTGCCGTGACCAAGGACAATATCGACATCTACGTTCAGGACGGCTTCTACACCAAGGAGCAGATTGAAGGGAAGTAAGCTTTTCCGGCGACTTATCCTTGAGAGAATAGTGGGGCCGGAAGTCTGGAAATCATGATCCAGCTTCTGGCCCCACCAACTTGTCGATGCTGTCTGTGACAGCGTTGTCCGGAACATTTCCGCCAGAAGATGGTGTGGTTTGAAACCGGACGGCTCATTCTGCTGCATTACTGCAAGGTCATATGCGATGTCCGAATATCTTCTAGAGATGCGCAATATCGGTAAGGACTTCAACGGCGTGAAAGCGCTTGACGGTATTTACCTGAAAGTGCGCGCGGGCGAGTGTGTCGGCCTTTGCGGTGAGAACGGCGCAGGCAAATCCACGCTGATGAAAGTGCTTTCCGGCGTTTATCCCCATGGCACCTGGAGCGGGGAAATTTTCTGGGAAGGCCAGGAACTGAAGGCGACGGGCATCCGCGATACGGAAGCCGCGGGTATCGTCATCATCCATCAGGAACTCATGATGGTGCCGCATCTCTCGGTTGCGGAAAACATCTTTCTGGGATCGGAGCCGACAAGCGGAGGCTTCATCGATTATGACCAGATGAATGCGCGCGCGACGGAACTTCTGGCGCGCCTCAAGATCCATGACATCAATGTCGCGCTTCCGGTCTATCATTATCCGGGTGGCAAGCAGCAGTTGATCGAGATCGCAAAGGCGATCAACAAGAATGCGAAGCTGCTCATTCTGGATGAGCCGACATCGGCGCTGACGGCATCCGAAACACGCGTCCTTCTCGATCTCATCAAGGACTTCAAGGCGCAAGGCATGGCCTGTGTCTACATCTCCCACAAGCTGGATGAAGTGGCCGAAATTTCCGACACGGTGACGGTCATTCGCGACGGAACGCATATCGCGACGAAGCCGATGGCGGAACTCACCACGCCAGCCATCATCACCATGATGGTGGGGCGCGAGATGAAAAACCTGTTTCCGCGCGAGCCGCACGATATTGGCGAGGTTGTTTTCGAGGCACGCAAAATCAACTGCTGGGATGTGACCAATCCGGATCGCAAGGTGGTCGACAATGTTTCATTCGCGCTGCGACGCGGTGAAATTCTCGGTATTGCCGGGCTGGTGGGCGCGGGGCGCACGGAACTGGTGTCCAGCCTGTTCGGTGTCTGGCCCGGAGCGCATGACGGTCAAGTCTTTCTGGAAGGCAAGGAGCTGAAAATCCGCACGCCGCGTGATGCGGTTCGACAGGGCATCTGCATGGTGCCGGAGGACCGAAAGAAGGATGGCATCCTGCCGATCATGCCTGTGGGCTATAATATGACGGTCTCCGTGCTGGATCGCTTTTCCTTGCGCGGATTGCTCGACAAGGAAGCGGAACTGGCCACGATCCAGCGCGAAATTCTGCGCCTCAAGGTGAAGACTGCCGATCCGATGCTGGAAATTGCGTCCCTGTCCGGTGGCAACCAGCAAAAGGCGGTGCTGTCGAAGATGATGCTGCCAGACCCCAAGGTGCTCATTCTCGATGAGCCGACGCGGGGCGTCGATGTTGGTGCGAAATATGAAATCTACAAACTGATCTTCGCACTCGCGAAACAGGGTGTCGCGGTGCTGATGGTCTCTTCCGAAATGCCGGAAGTTCTTGGCATCAGCGACCGTGTTCTCGTGATCGGCGAGGGCAGGCTGCGTGGCGATTTCCCCAATGAAAATCTTACCCAGGAGAAGGTGCTTGCCGCTGCAATCGGCAAACCGATGACCAATGCGGCCTGATCCTCGAATAACTCTTTGTTTTCACGCATTTTCCTTATGCAAAACCGCTTCACATCTTTGCTGGAAATGCTCAAATTTGACCGGTGCATGATATGACATTGACGGGCAAAAGCCTTCGGAAGTTTCTGGCGGATTATAAGATTGTCGCGCTGCTGATTGTGGTTGCGCTCATCTGGGCATTGTTTGCGATCCTTACCTATGACCCCGAAATGGGACGTTCGCAGTTCCTGACGGCACGCAACTTCTCCAATCTTCTACGCCAGATGGCCATTACCGGAATGCTCGCATCTGCGATGGTTTTCGTCATTGTTGCCGGCGAAATCGATCTTTCTGTCGGCGCACTATTAGGGCTTTTGGGCGGTGTCGCCGCTGTTCTCGATGTGATCTACGGATGGCCCTTATGGGCGACGATCAGCACGGTTCTGGTTCTCGGCGTGGCGCTTGGCGCTTTTAACGGCTGGCTGACTGCCTATCTCGGCATACCGTCCTTCATCGTCACGCTTGGCGGCCAACTTGTGTTTCGCGGCATCGTGCTCGGCATTATGGGTGGCGTCACCATTGCGCCGATCTCTCCGGAGTTCAAATATATCGGACAGGGCTATCTGCCGGGCTGGCTTGGCAATCTCTGCGCCATTGCCCTGTTCGGCGTGCTGATCCTGATGACGTTGCGTACGCGGGCCAGCAAGCGCAAGCATAATCTCCAGACACTTTCATCCGGGATGGAAGTCGCAAGGCTTCTCGGTATTGGTATCCTGATCCTCGGTTTTATCCTGATCCTCAACAGCTATCAGGGTGTGCCGGTTCCGGTGCTGATCCTGCTGGTGATCCTTGGCGTCTTCACTGTCATTGCAAAACAGACCGTGTTTGGTCGCCACATCTATGCGGTTGGTTCGAACACCGAAGCGACGCGCTTTTCCGGCGTGAACGTCAATTTCGTCAAAATGGCAGTCTTCGCACTGATGGGGTTGATGGCGGCGGTGGCTGGCCTGACAACGACCTCACGCCTCGCGGCAGGCACGCCATCGGCAGGCATGGGCGGCGAACTTGACGCCATTGCCTCCTGTTTCATCGGCGGCACCTCCATGCGCGGCGGCGTTGGTTCCGTGCTGGGTGCACTGGTCGGTGCGCTCATCATGTCGAGCCTCGACAACGGCATGTCCATGCTCGGCGTCGATACGTTCTGGCAGCAGATCATCAAGGGGAGCATTCTTGTTCTGGCTGTCTATCTCGACATCGTATCTTCCGGCACGCGGCGTGGATAAGTGCAGGTCTATATATTAGACGAATAAAATATATTGAGCCCTACCAATCAGCTGGCTAAACTGCGGCCATGACGATGCTCAAGGATATCGGCGGTCTGCTCGCTCTGACAGCCCGTCTTCTGGCACGGTTCTGGCCCCAGCTGCTGCTTATCGGTACGCTGGGCTATATTGCACGCGACTTGCTGCTCGATGCTGCGGTACGCGCGGGCGGATATTTTCCGCTCGCCGGAATGGTCGTGCTTTCGCTGGTCGTACTTGTGAAGCTGCTCGTCGTGGTGACGATGTTCGCCACGCTGCGCCCCGGATTGCCAGCGCTTGCTTCGTTGCGCCAAACCGCTACGGCAGGAACCGCACCGTCGCCCGACAATCGCAAGGCCGACCGTATGCTGATGGTGACGGCAGCCGTCATTCTGCCGTTCTTCGCCTATTACGCCGCATGGGGCTTTCTTGGCGACACAGTGCGCGAATATTCGCGGCTTGCTTTTGAGCGCACAGCCTTTGGCGAGAAGATGCACATATTCGACCTTGTGCGTTCCGGCAGCCTGATCGCGGCAATTTTCGTCTGCTGGCTGATCCGCTGGATTGCCAAACGGGCGAATGAGAAAGTCCATTCACCTTGGTTGCGGCTGTTGATTGTCGCCGCCGACGCAAGCTGGATATTCATAGGTCTGTTTGCGCTCGATAAGTGGAAGGATGATCTCATCCGCTGGATTGGGGCCGGGTCCCTGCTCGATGGTTTCGATGTCAGTGCTGCATGGTTGTCGATGAGCGCTTACGCTGCCGAAAATTTTGTGCCCGTGGAGTTTCAGCAACCGAGCTTCTGGGTACAGGCGCAGAATCTGTTCTTCTATGCGCTCTTGCCGATGGTCTGGCTGGTGATGGCGGCCATCATCTACGGCTATGATCTGTCCGCCAGGAAAGCACCGGTTCCGCCAGCCCCATCTCGCGGAACGACCTTCCGGAAGTGGTTGAGCGACTTCACTGCACATTATCTGGGCGGTTATCGCAGCCGCTACCGGCCTGTATGGACCTGCCTGAAACTTGTCGTCGGGGCAGGGCTTGGAACCCTGCTGTCGTTTATCGTTCTCTACCGTGCCATAAGCTGGACCGGCGCATGGATCTGGTACGGTACGACCCATTATCTTGGACCATACGATATCGAAATTTGGCAACGCATCGCCAATGTTCTGGCTATTCTGATCGGTAGCCCGACGGAGCTTGATGGCGGCATCCTGCTTGACGCAATACGTATCGCACTTCTGGCGGCAGTCCTCGAATATGCGTTGGTGAGCCAGAAGAACAGGGCTATTTCAGAACCAGATGCTCAGGCTGTTTCCCCAGCATAGAGAGCGATAGCGAAAGCTCTCCAACGTTTTCGGGAACAAGAAAGCTCTCGACGATACGAACCGGGGCGCTGCCATTTTCATTGGCAAGATCATAGCATTTCGGCTTGTCGGCGGCTTCCGGTTTCAGTTTTTGGATTACTTGATTGGATACATACAATGTCGACCAGCTGCGGCCTTCAGCGTCCGTCGCAGTTACGAAACAGGGTATCAACTGTTTCAACTGTTCAGTGTCCTGAATAGCCACTTCGATTTCTGCAAGTACGATACTGGTTTTTGGCAATGTGCCTGGAAACTTGTCCAATGCGACCAGTTTCCAGTTGGCACCAGCATAAGTCTGCACATCGCCACGCGGCACGACAATCGGCTCTTGCAGGTTCTGCTCGATCCAGCGCAACAAACCGCCGTCGGAACGCACGAAAACAGCAAGGGGCAGGGCGATAATCAGGAGAGCAAGGCATATCCAGAACGATTTTCGCTCGCCTGAAGAGGCTGCTTCACTCATTGGCTGACCTCCAATTGCCAGGGCATGATGGTCCCCATGCGTTTGATCGCGATTGACTGGCTGACATTGTCCTGCGCCGTGGAGTTCATGCTGATCTGCACCTGTTCTGAAAGAGGGGTCAGTGAAGATTCGGCAATGAGCAGCTTTCCACCTGCGATCTGGTCACGCGGCAATTCAAACACCATCAGTATAGGACGTGGAATCCCCGGCTCCAGCCGTTCAGAGCCGACTATACCGGGCGCATAAGTCGGGCGTTTGCTCATGGCGTAGCGGATACCGTTCGGCCCAAGCCATTCGACAGCCGCGAGGCCAAGGCTCTCGATCTTTGCTTTGGCTGCGGCCTCGATGACCAGCCATTCGCCATCCGTATTATAGGCGCGGGTGCTTCCGATGCCGGGTGTTGTCAGTTGCCGGGCTCGATAAACATTCACGATGCCGACGACGAAACGACTGGTTTCTGCTGGCTTTCCCTGCTGTCCTTCAATGGTTACGGAGGAAAAGATATCGCTGTAATAGGGGGTGGAATGCTGCATGCCGTATAGCGCGGCGACGGCCACGCACAGCATGAGAGTGCTTTTGAGCCAGCCCATCATCCTTCGCTCTCGGCAGATGACATATGAACAGGCAATTGGATGACCGCGATGGGGTCCCGATCAAGCCATGTAGAGGCCCCATAGAGATTATCCCGCTTCTTGTAGATTTCACTGCCAATGAGGAGCCGCACTTCCTGCGGCGGAGTTTCACCTTGCGGCCATTCCCATACTACGGTCAGCTTTTCCGGCATGCCGGGATTGATCGGACTCGCAATCCATTTGTCCTTGATGATGTAAACGATCGGGTCTTTCAGCGCCGGATTTGGCGGATCGAGGGTGAGGAGCCTTCGCGATGCATAGGCTGACGACGCGGAACGATTGTCGAGACTGACATCGACCATGAGGTAGTTTTTGGGCTCGTAAGGTTTCACGCCGGTCGGTGGAACAGAGCTAAAGCGCGCGCCGGTTATCGCCACGTGCCAGCGTCCAGTATCGACCGTCTCGCCGGGGCTCAGTTCCCGCATAGGCTCGGGATTGGCTGCCTCATAAATTGCCGCTGCATAGGAGAATACGCTTGCGGCGGCCGTGCCGATACCCGCAATGACGATGGCAGCCAGTCGCTGCCGGAAGCTTCGACGCTGTTCGTCCGCCATGACACCTCCCTCTGTGCTGGCGATTCAAACGACAATACAGGCCCCCGGCCAAGCCCCCGGTTCCTATAGCATATCAATGCTCCAGCGTCATCTTTTGGCTTAACCTAGGTTAACCTTCCTCGACGAACACCTCGTCGCGCTTCTTGCGTACCGATGGAAGCAGCACGACCACGAGAACGGCCGCAGCTATGGCGAGCAGAATGGCGCTGATCGGGCGGGTGAAAAAGGTTGCCGGGTCGCCGCGTGACAGGATCATGGCGCGTCGCAGATGTTCCTCCAGCAACGGGCCGAGAACGAAGCCAAGCAGCAGGGGGGCCGGTTCGCAGCGCAGTTTGGCCAGCAGATAGCCGATGAAGCCGAAGAAGGCGACTGCGTAGAGATCGTAGACATTCGAATTGACGCTATAAACGCCGATTGAACAGAAAGTCATGATAATCGGAAAAAGCACATAGTAGGGCACTGTCAGAAGCTTTACCCACAGGCCGATCAGTGGCAGGTTCAAGATGATGAGCATGAGATTGCCTATCCACATCGACGCAATCACACCCCAGAACAAGGCGGGTTGTTCTGTTGCAACATTCGGGCCTGGCACGATGCCCTGAATAATCATGGCGCCGATCATCAATGCCATGACCGGATTGGCTGGAATGCCGAGCGTGAGCATCGGAATGAAGGATGTCTGTGCACCGGCATTGTTGGCGGATTCCGGTCCTGCAACGCCTGCTATCGCGCCCTTTCCGAACTCTTCCGGCGTATCGGAAATACGCTTTTCCACCGTGTAGGAAGCAAAAGACGCCAGAATGGCGCCACCGCCGGGCAGGATACCAAGCGCCGAACCGATGACCGTTCCGCGCAGGATTGGCGCAGTCATGCGCTTGAAATCGTCGCGCGTCGGCATCAGTCCCGTGACCTTTGCCATCAGCACTTCGCGCGCATGTTCGTTTTCGAGATTGCGCAGAATTTCAGCGATGCCGAACACGCCGACAGCAACGGCAACGAAATTGAGGCCATCCGCATATTCTGTAATGCCGAGCGTGAAACGCGGTGTGCCGGTGTAGATGTCAGTACCGATAAGGCCGAGCAGCAGCCCCAGTACAACCATCGCCAGAGCCTTGATGATCGAACCGTGCGCCAGTGCCACGGACGACACCAGCCCGACGACCATCAGCGAGAAATACTCAGCCGAGCCGAATTTCAGGGCGATTTCTGTGAGTGGCGGAGCGAAGATCGCCACCAGAAAGGTGGAGACAGTACCGGCGAAGAATGAACCGATTGCCGCGATTGCAAGTGCTGCACCGGCACGCCCGCGGCGCGCCATCTGGTAGCCGTCGATGGCCGTCACTGCGGACGAGGATTCTCCCGGCATGTTGATGAGAATTGCGGTTGTCGACCCGCCATATTGGGCACCGTAATAGATGCCAGCAAGCATGATCAGTGCGGAAACCGGATCGCCAATCTGGAACGTGATCGGAAGAAGCATGGCAATGGTCGCGGTGGCGCCGATGCCCGGCAGAACGCCGATCAACGTGCCAAGCAATACGCCGATAAGGCAAAAGCCGAGATTGGCAAGCGTCGATGCTGTTGAGAAGCCAAGCGCAAGATTGTTGAAAAGCTCCATGCTCGTGCCCCCCTTTAGAACGGCCACCAGGGCCCGAAACGCTGATATGGCAGCGCGAGCGCGTAGCTGAAGACAATGACCGAAAAGACCGTGATTGCAGCGGCAAGAATGATCGCTGCAAGTGGTTTCATACGCATCGAGGCGAAAGAGGCGATGAGACAGGTCAGAAACAGCGACGGTACGAAGCCGAGGCCGCGCACGGTCAGGCCGAAGAATATCGGCGCAGGCAGAATAAAGAACAGGCCGCGCCAAGCGATCGGGCCGATAGGCTCGCCGGAGACACGTGTAGCCTGAATAAGGATGACCAGTCCAAGCAGGATCAGAACACCGGAAAGGACAAGTGGGAAATATCCCGGTCCCATACGTAGCGATGTGCCGAGGTCCAGACCAAGCGACTGATAGGCAAAAAAGGCGCCTGTCAGTGCGAGCAGTGCACCGCACAATCCGTTGGTCGGATCTATTGAGAATTTCCTTGAGGGCTCGTTCATGGCCAATCGTCTTTCGGATTTGCCGTTGAAAGGGCTATGCCGGAAGGTCGGCATATGACGTCGGTCGTGTATCACGTCGACTGCAGTTTGATGTGCAGCCGAAGGGAAAACGACAATCAAGGCGCGTCAAATGACATGCCCTGATTGTTTCCTGTACGATCAGTCCGCGTATTGTCCTGCAGCTTCGATAATCGGCTTCCAGCGCGCGATTTCGGATTCGAGCTTGGCCTTTAACGCGGCCGGTGTCGCATCGGATTCCGGAGACGGCTTTGTGCCGAGTTCGGCAAAACGGGCAACCACATTCTGGTCTTTCAAGGCCACCTGAAGCGACTTCGACAGACGTTCGGTGACTTCCGCCGGGGTTCCCTTGGGGGCATAGATGCCGTGCCAGATGCCCACTTCCATGCCGTCCAGACCGGCTTCCTTGGTAGTCGGAAGGTCTTTCAGTACGTCCAGACGTTCAGGCGAGGTAACGGCATAAGCCTTGATCGTGCCGGCCTGAATCTGCTTCGTCGTGTTGGTGGTCTGGTCACACATGATGTCGACCTGTCCACCGAGAAGATCGGTCATGGCCGGGCCGGTTCCCTTGTAGGGAACTGTAACGAGCGGCGTTTCAATCGCGCTCATGAACAACATGCCGCAAAGATGCGATGCCGCGCCGATACCGGCATTGGCGACCGTCGCCGTATCTTTGTTGGCCTTGGCATATTCGATCAGCCCCTTGAGATCGGTTGGCTCAAGGTCTTTGCGTGCAACAATCGTCATCGGAACTTCCGTGACAAGACCGACATATTCAAACGCGTTCAGCGTGTCATAAGCGAGCTTGCGGTAAAGCGTGGCGCTTGTGGCCATGCCGATATGGTGAAGCAGAAGCGTATAGCCATCCGGATCGGCGGTTGCGACGCGCCCGGCTCCGAGTGTTCCACCTGCGCCGCCGACATTCTCGACGATAACCTGTTGTCCGAGATCCTTGGACATGGATTCTGCCACAAGTCGCGTGACAGTATCGGTAGGCCCACCGGCTGAGAAAGGCACGACCATGGTGATCGTCCGTTCCGGATAATTTTGTGCCTGTGCGGTGAAAGCTGCGGTGGAAATAGCAAGTGTTGTCGCCAGAGCGGCGATAGTTTTCATCATAGCGTCCTCCCAGACTATGTTGCGGCGGGCGTGCCGGTATTCTGAATTTGGTTCCCCACGCCTCTTTGGGCGCTTCGGGCAATCAGATGCGATACTATTCAATGACTGCAATAAAATGTTTCTGCACCGTTGTTGCTCTTGAATTGGCAGGATTATTCGGTGCGCTTGAAAAAGAATGTAGATGTATCCCGGCGGCTTGCCAATGCCTGACCTTCAATGAAAGCGCTTGTACTACCAAAGTCTGGGTAGCTCGCTTGTCATGTTTTCGCCGTGCGTTGAGGTATCGTCTTGAAGGTTCTTTCTGATCGGGGCTAATCTTATGCAGTTTTAATTGCGGGAAGCTCAGCATTCAAGACGAGGTGATCGACGAGGCTCCTGGCCGGTGTGGTAAGTTCTTCTAAGGATTGCACCGCTATTGCCAGATTTCTTCTTGCCCAAGCATCGGAGATAGCGACCGTTGCAATGGGGAGTGTCTTTCTAAGGCGTCGGGCGGCGGTCTGCGGAATGATCGCAACACCTACGCTGGCAGCCACCATATTACCGACCCCTTCAAACGTGCGGAGTTTCGTCCTGATTTTAAGTCTGCCGCCTAGCCGGGTTGCCTGAATTTCGAGGTGCTCCTGCAGTGCGCCAGCTGATAGACCGATGAACTGTTCCTGCAGGATGTCAGAGAAACTCACGCGCTTATGTTCAGCCAGCGGATGGCTTCTGGCAGTGATCAGTACCAGCTGATCTATTGCAAAAGGAACCAGCTCCAAACCCGTAGTTTCCACCGCATCCGATAAAATTCCGATCTCAACAAAGCCGCGCAAAATGGCACGAGCAATATCGCTGCTCTGTCGTTCTTTCAACTCCACATCGATGCGAGGATTTTTTGCCATCCAGGCGGCGAGTTTTGCCGGAAGATATTCGGTGACGGTAGCGGTATTGGCCGCGACGCGAATGGCTGTGCGCATGGTTTTGGCATGTGAGCCCAATTCGCTATGCAGGTCGGCCATCTGCCGCATGACCGCTCTTGCGTGATGGACAAGGGCTTCGCCTGCTTCGGTAAGGGCAACGCCGCGTCGTCCCCGCTCCAAAAGCGAAACCTGCCCGGAGGCCTCCATATCACGCAGGCGCTCGCTTGCCGCTGGAAGCGACAGGCCGATTTCAGCCGCGCCATGAGTGATGCTGCCGGTATCGGCGACAGCGAGGAAGAGGCGAAGGTCGGTAAGATCAAAGCGCATAAGCGATGTTAGCGCGAATTCTGCCTATGGGAAAGCCGAAGGCTCTATAAGGAACTTCCGCATTCCGTCCGATGGCCAAGTCGCTATAGCAGGGACATGATTTATTCATTACCCTTGATCCTGACGATTGCGGTAACGTTCCTCGGTGCCGGCTTTGTCAAAGGCGTGACAGGAATGGGGCTGCCCACAGTCGCCATGGGCATATTGGGCGCGCTGATATCTCCGCTCTCAGCTGCAAGCCTGTTGATTATTCCGTCTTTCATCACCAATCTTTGGCAGCTTCTGGCGGGGCCTAGCTTCGGTCAGCTTATGCTTCGTCTCTGGAGCATGATGCTTGCCATTGCAGTCGGGACCATTGCGGGAACTGCGGTTCTGGTCGGGGGGAACATTGCAGTCACCACATCGATGCTGGGCTTCTCGCTCGTTATCTATGCAGCCTACACGTTGTTCGCCCGCCAGCTACAGGTGTCGGAAAAGCTTGAACGCCTGCTGTCACCTGTCATCGGGCTGCTGACCGGCTTGATTGCGGGCGCTACAGGGATATTCGTCATACCGGCTGTGCCCTATCTGCAATCGCTAGGATTCAGAAAAGATGATCTTGTGCAGTCGCTCGGGCTTTCCTTTACTGTCTCGACTGCTGCACTTGCGGTCGGGCTTTCGAGCAGGCAAGCATATTCCGGTGATCTCCTGCTGGCGTCTGTTCTGGCCATTGTTCCTTCACTGGTTGGCATGTTCCTAGGGCAGGCTTGTCGCCGCAAAATCCGACCGGAAAACTTTCGTCGATGGTTTCTGATCGGCCTTATGATCCTGGGGCTTGAAATGACATTGAGACCATTGTTCTCGATGAGTTGATGAACGGGGAACAATTTTTCCATTCCGGCAAGCGGATACGGATTTGCTTTCTTGTTCGAATCCGGCAAGGGCAGGATATTGTCTCACCCCCAAGAGAACAGTCTTTAGCTTCAACGGGTTTTCGCTGAAGCGTCCCCTATCATCGGCCTGATTGACGGAATGACCCAGAGAGATCCAGAACAACACCAGTCGCGTGCGCTCCGACTGTTCAAGCCAGTTCTTGCCGGTGCAACGCTGCGAGAACGTTCGATTGCTTGCCTCGGTGCCTTGATTGGTATCGCGCTGACCGGATTCATATCGAGCATGCTGCTGGGAAGCGGTCCGCATCTGCCTTTGATCGTAGCGCCAATCGGTGCTTCGGCGGTTCTGCTTTTCGCAGTTCCAACCAGCCCGCTGGCGCAGCCGTGGTCGATCATCGGCGGCAACACGATTTCCGCCTTTGTGGGACTGGCCGTCACCCAGTTTGTTGATGATCCGGCTTTGGCGATCGGCCTTGGCGTGGCGCTCGCGATCGCGGCAATGTCGGTTACCCGTAGCCTCCATCCGCCCGGTGGCGCAGCGGCGCTGACTGCAGTTCTGGGTGGTTCTGCGGTTGCCAAGTGGGGATTGCTGTTTCCGCTTGTGCCGGTCGCGCTGAACTCTTGCCTTCTGGTCGGCCTTGGTATCCTTTTTCACAAACTGTCGCGTCGGAAATATCCGCACGTGGCGGCGGCTGCTCCGGTAAACAAGCACAGCACCGAAGATTTGCCGCCTTCGGTCCGGATGGGTATCCGCGAGGAAGATATCGACCGCGCCTTGCTTGCACTGGATGAAAGCTTCGATATCGATCGCAACGATCTTGGACGTCTGCTGCGGCAAGTGGAGCTTGAAGTGTCCATTCGTTCCCACGGCGACCTGACCTGCGCCGACATTATGTCTCGTGATGTCGTCAGTATCGATGAAGATGCAACGGCGAGCCAGGCGCGCGACCTGATCTTGCGGCATAATCTACTGACCTTGCCGGTACACACGGCCGACGGTCGCCTGAAAGGCGTAGTCGGTTTGCGCGAATTGATGCATCCGGGTGACGATTTCAGAAACTATATCGTGGAAGCGCCCACCGCTGCGCAAGCCGATCCGGTGATGAGCCTTCTGCCCAGCCTGACCGATGGATTGGCGCATGCTGTCGTGGTTGTTGATGAAATGCGCCGCATCATCGGTTTGGTGTCGCAAAGCGATCTTCTGAGCACACTCGCGCGTTCACTTCCCGATGAAAAGCGGGTGCCTCTGAAAGCGGCATAACCTGCCGGGCCTGCGCTTCTCTATTGAATTGGAATGGTTTTCCGGGCAGGGTTTCCTGACCCGGAAATCTGCAGCAGGTGATTATGTCCGTCCAGCGCGCGAGCTTCTATATTCTACTGGCACTGGTCACCATCGCCTTTGCATGGCTGCTGTTGCCTTATTATTCGGCGGTTCTCTGGGCAGTCATTCTCGCCGTGGTGTTCTCGCCAGTACAACAACGCCTGGAACGTCTGCTCGGCGGCAGGAAAAACATTGCCGCTCTGCTTTCCGTGCTGATGTGCATCTGTCTGGTCATCATTCCAATGCTTGCGATTTTCGGTTCGCTGGTACAGGAGGGAAACTCTCTCTATCAACGCCTGAGCAGTCGCGAGTTTGATCTGAACAGCTATATCTCACGCATTCTGGGCGCCTTGCCGGATTCGTTGGAGGAGTGGCTGACCCGGTTCGAGCTGGGTGATTTCGCGGAATGGCGGGCGCGCATATCGTCTGCGATCATGCAGGGCAGTCAGCTTTTTGCCGGAAAACTGGTCAGCTTCGGCCAGAACACGCTGCAATTTTTCATAGGCTTCGGCATCATGCTCTATCTGCTGTTCTTCCTGTTTCGCGACGGTGCGGACCTTGGACGGAAGATCAGGCAGGCCATTCCGCTCAATGATGATTACACGCGGCAGTTTCTGGAAAAGTTCATCGCTGTCATCCGCGCGACGGTGAAAGGCAATATCATCATTGCCATCATTCAGGGCACGATCGGCGGTGTGACTTTCTGGTCCTTGGGCGTTGAGGCGGCTTTGCTCTGGGGCGTGTTGATGACATTCCTTTCCATGCTGCCAGCGGTCGGCGCAGCACTGGTCTGGGTGCCGGCAGCGGCCTGGTTCTTTGCAAGCGGAGAATGGATCAGCGGAGGCATTCTGGTTTTCGTGGGCGTATTCGTGATCGGACTGGTCGATAATCTCCTGCGCCCGCCTCTGGTCGGAAAAGGCACCCGCATGCCGGATTATGTCGTGCTGATCTCCACGGTTGGGGGCATTTCACTGATCGGGATCAATGGTTTTGTGGTCGGGCCGCTGATTGCCGCGATGTTCATTGCTGCGTGGTCGCTTCTGGCAGAAGAGCAGAAGGGGAATAGCTCCGCTCAACTGCCAAAGAACTAAATCTTACGCGACCTTCAGTTCCGCGATGGGAAGTCCGGTTTCGGTCATCTTGTTGTCGACACCATTTTCATCGAGAAACTGCTTCATCTCGGCATAGGTCTCGAACCATGCCCGGTTATACTTGTCGAACAACGACTGATCCCAATAGTCTTCCAGCCGGAAAGGCTTGTCGCTGAAGACGTCATAGCTCGGTATCTTGTAGGTTTCGGCAAATTCGGCTGTACGGCTGTCATAGGTGAAATAGATGGACGGCACACCGTTGGCCAGCGCCATCAGATTACCATGCAGGCGATAGCCGAGAACGAGCTGTTGCCTGCGCACCAGTTCCTCGTAATCGGCAACGACATCCGAATAGAACATACGATGGCGATAGAGGTTTTCTATTGTCTCGTCGAAATACCAGTCCGCTGTCCAGCGATGGTTCTTGAGCGCTGCAATGGCCTCCTCCTTCTGCTCCGCAGTGCCGAAGACCATTTTCTTCTCATCGATCTCGCCCTGAGCCATCAAGGTCACATCGAAGCGCTCGGCCATGGTTTTGATAAGGTCGCGG
Organism: Ochrobactrum sp. BTU2; assembly: GCF_024539785.1. Classification (NCBI taxonomy): domain Bacteria; kingdom Pseudomonadati; phylum Pseudomonadota; class Alphaproteobacteria; order Hyphomicrobiales; family Brucellaceae; genus Ochrobactrum; species Ochrobactrum sp. BTU2. The sequence continues at coordinate 858,811 of NZ_JAHWRG010000001.1, read as the reverse complement.
TGACGCGTCAGATATTGCTCGATATCCTGCGCATAGGCTGGTGAAACCTCTCGACGAACCGTAACGCCGACTTGAGCCACGTTTTCCAGTGGTGGCAACTTGATACGCAAATGCTGGTTGTTGCGGCGAAACGCCGTTGGACAACCGACGATGCGCACATTGCGGATGCCGATATCGTTCAGTACCTGCGCCGTGTAAGCGCCGCGCACACCGATGGATGTCGTCGAATCTGCAATGATGCGCAGGACCGCCTTGGTCTCTTCGGAAAGCTGTATTTCTCCTCTGACCGGCGCTTGTGCTCCGATACCGAATGCTATGACCGGCAGTTTAAGCCGTTGCAAGACCGGGATCGTGTCGCGCCAGTTCATATCCTTGTTGATATAGTTCGAACCGCGCAGGATCACATAATCATACTCTTCACGCAGCTGATCAATCTTCTCAGGTGAGAAATTGGTGATCGGAAGTTCTGAAGCCTTCTCGTAATTCATCAGTTTCAACGATGACTCGAACACGAAGGCATCGCCGATATTGTGATAATGATTGATGCTGCCCTGAACGTCGGTGTGACGATACCAGCGGACATTGTCGTGATCGTACACTTCTCCCGCAGGGATCATGACGAGGGCGCGTGCCATACGGTCTTCCTTCTGTTTCACTAAGGTCAAGCCAGGCTCAGCTTGCCTGAGAAAGAGCAGTTTGCGTAACTGCCGGTTTCTGTCTGCGGGGTTTTGACCCACGCAGCCGGTTGTAGAGGTCCAGATGTTCCTTTGCGCAATCGACATAGTGGACCGGATTGCGGATGGAATGATGCAGTCTATCCCATATGCTCGGCTCGCTGAGCACTTCTGTAAAACGGTCGGCCAGATCCTCGGCGCTGCGAACACGGAAATGCAGGCCGTCTTCGCCATCGCGGATTTTCTCAGCCATGCCGCCAATATTCGAGCAGATGACCGGACGGCGATGGTGCAGCGCCTCCTGAATGACAATGGGTGAATTTTCCCACCAGATTGAGGGCATGACCACCCAGTCGACCGACTGCATGAGGCGCGGCATTTCAGCATTCTGGTACGCACCATAGAAACGCACGCGCGGACCAGCCTCTTCAATCAATTTCTGCATGCGCTCCTGAAAAGCGGGCGGCTGCTTTTCCAGATTGCCGCCGAAGATCATCAGGCGGGAATCCTCGCCCCATACCTGTTCCGGCACACGCGATACGGCATCGACCAGAACGTCTATGCCCTTGAACGGGTTGATCTGACCAAAAAAGGCAAAGCGGCTGCGACGCGGGTTCGGGCCGGTTAGCTCACGCGGAGGGGTAACATCGCGGATGGCGATACCGTTCTCGATGACTGCCATCTTGTCGGGGTTGAGGCCCCATTCCAGATAGCGGTTGGCAAGGAACTCGCTCGGCGACACAAATCCGTCGGCCAGTTCCAGCATGCCGCGCACGAAACGTTCGCGCTTGAGAAAACGCGCTGGCGGTATCTGCGGAAAACAGCCGTGGCAATCAATAGGGGATGCCTCGTTGCAGAGCTTGGAGGTGCCAGCTTTGACCATCTGGCCATCATTGTTGCAGATCGACAGGAATTCATGAAACGTCACCAGAATGATGCGATCCGGCAGTGCCTCGCGGATGGCATAGAGCGTTTCAAGCCCGAGGCCGAGAACATGATGGAAATGCACGATGTCCGGATCGAAGTCGCGGACAAAGCGCAGCAGGTCACGACGGATTTCATCGGTGTTCTTGTTCGACAGATAGAAGTGATCGTATTCGTCGGCATGGAACAGGATTTCGTCGCTGGCGCGCCGCATGCTCATGAGAGCCGTCGTGCCATGCCGAGGGATCGGATGAGCGGCTCGGGCCAGATAGACTGACTGCACATCGGGAATGCTGTTCAAACCCTTGTGCAGATTGTAGGAAGCGATTTCACCACCACCGAGCGAGATCGACGGGTGAGCGTGCGAGATGACGAGAACACGGAGTTTATCGCTCATGCGGATTCCTCCACCTGTACGTTACGCCTGCCAGCGAGAATGGAGGACCACCGTGCATCGAAGACCTGCCGGTCAATGCGCTCAATGAGCGCTATGGTCGATGCCCTGTCAGTTACGGATGTATCGTCTGCTCCCAGCATCTGCGCTGATGGTAACCAATAGGAGCGCAAGCCCGATTGTTTGAGTTTCAATCCGAGATCCAGTCCCTTTTCATGGGTGCCGAGATAACCGCGCGTGAAACCGCCGACTGAAAACAGGGCTTCGCGTGGAAGAATGCAGCACTCGAACGTAGCCGTTGCGACTTCCGTCAAGGACATTCCTGAAACGGCGTCGATCGGATAACCGGCGTAGCGGCTGATCAGAGCGCGATCCGCCGACATGCCGGATTGCGGTCCTGCAACCCAGGTTCCCGCCCAGCGAATTGAATCATCCTCATAGGCAAGGGTGGGAGACAGAACGCAGTCCTTGTGCGCTTCATAGGCGCTGATGAGCTTGTTCAGCCATCCGGAGCGGCGCGGCAGCAGCGATCCCGCCAGAAATATGACCTGATCTGTCGAAACCGTGCGGGCGCCGACTTCCAGTGCATCGTAGAGGTCTTCCGACCCCGTAGCTGAAACGAGCCTGATGCGAAGGCGGTAGAAATCCGCAAGACGCCTGATTTGTACGCCGACGCGATCAATGATCTCGGTTGCAGCTGCGATTACGATTGGCGCGATGCGGGTTTCGGGATCAAGCGCGAGAAGCGCCAGCAAAGGTTCGACTTCCTCGACGCGCTCGTCGATACCGATGATGATCGCAGGCCCTATCGCATCTTCGAAGGGGCCGAGATCGACTACACCAAAGACTTCCGGCGCAGGGCGGTTGACGCCGCGCAGCAGCGGCACGAGCTGCTGGTCGACAATATGGCGCAACGCCCATGCATTTGGATCGGTCGCGCGGATTTGCCGTACGATAGCGTCACGCGAGGTGACGCGGATTGGCGTCAATGGAAAAAATGCGCGCCGTCCGTCGCTGATTGCAAGTTCTAGATAGAATGGCGACGTGCTGTCGCCTGCAAGCTCGGGTGCGAAGGCAACGAAACCATGCGCGTGACGGCTGGGGTCCAGCCCGGCATTGAATGGCGGCTGATTGTCGAATTCGTGGGTGACGTCGGGCCGGTCGATGCGGGTCCAACTGGTATCGATCTGGATTTCACCGCGATGACGGCGCAGCTTCACACTTTCCACGTGGCTATCGGGATCGAGCAGCCAGCCCGAAACCAGCATGCCGCTGCCTTCCACCCGGAAGACATTGTCTATCCCCATCCGGACAGGAAAGGGAAGGCTGGATACCGTGTCGGCACCATCGAAACGATTTGCGGCGGAACGCATGCGCAGCAGGATGTCTGTCGAGCTGCGTACCCGCGGCAGAATTGCCCGGATATGGCCCGGCGTTTCACGCGAGCCGGACAGCAGCCTGCGGTCGTAGACTTCGGTAAAACGCCAGCCCCTTCGCCCGCGAAACAGAAGCCGTTCGATATCAGTCGGTTCGACCGGTTCGTTGGCAAGAAGAAGGCCTGCAAATCCGGAAGCTTCATCATTGAGATCTGGCCGTGCGAAAACGCTGACTGCGCATTCCGCAAGTGATGGGTTCTTGCCGCTGATCAGCAGCCGGGTTACGGCGGGCGTCAGATCCTGCGCCCAGCCCTGAACGAAAATCTCGCCTTCATCGCTGCCGCCGATGAGTTCGATGCAGCCGTCAGAACGGGCTCCCGCTTGCAGCAGAACGGTGATGGCCGAAAGTTTCTTCCGGCTGATAGGGCCGGAAATCAGACCTTCCACCAGTTCATCGATGACGCCCGGCAAGCTCGGTCCGGCTAGATCGCCGATCATGGCGACAAAATCGGCAATAGAAGCGGAGCGCGATGCGAAATTGTAGCGGGCGACCTTTGCCCGGTGTTGGAACATGATCGTCTTGAGAGTGCCACGGCGCAAAGCAGCCGTTGGCACGATGGCGACGAAACCATGTGTTCCAACGGGCGAAGGCTCCCTGAGCGGCCATGTGATCAGGCTTGTCTTCACGCTCATGGCGGGGTCGCCATTCAGGAACGCTGTTACCTGATCGTTTGTTGCGCTGCCGATGCCGAGCACCAATGCCAGCGTGTCTTCGATCGCGCTGCCGACGACCATTTCACCCTCCATCATCATGGGAGGGCGATCCGGTGAACGAGTTGGTCTTGCAATCGACTGTTGCGTGATAGGTCTCTCGTCTTGCGCCATAAGGTTTTTCCTCAGGGCATGACCGCGAGGGTCAGCAATGCGCCTGCGACAAAACCCGTCAAGACGGCAGCCAGCAAGAACAGGAACTTGAGGTCGCCGCCGCTGCGCTTGCGCACGTCATCCAGACGCTGTTCCAATCCTGCGACAACGCCGTCCATGCGCATGATGTGCACGTCAAGTTCGGTCATGCGCTGATGGAGATCGGTTCGCAAACCGTCGACGGAACTTGCAATGTCGAGCAGTTCTGCCGGGGCGGCATTGCCGGATGCATCAAGGGTAGGCGCGACGCGCTGCAACGAACGTTGGTTGACTTGCAACTGGCGCTGCGCTGCCATCAGCATGTCGAGCTTGTCCAGAATGCGCGTCATCGGCGCGGCGATAAGCGCTTCGGCCGCCTGTTCGTCAGGCTTCGGTACGCGTAGCTTCTGCTCCGCGCCAGACGCATTGGCGGCGACGACAACGAGTTCGCCAGCTCGAGCAGCGGCAAACTGCGGCAGCATCACCTCAAAAGCGTGCTTGCCATCGCCGATACCGTTGCGCTTCAGATCAGGGCGATCCTTGTCGGCGGGGGCTTCAGCAATAGGCTTGTCGTCCAGCAGAACGCGGATCAGAAGCCGTTCTGTCGGAACTGATGGATCGAAGGCCCAGCCATAGAGACGGCCTTCCTCGATGGCGTCAACGCGTCCTTTCATGGCTTCGGTCCTTTGAGGCGCGGCAGTGGCATTGGATGCCGCTGCCTGTTTGGTTTCCCCCTCGGATGGAACTTTGGTCGCGATGTTCATGATTTACCTCTTATGCTGCCTCGACACGTGCGATACGCAATGTCCCGATCAGATCGAGGTAGCGTGCGGCGGTCGTGTCGATGGTGTCCGGATGACGCGCATTCTCGCTCAGAGACTGGCGCAAGTCCGGGTTTTCCGCCATTCGACGCATCGCCTGTGCGAGCGCGAGCGGATCATTCGGCGGAACGGTGAGGCCATTGACCTCATTCTCAATCATTTCGGCCATTCCGCCGATATTGCTGCATATGACAGGACGATTCTGCCCCTGTGCTTCCTGAATGACGAGCGGAGCATTTTCCCACCAGATCGACGGCATGATGGCGCAGTCGACGGACTGGATCAGCTGGGCAATGTCCTCACGACGATAAGCACCCCGACGCTGGACAAACGGCGATGTCTCGGCAAAGAGCCGGTCGATTTCGCTGACAAAGCTTTCGCTTTGGAATGGTGCTGCGCCGTGCACGCGCAATTCGAAATCGAAACCCTCGGAAATAAGCTGCTGTGCTGCTTCAAGCAGGACCGTCGCGCCCTTCCACGGATTGAGATTGCCGAAATAGCCGAAGACCGGTTTGTTGCGCTCGACCTGCCGCGTTTCGGCGGCGGGGCGCTCCGGTTGGCCATTGGGAATGACGCTGATCTGCTCTTCCGCAAGTCCCCATTCGACATAGCGTTGTTTCAGAAACTCACTCGGTGAGACGAAAGCATCGACTGCGCTGAGGAGCGATTTGATATGCCGTTCACGCAGTACGAATTTATCAAGCGCGATGTCCTTGAAACAGGCATGGCAGCGGTCAGGACCGGCCCCATGACACAGTTCCTTTCCAGTGGTACGAACCATCAGGCCATCATGGTGACAGATGGGGTAATAGTCGTGTAAAGTCAGTATGATACGGCAGTCCGGTAAAGTTCGGCGCACGATATGCGGGAATTCGACGCCGAGCAAAAGCAGATGGTGCAGATGGACGACATCAGGCCGGAAATCCTGCAGTAGTTCGACAATGTCGGGAACGATCCCGTAAAGGTCGATCTGGCTCATGTAGAAACGGTCGAAATGACCGGACCAGAGCAGGATTTCATCGCCACCATTACCGATGCTCTGAAAGCTCGTACCGGGACGGGCCTCACGATGCACCTTGTTGGTGGCACCCATGAACATGGCTTCGCAACCGGCGCGCTGATAGGCGCGGAAAAGATCGTGCGCGAAAATTTCAGTTCCGCCGGGGTGCAGAGATGGATGGTTATGGGCTGCTATGAGCACACGCTGGGCCATCAGGCAGCACCTCGCGAGGCGATGAAAAGATCCTGATAATGATCCGCTTCGATGCCGCGCCAGTGGCCGAATGATTTTGTTTCGAGCGTCAGTTTCGTGCCGGCAAGCGCACGATCCAGAAATCCGTTTTCAAACCCGACCGCCGCAAGCGGCGGCAATTCCGGTACGAACCAGCACGGTCCGTTGCCATGGCGTTCAAATGCAAGTCGTTTGTCCCGTTTGCCAAGGCGGTCGCGCGCGGCCACATCGTCCACGACGAAGGCCGTCATGAATAATTTTCCACCGGGAACGAGGACGCGAGAAATCTGATCGAGATAGGTCTTAACCTCGTCTGACGTCAGATGCGTGACCACCGATGTCATGATGATGAAGTCGAAGCTCTTGTCCGCGAAAGGCAGGACGAGATTGAGCCCGCTGACCGCCCCTTTTGGGTTATAGAGGTCGTGGGCAATATCGATGTGGCGGAACTCGAAGTTCGGATAACGCGATGTGATGTTCTGGCGACACCAGTTCACGCCGCCTGCCACGGGATCAATCCCGGAATAGCGCGCTTTTGCTGGATCGAGATATTGCGTCAGCGGCACTGCCATGCGACCGATACCCGAACCGATATCGAGCACACGGGCATCGGGTCGAAGCCCGCCCTTGCGAATGAAATGACCGAGAAATTCGGCGCCGACTGCACGATAATCCCCGTCGCCGACGAACACGCTGTTCGGGTCGGGGGAGGGCAAAAAGCGGTTCTTCAAAACAGACTGCATCAGCCAATCGATCTGCGCATCCGGTATTGCTGGTTTGGCTTCAAATTCTGGCTGTTTCAGCGCTACCACGTCCGTCAAGCGGCGCTCCTTTCAGATTTGGTCATAATCACATTGGACAGGTCGGCAGTGCCCTCCTGCTCCCGTGGCGGGACCATCAATTCGGTAATGTCATCATCCCAGCGCTGTGTGTGGAGCCAGGAATTATATTGGCTGGCGAGGCCGCGCATGTAATCCGTGCTGCGGCGGATCGAACGGCGCTCGAAATGGTAAAGTGCTACGGCGGGTTCATAGAATATCTGGAAGCCAAGTTGCCTGATCTTCAGGCAGAGATCGCTGTCCTCGTAGTCGCCGATCACATAGTCTTCCGTAAAGCCGCCGACGAGATCGAAGATATCCTTGCGTGTTATCAGGCACGCACCGGTAACCCCCGGCACCTCCCTCGAACGAAGCGCAGGCGGATAGTTGCCCGGCATACCCTTGTAATAATGGTGGTTCAGCCAGACCCCCTGACGGTCGCGGGCAAAATAAAGCCCCGCATGTTGAAGCGAGCCATCCTCGAAAAGAAGGCGAGGACCGATTGCTCCGAGCTTGGGCTGATCGAACAGAGGCTGGATCAGCTGCTGCAGCCAGCCATGTTCCGCAGGAACGACGTCGGAATTCAGCATCACGATAGTCGCTCCGGTCGCAATGCTGGCGCCTGCATTGCAGGCACGTGCATAACCACCATTGCGGTTCATGATGGCGAGCTTGAATGGCATATCGTGCAGAATGTGCAAGCCGCCCAGCATATGCTCGGTGTCGTCCTGAATTTCAGGAGAATCCAGCACGAAAATGAACTCTGCATTCTCCATCAGCCAAGGGTCCGTCGCCATCGACGAGAACTGGAAACGCAGAAAATCCAGGTTGCGGTAGAGTGGAATAACGATGGATGCGAGTGCGGAGGCGGGCGTTGTTCCGTAATCCTTCACTTCGGATATCCGCACCGTTGCGGCGAGCTTCTTCTCAACTTCGGTGAGAGCTGGTCCCAGAATATGCGAGAAGACGTGAGGCCTTGCCTGCTGCGGCGGCACGGACCGCAAGATGCGATTACGCTGCGTCGATGGCTCGAAGGGTTGCGGTGCGGGGACGAGGGGCGCGGTGGTACCGGACGCAAGACGCATCTGGAATCGTGGCTGCAAGAGCGGCCCAAGATTCTGCACCGAAGGAAGCCAGGCGACAAAGCCCGTCACATCCTGCTGTGGCGTATCTTCCCGCTTGGCAATTTTGGCTGGAAACTTGTGAAAGTTCGGCTTCAGCGACAGCGCGCTTCCGTTTTCGGGAAGATATTCGATATCGGCAAGCATGGCGGCGGGGTCATGCATCCACCCGCCAACAATCAGTCCGCCATCGAGCGCCAATGCGAGATCGATTTCCGCTGCGGGATGGGTGGCCGATTGTGCTATCTGGCGAACAGGGAGCGGAGTGCGCGTTTGCAGGTCGATGGCGACCGCAGCACCGGAAGGGCTTAGTTTGCCGAGCTGGCGAACTAAAAACTCCCGCAAAGCACCATTGCCCTGCCATTTGGTCCACCACTTGGCGAAATCTGTTTGTTCACCGGTCGTTGCCGCAAGCTTGCGAACGGCAACGCCTTTCTGGCCGGTGAACACCAGCAGCAGCGATGACGGCAGGTCTTGCGCTGCTTCCAGCAGAAAATGGCATGGCTGCCAGGCATTGCGAGCCTGCCTGCCCACCACAAATCGTGGCGGAATAACCGTGACGCTGCCGGGTGTGATGCCATAGATGGCCGAAATCTCGCCCAGCATCGGGTCGACCGCGGTTTCAAGAAGGTGATGTCCCTGAACCGGCTCGCCGCAATGCTGGGCCTCGCGCGGTTCCGGCGTCAATGCGAAAGTCAGGTCACGCACGAGGGATGCGAAAGTCTGGTTTCGCGACAGCCGGAAAGTGCTGCGCCACGTGGTCAGAATATTGGTCAGAAGCTTGATGTGGCCGGGTAAGGTGAGGTCGCTCACGACATACTCAACGTCAAAGGGAGCAAGCTCGTTAGCTGGATACACGATAGCCTGAGCCGTAGGGCCGAGAGAGCCTGCGGAGAGCGAAAGTTCGACGGGTTCTTTACCCGTGCGCATGGCCCAAAACATGCGTAGGCCGCCATTCTCGAGCGGAATGCCAACGCTCAACAGCGGAACCGGCTGGGCCGCCATTTCAAATGTACATTTGGTGGTTGTGCGAGCCGGGCCTGGGATATCCCAGATGACCACAGCGACATCGGCGCAAAGACGGCAAATAGAGAGGTTCTCGGTTTTGCTTTCAGTGTCCGCCGAATGATCGAGGTTCAATGTGAGGCCCTTTCATTCTTGCAGGAAGTTCGGCTTGCAGGAAGTTCCGGGCACGCAAAACTAGGGAAGATGCGTGCCCGGTGAAGACGAAACGTGCCCGACGGGAGGATTGCCGGGCACGCTCTCAATTGTTCAATCAGTGAACAGTGAAGTACTGGTCGGGATGAGCCTGTACATCGTCTGCATTGGTGTTCACGAGGGTAACGGAATCGCCATTGCCGAGATCGACAACGACATTGCCACCAACCTGCGTGACACGATCGGCAAGATCGTCTGCGGAAGCGATATCAAGACCATTGATACCCTTCTGAATTTGCAGAATGTCTTCGCCGGGATTGAAGTCGAGAATGACGTCGTTTCCGCCGCCACCATTGAACAGGAATGTATCGCTGCCATTTCCGCCGATGAGAACGTCGTTTCCGGCACCGCCATCGAGGATATCGCTGCCATTCCCACCGTAGAGAATGTCATTATGCGCGCCGCCAAAGAGCAGGTCGGAGCCGTTGCCGCCCTGGAGAATGTCATCTCCATTGCCGCCATACAGCACGTCGCTGCCATTGCCGCCGCTCAGGACGTCGTTTCCTTCATTACCGAAGAGAATGTCGTTCCCGTTTTCGCCGAACAGGGTGTCGTTACCCGTGCCGCCGAAAAGGATGTCACTCCCGTTACCGCCGAAGACAGTGTCGTTACCATCGCCTCCGAATACGAGATCATCACCGCCATGGGCGCGGATGAAATCGTCAAAGCGGGAGCCGAACAACACGTCGTCGTAGGCGCCGCCTTCTAAAGTGGCCATCTGCTTCTCCTTGTGTTCCTGTATGGGGTTTCCACAAGCCGGAATGCTCCGACCATTATGCTCTTAGTAGTCTGCTCTGCATTAACTGGAATTGCAACATTGGTAATTGGTATAAATTTGGCAACTATAAGTAACAAATTATTACGATTAATTTATATTACAGTTGTGTAAACAAAAATATGAGTGATATTTATAGTCATTATAATTTCTATTTAAGTTGTATTTACAGAGAAAATAGTTCTAAATTTGAAATATCGGGGTGATGAAAAGAAAAGTGAAATATTTCAATGAGATGACGCCGCGCATGAAATGTCATGCGCGGCGTCCCTTCTTTTCGGAATTTCAACCTATGATCGAGTTTTACTTTGAAATTATCTGATCATTAATCTTCACGGAATGCCCGGTTCAAACTATCTGTGATAGGTGAGACCAAGTAATCGATGGCGCGACGCTCCTTGTGCACGATGATTATCTCGGCGGGCATGCCAGGATAAAGTCGGGCAGTCGGATTTGCGGCAAGTGACGCCGGAGTAATTTCGGCTCGCGCGACGAAAAATGCGGTATCTGTCTTTTCATCGAGGGACTGATCGGCGGCAATATAGGTCAGTTTGCCGTCTAGCGGCGCCATTGAGCGCTGATTGTAGGCAGTTAACCGGATCTGTGCGCCTGCGCCAACCGAGATGCTGTCGATATCACGCGGGCTGATCTTCATTTCAACGACCAAAGGTTCGTTCTCAGGAACGATATCCATGATCGCCTCGCCCGGCGCGATGACGCCGCCCGGTGTGCGCAGCCGGATGTTCGCGACGATACCATCCTGCGGCGAGCGAACTTCCACGCGACGCATCACGTCCTTGGCGGCAACGATACGTTCCTGCACATCTGAAAGTTCGACCTGGCTGGAGGTGATCTCTCCTGCGATCTCCGACTGGAGATCGCTTTCGATCCCTGTCAGGGCGAACTCCGCACCGGCTTTCGCCTGTTCGGCTTTCGCCTTGTCACCGGCATATTCGCCGCGGTCGCCCGCAAGCTGGCTGAGGCGTGTATCGATTTCCGTGAGTTTCGATTTCTGGGCAAAGCCTTTTTCAACAAGGCTGGCAATCGCCTTGCGCTGTTCGCTGATAAGCTCGATCTGTCGGTCGGTTGCCGCTATCTGCGATGTGGAGGCCTTGGCCTGTTCAGTATATTGCTCGATGGTCTTCTGCTGGATGTCGATCTTGCTCAGTTTCTGCGCGAGTCTTTTCTGGAAAAAGATATTCTCGGCGCGAATGGCGTTCTGTGCATTCTCACCGCCATCGGCGAAACCTTCCGGAAAACTGATTTCTTTTTCGCCGGATTGCTCGGCGCGCAGGCGGGCCAGTTTTGCGATCAGGCCGATGCGCCTGCTTTCCAGAGACTGGAGATCAGAGCGTGCCTTGGTGTCGTCAAGCCGGAGCAGGGGTTGGCCAACCTTGACTATGTCGCCTTCCTGCACGAGCAGACGATCAAGAATGCCGCCTTCGAGATGGCTGATTGTCTTGCGCTTGGAATCGACAATCACCGTGCCCATTGCGACTGCCGCACTTCCCAGATTAGCGGAATAAGCCCAGGCGAAGAATCCACCGAAAGCGACACCGATTGTGGCGAGTCCTGCAATGATGAGACCGCGCAGCGGTGACCTCGAATCCTCTCGTTCCAGATCAAGCGCCCATTCAGGTTTGACACTGCCGAAACGGGTGAGGGTTTTGTGATCCGATGATTCTGCTCGCGGCGCGAGCAGGCTGGAAACACGACGAGAAATGACTGATTTACCCATCATGCGTTTGCTGCTCCCATTTGCGGGCCGTTATTGGCAGGTGTCAGTGATGCGACGACATCGGTGCGCGGACCGAACTGTGAAATCCGCCCGTTTTCAAGCACCAGCAGCTTGTCGGCGACCTGCATGATAGATGGCCGATGTGCGATCATGATGACAATGGCGCCATCGTCGCGGGCATGTTCGACGGCCCGGATCAGGGCACGTTCGCCGACGGCGTCAAGATTCGAATTCGGTTCGTCGAGAACGATCAGGCGGGGGCGGTTGTAGAGGCAGCGGGCGAGCCCGATTCTCTGACGCTGACCGCCAGAGAGGGTGAGGCGACCGTCGCCGACCGGCGTGTCATAGCCGAGCGGCATGCGTCCGATCATCTCGTGCACATCGGCAAGGCGCGCGGCTTCCAGCACGCGATGCGGGTCGCTGTCACCCATGCGGGCGATGTTGTCCTTGATGGTTCCGTCGAGCAGCGAGACTGACTGCGGCAGATAGCCGGCAATCTCACCGAACGAACCGCGTTCCCAGAGATAAACGTTATTGCCGTCGAGGAAAACGCCGCCTGACGTGGGTTTGACGATACCGATCAACAGTCGGGCCAGCGTTGATTTACCGGCAGCCGAAGGACCGACGACGCCCAGCACTTCACCTGGCGAAATCGAGAAGGAGATTCCCTTGATGATTGGAACGTCGACGCCCGGCGCTGCATAGATCAGCTTGTCGATCACGAGATCGCCGTTGGGTCGCGGTGTTGGCATGGTCTGGCGAACGGCCAGATTTTCCGAAAGCAATGACTGAACGCGTTTCCAGCTGGCAATTGCGCTGACCCACTGGCGCCAGTTTTCAACGATTCGATCGAACGGCATCAGCAAACGGCCGATGATGATGCTGGTCGCGATCATGGCACCGGGGGTGATTTCCTGCTGCATGGCAAGCAGCGTGCCGATACCGAGCGATCCAATCTGGATGATGAAACGTGCCGTGCGGGCAATCGAGGATAGGGCACGGGCGCGTGTTCCACCGAGGTCGAGTACTTCCAGCGCCTGAACCTGCATCGTTCGCCATCGACGAGCGAGCGCCGGAAGCATGCCCATGGCTTCGATGACTTCGGCGTGGCGCAAGCTGCTGCCGATTTTGGAAACCGCTTCAATGTTGGCTTGATTCGCCTCCTGAATCAGATTTCGGGTCAAAAGGTCGGTGAGCAGGCCACACGCCACCAGAATGATGACCGCGACGAGACCGATCACGCCCAACATCGGGTGAAGCAGGAACAGAACGCCGAGGAAAATCGGCGACCATGCCGCATCGAGCGGAGCATTGATGGCCGGGGATGTAAGGAAACTGCGCAACTCGTTGAGATCGCGCAACGTCTGCGTCGCTTTCGGCATCCCCTGATTCACAGAGGCCTGCACCGCTGCTGTCAGAACCGCGAGGTTCAGGCGGCGCACGAGCGCGCTGCCCATGGCCTGGAAGGAAAGCGAGCGGATATATTCCAGCACGCCGAACACCAGCATCGCACCAATGGCGAGCACAGTCAGCATGGTGAGCGTGTCCATGCTTCGGCTGTTCAGCACCCTATCATGAACCTGCAACATATAGAGAGGTACAGTGAGTTGTAGCAAATTGATACAGGCGCTCAGCAGCACTGCATAAAGTAGTCCCGACAGGAAAACGCGGCGGGCCTTGAAAATCAGGCCTTTGGGCGTAGTTACCGAATCGTCCTGCCCCTTTTTGTGCGCAGGGCTCTTGCCAATCGATTTGAATTCGCGAGTATCATTCATACGCTATCTGCCTTGGAATGGTCACAGGTGGCGGATATCCCTAAAAACTGTGTGCTAGTTCTCAAGATCAGTAAAGTAATACTGCAGAGAATGTGACAGAAAAAAGGTTCTTACGGCGGGGAAATGCGAAAGGAGCAAAGAAAATATAACTGCAAATTTCTTCAAAATTTGAAGTAAAATTGAAAATGGAGAGCAAAAGATGCAAAAACTTCTACACGAGGGAGTGGAAGTCGAAACATCAGTCGATGGCTTTACTGCCGTTGATTTTCCTGAAGTTACCGCCGAAAAACAGGAACGCAGACATCCGGTCCATACAGTCGTTATCACGCATTTCGAACTGGCCCGGATGATAGAACGAGTAAACCGCCGCTTTGTGAGCTTGCTGAAAACCGAGCTGACGAAGTTGGGCGTGGAAGATATCGGTCCGGCCCAGACCCTGGTTCTGATGGCTATCGGCGATGTCGAGCTCACTGTGGGTGAATTACTGGATCGCGGACATTACGTCGGTTCCAACATTTCCTATTATCTTAAACAGCTTACCGATGGTGGGTATGTTGATCGTGTCGCCTCGCAGAGGGACAAACGGTCTGCCCGTATCCGCCTGACGGACAAGGGTGAGCGGCTGTGTGCAAGCTTGCGGAATGCAAGCCGGGCCTACAACCATATCCTCACTCGCGATGATGACGATCTCAGAAATCTCGAGATCGCCTATCAGACTCTGCACAGACTGGAACTCGTGTGGGGTAACGCCGCACGATTTGGCATTTGATGTGTTGCGACGCTTTTCGGCCACTAGCCGAGCACGTTTCGTAACATGCGTATAGCATTTGTGCACAGGCGCGGTTTCGGCCAGTTTGCTGCTTTAGCCGAAAGTCTGGCTACCAGCGGACATGATGTAAGCCTGATCTGCGAGACAGTGGACCGTCGCCTCCCAGCGGTCCGCGTCATCCGCCACAGAGTGGAATCTGGTCCTCGCACCGGCGGTGCGATGGCCAGATATCTCGAAGTACCCGATCATCATACGAGGATCGGGTACCGTGTGGCCGAAACCCTGGAATCCATGGCTCATCAAGGCCAGGCACCTGATATCGTCATCGGTCATATTGGTTGGGGCAGCATGATGTTCGTCAAGGACGTGCTGCCGTCAGCACCAGCTCTTGGTTATTGCGAGTTCTTCTATCGCGCCAATGGTGCGGATGTAGGATTTGCGCCCGGCGACCGACCAGACATCGAAACTCGCAAGCGTCTGCGTTTGCGCAACATGGCCCAGCTCGTCACCCTTGAGGGAATCGATGGTGGGTTTAGCCCGACACACTGGCAGAAAAGCCTCTACCCGCGTTCCGTGCAGAATCGCATCGCCGTGGTGCACGAAGGGGTGGATACAAAACTCTTCTATCCAGACCGTCACGCCACGATTCAGCTACCCGATGGACGCACGCTGAAGGCAGGAGAATCGCGCGTGATTACATTCGTCGCACGCGATCTCGAACCCTATCGTGGATTTCCGCAAGCGCTCGAAGCCGCTGCCAAGGTCGTTCGGCAGAACGATGATGCGATCTTCGTGTTTGTCGGCGGTGATGGTGTCAGCTATGGAACGCCACCGCCCGGTGGCGGATCGTGGCGCGAGCATCTGGTCAAGAATTTGGATCTACCGCCGGATCGCATCGTATTTCCTGGTACAATTCCGCACGCCCAACTCCGTAAGCTCTACCAGATATCCACCGCGCATATTTATCTGACATATCCGTTCGTCCTGTCTTGGTCGGTGGTGGAAGCGATGGCCTGCGGCGCGCTTATCATCGGTTCGGACACGCCGCCCGTTCGGGAAGTGATCCGCTCCGGTCAAAACGGGCTGCTCGTGCCGTTTTTTGACTCGGATGTGTTGGCGGAAGTGATCATGAATGTCCTTCGTGACCCCGATGCATGCCTCCAGATGCGTGCAGCCGCACGCCGGACAGTCGAAAATCGGTTCAAACTGTCGGATTGTTTACAGCAGCAAAAAACCTTGATCGATGCAGTATTGAACGGGAGATAGTCAGTATGTGGCGACAATCGGGCGTTCAAACAGTGATGATGAAATATAAAATGCCGTATTTCTGCGTGTTTACGACGTAGGCGCAATATATATGCACATTGTTTCAAATTTTGAATTAAACTTGTTCCAAATATTCGCAATATTATCATATAGTTGATGCTATAATGCTGTTGACAATACATTGACTGTATTTTCTCATTGCAAGTGCAGGCCGAGACTCCCAAGTCGGCCATCACACAATGGATGATTATGTTGAGCACACCACTTCCTGCGATCTCGGCGCGGAGATCCCGCCGATATGCCATTGCTTCGATGCGTGATCGTGAAGCGCTGGAAGCGACGTCTCTGGGCGGGCTGACCACTTTTGTTGAAGGGGATGGAAAACGTCTTCGGCTGGCGAATACATTTCCGCTCATCGCAATTGCTGCTTCGCAAGAGGGCGAGGACGAACTGAAGACGGTTCTGCAACAGGTTTATCGTCTGAGCACCATTCCGGAACTTCCCGTTGTGCGAATCGATGATGCGACGGCTGAAACCGTTCCCCTGCTGGTCACCCAACTGCTTGAGAGCAGTCTGGACCGTCTTGTCGGCCACGTCAGCAAGGTTCACACCGAGCTCGCCATGCTGCGTCGCGAGCGTGAGACAATGTTTGAGAATTACCGGGCGATTGAAGACGCGTTTCACGCTCGCAACTGGGATTCCTCAACGGAAATCTTCAGTCATGCCCCTCTGGTAGACCCAAAGGATGAAGGTTTTGCACGTCTGCTGCGCGAATCGGAGATCGAGCAGCTTTTCCCGGTTTCGAGTTATGCCGTTTCCGGTTTTGCCCTGCATTTCCGTGAGTTGCCTGCTAATCGCAATGGCCAGCTGATCGTCACGCTGGACTATCTTGAAAACGGTGAAGGGATTGCTGAGTGGCTGGTGCCTTACGGTGCGCTGCATTCGGAGTGGAACTTCTTCTCGCTTCCGAAGGCGTGCGATGGCAGCCATCGCACATTGCGTCTGCGCATCTCAGCTTCGGGCGGGGTTCCACCAGAATTGTCGTTGGGCAATGTGATCGCCAATGAGCGTTATGCAGCGCGTGCGCGTATTCCACATGCTGATCTTGACATGCGCCCTCTGGCATTGCGGATATTCACCGGCCTGCCGGGCGTCCGTCCGGCATCGCTGCCGAATGCCATTGTACCGACTGCGCTGATCAATGGCCGCAAGGTTGATGATTACCGTCTGCCCGTTGAATTGCTGCGTAACGTGGCCAACGTGTCCGTCACACCTATTACGCCCGACTTTCCGACTGTGCGGTTTCTGGAACATGAAGATGCCATCGGCTGCCATCCGCTTGAGGAGGGGGTCACCGCAGCTGCAATCCGTCGTGTGGTCGCGCCGGGCACAGTACGAGTTTCAGCGCGGGCTGTGATTGATCATCCCGAAGGCCAGCCCTGCGCAGTGGGACTGCTGCTGGTCAATCTGGCGTCGGATGTGAAGGAAGAAATCGATGCGATTTCCAGCCTCGACCGCCGCCGCCAGCAGGTGTTGTTCAGCGGCTGGTCGGAAGTTGCACCCAATCGTCCGATCGACATCAACTTCATGCTTGAGGAACCGATCGACCGCACGATGGATCTCGTCGTCCTGAGCAAAGCCGCAGCAGGTTCCGTGGATTTTTCCTGGCTCAAAGTGTTCAACTTCCGGCTGGTCAAGCACATCGAGGCGCGCCCCAGTCAGGAAATAACCAAAGAGGCCGCGAATGTACGATAGGTCGAAAGATTTGATCGTTGTCGCCATGCCGCTCTATGGTCATGCGGCGCTGGCTCTCGAAGCGCTGGAAACCGTTCTCGCGTCAGAAACGGTTTTCCGCACGCAGATCGTGGTGTCCGTCGATGGTGATCCGCGCCGCGAAGTGTTTGATAGCCTGACGCTTTATGCGGCGGCTCATCCAAACATTCACATCATCTTCGGCGAGAATGCAGGGCCCGGCGGTGCGCGCAATCGTGCTGTCGACTATATTCTCGAAGAGATGCCGGATGTTAAAGCGGTTTATTTCGTTGATGCCGACAACCGGGTACAGCCCCACACCATCGATACGCTCTATCGCAAGCTTTTGGCGTCGAATGCGGGCTGGGTCTACACCAATATCGATACCTTTTCGGTCAACTGGCGCGCTCATTATGGCGACAGCTATTCGCGCCTGATCCACTGCATCACTGATAATATCTGTGATACCGGATCAATGATTTCTGCGGAGGTTTTCCGCAGCGGTGTCCGTTTTGATGATGATCGTCAAAATGGCTTTGAAGACTGGGAGTTCTGGCTGTCCGCCATTGAGGCAGGCTTTGTCGGCGCGCCTTGCCACGATACCGGCTTCGAGTATCGCCTGCGCGCGGAGAGCCGTTTCAAGGAAGCTAATCGTGACCGCTCCGGCTCGATCAATTTCCTGCGCAAACGGCACAAGGCGCTGTTCCGTCGCCCGACGCTTGTGGGGTTCGAGCATGAAGAATGTCCGCGCTATGGCGTGATCCGCGCAGGCGAGGGGACAGTCAGCCTTTTCACCGACCTCAGCCTCGGCACGAAAGATCTCAAGTTCGACGACGCAATTCGTGCCTTCTGGGGCAGTGTGTCCGAACCGGACAATTTTCACTTTCCTCCATTTCTCGCCTCGTCCAATACCGAGACGCTGAAACTTCTGGCGCGTTCACGACTGCTACCGAATATCCTGTCGCGGCTCGAAAAGCTTTCTGAACAGGCCAATATCGTCTTTGTGGAACTCACCAATGTTGAAGACGAGCGGCGCATTGACACCGAAATCATGCCTTCCGGCACGCGCCAGCCGCACGCTGATCTGATTTTCGTCTCGACGAAATTGATCAAGGACATCATCGAAAACGATGCGCTGGATTGGTTTGCATCACTGGGCACGCAGCAATTGTGGCCCACATCAGCGCGGATGAAAGTGCGTTTCCCGTTCCCGCGTGTGCGTCAGCGCCGGGCCTTGTCACGGCCTGAACAATCGATGCTCAATCTGGTGACGTCGATTGCGACGAGCCCGCTTAAGCAAAGTGCCGCCATGCGCTGGACATGGCGTCCGCGTCGCCTGCCCGCACTTTCTGAAATGTATCAGGTGCTGCGCAATGAACTTGGTGGCGGGCCGGTGCTGCCACTTGCGCATAATGCAGCAAGGAAGAAAACGGCCGCCGTTCTGGTGCCGAATGCCTCGTTCGGCGGGGCGGAGAAGGTTGCTTATGCCGCCGGGCGTGAGTTGAAAAACCAAGGATTTGAAACCCATCTCTTCGTGCTCGGCAATGAGCGGATGGATGTGCTGGACGAATTCGACCAGTCCTTCGATTATTTGCATTTCTGGAAGGATGGCATTCCCGCTTGGGGGGACACAAATCGCTTCTTGGGGCAGGATTTTATCACCGACGATCATCCGCTTGACTGGAGCATCCTGCGCGGCCAGCTTTCAGGATTCGACCTTGTCGTGAACAATCACGTCATGGCGGCGCATCCTTTGATGGGTAAACTTCGCTCTGAAGGCACGCGCACCGCCTGCTATCTGCATGTGGTGGATGAAACGGTCTTCCGCCGCCAGGCGGGGCAGCCCTATGCCGCGATTGCCTTCGAACATGCCTATGATGCATTTCTGACCTGTTCGGATCAGTTAAAAATCTATCTGCACAGCTTTGGCGTGCCGTATGAAAAAGTGTTTTCCGTGCCAAACGGAGCCAGTTTTTCAATCGATACAAAACTGCGTACACAGGTCACTGCGGCGCGCAAGCAAGGCCGCAAAGGCGAGCCGATACGAATGCTCTATATGGGGCGTCTCGATCGCCAAAAGGGTATCGACAGGCTGCATGATGCTATCGTCAAGCTGAAAGAGCAGGGCATTGTGTTTGAAGCGCAAGCCATCGGTGGAGAAATCCTTTCCGACGATCCAAGTGCATCTTGGATGACGCGTCTCAAAGGTGCGGGTGTGAAGGTCTCGCCACCAGTTTTCGACGGCAAGGACATTGCGAACCATCTTGCATGGGCTGATGTTCTCTTGATGCCGTCGCGATGGGAAGGCGCGCCTTTGATGATTGCCGAAGCGCAGCAGCTCGGCTGTGTGCCGGTTGCAACTGCGGTGGGTGCTGTTGATGAACTCATCAATCATGGTCGCGACGGTATTCTCATACGCAATGGCAATGATGCGCAGATCGTGGCCGATATGACCCGCATCCTGACCATCCTTGCGCAGGATCGCGAAGCCCTGATGCGGACCGCTGAAGGTGCGCTCGCCTCCGCTGCTCACCGCACATGGAGTTCGGCTTTCTCCGAATTTACCGATTGGGCGAATGAAATTCGTCCCGCTTATCCGAAATCCCGGTCTTCCCAGCCGGATGTTGCAGACGCTGCCAGCACGATTGCCGTTCTCCCCGGCCGTGCGGTTGCCTGATTATACCAGAAAGGTCGACCTATGAGCCGCCCAACCAACCCACGTATTCTTGTCACCGGTATCCCAAGCTATCTGACGCGTTTTATCCAACGTGCGGACAAGGCACAGATTTATTATTCCGAAAAGCAGCCGAATTCGGAGCCGAAGGATAAGTTTATCCAGGAGCTGAAAAATATCAGCAATACCGGCAATTATCTGATCGGTGAAGGTGCGATGACGGCGCTTCTGCCGAGCGCCAAGCACATTCCGTTCTGGCATCTGTATAATTGCGTCAACAATGGAACGGGTCTCGAAGAGATCAACAAGGAATTCGATATCTGCGTCTTCACCTGCGCAAACCTTCTGCGCAAAGGACTGTCTGCGGATGCGGAAGCGCTTGTTCTATCCAAACTTAATATGCCCGTCGTCATGCTTGGCATCGGCATCCAGAACCGCCCTGACATTGAAGGCGAAGACGGCCTGCCAGCGGGCACGAAGAAGCTTTTGGAAGTGCTCAAATCCCGCGAGCATTATTTCCTCACGCGCGGCGAAAATGCAGCCGGATATCTCCGCGATCAAGGCTTTTCCTATGTCCGTCCGGTCGGCTGTCCGTCGCTCTATTTCCGTCCCGATAATATGCGCAAGGCGATCAGCCGTCTGCCCGATGTGAAGGTGGGTGAAGGCCGTACCGTTTTCACCGGCTATATGGGTGCGGAACTTGAAACCATTGGCGACATGAACGCGCTGAGTTCGGATGACGGCCGTTCTGCCTATGTCATTCAGGATGAGTTGCTACACTTCGACATGCAGCTTGAATCCGATGCCAATGGACGCGCCTACGATTCCACAACTGGCGAACTTGTCGGTCCGCTGACCTATAAGGGTTCAGACGATCTCAAGAAGAAGATCAGCGTTCACGCCTTTCTCGATACAAATCAATGGCGCGCCTGGTGCTCGACTATGGATTTCTCCTTCGGTCGCCGCTTCCATGGAAATATCATCTCGATGCAGGCAGGTGTTCCAAGCCTGATGGTTGCGGTTGATGATCGTATGCGTGAGATGCTGAACTTCTCAGGCCTTCCGAAAATCGATGCGCGTGATCTCAACGCTGCCAATGATCGCCGGGCTTTCGTGAGCGACCACATCGCCGCGATGAATATCCGCGAAGTCATCGAAAACTATTCGGCGCGAGAACGCAATTTCCGAAGCGTGCTTTCAGAGATTGGCGTTGGGTAATCTCAAGCCTAATCGAGCAATTTTCTTAATTTAAGCGAAGATGGATCACCATGCGCATTATGATCACCGGCATTCCGTCCTATTTGATGCGGACAGTCGAAAGTGTGTCCGGGGCGAGCGTAAAGCATCGCCCATATTTCGAGCCCATTCGCACCAAAAAGGATGTGATCGATCAGGTCAAGAAGATTGCCAATACGGGCAATTACCTCATTGGTGAAGGTGCTGCCAATGCCGTGCGCGGCCATGATGTGACCTATGTGCCGTTCTGGCATCTGGCCAACAGCCTCAATTCGCCTGACACCTATGCGAAGCTCAACGAAAGCTTTGATCTTTGCCTGTTTGCTTCAGCCAACCTTCTGCGGCCCGGTTATGCGGCAACGACGGAATCCTTCGTCTTTGAAAAGCTGAACATGCCGATTGTGGTCATGGGCATCGGTATTCAGAAGAAGGAAAATCTGAAAGCGGAGTTGCCAGAAGGCACACGACGGTTCCTTGAAATTCTGCGCCGGAAGGAAAGTTTCTTCCTCACGCGCGGGCATTTCACCGAAGAGTTCCTGAAAGATGCGGGCATGAAATATGTCCGCCCGACGGGCTGCCCATCGCTTTATTATGCGCCGGATCAGATGAAGCTCTCGCTGAGCCGCCTTGCCGATCCTAGCCTTGCAGATGCGCAGAAAATCTCCTTTGGCGGTTATCTCGGCAGTGTTGCAGATACGATTGTCGACGCCCACGCGCTGCTCGAAAAGGACAGCGTTGCGAGCTACGTCATTCAGGACGAGGTGATCGTCTACAATATGAATATGGCTGGCGAAGACCATTCCGAAGCCTATGATCAGGCCGCAAGCCGCATCACCGCACCCGTTGATTACAAACACATGGAAAAATGGCAGCGCAAGAACGAGCTGCTGGTGTTCTTTGATACGCACAAATGGCGCAGCTGGATTTCCAGTCAGGATTTCGGCCTGAGCCGCCGTTTCCATGGCACGATTATCGGAATGCAGTCGGGTGTCCCGGGACTGATGATCGCAGTCGATGACCGTATGCGCGAAATGCTTGGTTTTGTCGGCTTTCCGCATATCGATGCGAGCGTCTGGAACCGCGAGCCGCAGAAAAAAGCCTATCTGCGCGATTTCCTTTCCAGGATCGATGTGCCAGCGGCCATCAATCGCTATTCGGAATGTGAAGCAAATTTCAGCGGCGCGCTGAAGGATATTGGTATCCGATGATGCAAACGCGCAAGAGCATTGGGGGCGGGATAGTGGCAACGGTGGCGCTTTTAGGCGGCATGTTGTTCGCAGCCCAACCTCAGAGCGCTTTTGCCGATACGCGCTTTGGCGTCAACCGGGTCAACATGGCCTGGCTCAAGCCGGCAGAGCGCAAACAGATCTTCGATCAGATGGTCGAAAACGGCGTGGTGGCGGTTCGGCTGTCACTCACTCGACCGGTTGATCAGAGTATAGATGCCGTGCGTCTTGCGCATGAAAAAGGTCTCGCGATCCTGCTCGAAATATCGCTCAACAATGCAGACTTCTATCCTGAAGGAACGAAGCCCCGTTCCGGGCGTGGGCGTATCTGGGACATGTATCGGCTTTCCGACATATCTCCCGAGCGCTTTCAGCAGGCAATAGGCGATGCCTTGCAGAAGATCGATGCACTGGGGGTGCCGCTGGTCGCCGCTGAACCCGGCAATGAGATCAATTGGGGTGCTTATAATGGCGATCTTGCCATTCTGCCCAAGGAAAAGATGAAGACTGCCCGCTCTTTAAGCGAGATGGAGGAGCGTCCTCTGGTCGAAAAGGGTGCTGAAAAATACGTCGAACTTCTGCGTATTGTCCGGACAGAGCTGGCGAAAACCAGGCATAGCACCAAGGCAAAGGTCGTATCTGCGGGCTTGTCCGATATCCCCTTCATCGATGCCGACCGGCGCGGGATAGACACTGTTGACCCCGCCGTCTTTACTGACCTCCTCAAGAAATATGGTCTTAATGACGCTGCTGATGGCTACGGCATTCACATCTATCCCGGCAGCAGCGGCACGCGGGCTGCGCGCGCGAAGCATATCAGCAGCGCACTTTCTTTCTGTGGTGGAGCAGATGGCAAGCCTTGCTGGATCACCGAATGGGGCTTCGCAAATACCTCAAAAGCCTGTCCGGCCAATGACAATAATCGTGAACAACTGGTCGAGAAGGCACGCGACCGTTTTCGGCAGATGATGGACAGCGGCCAGATCGCAGCTGCTTATTATTTTGATTGGGATGCAAGCACTTACGGTGTGTGGCGTTGCGGTTTGCTAACGCCAGCCGGTAAGGCTGCAACGGTGACGAAATGAAACTCAAGACTGTAATCATCGGTGGTTCAAACACCGTCATGCTGCCCGGCTATCTGCCGACGCTTTTATCGACGATGGCGAAACGCGGCGTGGAACTCGATATCGTCGCTGATCTCGCGGTTGGGGGCACGACGAGTGCTCTTGGCCTTTATCAGCTCAAGCAGTTTGAACAGCTCGAAGAGTGTGAGCTGTTGCTGATCGAATATGCGATCAACGATGCCTTCGTTTATGGCGATGAACGGCGTCCATTCCGCCATTGGGCACGGTTTTACGAGGGGATCATTCGTTACGCGCTTGAACGCAATCCGAACTTGCGGATTGCAACGCTCGTGTTCGGCGCGCGCAATGGCTCATTTCTGAATTCCGTTCCCTCGATTGATGCAGGCATCAATTACATTTCGCAATGGTACGGAACGATCTCAGCCGATGTCTCGCGAATGCTGATGCAGCAATATGGCCGTGATGTCGTAAGCAATCCGGCTTTCTATCTCGATCAGGGTCATTATGCGCGCCCAGTTTCGACAACCATCGTTGCGAACTTGATTGCAGATGTTCTCGAACCGGCCTTGTCTGTTCCGCATCGTCCGAAGGCGCTGCCATTCGCCATCGATCCGGACCATTTCGCCAATGCGCGTGCCTTGAGCGGCGAGCAGCTTTGCAAGCGGCTGGGGCGCGTTCCGGTCCAATACAGCAATCGTCGATTCTCGATCTCGGCGCTCGATCTTGGTTCAGACCAAATGCGCTTTGAGGTTGATAACGGACAACTGCTGGCGCTTGGCTATGTCTGTGATCCGCGCATTCCACCACTTGATGTGGCGATGGGCGAGGATGTCCACCGCGCCGCCATGATGAAGGGTGGCGTGCGCGATGGAACCTATAAATTCCTCGTTTCGATGCTGAGCTTTGAGTTTCTTTACGGCATTAAATTGCTGGAAGCACGCGGGAATGTGGCACTTATTCTATCTGGTGCCGAAGAGGGTATGGAACATAAGCTGCATGTTCCCAAAGATAGTGCCCATCACGAGGAACTGCCTGTGGAGCCGGTGCTTCCGATAACCGGCATCCTGTTTTCCGGCAATTTGAAAGTCATGTCGCTGGAGAAGAAAGCTGCGGAAAACACCGTTCTATCAGAAGCGGCCCAGTAGCCGTTATTCTACGAAAATGTTGACGCTGGCGGCCCGTCCGGCAGCGTCAACCACGGTCAACGTTGAATATCCGGTTCCGTCCGGTTGCCAGTTTGTTGTCCGCCGCCGCTCGATCTCAGCAATGGGCTTGCCATTGGCAAGCCAGCGAAACGGTGCGCGTCCGCCCTGTAATTTCAGCACCAGCGGCGATGCATTGTCGGTCAGGGCTTTCAATTCGACATGCGCGCCATCAGGTGGAAACACGATGCGCGGTGCAGGCTCAATCGTGGCTTTGAGAACCGGCAGAGGATCGCTCGCAGACGAAAAACGTATCTGCGTCACCGGAAGATCGGCGCGTGCCGTGCGAAATGCGCCAGCAGGCGCACGCGGCAGCGGCACTGACGCAACCCCTGAACGTACAAAGGCTTCAAACAGGATTGGAGCCGCCGAAACATAGCCCGCGAGTCCCGGCACCGAGCCACCATCGGCACGCCCGACCCAGACACCCAGCACATAACGCCCGTCATAACCGACCGACCATGCATCACGATATCCATAGGACGTGCCGGTCTTGTAAGCGAGGCCGAGGCGTTTAGCACCCTGCGGCGGCACGACACCGGCCAGAATATCGCCAATCTGCCACGATGCCTGCTCGCTCAGAATAGGAGCCGATGGCTGCACCGGCTCGGTACCTTCGGTGCCGTCACGAAGGGCTGCACCGCGACCGCCATTGGCAAGGCCTGTATAAAGCTGCACCAGATCGCGCAGGCTGATGCCCGCGCCACCAAGGCCGATAGCCAGTCCCGGCGCTTCGCCTTTCGGCAGTTGCAGATTAACCGCCGCCTGACGAATGCGCGTCGTGAGCCGTGCAGGACCGACAGCATCAAGCAGACTGATGGTCGGAACATTCAGTGACATTTGCAGCGCCTGACGGATGCTGACATCGCCCTGATAGCTCATATCAAAATTGCGTGGACGATAGCCTGCAAAATCCTGCGGGCGGTCCTCAATGATGGTTTCCTGCGCAATCAGTCCCTGCTCGAAGGCCAGCCCATAGATGAAAGGTTTTAACGTTGAACCGGGCGAGCGCACGGCGCGGGTCATATCGATCCAGCCCTGCCGCTTGCCATCAAAATAATCAGCGGAGCCGACTTCGCCTAAGATATTGCCGTTGCGACTGTCGGCCAGCACCATGGCGACCGATACTTTTGGCCCAAGCTTCGCAGCAGCTTCGCGTGCCACAACTTCAAGCCCAGCCTGCACCGACTTCTTAAGCGTCAGGTGATGCCGAGCCTCGGTCGGTGCCGGCTTCAATGCGAGATCGGCAAAGTGGGCGGCCAATGCAGGCAGCGGATGACGCGTCGCGGATATGCGCTCACGCGATGCACGTTCGGCTTCCTCGCTGGTGAAAACTGCAGAGGTTACCATGCGTGTTAACACACGATCCCGCGCGGCAACCGCGTTCTTCATCTCGCGATCCGGGCGGCGGCGTTCAGGCAATTGCGGCAGAGCCACAAGAAGTGCTGCTTCCGAAGTGGTGAGGCGAAGCGGCTCCTTGTCAAAATAGGCAAGTGATGCCGACCGCACGCCCTCCAGATTGCCGCCATAAGGTGCAAGCGTCAGATAGCGTTCAAGAATTTCAGACTTGCTTAACCGCCGTTCGATCTGGATTGCACGCGCCAGCTGTCGGAACTTGGAGCCGAAGCTGCGGCTTTCGCGAGGTTCGATCAGGCGGGCAAGTTGCATGGACAGTGTGGAGCCGCCGGAAACAATACGACCACTCCCTGCAAGCTGATAAGCGGCGCGCAACAGCGCCCAGCCATCAATACCGCCATGATCGTAGAACCGCTTGTCCTCATAGGCGATCAGCATTTTCACGAATTTCGGATCGACATCCTCAATCCGTGTATTGAGCCGCCAATAGCCGTCCGGCGTTGCATAGGCGCGGAGCAAAGCGCCGTCACGATCCATGACTTCGGTGGAAATGGTCAGCCGTTCCGGCAAAGGCGGAGGATAAGCGCGGTCGAGCCAGTCAAGCCCAGCAACCGTTCCTACAGCGGCGATGCCGAGAAACGCGGCACCGCCAATCGCTATTTTCCACCGCCTTTTCATTCGTCTGGCCGCGCTATGGCGCGGCCACCTCCATCATACCCGTTGCCGTGCGCGCTGCAAATTGCGGACGATACATATCCTCAACCGTTGCCGCCGGATGGGTGTAAAGACCCGGCGTCACCGCACGCACCACATAAGCGAGCGTGATCGGCTTCTTCTCGCCTGCGGAGCGGTCGAAAGCAGCCACAAAACGATCATTGCGGAATTCGAGGTGGGCCGCTTGCGTGCTTTCAAGCCATGGGAAATTGCCAAGATCAGCACTGGAAACAAGGCCCGGATTGTCGATCTCGAAACCAGCTGGCAGCAGATCGGTCACAAGCAGACGCGACTGCCATTCCTGCAGGTCGTCGATTTTCAGAACAACAACATAGCGCTCATTCTGATTGACCCCGGTGACATTGGCCGGCTCGCCATCAAGCGTATAATAAGTACGCTCGATGTTGAAACCTTCTCCACCCGCAGGCAGTGACTGCGCAGGCGGTGCAACTGCGGTCACGACCGCATCAACCGAACCCTGACCCTTGTTAGTGACGACCAGCGGCTGTGCTTCAAGGGCTGCACCATTGAGACGCTCGGAGAACGCGCCCTGATGCGCTGTGCCATTGATGTCGAGGCTGATTGCACCATTGTCATCCTGAAGCCCGCGTGCTGCAAGCAGCATCCATGCCTGATCCTGCGTGCTCAGATAACGCGCGCGCTCACGTTGGAACTCGACCAGCGTAATCAGCGACGGCAGCACTTTCGGCGCAGGTTTGGTTTCCGCAGCAAGCGCCAGCATT
The DNA here is from genome assembly GCF_024539785.1 of Ochrobactrum sp. BTU2. Taxonomy (NCBI): domain Bacteria; kingdom Pseudomonadati; phylum Pseudomonadota; class Alphaproteobacteria; order Hyphomicrobiales; family Brucellaceae; genus Ochrobactrum; species Ochrobactrum sp. BTU2. The sequence continues at coordinate 831,020 of NZ_JAHWRG010000001.1, read as the reverse complement.
GCCGCGCCATCACGCAGCGGCGAACCATAATCCGAGCGATTATAATCGTAGCTGGACTGGCTGGTTGCGAGCTGGAGCGACGAATTGAATACGCGTTCAGAGCGCGGCTGATCACCATAAAGGGCAAGTGCAGCACCAAGCTGGGCAACGGCCATCGGGCTTGCGAAGTTTTCGAGCTGGGTATCGGCGAAGTAACGCAGATCGCCAACGGAAGCCTTCTTGTTGCGGGAGAGAACATAGAGCGCATAGGCAATGTCGTTGCCGCGTTCCTTGACGTCGGTGGTATAGCCGAGCGCGTTCTGCAGATTGGCAAGTGCGGAGAGCATCGCCTGCTGCGGCACGTCATAACCCTTTTCACGGGCACGCGTGAGGAAGTCGGTCACATAGGCGTCCATCCAGAGATCACCCGATCCCGGCGACCAGAGGCCAAACGAACCGCTCGAAGACTGGTTGTTCAGCACGCGGAAAATGGAATCCTGTACGCGCTTCTTGAGCTCTTCCTGACTTTCCAGACCCGCAGCTGCTTCTGTACCTGCCGCCATTTCGCTCAAATAGAGCAGCGGCATTGCGCGGCTGGTGGTCTGCTCGGTACAGCCATACGGATAGCGGTCGAGCGCCATCAAAAGCGCTGGCACATCAAATGCAGCACTTCGCGTCACACCAACGCTGACAAAAGCACCATCAAGCAGGCTTTCCGACAGAAGGCCGCCGTCGACTTTCAGGCTTCCGCCATTGGCCGTGAGATTGACGACATGGCGGCTCGTGACCGGCAGATCGATCGGACGCACCGGCAATGCCAAGGCCTGTTCAACATTGAGGCCTGCATCGTTGGAAAGCCGGATCGTCACACCACCCGCACCCGTTGCCACAGCATTGAGTGGAACGGTGATCGACTGCCGTTTGCCACCTTTAAGCGCGATGCTTTCAGGATAGGAGCCAACCTCGACACCGAGATTATCGGTGGTCTCTAAGCTCACACGATAATCGCCATCCGGTGCATCCGTATTGGCAATATCGAAGCGGATATTGGCCTGATCGCCGGGGGCCATGAAGCGCGGCACACCAGCGGTAATAACCACCGGATCGCGGATGATGACATCGGTGACGGCGTGGCCGACAGCCTTCTTTGTCCATGCTACCGCCATGACGCGCGCGGTGCCGTTGAACTGCGGTATGTCGAAAGTGACTGTTGCCTTGCCGTCGCTGTCGAGTTCAACCGGACCGGAGAACAGCGCAACCAGCTTTTCGGTGGGCGGACTGCCTTCCGCTGCCATATTGCCACCATCGCCACCTGTGCGCAGCTTGCCGGTGACGCCGAGCGAACCATCGATCAGGCGACCATACATATCGCGCATTTCAAGGCCCAGCTGACGCTGGCCGAAGAACCAGTTTTCAGGGTTCGGCGGCTGATAGCGTGTCAGATTGAGAATGCCGACATCGACTGCCGCGACCATGACATAGGCCTGTTCGCCACCCGCATTTTCAACCGAAACAGGGATGGAAAGTGTGGAGCGCGGCGTGATCTTTTCAGGCGGGGTCAGCTTGACAGCAAGCTGCTTGTCGGCAGGATCGACCTTCAGCCATTTAAGACCAATCGCACGCGCAGGCATACGGCTTTCAATAGCCTCACCCGGACGGAACAAAGTTGCCGTAACGTAGGCGCCCGCACCCCAATCCTCACCAACCGGAATATCGATGGTCGTGCCACCTTCCGGCACACTGGCCGTGATGGTCTGGAGCAGCTTTTCCGCACCAATGGTGATGAGCAACTCACCGGCAAAACGCGGGGAGATTTTCAGTTCTGCCGTGTCACCCGCCGCATAATGTTCCTTGTCGAGCGCGATTTCGAGCCCGTCCGGTGTTTCGGTCGAGGTTGAGCTGACAAACCAGCCCGCATCAAATTCATAGCTTGTGGCCGGGCCCGAAGCATCAGCTGTTTCGATTTCCAGACGGTAACGACCCCAATCAACCGGCAGGCTGATTTCAGCTTCGCTATCGATTGTAAGGTCAATCTTGCCGTTGGAAACCGCCTTGGTGAACGTCACCGGCTCGTAATTCCAGCTGTTGCCGCTACGATACCACTGATAATTACGCTCGATCTTGACCAGCGACCATTGTGCGCCGTCGAGCGCCTTGCGATCACCCTTGCTGTCAGATGCGATTACACTGAACTTAGCGGTTCCGCCCTGCGGAACTTCATCGCTAGCAAAATCCGGGCGAATGCCGATGAGATCGGTTTCCGGCTGAATGGCCACATCGATCTTACGCTCAACCGCACGACCGCCGGTTTCGCGCATGCGAACGGTGACGGCTGCATTTACGAGGCGCGTTGTTGACGGCATTTCATCGATTGTAACCGGGAAAGTCGCCTTGCCATTCTCATCAACTTTTGACAGGCCATCGAGCGGCAGGCGCGTGGCTTCGCCCTGTTCTTCATCGGCGAGGCCGAAATAATAGCCCTTGAAACGGTCCCACTGACGCTTGGTCGAAAGCGTGACTTCGCCTTCAAGCGCAAGACCGGCGGCAGGCGCACCATAGAGGAAACGACCGTCCACGGTGATATTGGCAGTTTCGCCAACAGCGATTTCCGGCTTGTCAGACGTCAAATCGAACTCGATCCGGTCCGGCACGAAATCTTCAACCAGGAACATCTGCGTGGCAATCGCTGGCTGCTTGGGATCGGTATAGACCGAAACATTCCAGGTGCCGCGCATGGCGTTCGACGGCAAGGTCAGGTCGATGGCATGACCACCGGCCAGTTTGCTGTCGGAAACAAGACGGCGATCTTCCACGCCATCGGGACGCGTAAAGATGAAGGTGAGCGGCAGATCATCAATTGCAGTTGCGGTGTCGTCACGCGCAAGCGCACCCACATGCACAACTTCGCCAGCACGATAGATACCGCGCTCTGTCCATGCATAAAGATCAAGCGCTTTCGGCACGGCACGGCCCGTCACGCCGCGGTCAGACAAATCAAAACCAGCGCGCGCCATATCTAGGAATGTGAAATCCTCATCATCCCCGCTCGCCATCAGCACCGCTGGCACCATGCCGTCTGTGCCGCGTGTCAGTCCCGGCGTAAACGTCGCCCGACCATCGCTGTCGGTGGTCGCTTCGCCCAGCACTTCGTTGTTGCGTGCCAGCAGCGTCAGCTTCACGCCTTTAAGTGGCTCTGCGCTTTCCAGCGAACGGGCAAACACATTGATGCCGTCCTGTCCGGTATAGGTCGAAAGGCCGATGTCGGAAACAACAAACCACTGTGTTGCCTTGGTGCCATATTCATCATCGGACTTCTGAACCAGCGGCTCAGCAGTCAGCACATAGACGCCCGGCTTGCGTTCCGGCAGTGCTTCATCAACCGGGAAACTGGTCGTTGCTTCCTTGTTCAGCTCATTGCCTGCAACCTCGATCTCACCTTCCCAGACAGGTGCACCCATCTGTTCGGAAACCGTGCTGATATCGTAGCTGTCTAACTGGCGCAGGAACTGGTAGCCGGAAAGGAGCTGTGCCAGCGAACGGTCGCCGACGCGGTAGAGCTTGACCTTGGCTGTGCTCAAATTGACGCTGACCAGCGGAATGCCGCGACGGGCTTTCGCAGGCAGCACGAAGCTGTCGCCGGTAAAGCGCACCGATGGCGCGCGGTCCTGCACATAGATCGAAAGATTGACCGGAGCTGGCAGCACTTCGCCAACAGCCGATGGCAGACCCTGACGGAACGTCACCGTATAATTGCGGCCATGTTCCAGACCCTCGACGCAAATCTGGCGATCCTTGGCTTCAACTGCCTGCGGCGCGCCATTGTCAAGCTTGACGAAGCTTGAATAATCGACACCACTCTTGACCAGTTCTTCCGAGAACTGCGCGCAAATGCGCGGGGCGGCATTATCATTATCGACCGTGTTGTTGACGATGCGGAAGCCTTTGCGGGCTTTCAGATCTTCATAGACTGCACGAACGGATGCGGAATTGACGAGATCAAGGCTCGCTTCATAAGCCTGCAAGGCCGGGCGCGATGCATCGCGCTTTTCGAGTACCTGCGCCATGACGGCAAGCGCTTGCGCGCGCTCATCCTTGGTGCGTGAAGCCTGATAGGCAAACCACGAAGCCGACGTCGCATCGCGCTGGAATTTGGAGCGTTCCTGACCATTGGACGGCTCGGTCGCAAGCGCCGAAAGCGCATATCCGGTCCAGATTTCGCTTTCATCCGGCGACATGCTGGCAGCCAGGCGGAACTTTTCCATCGCCGTGCGCGGATCGCCATTCAGGCCCGCTGCACCTGCTTCATTTCGCAAAGTGCGCAGGCTGTCGGAGCTTTCAAGGCCATTGATTTCGCGCTTCAGACGACGGGCTTCGTCAACCAGATTGGTGGCAAAGAACGAGATGCTGGGCGGAGCGCCAATATCTTCAACTTCGCGGGCTGCAGCGGATTGCGTGACGACCTTACCTGCAATGGAGCCAACGGACTGATTGAGTTTGTTGAAATCGGATTTCAAGAAGCACCACTTGACCTTCGGATTATAGGTGAAGGCGAGGCATGCATTGTCGCCCAGACAAATGTTTTTGCACTGGTCGAGCGAGACATTCTTTTCCGTACGCAAGTCGAAGCCGAAATAATCGCTATCTTTGGTGATCTCTATCCGCCGGGTTTCGGCAGCTTGTGTAGTGTGTGGAGCTGCCGACAGGCAAGCTGTGACTGCAAAGGCCCAGAAAAGCCGGTTGAAACCAATAAGCATTTGCATCCCCTCACGACGACCGGTGCCATTTCCAATTCTATTAGAAAAGGCGAAAAGAATCCGGCTCATGTGAAGCCTCACCGCGACAAACTGTCAAGGCGAATAGGGATTATCTACAACTATTGGGATAAGTTTAGGGAATAATACGCTCTACGAGGTAAATGCCTCGCAGAGCGTGCACGGGTAATCTAGATGATCCCACCATTGGCGCGCAGTATCTGGCCATTTACCCATGCACCGTCGGGTCCGGCCAGGAACGCAACCACCCCTGCAATGTCTTTCGGGGTCCCCAGACGTTCGAGCGGGCTCATCTTGGCCATGCGTGCGACCAGCTCTTCGGATTTTCCATCGAGAAAGAGATCGGTCGCAGTGGGGCCGGGCGCAACGGCATTGACGCTGATGTTTCGACCGCGCATTTCCTTGGCCATGATGGCCGTCAGCGTTTCGACTGCGGCCTTGGTTGCAGCATAAACACCGTAGTTTTCCAGTTTCAGGCCGACGACAGTGGTAGAAAAATTGATGATACGCCCATTGTTGCGGAGGCGTTTGCCAGCCTCCCGCATGGTATTGAAGGTGCCCTTGAGGTTGACCGAAACGAGCTTGTCGAAATCTACGTCCTCTGTTGTGGCGAGAGGCGACAGGGTCATGATACCGGCATTGTTGACGAGAACATCTACGCCGCCGAAAGCGTCTTCGGCCGCATCGAACATTCTCTTTACTGCGACAGGATCGGCAACATCAGCCTGTGCTGCTCGCGCAATGCCGCCTGATGCCTCGATCTTGCTGACCACGGCATCAGCAAGAGCAGCATTGCCCGCATAGTTGACGATGATAGTAAAGCCGCCGCGACCCAGTCTTTCGGCAATGGCAGCGCCAATGCCGCGCGATGCTCCAGTAACGATGGCAACCTTGTTTTTCATATCGGACATTGTCTGCTCCGTTCCGGTGGTTTGGGTTTGTACAACCCTCAGCAAGATCGCACTTTTCTAACATCGTTTAATCCGGCATTATTTGTCATTACTATCCGAAAGTAGCGAACAATCAGATGGACCGGTTTGATGCGATGCGGGTTTTTACCCGTGTACTGGAACGACGCAGTTTCACATTGGCGGCGGAAGATCTAGGGATTCCGCGTTCGACAGTTACTGACGCGATCAAGCAGCTCGAAAGACGATTGGGCACGCAATTGTTCTTGCGCACTACGCGTCACGTTAATCCAACGCTTGATGGTCAGGCCTATTATCAGCGCTGCATAGAAATCATAGCTAGTATCGAGGATGCCGAAGGCGGATTTTCTGGCGCAATGCCGAGAGGTTTGCTTCGGGTGGAAGTGCAGGGCACGCTTGCGCGGCATTTTCTGCTACCGGAATTGCCAGCTTTTCTGGAAAAATATCCGGATATTGAACTTTATATGACCGAGGGCGATCGGTTCGTCGATCCGGTTCGGGAGGGTATCGATTGCGTTCTGCGTGTGGGTCTCCTGCAGGATAGCGACATGATTGCCCGGCGTGTTGCGATGCTGGATGAGGTTACTGTCGCGTCTCCTTCCTATCTTGCACGATTTGGAGAGCCCCAGCATCCAGATCAACTGACTGATGGCCATCAGATGATCGGCTTCCGAGCCAGCGGCAGCATAGCCCGTATGCCCCTGGAATTTATGGTCGACGGCAAGTTGCGAACAGTGACGATACCGGCTCCGGTTTCGGTCAATGCCGCTGAAAGCTATACGGCTGCGGCCAGCTTGGGCCTTGGGATCATTCAGATACCTCGCTATCATGCGATGAAGCATATCGCTGGCGGAAAACTGGTGCAGATACTCGGCGCTTATCCGCCCAGCTCGTCACCGGTATCTGTTGTATATCCGCGCGATCGGCAACTTTCGCCTCGGGTCAGGGTATTTATCGACTGGATTGCCGTGATACTCGCCCGTCAGAACAATTGAGGCCGTTAACCCCTCATTAAGAATTTGGAACAAGATGGCTTCTTACGTGTTAGAATAGAGCCTGCAGAAATGCAGAAAGCACATCGCTACGCACCACGGGAGGGAGGGCAGAGATGAGCAACATTCTATTCTGGACCGCTTTGGTAATCGTTCCTGTGCTTCTGGGCACAGCCTACGCTTATGTGCAATCGATACGGCATAGGGACGACTTCTAGAACGCAAGCGTAGCTGACGGAAAGCTGCTCTTATCTTGAAGCAGGCGAGTGGTCGCGTGCTTCAAGATAATTCTATTGCATAGAATTTTGTATCGACAGCCATCCGCGGAAAATCTTCCGGTAAATCTGTATGGGAGATTTCCACGAAGCCGTTCTTTTCATAAAACCGATGTGCGCCCAGAAACTTCTCGGTCGTTCCAAGCAATATTTTGGTAACGCCTCGTTCGTGAGCGTGCGAAATGAGCGTTGCAAGCAATTTGCGCGCAGTACCGAATTCGGAACCGCGATAAGCCTTGGCGACAAACATTTTCCGCAAAGCAGCCTGACCTTGCCCTATATCCTTGAGGGCTATGGTGCCGACGATGTGACCATCGGCTTCGGCTACCCAAAATTCACCGCTTCCCTGACGATAGAACCCCTCCACGTCTCGTATATCAGGTTGGTCGTCTGCGCTGATCGGAATGTCGAACTCGCATTGTTGTATTGGCAGGATTACAGCAAAAACACCGTCCGCGTCGCCCGTCTGGAATGTTCTAATTCTGATCAAGTCCGCTTTGCTCGTCATAGTGCTGCCGTTCATCTCGCCCGCGAATCTGCATTGATTTAGTTGTTAATGAATCCGCTTCTCGGATTCTGGGTCAAGAGACGTTCAAATCTGTCCGGCTGACGAGGTTTTCGTAGATAAAGTTAATATTGGGCTCGTTTTGAAGGTTTTGATCACATCCAGTTGGTGTTCGGTTGCTTAAACCAATTTCAACCAGAGCGCGCTGTGTGCGGCAGCGTGTGAATCCCCCTATTCAGGGGGATCAAGGCGAATATATGAGCAAAATTAGCAGTTTACGCTATAAAATATATTTCATGCTATTTTACTCGGAAGAAAAGGTGTCATATTTTGGTAATCGATATGGTTGCTTTGAACTTTTGATTATCTTTGTTTTGTGGAAGTAGTTTCACTTTTGAAGTGATATTTTACGTTGCCTAATGAAAGAAAATACCCTTCTATTGTTTTGAGTAGAGCACTGCAAAGAGCTGAGGGGTTTCAATGCATTGTCGCAACATCGGCTCGCGCGCCATCCGTTTTCTGTCCAGCACAGCGCTCATATCCTTAGGAACGGTTTTGCTACAAAGCACTCCCGGCATGGCTGCATGTTCGTTTTCGCCGACGCTAGGTGATGACACATTCATTTGCGACAGCGGCACATCTTCCGGCGGTCTTACCGACCTCAATGGTAACAATACATTGCTTTTGCCGACTGGAGGAACAGGCACCGTCAGCGGAGATGTAGCGTTCGGCTCCGGCGTGGACCGCGTGGAAGTCCATTCCGGTTCGATTGTCGGGAATGTCAATCAGGGCGATGGTCTCAACAGCTTTCTCATTACGGGCGGAAGCGTTACAGGCAATGTTCGTCAGGGAAATGATATTGACGAGTTCCGTATAACGGGCGGCGAGATTGGTTCGCTCAATCAGGGTAACGGGTACGACCAATTTTTTATGTCGGGTGGACGTATCGTCGATGCCTTTGACGATGGCGATTATGCCGTGATGACGGATGGACGCATCGGACGCGTCAATCTCAAGCTCGACAATAATTATTTCAACATGTCCGGCGGAACAATTGATCGCAATCTGATTGCCGGGCTCGGTAATGATACGATTATCGTGTCTGGAGGGATGATCGGCGGCAATATAAGCATCAGCAGTGGAACCGACAGTGTAACGATGACGGGTGGCACAGTCGCAGGCGATGTTTTGCTCGGTTTCGGTAATGACCAATTCTCATGGAATGGTGGCGGTATTATCTATGGGAAGATTGATCTTGGCCCGGATAATGATACGGCCGTTCTTACTAATCTTACTGATGCTAATATAGGCGCTACTGCGCAGCTTAGCGGCGGCGAGGGGAGTGATGTCCTCACGTTTAATAATGTGAAAACCGGAAAAGTCTCTCGTATTGACAGCTGGGAAACAGTCAACCTGACTGACGATACGCGCCTTGTTTTCGACAGCGCTCTCACGTTGGGCGACGCCGGAACAGGAACGGGGACGCTCAACGTTGATGCCACAAGTACAATTTATGGCGGTGCTGCAAAGGGCGGCGTGAACCCATTCGCCTCAGGCCAGCTGGCAAATGTTTTCAACGCCGGGCGTATCGACCTCACCAATGGCGGGACGAGTACGACTGACGCATTTACGATCAAGGGCAATTACGTCGGGCAGAACGGTCTTCTGTTTTTAGATACCGTTCTGGCTTCTGATGGCGCTCCTTCGGACAAGCTTGTGATCGATACAGGTGTTGCATCAGGTAATACCGCCATTGCGGTTACCAACGCGGGTGGGGCAGGCGCTGCAACAAATGCGGACGGCATTATGGTCGTACAAGCATTGAATGGTGGTTCCACCAGTCAGAATGCTTTTTCGCTGAACGGTCGTGCTGCTGCCGGTGCCTACGAATATTTTCTGTTCAAGGGCGGTGTAACGGCGAATACCACCGAGAACTGGTATCTGAGATCAACTTTGGTTCGTGGAAGCGAACCGCCTGCTTCGACGGGGGGAACATCCGTTTCGCCGGAAGAGCCCGAAACAACTGCGCCGCCACCCGCACTCGAGCAGCCTCCAGCGACTTTGCCTGTCGATCCGGATACAGAAACTCCGGTAACAGAAGATGCTTCCGCTCCCGATGCGCCTCCGCCTCCCGTATCGGCGGAGGCTCCCAATCCACCCGACAATACGACGGGTCAACAACAGAATGTTGTCCTTCCATTCGATGGAGCAGTTCCGCCTTCACCTGGCGCAACGAGGGTTAAGGGCGACGTGATTTCTCTCTATCGCAAGGAAGTGCCGGTTTATTCAGCATTGCCGCCTGTGGCGTACCATCTGGCACTTTCTACTCTCGGTACGTTTCATGAACGTCGCGGCGAGCAGGATTTGCTGAAAACTGCCGGATATCTGCCTGCGAGCTGGGGCAGAGTCTTCGGGCAGGATATTGATATGAAATGGCGGGGAACAGTTGCACCGGGTCTCGACGGAAAGCTCTTTGGTATTCAGGCGGGACAGGATATTCTGGGTCGCGAAACGGATGGCGGACATTTTGACCGTTTCGGTCTGTTTTTCGGTTATGCCCGCGCAACAGGTGATATCACCGGGCAAGCGCTTGGCTGGAACGATCTCGCTGTTGGCGATCTGGAAGTTACGGGTACGAGTTTCGGCGGGTACTGGACTCATATCGGGCCGCAAGGCTGGTATCTCGACGCCATACTTATGGGAACGTGGTTCGGTGGTGATGCAACCTCGAATGAAGGTCAGAGTATTGACCTCGACGGGCATGGGGTTACGGCTTCGCTCGAAGGAGGCTATCCTCTCGCCCTGAGCGAAAGCTGGACACTGGAGCCGCAGGCGCAACTGATCTGGCAGCATCTCTCGCTTGATGATCAGGCTGATCATTATTCCTCGATAGCGTTTGATACAGATGATGCGTGGACGGGCCGGATCGGGTTCAGATTGCAAGGTGAACAAGAAACTTCGGTCGGGAAATTACGGCCATATCTGAAAGCCAATCTCTGGCAGAATTTTTCATCGGATCAGACTGTACGTTTTGCCACCGATCCGATTGTGACTGATCTCAAGGGCACATCGCTGGAACTGGGTGGCGGGCTGACCTTGGATATTACCGAGAAAGCCAGTTTGTTTGCGACTGCAGACTACACGACCAATCTTGGTGGCGAACGCAACCGGATATGGGAGGGTAACTTGGGGCTGAATATAAAATGGTGAAGGCAATGGCGATCGGAGATGATCGCCGTAATGACAGAGGAGGGAACAACGGTAATGGGTAGACGTGCATACGAAAAGCTCGCGAGAATCTGTGCATCCCTAAACACATCCGAGCAGGAGCTGGCCCACTCTCTCGGTATTTCGCGAGTTGCGCTGAAAGCGATAGATCGCACTGATGCGCCGCTTTATCTTCGATTGGCATTGGCCGCTTTGGTATCGGAAATGGATCCGGATCAGGTGCTGAACTCCAAACGAGGGAGTTCAGAAATGGAAGCACCTCGTCAGCTCTTGTCGGTGAGGTGATCATCAAAAGTTATGGGTTTCAAAGGTGTTGTGGTGGCAAAATCTTTCGCCTTGCTTCTTTTGATTGGACTGTTCTGTTTCCCGCAATTGGCTGCCGCGTCCTGCACGCGTGCAGCCGGTGCTGCGGATATGATGACGCAGCGCCAGCTTTCGGCACTGCGCGCGCTGGAACGCAGCCGTGGTTGCAAGGGTGGCGACGAGCGCGGCGGTTTTTTCAATCCTTGCCGCGATCTTTCTCAAAGAATAGCTGAAATACAGCGGCAGCTTTCATCCAGTTCGCTTTCTTCCCGATCATGCGTAGAACAACCGACTGCCAGTCCGGCAGCAAAAGTGAAACCTGACCGTCCCAAAGTTGCGTCTGTCGCAACGAACGACAAGCCATGGGTGCCGAATGGTATCAAAGGCGCTCTGACTTATTGTGTGCGTTTGTCGGATGGTTATCTTTTCCCAGCTCCGCATTCACAGTTTCAGAAGTCCGACAGCGTGACGGAGACAGTGGCACAATGCCGTTTTATTTGTCAGGGGGAGAATGTCGATCTCTACGTTCTGAATGATCCGAACGGCGAAACGGCCGATATGGTGTCGGTCTCGAACGGTAAGCCCTATGTCGAGTTGTCTACAGCATATAACTATCAGGGAAGCGGTGATTTCAGAAGATGCAACTGGGCCGGTTATGTCGACAAGATCAGTGAGCTGCGGGCCAGTAGCAAGGGTGGTCGCGCGCTCAAAAATGTCGTTGTTCCCATGCCAGATGCTCGACCGACTCGTAATGATGACGTAGCTGCTTCAGCGGCGTCTTTTGCTCCCATAACAGACCGTAGTGTACGTGTTGTCGGCCCTGCCTTCATTTTTGATGACGGTGCGGGAAACATGAAGCTTACTGCACATTGACGGTGATGCACCAAATCCTCAAGTTCAATTTGAATGAGACGTGTCGCGATTGGGACTGAACCGCTCGCTTTCCGTCTGTAACCTCCCTGAAACGGGCGTTGTCAATTTGCGTCCGGAAACCATCGATCATTGCATTGTTTGAAATCTGTCAGTGTTGTTCGACCTGGAGGAGGTAGACATGAGCAAGAACCGTGGCGTCGTTTATTTGCGGCCCGGGACAGTCGAAGTGCGCGATATTGAAGATCCAGCGTTAGCGGCACCGGACGGGAGGAAGCTGGACCACGCCGTTATATTGAAGGTAATCTCGACAAATATTTGTGGTTCCGACCAGCATATGGTTCGCGGACGCACGACTGCGATGCCCGGTCTCGTGCTGGGGCATGAAATTACCGGTGAAATTATTGAAAAAGGCAGCGATGTCGAGATGCTCGATGTGGGCGACATCGTTTCAGTCCCGTTCAATGTCGCTTGTGGTCGCTGCCGTTGCTGTAAATCCCAGGACACAGGTGTTTGCCTGACGGTCAACCCGTCGCGTGCCGGTGGCGCCTATGGATATGTTGATATGGGAGGCTGGATTGGCGGGCAGGCCCGCTATGTCATGGTGCCCTATGCCGATTTCAATCTGCTCAAGTTCCCCGATCGCGAGCAAGCGATGGAAAAAATCCGCGACCTGACGATGCTTTCTGACATCTTGCCGACCGGCTTTCACGGTGCGGTGAAAGCCGGCGTCGGGGTTGGTTCGGTTGTATATGTCGCGGGTGCGGGACCGGTGGGGCTTGCTGCTGCGGCATCCGCTCGCATTCTGGGCGCTGCGGTCGTTATGGTCGGTGACTTCAACAAGGAACGGCTCGATCACGCACGGAAAGTGGGGTTCGAACCAATCGATCTTTCGGCAAGCGATCGTCTCGGCGACATGATTGCAGAAGTCACAGGCAGCAACGAAGTGGATAGTGCTATTGATGCTGTTGGGTTCGAGGCGCGCGGTCATAGCGGTGGCGAGCAACCGGCGATCGTGTTGAACCAGATGATGGAGATAACTCGTCCCGCCGGGGCAATCGGTATTCCGGGGCTTTATGTCACCGAAGACCCAGGTGCTGTCGACAATGCTGCGAAACAAGGCAGCTTGTCGTTACGGTTTGGCCTCGGTTGGGCCAAGGCGCAGTCATTCCATACCGGACAGACACCGGTTCTGAAGTACAATCGCCAGCTGATGCAGGCGATCCTGCATGGGCGCCTGAATATCGCCGAGATCGTAAACGCTCAGGTCATTTCACTTGAGGACGCGGCAAAGGGCTATGAAAGTTTCGATCAGGGCGCTGCGAAGAAATTCGTTCTCGATCCGCATGGCCTTTTGAGCAAGGTGGCTTGATTCAAGTCGATTTCGAAATGCGAAAAAAGGGCGCTCTCACGAGTGCCCTTTTTGTTTGTGATTGTTGCAATCTGTAACGTTACAGATTCATAGGTCTTGAGTGTTTCATGCTGAATATCTTACGAGATAAAACACAAGATGATTCTTTCGCGCCAAAAAAGTTCTTTAAGGAAAACAACAGAAGATCAATATGTTAGACTCTGCCTGAGCGCCAGATTCCACTCGTTGGAAATTAAGGACTTGCAAGCGAGATTGTTTTGAATACCATATCTGTAACGTTTCAGATTTGGGAGGATATGAAATGTTACCAGAAAGAGCAAAAGTTCTCGCCACATCCGTGTGTCTCGCTATGACAACGTTAACAATGGCAGATTCGGCTTCTGCGGCTAATCTTGAAGTTACGCATTGGTGGACATCTGGCGGTGAAGCGGCAGCTGTCAAAGTTCTCGCTGAAAAATATGATGCGCTCGGCGGCGACAAGTGGGTCGATGGGGCGATTGCCGGTAGCGGCGCTACAGCCCGCCCGATCATTATCAGCCGTATTCTCGGCGGCAATCCAATGGGAGCGACCCAGCTCAATCATGGACGGCAGGCTGAAGAACTGGTTCAGGGCGGATTAATGACGGATTTGACCGAGCTCGCCGAAAAGGAAGGCTGGGCCAACTTCATTCGTCCGAAGAGCCTCTTGGAATCCTGCACTTATGAAGGGCGCCTCTACTGTGTGCCGCTGAATATTCATTCGTGGGAATGGATGTGGATCAATCCGCAAGCCTTTCGCGAGGCCGGAACCGAACCTCCAAAAAACTGGAATGACCTTATAGCTGCAGCTCCCAAGCTGAAGGAAAAGAACATTGTGCCGTTGGCGACCGGTGACGGTTGGCAGGTGAATGGCATGCTGACTGTCCTGACAACTGCGATTGGCGGTAAGGACCTCTATCTAAAGGTCAATAAGGACAAGAACGCCGATGCGGCACGCGGTCCTGAAATGAAGAAGGTTTTTGAAGCGCTGGCTCAGGCGCGTTCACTGGCTGATCCGGGTTATGTGGGCCGTTCATGGAACGAGGCGACCAACATGGTGCTGACCGGCCGCGCCGGTACGCAGATCATGGGAGACTGGGCGCAAGGCGAGTTTGGGACAGCGGGCAAGGTTGCAGGCAAGGATTATGACTGCTTGCCAGGACTCGGCGTTCATCAATATCTGGATACTGGCGGTGACGCGATCTACTTCCCGAAGAACAAGGACCCGGAAGTCACCAAGGCGCAGCTCAAGCTGGCAAGCATGCTCGTTTCCAAGGAGACGCAGGTTGCATTCAATCTGGCCAAGGGGTCGCTGCCGATCCGCGGCGATGTGGATCTCGATTCAGCCTCGAGCTGCATGCGTGCAGGTATCGATATTCTGAAGAACCCGGACAACATCGTTCCCTCTGTGGAGCAGTTGCGTGCGCCGGATACCCAAGGGCAAATCGAAAGTCTGGCTGCCGAGTTTTTCTCCAATCCAGACATGACGGTCGATGATATTCAGGAACGTTTTGCGGAGATTATCGAACAGGCACAATAGTCACGTTCAAGTCCTGCGCTGTCGATGAGGACGACGGTACAGGACACTCCGAGAACCGGAACAGGGAGGAGCATCATGGCCGTCATGGAAGAGGGCAATCGTGGAAAGCCGTCGGGAATATTTCGCAATCTGAATGCAAAGGTTGCAGCACTTCCAATGATCGCGACGGTTCTCGTGGTCTTCATTGGCTGCACGCTCTGGACGGTTGTTTATTCCTTCACGTCCTCCAAATCGCTGCCTATGTTGAATTTTGTCGGCTTCGATCAATATACGCGCCTGTTTTCTGCAACCCGCTGGCATGTGTCAGTCCGCAATCTGGCGATCTATGGCGTCCTCTGCATGGGCTTTTCCCTTGTGGCCGGGTTTGTCCTTGCTGCCCTGATGGACCAGAAAATCCGCTTCGAGAACACATTTCGCACGATTTTCCTCTATCCCTATGCCCTGTCGTTCATTGTGACGGGCCTTGTCTGGCAGTGGATTTTCAACCCGCAACTCGGACTGGAGAAAGTCATTCGCGATATAGGCTTCGACAACTTCCAGATGGCTATCCTGTCGAGCCGCACCTACGTCATCTATGCAATTGTCATTGCCGGGCTCTGGCAGATGACGGGGTTGGTCATGGTTCTGATGCTGGCCGGGCTGCGCAATGTCGATGATGAAATCTGGAAGGCTGCACGAGTTGACGGCATTCCGAAGTGGAAAGCCTATCTCTTCATCATCCTGCCGATGATGCGCCCCGTTCTGGTGACGACCGTCGTTCTTATCGCGACAGGCATCGTCAAACTATACGATCTGGTGGTTGCCATGACCAATGGCGGTCCCGGCATAGCGTCGGAAGTACCAGCAAAATATGTCTACGATTTCATGTTCGGCTGGGCCAATTTGGGGCAGGGGCTTGCTGCTTCTACCGTCATGCTGACCACGGTTCTGATCATTCTCGTTCCTTGGACAATGCTGGAATATAGTCGGAGGAAAGCGCGATGACTGAAGCTGTCCTCAACAGGAAGAGGCCAGCCGAAACTGAGGCTGTAGCAGCCCAGGCTCGTCCGGCACAAAAGCGGGCTTCGCAGCCGTGGGGTCGTAAGCCAAAACGGCGCTTTGCACCGGCCACCATCATGCTCTACAGCATTTTGTTCGTTGCTGCCGTCTATTATCTGTTGCCGCTTTACGTGATGGTAGTCACTTCTCTGAAGGGTATGCCGGAGATCCGGCTCGGCAACATCTTTTCACCGCCAGTCGAAATCACCTTTGAGCCATGGGTCAAGGCATGGAGTCAGGCTTGTACCGGCCTTTATTGTGAAGGCATCAGCGCGGGGTTCTGGAATTCGATCAAGATCACCGTGCCGAGCGTGATCGTTTCCATCACCATCGCTTCAGTCAATGGTTACGCGCTGGCCAACTGGAAATTCAAAGGATCGGAAATATTCTTTTCGGTCTTGTTGTTTGGGGCATTCATTCCGTATCAGGTCATGCTTTATCCCCTCGTGATCATAACCCGCGAGCTTGGTATATTCGGCACGCTGACCGGCGTTGTCTTCATCCATACCATCTTCGGCATGCCGATCTTGACGTTATTGTTCCGCAACTATTTCGCCGGCCTGCCGCCGGAACTCTTCAAGGCAGCGCGTGTCGACGGAGCCGGGTTCTGGCGCATTTTCTTTCAGATCATGCTGCCGATGTCGCTGCCGATCTTCGTGGTTGCAATCATTCTGCAGGTGACCGGTATCTGGAACGACTTTCTGTTCGGCGTGGTGTTTGCAGGAACGCAGAATTTTCCGATGACCGTCCAGCTGAACAATATCGTCAACTCCATGCAGGGCGTGAAGGAATACAACGTCAATATGGCCGCCACCATTCTTACCGGGGCCGTGCCATTGCTCGTCTATTTTGTTTCTGGTCGGTATTTTGTACGCGGCATTGCCGCTGGCGCAGTGAAAGGATGAATTCATGAACTCCAGCGTTTCCATCCAGGATCTGTCGCTCGGCTTCGGCTCGGTCAATGTGCTGCAAAATCTCAATCTGGAAATCGGGGAGGGCGAATTCCTCGTTCTTCTGGGGCCGTCCGGTTGCGGCAAGTCCACTCTGCTCAATTGTGTAGCGGGCCTTCTCGATATCTCCGAAGGCAGCATTTTCATCAAAGGACGTAACGTTACCTGGGAGGAGCCGAAGGATCGTGGCATCGGCATGGTGTTTCAGTCCTATGCGCTTTATCCGCAAATGACTGTTGAGAAGAACCTTTCCTTCGGTTTGCGGGTTGCCGGCTTCCCGAAAGGGGAGATTGATAAACGCATCAAACGCGCGGCCGAAATTCTGCAGATCGAACCCTTGCTGCAGCGCAAACCTTCGGCACTGTCCGGCGGACAACGTCAGCGTGTTGCGATCGGTCGTGCGCTGGTGCGCGATGTCGACGTGTTTTTGTTCGATGAACCGCTTTCCAATCTGGATGCAAAATTACGTTCTGAGCTACGCGTTGAGATCAAGCGCCTTCACCAGAGACTCGGCAATACCATGATCTACGTCACGCACGACCAGATCGAAGCCCTGACATTGGCGGACCGCATCGCAGTCATGAAAGGTGGGGTGGTCCAACAACTGGCTGATCCGTCGACGATTTACAATCGCCCAAAGAACAGGTTCGTAGCGGGTTTTCTCGGCTCGCCGTCGATGAATTTCTTTACGGGAGAAATTACGGCTACAAATGGCAAGCCAGTCTTCCATGCTGGCGAGACCGCCGTTCAGCTTGATGGATATGACGGTGGGCTGACACCCGGACGTAAGGCCACTCTCGGGGTTCGTCCTGAGCATACTAGACTTGATGTCGAAGATGGTTTTGAGGCGACCGTCGATCTGGATGAGCCGATGGGTGCCGACAGTTTGGTCTGGCTTCGCCTGAACGGACATTCGCTATCCGCACGGGTGGAAGCGGGGAAGCGCTATCGGGCAGGTGAGAAGGTCAGGATCGGTTTCAAGCCGGATGCCCTGTCGCTTTTCGATGCGCAAACGGAGGAGAGGCTTTAGATGAATAGCGAAGAACGTTCCCCTTAAGAGCCTCTCCTGCGAGAGGCGAAGCTATTGGCTTTCAATGGACGGCACGAGGGCTTGCCTCGGACCGTGCGGGGATTTTTTGCTCGCAAGAAAGCCCGACACAATTCTGGATAGAGTTCTGAGGACGAGGACATGAACGGATATTCCTATCAACTTTACAGCTCCCGCAACTTCCAACCGTTGGAACGCACGCTCACCATGCTGCGGGATCTCGGCTATCGTCGGGTGGAAGGCTATGGGGGGATTTATGGTGATCCTGTTCGATTAAAGAAGGACCTCGACGCATTGGGACTTTCCATGCCTACCGGACACTTTGGTCTGGATATGCTGGAGAACGAAGTCAACCGTGTTCTGGAGATTGCCAAGGTCGCCGATATGAAGGCTATTTTCTGCCCTTATCTCGATGCAGACCGCCGCCCGGATAGTGTTGCCGGTTGGCAGGAGTTCGGAAAACGCCTTGCTGTCGCTGGAGAGCATTATCGCAAGGCGGGCTATGCATTTGGCTGGCACAACCATGATTTCGAATTCCGCCCGTTGGCCGACGGTTCCGTACCACAGGAACATATCCTCGATGCTTCGCCCGATCTTGCATGGGAGGCGGATATTGCGTGGATTATCAAAGGCGGTGCCGACCCGCTTGAATGGATCAGGCGCTATGGCGACCGAATCCTTGCGGTCCATGTCAAGGATATCGCCATAGCCGGTGAAAAAACCGACGAAGACGGCTGGGAAGACGTCGGACATGGCACTGTGGACTGGGCTGAATTGTTTACGGCTTTGCGCAAGACGCCCGTCCGCTATTTCATCATGGAACACGATAATCCGTCGGACGACACCCGATTTGCGCGCCGTTCCATCGAAACCGTAAAGAATTTCTGAGTTGGAGAACGAAATGACCAAGGCACTTGGTGTCGGCATTATCGGTTGTGGCAATATATCCGCTGCCTATCTGCGGCTGTCTCCCATGTTTCGAGGTATCGAAATAATAGCATGCGCCGATATAAATCCTGCTGCAGCAAAAGCGCGCGCAGACGAGTTTGGTATAAAAGCACAGACTATCGATGAGCTGCTTCAGAACGACGGCATTGATATCGTCGTCAACCTGACAGTTCCCGATGCTCATTATGCTGTCACGAAGCAAATTCTGGCCGCAGGCAAACATGCATACTCAGAAAAACCTTTGGTTCTCTCGATGGAGCAGGGGCTGGAACTGAAGGCGCTTGCCGATGGTCGCAACCTGAAAGTGGGGTGCGCGCCGGATACGTTTCTGGGTGGAGCCCATCAGCTGGCGCGGCGCGAAATCGATAATGGTAATGTCGGTCGCATCACCTCCGGTACATGCCATGTCATGAGCCATGGCATGGAACATTGGCATCCGAATCCCGACTTTTTCTTCCGAAAGGGCGGTGGGCCGATCCTTGATCTTGGACCGTATTACATCGCCAATCTCGTTAATCTGATTGGCCCCGTGAAGCGCGTCGCCGCTTTGACTTCTGCAGCTACACCGACGCGGACGATTAGCTCTGAACCACGCAAGGGCGAAGCCATTCCTGTGGAGACGCCAACGACCATTCACGCATTATTGGAATTCGAACAGGGCGCAACAGTAACACTATCAGCCAGTTGGGATGTCTGGGCGCATCGCCATGCGAACATGGAGTTGTATGGCACCGAAGGATCGCTTTACCTGCCCGATCCCAATTTTTTTGGCGGAGAAGTTCAACTGGCGAAGCCGGGCGAACCAGCGGAAATAGTGGAAAATTGGGAGCATCCATTTGGCGTTGCCAATGAACAGCATTCTCAAGGTATGATGGCTAACTATAGAACGGCTGGTCTGGCAGATATGGCGGCTGCTATTCTGAACGGCCGCGATCTACGTTGTTCGCTGGAACGTGCACTGCATGGGGTCGACGTCATGCTGGCTATTTTGAGATCAGGCGAGGAAAAGCGTTTCATTGACATCGAAACGCGCTGTACGCGCCCGGAAGCACTGAACATTAAAGCGGCTGAGGCTTTGTTGCTGCCAGTTGAAAATGGAAAGAAACGGGCGGCGAACTGACTTTGCATCGCTCCTCCCGAGCGATAGGAGGCCATTCCGGGCTCACGGGTCCGGAGTGGCCTCCGCCCATTCTTATCCGATGGTCTGCAAGGACCTCACATCGATGCCGTTAATCCGGCCCAGAATGGCTTTGCCAAGCTGCTGCCCGGCCAGCTTGAAACTTTCCTCGACGACAATCAGCCCCGGGCGAAACCAATGCAAAATCTGCGTCGATTGTTTGGCTGCGACATCGACTTCATTACCGATACTCAATCCCGCATCTTCTACACCGGCAACAATTGCCAGAGCGGCTGCACTGCCAGAGCAGATGATACCGTCCGGTCGATCAGGTCTTTTCATCAATTGAGCTATATGCTGCCGCAAATCCTCAAGCGGTGTATCCAGATCAACGTCTTCGAGCGGCGATCCACTACAGTGAAAGGCACGCAGACCTTCATAAAATCCACCTACCATATGCCGGTAATAGGTGAGATGTGCGGGCGGAGTCAGTAAAGCGAGCCGCTTTCGTCCGCGCGCTGCCAGTTTGCCAACCATATCCAGCGCGAAAGTGAAATTATCAAAGTCGTGAAAAGGATGCTCAATGCCCGTATCAGTGCGACCATGGGTGGCGAACGGAAAATCATGTTCCGTCAGATAATGGACGCGTTGATCGTCCGGTTCTGTACGCGAAAAAATAATACCGTCGGCTGAGCCCGTTTCCACGATATAGCGGATCGGTTCGATTGGCGCCCGCGAATGAAAATAGGGTGTCAGAATGAGATGGTATTGCGTTTCGGCAAGAACATCCGCGACGCCATGAATGACCTGGCTGGTAAAGCCCATGATCTCGTCCTGTGTGTTCAGGACAAGGGCAATGACATTCGTCTTGCCGGTTCGAAGGCGCACACCGGCACGATTGGGACGATAACCGATCTGTCGGGCGATCAGTTGTACGCGTTTTCGTGTTTCCGGACCGATTTCCGGTGCATCCTTTAAAGCACGCGAAACCGTGGTCACGCCAAGGCCGGTCATGAATGCAATTGTCTTCAGCGTCGGACGTTCATTTTCAAAGAACGATTTGGCTGGATTTTGCGGCTTGGAAGCCTGCGGGCTCCGTTTTTCATTCATGCGTATTTCGTCCGGCAGCGAGGAACGATGTGTACGGGAAAAGCTAGAATTCGCTTTATCTATCAATAGCTTGTTTTGACGGACTTGTCATCTTTTATGATGTTGAATCGATATTTTCAGATACCATTTCGAACGGTTTTTATTGCGTTCCGCACGTACTCGCTGAGGCATGCTTTCCATCGTCTCGGTGCTTGTCATTGCCAGCGATAAGAACTTCTCCTTGAACGCTGTTTTGACTAGATTGTCATGAAGAAATTTCAGTATAATAGGACAATTCTGGATATGTCATGATGGAGTTGGTAGACGCATGTGGGAACCCATGTTGGAAATGCGCAAGGGCGTCACCAAGCACAGGCTTTTGACAGATAAAATTGTCGACGATATCGAGAAGGGCGTTCTTTTGCCCGCCACGCGCATGCCGACCCATCGGGATTTGGCGCACAAGCTCGGGCTTTCGGTACAGACGGTCAGTATCAGCTACAAGGAGGCAGAACGGCGCGGTTATTTGCGTGGTGAGGTTGGCCGGGGAACCTATGTCTGCAACCGGGTGACGGAGCGGGCTGATCGTTTCATGCTTGATCGGGATCCCAGCGGAACGGCGGATCTATCCATCATTCGCGCAGTCTATACAGAAGCCCACGAGAATGCATCGCGTCGTCTGCTGGAGGAAATGAGCCAGTCGGACAATGCGAGCTTCATGCGTCCATGTCGACCTATTGCGGGGCTGGATCGACATCGCGCGGTCGCGCGAGACTGGCTGCGTGGCCTGTCGGTTGATGTTGATCCGGGCCGGATCATTATTACGAATGGCGCTGCTCATGGCTTGTTTCTGGCAGTCGCAGCGGTTGTGCAGCCGGGTGAGGTTGTACTGACGGAAAGCCTTACCGATCATGGCATCATAGGTCTTGCCAATGTGCTTGGCTTCACGCTGCGTGCGCTGCCGACGGATAGAGAAGGTATATTGCCCGATGCTTTTGAAACTGCGTGCAAGGCGGGAGATGTAAGGGCGCTGGTGCTCATTCCGACGCTTGGCAATCCGACTAGTCATTTGATGGGAGTTGAAAGGCGCATTGCTGTCGCGGATATTGCCCGGCGATACGGCGTTTGTGTCATCGAGGATGAAGTCTATAAGCCGATCCTTGAAGAGCCTCTGCCGTCAATGCCGGAACTGCTGCCAGAACTGGGCTTCTTTGTGACAAGCTTCACCAAGACGGTTATGACCGGCTTGCGGACAGGCTATCTTGTGGTGCCTGCGCATTATTCCATCCGCGTAACGTCGATTTTGCGCGTCACGAGCTGGAGCGGCGTCAATCTCGTTGCAGAGATGGCCAGCCGCTGGATCGAGGACGGAACGGCGACCGAGCTTCTGGATATTCAGCGTAGCGAGTTGCGTTCAAGGCAGACATTGGTAGCCGATATTCTTGAGCCGCACATTGCTGGCAGCAATCCGCTGTCGCTTTGTGCCTGGTTGAAGATCCCGCGCAACTGGTCGGAGGATGGTCTGGTCCGTGCTCTGGCAAGCAAGGGCGTCGCTGTCACACCTTCTGATCCGTTCGTGGCAGGTGGTGAGCGGGGGGATGGCGGCATCCGCATCTGCCTCGGCGGAAGGCTTTCGCGATCTGCCTTGCAGACGGCTCTTGAAACTATTCGCGAAACCTTCGCGCAACTGCCGCCAGTCTATGACGTCAGTTCTATAGCCTGAGCGCTATAGAACTGATTGCAGAAATTCTTTCGTCCGCTCTTCGGTCGGAGACTGGAATATCTGTTCGGGCGTGCCCTGTTCGCAGATGCGTCCCTTGTCGAAAAAACAGACACGATCGGAAACTTCGCGTGCAAAGCGCATTTCATGAGTGACGAGGAGCATTGTCAGGTCATGTTCTTGCGCGAGACTGCGAATGACTGCCAGAACTTCGCCGACAAGCTGCGGATCCAGCGCCGATGTGGGTTCGTCAAAGAGTAGAACACGTGGACGCATAGCCAATGAACGCGCAATCGCAACGCGTTGCTGCTGGCCACCTGAAAGCTGTGAAGGGTAGTGATCTTTTTTGTCAGTCAGGCCGACAAGAGCAAGAAGATCGAGTGCACGCGCCTCGGCTTCGTCCCGCTTCATACCGAGAACGTGTACTGGCGCTTCGATGATATTGCGCAGCACAGACATGTGCGGAAACAGATTGAAGCTCTGGAACACCATGCCGACATGCGATCTGATTTTACGCAAGTGGGCTTCGCTCGCTTGAAACGGTCCTTTGCCGTTTGGTTGGTGATAGGACATATCTGCGAGTTCGAGCGTACCCTCCTGAAACGGCTCCAGTGTCATGAGAATACGGAGCACCGTCGATTTTCCCGATCCTGATGGGCCGATCAGTGTTACTTTCTCGCCTGTCTTGACCGAGAAATTGAATTGATCCAGCACAGTCAGTGCGCCGAAACGCTTGGCTACGTCCTGAAAGCGGATGATTTCCTGGGTCATTTGAGGGCGATCCCGTTCTTTGGAAGTGTGCGTTCGAGCAGGCGTATGAGCGCCGAGCAGATAAGTGTCAGGATGAGGAAGATCAGGCCGACCATGGACAGCGGCACCAAATATTCGAAGGTGCGGTCGCCGATCAGATTGGCGAGGTTCAGCATGTCGACGATACTGACGACAGACAGAACCGGGGTCTCCTTCAGCATGGAGACGAGGTAGTTGCCCATGGCCGGGATGATCCGGGGTATGGCTTGCGGAATGACAATGTCGCGATAGGTGCGCCAAGGCGTAAGGTTCAGGGCGCGCGCTGCTTCCCATTGTCCGCGCGGAATGGCCTCTATACCTCCGCGGTAAACCTCCGACGTATAGGCCGAATATTGAAGGCCAAGCGCCAGAGCGCCGGTCAGGAATGCGGGCAGAACAATGCCATAGGCAGGCAGCACGTAATACAGGAAAAACAACTGTACCAGCAGCGGTGTATCGCGCAGAAACTCCACAACGACCACGGTCGGCCAGGATATGATTTTGTATGGGCTGCGGCGCAGAAGCGCAAAGACGAGGCCGAGCACTAGCGCAATAGCAAAGCCGGTGGCTGCGGCCTTGAGTGTTACTGTGAGGCCAATTCCCAGAATTGGTAGAATGGAAATCGCAAAGGATAGCGTGGACGAGGTGTCCCATGCATAGCCGTAGATCATGCGAAACCTCCTGCCATTGTCTGGCGTTTCAGTCGTCGCTCAAGCCAGCGAATAGCGGAGGCGAGCACCAGGGCCATTGCAAAATAACCAAGTAGTGTCAGCGAATAGATCGTCACATTGTCGAGCGTCAGATTGCGCAAACGCTGGGCCTGGAAAGTGAGATCGCTGATGGCGATAAGCGAGGCGAGTGCTGTATCTTTCAGATTATGAATAGCCAGATTGCCGAAAGCCGGCATCATCTCGACAACCGCCTGTGGCAGGACGATGTGAAACAATGTGTGGCCTCTGCTGAAGTTGAGGGCTCTTGCGGCTTCATGTTGCGCTTCAGGAACGGCCTGCAAGGCACCACGCACGACCTCAGCACCATAAGCACCAATGTTAAGGCCAAGCCCCATAATGCCGGTCGTGATCGGATCGAATGAAATGCCGATCAATGGCAGGGCGTAATAGAGCCAGAACAATTGCACGAGCAGGGAAGTACCCCGGAATATCTCGATATAGATCACCGCAATCGTGGAAAGGATCGGCCCACCCGCAAACCGGGCAATACCGGCTGCGAACGCCAGCAGAGTGCCGATAGCCATCGAACTGAGGGCAAGAACGACGGTGATTTGTGCGCCTTTGAAAAGGGCGGGAAGATACTCCGTCCAGTGCATATGGTCTTCTCCCGATAGAGATGAGACAAGGCCCGCCGAACCAATCATCATGGCACGGCGGGCGATAAAAGCGTTACTTTGCGTTGCAGAGGCTGGCCGTATCAACAGTCCGCGCCGCTTCGACGCTCTCTTCGCTAAGCCCATAGGTCATCAGGATTTTCTTGTAGTCATCGGTCTTCTTGAACTCGATAAGCTCCTTGTTGAAGGCGTCGTAGAACTCCTTGTCCTCTGGACGGAAGCTGAAAGCGCCAAAACTGCGCGCGGATTTGCCATCCACAACCGGATCGGTAAACGGATGTGCCTGTTCCAGTTGTGGCGAATTTTCAACGAGCTTGGCCACTGTCAGCTCTGTTGCGGCATAGGCATCCGCACGACCGGTCTGAACCGTGGATGGAGCGTCAGCATTGCCCTGAATCATGACGATCTGTGATTCATCGATACCCATTCCATGCAGGAAATCGATCTGATCGGCACCCGAAACAATTGCGACTTTCAGAGACGGATCTTTCTTGATGTCATCATAGGAATGAATGTTTTTTGGATTGCCTTTTGGAACCAGGAGACCTTCACCGTAGCTGGAATTGGCGACCGTGAACTGAACCTGTTTGCAGCGGTCGGGCAAAACATTCTGCTCGGCGGCGACAAACTCAAAGCGCTTGGCCTTCAATCCGGGAATAAGCGAGCCGAAAGGCGTAACAGTCCAATCGACTTCTTCAATTCCGAGTTTTTTGAAGATTGCTGCGGCAACGTCCGGGCCGATGCCTTTGGCTGCGCCACTCGCGTCCATATAACCATAGGGCACTTCGTTGGCAGTCGCTCCTCGCACAAAGCCCGCGCTTTTCAGATCGTCGATGGTGACGGCCTGTGACGGGATTGTAAGAGCTGCAAATGCTGCCGCGGAAAGCAGAGCGGAAATCGTATGAAATTTCATGCGCATGGTGTTCACTCCTCTTTATGGATGCCGGTTGTTTTTGGTCCGGCTTTTCAATTGGTCGGTACTGATTGATTTAAGACGAGGACGGTTCCTCGCTGATCGTGGCGATGACCGAAAGGCAATCACCCATCTTGATGAGACCCGGAAAGTGCCGTGCCGCGAGAATTCCGTCGAGTGCGGCGCGGTACTCTTGCGGAGCTACGCCGGTGCGTGCCACATTATGAACGCGGGCAATGAGGTCGCCCTTGCGTATTTCCGCGCCAAGATCGACCAAAGGTTCAAGCAAACCTTCGGTATCGGCAAAGCCGAAGCATTCCTGCGATGGCATATCGAGCCATGTCGTGGGTGAAAACTCCACTTCGCCATGCAAAATGTCTGCGTGACGCAGAAGGTTGCGAATGCCGCGCTTGGCGATTGTTGCCGACCGTGCTGAAATCGTGCCGCCGCCGGAAAGCTCGGTCGTCACAAACACCTTCCCGGCTTCCTCAGCGGTCGTGTCGTACATGCCTACAGCATCGATCTCGATCATCCGCATGGAGAAAGGAGCCGAAAAAGCTTTGACGGCAGCAAAGCATTGGGCTTCCTGAGTTGCATCGGGCAGGGCGTGTGCTGCTGCATAGGGCAGGAAATCAAGTGTGCGGCCCCCGGAATGAAAATCCATGACGATATCGGCTGTGGGCAGCAGATAGCGGGTGAAATAATCGGCGATCTTTTCAGTTACCGTGCCATCCGGGCGGCCAGGGAAACTACGATTGAGATTGCCTTTATCTATCGGCGATGTGCGTGTTCCCGCCGTGAAAGCTGGAAAATTCATTGCAGGAACAATGATAACGCGTCCGTTGATCTCAGCCGGTTTCAGATTGGCGGCGAGATCGTAGAGTGCAACCGGCCCCTCATATTCATCGCCGTGATTGCCACCCGTAAGAAGGGCTGTGGGTCCATCGCCATTGCGAATGACGCAGATTGGCAGCATCAGCGAGCCCCAGGCGGAATCGTCTCTGGACCAAGGCAGCCGCAAATGTCCGTGTTGCACGCCGTCGCGGTCAAAATCGACAGTTGGCGTGATTGGGGAGGGACGGGAAGGGGGCGAGCTAAGCATCATCGTAGCGTCCTAATTCTTGACCACGAGCTTGCGTGGCACATTCGACAGGCATTCGACGCCGGTTTCGGTGATCACGATGCTCTCGGTGATCTCCAGCCCCATGGTTTCCAGCCAGAGACCTGTCATGAAGTGAAAGGTCATGCCGGGCTGCAATTCGGTGTGATCGCCGGGGCGCAGGCTCATGGTGCGTTCGCCCCAATCCGGCGGATAGGACAGGCCGATGGAATAGCCGGTGCGGTTGTCCTTGATGATCCCGTATTTCTTCAAAACAGCGAAGAAGCCGTTGGCAATATCTTCGCAGGTATTGCCGGGACGAGCAGCAGCAAGTCCCGCTTCCATACCTTCGAGTGTTGCTTTTTCTGCATCAAGAAAAGCCTGCGTCGGCTTGCCGAGAAATACAGTCCGCGACAGTGGGCAATGATAACGCTTATAGCAACCTGCAATCTCGAAGAAGGTGCCTTCTCCGGTCTTCATCGGCAAATCGTTCCAGGTGAGATGCGGGGCGGAGGCGTCAGGTCCAGAAGGCAGCAACGGCACAATGGCAGGATAATCGCCGCCGAAATCGTCAACGCCGCGTGTGCCTGCATCATAGATTTCTGCAACCAGATCGCATTTACGCATACCCGGCTCGATTTTATCGACGATGCGCTGGTGCATGGCTTCCACGATGCGCCCGGCTTTGCGCATATAGCCAATCTCGGTTGAACTCTTCACCGCCCGCTGCCAGTTGACGAGACCTTGCGCATCTTTGAACTGTGCATTGGGCAGATGCTTCTGCAAAGCATGGTGGGCCGCAGCCGTGTACCAGTAATTATCGAACTCCACGGCTATCGTCTTGTTGCCCCATCCCTTTTCCTCAAGGATTGAGGCCAGAAGATCCATCGGGTGGCGTTCCAGCGATTGCACGTAGTGGTCAGGATAGCCGATGATGTTGTCATGGCTTATCCACGCGGTGCGTTTCGCACCGTTGCCATCCTGACCGCGACCGTACCAGATCGGTTCGCCTTCCATCGAAAGCACAACGCATTGATGGACATAGAAGGACCAGCCATCATAACCGGTAAGCCAGTGTATGTTGGACGGGTCTGTGACGATGATGACATCGAAGCCTGCCTTCTCCATGGCGCGACGGGTTTTGGCTATCCGCTCATCATATTCCGCGCGGGTGAAGTTGAGTTCCACACTCATCGACTGGCTCCTGCAGTTATGGTTGAATCAATTTTCGTGCCTGCGTCGCGCAGGCTGGCGCGCTCCGTCGCAAGGCGAGCAATTGCGGTGTCCTGAACACCGGTGCCCGTGAGGTCGCAGAAGGTTATGTCCTCTGCCTGACGCTGGAATTTCGCCTTATTGAGAACGATCTGGCCCAGTTCTGAAAAGACAGTACCCGCTGCTACAATCCCAGCCGAAATTGCATGGTGCAATTCGCCAAGCCTGCGTGTCTGGGAGAGGCTGTCAGCGACATAGGTGATTGATCGCAGGAAAAGGGCGGGGTCGATCTCGTTCTTATGTTCGGCATCCGAACCCATCGCAGTAACGTGTTGGCCGGGTGCAAGCCATTCAGCCTTTATGAGCGGTGTTTCCGATGGCGTCGTCGTGACGATAATGTCAGTGCCATCGCAAGCTTCCTTTGCATCTGCGATTGCCGTCACCGGTATTCCGAGCTTTTGGGTAAAGTTCTGCGCGGCTTTTTTCGCGCTATCGACGTTGCGTGCCCAAATCCGCGCCTCGGTGATGGGGCGCACGAGTTTCAGCGCTTCAAGCTGCATTCCTGCCTGCATGCCCGCACCGATGATGGTGGCGACGCGGGCATTTTCCCGCGCCAGATATTTTGCTGCGACAGCACCGGCAGCCGCTGTACGCACATCGGTCAGATAGCCATTATCCAGCAATAGTGCTTCGATAAGTCCGGTCTTTGCCGAAAACTGGATCATCAGTCCGTTGGTAGAAGGCAGGCCGATGGAAGGATTATTGAAGAAGCCCGGACTTACTTTGATGGCAAAGCTGTCTAATCCAGGAATATAGGCCGTCTTCACATCGACTTCGCCACGCTCTGCAGGGATATCCAACCGAAGAATGGGCGGCATGCTGACACCGCCACTGGCGAGTGCCCGGAAAGCATCCTCCACGCACGCCACGCTTTCAAGGTCGAGGGCTATGATCTGTCGCAGATCAGCTTCGGTCAGAATTCTCATTTCAGCCATCAGCCTGCCCTCCGATAGCGGTCTTCCATGATTGCGCGGTGCTGTTCGGGATCGATATTGCCACCTGAGACTATGATGACGGCCGGTCCTGTCGGCCTGATCTTGCCACTCAACAAGGCGGCAATGCCGACGGCCGCAGCACCCTCAATGATTTCGCCTTCCTGTGTCGCGGCATGTCTGATCCCCGCTGCGATCTCCTCTTCATCGAGCAGGATCACATCATCAAGCAGGGCGTGACACATGGCAAAAGTCCAACGGTTATCGAGGCCTATGCCACCACCGAGGGAATCTGCCAGCGTATCCTGTTCCTCAACATTGACTGGTTTACCCGCTTCAAGACTCGCTTGCATCGCCGCGCCGCGGCGCATGGAAATTCCAATTACCCGCGCTAGTGGGCGTTTTGCTTTCACTGCTGCAGCCACTCCGGCGGCAAGGCCGCCACCAGAAAGCGGAACAAGTACTGTATCCAGTTCGGGGAGGTCTTCGACAATTTCCAATCCCATGGTTCCCTGTCCGGCAATGATGCGCGGATCGTCGAATGGTGGGATGGCATTCATGCTTTCATCACGCACAAGTCGCATGACTTCTTCCATCGCATCGTCCTGGGATTTGCCGATGATGCGCACATCAGCACCAAGCTCACGGATGGCCTCGACCTTATTGCGCGGTACAAGCGATGAAAGGCAGATCGTGGCGGTCAACCCTTGCGTGGACGCCGCATGAGCCAATGCGCGCCCATGATTTCCGGTAGAGGCTGTGACAAGTCCCTGCTTGCGTTCATTTTCGGACAGGCTGAGAACGGCATTTGTTGCGCCGCGAAGCTTGAAACTACCCGTTGGTTGTCTGTTTTCAAGCTTGAGAAAAACCGGCACGCCTGATTGCGCGCTGAGACTTTTGGAGCAGATCAGCGGTGTTCTTTGGACCTGACCATTCAGCCTGTCTTGGGCTTGCTCTATTTCGTTGAGACTGATCATTTGCGACACACTTCCCGACATCCGCACCGCCGTTCAAAGCGGCGTGACAATGGGGAATACTGCACCAAGCAAAGCACTTCTTCGCTGCAGGCGAGCAAATTGAGGGCGCAATAATACGCTACGTGCGAAACCGTAAGGCCGCATCCTCGTTCCCCATATGTTTGATTTTTTGTTCTTGGCTCTATGTGTGAAAGACCTATAGGATCATGTCAATAATTATATTGGATCATTACAATATTGCTCTGAAGTGATTTATTACTGGCGCAGGCTTGCCTGCGATATGCGACCATGCCAATGAGAATGGCCTTGAAACGCAAATACTCACTTACATTGGACCGTTATAATGAAATCCGCCCTCAAGCTTGATGCTGTTGATCTTCGTATTCTGGAAGCAGTGCAGCAGAACGCGCGGATCACCAAGCTCGCGCTCGCAGAGCAGGTGGGTTTGTCACCAACACCGTGCTGGCTGCGACTGCGCAAGCTGGAGGAGGCGGGCGTTGTCACGGGTTATCACGCGCGCATTGCCTATCGCAAAATCGCCCCCATTGCGCATGTCATGGTTCAGATCACGCTCGGTAATCACCGCCAGAGCGATTTTGACCGCTTTGAGCGCGCAATTGCTGTCATTCCCGAGATTGTCTCGTGCTGGTCTGTCGGTGGCGGCATAGATTATTTTCTGATGATCATGGCCCGCGATATAGATAGCTATCAGCGTCTGATTGACCGCCTGTTGGATCAGAATATCGGAATCGAACGCTATTTCACATACATCGTGACGAAGCTTGTCAAAGACGAGCGGACTGGAACACCCTTGTCGATCCTCGCCGATGATGTGGAATAGTCCAAACGATCTGTTTGATTGCTGAAGTTTAGTCCAATCCTGCTGTTCTTCGTTATGCCTTTGGTCCGAATAATGGCCTAGCCTATGAGATGTTTCTTCCAGAATTGGGAGAAGCACAATGAATGCCGTTCTGGATCATCCGATACAACATGATGGCCTTAACAGGCTTCGGGACAAACACCTTTTTCGCGAACTTAGCTATATCGATGGACGCTGGGTAGCGGGACAAAAGGCCGAAACCTTCCCTGTTCTCGATCCTGCAACGGGTCAACGGCTTGCCCGTGTGGCTAGTCTTGGCGAAGCTGAGACGACGCTTGCGATCGATGCGGCAGTAAAGGCGTTTTCGGCCTGGCGTGATAAGCTGCCCCACGAACGATCCGCGGTCTTGCGGCGTTGGTTCGAGCTGGTCACGGCAAATCGCGAAGATCTCGCATTGCTGATGACGCTGGAGCAGGGCAAGCCGCTGGCGGAATCGCGCGGCGAAATCGACTATGGCGCATCTTTCATCGAATGGTTTGCAGAAGAGGCCAAGCGTCTTAACGGCGAAACCATAGCGAGCCATCTCCCAAATGCCGAGATGCTCGTGCGCCGCGAGGCGTTGGGTGTCGTAGCACTTGTAACGCCTTGGAATTTTCCGCATGCCATGATCACCCGCAAGGCGGCTGCAGCGATTGCCGCCGGTTGCCCGGTCGTCGTGCATCCGTCTTCAGAAACACCGCTTTCTGCACTCGCCCTCGCCGAACTGGCCGAACGTGCGGGAATGCCTGCGGGCATATTCAATGTGGTGACGGGCAAAGCCGCGCCTATCGTCGATGTATTGTGCCGCGACGAGCGTGTACGGGCGCTGAGCTTCACCGGTTCAACGGAAATCGGCAGGCTGATTGCCACCAAATGTGCGAACACGATGAAACGGCTTGTCATGGAGCTTGGTGGACATGCACCTTTAATCATCTTCGATGATGCCGATATCGAGCGGGCGGTCGATGTTGCTATGGCCGCCAAATTTGCGACCTCTGGTCAGGATTGCCTTGCCGCAAACCGTATCTTTGTTCAGCGCGGCATTCTGAAAGCGTTCACAAAGGCTTTTGCAGCGCGCATTGCGGCGCTGAAGGTTGGCAACGGTCTTGATCCGACGGCGGAGATTGGGCCTCTGATGCACAGCCGGGCGGTGGACAAGGTCGAAGAGCACGTGCGGGACGCTGAAAAGCGAGACAGTAAGATACTCGTCGGCGGCAACCGGCTGAGAGAGAACTCGCTTTTCTTTGAACCGACATTGCTGGTCGATGTGCCTGACGATGCGGCGATTATGCACGAAGAGACATTCGGGCCGGTGGCCGCTGTCACGGTTTTTGGCGATGAACACGAGGTCATAGCCCGCGCCAATGCCACACAATATGGTCTAGTTGCTTATGTCGTAACGGCGAATGGCGCCCGACAGCTCCGCATGGGGCGCGCACTCGAATATGGAATGGTAGCCATCAACCGCGCAAAAATTACCGGCGCGCCGATCCCCTTTGGCGGCTGGAAACAATCAGGGCTTGGCCGCGAAGGCTCCCATCAAGGCATCGAAGCCTTCACCGAACTCAAATATCTCTGCATCGATACCGCCGCGTGAAAGCGTGACGACAGGAAAGGAACATAACCATGTTGAATAATAGCAATGAACTGACCGCTTGGGACCGGGATCATTTCTTTCATCCATCCACGCATATGGGTATGCATGCCCGTGGTGAAACGCCAACGCGTGTGCTGGAAGGCGGCGAGGGCGTGTATATTGCCGACGTGAATGGTCGGAAGAGTCTTGATGCCTTTGCAGGTCTTTATTGCGTCAATGTTGGTTATGGCCGCACAGAAATTGCGGATGCGATTGCAGAACAGGCGCGCAAACTTGCCTATTATCATGCCTATGTCGGTCATGGCACTGAAGTGTCGATCACGCTTGCCAAGATGATCATCGACCGCGCGCCAGACCACATGAGCCGCGTTTATTTTGGGCTTTCGGGGTCCGATGCAAACGAAACCAACATCAAGCTGATCTGGTACTACAACAATATTCTTGGCCGCCCGGAAAAGAAGAAGATCATTTCTCGCTGGCGCGGATATCATGGTTCAGGCGTGATGACGGGAAGTATGACGGGTCTTGCGACCTTCCATAATGCATTCGATCTGCCGCGCGCTCCGATCTTGCATACGGAATCGCCATACTATTTCCGTCGCGCAGACCGCTCGATGAGCGAAGAACAATTCTCGCAACATTGTGCCGACAAGCTCGAGGAAATGATCCTTGCGGAAGGCCCGGAGACAATCGCAGCCTTTATTGGTGAACCTGTTCTGGGCACGGGCGGTATCGTTCCGCCACCTGCTGGCTACTGGCAGAAAATTCAAGCCGTTCTTGATCGCTACGATATTCTGCTCGTTGCCGATGAGGTCGTTACCGGCTTCGGCCGTCTCGGCAGCATGTTCGGTTCCGACCATTACGGGATGAAGCCCGATCTGATTACCATCGCCAAGGGCCTGACCTCGGCCTATGCGCCGCTCTCGGGTTCAATTGTATCGGATCGCATGTGGCAGGTGCTGGTTCAGGGCTCCGATCAGATGGGTCCAATTGGCCATGGCTGGACCTATTCCGCCCATCCGATCTGCGCTGCAGCAGGTGTAGCCAATCTCAAGCTCATCGACGAGTTGAAACTGGTTGAAAATGCAGGCTCCACAGGTGCCTATTTCCGCAAGGCACTGCAGGATGCTCTTGGCGATCACAAGCATGTCGGCGAAATTCGCGGCGAAGGCCTGATGGCGGCAATCGAATTCATGGAAGATCGCGATGACCGCAAATTCTTCGATCCTTCGCTGAAGATTGGCGCACAGGTTTCAACGGCACTTCTTGCCAACGGCGTTATCGCTCGCGCTATGCCTGAAGGCGATATTCTCGGATTTGCTCCACCACTCTGCCTGACGCGTGAAGAAGCAGACAAGGTTGTTGCCGCGACGAAAAAGGCAGTTGCGACCGTCTTTGCTTGAGCCAGTAAAAGCCGTGGCTGTCGGATATTCAATGTCTGACAGCCACGGCTTTTCTCTTTGTCCGCCAGAACAGGAATGTGGCCTTGTCGAAGCCGTTCCATTCGCCATATGTGTTGGTGAGGCATTGAGGAACCATTCCTATGACGACGATTGGCTTGAAGCGTATTTATGAAGCTCCTTCACCGAACGATGGCTACCGTGTACTCGTGGATCGTGTTTGGCCGCGCGGTATGACGAAGGAGAAGGCGGATATAGATCTTTGGGCCAAAGATATTGCCCCGACTGCCAATCTTCGCAAATGGTTCTGCCATGATCCGGCGAAATGGAATGATTTTCAGATAAAATATCGCGAAGAGTTGGAAGGTAACAAGCCAGCACTGAAGGATTTGATCGCGACCGCAAAGGCAAGAGGTGGGCGACTAACGCTCTTATATGGCGCGAAAGACGAAGAGCATAATCAAGCTGTCGTCTTGCATGAATTCATGCAAACTCTGTAGACGACCTCAAAGAGTGCCACAACCGTGGCACTCTTTGGTATTCAATCTCGAAATCACCACTTGGTGTGGACCTTGAGTAGCGCTTTACGCCCTTCACCATAGCCGCAGACATAAATGCCCTGACAACCAGCGACATAGCTCTTGTCGAACAGATTGGTGACGTTGAGGTCGACCCCCCAATTGTCTTTTTCGTAACCGAGCTTCAAGTCGGCAAGCGCCACAGCTGGCACCTTGAGTGTATTTTCCTCATCAGCATAAGAGGAACCGAGGTAGCGTACACCGCCGCCGAGCGTCACCCCTTGAAAAGCACCGTCTGGCACCTTGTACTCGACAAAGACGGAGGCCTGTTGTTCCGGCAAGAGGTAAGGACGATTGCCGATAATATCGGGGTTGCTGTCATTCTCTTTGATTTTCAGGTCGTAGGCAGTAACCGAAGCAGTCACTTTCCAAGCATCGGTGATATTGGCCTGAACTTCCAGTTCGAAACCGCGCGAGTTGACCTTGCCAAGCTGCTCACGCGCGAAGCTGGAGCCAGTGAGGGCATTCTCCTTGGTCAAATCAAACAGTGAAGCGGTGATCAAGCCGTCGAACAAGTCCGGACGGTATTTGACGCCCACTTCATACTGTGTTCCCGTCTCCGGTTGAGCATAGCTGCCATCTGCCAGCGTTTCGATGATCGGATTGAAGAAAGTCGCGACGCTGACATAAGGCGTTATGCCATTGTCGAATTCGTAGCCCAGTCCAGCGCGGCCTGAAGCTTTGCCCTTGTTATATTCGTAGCTAGGCAATCCTGCCGCGTCGGTTTTGACATAGTCGTAGCGACCATTGAATGTTGCGATCCAGCCGTCGCCGAACTCTACTCGATCCTGTGCGTAAATGCCGATCTGGTGACGTCGCAGATCTTGATCGATATAAGGGTCGAACATCGGGCCCTGTGGTTCACCATATATAGGATTGAAACCATCGATAACAGTCGCCCCGCCGGTCTGCTGCATCTGTTCAATCCGGAAATAACGGTACTCGACACCAAACAGAAGATTGTGTGTCAGAGCATCGGTCTCGATTGTTCCCTCAAGCTGGTTGTCGGCAAGGAAGGTGTTGACCGTCGTATCGTGCCTGAAATTGATGCGCGCAATGTTCGGGTTTCCTGGTGCCGGCTGCGGCAAGAAACCTTCATAACCATAGGCGTAAAGGGTGTGTTCTTTCACATGTGAAAAACCATAGCGAACGTTCTGTCGTACAGTCCAGTCATTGTCGAACTGATGCTCGAATTCATAGCCGATGGAGGCTTGCTCGCGCTCGTAGGAATCAATGTCGGGCTCGGTGAAATTTCGCTTGCGCGAAATCTTGCCGAACTCGGTTGGAACGACAGTGCCGTAGTAGGGAAGAAAGCCTCCACCATCGTGGGTCAGATCAAGATGGGTATAGTTGCCGAGAATGATCAGCTTCGTCGCTTCGTCCGGCTTGTATTCAATGCTTGGCGAGATGACGCCGCGAAATTCCTTGGCGAAGTCTGTATAATTATCACCGCCCTGAATCTTGCCGTTTACACGGTAATTGACCGTATCGCTGGCTTTGTCGCCGATGTCGAAACCAAGATAGGCGTTACCGTAACTATTGATGCCCGTTTCTAGATATCGTAGCCGCTCGTCGGTCGGACGCTTGCTGATATAGTTGACAATGCCGCCCGGATTGGACCCGCCGTAAAGGGCAGACGATGCTCCACGCAGAACGTCGATACGTTCAATGCCAAAGCTATCGATCAGGAAACCACCGAAGCCGTAGCTGAAGTTCTGCAAGCCGTCGAGATAGGTGCCGTATTGGGTGGCTTCGAAACCGCGAATATAGAGCCAGTCGGTATCGTTATCGACACCGAAAGGCTGTCCGAGCACACCTGGCGTATAGCGCAATGCTTCGTCCAGCTTTTGCGCGCCGATGGCATCCATCTGCTTGCGCCCTACAACTGATACGGATTGTGGAATCTTTTCGATGGCAACGCTGTCTTTCGAGCCGGTTGTCGTTGCTGTTGGAACAAAGCCGTTTACCGGCGCAACACCCTCATCACTACGACCATTTCCCGTCTGTACGACAACCGTGTCAAGGCGAACCGTATTGTTAGCCTCTTGCGCATAGGTTGTCGAAACCGGCAGAAACGCAAATGCTGCGTTGCCGGCCAGCAGCATCAGGAAGTGTTGCTTTATCGATGTGGTCATTCGGTGCAAGCCCCTTGAGAAATCCTATATCTGACCCAACTTGCCAACGTCCGATAAGACAACAGCCAGGTGCGGCGAATGCGTCAGCGCTGCAACGCATTGCGAATTAATATGAGTATTTACATCAAGATATTGCTGGAAGATTGTTCGTTATTTCGCCTAATTGAATGATCTTTGGCTAATGTAAAATGTCCTCAAATATCGCTCGTGCTGGGTTTACTGTTGGTGTTGTCTGACCCAGGCGGCAGGCGTAGTGCCAGTCAGTTTCTTGAAAACACGGGTGAAATGCGCCTGATCGGCGAAGCCCGTGAGAGCTGCGATATGGGGTAGGGACACGTTTGGTTGCAGAAGCAGCATCTGCGCTTGGTC
Organism: Ochrobactrum sp. BTU2; assembly: GCF_024539785.1. Taxonomy (NCBI): domain Bacteria; kingdom Pseudomonadati; phylum Pseudomonadota; class Alphaproteobacteria; order Hyphomicrobiales; family Brucellaceae; genus Ochrobactrum; species Ochrobactrum sp. BTU2. The sequence goes on along the minus strand of NZ_JAHWRG010000001.1, from coordinate 794,062 downwards.
AATGCGCTTCCGCATCTGCCAGGCGTGCGGTGAAACACCTGTCGAGGCCTTGAAGGCGCTGCAGAAATAGGATTCGGACAATCCGGCGAGCGTTGCCAGTTCTTGAAGGCGGATAACGCGCGCGTAATTATCCTCCATGAATTCAGTAACGCGGCGAAGCTGTCGCGGTGAAAGCTTGCTGTTAAGTGTCCTTTGTTCCAACTGCGCTTCAAAGAGTTCTGTTACAAGTGCGGTTAGCAGGCCCTCTCCATAAAGGTCATGCATCGGTGCTTTTGAAATGCATTCTTCGGCCAGCAAGGAACCAATCTGTTCGATCTTCGAGTTCGAAAAGAACAGGCGAGGCTTTTCGATGCTACTTTTGTCCAGTACGTGACCGAAGCGTTGTTGTAGGGCAGCAATATCGAAATGCAGATCGAGATGCTTTAGTTTTCCCGGACGTGTTACGCGGCTCCAGATCGTCATGCCAGCAGGGACGTAGCAAAGCCTTTGCCGCGGTTGAACACTCGCCAGCGTATGGTTGGTTTGTTCGGGGCGGATTGCCAGTTCCCCTCGGCTTTCAAGCACAAGAAAAAGGCGCGGCGCTTCCGAAACATATTCTCCGCGTGCGCCTGGTCCGCAATCGACCGACCATACGTCGGCTATTGCGCCATTCCAAACGCGATAATGGAGATCGTCCAGTAAGCTGACGTCTTCAATGTGACTTTTCATATGCGGATGGAAGCCCAAACTCTTCTTCCCGATGGTGTTTCTCAAAACATGTATATCTTTCTCATATTTTGCTATCAACCTTCGATGAACTGCTTTATTGCAGGGCAGATATCTAGGTCCTGACCCTAGAGTTGACCAAAATCAGGAATGAGAATGATGACCTCCGCTCTGTTCGAACTCGAGAATGTCACCTTTTCAGCCGCCGGGCACGTCCTGTTGCAACCGCTGACGATGTCGATACCGGTGGGAAGCCTGACAGCGCTTATCGGGCATAATGGTTCAGGCAAATCAACACTTCTAAAAATTTTGGCTCGGCAGCAGCCAGTGTCCGGCGGGACTGTACGCTTTGCGGGTAAGGCGCTTGGTGATTGGGGTGACCGTGAGTTTGCGCGTAAGCTTGCCTACCTGCCACAGCAGACTGCACCTGCGGCAGGCATGCTGGTCAGGGAACTTGTCGCTTTGGGGCGCTACCCCTGGCACGGTGCTCTAGGGCGCTTCGGCGCAACGGACCGTCAGAAGGTGGAAGAAGCCATCGAACTGACCGGGATCGGAGCCTTCGCGGACCGATTGGTCGACACCCTTTCGGGCGGTGAGCGTCAGCGCGTCTGGCTCGCCATGCTGGTTGCTCAGGATGCGGAATGCCTTCTGCTTGATGAACCGACTTCGGCGCTGGATATCGCGCACCAGATCGAAGTTCTCTCGCTTGTGCGTAAGCTGTCACACGAAAAGGACCTGAGCGTCTTCGTCGTCTTGCATGATGTCAATATGGCCGCACGCTTTTGCGATGAAGTGTTTGCACTCCACAGCGGCAGATTGATCGCACAATCCACGCCTAAGGGAATTATGGTGCCAGAACGCCTGGAGGAAATCTATGGCATTCCGATGGAAGTCATGCAGCACACTTCTACGGGACAGTTGATCGCTTCGCCGCGATAGGCTGTCAGTCCCTACCTTCTTCGGGCGTTCCTAACGGAAACAGATGACGGAATGGTCGCGCTTCGTCGAGTGCGCGGGCATAGCTCGGCCGTGCAAGCAGACGTTTGCGATAGGTCCACACATTGGCGAATTTTTCGGGAATGGCATAGGTCCAGTCTGCGTAGAGCAGGGCAGGCGCCGCAGCGCAGTCGGCAAGGCTGAAATCATCCCCCGAGACCCATTTGCGCCCTTCCATATGTCGATCCAGAAACGCATAGGCTGTATCGAAGGCTGCTCGCCAGCGGTTGCCCCCGTCGTCATGCTCGCGACCAAGTGCGATATAGACGAGGCGTTGCTGCGGGTAGTTTATGTAATTATCGAAGAAACGATCCCACATTCTCACGTCCGCGCTGACAAGCGGGTCCGATGGGATCAGTTGTCTGGTGTGGGGATGGGTGGCGTCGAGATACTCGATGATACCGGTCGCTTCAAACACCAGTTTTCCATTATGCGTTAGCACGGGGAATTTACCGAAGGGCCAAACGGCGTTGAACTCGCTCGCTACCGGTTCCGTACCATCAAGCATTCTTGCTTCGAAAGTTATGTCCTTTTCATAGAAGGCGGTTATCGCCTTCTGGCAGTATGACGAAAAGGGATGAAGGTAGAGTTTCAAGGTCATCGTGGTCCTCCCAGACAGATGGCAGATGAACTTCAATCGCCGTTGGCGCGATAGTCCGCGCGATTGATGCCATGACGCTGCATCTTATCGTAAAAGGTCTTTCGCGGAATACCGAGCGCCTCAATCGTTTCCTGAACATTGCCATTATGGGCGGCAAGCGTTTCGCGGATGAGCGCTTCTTCGTAGCGCTCGAGCCGTTTTGGAAGTGTTTCTTGATTGCCGACCATCGATTGCAGCAAGTGAGCCGGTTTCGCAACGCCAAGCGCTACGCGGTCGGCAAAATGTGCCAATTCGCGGACATTTCCCGGCCAGCTATGGTTCATGAGATGTCGGTGTGTGGCCGCATCGATAGCGGGCACATCGCGATTGAATCGTTTCGACGCTCGCGTCAGGAAATGTGCGAAAAGCAACGGAATGTCGTCTCGTCTTTCTCTCAGCGGCGGGATGGAAAGCGTGACAACATTCAGCCGGTAATAGAGGTCCTCACGGAAGTCGCCTCTCTGGGCGGGGTCACCGAGGTCGATCTTTGCTGCAGCCACAACCCGCAGATCGACCGGGCGAACCTCATTCGTGCCGAGTGGTGTGATTTCGCGCATCTCAAGGACGCGCAGCAGTTTCACTTGCGTTGCTGCAGGCATGCTTTCAATTTCATCGAGAAACAGCGTGCCACCACTTGCATGTTCAACCCGTCCGAGCCGCTTTTTCTGAGCTCCCGTGAAAGCACCTGCCTCGTGACCGAACAGTTCGCTTTCAATCACCGTTTCGGGCAAGGCCCCGCAGTTGAGCGCTACGAAATTGCCTTTGCGACGATGGCCCCAGTTGTGCAGCAACTGTGCGACGACTTCCTTGCCACTGCCAGTTTCACCAGCCACGAGCACATCAACATCCGTATCGGCTATATCGCGCAAGGTACGGCGCAGATTTTCCATCGCCGGTGTCTGGCCGATCAACGGCAGATCGCCCTCCACATTCTCGGCGGCTTCGCGTAAGGCGCGGTTTTCAACGATAAGCTGTCGCTTTTCCCATGCACGACGGATGCTGTGCACGAGCCTGTCGGCTGCAAACGGCTTAGCGATGAAATCATAGGCACCGTCCTGAATGGCTTGCACCGCCATCGGAATATCACCGTGGCCAGTAATCAGGATTACTGGCAAATCGGGGTCAATGGTTTTGATCCGGGCAAAGAATTGGAGACCGTCGATCTGCGGCATGCGGACATCGGTAACGACAACGCCATCATACTCAAAAGTAACGCTGTTCAACGCATCCAGTGCGCTTGGAAAATCAGTAACCTCAAAACCGGCAAGCTCAAGCGTTTGACGAGTGGCGCGGCGGAGCGCCTTGTCATCGTCGACAAGAATAACGGAGGGTGACTTGCCCATCATGCTTTTCTCAGTTCGATGCGGAAAGATGTGCCTGCGGCATTACTTTCGGCGGAGATGGCCCCGCCATAGTCAGTGACGATCTCCTTGACGATCACAAGACCTAGACCGAGACCTTTCTCCTTCGATGTGTTGAAAGGCGAAAACAGATTGTCGCGAATATGCTGCGGCATACCCGGTCCATTGTCGGAAACCGATATGATGACCTTGTCACGATCTACATGAGTACGAACTTCTATTTTTCCATCATTCTGTTTTAAATCAATGGCTTCCAGTGCATTCTGGAACAGGTTGATGAAAACCTGTTCCAGCCGGATTGAATGACCGATAACTTGCAGTTCCGGCGGTGGTAGTGCGATATCGAGCTGATCCATGCGCCCGGAGAACCTGCTTCGCAACAGTACCAGCGCACCCGAAATGACCTGACTGAGCGAAGTCGGCTCGGAAGGAGTGCGTCCTTTGCGGGCAAGTGCTTTAAGGTCGCCCGTGATTGTACCTATGCGGTCCGTTAATGCGGCGATTTCACTGAGGTTTTCGGTTGCGTCAGAAAGGCGTTTCCGTTCGATGAAGGTTTTTGCGTTGTCTGCATAGGCGCGAATAGTTGCGACGGGCTGGTTGATTTCATGCGCCACGCCAGCCGCTACTTGCCCCATGATGGCCAGGCGATTGGCGTGCACGAGGTCCTGCTGCACCCCTTGCAGCATTGTTTCGGTGCGACGGTGGTCGCTGATCTCAGCTTGCAGTCTGTCGCGTGCCAGACTGAGATCGCGGGTGCGCTCTTCCACGCGTTCTTCCAGTTCCATCTGTGTACGCTGTGCATTGGCGATGCGTGTCGCGATTTTCTGCCTGCGACGTAAAAGAAGTCCGGCAACCGTTGCGATGGCTGAAAGGATGATAAAGGTGAACAACCGGGATTCACGAATGGCGGAAGGAATCTGCGGGCGAATTGGCGCGAGACTGTACATCTGCCAGGGAGTGGAAGGCACGATCGAACGGATCGCGAGAAAGTCGGTATTGCGCGCATTGCCGGGCAGCAGCGCATCAATCAACTGTACATCCTCGCCGTCGATTGACTTGATCGACAGGGGCAAGGGTTTAAGTGGCGCGTCACCAAACTGCAGGCTATCGCGGATAGACTGAAGCTGCTCCTGATCGATCGAGCCAATGGTCATGAAACGCCAGGACGGCAAGCTTGTAATCAGAACGATATTTCGTTCATCCGTCACGAAGGTCGGTCGTCCGGCATTGTTCCAGTCACTTTCCAGCCTGTCGAACTCCAGCTTGACAACGATCACCCCCAAGGGACCGCTTGGGCCATCGATGCGACGGGATATGTAAAGACCGGGGCGATTGCTGACATTGCCGAGCGCAAAGTACTCTGCATCCCCGTTTTTCAAAGCGTTGTGAAAATAGGGGCGAAACTTGTAGTCGTTGCCGACAAAACTCGTTGGTCCGCGCCAGTTGCTTGCCGCGATGGCAATACCGTCCATGCCGACAAGATAAATGACGGCCGCTTGCGTCCCATCCGCCAATGCTTCGAGTTTCTCATTCAAGGGATCGATTGTTGTGGCTGTTTTGTCCAGTAATGCAGCTTCCAGCGCCTTATCCTTTGACAGCACCAGAGGCAAAGCACGTTGCTTGTCGAGAACAGCGCGCAACAATGCAGTGTTGAGGTTGGCATCGATCCTTGTCTGCTCGCTTAATGCGAGGACGGCCTTGTCTCGTGCCATGTCGCCGACGACCCAGAATGCAAGCGCGAAAACCGCAGCCCAAAACAATCCGAACAACGCCCATGTCCGTCGGTTGATGTTTGTGGGTCGGGTGCGGCTGTCCGCTGGGGAGGGGTTCGAACTCATTGCTCTCATTGTGCAATATTTCACACAAATAGGAAATCCAAATGTGCGGATAATCGCACTTATTCTAGATTTACTTCGATGCGAAAACTCACAAATTTAAAGAAAACAACACGTTAGTGATCTATCTCCAAACTGGCACGGACATTGCAATCAATCAGTTCAGCAGCGGCTGGGACCGCTGGAATTCGAGACTGAAGGCTTGGGAGGCTGGACAGGTTCCGGACTGAGCCGAACGGAGGACACTATGATTGCAGTACCGACAGGTGCCGCGGCTGCGCCGCGCGGCCCAATCCCCTTTTACAAGCATCTTTATGTACAGGTACTGGTGGCTATTGCTGCCGGTATTCTGCTTGGCCATTTTTATCCCGAACTGGGCACGCAGTTGAAGCCGCTTGGCGATGCGTTCATCAAGCTCGTGAAGATGATTATCGCGCCTGTCATCTTCCTGACCGTTGCGACCGGCATCGCCGGAATGACCGACATGAAAAAGGTCGGTCGCGTTGCCGGTAAGGCAATGATCTACTTCCTGACCTTCTCGACGCTTGCCTTGATTATTGGGCTTATCGTCGCCAACGTCGTGCAGCCGGGCGCCGGGATGCACATCGACCCGGCTTCGCTTGATCCGAAGGCCGTTGCCAACTACGCCGCCAAGGCACATGAGCAGACCATCACCGGCTTTCTGAGCAACATCATCCCGACAACGATTGTTGGAGCATTCGCAGACGGCGACATTCTGCAAGTGCTGTTCTTCTCGGTTCTGTTTGGTATTGCGCTGGCTCTTGTCGGCGACAAGGGCAAGCCTGTCACCGATTTTCTTCACGTCCTGACAGCACCCGTTTTCAAGCTGGTTTCGATCCTCATGAAGGCCGCTCCAATCGGTGCTTTCGGTGCCATGGCATTTACCATTGGCAAATACGGCATCGGCTCGATTGCCAATCTCGCGCTTTTGATCGGCACATTCTATCTCACGGCCCTGCTGTTCGTGCTTGTCGTTCTGGGAGCTGTCGCCCGTTACAATGGCTTCTCGATCCTCGCTCTCATTCGCTACATCAAGGAAGAGCTGCTGCTGGTTCTGGGCACCTCTTCGTCTGAAGCCGCACTTCCTGCGCTGATGGACAAGATGGAGAAGGCTGGCTGCAAGCGCTCTGTCGTTGGCCTCGTCATTCCGACGGGTTATTCGTTCAACCTCGACGGCACAAATATCTACATGACGCTGGCAGCGCTCTTCATCGCGCAGGCGACGGATATTCCACTGTCACTGAGTGATCAGATACTGCTTCTACTGGTGGCTATGTTAAGCTCCAAGGGTGCAGCAGGCATTACGGGTGCCGGTTTCATCACGCTTGCGGCTACGCTGTCCGTTGTTCCAGCCGTTCCAGTCGCGGGTATGGCCCTGATCCTCGGTATCGACCGCTTCATGTCAGAATGCCGCGCTCTGACCAATCTCGTTGGCAACGCGGTCGCAACCATTGTCGTGGCACGTTGGGAAAATGAACTCGATACCGACAAGTTGGCCGCAGCGATGAACGGAACGCCTGTTGTCACAGACCTTGTTCCGCAGCTGGAACCTGCCGAATAACGGCATATCAGACAGTAAGAGAAACGGCCCGCTTCTGGCGGGCCATCTTCCATCTAGCGCTCTACAGGTTTGCCTTGCGTTATCAACCGGGCGCTATGCTGGCCGGAGATGTAAGTCCAGAGCCAGCTCCAGGCGACGGCGGCACGGCTTCGCGTTCCAATAAGGAAGAAGATGTGCGCAATGCCCCAGAACCACCAGGCGATGAGTCCCTTGAGCTTGAAGCGCCCCATATCAACCACAGCGGCGCCTCTGCCGATGGTCGCAAGATTGCCCTGATGCTTGTAACGGAATGGCATCGGTGGGGTCTTACCTTCAATGCGGCTTTTGATGACCTTGGCAACATAGGCACCTTGTTGCTTGGCGGCAGGGGCAATACCCGGAACCGGCTTGCCGTCCGGTCCCTCGACCCACGCCGTATCACCAATGACGAAGATATCCTCATGGCCAGGTACATTGAGGTTGGATAACACCTTCACGCGCCCTGCTCGGTCACTCTCGGCGTTGAGCCACGTTGCAGCTGGAGAGGCAGCCACGCCTGCTGCCCAGATTGCCGTCCGGCATGGAATGAACTCTTCGCCGACAGTCACGCCCTCGGCTGTGATGTCTTTGACTGGAATTCCGAGCCGTACTTCCACCCCCAGTTTTTCGAGCGCTTTCAACGCATAACTGGACAGGTCTTCTGGAAACGCCGCCAGAATGCGCGGACCGGCTTCAAGCAGCATCACGCGTGTCTGCCGCGTGTCTATATTGCGAAACTCCGGCCATATGGTTTGCTTGGCCAACTCAGCGATAATGCCTGCTAGTTCAACGCCCGTCGGCCCGCCACCCACGATGGCAAATGTCAACAATGCTTGCCGCTTTGCTTCATCGCTTTCACGTTCTGCACGCTCAAAGGCGAGAAGCAGGCGACGGCGAATGGTGGTTGCGTCCTCAAGCGCCTTCAGTCCGGGGGCCAACGCTTCCCATTGATCGTTGCCGAAATAGGCGTGTCGTGCTCCAGTGGCGAGTACGAGCATGTCGTACGAAATTTCGGTGCCGTTTTCGAGCAGCACCTGACGGTGCTCGGTGTCAACATCGGTGACTGTGCCCAATAGCGTGGTCACTTCCTTGCGATCTTTGAACAGATGCCGGATCGGCCAGGCAATTTCGGACGTGGCGAGGATAGTTGTTGCCACCTGATAGAGAAGCGGCTGGAACAGGTGATGATTACGCTGATCGATCAGCGTTATTCGCACGTCGACGTTTCTAAGGTCGTGGATCAGTTGCAATCCGCCAAAACCGGCGCCTACGACAACGAGATGGGGGGCTCGCTTTTCACTCATTACTTCAGCCTGCTTTCATCCTTAAAATGCTCGTCAATCACCCTGTTGCAAGAGGAGGATCGTCGTCAGACATATTTTATGTCTGTGTCCTGTTTTTTCCAGACATCTTACCCCGATATTGATCTATTTTAAGTTTTCATCACACAACGGTGTAAGGAGATTGTCTCCGTTCCAGAATAGAACAATTCCAGAAAGCACTTTCAACTTTTTGAGCGATCTTGTTTTTGCTGTCATTTCTTTTAACATTTTGCGTTTGCGGCCTCTTGTCTTTGGTGTTTCCGCTCTAGCTAACCCTAGGTTGTTATCGGAGCTTGGAGGGACGGATGCATTGGCTTCAGGCAATATTTCAGCAGGCACCCGAAATTGCTTTGTTCCTTTCCCTGGCCGGCGGGTATGCGATCGGCAAGATACACTTCGGCAAGTTCCAGTTAGGAGGGGTTGCCGGGTCACTGCTTGTCGCGGTGATAATCAGCCAGGTGGGCGTTCAGATCGATAATGGGGTGAAGGCTCTGCTCTTCGCCCTTTTTATTTACGCAGTCGGTTTCGAAAGTGGTCCGCAATTCTTTCGATCACTCGGGCGGCAATCCTTGCGTGAGATCGCAATGGCCGCGGTGCTCGCGATCAGCGGTCTCGCGACCGTCGTCATCATGGCGCGCATATTTGGTTTGGACAAAGGTCTTGCGGCGGGTATCGCAGCAGGTGGGCTGACGCAATCTGCAATCATCGGAACGGCAAGTTCGGCCATTTCCAAGCTTGGTCTGGCAGCCGACGAAGTGCAGCGATTGCAGGCCAATGTCGCTGTTGGATATGCTGTGACCTATATTTTCGGTTCCTTCGGAGCGATCATTGTCTGCGTCAATCTGCTGCCGAAATTCATGGGACGCACTATCCGCGACGATGCCATCAAGGCGGAAGCCGAATTGTTGGCTGGCATAAGGGTCTTGGGGCAGGGCGAAAGCGAAGCAGCTCCTGATCTTGTGGGGCGCATCTATAAGGTGGAACAGGCATCAGGAAAGATCGTGGCCCAGATTGAGGCGATGACCTCTGTTGAAGACGCCATAACCATTGAACGGGTCAAACGTGCTGGCAAGATCATCGGCCTCGCACCCAATCTTCATCTGGAAAGGGACGACATCGTTCTTGTGGCCGGCAGGCGCTCAGGCGTTGTCGCTTCTGGCAACAAGATCGGCACCGAATTGCAATCTTCTGAAGGCATGGATGTCGTCGTGCAAATCCGTGACGTGACGATCACTTCACCGGATTATGTCGGCAAGACCGTTGCTGCGATCAAGGAGAATATAAGCTCTGAACTGCGCCACGGCGTCTATGTTATCGGCGTCAAACGGGCCGACAAGCCTTTGCCGCTGCAACCTGATACGGTCATCAGTGCTGGCGATGTCGTTTCACTCTACGGAACCGATCAGGATTTGCAGCGTGCGGCGAAGTCTATCGGTCCGGTGATCGTTCCAAGCGATAAGACCGATTTCGTGTTCCATGGCCTCGGTATCGCTTTCGGTCTTCTGATTGGTCTGGCTGTCGTGCGTATTGGTTCGATACCGCTGACACTCGGCAGCGGCGGCGGCGCGCTTCTGTCAGGTCTGCTCTTCGGCTGGTATCGCAGCCGGAACATGACCATCGGCAATATGCCGACCGGCGCTTCCACATTGCTGCGCGATTTGGGCCTCGCTGGCTTTGTTGCAGTTGTCGGCCTCCAGTCAGGTCTGCAGGCCGTGCAGACAATTATCAGCAGCGGTCTCACCATTTTCCTGATCGGTGTGGTCGTAACCATTCTGCCGCTGATCATCACGATGTTCTTTGGCCGTTACGTGCTGAAATATGACAATGTGGCTATATTTGCTGGCGCTCTTTCCGGGTCGCGCAGCGCAAATCCTGCCTTTGGCGAAGTGCTCGACAAGGCAGGCAATTCCATTCCTACCACCCCGTTCGCAATCACCTATGCGCTTGCCAATGTCTTTTTGACATTGCTCGGGCCGTTGGTGGTCGCTTTCTCCTGAGGAGTAGATCATGGCGAAGACTGATTATAGCAAATATGCAAAGCTAAGCCCGTTCGAACTCAAGGATGCACTGATCCAGCTGGCTTCAAGCAAAGCTGATCTGACCATGCTGAACGCCGGGCGCGGCAATCCGAACTTTCTTGCCACCTTACCGCGTCGTGCCTTTCTGCGGCTGGGGCTTTTTGCAGTCGCAGAAGCCGAACTTTCCTATTCCTATATGTCGACAAGCGTGGGCGGTTTGCCGAAAGTCGAGGGAATTGAAGGGCGTTTCCAGAGATTTCTCTCTGACAATGGCGACCAGCCCGGGGTGAAGTTTCTCGGGCGTGCACTGTCTTATGTGCGTGATCAGCTGGGCCTTTCCCCATCAGAATATCTGCATGAAATGGTAGAAGGCATTCTTGGGTGTAACTATCCGGTTCCGCCGCGCATGCTGAAGATCAGCGAAGAGATCGTGAAGCATTATCTCGTGCGCGAGATGATCGGCGGTTACATGAGTTCCGATAAACTCGATATATTTGCGGTCGAAGGCGGAACTGCTGCCATGACCTATATTTTCGATACGCTGAAACAGAACAAGATACTTGATGAAGGCGATACAGTCGCCATCGGTATGCCAGCTTTCACGCCCTACATCGAAATACCGGAACTGAACAATTATAGGTTGAAAGAAGTGCACATCAATGCCGACCCGCACCAGGGCTGGCAATATCCGGAAGCGGAGCTGAACAAGCTGCTCGACAAGTCGGTCAAGGTCTTCTTCCTGATCAATCCGAGCAACCCGCCGTCGGTCAAGATGGATCAACGCGGCCTTGAGCAAATCGCGCGGATCGTCAAGGAAAAGCGTCCCGATCTCATGATCTTGACGGATGACGTCTACGGTACTTTTGCAGATGACTTTAAGTCGCTCTTTGCGATCTGTCCTTACAATACAATGCTCGTCTATTCTTTTTCCAAATACTTCGGAGCAACCGGCTGGCGTCTTGGTGTTGTCGCCATGCAGAAGGACAATCTTCTGGATGAAAAGCTCAAGAACCTTCCGTCATCGGCGAAGAAGGAAATGAATGAGCGCTATTCCTCACTAACGCCGGATGTCTCAAAACTGAAGTTTATTGACAGGCTTGTTGCCGACAGCCGCACTGTCGCGCTTAACCACACAGCAGGGCTATCAACGCCGCAGCAAGTGCAGATGGTTCTGTTCTCGCTTTTCGGTCTGATGGACGAAAAGGATTCCTACAAGGCCGAACTCAAGAAGTTGATCCGTCACCGTGAAGCGGCGCTTTACCGCGAGCTTGGGCTGGAACCACAGTCCGACGAGAATGAAGTCGATTATTATACGCTGCTCGATCTGGAAGATATCGTTCGCCGCCTCTACGGCGATGATTTTGCGGCCTGGGTGAAGAAGAATATCTCTCCAACAGAATTGCTTTTCCGTATCGCAGATGAAACCGGCATTGTTATGCTTCCGGGCACTGGCTTCGGTACTTTGCAGCCTGCAGGGCGTATCTCGCTGGCGAACCTCAATGAGTATGAATATGCTGCTATCGGACGTTCGCTGCGGCGTATGGCGGAAGAGGTTTACGACAAGGAATTCAAGCCAAAGAAGAAAAACAAATAAGTTGTCGGGCAGGGGCGCGAAAAGCGCCCCTTCACCCATTAGACTGACGACAGAACCAGCAAGTCGCGGCGGACGTCATCACCGTTGCCGCTTATGAGCTGCTTCTCGATATCCGCATGTGTGGCCTTCCATATCGGTACCGCTGCAGCAAGAGCTGCTTTTCCCTCTGGCGTGAGTTGCAATAAACGCTCGCGCCGGTCCTTTGGGTTGATAACGATCTCCACCCAACCTTGCCGCTGCAATGGCTTCAACGCTGCAGTCAAAGTCGTCTGATCCATGGCCAGAAGCTCAGCGACCGGCTTCATTGGCGGCGGTGCCGGGCGATTGAGCGACATCATCAGCGAGAATTGGCCGTTGGTCAGCCCAACTGGACGCAGAGCGTCGTCAAAGCGGCGGGCGAGCGCACGTGCGGCACGCTGAACATGCAAGCAAAGGCAGGTATCACGAACCAGAAGTGTTGTTTCAAAGGGTACATCGAGGCTATTTGACATGATTTATTAATATTGATATCAATGTAAATCGTCAAGCGGGAACATTGATATCTGGGCACAGACAGGGAGCAAAAGCCGGAGGAGGGCTTGCACCATGAATGAGGTCGTATCCCGAGAAGTTTGGCTTGAGGCGCGACGTGCGCTTCTGGCAAGTGAAAAAGAAGCCACCCATCTGCGCGACAAGGTCAATCGTGAGCGGCAGGCACTGCCATGGGTGATGGTTGATAAGGATTATGCATTCGATACGCCTTCTGGTCGGAAGTCGCTTTCCGAACTGTTCGACGGGCGTAGCCAGTTGCTGGTCTACCATTTCATGTTCGGACCCGACTGGGATCAAGGTTGCACGGGATGTTCGTTCCTTGCTGACAATCTTGATGGCGCCGTGACACATCTCAACAATCACGACGTCACGCTAGTTGCCGTTTCGCGCGGGCCTCTGGCAAAGCTGGAAGCTTATAAGAAGCGGATGGGCTGGCATTTTCCATGGGTTTCGTCAGAAGGTAGTGATTTCAACTTCGATTACCACGTCTCCTTTACGAAGGATGAGCTCGAGAATAACCGCGTTTTCTACAATTTCGACAAGCTGCCTGCAGAAGATGCTTTTGATGAGCTGCCCGGCATGAGCGCTTTCTACAAGGACGAAAGCGGTGCCATCTATCACACCTATTCCAGCTATGCCCGAGGCATCGAGGAGTGGATAGGCACTTTGATGATCCTCGACCGCGCCCCCAAGGGCCGGAATGAAAATGGCACGATGCATTTCGTCAAACGGCACGATGAGTATGAAGCACAGGCTTCCAAGCACAGCTGCTGCGGCTGATCATTCAACTGTGAAAGAAATCCAAGGGAGTACTTTCAATGAAAAACGGCTCTTCTCCGTTCGTCTGGTATGAACTTATGACAACAGATGCTGACAACGCACAGGATTTTTATACAAAAGTCGTCGGCTGGACAGCGAAAGATGCCGGGGTTCCCGGCATGAAATATACATTGTTCGAAGTGCCCGGATGCATGATTGCAGGCATGATGTCGATGGCGGATATGCCAAAGGAAGATTGCGGAGGCGAACCCGGCTGGATCGGTTATGTCGGTGTCGCAAATGCAGACGAATATGCCAAAAAGGTTGAAGCAGAAGGTGGCAAGGTGCTCAGAGCAGCGCAGGATATCCCGGACATTGGACGGTTTGCGATCGTTTCGGACCCGCAAGGTGGTATCTTTGCACTTTTTGAACCGAAAGACGACATGCCGCCACCGGCTGACTTCGGTTCGCGCAAACCGGGGCATCCGGGCTGGCATGAACTGTATGCTCAAAACTGCGAGACGGTATTTCCGTTCTATGAGAAAGTTTTCGGCTGGAAGCTCTCACGCAATTTCGACATGGGGCCTATGGGCAATTACAAGGTGTTCAGTGTCGATGGCGCCGATCACGGCGGTATCATGACCGCACCTCCCGGCACTCCTGTTGGCTGGGGCTTCTACTTCATGGTCGATGGCGTGAAGAATGCTGCCAGCCGGGTCAAGTCTCTCGGCGGAGCGGTTTTGCAAGAGCCGATGGAAGTACCGAACGGCGAATGGGTTGTTCAATGCAAGGATCCGCAAGGTGTGAACATCTCGCTCGTGGCGCCAAAACCGTAGGATAATTGCGCCTTGCGATTGACTGCCGATACATTTGCGATGATTGGTTGGACCATCGAAACGTATCGGCGGAAGATCGATCATGCACGACAGAAGGATGCGTCAGTCTCGGCAGGCAGGTACTGTTTTTGCCGCGGATGTTGGTGGGTCCTTCATTCGGCTGGCCCGCTCTGTACATCCGGGACACATCGAACTTCTTGAAAAGTTGCCGACCCCTGCAAACAGTTGGGATGAGTTCGGGGGCGCATTGGAAACTGCGCTTCGAACCCACGCATCGGATGAGGCGGGGCCACTTGCACTTTCCATCGCTGGATTGGTTGATCCAGTAACTAGTTCCGCTTTCTCGGCGAACATTCCTTGCATCACCGATCATAGATTAAGCCTTGAACTCGGCGAGCGATTGCAGCGACAGGTGATCGCCGCCAATGATGCTGATTGTCTGGCCCTTGCAGAAGCTATCGAAGGGGCTGGTAAGGGGCACGACATAGTTTTTTGCGCAGTGCTGGGCACAGGTGTTGGCGGCGGGCTTGTTATCGACGGTCGATTGGTTCGCGGTAAAGCCGGTTTGACTGGCGAATGGGGGCATGGCCCGATCCTCAACACGTGTGTAGAAATAGACGGACAAACAGTGTCGGTTCCTCGCTTCGATTGTGGCTGCGGTCAGAGCGGTTGCGTCGATACGATTGGTGGCGCGCGCGGGATCGAAAAGCTGCACCAGTTTCTGAACGGTATAGATGCGAGTAGCCATGCGGTCCTGCGGGAATGGCTGGAAGGCAGCCCGGAGGCGAGACGGACGATTATCGCTTATCTCCAGCTGGTTGCCGATCCGCTTGCAGCCGTCGTCAACATAACAGGCACGTCGATTATTCCGGTTGGTGGTGGACTTGCTACTGCTTCCGAATTGATCTCCGCACTTGATACGGCCGTCAGGGCCAGAATTTTGCGGAAAATGAACCAACCATTGGTCGTTCCGGGTGTATTCGGCAGTGATGGCGGTTTGGTTGGGGCCGCAATATTGGGGCATCAGACGTGAGCGTGTTACTTGAAGTCTGCGTGGATAGCGCCGAAGGGTTGCGGTCGGCAATTGAAGGTGGTGCGGATCGTATCGAGCTCTGTTCTGCGCTTGAGCTTGGTGGTTTGACGCCTTCGCTGGGATTGATGGAGCTTGCCTCGAAAGCGCCAATCCCGGTTTACGCAATGATCAGACCGCGCGCGGGCAATTTCTGCTTTTCGACAGAAGATGAAGCCATCATGGTGTCGGATATTCGTAATGCCACAAATGCCGGTTTGGCCGGTGTTGTTATTGGCGCTTCGCTGAGCGACGGTTCTCTTGATGTCGCCATGTTGGAAAGACTGGTTGCAGAAGCAAAAGGCCTTGGAACGACGCTTCATCGCGCATTCGATCTCGTTCCGAATATGGAGATTGCCGTACAGCAAGCAATTGCACTCGGCTTTGAGCGCATTCTGACGTCTGGTCTGTCACAAACTGCGGAAAAGGGGTTGGATAATCTGCGGGTGCTGGCTGAGTTGGCTGGTGGCCGCATCCGCATCATGCCCGGCAGCGGCGTCAACGCGGAGAACGCGAGACGGATCGTGGAGGCAACGGGCGCGGCAGAGATTCATGCTTCATGCCGTGTCCCGGTCGAAGAGAAGGATTCTCGCGCTATCGCTTTCGGTTTTGCCGCAGAACAATCATTTCGGTTATCAGCTCAGCGTGTAAGCGCTTTGAAAGCCGCCATAGAAAAAATTTGAAGGACGTTCATTCCAAATTTTGTAAGTCGCTGAGTGCAGCATTCATAAACTGATCGGCAAAAGAAATGGAAATTTCTCATACACTTTAAGGCGACACTTAAACCCTATTGCCACCCCGAAAGAGTTTGAGTAGAAGTGACATCACATCAAGAGTTGGGGAGACGCCCAACGCCAACCTGCCTCTCCGGGCAAGGTGGTACTCTCTGTAAAGAGAGGATGTGGCCAAACCGGCAAATATACGGACAAAGCCACTCGCGTCTTCCCCCAACATAAACTAGGGACCGACGCGACATGCCGATTAAAATTCCTGACGATCTGCCAGCAACCAGTGTTCTCCAGGCCGAGGGCGTTATGGTCATGCGTGAAGCAGATGCCATTCGTCAGGATATTCGTCCGCTGAAGATCGGCCTTCTCAATCTGATGCCGAACAAGGTCACGACAGAGACGCAGATTGCGCGTCTGCTTGGCGCGACACCGTTACAGGTCGAGCTTACCCTTGTTCGTATCACCAACCATGTGGCGCGCCATACGCCTGCCGATCACATGCTGTCGTTCTACCAGCCGTGGGAAGAGGTGCAGGACCAACGCTTTGACGGTTTTGTCATCACCGGTGCTCCGGTCGAACGCCTCGAGTTCGAGGAAGTCACCTATTGGGATGAGATGCAGCGTGTCTTCGATTGGACGCAGACCCATGTGCACCGGTCACTGAATATATGCTGGGCCGCACAGGCTGCGGTCCATCATTTCCACGGCATGGGCAAGTACGAGCTGCCGGGCAAGGCGTCGGGCGTCTATAGCCAGCGCAATCTTGCGCCGTCGTCTCCCTACCTTCGCGGGTTCTCGGATGATTTCAAAATCCCGGTTTCACGCTGGACCGAAGTGCGCAAGAGCGACATTCCAGCCGAGAGTGAGCTGAAGGTTTTGGTCGATAGTCCGGAAACAGGCCTTTGCCTGCTGGACGATCCACGTCATCGCGCGCTGCATATGTTCAATCACGTGGAGTACGACACAACGTCGCTTGCCGATGAGTATTTCCGCGACATTCAGGCTCAGCCTGAAACAAAGGTTCCAGCGAACTATTTCCCCGGAGATGACGCGACGCGCCAGCCGGAAAACCGCTGGCGCAGCCACGCACATCTTCTGTTTGGAAACTGGATCAACGAGATGTATCAATCGACGCCTTACGACCTGCAAAATATCGGGAAGCGTTAAGGGCACACAGTAAGGAAAGCGCGACCAGAATGCATCCGATCCACGGCAGGGCTTGCAAGTGCCAGTGCCGTAAAGCAAGTCCTCCCGTGGCCGTGCCAAGCGCTACGCCTATGTGCATGGCAGATAGATTGATCCCGACACCGGCATCTGCCGTTGCGGGATCGGTCGTGATGAGAAAGCTCTGAACGACGGGTGATATCATCCAACTGATACAAGCCCAGATCATCAGCACCGCGCCGAAAATAGTGCTGGACCCTGTTGCAAGTGGTATCGTTGCTAACGCCGTCAGATAGAGAAGTGGCGTCAGCACGATAGCCAACCTTGGTGAAAGCTTGTCGACGAGCAGTCCGCCGAGATAGCCGCCTGTCATTCCGGCCATGCCGAACGCCACCATCGCCCAGATGACTTTCTGTGAAGAGATGTGGACAGCCTCCAGAAGATAGGGTGACAGATAGGCGAACAAGACGAAATGACCGCCGATCATCAGGACGGAAACCAATTGTGCTGATACCAGCCGGAAGGATTTCAGGTGCGGCATATAAGGTGGCAAACCATGCGGGCTTCGTCCTGCACGGGGCAGGGAAAGCAACGACAGGAGCAGCACCAAAGCTGCCGCCAGTGCCAGGCACAGGAAGACCGCGCGCCAGCCCAGCCAATCGTTGACAATCATTCCCGTGGGGACACCGGCCACCATCGATCCGCTTATACCCATGAATATGATCCCGATGGCGCGTCCGCGCATTGCGGGACTAACCAGCTCTGTCGCCAGCATGGTGGCAATCAGGCAGACGACTGCACTTGCGGAGGCCATGCCGATGCGCGCGATAAACAGGACAGCATAATTGGGGCTAATGCTCGCGATGATATTGCTTGCGATGAAAACGCCCAAGGCGAAGACGAGGATGGCTTTCCGTTCGAAGCGCGTTGTTAGAACGAATGCCAGTGGTGCTGTGAGAGCGAAGGTAATCGAGAAGATTGATGTCAGCTGCCCGGCGGCACTGACTGAGACATTCAAACCGGGTGCGATGCCCGGAAGAATGCCGACGATAATGTTCTCGGCGGTGCCGGTAACGAAAGTTGCCAGCGCCAGCACAAATAACCGGATGTCCATATTTGCCATTCCCTTTCATGGTAACACCATGCGGGCAGCAAATGGCCCGGCATGGCGATATTGCATGCCGGGTTTCGAGGCAAAGCTTCGGTTATCCCTGATATAACTTCATAACATCCAAACTGGCTTTTGGCCAGTTTCTCGCTGTTTAGCTGGCGGCACGCGCCAGCCATCTGTTCCAGTCGTCCTCTGAGCCGTGGAAAACGTTCAGGTCAATCTTGCCGTTCACGCCCTGCGACAGACCCGACCCAGAATACTGCCAGAAGGTCCATGGGCGACCCGGATAGACCTTCGACGGATGCTGGGCAACGGCACGCAGCCAGAATGGATAGTTGGTAAAGGCACCTTTCAGATTATCGTCATAGAAATCCGGTGCGGTATAGATGATTGGCCGCTTGCCATAATGTTGCTCCAGTCTGTCCATGAACACCTGCATCTTTTCCCGCACCTGCGCCGGAGAAGGTCGACGCTTGCAGGAGGAATCGCCGTTCCATTCTACGTCGATGACAGGTGGAAGCGCATCGGCTTCCTTTGGAACATTGCGGATGAACCAATCGGCCTGCTGGCTTGCCACGCGGCACCAGTAGAAAAAGTGGTATGCGCCGCGTTTGATGCCCGCTGCTTTCGCTTCGCGCCAGTTCTTGCGGAACATGGGATCGAGGTGGTCGCCGCCGTCGGTCGCCTTGATGTAGGCGAAGTTTGCACCTTGCGTGCGCAGTCTCACCCAATCGATATCACCCTGCCAGCGGGAGACGTCCACACCGTGCACTGCCAGCTTGCGTGGCGACGAGCGTCCGAAATTGATCGGTTTCGCATCACGAAAGCGGTGGCTGTAGACTTTCGACCGTTCCTGTGGTGCGAGGCGCACCGGCGGATAGGCTGCGACTTCCGGCTTTGGAACAGAGATGCGCGCCTGGGGGCGTTCCTGCAACTGCGGTTGCGGTGTAACGGGAGCAGGCGGCTCTGCCTTGAACGGACCCGCATCTGGAATAGGGCCGGCCCAAGCCAGAACTTCTTCCTGCTCGGCAGCTGGCATGGGCTGCGGTGCGCTCGCCATTTCGCTCAAGGGGGCGGGCGGAACCGGGCGAGCCACCGAACTTGTGGTCTCAGCCGATGTCTTCGACTGGAGCATAATGCTGTCGATGCCCGAACTTGACGTACAGCCCGTCAAAGCGGCACAGGCAAGGGCAATGACTGATACAACCGAAGAACGCATGAGCACCCGTAACGCAAAACAAATGGGCTGCAACGCTCCCTCCGAGCTAATTGCTAATCAAAGCTTACCGGGAAATGCTGAATCCAAAGTTTACGAAATTGCTAATGCACATTCTCTAATTCGATTGTTCGAGAATTTTTATCAGCGCTGTTGCCGAATTCTCCAATGCAGTTTCATCAAATCCTGAGAATCCGAGGATAAGCCCCTGACGTGGCGTCAGTTTTGTATAAAGCGTCGATAGCGGATGAGCCTCGATACCAGCATCTGCGAGAATAGTGGCAAGGCGCGTATCGCTTTGCCCGTCTGGCAAAGCCAGCAGCAATGAAAGCCCGGCAGGAGGGGCTTCAATTCGGAAAAGCTTCGGATCTCCGGGAGCGAGCGCTGCAATCAGTTTACGCCGCCGCGATGCATGTATGCGCCGCATGCGCCTGATGTGCTGTGCAAAGGCTCCCGTTTCGATAAAACTGGCCAATGCCGGTTGGGCCAAGGGCGATGGCGCTGGGAATAAGGTTTGTCGCAGCGCCCTGAATCGAGTGGTCATGTGCGACGGTACAATCAGAAAACCAAGCCGCAGGAGTGGCGAAAAGACCTTGGAGAAACTTCCGATATAAAGGATGCGATCTGGATCAAGCGACATCAGGGATGGCAATGGCTGGCCGACATAACGGTGCTCGCTGTCATAATCGTCCTCGATGATGATGGCGTCGCGTTCCCTTGCCCAGGCAAGCAATTCCAGCCGGCGCCCTAATGGCATGGTCACGCCTGTCGGGTGGTGCCGTGCCGGTGTGACAAACGCTCCACGCGCATTGTTGGCCTTGTCTCGCGCGGTCGAAACATCGAGGCCTCCGCCATCAATGGGGACGGGAATGATGTCGAGGCCGTTGACGCCAAGGATCTTGCGCGCGGGCGGGTAGCCCGGTTCCTCCATCCACAGTCTGTCACCCGGTACAAACAGGGCCTCCCGAATGAGGGAAAGAGCGTCCGCGCTGCCGCCGGTAATGATAATCTGCTCTGGTGACACAATCATCCCCCGCCACTCGTGCAAATGACGGGCCAGTGAAGATCGCAAAAGATGAAAGCCGAACACATCGTCACTGCTTAGCAGCTCAGGGGATGGGTTGCGCCAGATGCGCCCGAGCAGCTTCCCCCACTCGTCGTGTGGGAAATGATCACTATCAAATACACCAAGATGAAAAGGTTTGGCTTCCTTGTGATGTAACTGCGGCTGGACTATCGCGTCGAGGGGCGGATGGTCGACTGTCAGGCTGGTGTCGGGAAGTTCGGCGGTGACATGGGTTCCGGAACCTTGACGTCCTTCGAGATAACCCTCGGCAATCAACTGGTCGAATGCCGCAAGAACGGTTGTTCGTGACAGGCCTAGTTCCAGAGATAAGGCGCGGGTAGACGGTAATCTTGAATCGGGTTTCAGGCGTCCGGCTAAAACCGCTTGTCTTATCTGATCAACCAGTTGGGCGGTCAGCGAGACATCGCTGGAGCGATCAATCCCGAATTCTGGAAGTGTATTCGAAATTGGCATTATATTATTCTCTTAAAGTGGCTATTTTCTCAAAGCCACTATGACGGCAGTTTGGCCGAATATAAAGGAGAAAAATCGGCCATGACGACAGCCCCTTCTGAACGCAGCCGTGTAAAACGCTTGCATGAGCGCGGTGCCTATGACGCAGCCACGGTTCACGCAATCATCGATGCGCAGCCTCTGGCGCATGTGGCCTATGTGTTCAACGGAACGCCCTATGTCACGCCTACGCTGGTCTGGCGTGAAGGCGATTTCATTTACTGGCACGGATCATCCGCCAGTCGTATGCTGGAAAGCTGCGAAGAAGCAGAAGTGTGCGTAAGCTTTACGTTGCTCGACGGGCTGGTCCTCGCTCGCTCGGCGTTTCACCACTCCTGCAATTACCGTTCGGTCATGGCTTTCGGGACAGCGCGCAAAGTTTCGGACATCGCGGTGAAGGAACATCACTTGCACAGCTTCGTAAACGGCCTTTTTCCGGGTCGCTGGGAAAGCCTGCGGCCGATGATGGCAAAGGAGCTGAAGGCCACCATGCTTCTGGAACTGGAACTGAATGAAGCGTCAGCAAAGGTTCGCTCCGGTCCGCCGAAGGATGACGATGCCGATTATGCCCTGCCAATCTGGGCGGGCGTCATTCCCATGGCCACCCAGATGGGCGCGCCGGTGGATGACGGTCGTATTTTGCCGGGCGTTGCTGCACCGGACGCCATCATGCAGTTCGGTTATGTGGCAGAAGCCGCAGAATAGACGGTCGAAGGTTCAGGCGGGTCCGAGAAAGATGTGCGTCTCGGACTTCGCGATCCCGTCCATGGCGCGGATACCTGTTACCAGCCGGTGAAATTCATTCATGTTGGGGACTTCGATCTCGGCGATCAGGTCCCACGTACCATTCGTGGTGTTCACCGCGGAAAAGCCGGGGTTCTTGCGTAAAGTCGCTATCACGCTTTTGATGTTTCGCCCGGTCAATTCGATCATCATGATGCCGCGGATCATGTCGGTGGCACCATGATCCTTCAATCTGACTGTAAAGCCTGCAATGACGCCTGATGCGATCAGGCGTTCCATCCGGCTTTGGATCGTGCCCCGCGCCACACCCAAAATACTGGCGAGAGTCGGAATGGACGCACGCGCATTGATGCGCAGTTCCGATATTAATCGTTGATCCAGATCATCCATCACCACACCGCCATTTGACGATTTCGTCAGTTTGATTGCGTTTATCGCAGATTGCTGGACATTTCTATACAGAATTGACGTTTTCGTTGATCCTTTGCTCCGTTAGCGTGCTTGAAAACAAACAAGCCGGATAAGCAAGCAACGCAACCGGCAAGGGGAATTTCGGAGGTGGATCGATGGAGCTTTTCTTTCTCCCGCTCCTGGGTAACCAGAGCATATCGTTCTTGCCTGTTCCGAATCTGTTTTCTCAAGAAATTTGCCGTCGCCCGTCGGGCGTCGACGATCTGGAAAGATGCGTCCAGCCGGGCGCTCGGAACGGGCATCGCCCGTGATCGCGACACGATCACTTAGGAGAAAATGAAATGAAAACCCTTCTGTCTTCGCTCATTGCCGCTGGCGTCGGTGCGCTGATGATGCTCGCTCCCGCTCATGCGGACGACCTCGAAAAGGTCAAGCAGAGCGGCGAACTGCGCATCGGCATGAGCGGTGTTTTCCCGCCATTCAGTTTTGTTGATGGTCAGAACCAGGTGGTCGGTTTCGACGTCGATATCGGCACCGAAATTGCCAAGCGCCTTGATGTAAAGCCGGTTGTCGTGACCATCGCTTTCGACGGCATCATTGCAGGCCTGCGTGCGGGCAAGTTCGATGTGGTCGTCGGCAGCATGAGCATCACGCCGGAACGCGAAAAGGCTGTCGATTTCGCAGGCCCTTACTATCGCGGTGGCCGTGGAATTTTCGTGACGGAAACCTCGCCGGTGAAGTCCATGGACGAACTGAAACAGGGCAAGACCATTGCCGTGACGCTTGGCGAAACCAGCGACAAGTGGGCGCGCGAACAGGGTGGCTGGACCGTCCGTACCTATAAGGGCATCCCGGAACTGCTGCTTGAGCTTCGTTCAGGTCGCGTGGACGCCATTGCATCGGATGACATTCCGATCCTGATCGCCATCAAGGAAAGCGGCGAAAAGGTTCGTCAGCTCGATACGCCTGAACTTCAGGGCACCGACAATGTCGGCATCGCTCTGCGCAAGGGTAACCCTGAGCTTAAGGATGCGATCAACAAGGCTCTCGACGACATGAAAGCGGACGGTAGCTACGAGAAAATCTCGACCAAGTGGATCGGTCGCGACATCCGCTAACCGCATGAAACCCCGAGCCGGGACAGCTATTAACGCAATTGTCCCGGCAACATTTCTTTCCGGCTTGGGTTTCCAGACAGGAAAGGGGAGATAATGAACTTCTCTTTGATGGTGGAGGTCTTTCCATATTTTTTGGAGGCCGCCCTGGTTACCGTCGAAATATCGGCGCTTGCCATTCTGATCGGGTTGAGCGTCGGTGCGCTTGCCACATCTGCAAAACTATCGCGTTTCTGGCCGCTGCGTTTTATCGGTACAGCCTATGTCAGCGTTTTTCGCGGCACGCCGTGCCTTCTGCAGCTTTTCGTTCTCTATTTCGGCGGCCCGCAGATCGGCATCAATCTCGAACCATTCGCAGCCGGTGCCATTGGTCTTGGCCTTAATATCGGCGCTTATTATGCCGAAGCCATGCGAGGCGCCATTCTGACGGTCGATACCGGGCAGAACGAAGCCGCCCGTTCCATTGGCTTCAGCAACGGACAGTCGATGCGCTTTGTGGTGTTGCCGCAGGCAGCGCGGCTCATGATCCGTTCGCTCGGTGTCAACACAGTCATGCTGATCAAGGGGTCTGCTCTCGTTTCCGCGATTTCCGTGGTCGAACTGACTTACACGGCTCAACGTTTCATCGGCTCGACCTATCGTCCGTTTGAAATCTTCGGCATCGCCGCGGCCATCTACATGGTCCTCATTTATATCGTTGCACGCTTCGTCGATTTCCTCGAAGCCCGCTATGCGCTCAAATAGGCGGTGATCCCATGCAACTCGATTTCTCTATCGTCCCGCCCTATACTGAACTTCTGATGACCGGCATCTGGTGGACGCTCATCATCGCCGTGTCCTCATCCATCGTCAGCTTCTTCGGCGGTATCGCTTTTGCCTTGCTCGTTCTCTATGGCAACTGGCTGGTGCGTTACCCTGTCCGCTTCTTCATCTGGCTGTTCATGGGTACGCCGCTGCTTCTGCAGCTGTTCCTGCTCTATTACGGCCTGTCGCAGATCGGCATCAACATTCCAGCCGTATGGACTGGTATCATCGGCCTTGGCCTGCATTTTGCGGTCTATAATTCGGATATCTTCCGCACCGCGATCCTGACTGTCGATCCGGGGCAGAATGAAGGTGCCCGTTCGCTAGGTTTCGGCAACGGTCAGACGCTGCGCTACATCATCGTGCCGCAAGCTGTCCGCAACGCGCTGCCGCAGGTGGGCAACAATCTGATTGCGCTTTTGAAGGACACGGCGCTCGTATCGGTAATCGGTATTACCGAGCTGGTTCACGCATCGCAGCAGGCGATCAGTGAAACCTATAGCCCGTTTGAATTCTATATCACTGCCGCAGTGATCTTCTACGTACTCAATCTCATCCTGGAAGCCGGATTGCACTGGATGGAAAAGAAAGTCGAGGCTTACCGATGAGCAACAGCAAACCCATGGTGGAAGTGCGCGATGTCCACAAGGCTTACGGCGCGCTCGAAGTTCTCAAGGGCATCAATCTGTCGGTTGAACGCGGCCAGATCATCGCCATTATCGGGCCGTCCGGTTCCGGCAAAAGTACTTTGCTGCGCTCCATCAACCATCTGGAAACGGTCAACTCAGGCCAGATACTGCTGGATGGCGTACAGGTAAACCAGCCGTTGAACGGACGCGCCTTCGAGCGGCATATCAATGCCGTGCGCCAGCAGATGGGCATGGTTTTCCAGCATTTCAATCTGTTTCCGCATCTCAATGTCATGGAAAATATCACGCTCGGCCCCATTAAATTGAAGGGCAAGAGCAAGCAGGAAGCGCAGGAACTTGCCGTTTCGCTTTTGAAGAAGGTCGGTCTTGCAGACAAGGCCAGCATGTACCCGTCGCGTCTGTCGGGCGGGCAGAAACAGCGCGTGGCTATTGCCCGTGCACTGGCGATGCAGCCGAAAGTCATGCTGTTCGACGAGGCGACTTCTGCGCTCGACCCCGAACTGGTCGAGGAAGTCAATCAGGTCATGAAACAGCTCGCACATGAGCACATGACCATGCTCATCGTGACCCACGAAATGCGTTTTGCCGCCGAAGTTTCAGACAAGGTTCTGTTCATGGACAAGGGCGTTGTCGTCGAGGAAGGCAAGCCGGATGTGATCTTCACCAATCCGGAAAATGAAAGAACGAGAGCGTTCCTGCGAAAGCATCTCAACCAGTAAGTCGACGTTTAAACCAGATTTGAAAACCCGCCTGTGCCTTCCCCAAGGCACGGAGACGGGGAACTATTGAGCGAGGAAAGACCGTGGCATCCCCAAATGAATGGAACCCGACAGAACGGGTGCGAGAACTCTCCTATCGCATGGTGAGATGGCCGAGCGAAACGGGAACACCTGACGAGGCATCGTTCGGGCCGAAGCTGGCCGAGCTTTTGCGCGAGATCCCCTATTTCCAGAAGAACCCTGAAGATATTGCCGTCATCGACAGTCACGGCTCGCCGATGACCAAGAATGTTATCGCCGTCGTGCGCGGTGCCGGGCGGCGAACCCTGGCTCTGGCGGGGCACTTCGATGTGGTGGAAACTGCAAACTATCGCGATTTGAAACATCTTGCTTTCGAGCCGGATGCTCTGCTTAAGGCTCTTCTGAACGACCTTACCAGCCGTCCGCTTGCGCCGAATGAGGAAAAGGCACTCGCTGATTTCCAGAGCGGAAATTACATTCCCGGTCGGGGCATGCTCGACATGAAAAGCGGTGTTGCAGCCGGTATCGCAACGTTGGAACATTTCTCGCAGCAGGCAGATCGCGAAGGCAATCTAATTTTGTTTGCGACGCCTGACGAAGAGCGTGGTTCGCGGGGAATGCGCAGCCTGCGCGATGCGTTGCCGGAACTTGCCGAACGCTGGGGCCTCGATATCGTTGCCGGTATCAATCTTGACGCAACGAGCGATCAGGGTGACGGTGCGGAAGGCCGAGCCATCTATCGGGGCACAATCGGCAAGCAACTTCCCTTTGCTTTTGTGGTCGGACAGCCTTCTCATGCGAGCTATCCGTTTGAAGGTGTCAGCGCGCATCTCATCGCGTCGGAAATCATGCGTGCGGTGGAAGCCAATGCAACCCTTTGTGATACGGCTGATGGTGAAGTGTCGCCACCTCCGATCTGCCTTGAAGCGCGGGATTTTCGCGGCGGTTATGAAGTGACCACACCGGAACGGACGTGGATTGCTTTCAACTGGCTGACCCATTCCGTCTCGCCTGATGCTTTATTCCACCGGTTCAAGGCAATTGTCGGTGAGGCGCTGGATCGGGCGATCACGCACTTCAATGTGGAGGCAGAGCGCTTTGCAAAGCTGGTTGGCAGCGATGCAGATGCTAATCACAAGGGCAGAATTCTGACCACAGCCGAGTTGCGCGACGAAGTCCGGCGTATTGGTGGTGATGCGGCACTGGAACGGATAGCGGCACTGGAAGCTGAACTTTCAAGCAGCGACAACCCGCTTCTCATCACGCGGGAACTCGTCAACGCCATGGTTGCTGAGGCACGCGTTACAGGCCCGGCGGTCATTATCGGCTTCGGAAGTCTCGTCTATCCTCACGTTCGCATGGGGGTCGAAACGGCCGAAGAACAGCGTTTCGCAGAAGCTCTGGAAACCGCACGCGCGCATGCAGAGCGCCAGTTCGAAACGACGATCCGGTATCGTGAAATTTTCGCCGGTATTTCAGATATGAGCTTCTTCGGTCATATCCCGGACGCGACGGATAGTGAAGTCATTGCGGCCAACACACCAGCGGCTCAATTTATCGACCGCGCCAATCCGAAAGCGCTTTCTTATCCGGTGGTGAATATCGGCCCGTGGGGCCGCGAGTATCATCAGCGATTGGAGCGGGTCTATGCACCCTATGCCTTTACGGTACTGCCACAGTTTCTCAACGGCATCGCCACGCGCTTCCTGAAGTCATAGCGGTTCGCGAATAGCGGCGCGATGTCCTTCACTTTGCCTGATTGACGGTTATAGCGATCATGTGGAGGACATCGTCAGCGCTGCACCCGCGTGAGAGGTCATTAGCGGGTTTGGCGAGGCCCTGAAGCACTGGGCCTATGGCCTGCGCCCCACCAATACGTTGGGCAATCTTGTAGCCGATATTGGCGGCTTCGAGATTGGGGAACACAAAGACGTTGGCATTGCCCTTGAGCGGTGAGTCCGGCGATTTGGCATGGCTGATAGCCTCGACGAATGCCGTGTCGAACTGCAATTCTCCATCGATGCACAGATCAGGCTTACGCTCCTGCACCGTCCGGGTTGCCTGAACGACCTTTGATACGCGCTCATGCGCAGCGCTGCCGCCGGTGGAGAAGGACAACATGGCAACGGCCGCATCTTTTTCCGTGAGCTGGCGGTATGAATCTGCCGACTGGATGGCGATATCGGCAAGTTGTGCGGAATCCGGTTCCACCACGAGGCCGCAATCGGCAAAGACGAAAGCGCCTTTCTTCTGATGATGAGACTGGCACAGCAGCATCAGGAAGAAGCTTGAGACGAGTGATGCGCCTTCGGCCTTGCCGATGATCTGCAGGGCATGGCGCACCACATCGGCTGTCGTTGCGACTGCGCCAGCCACCGTCCCATCCGCATCGCCTTCGCGTACCATCATGGCGGCGAAGCCGAGTGGCGTCTTCGCCATCGCCTCAGCCTGTCCTTCCGTCATGCCTGTGGCCTGACGCAGCCGATAGAGTTTTTGCGCATAATCCGCGCTTTTGTCCGATGTCTCTGGGTTGATGATCGCGATCTTTGAGCCGTCAATCTGCCTGCTGATGACGCTTTCGGAGCCCAGAAGCGTGATGCGGGCAATGGCTTCGCGTTCGGCACGGAGCGCCGCATCGATGATGCGCGGGTCTTCGCCCTCGGCTAGCACGATGTGACGTGGCTTCGAACGAGCTTTCTCAAAAATCTTTTCCAACGGCAGCATGGCGCAATCTCTTCAAAAGGCCGGGAGTTGCGCTCCCGGCCTGATCACTGACGGACTGGTTCAGACGGGCATTTGCTGGCGCATGTCGGCCTTGTCGATGCCGGCCACGACAACGGGCTTCTTCATCGCATCGCGGCGGAATGGTTCGCCCAGTTCCTGATTGAGCACGACTTCGATGAAGGTAGTCACCCCCTTGGCCTGCTCGTCGATTGCCGTCTGCAAGGCTTCGGTCAGCGCCTGCTGGCTATCGACGGTCACGCCTTTCAGGCCGCAGCCATCCGCCACCTTGGCGTAGCTCAGGTTCGGATTGAGTTCGGTGCCGACGAAGTTGTTGTCGTACCACAGCGTCGTATTGCGCTTTTCGGCACCCCACTGATAGTTGCGGAAGATGACCATGGTGATCGCAGGCCAGCCCTTCCGACCGATGGAGGTCATCTCGTTCATGGATATGCCGAACGCACCGTCGCCTGCAAAGCCGACCACTGGCGTGTCAGGCTGGCCGATCTTGGCGCCGACGATGGATGGGAAGCCATAACCGCAGGGGCCGAACATGCCCGGCGCCAGATATTTGCGTCCGTGTTCGAAGCTTGGATAGGCGTTCCCGATGGCGCAGTTATTGCCGATGTCGGTGGACATGATGGCGTTCTTCGGCATTCCAGCCTGAATGGCACGCCATGCCTGCCGCGGCGACATGCGGTCCTTCTCGCGCTCGCGCGCACCGGCATTCCAATGCGTGCCCGGATCGTCATCCTCATGATCCATTGAGGAAAGCTGCTGCAACCAGGCGGATTTACGCTGATGGATGAGCTGCTTGCGCTCGTCGCGACCTGCATTGCCCGCATTGGCTCCCATCTGGTCGAGAATCTGCTGCGCAACCTGCTTGGCATCGCCGCAAATGCCGACCGATATCTTCTTGGTGAGGCCGATACGATCAGGATTGATGTCGACCTGAATGATCTTTGCATCCTTCGGCCAATAATCGATGCCATAGCCGGGCAGGGTCGAGAACGGATTGAGACGGGTGCCGAGCGCCAGAACCACATCGGCCTTGGAGATCAGCTCCATCGCGGCCTTGGAGCCATTGTAGCCGAGTGGACCTGCGGATAGCGGATGGGTGCCGGGAAAGGCATCATTATGCTGATAGCCGCAGCAGACCGGCGCATCAAGCCTTTCAGCAAGCGCGATGGATTCAGGGATCGCACCGCCGATAACGACACCGGCCCCGTTAAGGATGACCGGGAATTTCGCATTGGTTAGTAGCTTTGCAGCCTCGGCAATGGCATCGCGTCCGCCGCTCGGGCGTTCCAGTCGAACGATCTGTGGCAGGTCGACGTCGATGACCTGAGTCCAGAAGTCACGGGGAACGTTGATCTGCGCCGGTGCACAGCCGCGCCATGCCTTCTCGATCACGCGGTTCAGCACTTCGGGAATGCGCGTCGCGTCGCGCACTTCCTCCTGATAGCAGACCATCTCCTCGAACAGCGCCATCTGGTCAACTTCCTGAAAACCGCCCTGACCGATGGTCTTGTTGGCAGCCTGCGGAGAGACAAGCAGCATCGGCGTGTGGTTCCAGTAAGCAGTCTTGATGGCAGTCACGAAGCCGGTTACGCCGGGCCCGTTCTGGGCAATCGCCATGCCCATCTTGCCTGTCACGCGGGTATAACCGTCGCAGATCAGTGCCGCATTCGTCTCATGGGCGCAATCCCAGAAGGTAATGCCCGCCTTCGGAAACAAATCCGATACCGGCATCATCGCGGAGCCGATGATCCCGAATGCATGTTCTATCCCATGCATCTGCAAGACCTTAACAAATGCTTCTTCCGTCGTCATTTTCATGGCGCGTACCTTTCCTTGGAATTCAGAGAACTTCGTCTTTCAGCGCATACCAGTGATACATTGCGCGCTGGCCTATGCGCCTGAATGGCGTCAGCATGCCGTAACTCGGCAATTCAGAGGTGAAGATCGGCAGGTCGAGTTCCTGTCCCCGACCCGTCATCAGTTGGGCAACCCGGCGTCCGGCCTGCGCTGAATACATCACGCCGTTGCCGCCGTAGCCCATGGCATAGTAGATTTCCTGCGTCGGATCAGGACGATAGATGCGGGGCATCATGTCATGACTGACATCGACCCACCCCCACCAGGAATAATCGATCTTGATGCCTTTCAGAGCCGGGAACTTCCGGTAAAGGCCCGAAAGCAGCAGATCGTAATGTTTAGGGTTCGGTGCATCAGCCCCGGTAATGGCGCTGCGGCTGCCGATCTGCATCCGCCCGTCAGGCAGAAAACGATAATAGTGACGAAGCGTGCGCGTGTCGGTTAGCGGAATGCCGGTCTTGGGGCCGCATGCTTCAATTTCATCGGGCGTCAGTGGGCGTGTCACGACAGAGTTAGACAGCACCGGCATCAGCCGGTAACGGGTGAGAGGATGGAGGCCGGGTGAGGTGTATCCCGCTGTCGCGAAGCAAACCTGTCGCGCCGTGACCGTACCGTTCGGCGTGTTGAGATGGAATACACCGCCATTCTTGCGGCAGCTGAGAACCGGGCTTGCGGTATGCACCTTTGCGCCCAGCTTGCGTGCAAGCCGGAGATAGCCGAAGGCAAGTTTCGCGGCGTGAATGCCAATGCCGTCTGGCTCATACATAGCTCCGCGAGCTTCCTGATCCCGGATGAAATCGCGGTGAATCTCGTCGCGACCGACCATGCGCGTCCGATAGCCGAATACGTCATTCAGCAGGCGGGATTCTTTTTCCAGCGAAGGAATGACCTTGTCGCGATGGGCGATGTAGAGATGACCGCCATCCTGCGGATCACAATCAATTTCCGGTTCGGCAATGAGTGAACGAAAGAGATCAAAACCCTCGGCAATTTCCTTATGCAATTTCCGGGCGACGTCCACACCCCAGCGCTCGATCCATTGTGAACGCTTGAGCCGGCCAGCTGAAATCTGCGCCTGACCGCCATTGCGGGTACTGCAGCCCCAGGCGACGCCATTTGCTTCCAGCACCACGGCCTTGACGCCATGATCCCGAGCGAGATGGATTGCCGCCGAAAGACCGGTATAGCCTGAGCCGACGATAACGACATCGGCATCGACGTCTCTGCGAATAGGGCCATCGTCTTCCGGCGCCGGTCCGGCAGTGCCTATCCAGTAAGTCGGAGCATAGTCGCGGCCTTGTCCGGGTGTCTTCGAAACCACCGGATCATAGGCGGGGTCGAATGGCTGGGTGGCCGAGAAACTGTTGAGAGTGTGGGTATCCATATGTCGGTCCTCCAAAACACCGACTGGCGATGTTGGGGCTTACGCCTTCAGCAAAGGCCGGTTCTTGCGGAATGCCTGTTTGCGGACGATCTTGCCGTCGCGCTGTGTGAAGAGATCGCAGCCTTCTGCCTCGACGCGTGCGCCGTTGGCATCCGTTCCGCGAAAGGTCCATTCGGACACGGCACGGTCGCCGCTCACGAAATGCCTGTGTCCGTCCCATTTCACGTCGGGCATCGCGGCCCAGACGCCGGAAAAAGCCTTGGCAATCGCATCCTTGCCTTCGAGACGGGTGCCGTAAACTTCCTCACCACCGATGGTGTAAAACACACAATCGTCGGCAAAGAAGGCCATGATCGCGTCGATGTCGTGCCGGTTGAAGGCGTCGAAGAGGTCGGAAAAATGCTTCTCTGTGAGTTGTCCGGCGGACATTCGAATGCTCCTTGATAGGTCTGAAATCTGCCCTGATTTCGGGCAAAGCTTCCCTGTGGCGCGGCAGAGTTGCCGCGCGATTGATATTGCGAATTGGATTTCGGTCGGGCTGGTTAAAGCGGTTGTAGCGCCATCAGACTTTACCCTTCCACGGGATGAGGACCTTTTCCATGTAACGGATCAAAAGGTCGAAGGCGAAAGCGAATACACCGATGACGATGATGCCCATGATGACGGTGTCGCTGGCCAAAAACTGGGCTGCATTGAGTACCATGAAGCCAAGACCGCGATGCGCCGCCACCATTTCCGCCGCTACCAGCGTCGTCCAGCCCACACCGATCCCGATGCGCATGCCGGTGAAGATTTCCGGCATGGCCGCTTTCATGATGACCTGCGTTATTACCTGCGTCCGGGATGCGCCCATCGCATAGGCGGCATGGATCTGTTCGGTTGAGACCGAGCGCACGCCAGCTCTCGCTGCGATCGCCATTGGCGCAAAGATCGCGAGAAAGATGAGGAACACCTTCGGGAACTCGCCAATACCAAGCCAGATGATGATCAGCGGCAGATAGGCAAGCGGCGGCAATGGTCGGTAAAACTCGATAATGGGGTCCAGCACGCCACGAACAAAGCTGCTCATACCCATCATGATGCCGATGGGAATTGCCGTGATGCAGGCAATCGCGAAAGCACCCAATACGCGTCCAAGGCTGGCGAGCGTATGTTCGGCCAGTGTGGAGTTTGCCACGCCATCGGTCATGGCAACCATGAACTTGCCGTAGACAGCGAAGGGAGAGGGGAGAAACAGCGGCTTGACCCAGCCCATTCCCGTTACGAGAAACCAGAGCCCCAGCAAAATCAGTGCGGTTACAAGGCTGATGAAGCCGCTATTGCCGTCGCCGGGGGCGCCATAGATTTTACCGGGTTTGACTGGTCTTGCCCGAGTTACGAACTCAAGCATGGACCAGTTCCGGGTTTCCTGATGCACGTTCATCGCCATAGATAATCCCCAGAATTGTCTCACGCATCTTAATGAAGTCGGGACTGGACTTGACGGCGCGCGCGTCACCGCATTCCAGAAAGCGTCGGTTGAAATCCAGATCATAGGTATGGGTGATCCGTCCGGGGCGCGGCGACATGACGATCAGCCGCGAACCGAGGAACAAGGCCTCTTCGACGCTGTGAGTGATGAAGAAGAACATTTTGTTGGTCACTTGCCATACCCGCAAAAGCAATTCCTGGATCGTTTCGCGGGTGAGGGCATCAAGCGCTGCCATGGGCTCGTCCATAAGCAGCATCGCCGGGTCGCAGGTCAGTGCGCGGGCAATGCCGACACGCTGCTGCATACCGCCGGAAAGCTGGTAAATCTTGTGATTGTGGAAATCCTGCAGGCCGACCAGCGCCAGATTTTTCGTGGCACGCGCCCGGCGTTCTGCCTTCGGTACACCTTGAAGCTTCAGGCCAAACTCGGTGTTGTCAACGACATTGAGCCAGGGAAGCAGAGCATGTTTCTGGAACACCACACCCCGGTCGGCGCCGGGACCACGCACTTGCCTTCCGCCCAACGTGATTTCGCCGGATGACGGGATCATGAACCCCGCCATCAGATTGAGAAGCGTGGTCTTGCCGCAGCCGGACGCACCAAGCGCCACCACGAAATCCCCGCTGTCGATCCGCAAATTAACGCCCTTCAGCGCAATCACGGCTTCTTCCACATAAAGACCGGGATAGGTCAGACTGACATTCGATACGTTCAAGGTTTCCATTACGTCACCTTTCGGGAACGAAGAAGCGGTTCCGGCAAAAGCCAGAAGGCACACACAACATTGCAGGAACCGTCTCGGTTCAGCGGCTTGCCCGAAGGCATGCCGCTGGCGGAGGCGCTTGAATTACTTTACGTAATTACTTCGCTGCGGCTTCGGCAAAACTGCCATTTACGTTGCCGCTATAGTCATCCAGAGCTTGGTCGAGCTGTTTTTGGTCGACAAGAAATTTCGCACTCTGGGTGACGGATTTGAGCGCTCCGCTGTCCTTGCCACCGCCGAGCCATGTCGGGGAGGCTTGTTCTTCCACGGTGGGGAAGGACAACAGCGCGAGTGCGCCCGGTATGTCAGCGGCATTGCCACCGATCAGCTTGACCATACCTTTGACCTGTTCGGAGTCTGCCGTCCACTGGCCGCCATTGGCCTTGTAGTCGGCATAGGCATCCTTCAGCACCGTGGTAAAGGCGGTCATGAATTTGGGGTTTTCGCTGGCGAAGCTCTTATCCACCACAAGGCCGTCGAAAGTCGGGACGCTTTTCGCGCCGATTTCTTCGGAATTGGCAATTTCCTTGCCGGTCTTGAGGATTTCGGAAAGAGCAGGAGGCCAGACATAGGCTGCGTCGATATCGCCGCGCTGCCAGGCGGCAACGATCTGCGGCGGTGTCATGTTGAGTATTTCCGCGTCGCGCGGATTGATCTTCCAGATGTCGCTCATGCCGACAAGGAGATGGAAATGCGAGGTCGAGACAAAAGGCACGCCGACCTTCTTGCCCTTGAGGTCTTCCGGCTTCTCTATGCCCGAACCTTCGCGCGCTACCAGTGCTTCCGATTTGCCGATATTATCGAGAATCCAGAAAAGTTGAAGGTCAACACCGCGTGTGGCGGCTGCTGCGATGCCCGTTGAACCGATAACGCCGATCGGTACGTTGCCGGAAGCAAGTGCCGTCGAAATATCGCCACCCGATGCGAACTGGCGCCAGTCAATCTTGTATCCGGCTTCCTTGGCTGCAGCATCGAATTTTCCGTTAGCGATCGCGGTCAGAAACGGCCCGACGATCTGCTGATAACCGACCACGACCGTGGTTTCGGCATAGGCCGCAGACGTTGAAAGCGCTGCTACGGCCGAAAATAACACCACCCGTTTTATGCTCTTGAAATAGTTCATGGAGTTCCCCTTCCATTTAAGAACCATGCCTGACTTGGTCACGACTGTTGACGTTTTTCGCCAATCTGCAGTTCCAGTTACAAACGATAGCCATCTCATGAAATTTGCCTTATATCCAGTTGGAATAGTCAATAAGTCCAGTTTGACATTAAAGATGGCGCTACCCGGGAATTGGGGTTCGTGCTCACTTTACCGTCGAAATTATTCCACGAGGAGAAACAGAAAGAAGAAACACTATTGCTAAGTAGAGCACGAAGCGGAAAAACTGACGCGAACTTGGGTGTAATCGCAGATTCACTAATGGAGTAGGGTTTTGGATGCCGTCTCACCGACGATCTTCTTCATAGATGGCAGCAGAAATACCGGATTGCAGTCCCAAATCCGGGAAACAACGGTATCAGCCATTCTTTCAGGCGCGGTTTTGCCCGGTGCCAGCATGCCCTCCACGCGGCGGCTGGCGGATTATCTGAAAGTCTCGCGCCTCACGGTAACGCTGGCCTATCAGGAGCTTGTGTCCCAAGGTTATCTGGAAGTGCGTTCCCGCAGTGCCTATCACGTGGCTGCAGCGCCGCCCATCAGCCGTCCAGACAAGGATTTTTTGCAAACACCTGACACCGCCGTAGATTGGTCATCCAAGTTGCGTCTCGGCTTCAACATTGCCAAGACCATTCGCAAGCCTCTGGATTGGCGGAAGTATCGCTACCCCTTTCTCTATGGCCAGATGGATCAGACCTTGTTTGATCTCGCCGCATGGCGCGATTGCGCACGGCGCGCGCTGGCCAGAGAAGACTTTATCCTTATGGCGGGTGATTTCGCCGCTGCCGATGATGTGGAACTTGTCAATTATATCCGTTCGCGCACGCTGCCTAGCCGCGGAATACACGCGGAGCCAGACGAGATACTTGTTACCGTTGGCGCGCAGAACGCGCTTTGGATCATCAGTCATCTGCTTTTGACACGGCGCTCGCATGTCGTATGCGAAAATCCCGGACATCCCGATATTAGTGCCACACTCCATCTGACAGGGGCCAATGTAACAGCGCTTGACGTCGATGAAGGCGGCTTGCCACCCGAGTTGCTGCCAGATGAGATCGACGCGGTCTTCGTCACGCCGAGCCACCAGTCACCCACGGCCGCCACTATGCCGCGCGCGCGGCGTATAGCACTTCTAGAGGCTGCAGCCGAGCGCGATTTCGTCATTGTCGAAGATGATTATGAATTCGAGATGAGCTTTTTGCAGCCGCCGACGCCGGCGTTAAAGTCGCTCGACCAGTATGGCCGCGTTCTCTATGTGGGCAGTTTTTCAAAGTCGCTGTTTCCGGGGCTTCGGCTTGGATATCTTGTCGCGCCAGCGCCTGTCATCCGCGAGGCGAGGGCACTGCGCGCGCTCATGCTTCGTCATCCGCCCGGACATTTGCAGCGAACAGCCGCCTATTTTCTGGCTCTTGGTCACTATGATGCGGTTATTCATCGTATGCGGATTGAATATCACAAGCGCCATATTGTCATGATCGAGGCCCTTAATCGCGAAGGATTGAAAATCGCTGGTAAATCGGCCTTTGGCGGCACGGCATTCTGGATCGAAGGACCGGAGGGCATGGATGCCGACAAGCTCGCACGTGATCTGCGCGAGGATGGCGTGCTGATCGAGTCGGGGTCCCCTTTCTTCTGGAGCGATGACAGGCCATGCCGCTATTTTCGCATCGCTTATTCTTCCATTCCGATTAATCGGATTGCGGAAGGCATCGAGCTTCTGGCCAAAAGAATGCGGCAAATCTCGTAGTTTTGGAACGCTTGGGTTCAGGCTGCGTTCATGTGGATTACGATAACGGATTTGTGAAGTTGCCGGAATTTGTCCCAATTCGATGGATATCGCTGGCGGTTCTACGGCGTCTTTGCCCGCGATTCTGTGGGTGAGACGCATATCAATTCTGCCTTCCAGAAGGAGAAGGATTTATGTCTATTCGTTCGAAGCTTCTTGCCACTGTTGCCGTGCCGGTTCTGTCGGCCTCCATTCTAGCGCAACCCGTACTGGCGGATTCATTGACGGCTCCAATCCTGCTGGCACAGGAGAACGGAGACCAGCCATCCGACGAGCAGTTGCAGCAGCAACAGCGCGAGGCTGAAGAACAGCAAAAGGCAGCGGAAGAAGAAGCGCGTCGGGCTGAGGAACAACAGCGCGCTGCCGAGGAAGAAAATCGTCGTCAGGCCGAAGAGCAGCAGAAGGCTGCTCAAGAGGAAGCCCAGCGTCAGGCGGAAGAACAGAAGCGCGCTGCGGAGGCAGAGGCGCAACGTCAAGCTGAAGAGCAGCAAAAAGCCGCCGAGCGCGAAGCACAGAAGCAAGCCGAGGAACAGCAGAAGGCAGCCGAGCGCGAAGCGCAGAAACAGGCCGAAGAGCAGGCCAGGCAAGCTGCCGAACAGAAAAAGGCTGACGAAGAGGCACAGCGTCAGAGCGAACAGCAGCAGAAGGCCGCCGAAGAGGAAGCTCAGCGTCGCGCTGAAGAACAGAAGAAGGCTGATGAAGAGGCGGCTCGCAAGGCCAATGAGACGCAGGAACAGACCGCTCCCGCTGAAAAGCCGGTGAAGGAAGAGCCTGCACAGGAACCGCAAGCGAAACCTGAGCAGCCGGCGGCGAAAGAACCGGCCAAGCAGGCCGAGCAACCTGCCAAGGAAGCTCCGGCGCAGGAACCGGAAAAGCCAGCCGAACAACCGGCAGACGCATCTCCGGTCTCGCCTCCTCAGAAAGAACCAGCGGAAGAATCCGCTGTTGAGCATCCCGAAGAAGCTCAACCGCAAGAACCGAAAGCAAAGGAAGAGCCACAGAATGAGGCTCAGCCTGCACAGCCGGTCGAACAGCCGCAATCAACCGAAGACCAGCAAAAACCGTCTTCGGAGCCAGCGCCAGAGATCGTCGATCAGCGTTCGACCGAGGAAAAGCAGGAGATTGCGAAAGACCCTGCGAAGACGGACGATACGGTTGTCTTGCCGGTCGAAAATGGCGCTGCCATTCTCGACAGCGACAAGGACGCCGACAATTCCGGCGGAAGCCAGTCGCGTGAAGAGCGTCGCAAGCAGCGCGAACAGCAGCGCTCCGCTGAGGAAAGTGCACCACCGCCCGCAAATGATGCGGCGGCACAGGTTGCGATTCCAGAGGAAGTGAAGGCAGCGCTGCCGCAGAAGATCGAAGCCAATCTCAAGGAAGAGGGCACCCGTATCAAGGAAGCGCCGGTTTTTGCCGTGCCGGAAACCACCAATATCATCAACAACACGGTGGTGAACAATACGGTCATCAATAATACGACGGTCAATAACGTGACCAACAATGTCACCAACGTCAAAGTGATCGAGGAGGTGGATAATCGTGTCATTCTGGACGTGGGCGACCGTATCTTCGTTCGCGGCGATGATCGCCCAAGGTTGCGCCGTGATGCCGAGGAAACCTATTACGATGAACTGCCGCGCGGGCGCACCCGTGAAACCATTGTCCGCCCGGGTGGCAACCAGATCGTCACAGTCTATGATCGCTACGGCGATATTCTTCAGCGTTCCCGTATCGACCGGGACGGCAATGAATATCTGATGATCTATGCGCCGGAATATGACGACAATCCGCGCGCTTCGATTATCGATGTTGGTTACGAACTGCCGCCGATGCGTCTGACCATTCCGGTAAGAGATTACATCATCGACGTCGCGGACGATCCGGATCGCGATTTCTATGACTTCCTTGCCATGCCTCCGGTAGAACGTGTGGAGCGTGTCTATACGATCGACGAGGTTCGTCATTCAGCCCGCCTGCGCGACAAGGTGCGTCGTATCGATCTGGATACAATCCACTTCGCGACGGGCAGCGCCGAGGTTTCGCTTTCGCAGGCGAAGACGCTGCGCAAGGTTGCAACCGCCATGCAGAAGGTACTGGCAAAGGATCCGGGCGAAACCTTCTTCATTGAAGGGCATACGGATGCGGTTGGATCGGACCGTTCAAATCTGGTCCTGTCCGATAAACGTGCTGAATCAGTTGCGAGCCTTTTGACGGAAGTCTATGAAATTCCGCCAGAAAACCTTGTCACGCAAGGCTATGGCGAACGCTTCCTGAAAATTCGCACGCAAGCAGCCGAACAGGAAAATCGTCGTGTCACGATCCGCCGCGTGACTCCGCTTGTCCGCCCGGTGGCTCAGCGCTGAACAAACAAACACCCGGATGCGATTTTGCAT
The DNA here is from genome assembly GCF_024539785.1 of Ochrobactrum sp. BTU2. Lineage (NCBI taxonomy): Bacteria > Pseudomonadati > Pseudomonadota > Alphaproteobacteria > Hyphomicrobiales > Brucellaceae > Ochrobactrum > Ochrobactrum sp. BTU2. Next base: position 754,979 of record NZ_JAHWRG010000001.1, on the reverse strand, counting down.
CCGGGTGTTTTTCATGAAGTAATTTTGCTCAGGCAATCTTGGGCTGGATCGTCGTCACACGGTCGAGCATCTGTTCGCTCAACGGACGTGGTTTGACCGCTTCGATCTGCACCATGAGCTCGGCGATCTTCTCGGCATCCATGACGCCGCATTCATAGATCTGGATGATTTCGCGCGCCATTTCGTCTTTTTGGGGAGAAGTGATCGGACAACGAGCCATCGCTTCACACGACTTGACATAAGCCGCTTGCAGCTCCTCCAACTCAATGGGCTTGAAACGCCCGAAGTAGTAATCTCTCGAAAATGGCATTTTATGCATTCCGCAGTGGCGACAAACAGATAATCCCATCTAAACGCCTGAAAATTCTTGCGACCCGCTATACTAAAACATAGCTGATTGCAAAGCATTATAATCGAGAATTATTTAGTTTATGTAAAATATTCAGTCAGTTGCGAAACCGAAAGCATTAGAGAGCTAAAATTTGCTGAGGGATCGTAAGCAGACTCTTTTTCAACCAATGCCGTTAAACGCGATCAAGTTCCAGTTTGGCTACTATTTCAGCGATCTTGTCCGGATTTTGTTCGCCAGATTCAAATGTTCTTATAATTGCGCGTGCAAGCGCCTCTTTGCTTTCGTGCGTCGTTGAACATCGATCAAGCAGTGCGCAGCAGCGATTATAGGCAATCTGCAGCACTTGGAGATCGTTTGGCGCATATGTTCCCTGATATTTGTTGCCGCGAAATGGCATGGACGCCTCCCCGTTTGATTGATTGAACCTCTAATTCAGAGGGAAAGCAACAGATCGTTTTATGACAGCGATATCAGGCGCATCACGATAGTGTTCTTGGTGATCCGGTTCTTCCGAATATAAATAGCGATAATCTCTGGCTACCGGTTTACGGGGTTCGAAATCTCGCCGCGAGTTTGTTGAAAGCTGGTTGAAAGCTTGCCTGCGCTAACCATTCAAAACCGATTGAGGAATCGGCTGCATATCAGGAGGGGTCTGGCATTGCCGGGCCAACAGGAGCTCTCGGAGGAGCGTAGATGAAAATCTCTATCGATTCATGCCGCCATCTATTTGGCGCGGCCTTCATCGGCGGCGCAATGGTACTTGGAGCAGGCGCTGCCCATGCCGAAAAGCTGACAGTGATTGTCGGCGGTATGGAAAAGCAGATTTACCTTCCGGCAGTGCTGACGGAAAAGCTGGGTTACTTCAAGGATGAAGGCCTTGATGTCGAGCTGATCAACAGCCGCGCTGGCGTGGATGCTGAAAACGAACTTTTGGCCGGTGCGGCTCAGGCTGTGGTCGGCTTTTACGATCACACGATCGACCTGCAATCGAAGGGCAAGTTTATTCAGTCCATCGTCCAGTTCAGTCAGGCGCCGGGTGAAGTGGAACTCGTTTCCAGCAAATATGCCGACCAGATCAAGTCGCCGGGCGATTTCAAGGGGCATACGCTTGGCGTCACCGGACTGGGCTCCTCGACGGACTTCCTGACTCAATACCTTGCCATGCGTAATGGCCTCAAGCAGGGCGACTACACGCTGCTTCCTGTCGGAGCAGGCAATACTTTCATCGCTGCCTTCAAGCAGGATGCCGTTCAGGCAGGCATGACAACGGAACCGACCGTGGCCAATATGCTGAAGAGCGGCGATGCCAAGGTGCTGGTCGACATGCGCACGCCCGACAAGACCATCGAAGCGCTTGGTGGACCTTACCCGGCTGCGTCGTTCTATGTGCAAAGCGCATGGCTCGAGACGCACAAGGAAGACGCGCAGAAGCTTGCCAACGCTCTGGTCAAGACCATGCGCTATATCGCTTCGCACAGCGCTGAAGAAATCGCCGACCAGATGCCCAAGGATTATTACGTCGGTGACAAGGACCTTTACGTAAAGGGACTTGCCGAGGGCAAGGCGCAGTATACGCCGGACGGCCGGATGCCGAAGGATGGACCTGAAACCGTTCTCAAGGTTCTCGCAACCTTCAAGAAGCCGCTTCAGGAGAAGCAGGTCGATCTTTCGAAGACCTTCACGACCGAATTCGTGGACAAGGCCAACGCAACGCTCGACGCGGCGAAGTAAACAGCCCTCGACTGGCGTTCAAACATGAACGTCAGTCCCGCTGTCCTCCAAAGATTCAACCGCATTGCAGGCGCGCGACAGAGCATTTCCAGCAAACGTGTAAGACGGTTTTGCGCTCGGAGATCTTTGATAACGAAACTATCGCGCGCGAGCGGTGCCGCATACCCGCGAGGAACCCATGCTGATGGAAGCCCCCAGAACCATTGCGCGTGAGAAAGCTGCTGCAATCGCGCTCAACAATGTAACTCGCCGTTTCGTCACCCCCGACGGCAAGATGATGACCGCATTGCGCGACTTCACCATGAATGTTGCGCAGGGCGAGTTTGCCTGTGTTGTCGGTCCGACCGGCTGCGGCAAGTCAACGACGCTTAATCTCGTAACCGGTCTCGCCAAGCCAAGTGCCGGTGAGGTCCGCCTGATGGGCAAGCCTATCGAAGGTATCAGCCCTGATATCGGCTTCGTGTTTCAGGCCGATGCGCTTTTTCCGTGGCTTAATGTCATCGACAATGTGAGTGCCGGTCCGCGTTATCGCGGTATGGGCAAGGAAGAAGCCTATGAGAAAGCGCGTAGCTGGATCACCCGTGTTGGTCTGGCCCGTTTTGAAAAGCACTATCCGCACCAGTTGTCTGGCGGCATGCGCAAGCGCGTGGCGCTGGCACAGACATTCATCAACGAACCGAAAATCCTGCTCATGGACGAACCGTTCAGTGCGCTTGACGTACAGACGCGCACGCTGATGCAGGGTGAATTGCTCGATCTCTGGCAACAATCTGGCGCGTCCGTCATCTTCGTCACGCACGATCTCGAAGAAGCGATTGCGCTGGCCGATAAAGTCTATGTGCTGACCGCCGGTCCAGCCACGGTCAAGAGCGTCTACGATATCGACATCCCACGCCCGCGCGTCATGGAAGACATCCGCTACGACAGCCAGTTTGTGGATATCGCCAAGGTCATCTGGGACGATTTGCGCGAGGAAGTGCAGATCGGCCAGAAGCGCGCGCTGGCAAACGGAAACTAATCGGAGAAAATGATATGACAACACAAGCTCTCTCCGCGTCACCAAGCTTGCAGGTCAATGCAAGTGCCGACGAACTTGCGCGCACCGAAGCGAAATTTCGTGCCGACATGCGCCGCCGCCGAGCGGTCGTTATTCTTGTACGCCTCGCCATTCTGGTCGCCGTTCTGGGCGGTTGGGAACTCGGCGCACGGACCGGCCTGATCGATCCATTCTTCTTTGCGAGCCCCTCCGGCATTGCCGACCAGATATGGATCTGGGTCACGGAAGGCACGTCACAGGGACCGCTTTCGGAACAGATCATCGTAACGCTTGAGGAAACCGCGCTTGGTTTCCTTATCGGTGCGGTCGGCGGCGTCATTTGCGGCATCCTGCTGGGTCGCAACAAGTTCCTCGCCGATGTGTTCTCGATCTATATCAAGATCGCCAATTCCATCCCGCGCGTCGTGCTGGGTTCGATCTTCATTATTGCGCTTGGCCTCGGCATGGCATCCAAGGTGGCGCTGGCCGTCGTCATGGTTTTCTTCGTCGTGTTCGCCAATGCGTTTCAGGGCGTGCGCGAAGCCGACCGCGCGCTGATTGCCAATGCGCAGATATTGGGTGCATCGCGTTCGCAGATCACGCGCACCGTCATCGTGCCGTCGGCCATGAGCTGGATTTTGGCAAGTCTTCACGTCAGCTTCGGCTTTGCACTCGTCGGCGCTGTCGTCGGTGAATTCCTTGGTGCAAAGAAGGGCGTCGGCCTGATGATTTCCACGGCGCAGGGCACCTTCAATGCCAATGGCGTTTTTGCCGCCATGGTCATTCTGGCGGTTCTGGCGCTCGTCGTGGAATACATCATCACATTGGTCGAAAACCACCTGGTGAAATGGCGTCCACAGGCGCTTTCCGAACAGGGAAGCTGATAGTCGGTCAAATGCATGAATGTCAGGCGGCGGGCAAGGTGACGGTCACCGTAAGCCCGCCGCCTTTCGTTTGGGAAAGCTCGACATGGCCGCCCGCCGTGTCGGCAACTTCGCGCACGATGGCAAGGCCCAGCCCGCTTCCATCGGCGATGGTGCCCGGAACACGATAGAAACGCTCGAAAACGTGTTCATATTCATTTGCGGGGATTCCGGGTCCGTTGTCCTCGACCCGTATGTCGATTTTGGGCCCATCCTGATCAATCACAAGCGTTACTGTGCCGCCTTCGGGCGTGTAGGTAAGGGCGTTGTCCACCAGATTGACGATCATTTCTCGCAGCATGGTGCCGTCGCCAGAAATGATGGCTTTGGTTGCTTTGAGCTCGAACCCGAGATCGATCTTGCGGTCGAACGCCTTGCCCGAGAGGCTTTCCAGAATTTGTTGTCCCGCTTCCGCCAGATCAACCCGGTCAGCGCGAGGACGCCTGCTGCCTGGTTCGGCACGCGAAAGCGTCAGCAATTGTCCAGCAAGCCGCGACAGCTGCATGGTGGTATTCTTGATACCTGCCAGAACGTCTTTGCGGTCACTTTCGCAGGTTGTCCGTTCTGCGAAACTGGCCTGCGTTGATAGTGTAGCAAGTGGCGTGCGCAACTGATGTGCTGCATTCTGGATGAAACGGTGCTGCGCCGACATCTGCTTGCGCACGCGTTCCATATACTGGTTCAGCGCTGTGACGAGCGGTCGAAGTTCGGTCTGAACTGTCTGTGGATCGAATGGTTCCAGCTCGGATGTGCGATTGCGAACTTCGTTGCGGAGCCGGATCAACGGGCGCAATACAAAGCGCAAGCCCATTAACGAAAGGGCACCCGCGACGATGATGAGCAGCGATTGTTCCAGCACAGAGTTCAGCCAAAGCTCCCGCTGCATGGCGGTGTATCCTGCAAGGGTGACACCCACGACCACGTCGACAGCTTGTGGCAGGTTGGACGGTGCTGCAACGGGATGGCGCAAGACAACCAGACGCAAGGGATGGTCGCGATAGCTGCCCTCATAATGGAGTGGGTCGTAATTCGCGATTTCAGCCGGTTTCGGCAAGTCGGGAAACCCTGCAAGCAGGCGTCCGTCAGAAGTTTCGACCCGATAATAGACCCGGTCGCCATTTCCCGTCGAAAACATCTCCAGCGCTACCGGCGGAATGACAGCATCGATGGCATTATGCGAGGCAGCAGTCGCTTCGCCAATGGCGCGTGCTGACGCTGTCAGCATTCTGTCTGACACGATCCCGGCCATATTTTCCGACGCACGCCATGCGGTCCAAAGGTTGATCCCGGCCACGACAATCAGCGGAATCACGATCCAGGAAACGAGCTGTGCACGCAGGCTTTGGGAGAGGCGAGTGAACAGCCGTTTCATCTCAACTCGCCTCACGCAGCAGATAGCCCAGGCCGCGCAAGGTTACGATCTCGGCTTTGCTGCCCTCCAGCTTTTTGCGCAGACGATGAATGTAAATCTCGATGGCGTTCTCATCAGTCTCGCTGTCGAAATCGTAAATACCTTGAACAAGTGTTGTCTTGCTGACGGTGGTTCCGATGCGCCGCAGAAGCTGTTCCAGAACTGCATGTTCTTTGGGTGCAAGTGACAGTGGATCGTCTCCGAGTGAAAACAGCCGGGTGTTGGTGTCGAAACGCAAAAGGCCGCAGGTCACAACAGGCGCTGTCCGCTGACTGGACCGGCGAAGATGCGCACGGATGCGCGCTTCAAGTTCGCTGAGTTCGAACGGCTTTGCCAGATAATCGTCAGCACCGGCATCCAATCCGCGGATACGTCCGTCAAGACTTGCATTGGCCGTCAGGATGATGACAGGCACCTCATTGCCTCTGCCGCGGATGTGCTCCAGCACGTCGAGCCCGGTTTTGTCCGGCAATCCGAGGTCGAGAACCACGAGATCATACTCCGTGAAGGCGAGCGCCTGTTCCGCATCCGCCGCGTCGTGCACAGTATCGACGCTGTAGTTCGACTGCTGCAAGCTTTTTGCCAGCCAGTTTGCGAGGGTGAGATTGTCTTCGACGAGCAGAATTCGCATGAGTGACGATGATAGTGGTTTCTGTTCCGCGTCAAGAAGCTTGGGCGTTGAAACGATGGATGAGATGAATATCTTCCGGCTCGCGCTTGAAGAGCAATGGATCAGGCGTCGTGGTGACTTTTGCACCTTGCTTCACATAAAAATCGATGGTCCGCCGTGTGGGTGTCGCAGAAATATAGAAACCTTCTGCTCCGGCCTCCTTCGCAATGGCCACGCTGCGACGATAAAGTTCACCAGCAAGTCCCAATCCCCGGACTGTCTTCCCCACATGCATGAAGCCGAGCTGGTACAATTCGGGATAGGCACCGACAGGGCGTACATCCGTAACTGCGACGGCCACCAGAGTGCCATCGAGATAGGCGCCAAGAAATACGCCGCCGTGGTCGTGACAGTCGAGCAGGATATGTGTGTAGATTTCCGCTTCGCCCTCCGGCCAGCCCTGCACATCGTAGAATTGTGGCTCCAGCAGGAGTTGCTCTCCTTCGAGGCGATACATTTCCTCGATGATCTCGCTGCGATCAATTTGCCAGATGTCAGTCACTTCGCTGCGCTGCAGTGGACGTATGATGAAATCCGCATGCTTCTTTTCGTGTACCATGACCGCCGCCTTCGAAATTTCATTTGTACGATGAACTATCGTTTCATCGATAGGCACTCAAGGGGGAGCAGAAGTGGCGATCGCAGCGCTTCTACGAACTTGTTGGCAATTTGTCAGGAGGAACCTCTCATATTGCAAAAACTCACAATAATTTTGACCAATATCATGGCTACTCCCCGCCATTTGTCTCGGGTACTGCTGAGTACAGGTGCGAGGAATATTGAGGCGTGTGGGAGGCTAACAGCTAACTTCAATCGGACGAATTGACCGAAACAGCTTGTTGAGGGCAGAAAACTGCCTGAAAATGAGCGATTTCGCATCAACTCTCCGATCTGCCCTTGCGAGAGCGGGGCCTGAGTTCTATCAGCATCATCAAAAATTGCAGTCTGAGGAAGGTTCGGCAATTGCATTGCCTGAATGTCCTGATGCCCGCCGCCATCTTGTATGGCGTCGGTGAAATGATCGATGGAGCCGAGTTGAAAAACCATCACGATATCTGGGATATCGTCGACGCCAAGAGCGCCGCATATTTCGAACTGAGCGATACGGTTTGGGATAATCCTGAAACAAACTACGAAGAGTACAAATCGAGCGATGCCCATGCGGCGATGCTGGAAGCCGAAGGGTTTCGCGTCGAGCGTGGTATTGCGGGCCTGCCGACTGCGGTGATGGGCGAAGCTGGCGACGAAGGACCGGTCATCGCCATCCTTGGTGAGTTCGATGCATTGCCGGGCCTCAGCCAGATATCTGGACTGGTTGAAGAGCAGCCAGTCGAGGCCGGCGGCCATGGACATGGCTGCGGTCATAACCTGTTGGGCTCAGGGTCGTTGCTCGCTGCTGCGGCAGTGAAGGATTATCTTGCCGCACAGGGCATCAAGGGCCGCGTGCGCTATTACGGTTGCCCGGCGGAAGAGGGCGGTTCAGCCAAGGGGTTCATGGTCCGCGAAGGACTTTTTGACGATGTGGATATCGCGTTTTGCTGGCACCCGGCGCCTTTTGCTGGTGTAAACGATCCGGTTTCGCTTGCCTGCAACGAAATCAATTTTCACTTCAGCGGTCGCGCAGCCCATGCTTCGTCAGCCCCGCATCTGGGGCGCAGTGCGCTGGACGCAGTTGAACTGATGAATGTCGGCGTGAACTATATGCGTGAGCATATGCCGTCCACGGCGCGCATTCATTACGCTGTGACCGATACAGGTGGTTTTGCGCCGAATGTCGTGCAGGCCAAGGCAACGGTGCGTTATCTCGTTCGCGCCCGCAGCCTGCCGGAAATGCAGACCCTTCTGGAACGCGTCAAGAAGATTGCCGACGGCGCGGCGCTGATGACCGAAACGACGGTCCGCAGCGAAATCGTCAGCGGCGATGCCGATCTGATTGGCAACACGCCGCTGGAACAGATGATGCAGCTTCAGCTCGAGCGACTCGGACCTCCGGACTTCGATGAGCAGGACCGTGAAACTGCAAGCCGTTTCCAGAAGACACTGTCCAGGGAAGACATTTCAGATGCTTTCCGCCGCTTCGGCGTCGAGCCGAAAGATGGCCTCGCGCTTTGTGAAGATATCTATACGCCCTATAAAGGCGATAATACCCTCGTCGGCTCTACCGATGTCGGCAGCGTGAGCTGGGTCGTGCCCACCGTGCAGATGCGCGGCGCGACCTGCGCAATTGGCACGCCGCTTCATTCGTGGCAGATGGTGGCGCAGGGCAAGCTGCCCGCGGCGCATAAAGGCATGGCCCATGCTGCAAAGATCATAGGCAGCACGGCCATCGAATTGTTCCGTAATCCGGAGCAGATCAAGAAAGCCAAGCAGGATCACGAAAAACGGCTCGACGGAACCGTGTTCGTCAATCCGATTCCAGACAGCGTTCAACCCGCTCTGCCCGAAACCGCGAAATGACGCGGGCGGGCAGACAGAATCTGAAAATAGAAATGACATTCAATCCCCCAATTCCAACAGGGCCTGACGCATCATGAAGCAGATGGGCTTTCTCGATATTTTGAGCTTCGGGCCCGACGGCTGGGGCTACGTGCTGATGATGGGTGCACTGGTGAGCGTGGCGCTCGCCGTCCTGGGCTTCCTTCTTGGCGCTGCCATCGGCGTTTTTGCTGCCTGGGCGAAGATTTCCGGCGGGCGCACGCTTCGCGCTGTCGCCGATGGCTACACCACGATCATTCGCGGTATTCCGGATCTCCTCGTCATCTATCTGTTTTACTTCGGTGGCAGTGCGGCAGTCACAGCACTTGGCAAATATTTCGGCGCGGAAGGCTTCATTGGCTTTCCGGGCTTTCTTGCGGGTGTGCTGGCAATTGCCATTTCCTGTGGTGCGCACCACACCGAAGTGTTTCGTGGTGCATTCCGGGCCGTTTCCAAAGGTGAACTCGAAGCCGCTACTGCTTGCGGCATGGGCCAGATGCTGAAATTCCGCCGCATCATTGCGCCGCTGGCGCTGCGACATGCATTGCCGGGTCTTGGCAATGTCTGGCAGGTTTCGCTCAAGGAATCCGCTCTGGTGTCGGTTGCCGGTGTGGTTGAGCTTCTGCGTCAGGCACAGATCGGCGCTGGCTCGACCGGACTGCCCTTCAACTTCTTCCTCATTGCCGGTGCGCTCTACCTGCTGATTTCGTCTGTTTCCGGCGGACTTCTGCAGTTTGCCGAGCGTCACTTCTCGCGCGGCGTTCGGAGGGCAAAATGAGCCTTGAATTCTATTCCGATGCATTCTTCCAGATGCTGGGCGGCGTGCCGCTGACCCTGAAGCTTGCGGCAACTTCCATCGTGTTTGGTGCCATACTGGCCTTGCTTTTCGCCTTGATGCGCCTGTCGGGCATCAAGGTGCTGGACTGGATTGCCCGCCTTTATGTGTTCGTGTTCCGCGGAACACCGCTTCTGGTGCAGATATTCATCATCTATTACGGTCTCAGCCAGTTTCCGGCCATCCGTTACTCGTTCCTGTGGCCGGTTTTGCGCGAGCCTTACTGGTGTGCGATCATTGCGCTGACTTTGAACAACGCCGCCTATGCGAGCGAAATCATCCGTGGTGGCCTGCTGTCGGTGCCGCATGGCCAGATCGAAGCTGCAAAAGCCTGTGGCATGTCGTCCTTCACCTGCTTCCGTCGCATCGTCATGCCACTTGCGGTCCGTCAGGCATTGCCGGGTTACGGCAACGAGATGATATCGATGATCAAGGCAACCTCGCTTGCGTCGATCATCACACTCATGGAAGTGACTGGTATCGCAGCAAAGCTGATCGCCGAGAGCTATCGAGCCATAGAAATCTTCGTGATCGCCGGAGCGATCTACCTTGCCATCAACTTCGTTCTGACACGTGCGCTGATGTTCGCAGAATATAGACTGACCCCTTATCTGCGCCAGCCGGTCGTCAAGCTTTCCTCCGAAGGACAAACATCGTGAGCAAAATCGTTTCCCCCAATGCACCGGTGGCGCTGAAAGTCGAAAACCTGCGCAAGAGCTTTGGTGCGAATGAAGTGCTGAAAGGCATTTCGCTTGAAGCACGTGAAGGTGAGGTCATTTCGATCCTCGGTTCGTCGGGTTCCGGCAAGTCGACTTTCCTGCGCTGCATCAACCTTCTGGAAACACCGACGTCAGGCACTGTGACGGTTTCGGGCGAAACCATCCGTATGGCGAAGAATTCGAAGGGTGAAGCCTACCCGACCGACAAGAAACAGGTTTCGCGCATTCGTTCGGAACTGGGCATGGTGTTCCAGAGCTTCAATCTGTGGTCGCACAAGACCATTCTGGAAAACATCATCGAAGCGCCGATCTATGTGCAGGGACGCCCGCGCGCGGAATGCGTGGCAGAAGCGGAAGCTTTGCTGGCAAAGGTCGGCATTGCTGACAAGCGCGATTTCTATCCGGCCCATCTTTCGGGCGGACAGCAGCAGCGCGCCGCAATCGCCCGCGGACTGGCGATGAAGCCGAAAGTCATGCTCTTTGACGAGCCGACTTCAGCACTCGATCCGGAACTGGTCGGTGAAGTGTTGCGCGTCATGCGCGGCCTTGCCGAAGAAGGCCGCACCATGCTGGTCGTGACCCACGAAATGGGCTTCGCGCGCGACGTCTCCAACCGCGTCGTATTTTTCCATCAGGGTCTGGTGGAAGAAGACGGTGCGCCGGAAGACGTGTTCGGCAACTCGAAGTCGGAACGTTTCCGCAAGTTTATCAGCCACGAAAACGCTGCCTAATTACCGAAATTCTGTGTTCCGGCGTAAGCCGGACAGAAATAACCGCAACAGGATATTTGCAATGAAGACCACCGGACTTTTCAAAGCCGTGTTCATTTCCGCTCTCGCTCTGACGAGCGTCTCGGCCCATGCCGAGGAAAAGAAGTGGACAAAGATCACCATCGCCACGGAAGGTGCTTTCCGCCCTTACAACTTCACCAAGCCCGATGGCTCGCTGGATGGCTATGAAGTCGATCTCTACAAGGACCTCTGCGCCCGCATGAAGGTTGAGTGCACGATGGTTGCGCAGCCTTTCGACAGCATCATTCCGGCGCTCAATGCCGGCAAGTTCGATGCGATCATGGCTGGCCTTACTGCTACGCCGAAGCGCGAAGAAACTATCAGCTTCTCGATTTCCTATGGCTTGACGCCGCAGACCTTTGCGACGCTGAAGGACAGCCCTTACGCCAAGCTGCCGCATACCGGCGAAACCCTTTATCTCGCCAAGGATGAAGCGGCTGCCCAGAAGGCAATTGACGAAGTATCGGCTGAAATCAAGGGCCGCACCGTCGGCGTCCAGACCGCTTCGCTCGGCCTGTCGCTGCTCGACAAGTATTTCAAGGATGGCATCGACATCCGTGAATACAAGACCACGGAACAGCACGACCTCGACCTGAAGTCTGGCCGCGTAGATCTGATCGTGGCTTCGCTCGCTTACCTCACGGATGCGGCCAAGAAGCCGGGCAACGAAGACATCGTCATGACCGGTCCGTTCTTCAAGGGCGGCATTCTGGGCCGTGGCGTTGCTGTCGGTCTGCGCAAGGACGATACCGAACTGAAGAAGATGTTCGACGTTGCCATTGAAGCTGCAAAGGCTGACGGCACGATCAAGCGTCTGTCGGAAAAGTGGTTCGGCTTCGACGTTACGCCGTAATTTTCGAGTGACATCATAAGCAAAGCGCCGCCTTTGGGCGGCGTTTTCATTTGGGAGTATGCAAACCTTCACATCAAACCAGCGAGCGCCTATAAGATCGCCAGAAGTCTGCTGAGAGCCAAAAACTTACTGTGAGGGTGTGATGGTAAAGATCGGTTTCGTGACTGTTTCCGACCGCGCAAGTCGCGGGGAGTACGAAGACCTTAGTGGCCCTGCCATGGAAGCGTGGCTGAAAAGCGCTGTCGTCACGCCTTATGAAACAATCCGCCGTGTCATTCCCGATGGCATGGAATCGGTACGCGACACGCTTATCGATCTTTGTGACAACGAGGCCTGTGATCTTATCCTGACCACGGGTGGCACGGGACCAAGCCCGCGCGATGAAACACCGGAAGCCATGCAGGCCGTTCTGCACAAGGAACTGCCCGGTTTCGGCGAACTGATGCGCCGCGTCAGCCTGGAACAAACCCCGACCGCCATTCTATCCCGCCAAACGGCAGGCAGTCGCGGCAAGAGCTTCATCCTCAATCTTCCCGGTAAACCAGCTTCAATTGCCATGACCTTGCAGGCAATTTTTCCGGCAGTGCCTTATTGTCTCGACCTCATCGAAGCCGGGCGTATCGACACCGATCCGGCAGTCGTGAAAGCCCATCGACCGGGCTGAATTTTCGCCAGAGCTATGTTTGCGGGCGTAGTAGAACGCACCTCGGGGCTCATGTCGCGACGAAATTGCGCAACCCAGCTTTGCGCTTTTGCATAATTTCCATGCTTGCTTTTCCCTGAGTCAGGACTGAATAATAGGGAAAAAGAAGGGGAATTAAGTGAAGCCATTTGACGAGATGCTCAACCATGGCGGGAATGTCCGCCAACCATATGAATTTCTCAAGCAGTGGCTCGACAGCCAAGACCCGCACAAACTTCTGCAGAAAAGCGATGACGCCGAAAGCGTTTTCCGCAAGACGGGCATCACCTTTGCTGTCTACGGCGATCAGGAAGCGGGCGAGCGCCTCATTCCCTTCGATATCATCCCGCGTATCATTTCAGGTCAGGAATGGCGGCGTCTGTCGCAGGGCATCGAACAGCGTGTGATGGCGCTTAACGCCTTCCTCGATGACATTTATCACCGTCAGGAGATTGTCCGGGCAGGGCGCATTCCGAAAGACCTGATTTCCAAGAATGAAGCCTTCTTGCCCGAGATGATCGGCTTCCGTCCTCCGGGCAATGTCTACACCCATATTATCGGCGTCGATATCGTGCGCACCGCCGAGAACCAGTTCTATGTGCTGGAGGACAATGCCCGCACGCCATCCGGCGTTTCCTATATGCTGGAAAATCGCGAGACGATGATGCAACTCTTTCCCGAGCTGTTTCAGAACGTCAAGGTTCGCCCGGTTGAGAATTATCCGCAATTGTTGCGCCAGTCGCTGGCAAGTGTTGCGCCTCCCGGCACGCAGGATGTGCCGACCGTCGCGGTGCTGACACCCGGCATTTATAATTCAGCCTATTTTGAACACGCATTCCTTGCCGACCAGATGGGCGTCGAATTGGTCGAGGGAAGCGATCTGCGCGTCGTTGACGGACGTGTCGCGATGCGTACCACACAAGGTTATCGCGCTATCGACGTGCTCTATCGGCGTGTGGACGATGCGTTTCTCGACCCGCTGACATTCAGGCCGGATTCGACGCTCGGCGTTGCAGGCATCATGGATGTCTACCGGGCAGGGAATATCACGATTGCCAATGCGCCCGGAACCGGCATCGCCGACGACAAGGCGATCTATTCCTACATGCCGGAGATCGTGGAGTTCTATACGGGTCGCAAGGCCATTCTCGAAAATGTTCCGACCTGGCGTTGTTCCGAACCAGATAGCCTTGCTTATGTGCTCGACAATCTTGCCGAGCTTGTCGTCAAGGAAGTGCACGGCTCCGGTGGTTATGGAATGCTGGTAGGCCCCGCGTCGACAAAGGCCGAACGCGATGCTTTTTCAGAGAAACTGAAGGCAAGGCCGCGCAACTATATCGCGCAGCCCACGCTTGCGCTCTCAACGACGCCCATCTTTACCGAGAGCGGGCTGGCGCCACGCCATGTCGATCTGCGCCCATTTGTTCTGGTTTCGGATCGCATCCGCATCACACCCGGCGGGCTCACCCGTGTGGCATTGAAGGAGGGATCGCTTGTCGTGAATTCCAGCCAGGGCGGCGGAACCAAGGATACGTGGGTACTCGACGACTGAAACTGCATTAACGTGCTGCAACTGACGACAAGATCAGGGCGCGAAAAGGGGAATGATTTATGCTTCTTGGCCGTACGGCAAACGGACTTTACTGGATGTTCCGCTACATAGAGCGTGCCGAAAACATGGCACGTCTCGTCGATGCGGGGCTTCGCATGGCGCTGACGAAAACGTCTGACGCACCGGAGGAGTGGTCTTCGGTCGCGGTTTCAGCGGGTGCAAGTCAGGGCTTCTCTGCAAAATACGACGTCTATAACGCCGCCAATGTTGCGGACTTCCTGCTGCGCGATGCAGACAATCCATCAAGCGTGATGACCTGCATTGAAACCGCGCGTTCCAATGCCCGCATGGTGCGCACGGCGCTGACGCGCGAGGCGTGGGAAAGCGTAAACGAAGCATGGATGTCACTGAAAAAGTCGCTGTGTAAGCCGTTGAAGGAAAGTGACCTTCCGCAGCTTCTCGACCAGATCAAGCGCGAGACGGCGCTCATTCGCGGCTCTTTCCATGGCACGATGCTGCGCAACGAAATCTTCGACTTTGCAAGCCTTGGTACTTTCATCGAACGCGCTGATAATACGGCTCGTATTCTCGATGTGAAATATTATGTCCTGCTGCCTGCGATATCCTATGTCGGCACGACGCTGGACAATTATCAATGGGAATCGATCCTGCGGTCGGTCTCCGCGCACCGCTCTTATCGGTGGGTCTATGATGGTGATTACCGTCCTGCGCAAGTCGCGGACTACCTGATCCTGAACGGCCGTATGCCGCGTTCACTCCATTACTGTTATCGCAGCATCGCCGAACATCTGGATTACCTGTCGAAAGATTATGGCAATCGTGCTGCCTGCCACGCGACAGCGGACAAAATCTATGCAAGCCTGCAAAATCAGGACATATCCGCGATCTTCGATGTGGGCTTACATGAGTTTCTGACCGAATTCATCACTCGCAACAACCGGCTCGGCAACGAGATTGCTGAAACCTATAATTTCTATTGAGGTCTTCGCTTGCTGCTCAACATCCGGCACGTTTCACATTATCGCTATGAGCATCCGGTTCCTTATGCGGTGCAAAGGTTGCGGCTGCGTCCGCCAACGGTGCCGGGCCAGATGGTCAAGCACTGGGAGTTAAAAATCGAAGGCGGTGAGCCGGAGGTTTCCTATGTCGACGGCTTCGGCAACAAGACCGATCTGGTCCAGCATTCTCGCAATATCAATGAAATTGTCATAACCGCCAGCGGCAGCGTCGAGATGGAAGACCGGGCCGGAGTGCTTGGATCAGTCTATGGTTATGCGCCGCTCTGGCTCTTCGAGCGCGAGACGCCGCTGACTGCGCCGGGCGAACGCATCAAGGCGCTGGCAGCTGATCTCACGACCGGGCAGGAACGGCTTGCCCTGATGCACGATCTGATGAACACCATCCACAAGGCGGTCGCCTATATGCCGGGGACGACGAGCGTTTCAACGGATGCTGAAAGCGCTCTGGAAAGTGGGAAGGGCGTTTGCCAGGATCACACGCATGTTTTCCTTTCCACAGCCCGATTGATCGGCATTCCGGCGCGATACGTATCGGGATATCTGATGATGGAAGGTGTGGAAGAACAAACCGCAAGTCACGCATGGGCTGAAGCCCATATTGATGGTCTGGGATGGGTGGGGTTCGATGCCGCCAACAATATTTGTCCGAATGACCGTTACGTGCGGATTGCAACCGGCCTCGACTATCGTGATGCGGCCCCGATTTCCGGCGTTCGTCTGGGCGGCACGGTGGAAAGCCTTGCGGTTCACATCAATGTAGGGCAGTGATCTTTCTGGATAGCGAGTTGCCTGCCGGATATTGCTTATGACCTATTGTGTTGGAATGAAAATCGATCGTGGCCTTGTGTTCATGTCCGATACACGGACGAATGCCGGGCTCGACAATATTTCTGTCTTCTCAAAAATGCGAAGCTGGTCAGAGCCCGGCGAGCGCGTGATTGTTCTGCTTTCGGCGGGAAACCTCGCGACAACGCAAGCCGTTGCAAGTCTTCTGGAAGAACGGATGAAAGCTCCGGCAGACAGGCACCCTTCGGTTTTCGACGCGCCTTCCATGTTTCAGGTTGCGCGTCTTGTCGGCGACACCGTCAAGGAAGTGATCCAGAACTCCGCTACCGGTGGACAGAATGCCGATGCTTTCGGCGCATCGTTTATTCTCGGCGGACAGATCAAGGGCGGACAATCGCGCCTTTTCTATATCTATCCCGAAGGCAATTTTATCGAGAGCTCGGCCGATACGCCTTTTTTCCAGATTGGCGAGAACAAATATGGAAAACCGATCCTCGTGCGCGCTTATCAGGAGCAGATGAGTTTCGAGGAAGCGGTGAAGCTGCTGCTGGTTTCGTTCGATTCCACACTGAAAGCCAACCTTTCAGTTGGGCTTCCGCTCGACATGCAGATTTATGAAGCGGACAGTTTTGTAACTGGCGCTCGCAGACGGTTCGAGGCCACCGATCCTTACTATCAAACCGTATCGGAAAGCTGGTCGGAAGCGCTGAAATCCGCACTGGAAAAATTGCCGCCGTTCAGTTTCGACGACGAGTAAAAAGGCCGGGCACTTTGCCCGGCCTTTTCGTATCGCATCAGTCCTTCGTTACGGTCTGAACATAGTTGGCATCGGCCACCATGTTGAAATCGTGCACATTCGGACCCGTCACAGCCGTTTCAATCTGCTGATAGATGATCGCGAACGGGCTTGTTTCCTGAAACTTCTTTTGAAGATCATGATACATCGTCTCACGTTTGGCTGTATCGCGCTCTTCAACAGCAGCCATTGTTTCCGCCGTCAGTTCCGGAATTTCCCAATGCGCCTGCCAGGCGTTGGTGCGCATCGAAACATCTTCGCCATTGTTTGGATTGTTGGTGAACGTGACCGCATTGGTATGCGGATCCCAATAATCCGGTCCCCATATACCCAGCGCCAACTGGTGCTTGCGTGCGCGAACCTTGGTGGTGGTCAGCTTGCCGTCACCCTGCAGGATTTCCACCTGAACGCCTGCTTTACCCATCGTCTGCTGAATGCTTTCCGCTATCCCGACGAATGGCTGGCTGTTACGTACATCAAGCGTCACCTTGAAACCGTCCTTGAGGCCAGCTTTGGCGAGAAGTTCCTTGGCTTTATCGACGTCGTAGGTGAATGGCTTGTCGCCGACAGCACCGAACATGCCGAGTGGCAGGAAGGACTGGTGCGTGCGACCGATACCCTTGATGAGCTTCGCTTCTATCGTATCGTAATCGACCAGGTATTTCAGTGCCTGCCGGACTTCGGGCTTTGCGAGTTCAGGTACATTCTGGTTGGCGACCAGATAATAGACGCGCCCCTTCGGGGCGTTGATGACATGGTATTTCTGATCCTTGCTCAATTCCTCGATATCGCCAGGTTCCAGATTGCGTGCAATGTCGATGTCGCCCGCCTGCAAGAGCAGGCGCTGCGAAACGCCTTCTTTCACGTGGCGATAGATAACGCGCTTCATTGCCGGTTTTGCATCGCTATAATTTTCGTTGCGCTCCAGAAGCAGGACTTCATTTGCGCGCCATTGCTTCAATGCGAAAGGACCGGAACCGGCGTAATTGGTCTTCAGCCATTCATAACCGAAATCGGTTTCGTAAGGAAAATCCTTGGTCTTCTCTGCCTTCTGCTCATGCTCCTTGACCAACTTGCTGTCGACAATCGACGCAACGCTGGATGTCAGACAGTTCAGGACGAAGCTTGGCGCAAACGCCTTGCCGGTCGTGAACACAAGCGTTTCGTCGTCGGTGGCAACAATATTCTGATCGGCATTATCGCGAGTGAGACCGAACTGGCTGAGGATGAAGGCCGGGCTCTTGTCGAGCTTGATCGCGCGCTGCAGCGAATAAGCGGCGTCGTGTGCCGTCAGCGGGTTGCCGGAGGCGAATTTTAGGCCCTTGCGGATTTTGAACGTGATCGACTTACCGTCATCGGAAAAGGCCCAGCTTTCGGCAATCTGGGGGATGATCTTCGTCGGGTCCTTGGTGTCAGTCGTGACGAGGCGTTCATAGGTGCTGGTGAGCACTTCAGACGTCGTGATCTCGAAGATTTCCGCCGGGTCGAGCGAAATGACGTCATCTATGCTCATGGCAATGACGAGCGTGTCAGTCGGTGTAGCTGCTTCCACTGCCTTGGGTGATGCCGATAGAAAGAGCGTGAATGCCAGTGCGGCTGGAATCGATGCGCGCAGCAGCTTTCGTGCAAGGCCATATCTTGTATGGTCTGCCTTCGAGTTATTCTGAATGAGTGACAGTATTACGGTCGTCATGCAACTTCCCCTCCGGGCTGTGCAATACGCATATGTTGCGCAATCGCAGCCCTGCATTGATGAAGCTTCAAGAGCCTGTCGCTTTGTTCGCGACTCTCTTCAAAGCTTCTCCATTACAGCCAGCTTTTGGGGAGGGGACAACGGTCTGATGAAATATTTTTCCGCGGAAATGCAAAAGCCGGAGGAAAATTCCCCCGGCTCAATTCATACAGTACAATCAGGCGATTAGAAGAACACTTTGAAGCGGTCGCCATCGTCCATGAAAGCCTTTTCAGCAAAAGGCTGTTCGTTCGAGCCGAACGGCATCTGTGCGCGGAGCTTCCACGAAGCCGGAACGTCCCAAGCCTTGGCGACTTCGTGGTCGATCAGCGGGTTGTAGTGCTGAAGGCTGGCACCAATGCCGGCGTTGGCGAGCGCGGTCCAGACCGAATGTTGCGCCATACCGCCCGACTGTTCAGACCAGACCGGGAAGTTGTCAGCGTAAAGCGGGAAGTTTTCCTGAAGACCCTTAACGACGTTCTGGTCTTCATAGAACAGAACCGTGCCTGCACCGGCGGAGAAGCTGTCGATTTTGGCTTCGGTCTGGGCGAAAGCGTCGGCAGGAACGATCTTGCGAAGTGTTTCCTTCACGATGTTCCACAGCCTGTCGCTCTCGGCGTCAAACAGGATCACAGCGCGCGAGCTCTGCGAATTAAACGAAGACGGCGTATGCTTGACCGCTTCGCGGATCAGCTCGGCGGTGTCTTCATTCGACAGCGGAAGGGACTTGCCCAGAGCGTACTGTGTGCGGCGCTTCTTGATGGAATTCAGCAGAGAATTGTTCATTATTCTGTCCTGTTTTTCAGCGGTTCAACAGGCTGTCTGGCTTGGGATTTTCAAGACAACCTCATGAATGATGTTGAGGGAAATATTGTTATTTTGGCTGTCGAAGCCAGCCCGTGTTTCTGAAACACACTGTCAACGATCCGTTGTTAGCCGGGTTTTACTGTTTACGTTTTGATCGTTGCGTCCATGTGCTATCCGCGCCCTGCAGGCATCTGAACAGCGCAACATCCCAGCTTTATGGGGTTTACAAGAGCGATTGTTTATCGGAATCTAACTAAAACAGTGGGATTTAAAAACGATAGTTTGACGACGCGCTTTTCTTATCGTTGTCGTGAAAAGGGACGAGGTCACGATAGTTTGAAGTCATTCATTATCATCGGAGCGGGCGCAAGCGGCATCATCCTGGCCGCACAATTGCTTCGGCGCTCACCAGATTCGACCGTGCGGATTTTCGAGCGTTCAGGTCAATTAGGGGCAGGCATCGCATACGCGACGGAAAATCCGAGCCATCTTCTCAATGTCCGCGCCAGCAATATGAGCGCATATCCCGATCAGCCGGATCATTTCCTGAACTGGTTGCAGTCGAGCGACATTGCCGCTCCCGGCCATTTGTGGGAACCGCACAGTTTTGCACCACGCAAACTCTACCGCTCCTATCTGAAGCATCTTATCGCGCCTTATCTTTCTGACGATGATACACGTTTGAAGGTTGAAAAGACCGGCGTCGTCGATGTCGCACT
Source organism: Ochrobactrum sp. BTU2 (assembly GCF_024539785.1). NCBI lineage: Bacteria > Pseudomonadati > Pseudomonadota > Alphaproteobacteria > Hyphomicrobiales > Brucellaceae > Ochrobactrum > Ochrobactrum sp. BTU2. The sequence continues at coordinate 735,069 of NZ_JAHWRG010000001.1, read as the reverse complement.
GAAGGACGGCAGAGCAGCCGTTACCGCTGAGACAGGAGACACGTTCATTGCCGATGCGGTGATTGTGGCCACGGGAAATGAGGCCGCCATCGCGAAATCCGGCAATCACGTTACGGAATACTGGTCGAGCAATGGCTATTTCGATGTGCCGACAGATGCGCCGGTGACTATATTCGGCACAGGTCTGTCGATGATCGACAGCGTCCTGTCGCTGCTCGACAACGGGCATCGTGCGGAAATCTATGCGATCTCGCGCCGTGGGCTTCTTCCTGCGGTTCATGCCCCTGCGCAAGCTTTCCCGGTCGAGGCAGACGATCTCCCGCTATCGCTGGGCCTTTCCAAGCTTGTGCAGCACGTGCGTGCCATGATGACGGAAGCGGAAAAAACCGGTTCCGGCTGGCGTGGCGTGATGGATGGTCTGCGTACGCATACACAACACATCTGGGCGAGCCTGCCGACTTCGCAGCGCCGCAGCTTCCTCCGTCATCTGCGTCCTTGGTGGGATGTGCACCGGCATCGCATGGCACCGGCTGTCGCAGAGCGTATCGAAGCTGCCGTGAACAGCGGCCAGCTTAAAGTCGCGGCAGGCCATCTGGTTTCGGTGCGCGACCAAGGCGAGGAGATTGAAGTCCGTTATCGCCCTCGGCGTAGTGAGCATGTCGAAAAACTGCAGGTATCGACGGTTATTGATTGTCGTGGCGGCAATCCACGTTTTTCGACAACCCGCAATGCGGCACTGATCGGTCTTATGGAACATGGCTTGGCCCGACCGGATCCACTCGATCTCGGTTTTGACGTCACACGGGATCTGCAGATTCTCAATAAGCGAGGAGAGCCATCCGGTCCGTTTTTCGGTATCGGACCTGTTACGAAAGGCGCGTTCTGGGAGGTTACTGCCGTACCGGACATTCGTGTTCAGGCCGAACGGCTATCGGCGATTTTGCTTGAAGGATGAAGCCGCATCTGCGGTAAAATTCATGGCAAGTTTTGTGTCATCCGGCTGAAAGATTTTCAGGTCAGTATGGTCGACAATCAGGTATCGAGGTTCGCAGCAGTCGACAAATTATAGATTTTCCGGCGCAGGGAACGATAAAATGATTCAAATCTATGCGATAAGCCATTGAAAGCTATTGCCATAATGTTCCGTGGCCGGTCATAATAAGGCCATCGGAATATATGATTCCTCACTACAACTTGCCGGAGCGATTCTGTTGCTGTTTTCTTGAGCGGTGCCTGCTTCGGATCAACCTTGATTTCGGCTAGGAGGCCTGTGGCGCATGACGATGGACGGCAGAATGCTTTTCCTGCTTGTCCTTCTACCATTTCTTGGCAGCGCCATAACCGGCTTATTCAGGGGGGCGGATCGTAGCGGTTCGGCCTGGTTTACGGCAGCGATTGCGCTTGTTGCCTTTATTGTCACCGCCAGCCTTTATCCCATCGTGTCGGACGGCAAGGTGCTTCATGGCACTGTGGAATGGCTTCCGGCCTATGGCCTCAATGTCACCTTCCGAATGGATGGCTTCGCCTGGCTTTTCGCGATGCTCATCACGGGTATCGGCCTGCTGGTCGTCATTTATGCGCGTTATTACATGTCGCCCGAAGATCCCGTGCCGAGGTTCTTCTCGTTCCTGCTGTCCTTTATGGGATCGATGCTCGGCGTAGTTCTATCCGGCAATCTGATATTGCTCGCCGTGTTCTGGGAGCTGACCAGCATCTTCTCGTTCCTGCTGATCGGCTATTGGTATCATAATGCCAGTGCCCGCGACGGCGCACGCATGGCGCTGACCGTGACGGGTATCGGTGGTTTCTGTCTGCTGGCAGGCGTTCTGATCCTCGGCCATATTGTCGGAAGCTACGATCTCGACACAGTTCTGGCAGCGGGGAACATCGTTCGGACACATCCGCTTTATAGCGTGGCGCTCATTCTGATCCTGCTCGGAGCATTCACGAAAAGCGCGCAGTTTCCGTTCCACTTCTGGCTTCCCAATGCGATGGCAGCGCCAACGCCCGTTTCGGCCTATCTGCATTCGGCCACCATGGTGAAGGCCGGAGTCTTCCTGCTGGCGCGCCTGTGGCCGGTTCTCAGCGGAACGGAAGAGTGGTTCTGGATCGTCGGTTCGGCAGGGCTGATCACGCTTCTGATTGCCAGCTTCTTCGCAGTTTTCCAGCAGGACCTCAAAGGGCTGCTTGCCTATTCGACCATCAGTAACCTTGGTCTGATTACCGTTCTGCTTTCTCTTGGCAGCCCACTTGCTGCGGTTGCCGCGATCTTTCACATGGTCAACCATGCGATTTTCAAGGCATCGCTGTTCATGGCTGCGGGCATCATCGATCATGAGACCGGCACGCGCGACATGCGAAAGTTGAGCGGGCTGTTGCGTCCCATGCCCTATACAGCAACGCTCGCCATGGTCGCGAGTGCGGCAATGGCAGGCGTACCGTTGCTCAACGGCTTTATTTCCAAGGAAATGTTCTTCGCTGAGGCGGTGGAAACGCACATGGCGTCGTGGCTTGATACGATCACGCCCTATGTCGCCACGATTGCCGGTATCTTTACGGTCGCCTATTCGGTGCGCTTTATTTATTCGACGTTCTTCGGACCACCACCGCATGACCTGCCGCATGAGCCGCACGAACCGCCGCACTGGATGCGTCGTCCCATTGAACTTCTGGTGCTGCTTTGCCTGTTGATAGGCATCATTCCGGGCCTTTCCATCGGACCGTTCCTGCATTCGGCAGTTCTGTCGGTGCTGGGCAAGGCGACGCCTGAATATAGTCTCTCGGTCTGGCACGGATTCAACCTGCCGCTGATGATGAGTATCGTCGCCATGATCGGCGGTATTCTTCTGCACTGGATGCTGAAAAACTATCTTGCCACCAGTGAAGACGGCCCCCCCTTATTCCGACATTTGCAAGGGCAGCGCATTTTCGAACGTGTTCTCGTGACCTTGTCATGGAACTGGGCACGTAAGGCAGAATCCTTCCTCAGCACGCGTCGTCTGCAGCCGCAGCTCCGTATCGTGGTTGCGGTGGCCGTCCTTGCAGCTGCCTGGCCGATTTTCGTTTCCGGCTTGCAGTCAGGTTCGCTTGGCGCCCAGCCCGTGGACCCGATTTTTGCCGGACTTTGGATACTTGGTGGCGCCTGTGCTATCGGCGCGGCCTATCAGGCCAAGTACCACCGACTTGCGGCGTTGATCCTCCTCGGAGGGGCGGGGCTCGTTACCTGCATCACCTTCGTCTGGCTGTCCGCGCCCGATCTTGCTGTGACCCAGTTGCTGGTCGAGATCGTCACCACTGTTCTGCTGCTGCTCGGGCTTCGCTGGCTGCCGAAGCGTTGGGAGGATCCTGATCCGCTCCCGGTGCAGATAGGTCCGCGCATCCGCCGTTATCGCGACTTGCTGCTTGCAATCGGCAGCGGGGCAGGGGTCGCTGTCATCGCCTATGCTGTTATGACGCGTATTTCGCCCAGCAGCATCGGCGACTATTTCCTCGAAAACGCCTATTCAGGCGGCGGTGGCAAGAATGTCGTGAACGTCATTCTGGTCGACTTCCGTGCTTTCGATACGTTTGGTGAAATTGCCGTCCTCGGCATCGTGGGCCTCACGGTTTTTGCGCTCCTGCGTCGTTTCCGTCCTGCCCCTGACACAACCGGATCGACAGCCCAGCAGAAAATCCAGGACGCCTATGACGAGGCAGCGCCTGACCGCAAGGCAGGTGAAACACTGGCCGATTATCTGGCCGTGCCGTCCGTCATCATGCAATGGTTGTTCCCGGTTATCATTGTGCTGGCAGTGCATCTGTTCCTGCGCGGTCATGATCTGCCAGGTGGCGGATTTGCGGCCGGTATTACGCTCGCAATTGCATTTTTGCTGCAATATCTGGCGTCAGGCGCGCGTGTGGTGGAAGATCGCTTGCGCATTCTGCCCTTGCGCTGGATCGGGTTGGGTTTGCTGTTTGCAGCGGCAACAGGCGCGGGGTCGTGGTTCTTCGGCTATCCGTTCCTCACCACATTCTTCCAATATACGGAAATACCGCATATCGGAAAAATGCCGACAGCCAGCGCACTGCTGTTCGATCTTGGCGTCTTCACCCTCGTGGTTGGCGCTACCGTGCTGGTTTTAATTGCACTCGCACACCAATCACTCCGTAAACACCGTGTCGAGAAGCTCGCCGCAACGAAGGAGGAGAACTGATGGAACTCGTTCTTGCTCTGGCGATCGGCGTGTTGATGGCATCCGGCGTTTGGCTCATTCTTCGCCCGCGTACCTTCCAGGTGGCAATCGGTCTGTCGCTGATTTCCTACGCGGTCAATCTCTTCATCTTTTCGATGGGACGCTTGCGCACGAATGCTGCCCCGGTGCTCGATAGCGGTGTTGACGTTCAGGCCGCACAATATACCGATCCGGTACCACAGGCGCTCGTACTGACCGCCATCGTCATCGGTTTCGCAATGACCGCACTTTTCCTTGTCGTGCTGCTCGCTTCGCGCGGGTTGACGCGTACGGACCACGTGGACGGCAAGGAGAACTGATGTTGGACTGGAAAACGCACCTCATCGTTGCTCCAATCATTCTGCCGCTCGTCACGGCAGCTGTCTTGCTGCTGTTCGATGAGCGCAAGCGCAAGCTCAAGATGGCCATCAACTCCATCTCGACATTGGGTTTGATCGCGATTGCCATCATGCTTGCTGGCATGGCGAGCAACAGGGCCCCTGACGCTCTGGTTTACCTGATCGGCAACTGGCCCGCACCGTTCGGCATCGTGCTGGTTCTGGATCGTCTCGCGGCCCTTATGCTTGTGCTGACCAGCCTGCTCGGCATGGCTTCACTCAGCTTCGCACTCGCGCACTGGCACAAAGCCAGCCCGCATTTCCATACAATCTTCCAGCTTTTGCTGATGGGGCTGAACGGCGCATTTCTGACTGGTGATCTGTTCAACCTCTTCGTGTTCTTCGAAGTGATGCTGGCGGCATCCTACGGCCTGGCGCTGCATGGATCAGGTCCGGCGCGCGTAAAGGCCGGCATGCATTATATTGCCGTCAATCTCGTCGCGTCGTCTCTGTTTCTGATCGGCGTCAGCCTGATCTATGGCGTGACCGGCACCTTGAATATGGCCGATCTTGCACAGAGAATTCCGCAGGTCGCAGCTGAAGATCGTATGCTGCTTGAAGCAGGTGCTGCGGTTCTGGGCGTTGCCTTCCTCGTCAAGGCAGGCATGTGGCCGCTCAATTTCTGGCTTGCGCCAACCTATACGGCAGCAGCAGCACCGGTGGCGGCGGTCTTCGCCATCATGAGCAAGGTCGGCATTTACGTCCTTTTGCGCCTGTCGCCTCTGATGTTCGGCATCGGTGCCGGTTCTTCCTATGGTTTCGGCAATGACTGGCTCTATTTCGGTGGAATGGTCACACTGGCCTTCGGCCTGATCGGGGTGGTCGCATCGCAAGCAATGGGACGTCTTGCCAGCTATAGTATCCTCGTATCCTCGGGCACGTTGCTGGCTGCCATTGGCAGCGGTAACACCGCCATGACCGGCGCCGCGCTGTTCTATATGGTGAGTTCCACGCTTACCATCGCGGCTTTTTTCCTGCTGATCGAACTGATCGAACGCGGTCAGGATGCGGCTGCAAACGTTCTCGCCGTTACCATGGAAGCCTATGGTGACGATGAGGAGGAAGAAGACGAAGACGAAGTCGGGGCTGTGTTGCCCGCAACCCTTGCCGTCCTGGGAACGTTCTTCGGCATTTGCGCGATATTGCTGATCGGCCTGCCGCCATTCTCTGGATTCATTGCCAAATTCCTGATCCTGGCAGCGGTTTTCAACGGCGACAGTCCGACACCGCAGCTCGCAATGCCAGTCAGTCCGGCAAGCTGGGCTTTGGTCGCGCTCCTTCTGCTGTCTGGTCTTTCAGCGCTGATCGCGATGACACGTACCGGCATTCGCACGTTTTGGGCATCGCTCGAAGGCAACGTGCCACGCGTTCTGGTCCGGGAAGTCGTGCCGATTGCGGGGCTTCTGGCAATCTGTCTGGCGCTGACAATCGCTGCCGGCCCGGCGATGCGTTATATGGATGAAACGGCGCGTTCGCTGCACAATCCCGCATCTTATATCAGCAGTGTCCTCAATGCGCCCCGTGCAGGCACCGAAACGGAGGGGGCACAGTGAAAAAGATCCTGCCTTACCCGCTTCTGTTCGCCTCGTTGCTTCTGTTCTGGCTGCTTTTGAACGGCTTCACACGGGCACAGCTCCTGCTTGGTGCGATCATCGCGCTCGTGGCTTGTCTCATCATGACGGCCCTGCAACCGCAGAAGAACCATATTCGTTCGATCCCGACGATGCTCTTGCTGTTCGGCACCATGAGCTATGACATCCTGCAATCCAATATCGCGGTGGCTGGCATCATTCTGTCACGCAAGCGTAAGCGACGTCCGGGCTTTGTCGTTATCCAGCTTGATCTGGAAAACCGGACCGCTCTTGCCGTTCTCGCCTGCATAATCACAGCGACGCCGGGCACGGCCTGGGTGGATTACAACGCTGCAAGGCACGAACTGACCATCCACGTACTCGATCTGGATGATGCGCAGGCGTGGCGGGACACGATCAAGGGAAGATATGAGCAGCCGCTCATCAAGATATTCGGAGCGGCAGACGTCATGGAAGAGGAGAAATCCGCATGAGTGCAGTCATTATCTTCTGGTCCCTGCTTGCTGCTCAGCTGATGCTTCTTGGCGCTCTGGCTTGTGTAGTTTATCGGCTGCTTGTAGGCCCGCGTGCGCAGGATCGCATTCTTGCGGCCGATGCGCTCTACCTCAACGCGCTGCTTCTCCTGATCACGTTCGGCATACGTACGGGCAGCATCATCTATTTTGAGACGGCGCTGATTATCGCTCTTCTGGGTTTCGTTGCCACCGTGGCACTTTCAAAATTCCTCATGCGCGGGGAGGTGATCGAATGATCAATGCAGGTGAACTTCCCGTATGGGCCGCTGTGATCATTGCGTTTTTTCTGGTCTCCGGCGCCTTCCTGACACTCGTCGGATGCATCGGACTCGTCCGCTTCAAAAGCTTTTACGAGCGTGTTCACGCCCCCACGCTTGGCTCGTCGTTTGGTGCTGGCGGAATCTTGATCGCCTCGATCATATTTTTCTCCATCTTGCAATCGAAGCCGATTCTGCATGAAGTGCTGATTACCGTCTTTGTGGTCATCACAACGCCGGTAACGCTCATGCTGCTCAGCCGCGCCGTGATCCATCGCGACAGAACGCAGGACAGCAAGGAGCTGCCTTCATCTTCCGACCCGCTATAGGTCTGTAGGTATCATGCTTGAGGGTGCGGAGAGGGCGGAAAGCTTGCGTTTTCCGTCGCACCAAATGGGGAAATTCGCCGCTCCGTCATGGAAGCGGCGGCTGTTGCTTCCGGGCTGACCGGAGACCTGTTTTGGAGTTCGCTTCAAGACCGGCTATCCTGCCGATCGGAAACATTATCTGCCATTTGCCGAATCTCTGGCCTGACTGCCCACCGACTGCGGAGCGGAAGCGGTGGCCTATCGTGTTTTCGGGCATTTGGAGGAGTGTCCGGGGCTGCGGCCAATTGTCCATTCGGGCTTTCGCCCGGGACAAACGGATTGAAGGTTCAAGCCATTTGAATTATCTGAATTTCAGTAATTTCTGAAAATTCAGAATTTACGGGAGAGAGAATTTTGGAATTGTCGCCAATCGTTCAGTCGTTCGTGCTCCACTTCGGAGAAATGGGCAGCCGTTGGGGCATCAACCGCACGGTGGGGCAGATTTATGCACTGCTTTACGTGTCGCCTGAGCCTCTTTGCGCTGACCAGATCGTCGATGCTCTCGGTGTGTCACGTTCGAATGTGTCCATGGGTATTCGTGAATTGCAGGGCTGGAATCTGGTGCTGCTGAAGCACATTCCCGGTGATCGCCGCGATTTCTTCACGACGCCCGACGATGTGTGGCAGATTCTGCGCACGCTCGCTGAAGAGCGCAAGAAGCGCGAGATCGATCCCACGCTCTCGGTTCTGCGTGAAATCCTGATGGAGCAGCCGAAAGGCGACAGCGATCTTTATGCGCAGGATCGCATGAAGGACATGTACGGCCTGATCGAAAGGCTGACCAACTGGTACGACGACGTCAAGCGACTCGATACCGACCGTTTGACAAGTCTTCTGGCGCTTGGCGCCAAGGTGACCCGCTTCCTTGAAACCACGGACAGGATCGTGGCGCTCGGACGCGGGCGAACATCGGCCAAAAAGGAGCCTAAGAGAGAGTGACATCCGTTGTCCCCCGAACGGAAACTTTGACGGCAGAAGACGGCGAAGCGGCAAGCGACCAACAAGGTTCGCGCCGCTCGCAGCGTCGTCCTGTTCCGTCTTTGCTGAAGCGGGGGGCATATCTTCAGGCGTTAGCCGCACTTTTGTGGCTGCCGCAAGCGGGCATTCTCGCATACGCAATCGGACGACTGGCCGACACCGGCTTCGATAATTCCATCTATTACAGCGCGGCGGGCATATTCGTTCTCGGCTGTCTGCGCAGCCTTCTTGATAGTGCAGGCGCTACCAAAGCTTTCGACGCCGCCCGACTGGAACTTTCCCGACTTCGAACCAATGCTGTTTCAGCGCTTGCGCAACGTTCACCGCTTGATGTGACGCGCCCGTCATCCGGTGAGGCGGCAAGCATTCTTGCCGAACAGGCGGAAATGGTCGTTCCCTATCTTTCGCGCTTTGTGCCGGTCCGCATCCGCGTGATGCTGATCCCATTCGCAATACTTGCCGTCGTACTCTGGTATTCCTGGGCTGCAGCACTTGTCCTGATGGTGGCCGCACCGCTGATACCGATCTTTATGGCATTGATCGGCTGGCGTGCAAAGGCGGCCAGCGAAAAGCAACTGACAGCCCTTGGTGGAATGAACGGCTTTCTGCTTGACCGTCTGCGGGGCCTTGCAACCATTCGCACATTCCATGCCGTGGACGCGACGGCGAACCGGCTGCGCCAGAACGCCGAAACCTTGCGTTCCAAGACGATGACTGTCCTGCGCATCGCATTTCTGTCTTCGGCTGTGCTTGAACTCTTCGCTGCTATCGGCGTTGCCATGGTCGCGGTTTATATCGGCTTCCATCTGCTGGGCCAGCTCAACTTCGGAGCGTGGGGCCATAAGCTGACTTTGGCCGAAGGTCTTTTCGTCCTGCTTCTATCGCCTGCATTCTTCGAACCATTGCGCGATCTTTCAGCGGTCTGGCACGACCGTGCAGCGGGCGAAGCTTCAATTGATGCACTGGAAAAGCTGGCTGAACATCCGATGCCAATTGTCGGCAAGGTTGGAAGCCACGCAGCAACTGGTGATGCTCCTACCGTAACTCTACACAATATCGACTTTGGTTATGGGACTGGGGGCAAGGTTCTCACCGCATTCAATCTCGATATTGCGGCAGGCGAGCACGTGGCTCTGCTGGCGCCGAGCGGCTATGGGAAATCGACTGTTCTGGCCCTTGTTGCCGGGCTGACGGCTCCTCAAACTGGCCAAATTGAAATCGGTGGGATCGGGTTGGCCGAAGATACAGCAGAGGCGCTTCGCTCAAGGATGAGCTGGATCGGACAGAAGCCGCATATCTTTGCCGGTTCTGCTCGTCAGAACATCACGCTCGGTCGGCAAGCCGATGTGGAAACCACCAAAGCCATCATTGATGACATGGCGCTCGGTCATGTTCTGGGTGTCACCGGCAACAGTCTCATCGGCGAGAACGGTGCGGGAATATCCGGTGGCGAAGCCCTGCGGCTGGCGCTGTCTCGAGCGGCAGTTGATCTCAATGCCGATATTATCCTGGCCGATGAACCTACAGCCCATCTTGACCAGGAAACCGCGAAGGTCATTGCCGACAGCCTTCTCAGGCTAGCCAAAGGCAAGACGCTCATCGTCGCTACCCATGACGAAACCCTTGCCCGCAGGATGGACCGTATCGTCCGTCTGGACGGCAGCGTGGATAACGATCCTGTCTGGCAGAGGAGGGCGGCAGAATGAACGGTTTTCAATCGTTGCAACCGATCCTGCGCCTCTTTTTCCGCACCAAGGGGACAGCACTTCTTGCGGGTATAGCGACGGCTACTGTAACGGTCCTTGCCGGTATCGCTCTTCTCGGCCTGTCAGGCTGGTTCATAACGGCAACGGCGATTGCGGGCTTGAGCATGGCGACGGCGGTTGTGTTCGATGTGTTCGCTCCTGCAGCCGGTATTCGTCTGCTGGCGATCTTGCGTACCGGTTCGCGTTATCTGGAGCGGCTCGTCACCCATGATGCAACGCTTGCGATCCTTGCCGCACTGCGCGAAAAGCTGTTCCGTAGCTGGGCGCGCCCGACCGCTGCAAACGCGCTATTGAAGCGCCCTGCGCGTCTCCTGTTCCGCCTGACGGCAGACATTGATGCACTCGACTCGCTTTATCTGCGCGTGGTGGTGCCTGTCGGTGCTGCACTCGCTACCGCGCTTGTGGCTGGCATCGCTCTCGGCCTGATGAGCCCCCTTTTCGGGTTGCTGGTTGCTCTTGTCCTGCTTGTTGCCGGTCTGGGCCTTCCGCTTGCTGCGGCTCGTCGTTCCGAAAAATCCATGCGACAACGAGCAAAAGGTACGGAAGCGCTGCGCGCCCGTACCGTCGATCTCGTTGCCGGGCAGACTGAACTTCTTATGGCTGGGCGCCTCGAAGATCAGAAGCTGGCTTTGGTCCGTGCAGACGGCTATGTCGCCGCTTCGGATCGCGAGCTTAATCGCATAGAGATCGTAACCGGCGCGGGTTTCGGCATTGTTCACGCTGCGTTGCTTGCAGGTGGCCTTGTCGCCGTTGGTTTGCTGATGCAGTCAGGAATGATCGGTGCGCCAGTTGCAGCGCTCGGAATGCTTATCATTCTTGGTGCGATGGAGCCGTTTTCAGCATTGCGGCGCGGCGCGATGGAACTCGGGCGCACGATACTTGCTGCCAGGCGGGTTGCACCTCAACTGAACGATGACGCTGAACTAACGGCACCCAAAAAACCTGAGAATGGCGTAGCGGTTCATCTGAAAAACGTGTCGGTTCGTCACGAGGGCGCGGATCACGATGCCCTCAAAAACCTCGATCTCGATATTGCAGCGGGCGAGCGTATTGCCATCGTCGGCACAAGCGGCGCAGGCAAATCGACCTTGTTCAATCTCCTTGCCGGAGAAATTCCGGCTGATCAGGGCAGCGTTTCGGTTTTGCCCGCGCGCCTTCTCACGCAGCGGACAGAGCTATTTCAGGATAGTCTTCGCGACAATCTCCGGCTGGCGCGTGCCGATGCGAGCGATGAGGAACTGATTGACGCTTTGCGGGCTGCGGGCCTTGGCGCGTTTATCGATGAATTGCCTGCCGGACTGGACGCAATGCTGGGCGAGGGCGGGTTGGGGCTTTCGGGCGGGCAAGCACGTCGTCTGGCCCTGGCGCGGCTTTTCCTGACCGATGCGCCGCTCTGGCTACTGGATGAACCGACCGAAGGTCTCGATAACGCAACCGCACAGGATGTTCTCGATCGCCTCAAGGCGAGAGCAGGTTCTCGCGCATTGCTGATCGCAACGCATATCAGTCGCGAAGCGCGAATTTGCGAACGGATCATTGTTTTAAATCAAGGCGCTCTAGTTGAGTCTGTAGGTAAGAGTTCGCCGCGCTTCGGCGAAATCCTCGAAACCATGAGGTGAGCTTCGCGGACATGGAAATGATTTGAAGTCCGTGTCCATATCTGGACCGATATTTGAAATTGAAGCGGAGTACGGTTTCCAGGAAGCCGCCGTTTTCAAAAGGGGGCCGCGCTGAAGCGCCGCTCATAACACCAGGAGGGCCGGGTTACCGGCTTAAAGAGATGGAACTCGATATTGTCTCCCTGTCGCGATTGCAGTTTGCAATCACGGCACTTTATCACTTCCTCTTCGTACCTCTGACCTTGGGTCTTTCCGTGCTGCTTGCCATCATGGAAACCGTTTACGTGATGACGGGGCGACTCATCTGGCGGCAGATGACGAAATTTTGGGGTACGCTGTTTGGCATCAACTTTGTCATGGGCGTCGCGACGGGCATCGTGATGGAATTCCAGTTCGGCATGAACTGGAGTTATTACAGCCACTATGTCGGCGACATCTTCGGCGCACCGCTCGCCATCGAAGGCCTTATGGCTTTCTTCCTTGAAGCGACCTTCGTAGGTCTGTTCTTCTTCGGCTGGGATCGCCTGTCGAAAGTCGGGCACCTCATGGCGACTTATGCGGTCGCGGCAGGTTCTAACTTCTCGGCACTGTGGATTCTGATCGCCAATGGCTGGATGCAGAATCCGGTCGGGTCGGCATTCAATCCCGAAACCATGCGTATGGAAATCACCGATTTCTTCGCAGTGCTGATGAACCCGGTCGCGCAGGCCAAGTTCGTGCATACGGTTTCTGCCGGTTATGTCACCGCGTCTGTTTTCGTCCTCGGTGTTTCGGCCTGGTATCTGCTCAAGGGACGCTCGGTAGAACTCGCCAAGCGCTCGATGACCATTGCAGCATCGTTCGGTCTTGCCGCGACACTTTCCGTCGTCGTCCTTGGTGACGAAAGCGGCTATCTGGCCAACGAACATCAGAAGATGAAGATCGCGGCGATTGAAGCCATGTGGGAAACAGAACCGGCTCCGGCTTCGTTCACCGTATTCGGTTTCCCGGATCAGGCAGCACGCGAAACCCACTTCGCGGTGCATATTCCGTGGGTCATGGGCCTGATCGGTACGCGTTCTCTCACCACCCCAATTCAGGGCATCAACGATCTTGTTGAAAGTGCGGAGAACCATATCCGCAATGGCATCGTCGCCTATGACGCCTTGCAGAAAATCCGTGCGGCTGGCGACACGAATGCCGTGCCGCAGGAAGTGAAGGACGTCTTTGCCGATAACAGTCAGTGGATGGGCTATGCGCTTCTGCTGAAGCGCTATGTCGATGATCCGCGTCAGGCAACCGACGCACAGATCACACAGGCCGCAAATGATACCGTTCCCGGTGTCCTGCCCCTGTTCTGGGCCTTCCGCATCATGGTCGGCATCGGCTTCTTCCTGATCCTGTTGACGGGCACATTCTTCGTGCTGTCTGCGCGTCGTAAACTCGACCGTTATCCGTTCCTGTTGCGGATTGCCGTGTTTGCGATACCGCTACCGTGGATCGCAGCCGAAATGGGCTGGATCGTCGCGGAGTTCGGCCGCCAGCCATGGGTCATCGAAGGCATATTGCCGACGGCAGTCGGGGTTTCCAATCTCGGAGCATCCACAGTGCTGCTGACCATACTTGGTTTCGTGGCGATCTATACGGTTCTCTTCATCATCGAGATGGGCCTGATGATCCGTGCTATCAAGGCTGGACCTGAACCCGACAGCAAGCCGGAAGCAATGCTCGCCCCGGCCAGCATCGCACCTGCGGAGTAAGGATCATGATACTCAGCGATTTGTTGGACTATGAAACCCTGCGTCTCATCTGGTGGGTGCTGCTCGGCGTATTGCTGATCGCTTTTGCCGCGATGGACGGGTTCGACCTCGGTGTCGACATACTCATGCCCGTCGTCGGCAAAACCGATGTCGAGCGACGCATCATCATCAACACGATCGGCCCCGTCTGGGAAGGCAATCAGGTCTGGTTGATCCTCGGGGGCGGTGCTATTTTCGCCGCCTGGCCACAGCTCTATGCGGTGTCTTTCTCCGGATTCTATCTGGCGATGTTTGTCATCCTGTTCGCACTCATCTTGCGTCCGGTCGGGTTCAAATATCGTTCCAAGCGCGAGAGTGAGGCCTGGAGGAGAGGCTGGGACTGGGCGCTTTTCATCGGCGGTTTCGTTCCTGCCCTTATCTTCGGCGTTGCCGTCGGCAATGTCCTACAGGGCGTTCCATTCCGTATCGCCGACGACTTTCAGATATTCTATGAAGGCTCGTTCTTCGGTCTGCTGAATCCGTTTGCACTGCTTTGCGGCGTGCTTTCGGTGACGATGCTCTGCATGCATGGCGCTTCTTGGCTGATGTTGAAGACGACCGGGGATATTCAGGCGCGTGCCCGGTCCTACGGCAGCATCGCAGCTCTTCTGACTGTCGTGCTCTATGTGCTGGCTGGGGTTGTCAGCTGGTTCTGGGTTTCGGGTTACCGGATCACGAGCGCCATCGTCACCGACGGGCCATCCAATCCGCTGCGCAAGACTGTGGAACTGGATCACGGTGCATGGTTCACCAACTATGTGAACTATCCTGTCCTGCTGATCGCTCCGGCGCTCGGCATTTTGGGGGCACTGGCGGTCTTCATCGCATTGCGTAGCCGTCGTGAATTAGCCCCGCTGCTGTTCGGAAAGCTGTCGATCTTCGGCATTATTTCGTCGGTCGGCGTGTCGATGTTCCCGTTCATTCTGCCATCGTCGCTCGATCCGCGCTCAAGCCTGACGGTATGGGATTCGTCTTCCAGCCATATGACACTGTTCATCATGCTGGTTGTGACGCTCATTTTCCTGCCGCTGATCGTTGTCTACACGTCCTGGGTTTACAAGGTCCTGTGGGGCAAGGTCGACAAGGACATGATCGAAGACGACAGCAATCACGCTTACTAGAGTGCTTTTTGATCTGATTGCATCAGATCGGCGCTCTATAAGTTTCGTTTCAACGCGCATCCCGAAAACCGTTTCAAACTTTTCAGGATGCGCTTGGAACAACCGAGAAAGGAAAGCGATATGTGGTATTTTTCCTGGTTGTTGGGGCTTCCGCTTGCTGCGGCTTTCGCCGTGCTCAACGCCATGTGGTATGAGCTGATGGATGACCGGGCGCGCAAGCGTCTCGCAGCCGATCCAACAGCGGATCTGGCTCGTGAAGGCAAGAAACATCACTGACATGAAATAAAAACGGCCCGGAAACGGGCCGTTTTCGTCGATAGAGGTCGCTTAGAGCATAATCCGACCGGAGTGAAACGAGGATCGAGAAGATTATGCTTAAAACAGAAGAAGTTAGAGCGCCGATCTGATCCAATCAGATCGAAACGCGCTCTAAGGCTGCGGTATTGTCAGCTCGGCTACGAAATCATAGGCATCGCCGCGATAGAGTGATTTTGTAAACTCCACCACCCGACCGGACGACAGATAAGAAATCCGTTCGATGGACAGGCCCGCATCGCCTTCCTTGACGCCCAGAATGCGTGCGTCGGGGTCCTTGATGTTGCAGGCTGCTATGCGCTGGACCGCACGCACAGGGCGAAATCCGGTGCGGCTCAGCTCGGCATAGAGTGAGCCCTTGACCGCATCCGGGTCGGGCAGGATTTCGCTTGAAAGACTTGCGCGCTCGATGGCCAGCGGCATGTCACTCGCAATGCGCAGACGACCGAGGCGAGCAACGCGGGTTTCCGAGGAAACGCCCAGCTTCATCATCTCTTCAGGCGAAGGGTAGTAAAGGCCGCGCTCCAGCCATCTGGATTGCGTGGTGATGCCGCGGCGCGCCATGTCTTCGGTAAATGAAGTCAGCATCGAGAGCGACTGCTGCACGCGCTCGCTCGGGCGCACGACGAACGTGCCCGAACCATGACGGCGCACGAGAAGCCCGGCCTTGACGAGATCATCCACCGCCTTGCGCACTGTCACGCGGCTGATATTGGCATATTCAGCAATGTCGCGTTCCGGCGGCAGGGCTTCACCGTCAACCAGCTGCCCGGCGCGGATCGCAGTCTCCAGTGACTGACGCAGCTGCATATAGAGTGGGCCACCAGAAGAGGGAGCAGAACCCTGCAGGTTCTTGGGCAGGAAAGCGCTGAAATTTCCGCTCATTCGCGCGCCTTTCCATTTTGCGACCCATATCGCTTGAGGGCCAGTTGTAGAGCGCCTGTCAAAGCATCCGCCGCCGGTTTGACCAGAAGCTTCTGCTGGTATGGCGGCAGCCATTCCACATAAAGCGGTGCCATGCCGCCAAGCAGGCTGATGCGTTCGGCGCCCTGTTTGATCAGTACGTCAAGCGTTTCACTCACATAACTGGCAGAACGCTCCAGCAACATCCGTGCGGTTTCGTCTCCCTCGTTCGCATACTGGAAAATACGTGGAGCATATTTGCCGAAGTCGCCCGGCTTCGCAGTCCAGGCAAATTCGACCAGATTATCCGGATTGTTGTCAAACTCGTTCAAAAGGTCCGTCGTCAGGCGTGTGCGTGGATGAATGCCGTCATGCACGAGCAGGCTTTCCTGCAACAAGCTTTGACCGAGCCGCGCGCCACTGCCGAGATCGCTCAGGGGAAAACCCCATCCGCCGACTGAATGAATTCGACCGCTCCGGCGTGTGATATAGGCCGTGCCCGTGCCGAGAATGGCAACGATGCCGTCCTGATCGCCAAGCGCACCCTGCAGGGCGATCACGCCGTCAAACTCCACATTGGAGTGCGCGAAGGGCAGGCCGCGTTCTATCGGGGTGCCTGCACCCACGACATTGCCGCCTGCCAGACCGAGAACTGCGTGACTGGTCGCATAATGCGTCTTGTCCAGCCCGGCATCATCAAAAGCGTTATCGATCGCCGCGATCACATTGATCAGCGCCGTTCGCGGATCGGTGACGATATTGGCGGAGCCGCTGCGCCCCGAACCCAGAATCGCACCATCGCTACCCGCCACCACGGCGCGACATCCCGTGCCGCCACCATCGACGCCAATGAAGAATTCAGTCATGAAGATACCTCCGGCTTGAAGATACCAAAAAAATACCATTAACCAAGCAGATTTGTCGGCTTGAGAAAAAATTGATTAATTCGTTGATAAAATTTGAGAAAAACGACTGTTTTAAATTTTTATGCGCGAAAGTTGTAAACTTCTCTGGACAATTGGTACGTTTTTGGCATTAATTTCAACAGAAGGGGAGCGCAATGCCGCTGAGGGCGAGGAGCACGCGGATAGGGATGGAGATCACCGGCGGGGGCCGGTACTTTTCCCACAACGCGAGGAGCGATCGTACTGAAGCGGTCTGGCGTACTTTCGCCTCTGTTGCGCATCCGCGCTAAAAAACGGGAGAAGGTCAAATGGTTCGTAATACGTTGAAACTCATGCTGCTGGGTTCCACGCTTTTGGCGTCGGGATCGGCTGCGCTTGCCGAAGATGTCACGTTGACGGTCGAAAGCTGGCGTAACGACGATCTGCAGATCTGGCAGGAAAAGATCATTCCGGCTTTTGAAGCCAAGAATCCTGGCATCAAGATCAATTTCGCACCGAGTGCGCCAACCGAGTATAACGCGGCCCTCAATGCCAAGCTCGACGCCGGTTCAGGCGGCGACCTTATTTCCTGCCGTCCGTTCGACACGTCGCTCGAGCTTTTCAACAAGGGCAAGCTCTCCGACCTGACCGATCTCGAAGGCATGAAGAACTTCTCCGACGTTGCCAAGTCCGCTTGGAGCACTGACGACGGTTCAAAGACCTTCTGCGTGCCGATGGCTTCGGTTATTCACGGCTTCATCTACAATCAGGAAGCCTTCGACAAGCTGGGGCTCAAGGCTCCGACCACGGAAGCCGAATTCTTCGAAGCTCTCGACAAGATCAAGGCAGACGGCACCTACATCCCGATGGCCATGGGCACGAAGGATATGTGGGAAGCCGCAACCATGGGCTACCAGAATATCGGACCAACCTACTGGAAAGGCGAGGAAGGCCGCAAGGCTCTGATCGCCGGTACAGAAAAGCTCACCGATCCGCAGTGGGTCGAACCGTTCAAGGTTCTTGCCAAGTGGAAGGATTATCTGGGCGACGGTTTCGAAGCGCAGACTTATCCGGACAGCCAGAACCTGTTCACGCTTGGCCGCGCCGCCATCTATCCGGCTGGTTCGTGGGAAATTGGCCTGTTCAATACGCAGGCGCAATTCAAGATGGGTGCCTTCCCGCCACCGGTCAAGAATGCAGGCGATACCTGCTACATCTCCGACCACAACGATATCGGCCTTGGCCTCAACGCTTCGAGCAAGCACGCAGAACAGGCAAAGGTTTTCCTGAACTGGGTATCTTCGCCTGAGTTCGCTGAAATCTATGCCAATGCGCTGCCGGGCTTCTTCAGCCTCAATTCGACGGCTGTGAAGATGAGCGATCCGCTGGCACAGGAATTCGTTTCCTGGCGCGAAAAGTGCAAGCCAACCATTCGTTCGACCTACCAGATTCTCTCGCGTGGCACGCCGAACCTCGAAAATGAAACCTGGGTTCAGTCGGCCAACGTCATCAACGGCACTGTGACGCCGGAAGATGCCGCGAAGAAGCTGCAGGAAGGTCTGGACAGCTGGTACAAGCCTGCGAAGTAAAAACGCGGGACAATATGGGCGGCGATCGCGGGGGCGCGCCGCCCATATCTTTTCGTCTGTCGCATCGACATGCAGTTTTGCAATCGGTGCATTCCGTGTCAGTTTAAAATGACGCGAGCGGGCAGGGATGGGAAATATTGTTTCCCGGTTTGCACGCATTCTCGTGAACGAGAACGCTAACCATCGGTTTTATGCATTTCCGAACGCAAATGGTTCATACCTTTGCTGGAAATGCTCTTGAAGAGCGAATGCCTATATGAGCCAATCTGCCGACATGACAGGTATTGTGCACAAGCGCCCAAGGCGTTGGCATATACTTGTATTTCTTCTGCCCTGCGTCCTGATCTATACGGCGGTGATGGTGCTGCCATTGATCGAGACACTTCGGCAGGCATTCTTCAATGTCGTCGACGGACAGCGCGCTTTTGTGGGGTTCGCCAATTTCCAGGCACTTTTCGGTGATCCGAACTGGTCACGCGATTTCTGGAATGCGTTGAAAAACAACGTTATATTCTTTTGTATTCACATGCTTGTTCAAAACCCGATCGGCATTCTGCTGGCAGCCATGCTGTCCCTGCCGAAGCTGCGTTTTGCCGCCTTCTACCGCACGGCGATCTTTCTCCCAACGCTGCTGTCCTTCGTGATCGTGGGCTTTATCTGGAAGCTGATCCTGTCGCCGATCTGGGGCGTCGCACCGTGGATGATGGACCTTGTCGGTCTCAAATGGCTGTTTGGCCCGTGGCTCGGCAAGGCGGATACGGCGCTTGTCACCGTGTCGCTCGTCTCGGTCTGGCAGTTCGTCGGCATTCCGATGATGCTGATCTATGCAGCTCTTCTGAATATTCCCGATGAAATCATCGAAGCCGCTGAATGTGACGGCATCACCGGTTGGAGCCAGTTCTTCAAGATCAAGCTGCCGCTGATCCTGCCTTCAATCGGCCTGATCTCGGTGATGACCTTCGTTGCCAACTTCAACGCGTTCGACCTCGTCTATTCGATGCAGGGTGCGCTTGCCGGACCGGACAAGTCGACAGATATTCTGGGCACGTTCCTTTATCGTACTTTCTTCGGCTTCCAGCTGCAGCTTGGCAATCCGTCCATGGGCGCAACCATCGCCGCCGTGATGTTCCTCATCATTCTGGCAGGTGTGTCGCTCTACCTGTTCGGCATCCAGCGTCGCATGCGCCGCTACCAGTTCTGAAGGACGAGACCATGTCGAAAGCACGCACATCGCCCATTCGCACCACTCTCGTTCATGCGGCCCTGATCTTCTACATGCTGATCGCCGTGTTCCCGGTGGC
Organism: Ochrobactrum sp. BTU2; assembly: GCF_024539785.1. Lineage (NCBI taxonomy): Bacteria > Pseudomonadati > Pseudomonadota > Alphaproteobacteria > Hyphomicrobiales > Brucellaceae > Ochrobactrum > Ochrobactrum sp. BTU2. The sequence goes on along the minus strand of NZ_JAHWRG010000001.1, from coordinate 715,474 downwards.
GCTGACGCTGATCAATTCGTTCAAGGATCGTAATGCGATTTTCCGCACGCCGTTGCAGTTTCCGACACCGGAAAGTTTCAGCCTCATCGGCTATGAAACGGTTCTGAAACAGGGCTCCTTCCTGACTTATTTTCAGAACAGCACCATCGTCACGGTGGTGAGCATCTTCCTTGTGATCCTGTTCGGTGCGATGGCAGCCTTTGCGCTCGCTGAATATCGCTTCAAGGGCAACACGCTGATGGGGCTTTATCTCGCCATCGGCATCATGATCCCGATCCGGCTCGGCACGGTTGCACTGCTGCAAGGCATGGTAGCCGCAGGTCTGGTCAACACGCTGACGGCGCTGATCCTCGTTTATACCGCGCAGGGTCTGCCGCTTGCGATCTTCATCCTGTCGGAATTCATGCGAACAGTATCCGACGATTTGAAGAATGCCGGGCGAATAGACGGCATGTCGGAATATGCGATCTTCTTCAAGCTGGTGCTGCCGTTGATCAGGCCTGCCATGGCCACGGTCGCCGTCTTCACCATGATCCCGATCTGGAACGATCTCTGGTTCCCGCTGATCCTTGCGCCAAGTGAAGCCACCAAGACGGTGACTCTCGGTTCGCAGCTGTTCATCGGTCAGTTCGTCACCAACTGGAATGCGGTTCTGTCAGCGCTTTCGCTGGCGATGTTCCCGATCCTCGTCCTTTACGTCATATTCTCGCGGCAGCTGATCCGCGGCATCACCGCGGGGGCTGTAAAATGAGTTCTGCAATGCAAAATCCTGTTCGTGTTCTTTCCGCCGGGCTCGGCAATATGGGCCGCAGCCATGCGCTCGCCTACCACCGCAATCCAGGCTTCGAGGTCATCGGCCTCGTCAATCGCACCAAGGTTGCTGTTCCGGATGAACTGGCAGGCTATGAAATTCATCCTTCCTTCCATGAAGCACTGAAGGAACTGAAGCCCGATCTCGCCTGCGTCGCCACCTATTCGGAAAGCCATGCGGATTATGCCGTCGCGGCGCTGGAGCAGGGCGCGCATGTGTTCGTGGAAAAGCCGCTGGCAACGACGGTTGAGGATGCGCGTCGGGTAATCGATTGCGCACGCGCCAACGGGCGCAAGCTCGTCATCGGCTATATTCTGCGCCATCATCCGTCGTGGATGCGGCTTATTTCCGAGGCACGCCAGCTCGGCGGACCTTACGTCTTCCGCATGAATCTCAACCAGCAATCCAGTGGCGCAACCTGGGAGACGCACAAGAACCTGATGAACACCACGTCGCCCATTGTCGATTGTGGCGTGCATTATGTGGACGTCATGTGCCAGATCACTGACGCCAAGCCGGTGGAAGTACGCGGCATGGGATTGCGCCTCTCCGACGAGATCAAGCCGGACATGTATAATTACGGCCATCTTCAGGTGTTATTCGATGACGGCACGGTCGGCTGGTATGAAGCGGGCTGGGGACCGATGATGTCGGAAACGGCCTTCTTCGTGAAGGACGTCATCTCGCCGAACGGCTGCGTCTCGATCGTCATGAACGAGGCCGTGACCAAGTCCGACGATGTGGACGCACATACCAAGACCTCGACCATCCGTGTTCACCGCGCCGAGCGCGGAGCAGATGGAAAGTTCCTGAAACCGGATACGGACCTCTCGATGGCCGACGAGCCCGGACATCAGGAGTTGTGTGAACGCGAGCAGGCTTACATGCTGAAGGCCATTCGCGAAGATATCGATCTCAACCGACATATGGATGACGCGCTGCAATCGCTGCGCATCTGCCTTGCGGCAGATGAAAGCGTGCGCTCGGGCCAGCCTGTCAAACTGTAAGCCGGTAGAAATTAGAGCGGTTCCAGTTAAAACGGAATTGTGGAACCGCTCTATCTCTTTGTTTTCACGCATTATCCTACGCAAAACTGCTTCGCACTTTTGGCTCGGAAATGCTCTAAGGGAATTTGTTACGTGGGATCGCTGCTACTCAAATCGGTACACAAGCGCTACGGCGCACAGGAAGTTCTGCAGGATATCAATCTTGAAGTGCAGGACGGCGAGTTCATTATCTTCGTCGGACCTTCCGGTTGCGGCAAGTCAACGCTGCTGCGTTCCATTGCCGGTCTGGAAGACGTCTCTTCCGGTCAGGTGCTCATCAATGGCGATGATGTCACAGTCACGCCGCCTTCCAAGCGCGGCATCGCGATGGTGTTCCAGTCCTATGCGCTTTATCCGCACCTGACGGTCAAGGACAATATGGGGCTTGGCCTCAAGCAGGCAGGTACGCCGAAGGCCGAAATTGAAACGCGCGTTTCCAAGGCTTCGGCAATGCTGTCGCTTGACCCTTATCTGGGTCGCCGTCCGGCTGAAATGTCGGGTGGCCAGCGCCAGCGCGTCGCCATCGGGCGTGCACTGGTGCGCGAACCGGAACTGTTCCTGTTCGATGAACCGCTGTCGAACCTCGATGCTGCACTTCGCGTGCAGACGCGGCTTGAAATCGCCAAGTTACACCGCGAGCTCAAGGCGACGATGATCTATGTCACGCATGATCAGGTTGAGGCCATGACGCTTGCGGACCGTATCGTTGTCCTCAATGCCGGCCGCATCGAGCAGGTCGGTTCGCCGATGGAACTCTATAACAAGCCTGACAATCTGTTTGTCGCGGGCTTCATCGGATCGCCGCAGATGAATTTCGTGGACGGCACCCGTGTTGGCGACACAGGAGCGAAGACGGTCGGTATCCGTCCCGAGCATATTTCCGTCAGCCGCGACAGCGGCAAATGGAAAGGCAAAGTCATCCACGCCGAACATCTCGGTGCCGATACGATCCTTTACGTCGAAACCGAAGCTGCAGGCCTGATTACGGTGCGGCTCTTCGGCGAACATCACTACAACGAAGGCGACATGATCTTCATTACGCCTGATGATAGCAAGACGCATCGGTTCGATGCGAACGGCAAAGCGATCCGCTGAACCGAACATTTCGCAGCTTCTTACCAAGCCTTACCCACAAGCCGCGCCCTCGGGTGCGGCTTTTCTTTTTGGAGAATCGGCGTCGTTTGATGGACGTAATTCTCGCTGGGATACATGGACAAAACGCCTCATGCTGAGTTTGTGAGAAACGAAAACCGTGCTCGAAAGGGCCGAAAGAGTACCAATAAGTACTGACGTTCTCGTCAATCAAAAGCAATATTATTGCGGTACTAGATAGTTAAACATTCCACTTAAAATCCCATCGAAATCACGGGAATAAGCTTGTTTCGTCCGGTGCACCTTAGCTGCGGCCAAAGCACGAGCGAACCCGTTTCACAAAAGAGTGCCGAAGCGGCCGAAAAATAATCTTGCTTTATTTTTGAACCCGTTCCACCCTGAAAACGGATGGTGCCGAAGGAGGAAATCGGCGCCATGTCGCATGGGAGGAACAAGGTCGGCAGATGTGACCAACAACGCCGACGATAGGGTTTCCGAAACGCACGGAACCAATCCGATATTCTCCCGTTCGACATTTTGTAAGTTCCCTAGGCCAGTTGCGAGGCCAGTTTCGAGGGTTACCCGCATGAGTGATGATGTCGTACTATCCCTGCATGTTCCCGAGCCGGAGTGGCGGCCTGGCGATGCACCGGATTTCTCCCATGTCAAAATCCCGCGTGCGGGAAGCGTTCGCAGGCCGGAAATCGACGAAAAGCCGGAAGCAATGCGCGATCTGGCTTTCAGCATCATCCGCGTTTTGAACCGCGAAGGCGAGGCGGTCGGCCCCTGGGCGGGCACCTTGACCGATGATGAGTTGAAAGACGGGCTTCGTCACATGATGATCCTGCGCGCCTATGATGCGCGTATGATGATGGCCCAGCGTCAGGGCAAGACCTCGTTCTATATGCAGCATTTGGGTGAAGAGGCGGTCAGCTGTGCTTTCCGCAAGGCATTGCGCAAAGGCGACATGAATTTCCCGACCTATCGTCAGGCCGGTCTGCTCATTGCCGACGATTATCCGCTCGTCACGATGATGAACCAGATTTTCTCCAACGAGCAGGACCCGTTGAAAGGCCGTCAGCTTCCGGTGATGTACTCGTCACAGGAACATGGCTTCTTCACCATTTCCGGCAACCTCGCGACGCAATATACGCAGGCCGTCGGCTGGGCCATGGCTTCGGCCATCAGCCACGATACGAAGATCGCGGCAGCATGGATCGGCGATGGCTCGACCGCAGAAAGCGATTTCCACGCCGCATTGGTTTTTGCTTCGACCTACAAAGCCCCGGTGGTGATGAATATCGTCAATAACCAATGGGCCATTTCCACCTTTCAGGGCATTGCGCGCGGCGGCTCCGGCACTTTCGCAGCACGCGGCCACGGCTTCGGCATTCCTGCCCTGCGTGTCGATGGCAATGACTATCTGGCCGTTCATGCGGTTGCCAAATGGGCTGTGGAACGCGCCCGGCGCAATCTCGGACCGACCATCATCGAATATGTGACCTATCGCGCTGGCGGACACTCAACCTCTGACGATCCATCCGCCTATCGTCCGAAGGCCGAAAGCGACGCATGGCCGCTCGGCGATCCGATCCTGCGGCTCAAGAACCATCTTATCAAGCGCGGCGTCTGGTCGGATGAACGTCACAAGCAGGCCGAAGCCGAAGTGATGGATCTGGTGGTGGCTGCACAGCGCGAAGCGGAAGCCATTGGTACATTGCATGACGGTCGCAAGCCATCGATGCGCGACATGTTTGAGGATGTCTATGCCGAAACGCCGCCGCATCTTATCCGCCAGCGTCAGGAGGCGGGGTTTTGAGCATTTCCAGGAAAAGTGTGAAGCGGTTTTCCGTTCGGAAATGCGGAGGAAATAATTCATGACCAAAATGACTATGATCGAGGCGATCCAGAACGCCCACGATATCGCCATGGAACGCGACAAGAAGGTCGTCGTGTTCGGCGAGGATGTTGGTTATTTCGGCGGTGTTTTCCGCTGTACGGCTGGCCTCCAGAAGAAATACGGCAAGGAACGCTGCTTTGACGCGCCGATCAGCGAGCTCGGCATTGTCGGCACCGCCATCGGCATGGCCGCTTACGGTCTTCGCCCCTGCATCGAAGTGCAGTTCGCGGACTATGTCTACCCGGCCTACGACCAGATCGTTTCCGAGGCCGCACGCCTACGCTATCGCTCTGCGGGCGAGTTCACCTGTCCTATCGTGATCCGCATGCCTTCCGGCGGCGGCATCTATGGCGGCCAGACGCACAGCCAGAGTCCGGAAGCGCTTTTCACCCATGTGTCGGGCCTGAAGACGGTCATGCCGTCGATGCCTGCCGATGCCAAGGGACTGCTGCTGGCGGCCATCGAAGACCCTGATCCCGTTATCATGTTCGAACCGAAGCGTCTTTATAACGGTCCTTTCGACGGGCATCATGACCGTCCGGTGACATCCTGGAAGAAACATGATCTCGGTGATGTGCCGGAAGGCTATTATACCGTGCCGCTGGGCAAGGCTGCCATTCGCCGCGAGGGCAGCGACGTGACGGTGCTTGCCTATGGCACCATGGTCCATGTGGCGCTTGCCGCCGCCGAGGAAACCGGCGTCGATGCTGAGGTGATCGATCTTCGCACGCTGCTTCCACTCGATACGGACACCATCATGGCGTCTGTGAAGAAGACCGGGCGCTGCGTAATCGTGCATGAGGCGACGCTGACCTGCGGTTATGGTGCAGAACTTGCCGCACTCGTGCAGCGTGATTGCTTCTATCATCTGGAAGCGCCGATTCTCCGCGTTACCGGTTGGGATACGCCTTATCCGCATGCGCAGGAATGGGCCTATTTCCCCGGCCCGGACCGGGTTGGCCGTGCGCTAACATCCATCATGGAAGCTTGAGGGGGAGGGAAACATGGCACATTTTACAATTAAACTCCCCGATGTTGGTGAAGGCGTTGCCGAGGCCGAATTGGTCGAATGGCATGTGAAGGTTGGCGATGTCGTGCGCGAGGACGATCTTCTCGCTGCCGTCATGACCGACAAGGCAACGGTCGAAATTCCATCGTCACGCGGCGGCAAGGTCATCGCCGTCAATGGTGAAGTCGGCGAGAAGATCGCTGTCGGGTCTGAACTCGTCCGTCTGGAGATCGAGGGCGATGCGACAGAAGAGAAATCCGAAGGGAACGCAGAAGAACCGGCTCTGACTGCTGTTGAAACGGCCAAGCCGCAACCAGCACCAACTCCCGAAACACCGGTTCTGTTGCAGACGCCGGTTCCTCCAAAGCCCGCTGCGCCGAAACGTGAGAGCGCAGGCCGCGCATTCTCTGGTGCGGGTCCAATACGCAGCGAGGGCGAAAGGCCGCTGGCAACACCGTCCGTCAGACTCCGCGCTCGCGATGCCGGCGTCGATCTGCGTCGTGTTCGCGGTACGGGTCCGGCGGGGCGCATCACGCACGAAGATCTGGACGTCTTTTTCCAGCAGGAAACAGGCGCGTCACCGGCTCTGTCCGGTTATGCAACCGACACCTCGGTCAACGAGATCAAGGTCATCGGCCTTCGCCGCAAGATTGCCGAACGCATGGCCGAGGCGAAGCGCCATATTCCGCATATTACCATCGTCGAAGAGGTCGATGTTACACAGTTGGAAGAGCTGCGTAGCGGCCTCAACAATGAAAAGAAAGAAGATCGCCCGCGTCTGACGCTTCTGCCTTTCATTATTCGCACTATCGTCAAGGCAGTGAAAGAACAGCCCGGTCTCAATGCGCATTTCGATGACGAGGCCGACATCATCCGCCAGTTTGGTGGTGTGCATATCGGCATCGCCACGCAGACGCCCAACGGTCTGATTGTGCCGGTGGTACGCCATGCGGAAAGCATGAGCGTGTTCGCTGCAGCTTCTGAGTTGTCGCGCGTTACCGACGCGGCGCGCAACGGTACGGCGAAGCGGGAAGAACTGACAGGTTCCACCATCACCATCACATCGCTTGGACCACTCGGTGCAATCGCCACGACACCGATCATCAACCGCCCGGAAGTCGCAATCGTCGGCATCAACAAGATGGCCGTGCGTCCTATGTGGGACGGCGTGCAGTTCGTGCCGCGCAAGATGATGAACCTGTCGTGCAGTTTCGACCATCGCGTGATCGACGGCTGGGATGCAGCGGTCTTCGTGCAGAAGCTGAAAAGCCTTCTGGAGACGCCCGCGATGATTTTTATAGAAGGCTGATCGAATGAGCGAGATTTCCTGCAAACTCCTGATCATCGGCGGCGGTCCCGGCGGCTATGTATGCGGCATCCGGGCAGGCCAGCTTGGCATTGATACGGTGCTGGTGGAAAAGACACGACTGGGCGGCACGTGCCTCAATGTGGGCTGCATTCCATCCAAGGCACTGATCCACGCAGCTGATGAATTCCACCACCTTTCCGTCTTTGCATCGAAGGGCGCGCTCGGCATTACGGCGCAGAATCCGGCCATTGATTTTGCCAGAACGCTTGAATGGAAAGACGGCATTGTGAGCCGTCTGAATGGCGGTGTGGCTGGTCTCCTGAAACGGTCGCGCGTGCGCATGTTCCATGGACAGGCACGCTTTCTCGACGGGAAAACCGTTCTTGTCGAAACCGATACCGGCCGCCAGACGATCCATGCCGAAAACATCGTTATCGCAACCGGCTCGGTTCCGGTTGAAATTCAGGCGCTGCCATTTGGCGGAAAAGTCATTTCGTCCACTGAAGCGCTGTCGCTGGAAAAGGTGCCGGAAAAGCTGGCCATCGTCGGTGGCGGCTATATCGGACTGGAAATCGGCACGGCCTTTGCCAAGCTTGGCGCGAAAGTCACTGTGGTGGAAGCCACTGACCGCATCCTGCCGCAATATGATGCCGAGCTGACGCGTCCGGTCATGGCGCGTTTGAAGGCGCTTGGCGTCGAAGTCCTGACCAGCACTTCAGCCAAGGGACTATCGAAGGATGAGGCAGGGCTTGAAGTCCTGACCGCCGACGGCGCTACGAAGACCATCGAGGCCGACAAGATCCTCGTCACTGTGGGCCGCAAGCCGCAGACCGACGGTTGGGGTCTCAGTGAAATTCGTCTCGATATGGATGGACGTTTCATCCGTATCGACGAGCGCTGCCGCACCTCCATGCGCGGTGTCTATGCCATCGGTGACGTGACCGGCGAGCCAATGCTTGCGCATCGTGCCATGGCACAGGGCGAGATGGTGGCGGAAATCATCGCAGGCGGCAATCAGCTTTGGGATAAGCGCTGCATTCCCGCCGTCTGCTTCACCGATCCGGAAATCGTTACGGTCGGGCTATCGCCGGATGAGGCACGCAAGGCCGGTCATGAGATTCAGGTGGGCATTTTCCCGTTTCAGGCCAATGGCCGGGCAATGACGATCGAGCGTGAAGACGGCATGATCCGTGTCGTTGCACGTGCGGATAATCACCTCATCCTCGGTATTCAGGCTGTTGGCGTCGGCATATCCGAGCTTTCATCATCCTTTGCGCAGGCGGTGGAGATGGGGGCAAGACTGGAAGACATCGCCGGTACGATCCACGCACATCCGACATTGAGTGAAGGCTTTGCCGAAGCCAGCATGAAAGCGCTCGGCCACGCGTTGCACATCTAGCTCTTCAACTTACGCTCGTGCCGCCAGAGGAAAATGGCGGCACCGGCAACCATGGCAGCAAGCGCAAACCATGTGATTGCATAGGAAAGATGGCTGTTACGGAATTTCACGACCGTCAGTCCACCAATGGGAAGCGCTCCTGTGCCAGCTGTTGCATCCGCATCGATGAAATAGGGCGCAGCAGGTCCCAGGTTTTCTTTCTTCGCAAAGGCTGCGACATCGCGTGAATTCCAGTCATTGCGCGCCGGATCGTTCGGACGCAGGAAGAACCCGTCAGGTTCCGGCATACGCAACAGGCCTGTTACGGTCGTTTCACCAGCAATCTGCGTTTCCTGCCGCGATGACGGATCGCGCTTGTCGCTTGGAACAAAGCCGCGATTGATGAAAGTCAGTGCGCCATCGGATGAACGCATCGGCGTCAGGACCCAATAGCCTGCGCCGCGCTCGGTCAGCGCATGGACCAGCACTTCCTTGTCGTTCAGATAGGTGCCGGTCAGCGTGACATGACGGTATTCATCGTCTTTCTGGTTGACGTTGGCCCAATCGTCCGGACCCGGCGCTGCAACTGGTTCGGCGTGAACGCGCGCATCGACCCTTGCGATGAGATCGAGTTTCCATTGCAGACGCTCCACCTGCCAGATGCCTAGCCCCATGAAGAGAATGAAGAAGAAGCCCACCAGAATCGTCAATAACCCCAGAAAGATGCCAGACTTCTTATTTTCCGGCTGTCCGTCGGTTTGAGCGGGCGAGGGCATAGCATTTCCTTGATGTCTGGATGAAGAGAGACAATTGCTATCCCTTACCCCAGACGTCTCCTTTTAAAAAGGGTAGGGCTGGAACAAGACCGTGATCGACACTGCCGACCAGCAAATATCGGAAAATAAAAAATGCAGCGCCTGCTGCGCTGGGATGCGAGCGACGCTGAAGAAAAACGTGATACGATTAATTAAACTCAGGCTAGTTTATGAATTCTGCGTCTGCGGTGCGAATAGCCACCCTTCGACAGGCGCAATACGTTGCAAACCTGTGTTTTGTCTTCGGAAGGCTTTGGCATCTGCTCATGAATGCGCAGCAAAATCTGCTGCGTAACTGTACGATCCTTTTCGGTAGCCGCAGGACCGATAATAATGCTCTTCATCGATCATTCTCCCTATCTTCTGGGCGCGAGACCGCTTTCGAGGCTATCTCGACCGATTATCAAGAATGTACGAATGAACTAAGTATTAACCAAATTTTACATCTTGACAAGCGCATTGGCGCAACAGTTTCCAACCTATTGGCAAGGCACAGCAAAAAGCCGAATCGCGTGTGCGATCCGGCTTTTTATAACTTGGATTTAGCAGTGATCAGTCGCGGTTGCCCGTCAGGATCTCGCGCTTGCCGACATGATTGGCAGGGCCGACCAGACCGTCCTTCTCCATACGCTCTACGAGCGAGGCAGCACGGTTATAACCGATACCGAGGCGGCGCTGGATATAGGACGTGGAGCACTTCTTGTCGCGCATCACGACCTTGATGGCCTGTTCATATACGTCATCACCATCTTCCGAACCCATCGAGGTTGCATCGAAAACCGCTGCGTCCTGCGTTGCGTCTTCGTCTTCCTCGTCTTCCGTGACGGTCGCCAGATAATCCGGACGTCCCTGTTCCTTCAGGTGGTTGACCACTTTTTCGACTTCCTCATCGGAAACGAACGGGCCATGGACACGGACGATGCGTCCGCCGCCTGCCATATGAAGCATGTCGCCCTGACCGAGAAGCTGCTCGGCACCCATTTCACCGAGGATCGTGCGGCTGTCGATCTTCGAGGTGACCTGGAACGAGATGCGGGTCGGGAAGTTTGCCTTGATCGTGCCAGTAATGACATCGACTGAAGGGCGTTGGGTTGCCATGATGAGGTGGATACCGGCGGCGCGGGCCATCTGGGCAAGACGCTGGACAGCACCTTCAATGTCCTTGCCAGCAACCATCATCAGGTCGGCCATCTCGTCGATGATGACCACGATGTACGGCATCGGCGTGAGGTCGAGCTCTTCCTGAATATAGGTCGCTTCACCCGTTTCCTTGTCGAAGCCGGATTGCACCGTGCACATCACGGTTTCGCCCTTGCCCTTGGCCGAGGCGGCACGGGCATTGAAGCCTTCGATGTTACGCACGCCAAGGCGGGCCATCTTGCGATAGCGTTCTTCCATCTCGCGCACGGCCCATTTCAGAGCGACGACGGCCTTTTTCGGATCGGTAACAACCGGGGTCAGCAGATGTGGAATACCGTCATAGATGGACAGTTCCAGCATCTTCGGATCAACCATGATCAGGCGGCATTCTTCCGGCTTGAAACGGTAGAGCAGCGAGAGGATCATCGTGTTGATGGCAACCGACTTACCTGAGCCGGTGGTGCCTGCCACCAGAAGGTGAGGCATCTTGGCCAGTTCAGCGATGATCGGCTCGCCACCAATACCCTTGCCGAGGCAAAGCGGCAGACGGTAATTCGATGCCTCGAAAGTGCGGCTATCGATCATTTCGCGCAGGTAAACAGTTTCGCGATTGGCATTCGGCAGTTCGATGCCGATGACATTGCGGCCGGGAACCACAGCCACGCGGGCGGAAAGCGCCGACATGGAGCGGGCGATATCATCGGCAAGGCCGATGACGCGCGAGGACTTGACGCCGGGCGCCGGTTCAAACTCGTAGAGCGTGACGACAGGGCCGGGGCGGACATGAATGATCTCGCCGCGCACGCCGAAATCCTCCAGTACGCTTTCGAGCAATCCCGCGCTGCGTTCCAGCATTTCCTGCGTGATCACATTTCCGTCCTGTTCGGGCGGCATCTGCAGAAGGTCTCGCGGGGGAAACTCATAGCTGCCGTGAATGACAGGCGTTTCGGCGCGGGGGAGGGGTTGCGGCTGGTACAATGCAATCGAAGGCGCTGCCTTGGCCGCAACGGGCTTTTCGATGACCGGCTCCGGAACCACTACTTCCTCGAAGACATGTTCTTCCGCTTCAGCAACGGTGAGTACAACTTCGTCCTCGGTGGCTTCGCCGATAACTTCGGGTGCGATCTCTGGCGCAGCCACAATCGGCTGCGGCGCGGGCGTTTCGACCTGAACGGTAGCAACAGGTTTCGGTGCAACCGTTTCAATTGGCGCAATGGCAACCGGTGCCTCTACGACTGGCTGAATCGTGGCTACTGCAGCTGGCGCCGGTTGCTTGTTCCATTCGCGAATACGGAACTGTGCCAGAATGGATTCAACGGTCGGCAAAGGCTTGCGCGGTTCTGCTGGAACAGCAGAAACCAGAGGCTCCGCCGGCACGATTGCCGTATCGATGTCGCAACCTTCCCAGAAAGCGAAGTCTGAAAGATAGGTGAAGGCCGATGGCTTGGCCGGATTTACAATGTCAGCCGCGACCGGTTCAACCGCAACTGGGGCTACTTCCAGAGCGGGCTCTGCAGAAGCTGCAACAACTGCCACAGGAACCGCAGGCATTGCGGGCGGCACCGGTGCTATTGGCGAGCGAACCATGCTCTGCGACACGGTCTTCTGCAATTGTGCGACAGCCATAGGCTGGGCTTCGGCAACCTTCTCGACGCTGATCTCTGGCGCAGCTTCAGCTTGAGTGCGCTCATTGATGCTCGGGAGTTCCTCGCCGCGACGACGCAAAAGCTCAACTTCTGGCGTACGGGTAAAACGAACATTCGCACCGAGCGAAAAATGGATTTTCCAGGCATCGTCACTGGCGGGATTTTGACTACCCGTCTGACCGCTAGGCTGCTTCGGGTCCTGAGCGTTCTCTGCACGATTTCCTGTAGACTGGGGGAAATTTTCTCTCAAATTACGCATGATACCTGAACCATAGATACTGTCGCCTGAATGAGCCCAAGTAATAAAAAATGAAGGTTAACAACCCCCTTCCGAAACGACCCAAAAGACAGAAATTTCTTGCGGGACATATACCCTCATGCATAGCCTCCCAAAGGCTATATTACCTTCGGTTGCATGTATAAAATCAACAATATCAATCTAATAAAGATATTTCTTATATTGATTTATGCGCAATGCAACAATCAAAGGTAGTTTCCGCTGCCTGTTAATTCTGCAGCCGTGAACGGCATCCGGCGGCAGAGAGCCGTCAAGTCAGAGACTCACCGATCAGTCCCGTGCGAGGGCGACGACCGGATCGAGTTTGGAGGCGTTGCGAGCCGGAATAAAGCCGAATCCGATGCCGATCAGGCTCGAGCAGACAAGCGCAACCACGATGGAGGCGGGCGAATAGATGAGCTGGAACATCGAACTGAACTGCGCAAACAGCAGGCCGAATCCGGCAGCGATGAGAACACCAAGCACGCCACCGATCAGACAAACGAGAATCGCCTCGATCAGGAACTGCTGCAAGATATCGCTCTGGCGTGCGCCAATGGCCATGCGGACACCGATCTCGTTGATTCTTTCCGATACGGCGACAAGCATGATGTTCATGACACCGATGCCGCCGACAAAAAGCGATATGCCTGCAATGCTGGACACGAGAAGGGCAAGCGTCGCTGTCGTGGCCTGAATGGTCTTTTGCAGGCTGTCGGTATTGAAGACTGAGAAGTCCTTCTCGCCATGCCGTTTGGTCAGGAAGGCCGTAATCAGTTTTTCGGCTTCTGACGGGTCCATTGTGTCGGCGACGCGAACGAGGATCATCTGCAATGAACGTGAGCCGGTCATGCGTGTCTGCACAGTCGTGTAGGGCAGGTAGACTTCAAGCGTCTGAGCGCCACCCGGTCCGCGTTCCTCGGCCTTGACGACACCGACAATGCGCACTGGCACTTTGTTCAAAAGGATGATCTTGCCGATGACAGAGCCTACTTCATGGGGAAAGAGTGTCGTCTTGGCTGTTTCATCAACCACAGCCACCTGTTCCAGATCATCGACATTGCGCTGATCGAAAAACCGGCCTTCGAGCAATTTGCTGTTGCGTGTGACGAAATATTCCGCACCCACACCGTTCACCGAAACGCTGACTTCCTTGTCGCCGACACGGATCGTGGAACTTGTCGAACCGGATGGCGTCGCAGCCACCACATAGGGCAGTTTCGCGATCTCCTTGGCATCGTCCAGATTGAGTGTTGTAATCTGCGCGGCTTTCAGGTCACCAAATCCCCTGCCGGGACTGATGTAGAGCGTATTGGTGCCAAGATCGCTGATCCGCTCCAGAATCTGCCGCTGTGACCCTTGTCCCAGCGCTACGACGCAGACGACCGATGCCGTGCCAATAATGATGCCGAGCATAGTCAGAAACGTGCGCAGCCGATGCGCATTCATCGACCGGAGCGCCATTGCGAATGCCTCGTTGAAGCGGTCGCGAAGCCCGGCCAGTAGCCTCGGCTTGGCCTGCTGCTGCTCAACCGGCACAGACATCACTCGGCGCTCGGTCTCACCGTTACGTGTGTCGGAGATGATTTCGCCATCGCGAATTTCGATGATGCGCTGCGCCCGCGCTGCAACCTGCCGGTCATGCGTGACGATGACGATGGTGCGTCCTTCGCGGTTCAGTTCCTGAAGGATGCCAAGGACTTCCTCGCCGCTATGGCTGTCGAGCGCACCCGTGGGCTCGTCCGCCAGAATAACATCAGCATCGTTGATGAGGGCGCGGGCGATGGAAACGCGCTGCTGCTGGCCCCCGGAAAGCTGACTGGGCCGGTGATGGGTGCGTTCACCCATACCAAGCCGCTGAAGGATCATTTCAGCCTTTTCGCGCCGTTCCGCCTTTTTCTGGCCTGCATAAATGGCCGGGATCTCGACATTGCCCACGGCGTCCAGTTCACCAAGCAGATGATAGCGCTGAAAAATGAAACCGAAATGCTCACGCCGCAATTGTGCCAGCTCATCAGCTTCAAGTTCCGACGTAGCGCGACCGGAAATCAGATATTCGCCTTCCGACGGACGATCCAGACAGCCGAGAATATTCATCAGCGTGGATTTGCCCGAACCCGACGCACCAATGATCGCCACCATCTCTCCGCGCTCGATGGTCAGGTTCACATGGTTCAGAACCGTCGTGAAGTCGTCACCCGACGGATATTGTCGGGAAACGCCCTTGAGCGAGAGAAGCGGCGTATCGCTCATGTCAGAAACTGTCCGGGGCAGGAGCAGTAACCTGATTATCGGTCACGACCTTATCCCCCTCGTTCAGACCCGAACGGATTTCGGTGTTGACCTTGTCGGTAATGCCGGTTTCGACCGTGCGTTCTTCGATCTTGTTGGCGCTTGTCACCACGCGAACCGTGGCCTTGCCCGGTTCACTCGTGTCCTTGAGAGCGGTCACAGGCGCAATCAAGGCGTCTTTTGCCTTCGCAAGCAGAATATGAACTTCGGTCGTCATGTAGGTTCTGAGCAGCCCATCCGGATTGGGAACGCTGAAAATACCCTTGTAGTAAATGGCCGAGGCAGTCGCCGAGCTCGATGCGCTCACAGCCGTTGTCGTGAAGCTTTTGTCACTGACGATGGAATCCGGAGCCGGTTCAATCTTTTCCAACGTCGCGTCATAACGTTTCAGGTTTTGTCCCGATATGGTGAAATAAAGCGGCATTCCTTCGCGAACCTGAGTAACATCCGCTTCCGAAATGTCCGCCTCGACGGTCATCGTGTCGAGTTGGCCGAGAATAGCGATCGTCGGCGCGCTTTGCTGCGCGTTGACGGTCTGGCCTTCCTGAACCACCGTCGCAAGGATCGTGCCGTCAATGGGCGCTGTAATGCGGGTATAAGCGAGATTGGTTTCGGCGATCTGGACGTCGACTTTCGCCGCCGCAATCGCCGCCTCGCTGTTGGCGACCTGTGCTTCCTTCGACTTTACGGTGCTGACCGCCTTGTCGTAATCCGCACGTGCAACGGCATTCTTGCCGATCATCATCTGGTTTCGCGCCAGATCCTGCCTGGCCAGCTCGAGATCGGCAAGGTTCTGTGCACGGGTGGCTTCGTTCTGGCGAAGCGACGCCTGGGCCTTGTTCAGCTCGTTCTGCTGATTGGTCGAGTCAATCAGGGCAACGACTTCGCCGGCCTTTATCTGCTGGCCCGGTTTCACTTTGAGCGAAAGAATGCGGCCTGTCGCCTGCGCGCCGATGGCAACCAGATTTTTAGGCCGCAAAGTACCCGTTGCAAGAACCGAACTTTCGATCTCGCCGCGCTTGATTTCAGTCGTGGCGGGCAGAGGTTCTTCTTTCGTGAGGGAGCGGACGACAAAATAGCCCACGATCAGCAATGCGATGAGGACGGCCAGCCACAGGCGCCAGCGAAAACGGCGTTTCGACTTGGGTTTCATAGTGGTCTCTTATCGGTTGTCAGTGGAGGAAGCGGCGGGGTCTTGACGATGCGCGGACCCGTATAGCCGTCAACGACTTCAGGTTTCGCAACATCAATGATGCCGTTCCAGCCACCACCCAGTGCTTTCTGCAGGGCGACATAATTCAGGACCAGATCGGTCCGGGCCTGACTAAGGTTGGTTTCTGCGCTCAGAAGGTCACGCTGCGCCGTCAGCACATCGACGAAGCTCTTCGTGCCAGCTCTATATTGCTCCAGCGTCAATTCGTTGATCTTGCGGCTGTTGCCAACGATTTTCTGTAGCTGCGCGGTGCGCAAACGGTTCTGGTTGAGCGATACGCTGGCATTCTCGACTTCGCTGAGCGCCGTCAAGATGATTTTGCGATAGGCGATGAAAGCCTGGTCTCTTGCTGCTCTTGCCGCGTCGACGTCCGCATTCAGCTGGCCGCCATGGAAGACAGGTACGCTCAAACTTGGACCGAAAGCCCAGCTGATTGTCGACAGTTTTCCAAGGTCACCGAAATTGGCGCCACCCGTATTGATGTTGCCGGTGAGCGAAACACTTGGATAGAGCAGGGCCTGTTTCTGGCCGATGCTGGCAGTTGAACTTGCATAATCGCGTTCCGCTGCGCGGATATCCGGGCGGCTGAGCAGCAAATCGGCAGGCAGGCCGGCTGAAATTTTGCGTGGGATCGCGGGTATCGGACGTGATTTGTCCAGAACGCTCGCAAGTGCCGAAGAAGACCGGCCCGTCAACACTGACAACTGATTGAGATATTGGGCGTAGCTGATCCGCAGACCCGGTATCTGGGCTTCAGTCGATGCGGCCTGTGTCTCGGCGCTCAAAAGATCGACCTGCGAGATTTGTCCGGCTTCCAGCTGGCTGCGTGTCAGTGCTACGGTCTGCCGCTGGGACGCTGCATTGCGCTGCGCAATGGCAATATTGGCCTGCGCACCGCGCAAGTTTGCATAGTTGGTTGCGATGTCGCCGATCAGCGTAATGAGCGCTGCCCGCAATTGCTCATTTGCGGATTCGACATTGTAGTAGGCTGCTTCCACACCGCGCCTGTTGCCGCCGAAAAGATCGAGTTCCCATTGGGTTTTAAAACCCATGCTCGACTGATTGGAGGCAAGAGTAGTTCCACTGTCAGATCGCGTGAAGCTTCCGCTTCCATCCAACTGCGGATAAAGCGCGCCACCGGCCGAGGTGTAATTGGCGCGGGTCTGCCGCACCTTCGCCTTCGCAGTAGCAACATCCGGGCTACCGGCAATTCCGTCCGCTATCAGCTGATCCAGAACCGGGTCTTTCAGGTTTTTCCACCAATCACCCAATTGAGGGGCACGCTTGTCAGCCTTGCTGTTCCAACCAGCAGGCGTCAGCACATTTGGCTTCTGATAGTCAGGACCAACGGTGACGCATGCCGCCAGCAATGGCAGGATACTTCCCAGTACAGTCAGGCGAACAAACGATGTCGTCAAAAAATTGGTCCTGAAATTTCAGCGCTGTCATCGATTCGGCATATGACTGCCCCGAAAACGAAGCGCCCTTATACCGGCAACGGTTGTGCCTAAGCAGCCCAAACTCGTGGGAGCGTGCCATGGGTCGCGCCGAGTCGCGGTTTTGCAGCATATTGCCATCCTTCGACTTCGACCATTAGGGAATGATCGAAGCCAAATGTGGCAATACACAGAAAATATCAGGATTTGATGTGGACCCCGTCAGAGGTTGCCGCGTCTAATCTTTGTTGCTTTCCAGCCAGTCGGCCAGCCAGCCGGCCAGCGAGCGGCGGTTTGCGGCGCGTCCGCGCATAGGTTCAGCCATGCACATGGAGTTGAGGACGGCTTCCTGCGTGCATTCAACTGCTGCGCGAAACAGCGTATCGATACGGTTTTCGTTGAGCACCGCGATCTCGACCACATCACGCGTTTCATCATGGTCGAATGTCACAGCCGTTGAAAAGCCGATGGCGATATCACCGCTTCCGTGGCCCCAGAATGCACCGAGGCGTGCCAGTCCCGCGCCACAGCGGCGGGTCACGCGCTTCAACTGGCGGTGTTCCATCGGAACATCTGTCGCCAGCACCAGAATGACTGAACCTTTTTCCGGCTGTGCTTCGGCCTTCGGCGAAGGCCTGCGCCCGTCCGGAAGAACCAGATCACCGGCGCGGCCAAAATTGGTCAGCGCCAGAACACCGAGGTGATGCACCTTGCCGTCAAGTTCGAACTGGCGCGAGGATGTGCCGATGCCACCCTTGAAACCGAAACAGCTCATGCCGGTTCCTGCACCGACATTGCCTTCGCTAACGTCCGTTCCCGCAATCTGCAAGGCTTCCTGCGCATCGGCTTCCGTGACGGCCATGGCCTGAATGTCGTTGAGCGGACCGTCATTGCATTCCAAAACGACTGGATTGACGGTCGCCGTGGTGCGCCCGATATCGGGATTGCCTGCAATCGCCTCTCGGATCAACGCATTGGCGCAGGTTCCGACGCCAAATGTATTGGTGAGCAGGATCGGCGTTTCCAGCGTGCCCAGTTCCTCAACCTGCACGAGACCGGTGCTTTTGCCAAAACCATTGATGACATCGCAAGCGGCCAGCACCTTGCGGCGATATATGTTGCCGTCATGTGGGATGATTGCTGTCACGCCGGTGTTGATATCGCCGTTGCGCAAGGTGCGGTGCCCCACGCGCACGCCCGGCACATCGGTGATGGCGTTGTTTTCGCCCGGCTGCATGATGCCGCAGATGATGCCGTAGTCGCGTGCCTTGCCTGTCATGGTTATTTCCGTGTGCTGGCCTCGATAATGCGCATGAGCAAGGCCCGCATCGACGGGCCTTGCTCTAAGATTCTATCGTTTTGCAGAAAACAGGTCTTGTTCGCAACCTTGCAGGCAAAACCCGTTCGTTAGTTACGACTGAAGTACCGGCTCCGATCCCGTGCGAGCCATATCCATGTAGATCTGCTGCAAACGGCGGGTGATCGGCCCCGGCTTGCCGTCGGAAATCGTATGATCCTGAATGCCGATGATTGGCGTCACGAAGCTCGATGCGCTCGTGAGAAACGCTTCCTTGGCGGCCTTCGCCTCATCGACCGTGAACAGGCGCTCTTCAATGCGAAGGTGCTGTTCTTCCGCGATCTTGATCACGGCGCGACGCGTGCAGCCAGGGAGGATAGCGTGCGAATTCGGCCGCGTTACCAGCACATTGTCATTGGTGATGATGAATGCCGTCGATGAACCGCCTTCGGTAACGAAGCCGTCTTCAACCAGCCAGACTTCATGGTAGCCCTTGCTCTTGGCCTGCTTCTTTGCCAGCACCTGCGCCAGAAGCATGACAGTCTTGATGTCGCGGCGCGCCCAGCGCGTATCCGGTGCAACATCCACCCTTACGCCATTCTGGACCGACGGCGAATTGGCGAGGTTCTTGGCCTGCGTGAACATGACGAAATTCGGCTTAATGTCGTCGGTATAGACAAAATCGCGTTCGGCTTCGCCGCGCGTCACCTGCATATAGACGACGCCTTCATGCAGTTCATTGCGCTTCATCAGCTCGATCTGTGCGGCGCGAATGGCGTCCAGCGAAGCAGGCAACGGAATTCCGAGTTCCCTGACGGAGCGCTCCAGACGGGCGAGGTGAAGTTCGTTGTCAACAAGGCGGCCATCGATGACAGCACTGACTTCGTAAATACCGTCACCAAACAGAAAGCCGCGATCGAACACCGACACTTTCGCCTCGTTCTCAGCAACGAAAGCGCCGTTCAAATAAATTACCCTGGCCAAAACACGTCCTCGGACATCTATGTGATTGATTGTGCGCACCCCGAAAAACGTGAAGCGGTTTTCGGAACAGATGCGCGTTTAACAGTTTTGCCGGACGGTATGGAAAAAGCTTGGGAGCTGCCAATGCTATGTTTTGCAATCACTATGCAGAAATTGCATAAGGGGTAAGGCAGCAGGAAAAAGGTCTCGTTCAAGCCGAACCAAACATACTGCCTTATTGCCCTTTGCTGGAAAGGCCCCGACCCAATGGAACTGAAATGGCTGGAAGACTTCATCGCGCTGGCGGCAACGTCCAGTTTCTCGCGCGCGGCGGATACCCGGCATGTGACGCAGTCCGCGTTTTCCCGTCGCATCAAGCAGCTTGAACTCTGGCTTGGCGTTACTCTCGTCAATCGCGCGACTTTTCCTGCAGAGCTTACTCGCGAGGGACGAACCTTTCTGCCGGTAGCGCAGGATACCGTTCGCCAGTTCTACAACACACGCAAGGCGCTGCAGCCGAGCCGCGAGGTCCAAAACCCCGTCCTCACATTTTCAGCCTTGCACACGCTGACAGTCACATTCTTTCCGCACTGGCTGAAGCAGATCGATGACGATGTTGGCAGCATACGCTCTCTGCTCAGTCCGGATCGGGGTGGTTTCGAGGACAATATCGCGACGCTGACGGAAGGAGAGGTTCATTTCTTCCTGACCTATGCGCATAATTCCGTGCCGATCCTGATCGACCGCACGCAGTTTCCTTATATCGTGCTCGGCACGGAACGGCTGATGCCGGTCTCGCGCCCGTCTCCGACAGGCCCGATCCTTGATCATGCCGTTGCCAGCGGGGAGCCATTGCCATATCTGAGCTATGGTGACTTTTCCTTCTTTGGCGCTGCCCTGTCGCAGAAATTTGCATCCGGTACCGCGTTCAAGCGTCAGGTGGTTCACGAAAACACCATGTCGATCGGTCTGAAGGCCATGGCGCTTGCAGGCTGGGGGATGGCCTGGCTGCCCGAAAGCCTCATCTATGACGAACTGCAACGCGGCGAGCTAGTGCCAGCCTCAACCGATCCCTATTGGGATTTCACGGTCGAGGTCCGTATCTATCGTCACGATGCGGCACTTCCGGCACATGCCGAGAGCTTCTGGGAATATTTGCAGGCAAAAGATCGGGCAATATCTGAAAAGGGCGATTGACAGCAACCCATCGTCGGCGCTGTAAAAGGCAGCATATCTTCAGCCGGTAGCAGGGGACACGTCGCGGCATGAAAGTTACCATCGAACAGACGCTCGATCAGGCGGGTACGGGCGCATTTCAGCGCGGTCTTCTGGGTGTGTTTGGCCTTGTCTGGGCCGCCGACGCCATGCAGGTGCTGGCGGTCGGCTTTACTGGTGCTGCCATTGCAAAGACTTTTGGCCTGACCGTCCCACAAGCATTGCAGACCGGCACGCTGTTCTTCCTTGGCATGCTGATCGGCGCGGCGGTCTTCGGGCGACTGGCGGATAAATACGGTCGCCGCCGCGTGCTTCTGATCACTGTCGCCTGCGATGCCGTTTTCGGACTGCTTTCGGCATTTGCGCCGAGTTTCGGTATTTTGCTCTTCCTGCGCTTCATGACAGGCGTGGCAGTCGGCGGAACATTGCCGGTCGACTATGCGATGATGGCCGAATTCCTTCCCGCCAAAAATCGCGGCCGTTGGCTCGTCATGCTCGAAGGTTTCTGGGCGGTCGGCACCGTTATCATTGCCCTTGCGGCATGGGCCACCAGCCTTGCAGGCGTAGAAGATGGATGGCGCTATATCTTCATCGTCACTGCTGCACCGGCGCTCATCGGCATCTGGCTGCGCCTCTGGGTGCCGGAATCCCCGATGCATCTTCTGAAATCGGGACGTCCGGAAGAAGCCAAATCGGTCATGAACCGCGTGCTTCGCCGTAATGGCAAACCGGAGTTGCCGCCGAAGGCCCGGCTAGAAGCGCCCCTTATGGTGACAGGCGAAAAGCTTCTGTCGCCAAATCTGCGCCAGCGCACGTTGACGACGCTGGCAATCTGGTTTCTCGTCTCGGTGTCCTATTACGGTATTTTCACCTGGATACCGGCCAAGCTTGCCGGTGACGGTTTTGGCTTCGTCCGCGGCTACGGCTTCCTTGTCGTGGTTGCACTGGCCCAATTGCCGGGCTACGCACTCGCCGCCTATGGCGTGGAAGCGTGGGGACGCAAGAAGACGCTGATCACCTTTCTGTTCATCAGCGCTGCGGCCTGTGCTCTCTTTACAGTGGCCAACAGTTCAGCAGTTGTCGGTGCATCCATTCTCATCATGAGCTTTGCCCTGCTTGGCACATGGGGCGCGCTCTATGCTTTTACGCCGGAACTTTATCCGACAGGATTGCGCGCAAGTGGAATGGGAGCGGCGGGCGCGATGGCTCGCCTTGGCGGCTTGCTTGCGCCGTCCGCGCTGGCACTCGTCATCAGCCAGAGCTTCTATGTCGCCGTGGCACTGTTTGCGGGACTTCTGGCGCTGGCCGGTATTATCGCCTTTTTCATCGATGTGGAGACACGGCAGAAAGCGTTGAACTAGAACATGTCTCCCAAAAAATGGGAACCGGTTTTGGGATAAAGAAATGTTAGGAAAAACAGCCCGGAGATCAATTTTATCTCCAGGCATATTATATATTATTTCAGTGATTTATGCCGTATTCTTTATCCATTGCTTTCGGTACGCAGCGTAGGCTTCATTGCCCGGTCTGAAAATCCTGCCGTGTTTCTCCGGAACCGTTGCACCTGCGAGCAATCCGGCACCAAGCGACGTGCCGGTCGATCCTGATACGGCTTCGACGTCTCGTCCCGTAAAATTCGCCAGCGCTTCAAGATAGACCGGGTTTCCGGCAAACGGCCCTTCGACGATAACCGGTCCATCGGCACCCAGCAGGTGGAGACAGGTTTCCGTCATCAGCGCCGCATAGATGCAGGCGGCAACATAGCGCTCTGCATCGCTGGCTGTGTCAGCATTGATCCAGCGAAGATTGGAACTCGGATAGGGGCCGCAACCCGGCACGGCTGACGGCAGCGCCATGATGTGCTGCACCAGAACCTTTGCTGCAATATCGGGCTGGTCGATGACCGGGGGAACGGTCAGTCCTTCCGTCATGATATCGAATTCGCGCCCGCCCATGTAACGGGCGGATGGAACAGCACGACCATAGGCATCGACATTGGCAAGCGTGTCGCGTTCCGGGTCAAGCCCGTCGAAATTGCCGCCAACGGCGAAACTGACCACCCACGTCCCGGTCGAGACGACCGAGAACGGGGCCTCCCGATCCATTAGATGCGCGAGCAGCGATGCATTGGAATCGTGAATGCCGCAATGAACCGGCACAGCTTTGCAAAGGCCGACCTCTGTTGCAATCTCGGGCAAAACTTCGCCCAACGCATCGAAGGCAGAGCGAAGTGGCGGGAGTTTTGCACGGATGCCCAGCCGGTCGACAAGAGGTGAGAAGGCGGATTCCTTCGGCAACCACAGATCCGTATGACAGCCGAGCGATGTCACTTCCGAAGCGGCAATGCCAGTCAGGCGCCATGCCCAATATTGTGGATAGGTGAATATGAAATGCGCCCGCGCAAAATCGGCGGGAAACGTCGTCTTCAGATAATGAAGCTGCGCACCGAGATTAAGGCCGAGCGACAGCGGTGGCGAGAAAGTATCTTTGAAATCCGGCTTTATGGCCGCATAGGCTGCGAGGATTTCAGCCGGATAGTCGAGTTCATAGTCGAGGACAGGCATGGCCAATGTGCCATCTGCTGCGACGAGAGCCGCCGCCGCGCCATGCGTGGTGATGGAGATGGTATCAAAACCCGGCTCTTTGGCAAAAGCGGCAAGGCTTTTCAGGAAAAATCGCCACAGTGCCTCGATGTCATAATGTGGATAGGGGCCATCGCACAGCACCGTATTGGAGATGCGGTTTGCAACGATTTCTTCGCCGCTTGCCGCATCAAGCACAACGACTTTAGCGTTTGTTTTGCCTATATCCAGAATGGCAATGCGCTTCATGGCATGTGAAACACTGGCTTGAGGTCCACGGAAACCGGCGAATTATCGGCATTCGTTGCCATGATATCCGCCATATGCACCCACCACTTTTTCATCACCGGATGATCAGGCAGGGCGGCCATGCCGTGATTGGGCTTACGTGTCAGCACGCCGAACAGGGTACTGGTCTCTTCATCGAGATAGATCGCGTAATCCGACACGCCTGCCGTGTGCAGAAGGTCCACCAGTTCCGGCCATATCTCGTCATGCCGGCGGCGGTACTCCGCTTCCATGCCAGGATTGAGCTTCATGCGAAATGCGTAGCGTTCGCCAGTCATGCTGCACGCCTCGTTTTGAACTGCCGGATGAGGATCGGCAGTGAAATGGTGACGATCAGCAGGAGGCCGATGAAGATCGACATGACGATGCCCGGCACATTGAGAAGCCCAAGCCCGAACGTCACGAGGCCCATCACGAAAGCGGCGATCACCACGCCGACAATTGTGCCCGAGCCGCCGAGGATCGACACGCCGCCCAGTACGACCATGGTGACGACTTCCAGTTCCCAGCCTTGCGCAATGGACGGGCGCGTCGAGCCGAGGCGCGAGGTCAGGCAAACGGCGGCGATGCCGCTCATCACGCCCGTCATCAGGAAAAGCACGAATTTGGTTTTCTCAACCGGAATGCCGGAAAAGCGCGCCGCGAATTCATTGTTGCCGATGGCATAGATACGGCGCCCGAAGCTGGTCCAGTGCAACAGTACCCCGAACAGCACGGCAAACAGGACGAACAGCGCAAATTCGAAAGAGATCACCCAGAACACATAGCCCTGTCCGAAATAGGCAAAGCTTGCCGGATAGCCACCAAATGCCTGATCGCCCAGCACGATATAGGAAATGCCGCGGAAGAGGCTCATCGTGCCGATGGTCACGACGATGGA
Organism: Ochrobactrum sp. BTU2; assembly: GCF_024539785.1. Taxonomy (NCBI): domain Bacteria; kingdom Pseudomonadati; phylum Pseudomonadota; class Alphaproteobacteria; order Hyphomicrobiales; family Brucellaceae; genus Ochrobactrum; species Ochrobactrum sp. BTU2. The sequence goes on along the minus strand of NZ_JAHWRG010000001.1, from coordinate 690,885 downwards.
CGGCAGTTTCAGCCCGGCAACCAGCCCGCCATTGATCGCGCCACAGACAAGACCGGTGCCGATGCCGATCATCACGAGGCCGGGTGTGCCGACACCTGCCTGCGCCGCTGCCCCCATCGCCGTCGAGGCGAGCGCAATGATCGCGGCGACCGAAAGATCGATTTCGCCGGAAATAATGAGAAGCGTCATCGCAAAGGCGATCAATGCCTTTTCGGTGAAATTGAACGTGGCATCCGACAGGTTCCAGGCATTGAGGAAGTAGGGCGAGGCAAAGGAATTCGCGATGAAGATCGCAATTGCCACGCCAAGCAAAAGCATTTCCCAGCTTGCGAAGATGCGGGAGAATGGCGTTCCGAGCCGGTCGGGGATATGACGGCGCTGTTCATTATTCATGCCGCAACCTCCTCGTAAGTTTTTGCAGCCTTGTCGCGCAGGATGATGCGTCCGCGCCGCTTTTCCTGTCGTGCATTGAAGATCACGGCCAAGATGATAACAGAGCCGGAAATCGCCATCTGCCAGAAGGGCGATATGTCGATGACCGGCAGTGCGTTCTTGATGACGCCGAGGAACAGCGCACCGAGAACCGCACCGGCAACAGAGCCTATCCCGCCAAGTGTCGAGATGCCGCCAATGACGCAAGCCGCAACGCTGTCGAGTTCGAATCCGGCTGCAACATCCACATAGGCGACGGCATAGCGTGACACCCAGAGATAGCCGCAAAGCCCGGCGAGCGCACCCGACAGCACGAAGGCGAAGAAGCGCGTGCGGCCCACATCGATCCCGGTATAGACGGCGGCGGTCGGGTTGCCGCCGGAGGCATAAAGGGCGCGACCGAAGAATGTCCGCGTCAGCAACACATAGACGAGCGCGACGATCAGGATTGCTGTCCAGCCGAGGAGCGGCAGGCCAAGAAAGGGCGTGCGCGGCGTGTTGAGAAACGGCGCAGTCATCTGATGCGCATTCACCCATGCGCCGCCGGAGAGCACAAAGGCCATACCGCGATAGATGGTGAGCGTGCCAAGTGTCACGACAATCGCCGGAATGTTGAGCTTCCAGACCAGAATGCCATTGATGGCGCCCAGAACCGCGCCGATGCCAATTGCCAGCACAATGAGAAACACGAGCGGCAGGCCCGGATAGGTCGCATTCAGCATAGCCACCGCCATGCCGGTAAAGGCGAGGTTGGCGGCGACCGACAGATCGATTGACTTGGTCAGGATCACCGCCATCTGTCCAAGCGCGACAATGATGAGGATGGACGTATCGTTGAAAATATTCGCCAGATTATGTGCGCTGGCAAAGCCCGGAGCGCGGCTTGCGAACAGCCCCACCAGAAGAGCGATAATGACAAGGAGCAGGATTTCGCGCTGCTTGAGCAACTGTTTCATCGTCTACTCCGTGTTTCCGGTGGCGGCGCGCACCAGCACTTCCGCGTCGAGGCTGGCGCGCTCAAAGATGCCTTCCATCAGCCCTTCGCGCATCACCATCACACGGTCAGACATGCCGATGATTTCCGGCAGTTCCGACGAGATCATGATGATACTGAGCCCTTCCGCCGCCAATTCGCTGATAAAGGCGTGAACCGCTGCCTTGGAACCGATATCGATGCCTTTGGTCGGCTCATCGAGAATGATGACCTTCGGATTGGTCGCGAGCCACTTGCCGATGACGACCTTCTGCTGGTTGCCGCCGGAAAGGGTTCCGACAGGGACCGAAAGCGCTGCTGCGCGCAGGTCGAAACGCTCGGCATATTTTCGCGCCAGCGCCAGTTCTTCCGCCATGCGCAGAAAACCATTGCGCGAGGTGCGGGCGAGTGACGGCAGCGATACATTCTGGAAGATCGGCAGTTGCAGCACGGCGCCATGGCGTCCGCGTTCTTCCGGCACATAGACGATGCCATGTGCCACCGCATCGCCGGGGCGGCGGATACTAATCTCGCGATCTTCAAGCGTCACGCGGCCACGCGATGGCTTGGTGATGCCGAACAGCGACTGCGTGAACTCCGAACGTCCCGCGCCGACAAGGCCGTAAACGCCGAGGATCTCGCCCTTGCGCAGCTCAAAGGAAATGTCGCGAAACTCGGTCGGATGCGAATAGTTTTCAACCTTCAGCACCGGTTTGCCGATGGCGACATCCTGCTTGGGAAAGGCCTGATCCACGGATCGCCCGACCATCATGCGAACGATATCGTTCTGCCGTGTATCTGTGAGCGCACCGTGTCCAACCGCGTGACCGTCACGAAAAACGGCATAATTATCGGCGATTTCATAGACTTCATCGAATTTGTGGCTGATGAACAGGATGGCTTTGCCCTGTGCCTTCAGCCGCGCCACAATACGAAACAGGTCGTCCACTTCCTTGCGCGACAGGGCGGCGGTCGGCTCGTCCATGATAACAATGCGCGAATCCACGGACAAGGCGCGGGCAATGGCAACCAGATGGCGCTGGGCGATGGAAAGTTCTTTCAGCTTGATACGGGCATCAACAGTCGTTTCGAGCGATGACAGCAACGCCTGCGAGCGCGCATAAACAGCCTTCCAGTTGACGAAACCGAACTTCGTGCGCGGCGCATGGCCGAGATAGATGTTTTCGCCCACCGACAATTCGTCGAAAAGCACAGTTTCCTGATGAATGGCCGTCACGCCGTGATCGGTCGCATCCTGTGCGGTTGCGAAATGTACCGGCTTGCTGTCGATGAAGATTTCGCCTTCGTCGGGCTGGTAGATGCCAGTCAGGATTTTCACAAGCGTGGATTTGCCAGCGCCATTCTCTCCGATCAGCGCCGTCACCTTGCCGGGATAAAGCGCGATGTTCACGTCATCGAGCGCACGCACGCCCGGAAACGTCTTGGCTATGCCGCGCATTTCCAGAATGGGCTGATCCGTGGTGGAAAGCGTCCGCTCTCCGCCGGATGGGCCGCTGGATTGAAAGGCTGCATTCATCGCAGATACCTGAAATCGATCAAAGTGTTCCGGGGAGAAAAAGGCGGCAGGCGATGTGCGCGCCACCTTTTTGAAGACGCATCCCGAAAACCGGTTTCCACTTTTCGGGATGCGCTTTCCGATCAGAAGACCTTGGAGAACTCGTCGATATTCGACGCGTCATAGACGAAAGGATCGCTCATTGCGGCTTCGCCGTTTTCGCCGATTTTGATCTTGCCCATGCGTCCGGCTTCGATTTCCGAGCCCGGCTTGCCATCGGCATCACCCTTTACGAGGTGGTAGGCAATCTGGGTTGCCGAATAGCCAAGGTCGATCGGGTTCCAGATGGCGAATTCCTTGGTTGCGCCCGACTTGATGGCGCCGGCCATTTCGGACGGAAGACCAAGGCCGGTCACATAGACATCACCAATCTTGCCCGCATCCTTTACGGCCTGCGAGGCAGCGAGAACGCCAACGGTGGTGGGGGCCACGATGACCTTCACATTTGGATTTGAAGTCAGCAAGCCTTGTGCTTCACGGTAGCTCTTGTCGGCCAGGTCGTCACCATAAACGGTGGTCACCAGATTGAGGCCGGGGAAGTCCTTGAGTTGCTTCTTCATCTCGCCAATCCAGACGTTCTGGTTGGTCGAGGTGGTGGTGGCAGACAGGATCGCGAAATCGCCCTTGCCGTCCGGCAGGTGATCGGCTGCGAGCTTGAGGCACATCTTGCCGATCAGTTCGTTGGAAGACGGGTTGAGGTGGACGATACGGCCTTCAGGTGCGACGCCCGAATCCCACGAGATCACCTTGATGCCGCGCTGTGCAGCTTTCTTCAGGGCAGGGACGACAGCATCCGGATCGTTGGCCGAAATGGCGATGGCGTCCACACCCTGCGCAATGAGGGAGTTGATGACCTCGATCTGACCTTCCGCCGTCGTGGTGGTCGGGCCGGTATAGATGACCTCTACGCCGCCCAGTTCCTTCGCAGCTTCCTGCGCGCCCTTGTTGGCAGCTTCGAAGAAGCCGTTACCGAGCGACTTCGCGACAAGTCCGATCTTCATGTCGGCGGCCTGCGCGTGGGCCGCCATGAAGGCAACAGCCAGCGCAGTTCCTAGTGCCAGTTTCTTGAAAAGTTTCATGTCTCATTCCTCCCAGTATAAAGACATATGTTTCGCTTGTTCCGGCTCAGGCCACCTCGGCGGAATCCTCCCGTGGGTCGCCCTTGTCGGCATTTGCGGAGACCTGCGCCACGATGAGCCGGATGCCCGCATTTTCCACCATGCGCCGCGCGTCGTCCGAAATGCCGTCATCGGTGATCAGTGTGCTGACCCGGTCGAGAGGGCAAAGGATGAGGCTGGAGCGGCGTGTGAATTTCGTTGAATCAACCATCAGGACAAGTTCGTCCGCCTGGCCCATCAGTTTCTGTTCGCTCTGGATGATCAGCGCATCGGATTCCATGACGCCGAGCGGACTGATCCCCTGACAGCCCATGAACATGCGTCGTCCGTAGAAATTACGAATAACGTCATTGTCGAAAGGCGACAGGATAAGGCTCTGGTCGCGATAGATCGCACCGCCGGGCACGATCACCGTGCTTTTCGACTGGCGTAGCAGATGTTCGGCGATAGCAAACGAATTGGTCAGCACCTGCAGGCGGCGCGGAGCAAGATAATGCACCATCTGGAAAGTCGTGGATCCGCCATTGATGATGATGCTGTCGCCTTCTTCGCAAAGCGCCACGGCTTCGCGAGCGATTGCACGTTTGCGGTCCGTGTTTTCGGTCTCCGAAACCTTGAAAGGACGGCCTGCGAGATTTCCGAACTGTGGCGGATGAATAGCCTCTGCGCCACCACGCACGCGCTTGATACGGCCCTGCATATGGAGCGAAGCAATATCCCGGCGAAGGGTCGCTTCCGACGCCTCCGTCAATTCCACCAGATCCTGAATGGTAATCACCGGCTTTTCCTGAACAGCACTCAGGATGATGCGGTGGCGCTCTCTTTCGTGCATGGCTCCTCCTTGTCTTTGTATCGGGCATAAATGTCGCTCATGTCAATCACAAACAATCATAATAGGGCGCAATAGTCACATTAATGATTGATTATGATCGTTTATGATTGACAGCAATTCGTTTGATACGTCATATCTGCCGCAACATGATCGCTGGCACATTGGACATGCATGCGGACGGACATGCAGACGTACAGGCGGCTTGCGATTCACCATAACAGAATTGGGAGGATAACATGGTGGCCCAGAGCAGGCTTCTCGAAAACCGGTGGGATGATGCCAGAGCGGCAACGATGGATGAGCCGGGCAAGCTGCTTTATCGCTCCAATCTGCTCGGTTCCGACAAGCGCATCACCAATTACGGCGGCGGCAACACGTCTGCGAAAGTCGAGGAAATTGATCCGCTGACCGGCGAAAAGGTTCAGGTTCTCTGGGTCAAGGGTTCGGGCGGCGATGTCGGAACCATCAAGCTTGATGGTTTCGCCACGCTATATCAGGATAAGCTCGATGCGCTGAAGGGCATCTATAAGGGCGTCGAGGACGAGGACCGCATGGTCGGTTTCCTGCCGCACTGCACCTTCAACCTCAATCCGCGCGCCGCTTCCATCGATACGCCGTTGCACGGATTTGTCGCCTTCAAGCATGTGGATCACATGCATCCCGATGCGATCATAGCAATCGCTGCATCCGAGAATTCTCGTGAACTGACTGCCGAGATTTTCGGCGGCGAAATCGGCTGGCTGCCATGGCGTCGTCCCGGTTTCCAGCTTGGCCTCGACCTTGAAGCCTTCGTGAAGTCAAATCCCAACGCTAAGGGCGTTATCCTTGAAAGTCATGGACTTTTCACTTGGGCCGATGATGCCAAAGCCTGTTATGAAACCACGCTTGCCATCATCAACAAGGCCATTGAATGGCTGGATCAGAAGACGGCAGGCAAGCCCGCTTTTGGCGGTGCTGTCACGCAGAGCCTCCCAGTTTCCGAGCGCCGTGCCATTGCAGCACGGCTGATGCCCGAAATTCGCGGACTTATCGGTAAGGATGAGCGCAAGCTCGGTCATTTCGATGATCAGGATGCCGTGCTGGAATTTGTAAATTCAAACGATCTGCGCCCGCTGGCAGCGCTTGGCACGTCCTGCCCGGATCACTTCCTGCGCACCAAAATCCGTCCGCTGGTCGTTAATTTCGACCCGGCCAAGCCCGATATCGATGCCGTGGTTGCCGGACTTGAGGGTGCACTGGAAGCCTATCGCGCCGACTACAAGCGCTATTACGAGGCGTGCAAGCATGACAATTCGCCGAAGATGCGCGATCCCAATCCGGTAATTTTCCTGATCCCCGGTGTCGGCATGCTGTCCTTCGCACGCGACAAGGCGACTGCGCGCATCGCCGGTGAGTTTTATGTCAACGCGATCAACGTGATGCGCGGTGCATCCGGCGTATCGGAATATCAGGGCCTGCCCGAACAGGAAGCCTTCGATATCGAGTATTGGCTGCTTGAGGAAGCCAAGCTGCAACGCATGCCAAAGCCGAAAAGCCTCGCGGGGCGCATTGCATTCATTACCGGCGGCGCTGGCGGCATCGGCTTTGCCACAGCAGAACGGCTTGCAGGCGAAGGTGCTTGCGTGGTTCTGGCAGATATCGATGCAGGATCGCTCAAAACCGCTCACGAAAATCTCGCAAAGCGCTTTGGTTCCGATCAGGTGCGCAGTGTCGAACTGAACGTCACCGACGAAAAAGGCGTCGCGAGTGCGTTTGTCGAAGCCAGCGTCGAGCTGGGTGGCATCGACATTCTGGTTTCCAACGCTGGTATTGCATCATCCGCGCCGGTAGAAGCGACCGAACTTTCCATGTGGAACCGCAATATCGACATTCTGGCGACCGGCTACTTCCTCGTTTCGCGGGAGGCGTTTCGCTTGTTCCGCCGCCAGAAAATCGGCGGCAACGTGGTATTTGTCGCCTCGAAGAACGGGCTTGCAGCTTCGCCCAATGCTTCGGCCTATTGCGCTGCAAAGGCCGCAGAAATCCATCTGGCGCGTTGTCTGGCGCTGGAAGGTGCAGATGCAGGAATCCGCGTCAATGTGGTCAACCCGGATGCGGTTCTGCGCGGCTCCAAGATATGGGACGGCGAGTGGCGCGAACAGCGTGCAGCATCCTCGAAGATTGATGTTTCCGAGCTTGAGGAACATTATCGCAAGCGCTCCATGCTGAAGCTGAATGTCTTCCCCGAAGACATTGCCGAAGCCATCTACTTTCTTGCAAGCGATGCTTCGGCCAAGTCGACCGGCAACATCATCAATGTCGACGCCGGAAACCAGCAGAGCTTTCCGCGCTGACCATATAATCTGGACATTCTGGGAGGAACCATGTCCGAGCAACGCATTGCGGCCGATTTCATCGCCGAGCATAATTCCGGTTTTGAGAAATCATTGAAGAGCGATTATCAGGCGCTCGGCGAACAGCTTTTGCGCCGTGGCATCGAGATCGACACGATTACAGACAAGGTGGCGGCCTATTACGTGGCCGTACCTTCATGGGGCACAGGCACAGGCGGCACCCGCTTTGGGCGCTTTCCGGGAAGGGGCGAACCGCGCGGCATTTTCGACAAGCTGGACGATTGCGCCGTCATCAACGAGCTTTGCCGTGCCACACCGAATGTTTCCCTGCATATTCCGTGGGACAAGGCCGACCCGAAGAAACTTAAAGCCCATGCCGAAGCGCTAGGTCTCGGCTTCGACGCCATGAACTCCAATACATTTGCCGACGGCGCAGACCAGAAGCTTTCCTACAAATTCGGGTCGCTTACCCATGTCGATCCGGCAGTGCGGGCGCAAGCCGTAGAGCACAATATCGAATGTATCGAAATCGGAAAAGCCATAGGTTCCAAAGCCTTGACCGTCTGGTTGAGCGATGGTTCCAACTTTCCGGGCCAGCAGAATTTCACCCGCGCCTTTGAGCGCTATCTGGCTTCCATGGGTGAAATCTATCACGCACTACCCGACGACTGGCGCCTGTTCTCCGAACACAAAATGTATGAACCGGCCTTCTATTCGACGGTGGTGCAGGATTGGGGCACCAATTACCTCATCGCCTCGACGCTAGGGCCAAAGGCGCAATGTCTGGTCGATCTTGGCCACCATGCGCCCAACACCAATATCGAAATGATCGTCGCGCGGCTGATCCAGTTCGGGAAACTTGGCGGTTTCCATTTCAACGACAGCAAATATGGCGATGACGATCTCGACGCCGGCTCCATCGATCCGTATCGATTATTCCTTGTTTTCAATGAGTTGGTGGATGCAGATTATCGTGGTGTGGCCGACTTCCATCCGGCTCATATGATCGACCAATCGCACAATGTGACCGACCCGCTGGAGAGCCTGATCTCATCCGCCAATGAAATCCGCCGTGCCTATGCGCAGGCGCTTCTGGTGGATCGTGAAGCGCTCGAAACCTATCAGCAGGAAAACGACGCGCTGATGGCATCTGATACGCTGAAACGCGCCTATAGAACCGACGTCGAACCAATTCTCGCGGAAGCACGTCGCCGCACCGGCGGGGCCATCGAACCGATTGCCGCCTACCGAGCCAGTGGCTACCGCGATAAGGTTGCGAAGGAGCGTCCGGAGAGTAGAAGCGACGGCGGGGCGTTTAACTAAAACTCCACTTGCCACAAAACCGCCACATAATGAACGGTCCTTCGCCGCAATTAAAAGGCGATTTCTGTCGCTTGTCCGTTCCGAAAATCGCGTTTGGCAACTGTCAGCGCGATTTTCTGAATGTCAGATTGAGGCGAAACGGACCTAGTTTTTCATGCTCGCCGCGCTTCAGGGCGAGTATGCCATGATAGAAGAGACGTGAAGGTCCGCCCCACACAACCACGTCACCGTGATGCAGGATATATTTCGCAATCGGGTCGGTTCGCTTCAACCCGCCGAACTGGAAAGTCGCAGGCAGACCGAGCGACACCGAAACAATCGGATTGTTGAAATCCTGCTCGTCCTTGTCCTGATGCAATGAAAGTTTCGCACCCGGTTCATAACGATTGATGAGACAGGCATCCGGCGCAAAATCAGGATAACCGGCTTCACGGGCAGCAGTTTGGGCAAGCGCGCGGAAGGCATCCGGCATCGTCGGCCAGAGAAGGCCGGTTTCCGGATCGTGGGTACTGTAGCGATAGCCGGTCCGGTCCGTGACCCAGCCGAATTCTCCACAATTCGTCATCGCAACCGACATGCGATACCCGCCGGGAGTGGTCATATGACGAAAGGGGGTCACGGCAGAAACATCGGCCACGGCTTTCAGAACAGCATCCTCACTTGGAAGCGCAAAGCCACGCAGAAGCACAGCGCCCGGCGCCAGGATTTCACGCGGTTCAATCTGGTCGAAAAGGTCTCTCATGAGACCTTTCTAGCACGAGATCAGGAGACAGCCTCCCGAAACCTGCTTTCAAACTCAAGCCAGTCCTGTGGCTTTCTCGAAAGAGCGCATGAAAAGATCATTTTCTTCCGGCGCACCGACACTGACGCGGATGAAAGTCGTGTAACCCTTCTGCTTCCAAGGCTTCACGATGACGCCGTCTTCCAGCAGTTTTTCGGCAAACACAACAGAATCCGACTTCACGTCGATGAACAGAAAATTCCCCTTGGAGGGCGCAAAACGGATTTGTCGCTCGCTCAGGAAACCGGCCATCCGGTCCCGCTCGCTAAGCGCAAGCGCGATACCCTTTGCGAGATGGTCTTTATCCCGGCGCGCAACCAGCCCCGCAGCCTGTGCAATGCCATTGGCGTTGAAAGGCGTGCGGGCGCGGTCCAGAAACCCGCGCAAGTCCGGGTCGCTGACAAGCCCGAACCCGAGCCGCGCACCGGCCAGCCCATAAGCCTTGGAGAAGGTACGCAGCGCCACCCAGTGAAGGCCGCTGTCGCGCAGAAGTGTAGCGGCAGACGGATAATCGTCACCGGCTGCATATTCAGCATAAGCTTCGTCCACGACCAGCAACGTCTCCGGAGCAGCCGCATTGACAACGCGCTGCAAAGCCTCCGGTGTCAGCCAGGTCCCGACCGGATTGAGCGGATTTGCGAACATCACGAGACGCGGAGCGGTCGCAACCGTTGCCACCAGTGCGTTAACGTCGACTTCAAGCGACGGCGTCACTTCAACCCGTTCGACACTTGCCCCCATGGTCGTCGCATAATCCTCGTGCAGCGGAAAGGACGGGTAAAGTGTGACCACCCGGTCGCGCGGCCGCAAAACGGTGCGGCAGATTACGCCGATCAGGTCTTCCGATCCGTTGCCGAGAATGATGCGGTCCTGCGGCCAATCGAACTCGATCGCAATTTCCTGCGCCAGTTCGCGTCCCGACGGGTCGGGGTAGAGCCGCAGCAGATCATGGGCACCGGAAAAGAGCGCCTGCACCTTGGGTGACGGTCCAAGCGGGTTCTCGTTGGAGCCGAGTTTTGCGATTGCCGGAGGATGATAGCGCGCCTCCACCTCGGCAATGGTGAGACCGGCATTATAGGGGCTGAGACCACGGATTTCGGGTCGAATCAGATCGCCAAACCGGGCATTTTCCTGCGCCATTCACGTTCTCCTCTGGTGCAGCGCGTCACTTGTCGCGCGCCTTTGGGAGAGAAGTTCTAAGACTAAAATCCAATTTTGTATATATATGTATAGACAAGTTATGAAAAAGATGTTCCTATGCTGGGGAGACCACAAAAAATTGCTAAACATTCGACCCGGAACAGTTAGAAGTTCGGGCAACAATATTGTTTGCCAAAGGTCCGCAGGGGAACATGATGCAGGTTTTATCGCTTTTCGACCTAAGCGGGCGTAAAGCGCTGGTTACCGGTGCCAGCCGGGGACTGGGACAGGCTATTGCCGAAGCACTCGCCTCGGCTGGTGCCGATGTTGCCATTACAGCGCGCAAGTCCAACGACCTCTCCGAAACGGCATCCCGTATCGCCGCCCATGGCCGCACCTCGGCAACTCTTTCTCTCGATGTGCGCGATGTTGCCGCCTGTGCTGCTGCTGTCGCGCAAGCGGCAGAAGCTCTTGGCGGCCTCGATATTCTCGTCAACAATGCGGGCTATGAAGAAATCCGCCCCTCGCTCGATGTGGACGAGGCGCTCTGGGACCACATCGTGGCGACCAACCTCAAAGGCGCATTCTTTTGCGCGCAGGCCGCCGCCCGCCACATGACAGAGAGCGGGAAGGATGGAGCGATCATCAATCTGTGCTCGCTGACCTCCTATGTCGGTGTGCCAACCGCTGCTCCCTACGGTTCTTCCAAATCCGGTCTCATGGGCATGACCCATGCTTTGGCCACCGAATGGGCGCCGTCCGGTATCCGCGTCAACGGCATTGCGCCGGGCTATTTCCGCACTGCCATGACGGATGTGTTTTACGAGAATGACGACTGGCAGAAGGCGATGCTGGGCAAGATTCCGCAGGGCCGTTTCGGCGCAATGGAAGATGTTGCGGGCGCCGTGGTGTTTCTGGCAAGCGCCGCATCGTCCTATGTCACGGGGCAGGTGATCCCGATTGACGGAGGCTATCTTGCATCCATCTGAGAACCTGCTCCAAAAGTCGCCCTGTGTGGCTGCAAATGGCAATTTACCTGCGTTCCGGTGCTCACGTACCTTCAAGTACGCTCCGCTCCGGTACTCGAAAATCACCATTTTCGCACACACATGCCGCTTTTTGATTCAGGTTCTGATATCCTTACGTAGAACATCATCAGATCGTGAAATAGCATTGAAATAACTTCATAAAGCACCTTCCGGTGCTTTGACTGAAATGGGAAACTGCGATGAATACAACCGAAACCGGAACTGGCCGTAAAGTCTCCAACGGACCGGCTGCCGTATCGGTCAACAATGTCAGCATGATCTATAACGGCTTCCATGCCGTGCGTGCGGCATCTTTCGATCTCGCCAAGGGCCGTTTTCTGACCATTCTCGGGCCGTCGGGTTCCGGCAAGACGACGCTTCTCCGCCTCATCGCCGGTTTCCAGAAACCGAGCATCGGCGAAATCTTCATCAACGATGAAGCTGTCAGCGCCGTGCCGCCGCACAAGCGCTCCATCGGCATGGTTTTCCAGAAGCTCGCGCTTTTCCCGCATATGACGGCGGCCGAAAACGTCGCGTTTCCGCTGAAAATGCGCCGCTTCGATGCGCGTTCGATCCCTGAGCGGGTGGAACGCTATCTCGACCTCGTTCGTCTGAACGGCCTCGGCGGGCGCCGTGTGCACGAGCTTTCCGGTGGCCAGCAGCAGCGCGTGGCCATCGCGCGCGCCCTCGTTTTTGAACCGGACCTGCTTCTGCTCGACGAACCTCTGGCGGCACTCGACCGCAAGCTGCGCGAGGAAATGCAGCTTGAATTTCGCCGTATCCAGCGGGAACTCGGCGTCACGACCATCAATGTCACCCATGACCAGCGCGAAGCGCTCGTCGTATCTGACGAAATCATCGTCATGGATGGCGGTGAAATCCAGCAGATGGCGCAGCCATCCGAGACCTATCGCAACCCGTCCAACGCCTTTGTGGCGAACTTCATCGGCGTCACCAATTTCATTTCCGGCAAGGCATCGTCGCTCGACGGCAATCTCGTGCGGGTCGATGCAGGAATGGCTCTGGTAGGCATGGCAGGCGAGGGGCGCGGACCGGTTGCCGCCAACGCAAATGTCTCGTGCGCAATCCGCGCCGAACAGATCCGTATCGGCGGCAGCGCCGCAGCGCATGCGGAACTCGATACCGTGCTTGAAGGCATCGTTACGGATGCGATCTTCGAGGGCGAACGCATCGTCTATGAATTGCGGGTTCCTGCGTTAGGAGACGTGTTGATGCGCGTCTTCGACCACGATCCCATCGGCCATAGCCAGTTTGCAGAAGGTGAAACCGTGCATCTTGGCTGGAACGCCCGCGATCTCATCGTCTTTGCCGTATGAACTAAAACGTTACGGGGAAACTCCAGAGGAGAAACAAAATGAGCAATCTGAAGAAACCTTTTCTGATACTCGACCGCCGCCGCTTCCTGCAGAGCGCAGGCGCTTTTGCCGCCGCAGCCGGCACGACATCGCTCGGCCTGTCGCGCGCATTTGCTGAAGAGCCAGCTAAGCCGAAGGAACTGATCGTGCGCGCCTGGGGTGGCAGCTGGGTGGAGGCGCTTAAAGCGGGCGTGTCCGATCCGTTTACCGCCAAGACCGGCATTTCCATCCGTCACGACCTGACGGAAGACAACGAAATCCAGCCGAAGCTCTGGGCTGCGGTCGCGCAGAAGCGTGTTCCGCCGATCCACGTCAACTGGGATACGACCACCAATGCGACCAAATCGGCATTGCGCGGCGTGACGGAAGACCTGTCGGACCTGTCGAACCTCAAGAACACCACCGATCTTGCCAAGCCGGTTGGTCTCGACGGCTATCCGATCGTCAACACCTATGGCTATGTCTATGTGCTGGCCTATCGTCCGGAAGCCTTCCCGGATGGCCCGCCGAAGTCGTGGCACGCCCTGCTCGATCCGAAATTCAAGGGACGCATCGCGCTTTATAACGATGGCATCGGCTTCCACTTCCCGGCGCAGGTTGCCGGTGGCGGCAAGCTGGAAGACATTCCGGGCAACATGCAGCCCGCATGGGATTTCATCACCAGGGTGAAGCAGCAGCAGCCGCTTCTCGGCGAAGACCCGGATTTCACCACCTGGTTCCAGAAGGGTGAAATCGATCTGGCCTGCACCATTTCCACCAATGCGCGCGAAGCCCAGAAGAACGGCGTCAAGATCGACTGGACCGTTCCGGAAGAGGGCGCGAAGTTCGACACCGACGGCCTTTGGATTCCAAAGGGCCTGCCGGAAAACGAGCTTTACTGGGCCAAGGAATATATCAATTTCGCCCTTACCAAGGATGCGCAGCAGGTCTGGCTCGACGGCCTCGGTCTGCCGGGTGTCGTGCCGGGCCTGACCCCGCCCGCCGATCTGGTGAACGATCCGGCCTATCCGACCAAGGACGAGGATTTCAAACACCTCATCCGTATTTCGGCAAAGGTGCAGGTGGAAAACGAGAGCGAGTGGTTCTCGAAGTTCAAGGCTATCATGCAGGGCTGATCCAGCTCCATGAAAGCAAGACGGGTCGCCCGAAAGGGCGATCCTGATGCCCGACATCTTCGGGCAAACATTTTCGGACAAACATTCAGGAATTGAAACATGCGAGCGGCACGCACTGCCTATCCCATGACATGGCGCATCATGGACGCGCTGGAAGCAATCGCAGCCTTTTTGTGGCCCGCGCGGTTCAATCGCGCCGTGCCTTATCTGATGCTGCTTCCGGCGATTGCTCTGGTCGGACTGCTGGTGCTGGGCTTGATCCAGATCGCGGATACCAGCCTGCGCACGCTCGACACTTCGACGTTCCTGATGTCGGACTATTACACGCTCGCCAATTACAAGCGCGCACTGACGGAAAGCCTCTTTGCAACCGTGGCATGGCGCAGCCTGTTCGGCTCGCTCGTCGTGACCGCATTCACGCTTCTTCTGGCATTTCCCTATGCCTATCTCATGGTGCGCACGCCATCGGCTGCATTGCGCAAATTCCTGCTGATCGCGCTGTTCCTGCCCTTCTTCATCGGTCAGGTCGTGCGCGCCTATGGCTGGCTCATCATTCTCGGTAATCAAGGCATGGTCAACGAAGCGCTTGGCCTTGTCGGTATCGCGCCAATGCGGCTGCTCTATAATTATCCGGCAGTTCTGTTCGGCCTCATTCAATATATGTTGCCATTCGCCGTGCTGATGCTTGCACCGGCGCTGACCGCCATTCCGGAGGAAATGGAAGCGGCGGCAAGCTCGCTCGGTGCGAACTGGCTGCGGACCTTCGCCCATGTTGTCCTGCCCATGGCCCGCCCGGGCCTGATCGGCGCGGGACTGGTGGTAATGACGCTGTCGCTCACTGATTTTGCCGTACCGGCCATTCTCGGCGGCGGTTCTCAGGACTTCATCGCCAATGCGATCTATGACCAGTTCTTTCGCACATCCGATCAGGGGCTGGGCGCAACGCTTGCGCTGCTTCTGGTCGGCGTCGGTTCCATCCTCGTCGGGATCGTATTCACGCTTTTCGGGGCTGGTACACTTGCTATGGGGAGGGCGCGCAAATGACCTCGCCACTGTCAAAATCCATCGTCATATGGACATTCGTGATCGCCGTTCTGGTACTACTTTCCGCGCCGACCATCGTGGTGCTTGGAGCCTCCTTCACGTCCGGCAACATGATTACCTTCCCGCCGGAAGGGTTCTCGCTGAAATGGTATCAAAAGATCGCCGGAACGAGCGACCTCTGGGATGCATTCCTGCGCTCGCTTTATGTCTCCTTCATCTGCACCATTGTTGCCATTCCGGTCGGAACGCTCGCTGGCATAGCGCTGGCGAAATATGCCGTGCGGTTTGAAAAGACGATCCAGATTTACCTGCTGCTGCCCTTCACCATTCCGCTGATCGGTTCCGGCATCGGTCTCATGCTGATCTTCGGTCAGGCTGGCATTCTGGGCCAGCTCTGGCCGGTGGGGATTGCAGCCTGCGTCATCAATCTCCCATTCATGATCTGGGCGGTGACGGCAAGTGCGGCCAATCTCGATGCCGATCTGGAACTCGCCGCCGCCAATTGTGGAGCGGGGCCGATCTCAACCTTTTTCTTCGTCACGCTGCCGGTCGTTGTGCCGGGCGTCATCAGCGGCTCGCTTCTGATGTTCATTCTGGCGCTGAACGAATTTCTGGTGAGCCTGCTTCTGGTCGACGCGCGCATCGTGACGCTGCCGGTACAGATCTACAATTCGATCCGGTCCATCATCACGCCAGACCTTGCGGCCATCTCCGTCGTCTTCATAGCCTGTGCCGCTGCCGCCATCTTCCTGCTCGACCGGCTGGTCGGGCTCGACATCTTCCTCAAATCGAAATGACGGGTTGCGCCACCACCGCAACCAGCAAGGAGCCGATCATGTCCGATGTTTCTTTTCACGAACTGGCCAAACTGGACGACGCAGCGCGCGCCGAACTTCTCAAGCGCTCGGAAACCGACCTGTCCGGTTTTATTGAAAAAGTGAAGCCGATCATCGAAGCCGTTCGCACCGAAGGCGACGCGGCGCTTGTCCGCTTTGCGCGCGATCTCGACAAGGCTGAAGTCGATCCGGCGAACATCAAGGCGACGGAAGCCGAGTTCGATGCCGCTTTCGACAAGGTGGAAAAGGACGTGATCGAGGCGATCCAGTTCGGTATCGACAATATCCGCCATTTCCATGAGGAGCAGAAGCCAGAGGCCATGTGGCTGAAGGAAATGCGTCCCGGTGCCTTTGCAGGCGACCGCTTCACCCCGATCCGCTCCGTCGCGCTCTATATTCCGCGCGGCAAGGGGGCGTTTCCGTCCGTCACCATGATGACCGCCGTTCCGGCTGTGGTTGCTGGCGTGCCTGATCTTGCCATCGTCACCCCGCCGACGCCGGATGGTTCCGTCGATGCTGCCACGCTCGTTGCAGCACGCCTTGCCGGTGTGGAAACCGTCTACAAGGTTGGCGGTGCGCAGGCCGTTGCTGCCGTCGCCTATGGCACGGAAACGGTGAAACCGGCGCTCAAGATCGTCGGCCCCGGCAGCCCATGGGTGGTTGCAGCCAAGCGCCTACTTGGCGGCGTCATTGATCCCGGCCTGCCTGCGGGACCTTCCGAAGCTGTCATTTTCGCCGACGACACAGTGAAAGGTGGCCTTGCGGCGCTCGATCTGCTGATCGAGGCGGAACATGGCCCGGATTCGTCGGCATGGCTGGTCACGCATAGCCGCCGCGTCGCGGAAGAGGCGCTTGCCGCATTGCCGGACCATTGGGCGCGCATGACCGAACAGCGTGTCGGCTTCTCCAAGACCGTGCTTACCGGCAAATATGGTGGCATCGTCCTGACGTCTTCCGTGGAAGAGAGCTACAAGTTCATCAACGACTATGCGCCGGAACATCTGGAGCTTCTTTCGACCGATCCGTTCGCGCATCTCGGCCATATCACAGAAGCTGCCGAAATCCTAATGGGACCGCACACGCCGGTCGTCATCGGCAATTTCGGCCTTGGCCCGAACGCCGTGCTGCCGACCAGCCGCTGGGCGCGGACCTATGGTCCGCTTTCGGTAACGGATTTCGTCAAGCGTTCGTCCATCGGCTATGTGACGGCTTCCGCCTATCCGGAATTTGCAAAACATGCCCGCACACTGGCGCGTTACGAAGGGTTCTCCTCACACGAGAACGCCGTGTCAGAAATCCGCAAGGATTACCTCTAGAAAGAGCCGGGGAGGCTGACGATGAAGGCTGTCCGGCTTTATGCGGCGAAGGATTTGCGGGTCGAGACAATCGACCCGCCGTCGCGGCCTAAGCCGGGCTGGGTCCGGCTGAAAGTGTCGGCTGCCGGTATCTGCGGCTCCGATCTGCATAATTTCATGACCGGGCAGTGGATCAGCCGGTCACCTTCGGTCGCAGGCCATGAATTTGCAGGTGTCGTGACTGAAACCGGTGCTGGCGTGACCGGCTTCAAACCCGGCGATACGGTGATCGCGGACTCCCGCTACTGGTGCGGCGAATGCCAGTCCTGCAAAAGCGGCAGGCACAATGTCTGCGAAACGCTGGGGTTCATCGGTGAAGTCTGCGATGGCGGTTTTGCCGAGGAGACAGCACTTCCTGCACGGCTCCTCGTTCATTACGATCCGGCCATCAACCCGGTGGTCGCCGCCATGGGCGAACCGCTTTCGGTGGCGTTGCACGCCATCCGCAAGCAGCGCGTACCGTCGGGCGAAGCGGTCCTCGTTGTGGGTTGCGGGCCGATCGGCGGGCTTGCAGCGCTTCTTCTTTCCCGCCTGCATGACGGTCCTGTACTGGTCTGCGACCGCAACGAGCAGCGCGCCAGTCTTGTTTCAACTGTCACCGGCGCAACCAAGGTTCCGCTCGACAAGGCGGCAATTGAAGCCGCACTCGATGGCCAGCCCATCCGCTATGCCATTGATGCCACCGGCAATATCGGCGTCCTCAAGGCAATTCTCGACGTGCTTTCCGGCGGCGGTTCACTCGCACTTGTCGGCATATCCCACGGCAGGATCGAGCTTGATCCGAATAGTCTGGTCGAGCGGGAGATCAGCCTGATCGGCTGCCATGCCTATCAGGACGAACTGCGTGAAATTGCAAAAATCCTGCCCGATCTTGAGGCGTCGCTGTTGCAGCTTGTCGACCGGGAAATATCGCTCGATGAGGTTCCGGACGCCTATGCCCGGCTGATTGCCGGTGAAGCGGACGGCTTGAAAACGATCATACGGACAGGGATGTGACTCATGGGTGCTGGCGACAAATCGGAATCCCATCATGCCGCCGACATGGAACTGCCCGAAACCGCCGGACCGCTCTATGAGAAGGTCAAGGCGCAGGTGCTGGACAACATCCGCTCCGGTCGCTGGCCCGGCAATCATCGCCTGCCTTCGGAACATGAACTGGTGGATGCACTCGGCATTTCCCGAATGACCGTCAACCGGGCCCTGCGCGAACTGACCGATCAGGGCATATTGAAACGTATTCAGGGCGTCGGCACTTTCGTCGCGCCCCCGAAGCCGGAAACGACGCTGATCGAAGTCGTCAACATCGCCAATGAAATCAAGGCGCGCGGCGGACAGCACCGCGCCGAAGTCGTCACCCTCGACATTATCGAACCGACGCCCGAACTGCTCAATGCGTTCGAACTGCATAAGAGTATCCCCATCGCCCATTCGCTGATCGTGCACCTCGAAAACGAGGTGCCGGTGCAGCTTGAGGAGCGGTTCGTCAATACGAGCCTCGTGCAGCATTACGAATTGCAGGACTTCCGGGCTATCACGACTTACGATTATCTTCAGAAAAGCACCCCGATGACCGAGGTTGAGCAGGTCATTTCGGCGATAACACCAGACGCGGAAATTGCGCGTCTGCTGCGTCTCGATGATGGTATTGCCTGCCTGCTTCTGGACCGCCGGACATGGACGGGTGAAACGGTTGCGACCGTCAACAAGCTGATCTATGCCGGCAATCGTTACCGTCTTGGCAGCCGTTACAAGCCTGAAATCTATAGATAACCCAAACCACTTCGTAACGATCACATTTATCTGACCCAGTGCTTTTCACTGGTTGTGTTGACATTTGCTGATTCTCGTAACATTTATAGTTACATGAAAAGAGACAGCAAATTATCGGGCGTTCTGCACGTCCTTCTCCACATGGCGGAACATAAAGGGCCTGTCACATCGGAGGTTCTCGCCAAGGCCATGACCACCAATCCAGTCGTCGTGAGACGTGTCATGGGCGGCCTGCGTGAGCAGGGCTATGTTCGCTCGGAAAAGGGACATGGCGGCGGGTGGGAGATCGCCTGCGACCTCAATAAGGTTACCTTGCGCGACATTTACGAGGCCATCGGGGAACCAGCGCTTCTGGCCATGGGGAACCGCACCGAAATGCCGGGCTGTCTGGTGGAGCAGGCAGTCAATGCCTCGCTCAGCAAGGCATTCACCGACGCCGAAAACCTTCTTCTGGAGCGTTTTGGCGAGGTCACGCTCGCCATGCTGAGCGCGGATTTTCATCAGCGCGCGCTGGAGCGCGGCGTAACATTCGATTTGGAGAGCAGTCATGCATCATGATGCAATCATTATCGGCGGCAGCTTCGCTGGCTTGTCTGCCGCAACCTATCTGGCGCGCGGCAGACGATCTGTCCGCGTGATCGACGCTGGAAAACCCCGTAACCGTTTCGCCGAACATTCGCATGGTTTCTTTGCACAGGACGGCAGCAACCCGCTGTCCATGCTGGAAACGGCAACAGCGCAGGTCGAAGCCTATCCGACTGTCACGTTCACACAAGGGAAGGCCGTTTCCGGTAGTGGCGAAATCGACAACTTCGCGATCGAACTTGATAGCGGCGAAATCGTTGAAGGGCGCAGACTGATCCTTGCTTTCGGCATATCGGATGAACTGCCGGATATTCCCGGCCTCGCGGAACGATGGGGCAATTCCGTCATTCATTGTCCTTATTGCCACGGCTATGAATTCAGCGACCGTCAGCTTGGCGTTCTCAATATGTCGCCGATGTCGGTGCATCAGGCCATGCTGATCTCCGAATGGGGATCGACAACCTTCTTCATTGACAAGGGACTGGAGCCGGATGCGGAGGCATTCGCAGAACTGGAACGGCGCGGCGTGAAGATAGAACGCAGCCCGGTCCGTGCGTTGCACGGCGAGGGGATCGACATTTCAGAGATCGAACTTGAAGACGGGCGACTGGTCCCACTCAATGCGCTTTACATCGGGCCACGCAATTGGCTGAACAGCCAGATTGCCGACACGTTCGGCTGCGCAATGGATGAACTGCCACTCGGCAGAACGATACAGACAGACGGGTTGAAGACGACAACGGTACCAGGCATTTTTGCGGCGGGCGATATTACCCGTGGCGCGCACAGCGTCGCCTGGTCGGTCGCTGACGGCGTGACGGCAGGAACTGCGGCGCATCGATCTCTGGTGTTTTAGCCTCCCAATTTGTTGCAATCCGGCTACATTGGCACATCTGTCTGCGGCCGTCATATATCAGCCCCTTGCTTACACGCTCCAGTCCTGCAAATTCAGCGTTCGTGGCCCTTTCCGCAGTAGGGATTCTAGGGCCGGATCGAGGAATCCATGGTCACCGGGTCAGTTAACTCAAGACCGCTCGCAGGCATCGCGCTTGCTTGCGGCGGTTACGCCTGTTTCGCCCTTCAGGACGCGATGGTAAAATGGCTCGTCGCGACCTATCAGGTGCCGCAGATATTGTTCATGCGCAGTCTGGTGATCGTAGTCATTACCGGCGTACTGATACGCTATCGCCGCCATCCGTCCATTTTCCGAAGTCCTTATCGCAACACCATCGTCCTTCGTGCCGCACTTATGCTTGGCGCGTGGTTGCTGTTCTACAATGCGGCCCGCCATCTCGAGCTGGCAGAACTGACCACGCTTTATTTCTCCGCACCGATCATGGTCATGTTCCTGTCGATCCTCGTGCTCAAGGAGAAAATCGGACCGGGGAGGTGGATCGCCTGCGCCGTCGGGTTTGTCGGTGTAACGGTTGCTGCTAATCCCACCCATTCGCCCAATCTCATTCCCGCCGCCATGTGCATCGTGGCAGGTTTCTGCTGGGCGTGGAGCACGATCCTGGTCCGGCTCGTCAGCCGCAGCGAAACTACGATGACGCAGATGTATGCCACCGGCCTGCTTTTCGGTCTGGCCTGCGCGCTGTCCTTTCCGTGGACATGGCAGGACCCCGATCTCTCCGGCTGGCTTCTGATGATCAGTCTGGGACTTGTATCGACGCTCGGCCAGTTCCTTCTCTATGAAGGATTTCGCCATGCACCCGCCTCGGCGCTGGCGCCAGTGGAATATAGCGGGCTCATCTGGGCCTTTATCTACGGTTATCTCATCTGGGCGGAGGTTCCGGCAGCAAATGTGTTTGCCGGTGCATTCCTCATCGTGCTGGCAAGCCTGCTGCTCATCGCCTGGGAGCAGCGACAGGCAAACTTGCGCAAACGCCGCGCCCCCTGTTGAGAGCCCACTCCAAAACTCGCCCTGTGTGGCTGCAAATGGCAACTTGTCTCCGTTCCGGTACTATGTACCCAAAAGTACATTGTGCTCCGGTACTCGAAAATCACCATTCTCGCACACACATGCCGCTTTTGGATTCAGCCTCTAAGGCGCGGCCGCGTCACTCTTGAAGCGATGTCAAACCGCTTCTGCGGTCTGCCCGAGCGGTAGTGGGAACAGTCTGTCATATGCAATGTTGAACACAAACGCATAGACCAGATAGAAAACGACAATCGCTATATCCATCACAAGGGCGGCAATCAGCGAAATTCCCAGATACCAGGCGATGAACGGGATCAGCAGCACGATCAACCCGGCTTCAAAAAGGATTGCATGAAGAACACGGACGGCCATGCTCTTGTTGACGCTACCCGTGAAACGCAGCATCGCTTTGTCAAAGCCCAGATTGAACAGAAAATTCCACACGGTTGCGGTGGTTGCCGAAACAACCCCGATCACGCCCATCTCTGCTGCAGGCTTGTCCAGAATGAAGGCGGAACCGGGTATGAAGATCGCCAGACCGATGATTTCGAACATCGTTGCGTGGCGGACACGGTCCATAAAACTGCGCATTTCCTTTAATCCCTGTTGTTAATGCGCGTGCTTCTATCTTATTCTGGCGATAAGAAAAGTTAGATACTATCTGGATTTGCGATAAATGAGTATCGAACTCGAACAGCTAGAAGCCTTTGTGGCCTCAGCGGATCACGGCTCGTTCTCCGCTGCTGCGCGATATTTGCGTAAGGCGCAGTCCGCCGTCAGTGTGCTGGTTTCCTCGCTGGAAGACGATCTTGGCGTCAAGCTGTTCAGCCGTGCATCCCGCAATCCTGTGCTCACGGAGGCGGGTGCGCGGCTGTTGCCGGAAGCGCGGTTGCTGCTTGCCCGGCGTGAACATCTGATTTCCGTCGCCAGAAATTTCGGCGATCATGTTGAAAGCCGTCTCGTGGTCGCAATCGACGAGCTTTATCCCGAACCGGCTATCGCGACGCTGTTTGCAGTCTTCGCGCAGGAATACCCGCATGTCGAACTGGAGCTGACTTTTCCGCCGTCAACGGCAATAAGCGGGCTTGTGCTGGAAGGAAAGGCGGACCTCGGCGTGATGTGGCGCGCCGAGCAGATGCCGGATGAACTTGGCTTCCACACCATCGGATGGGTGCCTCTGGTTCTCGTCTGCGGGCGAGAGCATCCACTGGCTCATACGGCGGTCAGCTGGGAAGATTTGAGATCGTTTCGCCAGATCATGGCCCGAAAGCACAGCGATACGGCTGAAAGCCGTCGTCTGCGGGTGGGTGCCGAGGTCTGGTGGGTGGAAAGCCACTGGGTTATCCTGCAGATCCTCACGCGAGGGATCGGCTGGGCATTCATTCCCGAACATATCTTGCAGGATTCACCGCTGGCGCCGGAACTCGTCATTCCGAAACTGCAGTTCGACGAAGGTGCGCATCCGGTCGCGCTTGAGCTGATCTGGAACAAGCGGCGACGGCAGGGGCCAGCCGCCCAATGGCTGCAAGAGCGCTTTGCCAAGAGCCGCTTTTGAACTTCCGGCGACGAAGGTGCAAAGGGCAGGGAATACCCCTGCCCAAAGCGGATTATGCCTTTGCGGCTTCCACGAAACGTGGATCGAAAGTTTGCGCAAATGAGATATCCGCACTTGCCAGTTCCGGATCGAGCGCCTTGAGCATTTCGAACAGGCTCTTGAAGCCGTCTTCCGCAATCAGGCCCTTCTCGGAATACATGGCGCGGGACTTCTCGAAGCCGGTCTTGTAAAGCTCGCGGTCGCCCAGCAGATACTCTTCCGGCACAGCATCAGCCACGTCATCGGCAGAAGCCTTGTGAATCCAGTTCAGCGACTTGACGAAAGCGTTGACGACCCGCTGCGTCGTTACCGGATTTGCATCGATGAAGCTCTGCTGCACATAAACGGTCGCGGCCGGATTGGTGCCACCGAAAAGCTGGCGCGTGCCTTCTTCGGTGCGCGTATCCAGAAGCAAGGTGATGTCGCCATCCACTTCCAGTCGCGTGATGACCGGGTCAAGATGGACGAGGGCTGCAATTTCGCCCTTCTTGACGGCTGCGACCGCGCTTGCGCCACCGCCGACACCGATGATTGAAGCGGCATCTGCTGCCAGACCGTTCTTGATGAGCGCATATTGCAGCAGCAGCGAGGTTGAAGAGCCCGGCGCCGTGACACCGACATTCTGGCCCTTGAGATCGGCAATCGTCTTGATTTCGCCTGCGAGGTCCTTGCGCACGCCGATGCAGATGCCCGGAAAGCGGCCAAGCTCACAGACGGCCTTGATGTCCTGTCCCTTGTTCTGCATGCGAATGGTGTGTTCGTATGCGCCGGTTACCACATCGACCGAACCGCCGATCAGCGCCTGCAGGGACTTTGCGCCGCCACCAAAATCATTGATGGTCGCCTTGATGCCTTCTTCCTCAAAGAAACCCTTGCGCTCGGCAATGGTGAGGGGAAGGTAATAGAAGAGCGGCTTGCCACCAACACCGAACATCAGCTCCGGCTTTTCCGGCGTCGCAGATGCATCCTGCGCATAGGCAGGCAGGCGCGAGGCAATACCCGCAAGCCCGAAGGCTGCGGCGCCCAGCAGTATATCTCTACGTGTTGTTCTCATGGTTTCCTCCTTGAATCCTCTTAACCGTTGTGTCCGGCAGCTTTCGGGCGCCAGACAAGCAGGCGTTCCTCAACGATCGTTACACACCAGTCGATAATCAGCACGAACCCGGTCAGCACCAGCATGCCGGCAAAGACACCGGTGACGTCGAACACGCCTTCCGCCTGATGGATCAGGTAGCCAAGCCCTGCCGACGAGCCGAGATATTCGCCGACAACCGCGCCGACGACGGCAAAGCCGACAGCCGTATGCAGGCTTGAAAACATCCAAGACAGTGCGGAGGGCAGGTAGACGTTGCGCAGAAGCTGGCGTTCGTTCATGCCGAGCATACGCGCATTGGCGAGCACGGTCTGGTTCACTTCCTTCACGCCCTGATAGACGTTGAAGAATACGATGAAGAAGACCAGCGATACGCCGAGCGCCACCTTCGACCAGATGCCAAGGCCAAGCCAGAGCGCGAAGATCGGCGCAAGCACGACGCGCGGCAGCGAATTGAGGGCTTTCACGTAGGGGTCGAAGATCGCCGCGAGCAAAGGCTTGCGGGCAAACCAGAACCCGATCAGCACGCCGCCAATTGCGCCAATGGCAAAGGCCAGCATGGCTTCAAGCAACGTGATGCCGAGGTGATACCAGATCGTTCCATCAGCGAACCATTTATAGATGCGCAGCGCCACATCGCCCGGCGTCGCAAAAAAGAACTTCGCCTTGGCCGGATTGCCTAGCAGATGGGTGGCGGTGAAGAGGTGCCAGACCAGAATAACGACGACAGCCACGCTGAGCTGCGCCAGAAACAGCATAGGCTTTTTCATTTCTTTTCCCCACTCGTCTGCTGATAGCCCTTGAGAACCTCTTCCTTGAGCGCGCTCCATATTTCGCGATGAATTTCGTGAAACTTGTCGTCGAGACGAATTTCGGAAATCTCGCGCGGGCGGGCGAGGGGGATTTTATATTCGGCCATGATGCGGGCACGCGGCCCGGCGGACATGATGACGACGCGATCCGCCAGCGCGATAGCCTCTTCCAGATCGTGGGTCACGAACATGACCGCCTTCTTGTCCTGCGACCACAGGTCCAGCAGAAGGTCGCCCATGATAACCCGCGTCTGCGCGTCGAGGGGGCCGAAGGGTTCATCCATCAGCAGATATTTCGGATTGCGGATCAGCACCTGCGCAAGGCCGACGCGCTTGCGCTGTCCACCCGACAGCATATGCGGATAGCGGTCGCCGAAACTTGCAAGACCGACGCGGCCGAGCCACTCACGGGCCTGTTCGCGCGCCTGAGCCTTCGAGGTGCCTGCAATTTCCAGCCCGATGGAGACATTGTCCAAGACAGTCTTCCAGGGCATGAGGGCATCCTGCTGGAAAAGATAACCTGCCTTGCGATTGAGACCCTGCAGCCGCTGGCCGCTGATTTCGACCGTACCGCTGGCTGGTACGAGAAGCCCGGCAACGGCATTGAGCAATGTGGATTTTCCGCAGCCGGTCGGACCGACAATCGCCACGAACTCGTTTTCAGCAACTTCAAGATTGCTTTCGGCGACAGCATCGAAGCGGCCGCCATCGGCCAGCTTGAACGAAATTTGCACATCCTTGAGCGCGATTGCGGTCTTGCGTGTTGCTTCCGGCTGAATACGGCTTGGTTCGGCGCTCATCGCTCGTCACATCCGGTGAACTGACGATGTGCTTTGCCATAACGGCTCATATTTCCGCTCCTTTTCGGGTAGCGCCTCATGAATGGGGGAACAGACAAGACGCGGAATCTTGCCATCTAAAATGAGACGCAAAAATTTGCGATAGAGTCCCTTCGTATAACGTCCCGGTAAGAACATGCAACGAAAAGCGGACAACGCATTTCATTCTGTCGACAATAATATGTCTATACGAAATATTATTGCGATCAGCCGCGCCAGGTCAAGAAACGCTTCTCGATCTGCCCGATGATGAAATTGACGATCAGTCCCATCACCGACAGGATTGTGACTCCGGCAAACAGCTTTTCAAGATCGTAGAGCGATCCGGCTTCAAGGATATAGGAACCGACGCCGAACTGGGCGCCGAGCATTTCGGCTGCAACCAGCAGAATGATGGCGATGGAGATCGACACTCGCAGCCCGGACAGGATCGCAGGAAATGCGCCGGGCAGGATGATCTTGCGCACGATCGACCACCATCCGAGACCGAAGCTCTGGCCCATGCGCACAAGCGAACGATCCACATTATCGACCGCGCCGTAAGTGGCGACGACGGTGGGCGTAAAGGTGCCGAAGGCAATGAGCATGTATTTCGACATTTCATCGATGCCAAACCAGATCACGAAGAGTGGCAGGAGTGCGATCTTGGGTATCGGAAAGAGGGCGGCAACGAGCGGCACCAGACCGGCGCGGACATAGCTGAACAAGCCGATCATTACCCCGAGACTCACACCGACCGCGATGCCAAGACTGGCACCGACAACAAGCCGCCGCAGCGATGGTAGCAGATGCTGCCACAGAAGGCCCGTCTGCCAGAGCTGGACGAAGGTTTCCAGCACGGCGGATGGGCGTGGCAATGTCAGATTGGATATGAAGCCGCTTCGGGTTCCGATTTCCGCCAGCGCCAGCAGCGCTATAAACAGGATCAGGGCCATGTGACGCACCGGCTGAGGTGCGAAACCGCCACCTCGGAAAGGAACCGGGCGAACATCCTGGCTGGACTGCTTCATTTCTGCGATCTCAACCATTGATCAACTCCTGATCTGCTGCCTGCGCTTCCGCCCGCATCAGCTCCCAGAGCTGCTTCTGCTTTTCTTCCAGAACGGGGTCGCCAAGATGACGCTCGGAAAGGGGAAGATCGATGTCGACAATCTCCCTGATCCGTCCCGGCCGTCGCGACAGCACCACCACCCGATGACCGAGCCGCACCGCCTCGTTGAGATTGTGCGTGACATAGACTGAGGTGAATGGCTGGCGCGTCCACAGCGCAATCAGGTCATCCATCAGCAGCTCCCGTGTCTGGCTATCGAGCGCCGACAAGGGCTCATCCATCAGCATGACGGCAGGACGTACCGACAAGGCGCGTGCAATCGCCACGCGCTGGCGCATGCCACCCGAAAGCTGCTTCGGCAATGCCTGTCGGAAATCAGACAGCCGGGTACGCTCCAGAACATTGGTTACGATCCTGTCCATTTCTGCCCGGCCAAGACCGTGATCCTCCAGCACCAGCTTGATATTTCCTTCCACGCTGCGCCATGGCAGCAGCGCAAAGTGCTGGAAAACATAGGTGAGGGGATTGAGTGAATCTTTCGGCGGCGAGCCGATCTGCAGCACTTCGCCCGAAGATGGCCGCTCAAGACCGCCCAGAAAACGCAGGAGCGTGGACTTTCCGCAGCCCGAAGGGCCGATCAGGCAGACGATCTGCCCCTGCGGGATGGTAAGCGATATATCTTTGAGAACTTCGACCGGACCATAAGAATGGCTGATATTTTTCAGTTGCAGATCCATTTCAACTCCAGTCAGAAAGTCCGCCCTTCGACGTTAGAGCGCGTTTCGATATGATTGGATCAAATCCGCGCTCTATCTCGTTGTTTTGACGCGCATCCCGGTTTGGAATACCTGTCGTCGGGCTTTGCGCCCGACAAAACCTGCCGGCCCGGAATGTTCAGTTTCAACCAGCCTTAGCCAGTTTCAAATTGTCTTGACATAGGATGTGTCGAACAGCTTTTCCTGTGTGACGGCTTCCTTGACCATGCCTTCGGAGCGGAACCAGTCGAGCTGCTCCACGCAGCTGTTGAGTGACAAGGCCAGCCCCTTGTTGATGCGCATAGCACCATCGATCAGGTTCTGTTTTGCCGTCTCGAACGGGCTGTCGCTTTCAACATATTTGTGCACGATCGTTGCAATGTCGTCGCGCGCTGCATCGTCTGCAGTGTTGTCGACAAAGGCCGCATTATAATCGTCGATTGCCTTGGAATAGGCTTTGACGAAGGCTTCGGTCATGGCGCGCTCGTCGGACGCATTCTTAGTAGACGTGAATGCTGTCGTGACCTGATAATCCGGCGCATAATCGGAGACGAGACCGATCTGCTTTGCAGCGCCCTCACGGATGAGCTTCTTGGCGATATTGGGCTGGATGGCCCAGGAATCGATCTGCCCGGTCGACAGGGCACCGACAACAGCGCCGAGCTTCTGCAATGGGCGCAGCTGGATTTCAGAAAGAGGAATGTTGTTGGCCTTGGCAATCTTGTGCGCCATGAAATGGAATGACGATCCTGCCGTGGTGATGCCAAAACTGTGTCCCGCCAGCTTGGACGGTTCCGTCAGCCCGCCTTCATAGGCCTTGTTGGAGGCCAGAATGACATTGCCGGTAATGCCTTTTTCTTCTGCAAGCGCACCGCCGATGACCTTGATCGCACCCTTGTCGGCCAAACTGATCAGACCGCCGCTCATTGCCGTCACACCGAAATCTGCATCGCCGGATGCGATGGCTACAGCCATGGGCTGGGCGGCTTCAAAGAACTTCAACTCGATATCGAGACCAGCATCTTTGAAATAGCCACGCTCGTGCGCGATATAGCTCGGCGCATGGCTCGCCAGATGGAGAACGGCCAGATTTCGCGTCGCGGCGCGGGCAGGGGAGCCGAAAGCCGTGCTGATGCCCAACGCACCAAGTCCCATCAATGTCTGACGGCGTGTCAGGGTGAAATCCATTCCGGTTCTCCTCCGATGCGGGTGTCAGCCTGGCGCAACAGATTTCCTGCTAGGCCCGGCAAACAAAATTTCATTACGTCTCTGCCACGGAAAAATATGGAAGATTGCTTTCGCATAAAGCCACATAGCGGGATTTTCAATAAGATTAACGGTCTCGTACTTGTTCTGCCGCCAATGCACCGGCATCGATTCTCCGCAGAAACGGGTCTAACCCAGCCAGTATTGGACCTGAAGCCATCTCAGGCAGAAGATGCCCGCCAGCCAGTCCTTCGCCGTCAACATCGATGGCCCAGTCTGCCCATATATCGAGCGGTTCGCGCCCGCCGCCATAGCGTCGGCCTTGTTCCCAGAAAACCAGAACCGGCGCATGAATGCGCCGTCCTGCCGCCCGATCCGCAAGATCGTCAGCTTCATCCACACCTGCGCCTGCGCGGTAATCCTCGCATATCCAGTGCCGGACTTCCGCACTGTCAAAGGCTTCCCGATAATCCGCAAGTGCAAGCGGATGCAGCTTGTCGAGACCATGCGCCATCTTCTGCAAGGTCGTATCGATCATGAAACGAGGATTGCCGGAAAGAAGCATTTCAGGCAGCGGTTCGGGCTGTGCCAGCATGAACCAGTGCCACGCCCCCATACCGAAAGCCTTGCTGGCGCCTTCCCACATTTCCGGAGTCGGTACGACCGTCACGGATACCAGTCCAACCACATTGTCCGGGTGATCCAGTGCCATGCGATAGGCGACACGCCCACCGCGATCATGCCCGATCACAACAAACCGCTCATGCCCGAGCGCCTGCATCAACGCGACCAGACTAGCGGCCATCCGGCGTTTTGATCCGGCACCAACCGGATTGGACGTGATGCGGCTTCGTCCATAACCCGGCAGATCAGGCACGACGACTGTGCGGGGGCGGGCGAGTTTAGGGGCAATGCGATGCCATGCAGCCATGGTTTCCGGATAACCGTGCAGCAACAGAACCGGCAGGCCTTTACCACCAGTCATGACCGCGAAACAAACATCATTCGTTTCCACTTCCCGCATCTCAAAGCCGGGAAAGAGCTGCTCGATTGCTGGTTTCATACCCCACCGTTTTGATCTCGTCGGAAACTGATTCAGTTGAAAGTGCTATGCTAGAGCATTTCCTGTTTTGATTGAAACATTGGAATCAGGCCACCGCGCAACCCGTCCGCGCGATGGCCATACAACCAGCCTTTATTTCATTTGCTTTGAAGAGACAGCCAGCGGGTTGCGTGTATGTTCATCAGATTATCGCTGTAGCCTTCAACCTTATCTGCCACGAGCGCTTGTGATGAAGGATAGAGCAGTGGGATGACCGGAACCTCTTTCAGCAGAATGCGCTCAGCCTGAGCAAGGGTTTCAGCCCGCGCTCCGGTGTCGGTCATCGTTTCCGATTTTGTAATCAGCGCGTCATAATCCTTGTTCGACCAATCGGAATTATTGAAATAATTGTCGGTCGTGAACATGCTCAGGAAGGAATAGGCGTCGTTGTAATCGCCGATCCATGCCTGATAGGCAAAATCATACATGCCTTTTTCATGCAGATAATTGAAATAAGTCGCGCCCTCCACTTCGTCCTGCGAAGCATTGATACCAATATTCTTGAGCATGTCTGCGATAGCAATCATCGTGTTCTTGTTGTTGACCGAAGTGGCATAGCGCAACTTGACCGACAGGATTCCCGGTGCGACACCGGCCTCCTTCAGCAATTCCCTGGCTTTGTCCTCACGATCCAGAATATCGAGATTCATGTAATCCAGCCGGGGCGCGTCCACGACATAGTTTTCAGTACCGGGAGGCACCATCGAATAACCCGGCATCATCATGCCACGCCGGATTTCATTGGCCAGAAACTTGCGATCAATCGCCATCGATATGGCTTCACGCACACGAGGATCGCGCAGCTTACTATCCGGTTCGCCTCTGACACTGACATAAAAGGTGCCGAAATAGGGGGCGACACGCAGATTATGCCCCAGATTGGACTTGATGTAGTCCATCTGCTCGGCGGGGACCGTACCGCAAATGTCGATCTCCCCGGCCTCAAACCGGCGCATGCACGACGCCGGTTGCTCGAATGGAATCCAGTTCACCACGTCGATCTTTACATTGGATGCATCCCAGTAGTTCGGGTTTTTCTTCATGACGATCTGCGCATTTGGTGTGAAGCTGGCCAATGTATAAGCACCGTTCGACACCATGTTTCCCGCCAGAGTGAACTTGTCGCCATATTTCTCGACGGCTTTCCTGTTTAGCGGCAAGGTCGTCTGATGGGTCAGCAGTGAGAGGAAATAAGGGGTAGGGGACGTAAGCGTGATTTTCAGCGTGCGGTCGTCAAGCGCCTCGACGCCCAGCTGATCCAGTGGGAGCTTGCCGGTATTGATTTCTCTGGCGTTCTTGATCGCATAGAGAACATTGGCATAACCCGCACCAGTCTTCGGGTCGATGATACGGTGCAGCGAATATTCGAAATCACCTGCGGTAACCGGATCGCCGTTCGACCATTTTGCACCCGCGCGCAAATGGAACGTATAGGTCAGTCCGTCGGGAGAAATATCCCACGACTGCGCCACACCCGGTATCAGCTCGCCCTTTGCATCTTCGGTAACAAGCCCCTCATAGAGATCACGCAACAAAGCGCTTTCATTGACCGTCGTTGTACGGTGCTGATCCAGTGTTGATGGATCGCTGCCGCTATCACGGTTCAACACGGTTCCAGCTGACGCGACGGTAACCAACAAAAAACAGCAAGCGCCTGCAAGAAAGAAACTGCGATGCATAAAACCCTCCCATTGATGGCGCGACCCCGATCCGGAGTCGCCAGACGCATCGACTGTATATTTCTTGTTTTAATCTTACTATTTTAAGTAATAACTCCCTAATTATTGTGATAATTACTTTAATAGCACACATATAAGCACGCACTATAATTCGCTTATTAGAATTTGCGATTATAGAAAACATTTTTATGTTTTACCTTGACGACGTTTTAGGCCGGGAAAGTATTTCCGGTCATATTTTTATATTTGTGAGGGGACATGAAGTTTACTTTATCGCTGGCAGGCTGCATTGCGACGGCATGCAGTGCATCTGCAGCCTATGGTGCTGACGCAGTCATCGCGCCGGAACCGGAATCGACACAATACGTCCGGGTTTGTGACGCATACGGCGCGGGATATTTTTATATTCCCGGAACTGAAACATGCCTGCGGATACATGGCTATGTCCGCTATCTTATGCAGGGCGGGGACGATGTTTATGGCCGCGGCTTCACTGACAAGGACGACACACCTCATCTCCAGCGCAATAGCAAGCGCGATAGCTGGGACAATTCTGCCCGTTTCACATTGCGTGCCAGCACGGCATCCGAAACGGAGCTCGGCACACTAAAAACCTATGCGGAAACCCGTTTTCAGTGGGGCAATGGCAAGGATTCCGGCTCCACCGGCTCGCTGCGCGTTGCATATATCGATCTGGCGGGACTGCGTGTCGGCCTCGATTTTTCGACGTTCATATCCTTCGTGGGGTATCTCGGCGACGTCTTTAACGATGATGTGATCCTTGCGGGCGGCTATCGTACAGGCTTGATCAGCTATACCTACTCCGGCAGCAACGGCATTTCGGCGATCCTGTCGCTGGAACAGGGCAACAATCTCGATACAGATAAGCAATATGGCTTTGATGGCACTATCAGTGACTATACCCCGCACATCGTTGGTGGTCTGAAATATGCCCAAGACTGGGGCGCGGTCATTACAGTTGCTGCATACGATGCCCGGAACGAAAAATGGGCGGGCAAGCTGCGTGGCAATCTCAACATCAATGACAAGCTGTCCGTATGGGCCATGGGTGGCTTTAAGTCCAACAAAGACAGCTATATGGACGTCAAAGGCGACAACGGACAAGTTGCAGGCCAGGTTCGCGCGATCAATAGTTTCTACGGCCAATGGGGCGGCGACTGGGCTGCCTGGGGTGGCGGTGCTTACAAAATATCCGACAAGGCCATCATCAATGCCCAGCTTTCCTACGATGCCACAGACACGTTCTACACGACGGCAAACGTCGCTTACGAACTGGTTCCTGGCTTCACGGTCACGCCCGAAATCTCTTACGTGCGCTGGCGTGACAAAAAGTCTGTCCTTAACGGGTCAGACGCGTGGCAAGGCCTGATCGCGCTCCAGCGGACATTCTGAGACAAACAGAAAGAGGCGCCTGAAAAGGCGCTTCTTTTCATGAGTGATCAAGTTTCCCTTGGTCTCAACATAAATCAGATAATATGTATTATGGAACAAACCCATATCCATCTGTCTTGAAACATCGCGACAACCGCTTGCAGCGCTGTCGACATCTGAGCCCTGAATATTCGCGGCACCAAGCACTAGAGAAATGGCACTGAAAACGAGCATGTAACTTCCAGCGAATCGGACCGTTTTTCCACCTCGTTTCAGCTGACATTCAAACGTCGCAAACGGCGGAAATTACGGCGTTTTTCGGGCGCGCTCAGCGAGCATTTCTACTTTGTAAATCCGGCGAAAACCCATAGTTCCGTACCAGAATTCGAGCACTTAATTCGCTCAAGAAAATGTGAATATGTTAATTAAGTCAAAGTGTTGATAAGTTCTCTTGCAAGTGGCGCGCTTATCCATAAGATGCGGGCCATTTCAAAAATTTCAAAGGAGGGGTTCTCAAATGTATCGTAAATTTCTACTGACGGGTGTGTGTCTTCTGGCTCTGGCTGGCGCAGCTTCGGCTGAAGTCGTTCTCAATCGCGGCAACGACACTGATCCGGCGACACTGGACCATCACCGCACCTCGACGGTGGCTGAAGGCAATGTCATGCGCGACTTGTATGACGGCCTGACTATTCAGAACGCAAACGGCGAAGCAGTTCCGGGCGTAGCCAAATCCTGGGATGTTTCCGAAGACGGTACGGTCTACACCTTCCATCTGCGCGATGACGCAAAATGGTCGAACGGCGATCCGGTCACGGCCGGTGATTTCCAGTTCACCTTCCGTCGCCTGATGGACCCGAAGACAGCCGCCGGGTACGCCAGCATGCTGTTCATCATCAAGAATGCCGAAGATATTGCCGGTGGCAAGAAGCCGACTGACCAGCTCGGCGTTGAAGCCGTCGATGACCATACGCTCAAGGTCACGTTGAACGCCCCTGCTCCGTATTTCCTTGAGCTTCTGACCCACCAGACCGGCTTCCCGATGAACCAGAAAAGCGTCGAGGAAAATGGCGACAAGTTCACCACGCCCGGCAAGATGGTGACGAACGGCGCCTATATGCTGGAAAGCTTCACACCGAACGACAAGATCGTGATGAAGAAGAATCCGTATTACTATGAAGCGGATCAGGTGAAGATCGATACGGTCAACTGGATACCGTTCGAGGATCGCGCAAGCTGCATGCGCCGTTTTGAGGCGAAGGAAGTGCAGATTTGCTCCGACGTTCCGGCCGAGCAGATGGACTATGTGAAGAAGAACCTTTCCAAGGAATTCCGCATGGCGCCTTATCTCGGCGTCTATTATCTGCCGGTAAAGGGCAAGACCGCCGACAGCAAGCTGAAGGACCCACGCGTCCGTCAGGCGATTTCCATGGCCATCGACCGTGATTTCATTGCCGATCAGGTCTGGCAGGGCACCATGCTTCCGGGCTACTCGATGGTTCCTCCGGGCATCGCCAATTATGTGAAGGATGCGCCAAAGCTCGACTATTCCGACGACATGCTGGAACGCGAAGACAAGGCCAAGGAACTGTTGAAGGAAGCTGGCGTCGAACCGAACACGC
Source organism: Ochrobactrum sp. BTU2 (assembly GCF_024539785.1). NCBI lineage: Bacteria > Pseudomonadati > Pseudomonadota > Alphaproteobacteria > Hyphomicrobiales > Brucellaceae > Ochrobactrum > Ochrobactrum sp. BTU2. The sequence goes on along the minus strand of NZ_JAHWRG010000001.1, from coordinate 656,202 downwards.
TTTCGATCGAACTGCTTTATAACACTTCGGAAAACAACAAGAATACCATGGCCGCCATCGCCGATCAGCTCGGCAATATCGGCGTCAAGGCTTCACTGAACGAGACCGAAGGTGCGACCTACTTCAACTTCATGCGCGACGATGGCCCGTTCGATATCGCGCGTGCAGGCTGGATCGGTGACTATAACGATCCGCAGAACTTCCTTTTCATCAGCCAGAGCAATGTGAGCTTCAACTATTCCAAGGTGAAGAACGCCGACTACGATGCGCTGATGGCAAAGGCGGAAAAAATTCTCGATCTCAACGAGCGCGCCAAGACGCTGGCTGAAGCTGAAAAGCTGAAGCTCGATGAGATGAGCAATATCCCGATCCTCTATTATTCGTCGCGCGCCCTTGTTTCGGACAAGATCGACGGTTGGAACGACAACCTCATGGACAGCCACAAGACGCGCTGGCTCTCGTTTAAACAATAAATTTTCAGCTTGGGCTGCGCCTGTTGGCGCGGCCCTTTTCTCTTCCGGCAGTTCCGGAGGGCCCTCTTTTGTCGGGGCTAACATTTTTTAATAAGCATATGGGAGTTTTCAATGGTTCGCGGATTCTTGATGACAGGCGTTTGCCTGATGGCGCTAGCCGGTGCCGCATCGGCAGAAACAGTGCTTAACCGGGGCAACGATACTGATCCCGCCACGCTGGACCAGCACCATACAACCACCGTTTCGGAAAACCGTGTTCTGCGCGACCTTTATGAAGGTTTGTTGGCGCAAAACGAGAAGGGCGAAGCCATTCCCGGAGCGGCTGCATCGTGGGATATTTCCGAAGACGGCCTCACCTACACATTCCATATGCGCGAAAATGCCAAGTGGTCGAACGGCGATCCCGTAACTGCTGGCGATTTCGAGTTTTCCTTCCGCCGCATCATGGACCCGAAGACGGCTGCCGGCTATGCCAGCGTCCTCTACGCCATTAAGAATGCCGAGGAAGTTGCCACCGGCAAGATGCCGGTCGATCAGCTTGGCGTGAAGGCGCTTGACGACAAGACGCTGCAAATCACTCTCAAGAACCCTGCCCCTTATTTCCTCGAACTTCTCACTCATCAGACCGGTTTCCCGGTCAACAAAAAGGCTGTCGAGAAGTTCGGCGACAAGTTCACCCTGCCCGGCAACATGGTGACCAATGGCGCCTATACGCTTGTCAGCTTCACTCCCAATGACAAGATCTCCATGAAGAAGAACCCGAATTACTGGGATGCTTCCAATGTGAAGATCGATGCGGTGAACTGGATACCGTTCGAGGATCGCGCAAGCTGCATGCGCCGCTTCGAGGCGAAGGAAGTCGATATCTGTTCCGATGTTCCTGCCGAACAGATGGACTATGTGAAAAAGAACCTCGGCGGTCAGTTCCGCCTCGCTCCCTATCTTGGCATCTATTATGTCGACATCAAAGGCGAGCCATCGAGCAAGCTGCGCGATCCGCGCGTGCGCAAGGCCATATCGATGGCCGTCGATCGTGAGTTCCTCGCCAATGAAGTCTGGCGTGGCGTGATGCTGCCAGCCAGTTCCATGGTGCCGCCCGGCATTGCGAATTACGTCAAGGACGCGCCGAAGCTGGATTTCGCCGACGAAGATGTGCTGGACCGCGAAGATAAAGCCAAGGAATTGCTGCACGAAGCCGGTGTCCAACCGGGTGGCCTTTCCGTGACGCTGCGCTACAACACCTCGGAAAACCACAAGAATACCATGGCAGCGCTTGCCAACATGCTGGGCAATATCGGCATCAAGGCAACGCTCAACGAAGTCGAAGGCGCCACCTTCTACAACTACCTTCAGGAAAAGGGGATGTTCGACATCACCCGTGATGGCTGGATCGGCGATTACAACGATCCGAATTCGTTCCTGGAGCTTTATACCACCGGCAATTACTTCAATTATGCCGAATGGTCGAACAAGGATTACGACGCGCTGATGGCGAAATCCGCAACCACGACCGATCTCGCCGAGCGCGCAAAAATCCTCGCTGAAGCAGAGAAGATACTGCTCGGGGACGGGGCCGTCGTGCCGCTGATGTATTATTCGTCCACCGCTCTCGTTGCCGACCGTGTTCAGGGTTACGAAGATAACCTCATGAATTCGCACGGCACACGCTGGTTATCGACAAAGAACTAAAAACAAAATGAAACACGCCCTTAGTGGGATTTGCCGGATCGTTCAAAGCGATCCGGCAAAGAAGGGAAAAGAACATGCTGGGCTATACGCTCCGACGATTGGGTAGTGCGATACCCACGATATTCATCATCATCACGCTGACGTTCTTTCTGATCCGGCTTGCGCCCGGCGGACCTTTTGACCTTGAAAGGCCGATTGATCCACTGATCCTGGAGAACCTCAAGAAGGCCTATAATATGGATGCGCCGCTGTGGCAGCAGTATCTGATTTATCTGGGCAATCTTCTGCACGGCGATCTTGGACCGAGCTTCACGCGACGCGACTTCTCGGTGAACGATCTTTTCGCTTCCGGCCTGCCGGTTTCGATCATGCTCGGCACGCTCGGTCTGACGCTTGCAGCGATCATCGGAACATTCCTCGGCACGCTGGCGGCATTGAAGCAGAACTCAGCTGTCGACTATTTCGTCGTTGCGCTGGCTACATTCGGCATCACCACGCCCAACTTCGTCGTGGCCCCTCTCCTCAGCCTTCTGTTCGGCGTCATTCTCGGATGGGTTCCGGCGGGCGGCTGGTCTTCGGCCAATATAACCTACTGGATATTGCCGGTCCTGACGCTTGCATTGCCGCAGGTCGGCGTCATTGCGCGTCTCGTGCGTGGCGCGACGATTGAGGCATTGCGCGCCAATCACGTGCGCACCGCGCGCGCCTATGGCCTGCCGTCACGGGTGGTTGTGGGTGTGCATGCCTTGCGTGCCGCCATGCTCCCCGCCGTATCCTATCTCGGCCCGACGGCTGCAGCCCTGCTCACAGGTTCGGTCGTGGTCGAGACGATCTTCGGCATTCCCGGCATCGGTCGTTACTTCGTGCAGGGCGCGCTTAGCCGCGATTACACCCTCGTCATGGGAACCGTTGTTGTCATTTCGGTCTTCGTCGTGGTGTTCAACCTGATCGTCGATCTTCTTTATGCATGGCTTGATCCGAGGGTTCGCTATGACTGATCTTACTGTACCGACGGAAACAGCCCGGCTGGAAGTTCCAAGCCGCTCGCTCTGGCAGGACGCATGGTTGCGCCTGCGCAAGAACAAGGCTGCCGTGGCAAGCGCTATCGTCCTTCTTCTGATGGCTTTTCTGGGCATTTTCGGCCCGATGCTGAGCCCGCACCCCTATGATAAGATTTATCCGCAGTTCGTGCGTGTGGCACCGAGCCTCGAAGCCTATCCGCGTGAAGATACAATCATGCCTGGTCTTGAACGCGAACTTGCCCGGGCGCGGCTGAAAGCTGCCGGCGAGCCGGAACTGAACGGCAACAATGTCGTTGTCGACTTCACCGCACAGCGTCCGACGGACGAGCGTGTGCTGCGTTATTTCCAGCGCTCCGACCTGTTCAGCAATCCGAAAATCGAGATCGCTACTGACGGGCTGTCGGGCAAGCTGACCCTCGACGTGGCGCGCAATTATTTCCTGCTCGGCACCGATAATCTGGGCCGCGATCTGATGACGCGCATCTTCATCGGTGTGCGCATGTCGCTTGCCATCGGCCTGCTTGCCTCGGCGATGGCACTGGTTCTGGGCGTGTCCTATGGCGCTGTCTCCGGTTATCTCGGCGGGCGCATCGATAATGTGATGATGCGGCTCGTGGATATTCTCTATTCGCTGCCCTTCATCTTCTTTGTGATATTGATGCTCGTCTTCTTCGGGCGATCCATTTTCATCATCTTCATCGCCATCGGCGCGACGGAATGGCTGGATATGGCGCGCATCGTGCGCGGACAGACATTGAGCCTCAAACGTCAGGAATTTGTGCAGGCTGCGGAAGCGTTAGGCGCGACACGGCGCGGTGTCATCACGCGCCACATCATTCCGAATGCGCTCGGCCCGGTCATCGTTTTCGTGACGTTGCTGGTGCCGAAGGCAATCCTGCTCGAAAGTCTCCTCTCCTTCCTCGGTCTCGGTGTTCAGGACCCCCTCACCTCTCTGGGGCTGCTGATTTCCGAAGGTGCCCAGAACATGCGCGGCGCAAGCTGGCAATTGATCTGGCCTGCCGCAACACTGACCATCATCCTGTTTGCGCTGAACTTCCTTGGCGATGGCCTGCGCGACAGCCTTGACCCGAAGGATCGCTGAGATGACGAGTGAAAACATTCTGAGCGTGCGCGACCTGAAGGTCACATTCGACACGCATGACGGTCCGGTAGAGGCAGTGCGCGGCATCAATCTTGATGTCAAAGCTGGTGAAACCATCGCCATTGTCGGCGAGTCCGGCTCCGGTAAAAGTCAGACCACCATGGCAATGATGGGCCTTCTGGCCCAGAACGGCAAGGCAACCGGCCAGGCGCTCTATCGCGGTCAGGATCTGATCGGCATGTCCGAAAAGAAGCTGAACAATATCCGCGGCGCAAAGATCACCATGATCTTTCAGGAGCCGATGACGTCGCTCGATCCGCTTTACCGCATCGGCGACCAGCTTGCCGAGCCGCTTCGCTATCATCGCGGCATGAACAAGAAGCAGGCGCGCCCGCGTATTCTTGAACTGCTCAAGCTGGTTGGCATTCCGGAGCCTGAGCGCCGCATCGACAGCTATCCCTATGAGCTGTCGGGCGGGCAGCGTCAGCGTGTCATGATCGCCATGGCGCTCGCCAACGAGCCGGATATCCTGATTGCGGACGAACCGACGACCGCGCTGGATGTCACCATTCAGGCGCAGATTCTCGATCTTCTGGCCGATCTGCAGAAGCGGCTGGGCATGGCGGTGGTCTTCATCACGCATGATCTCGGCATCGTGCGGCGCTTTGCCGACCGGGTCTATGTGATGCGTTCGGGCGAAGTGGTTGAAACCAACGAAACGGAAAAGCTCTTCACCGCACCGGAGCATCCCTATACGAAGATGCTGCTCGACGCGGAGCCAGAAGGCGAAAAGGCCCCTCCCCGTGACGACGCGCCGGTGCTTGTTCGCGCCGACAATGTGAAGGTCAATTTTCTTATCAGCAAACCATGGCTCGGCGCTGCGAACTATCTCACCGCCGTCAACAATGTCTCGCTGACATTGAAAGAAGGCCAGACCATCGGCATCGTGGGTGAATCCGGTTCCGGCAAGTCCACGCTCGGTCGCGCTATTCTGCGTCTTCTCCCATCAGAAGGCCGCATCGCTTATCTCGGCAAGGAATTGCCGACGGAATCGCAGGCGATGCGTCCGAAACGCCGCGAATTGCAGCTCGTTTTTCAGGATCCTTTCGGCTCGCTCAGCCCGCGCATGACGGTGGGACGCATCATCACCGAAGGGCTTCTGATCCACGAACCGAACCTTTCGGCGAAAGAGCGTGATCGTCGCGCGCAGGAGGCCCTGCGGGAAGTCGGCATGGACCCGGCCATGCGTAATCGCTATCCGCACGAATTTTCCGGCGGCCAGCGCCAGCGCATCGCCATTGCGCGCACGATGATCCTGAAACCGCGCGTGATCGTGCTCGATGAGCCGACAAGCGCACTCGATCGTTCGGTGCAGAAGCAGATCGTCGCCCTGTTGCGCGACCTGCAGAAAGACCACGGCTTGTCCTATCTCTTCATCAGCCACGACATGGCGGTCGTGCGGGCCGTTTCGGACTATGTGATTGTGATGAAGAACGGAAAGATTGTCGAACAGGGCGATACCGAACAGGTCTTCGATCACCCGCGCGAAGATTATACCAAGGCTCTGATGGCGGCGGCGCTCAGCGAAGAGCGCTTCGGTACGTGATGTAATGACGGAATGAAAAGCGAAAAGGGCCCGATTTCAGGCCCTTTTCATTTGAAAGAAGCTCAAGCGACGCTGTGCAGTTCGGTGCAGACCTTGTTGCGGCCCAGATGCTTGGCACGATAGAGCGCCGCATCTGCCCTGCGGAAGACCGTTTGGAAATCTTCGTTACCCGGCATGCAGAAAGCGATGCCTGCGCTGGTCGTCGTTGAGAAATCTCCAGCCGAAGCCTCGAACACGATCGCCGAAAAGGCTTTCCGGATCGTGTCGGCCAAGGCAAGAACATCGCTATTATGTTTCTGCCTCAGGATCAGAACGAACTCCTCACCGCCGATGCGGGAGATGAGGGCCGCGCCTTTGACATGGCTACGCAGAACGCCGGAGAACGTGTACAGCACTTCATCCCCGACGATGTGGCCATGCGTATCATTGATGGATTTAAAAGCATCAAGGTCGAAGATCACGACTGAATCCCCGAGCTGCAGTTCATTATCGTCCAGCACGTCATAAAGCGCGCGCCGGTTCAGCAATCCGGTCAGGCTGTCGGTACGCGCCTCGTTGGCATGACGACGCGCAATGCGCGACTGGGTGAAATTCAGCGACAGCGCGCCAATACCCGTAATGCCTATGATGGCGGTGATGGCATTGATATCTTCGGCCCAATTGCTTGGGATCGTAGTCATGACCCACTGTTGTTGATGCAGGATGAAAGCGCCGCACAGAAAGAATGAAATCGCTGTCAGGGTATAAAGAACGATCATGCCAATGACCGGGACCGGCGCTTCCCGATAGACATGGAAATATTCTTTCGCCGTCAGCAGGAGCAACAGGGCCGAAGTCAGGTTGAAGATCGCCGTGCCGGTGCCCGTCTGCCCGGCCAGAATAGGCAGCGTGGTTGCGCATATGACGGCAATCGCCAGAACGACCAGAAAGCTCCGTTGTATCGGACGTCCGGAAATCTGCCGTGACCCGACAATCAGGAAGATGAAACCGACGCTCTCCAGAGCGAAGGCGACAATGGAGGCCGTAGCCAGCGGCAAAGGCCCCGCATAGTAAAGTACTGCCCCCGTGCCGAGCAGGATCATGCCAAGGCAGCCCCAGAGCAGAAATTTGTCACGCGAGTTCTGATACCAGACGCTGAGAATCGTCAGCCCTACTGCCAGAGAGCAGATACCTGTCGCAAAAAACAAAGTGTTCTGGTCGAGTCCCAAAGCTGCACTTCCCCCGCTGCATAGCCAAGTGTAGTTCAGCTCTTGATAATAAGCGATAAGCAATATGTTTAAATCGATCAACCATCGGTCGACATGATGCCATATCTATACAGAACAGATGAGCTATGGTTAATAATCGCCATACATGGCTTTGGTAAAAGAGGTCGAGATGTTGAAAATTGCATTGCTGGCAGGCAGCCTGACACTTCTTGCAGCACCATCGTCTTTCGCCGACGAACAGACAATCGAAGGCGTGGGCCTCGGCAGGGAAATCACCTGCACCTCCGGCGATGTCGGGATTTACGGTGCGGAAAATAACGTCAAGCTCAAGGGAGAATGCGGCCATGTCACCATACATGGCGTTTCTCATACAGTGACGTTCGAAAACGCCCGGAAGCTTTCGGTATCCGGCACGGACAACACGGTTTCGGGCGGAGCAACGCAAAATCTGATCGTTGAAGTGTCGAACAATCAGGTAACCGCCACCTTGAAGAAAGGAACGGATCCTTCAATTCTGGAGGTTTCCGGCGCGGAGAATATCGTCAACGTGAAGGTCGATGGGCCTTCGCAGTTCGATGTCAGCGGCGCGAACCATCAGGTGACCTGGTCGCTTGCAGGCGGTTCCGCCGAACCGACGATCTCGATCTCCGGCGCCGATAACGATGTAACCAAGGCTGAATGAAAATGATCTGCGCGGCACCGTGGTCTGGCGCCGCGCAGATTATCGATTTCAGGCTGCCAGCGAAGCCATATCGATGACAAAGCGGTAGCGTACGTCGCTCTTCAGAACGCGTTCATAGGCTTCGTTGATCTCCTGAATGTTGATCTTCTCGATTTCCGAAACGATGTTGTGCTGGCCGCAGAAGTCCAGCATTTCCTGCGTTTCCTTGATCGACCCGATCATCGATCCTGCAAGCGACTTGCGGCCGGGAATGAGCGAAAACGCATGCACCGGCACCATGTCTTCGGGAACGCCAACGACAACCATCGTTCCGTTTACCTTAAGCAGGCCAAGATAGGCATTCCAGTCGATAGCGACGCCAACCGTGCAGATGATGAGATCGAACGATCCCGCCAGTTTCTCGAAAGTGGTTGCGTCGCTAGTCGCATAATATTCATGGGCGCCGAGCTTGAGGCCATCTTCCTTCTTGGAAAGTGACTGGCTTAGAACCGTAACATGCGCGCCCATGGCATTGGCGAGCTTGACGCCCATGTGTCCGAGTCCACCCATGCCGACAATCGCCACACGCTTGCCGGGACCTGCATTCCAGTGACGCAACGGCGAGTAGAGGGTGATGCCTGCACAGAGCAGCGGTGCTGCCGCATCGAGCGGGAGATTATCCGGGATCGAAAGGACATAGCCCTCCTTGACCACGATATGATCGGAATATCCGCCCTGCGTCCGCGCCTTTCCCTCCGCATCGGGGGTGTTATAGGTCTGGATGAGGCCCGGAAGATACTGCTCATTGTCGACATCACGGCTGGCGCAGCCGACACAGGAATCCACGAAGCAGCCGACGCCTACCTTGTCGCCGACCTTGAACTTGGTGACGGCATTGCCGACGGCAGTAACGACACCTGCGATCTCATGTCCCGGAACGATGGGATAAACTGCATTCTTCCATTCGTTGCGGACGGTATGGATGTCGGAATGGCAAACGCCGCAATACTGGATCGAGATGACCACGTCATCCGCGTTGGGCTCGCGCCGCTCAAAAGTGAACGGAACCAGCGGCTCATCCGCATCCGTAGCAGCGTAACCTCTTGCTATGGCCATGATAGACTCCATTTATTGGATTGGGGAAGCAGGCAGAATATGCCGGAAGCAAGGGCAGAAGCGGTAGACCGATCCTGCAAGCTTCTTGCACGATCCTGCAAAACTGCCTGCTTCGCGATTGCCGATGCATGCCTGCCTGATCAATAATTGCTGTATTCTATCTCATCTGAAGCGGATCACCTATGACGTCACTGAACGACACCTACGAGGAACTTGCCGCGCTGGCGGAGCGTTTCACCGCACAGGACGGCGAATACCGAACGCCGATCGAAGGTCTGGGGATCAGCAGGCGGACGACGCCGAGCATACCGTGCCACAGCAGCTATCGGCCCTGTCTCGCCATGGTGTTGCAGGGCGCGAAATCTTTGCGTCTCGGTTCCGAGACGATCAACTATACCAAAGGCGAATATCTGGTGACTTCGCTCGACCTGCCCGTCACGTGGCGGGTAGTCGAGGCAAGCCCGGAAGCACCGCATCTGTGTCTGGCTCTTGCCATCGACAGCGAAAAGCTCACCGACCTGATCGGACGCGCCGACGTTCGCAGGCACATGATGGGCGTTGGCGATCAATGGGGCATTACCGTCAATGCTGCGCCTGCGGGGCTGCTGGATGCAGCCCTGCGCCTGCTGCGCCTTCTTGACAATCCCGAGGATATTCCGGTGATGGCACCGCTGATCGAACAGGAAATTCTCTATCGTCTGCTGACGGGTCCGGGCGGTGAGCGTTTGATAAACATCGCAACCGCCGACAGTCAGGCCAACCGGATAGCCCGGGCTATCGCTTGGCTTCGGCAGAACTTTGCAGCACCACTGCGGATCGAGCAGCTTGCCGAACACGTCAATATGAGCGCGTCGTCATTTCATCATCACTTCAAGGCGATCACGGCAATGACGCCGGTTCAGTATCAAAAGCAACTGCGTCTGAACGAGGCGCGCAGGCTGATGCTGGTCGAGCGGCTGGATGCCGGTACGGCTGGCCATCGCGTCGGCTATCAAAGCCCGTCGCAGTTCAGCCGCGAATATAGCCGCTTCTATGGAAACCCGCCGATGCGTGACATCGAAGCGGCTTAGATAGCAGAACGGCGGAACTCTCGTTCCGCCGTTCTATTGTCAGTGCCCCTGGCTGTTGCGGACTGCTGCAACATCTGCCGCCTTTACCGGGCCTGCACTGTTACCCCATGCCGAGCGGACGAATGTGGCCAGTTCGGCAACTTCATCATCCGACAGGCGGTCGGCATAACCCTGCATCACCAGACGCATCGGACGCTTCGCCGTGGACGGAACCTCGGCGCCATGCAGGATGATCGAGATCAGCGGTTTCGTCTCCGAACCTGTCACAAGATCATTACCGGCAAGCTCAGGAAAGATTTCCGGCGCGCCCTTGCCCGTCACGAAGTGGCAGGCGGCGCAGTTATCGATGTAGAGACGTGCGCCCAGAGGCATATCCGGAGAAGCTTCCGTCAGCATCTTTGTCGTTGCTTCACCGGCCGCATCGGCCGGAGCCGCTGGCAGCGCCATCGACGCCTTTGAAGCGAAGCTCTGCGGCACTTCGACAGCCGCACCGTCGATCCCCTTCAGGAAAGCGGCCATCGCCAGATTGTCTGCATCGGTGAGATGCTGCAGCGAATGCTCGACAGCGAGGCCCATTTCGCCATTGGCTGTTGAATGGGAATTGCGGCCTGTTGCGAGATAGGTTGCCAGCTCCTCGATGGACCATTTCTGCGGAGCGGAATTGGCACCGCGCAGAGACGGCGCATTCCAGCCATCGACAACACCGCCGGTTAGGAAGTCCTTGTCACCGACCTGCGTGCCGCTCTGCGCCATCAGCGGATTGCGTGGGCTGTGGCAGGCAGCACAGTGTGCCGGTCCTTCGACCAGATACTGTCCGCGATCCTCTGCTTCCGACTTGCCGGCGGCCTTGAAGCCCGCTTCCTGGCCGAGAGCAAGCCAGTTCCAGGCGCGAATGCCGAAACGCATGTTGAACGGGAAGCCGAGCTTGGTTTCCTGAACGACATTGTTCACCGGCTCCACCTGATGCATGAAATAATCATACAGAGCGCGGACATCTTCTTCCGTCAGCTTGCGATAGTTCTCATATGGCATTGCTGGATAAAGATGCGAGCCGTCGGCACGAATGCCATCATAGAGAGCGGCGCGAAACTGATCGAGTGTCCAGTTTCCAATGCCGGTTTCCTTATCCGGAGTGATGTTGGTCGTCCAGATCGTACCCATCGGGCTTGCAATCGGGCGGCCACCGGCAAAGGGCTTGCCGCCTTCCGCCGTATGGCAGGCCATGCAGTCGGAGGCATACATGACATATTCGCCCTGCCCTTCGGCAGGCTTCCAGTCTGCGGCCAGTTCCTTGGTCGGTTTAGTCAGTTGTACCGGCACGAAGATGAAGGCCAGCAGTGCGACAATACCGATGACGACCAGAGCGCCGATTATGCGAAGAAAAGTTTTCATCACCATTCTCCTCAGATCAGCGGACGCGGATTGGACAGATATTGCGTGCGGATCGCATGCGCAGTCGAATAGGCAAGCCCGCCGAGCAGGCCTGTCGGATTGTACTGCGTGTTCTGCACGAAATTGCCCGCGCCGGTCATGAACACATTGTGCTTGTCCCATGCCTGCGAGTAGCGGTTGACCACGCCCTCACGCGGGTTTTCCGACATGCTATGGCCACCCGTATTGTGCGTCGTCTGATAGGGACGCACGTCATATTGCGCGCCTTCCTTCTTGAAGGACGACTGCATCAGGTCCGGGTTCATCGTCTTGGCCAGTTCTTCCATCTTGGTCTTCATGTACTGGGTCATCCGGATATCATTCGGATTCCAGTTGAAGGTCATGCGCATGAGCGGGCGACCGTGACGATCCTTGTAGGTTGGGTCCAGATCGAGATGGTTGGTCCTGTAAGCCATATGCGAGCCATGGCTGCCGATGGACATGGCATGGCCATACCATTCAGCAATTGCCTTCTTCCATGCACCGCCCCAGCCCGGCGTACCGGACGGCAGTGGCATGCTGCGGATCGGCTGGCCGTTGGTCTGGCCTGCGCGCCAGTACGAACCGCCGATGAAGCCTTCTCGTCCGAAATCGATCTGGTTGACACCGAAATCGTCGATGCACATGCCGTTCGCGCCGGTGCCGATGAACGGATTGAACTCTTCATCCTTGAAGAAGAGCGTCACACCGCCATTCATCTGATAGGCATAATTACGCCCGGTCACACCTTCGCCCGTTGCCGGATCGTATGGCTGGCCGATGCCGGAAAGCAGCGCCAGATGCACGTTGTTGAGCGAGAAGGACGCAAGAATAACGATATCGGCGGGCTGGAACACTTCCTCCTGCGTCGCCTCGTCAAAATAGGTCACGCCCGTAGCCGTCTTGCCGTCTGGCGCCATCTCGACACGCAGAACTTCCGACTCCGTGCGATAGGAGAAGTTCGGCATGCGCTTCAGCGCATCGAGGATTGCTGTCTGAGGCGAAGACTTGGAATACTGGTAGCAGCCGAAGCGCTCGCAGAAACCGCAATGGTTGCACGGTCCCATCTGCATGCCATATTCATTGACATAGGCCGTCGACGCGATGCCGCCGGGCGACGGGAACGGATGATACCCCATGCCCTGCGCGGCATCGGCAAACTTCCGGCCGTCCCAGGTCGTGTGCATCGGTGGCATGGGATAGTCGTTTGAGCGCCATCCCTCAAACGGATTACCGCCTTCGGCGATCTTGCCCTTGAGGTTGCCAGCCTTGCCGGAAATACCGGCAATATGCTCGAAACGGTCGAAGAACGGTTCCAGCTCGTCGTAATGGATCGGATAATCGCCCAGAAGCATGTCTTCCGGAATGATCTGTTCGCCCCAGCGTTCCTGCACATAGGAGCGCAGGCGCAGCTCTTCCGGCTGTGGACGCCAGTTCAGGCCGTTCCAGTGCGTGCCCGCTCCGCCAACGCCGTTGCCAGGCAGAAACGAACCAAAACTGCGATACGGCAATGCAACTTCATTCTCGTTGCGTCGGATCGTGACCGTCTGCTGGCTGGCGCGCTGCATCAACTTCAGGCGCACGCCATATTTCAGCTCATCGATCATGTTGGGATACTTGAAATCGGGGACCGTGTTCTGGTCGTGACCGCGCTCAAGCGCAACGATTTCAAGCCCTTCCTGAGCCAGTTCCATGGCCAGAATAGCGCCGGTCCAGCCAAGGCCGACAACGACCACGTCTTTTTTCTTTTCCTGACGTGCCATTGTTAAGCCCTCTCGCCCTTGATCGAAACCGGGCCTAACGGGTAGCGAACATTGTAGCGTTCGACCCATTCCTTGTAGCTGCCGCGCGCGCCGGGGAAGCCGATATAGCTCCAGGCCTGCATGCCGTGATTGCCGCCATACATCGGATCGGCGAAATAGCCTTCCTTGGTGTTCTGCAACAGGACTGTGAAGAAGTCGCGCAGTTCAGGCTGCAAGCCGACCTCCCCCTTCTGCAGCGAGGTCAGCGCCGCGTCTTGCTGTTCCGCCGTCAAGGCCGAGAACGCAGCGCCATGCTTCTGCTCGCACCACGCATTGAAGGCAGGAATACCCTGCCTGTAAATCTGCGCAGGGTTGAGCGGCGTCTGCCAGCCGCGCGTCGGATCGGCGGACGCATCGTGGGGACCAACCATGTACCAGTCATCCGCGCGACCGTAATCACCGGCAAGCTGGAGATCGATGAAGACAGGAACACGGGCTTCGATAGCGCCTGGACCATCGCCTTCAGACGGGATCAGTCTTGCCGTTGCGGCGAGAATGAAAGCCCATTCGACTTCATTGAAATATTGACGTTCATATTCTTCGAGTGGAACCGGGGGAGTTTGTGGTTCCGCTTTAGCTGAGACAGCGAGCCCTGAAAGCATCACGCTTGCCGCGGAGGCTTTCAGAAAACTGCGACGACTCGGATATCCGGGAAGGTCGGTCATTGTCGTTTCCTGCCGATTAGGTGGGTAAGACTTTTGGAGGTGTTTCCGAGAAAATTCCACGATACGCAGATGAGAAACATACGCTCTGGATACACAAGCCTCCAGAATTGTTCAAACAACTTGTACCCTAGTTGTGCATAACCAACCTGCGTTCGCTATAAGACTAGAGCCTTAGCGCAATCCGAAAAGGCCCGGAGAATGACGAAAATCCGGTCGAATGACGCCGAGGCGCGGGCAGTTTTCACAATCACGTGAAGACAATCCCTGCCCGCCACATATTGCCCGGTCTTGCAGTTACGATCACCCATCAAAGCTGAATTGGGTTCGCCTGACCGGAACCGGCAGCAGCTTTTCACGTTGAAAGCGATGGCCGGAAGTGGCCATTATGGTGCTGTCGCGGTTTGCACGCGACTGGAGTGAAACGAAGGGAGGTCAGAAAAATGAAGGCACGCACAGCGACTGTCGGTGATCTTGAAAGCGTTTTTCACGACCTTTCGAGGCGTATGGCGATCGAATATATCGCCGCCGGCAAGGATACTAAAGCCGCTTATGACAACCTGATGATGAACCTGCGGGAAGGCCGTGCACATGCTTTGCTGCAGGACGGCAAGGTGGTTGCTATCATCGCCTGGCATGAGGGCGACGGTGCCACCGATACGCTTTTTGCGGCGAAGGAAGAATTTTTCAACCGAAATACCGTGCGTTTCTGCAAGCAGCATATCCGGCAGATTCAGGCTTTGGCCGGTGATCTGCCAATCCATTCACGAAGCTGGCTCGACCGATCCGACATCGTAAAATGGTTCAAGATCATTGGTTACCAAGAAAAAGGAACCGACAATGGTGCCCGCCTCTTCGAACTGCCTGCCCGCCGTGATAGCATAGTGGCAGCATGACATCTCGCCACCGGAGCAAGTTCCGGTGGCGTTTCTATCCCTCGCCTGTTTGAAGCAACAACCGAATTCCGTTTTTCGTTTTCTGTGAATACAAAGTAAAATCAAAGACATAAAATAATTACTGGAGCCAATTGCGAGTCTCGCATGAGTTGCGGGGAAAGATCGCTTCTTTCAAGCCTTTAACGCATTCCTGACGATTAGCCGTTATTTGGAAAGATGACTGCCATTCGGGGGAAATCATGGCTTGGAAATTCATGCTTGCAAGTGCCGTTCTTGCCGTAACTCGAACGATGCCGAGGGGTTTCGTTGCGCCCACGGGACCAGCTGTGGTCTCCGATAATGCAATGGAAATGGAACTGAAACCCGCACCGATCAATCCTGACTGGGTGCTGGACGGCACTCCGCAGGCGCGCTCCAGCGAGCAATCAGCAAGCCGGGACGGAGCCGCCTATACGGCCATCTGGGATTGCACCGCAGGCACTTTCCGCTGGTATTTCGGCTGGGATGAAACCGTCTATATTCTGGAAGGTGAAGTGCACGTTACCGACGCTGACGGCGGCACGCGCACCTTGCGGGCTGGCGACGTTGCCTATTTCCGGGGCGGCACATGGGCAACCTGGAAAATCGACAATTATCTGCGCAAGGTCGCCTTCATGCGGCGCACTTTGCCTGCACCCGCTTCGTTCCTCTATCGCGCCAGCGACGCGGTGAAACGGCGGCTAGGACGCCGCAAGAGCGGCGCGCTGAACTGATTACCGGTTTGTGATCGGGATGGGCGCCGCATCCGCGCCCATCACGTTGACGAACAGTCCGATATTTCAGTATAAATCAATGACGGCTTTCGCCGTACATGATGGGAATGGGGTTCTCCCGAAACTGCCAGCAATTGGCTGATGACTCCTGCTTGAATTGAAACAGGAGAAGAGTGCGTCGCAAGACCTCTCGAAGTGAGATATTCTATCGAATTTCCAGACGTCACCGACTAATCTCTATCCATTATTGAAATGGACACAGAACAATGCAAGCAACCCTCATGGTAGCGCTCGGTGGAGCGATCGGAAGTGTCGCGCGGTATTGGCTGGCCCTCTTGATGCTGCCGATAAGCCGCGAACTTCCCTGGGGCACCATCGTCATCAATATTGCCGGCTCTTTTGCAATCTCGTTCTTCGGTGCACTGACACTGGAGCAAGGCCGTTTTCCCATACCGGAAATCTGGCGCCTCGCCTTCATGGTCGGCGTGTGCGGTGGCTTCACCACTTTCTCGTCTTTCAGCCTGCAAACGATGGATCTTCTGCGCGCTGGACAACCCGGCAAAGCCCTGTTCAATATCGGTTTTTCGGTTGTGCTTTGCCTGATCGCCGTGTGGCTCGGGCTGCTTGCCGCAGAACGCTTCAATGGTGGTATCGAACAGGTTGCGCAGAATGTAATCGAAGAAGAAGCATCATAAGCTTCACATACGATTGCAACAGCAACGGCCGGTGTTAACGCGTGCCGTCCGGCTGTGGGCGCACAACGCGCTCTAAATATTTGTTTTAACGCGCATCTTATCCGAAAACCGTTTCACACTTTTCGGGATGAGCTCTAATGGACGCACGTGTGAAAGTGGCCCGGCTTTCAGATCCACGGCTCATATGAAAACACCCTCCATTTGCTATATTATGCAAATAAAAAATGAAGATATATTGACTTTGACGACTTTCATTTACTTAAAACGAATCAATTACTGGCCATAAATTAAGTTTTATGATATGTTTTACCTATATTATATTTTAGGATTTATAAATATGGGACTTGATACATTCTCTGTTCTTCAATCTCTTGCATTGTTTGCAGTCGTAATAGTGATAATGTTCATGATATTTATCGGCATTAATACCAATGGAACATTGTGATTTAATCACGACCTGCTTCACTGGAACGTATCTGGAAAAATGTGAAACAATTTCCGGGACAAAAGAAGACAGAACACTTGCTATAGCTCCGGAAAATATGTGCGACGCGACCTCTCAACGCTTTCCGTCACTAAATTTCTCGGTTGCGAAATCCAGGAAACTCCTGAGCTTGGGCGTCATCTGTCGATCTGAAGCATAAAGCGCATGCAGGGCGCGCGATGGGGGTTCGTATTCAGGGAGAAGCCGGATCAGCTTTCCTGACGATATCTCATCGGCAACCAGTTCATACGGTTGAAAGAGGATGCCCATACCAGAAAGCGCTGCAGCACGCAGTGCTTCACCGCTGTTGGCACAGAAACGACCTGTGATTGAAATAGTCACCTCTCCTTCCGGCCCAATGAATGACCAATGAGTGCGGAGCGATGAATGCGTGAAGATCAGGCATTCATGTTCGACCAGATCCTGCGGTGTCTTCAGGCTGCTTGCAGAATCCATATAGGCAGGCGCAGCACATAGAATAAGGCGATAGGGCGCAAGACGCTTGGCGATAAGGCTGCTGTCGGGGAGATCGCCAGCACGAAAAATCACGTCAAACCCCTCCTCCACCAAATCGACATTTCGGTTCGTAAGATTGAGGTCTACCGACACCTCGGGATGCCGCCTGAGATATTCCGAAAGTTCGGGCGCAAGCGCATGGCTTCCAAAAGTCACCGGAGCACTGACGCGAAGCCTTCCCCTTGGTTCAGACCTTGTCTCCGCCATCAATGCTTCGGCAAGGTCCATTTCCGCCAGAATGTTCTTCGCGCGCTCGTAGAACACTTGCCCGCTATCAGTAAGGCTTTGCCGACGCGTCGTCCTTGTCAGCAGTCTTACGCCCAGTCCGAGCTCCAAGGCACGTATCTGCTTGCCGGCAAGCTGTGACGACATCTCCAACTCGTGTGCCGCCGACGAGATGGATCCGGATTCGACTGCCTTTACGAAGACTCTCATGCCAGTCAACCGATCCATTACAAACAATCCGTTTCTATTATTGAAAAGTATGAACCATTTTATCCTCAGTGTTTCATAACTACAATATGCATGAAGCTGCCATTATCCCGCGATCGACCGGGACAGCACCATTTAGAAGGAAAGGCACCAAGCCATGCAACCCGTCTCTGATACAACAAGCACCGCGATCCGTCCCAGCGCACAGCAACCAACTGTAGTCCTCGTGCATGGAGCATGGGCCGATGGATCGACGTGGAGCCGACTGATCTCCCTGCTGCAGGAAAAAGGCGTGAATGTCGTAGCCGTACAGAACCCGTTGACCTCCCTGGAGGACGACATCGCGACCACCCGGCGCGCGCTTGAAAGACTGCAAGGCCCTGTTGTGCTGGTCGGCTGGTCATATGGTGGAGCCGTGATTACCGAAGCCGGCCAGAACGACAATGTGAAAGCACTTGTTTATGTGGCGGCCTTCGCGCTTTCCGAAGGTATGTCGGTCAACCAGACGGCCAAGGATTACCCGCCCCCTTCCGGTTTTAATCACGTCCAAGCCGACAAGGATGGCTTCCTGACATTGACATTGGAAGGTGTGCAGCAGCATCTTGCTCAAGACGTCGCGCCTGCACAAACCAAGGTGATATTCGCTACACAGCACCCAACCCACGCCAGTAGTTTCGATGGCAAGGTGTCCGTGGCTGCGTGGACGACGAAACCGTCCTGGTATGTGGTGAGTGAACAGGACCGCATGATTCAACCAGATCTCCAGACAGCAATGGCGCAGAAAATCTCCGCAAAGGTGACCACTCTGCCAGCCGGGCACGCACCGCACATTTCCCAACCGTCGGAAGTCGCAGAAGTTATTCTTGAGGCGATTGCCCACGTTACCCAGTAAAGAGAAGTTCGCTTTAGAACAGGCCACCACCACACGAAGCCTGCCCCCAAACCGGGGCGGGCTTTTTGCGTCTTACCAGAAATGTTGATGGAAGCAGGCTCTGGACCGTGCAGCTTGCACCGAAGCACCCGTTGCTCGCAACCGGAGTAACGCGATCGGCTTCGGTTTGGAAACGATAGGCGGCGGCTAGTGCCAGCGTTTAGATTTTATACTGAAATGGCGGAGGGGGTGGGATTCGAACCCACGGTACAGTCTCCCGCACGCCGGTTTTCAAGACCGGTGCCTTAAACCGCTCGGCCACCCCTCCAGACAATTGTTTTATCTATGCTTTTCACAAGTCTGGAAAAACAGCAAATCGCAGCAAGCTATCGATTTGCGCCCAATTGCTTAGCGAGTGACTTCTTAGCAGCTTTTCTTGCGGCGTCAACGTGCACTGTTTCATTTGCCAGCATTCTGAACAACACGGAACGAAACCGGCAGCGGATACCGATCACAATAGCTCGATCCAGCCTCCAAAACCTAACTTTCAATGTTACTGCCATGGCCAGCGGTTAAATGCGCTCTAAGTTCTTTGGCGCAGCCTCAATTGCAGATTGCCGTTCCGGCATCATTCAACACGGAGGATTCCCCATGCAGCACAAAATCCAGGAGAATATGGAAGTCATCGGCGCCGATGGCGTGCATGTCGGCACGGTCAATCGCGTCGAAGATAACCGCATCAAGCTGAAGAAAACCGATAATTCCGGCATGCACAGCGACCATCATCATTATATCGAACTCGGTTTTGTCGCCGATATCGAAGGTGACAAGGTCAGGCTGTCGGCCAATGCCGATGTTGCTGTAACCTTGGAAGAGGAAGCATCCGGTCGCCCAGTCGATCTTTGAAGCAATATCCAAGGCCGCTCATAACACGGGGCCAATGGCAGCCGTGTTATGAGACAAACTCCCCTCACCCGCTTCCCATTCTCGGTCCTGGCGCATTGTTGCAGATCGAGACTCCGATCTGATAGAAACTCAATGCCAAAACGCCGCAAGGAAGCAACCAGACTTGTCCTTTGCCACATTGCGGCTTAAACTTGAGTTTAATAATCAAAATAAGAAAAAGGGAAGCTATGAGTCTGGATTCTGTTAAGGCATTTTTTGCGGCCAAAGCGCCTGAAATCGAAGTGATTGAGCTGTCGACGAGCACCGCCACTGTTGTTCTCGCCGCCGAAGCGCATGGCGTGGAACCGGGACAGATC
This sequence comes from Ochrobactrum sp. BTU2, assembly GCF_024539785.1. Classification (NCBI taxonomy): domain Bacteria; kingdom Pseudomonadati; phylum Pseudomonadota; class Alphaproteobacteria; order Hyphomicrobiales; family Brucellaceae; genus Ochrobactrum; species Ochrobactrum sp. BTU2. The sequence goes on along the minus strand of NZ_JAHWRG010000001.1, from coordinate 636,473 downwards.
GCCAAGACGCTTTCTTTTTCCGCCAAAGACCAGACCATTCTTATTGTCACCCGTGGCGATGCGCGTATCGATAATCGCAAGTTCAAGGATCAGTTCGGAACCAAGCCTCGTATGCTTGATGCCGAGACCGTTCTTGCCGAAACCAGCCATCCGGTCGGAGGCGTATGTCCGTTCGGTCTGCCGAGCGCATTGCCCGTTTACTGCGATGTATCGCTGAAGAATTTCGAGGAAGTCGTGCCCGCTGCCGGAGCGACCAACAGTGCCGTGCGCATCGCTCCGCACAAAATGGCTGAGCTGGTCAGCGCCGAATGGATAGACGTTTGCCAGTAGGTCAGAATGGGCTTTTGCAGCGGGTCTGGGAGGAACTCGCGGTTATTTGATACCGGTAACAACTTTTCCCCTTTAAAGGTGAGAAAAGACTTCATATATTTTAAGAATGATTCTAAAGTGGGTTAAGAAACATATATATCCGCTTTAGCGCATGATCCGATCGAGCCTTGAACCTTTCCGGATCGCAAATGCGACAAGACCAGAATTTTGGAGCAGTTCCGAAACAGGGATAAACCGCTTTCGGTTTGGAATTGCGAACTCAAGGATTGGAGCATCGCGTCCTCGGCATCGAGGTTGCAGTTGTTCCGAGACGTGTTGAAAGGAACAGTGATGCGTCTTACCCGCCAGACGAATTATGCCGTTCGTATGCTCATGTATTGTGCTGCCAATGACGGCAAGCTCAGCCGCATTCCGGAAATCGCACGCGCCTACGGCGTTTCTGAGCTGTTTTTGTTCAAGATTCTTCAGCCGCTCGTTGAACATGGGCTGGTGGAAACTGTACGTGGCCGCAATGGCGGCGTGCGCCTCGGACGTGCAGCACAGGACATTTCGCTGTTCGATGTTGTGCGTGTGACCGAAGAAAACTTCGCCATGGCGGAGTGCTTCGAGAACGATGCCACCGAATGCCCACTGGTCGACAGCTGCGCACTCAATTCAGCGCTGCGCGAGGCACTCAATGCATTCTTCGCCGTGCTGATGAAGTACAGCATCGCAGACCTCGTCAAGGCGCGCCCGAATGTGCGGCACCTGCTTGGTCTCGATGAAATGGAAGAAGCGCGCGTAGCGAGCTGATAATTCAGCGCGAAGCTTGAAATAAAAAAGGTCCGGCTTAGAGCCGGACCTTTTTTATTCTGCGGCTGCGCGATAGGCAGACTGGGGCAATACAAAAGGCACCCCCTTTTCCGGCGGGACACCCACCCGCAACGTGCATTCATAAACACGTTCGAGCCTCTCGTCGGTCAGTGCTTCGCGCGGTGTGCCCATCACATCAAGCTTGCCTCTGTTCATGACCGCAATACGGTCGGCGAACATGGCAGTCAGGTTGAGATCATGCAGGATAGCAATCACCCCGCCGCCCGCTGCCGCGAAATCTCTCGCAATCTCCATCACCACAATCTGGTGACGTATATCGAGACTTGAAATCGGCTCATCCAGAAAAAGATAGCGCGCCTCACCATCCACAACCGGTTTCCAGACCTGACAAAGAACACGGGCAAGCTGCACGCGCTGCTGTTCTCCGCCGGAAAGTTCCTGATAAAGCCGACCGCCGAAGCCAGCGAGATCAACCCTTTGCAAAGCGAGATCGGGCAAGCGCTTTTCTTCTTCGCGAGAAACCCCACTATAGCCGCCGGTGAGCCCGATCTTCACGATCTCGCGGACCGTGAAGGGAAACGACAAGGCGCTTGCCTGTGGAAGCACCGCCCGCCGCGCCGCCATCTGCCACGGCTTGATTTCAGCGAAGGAGCGGCCGTCCAGATAGGCTGTTCCCGTGTAAGCGACGTCACCGGCAAGCGCACGCAACAGCGTAGTTTTGCCAGAACCGTTCGGCCCGACAATTGCGGTCACCTCGCCCGGATTAGCGGAGAAGGCGATATCGCTGATGATGGTCTTGCCTGACAGGCTTACGCCCAATGCTTTTGTTTCAATCATGATAGCCTCACAGATCGAGCAGGCCGCGCTGGCGCAGCAGTATCCAGAGGAAGAACGGCGCGCCAAAAAGTGCGGTGATGATGCCAATCGGCAATTCTGCCGGGGCCACAATCGTCCGACTTACCGCATCCGCCAGAAGCAGAAGCGTTGCGCCGAGCAGCGCCGACGCTGGCAGGAGATAGCGATGGTCCGGACCAATGCTGAGGCGCAGCATATGCGGCACCACAATGCCGACAAAGCCGATCCCGCCAGCAACGGCGACAGTCGCGCCGGTAGCTGCCGCTACGGTAACGATAGCGATGTTTTTGATGCGTTGCACCTGAATGCCGAGATGACCGGCTGCAGCCTCGCCCAACGCCAGTGCGTTGAGACCACGCGCAAGCAATGGCGAAACCACCAGAATGATGGCGATGATTGGTCCCGCAGCGCCAATCTTGGCCCAGGTGGAACCTGCAAGCGAACCAAGCCCCCAGAATGTCAGGTCGCGCAACTGTCGATCATCGGCCAGATAGATGAGCGCGCCGGTCGCAGCGCCCGCCAGGGCGCCAAGTGCAATACCTGCGAGCAGCATGGTAGCAACAGACGTACGGCCCCGACGCGTCGCGACACGATAGAGCAGCAAGGTGCTGGCAAGCCCGCCCAGAAATGCAGCCAGAGGCAAGGCATAGACGCCAAGGATCGCAATAACGGGAGCAAGAAAAGTGCCGCCCAGAACAATCATCGATACCGCGCCAAGTCCAGCCCCGGCGGACACCCCGACGAGACCCGGATCGGCCAGAGGATTGCGGAAAAGGCCCTGCATCACGGCACCGGAAACCGCTAACCCCGCCCCTATCAGCATACCCATGACGATACGCGGCAGGCGGATCTCCATGATGATCAGGTGATCGCGACGGAATGCATCCGCGCCTTCGGCTGCGCCGGAGGAGGTCAGAGCGCGCAGAACCGAAAGCACGGACGCATCCGAAGCGCCTGCTGTCAGGCTGAACAAAGCCGCGATGCATAAAGCAACGGCGAGCAATATGATGGTGAACCGTGCACGTGCGGCACGGTCTCCCGTGATGTCACCTTCTGAGGTGGTGACTTCATTTTCTGATTGACGCGCTGCAAAGCGCTGTTCGCGCGCTACGCGACCTTGGCTGGTCATTTCGAATAATCCTTACAATCAGACTTGCGTGCTCTTCAATCCCGCAAGTCTGATTATGTTATTGCGCTGCAGAGGCGCCATAGAGTTTTGCTGACAGGTCCCGAATGGCAGAACCAGTTCGAGGCCCAAATCCCAACAGATACGACGCTTCCATCGAAACGACATTCTTGTTACGCCCTGCCGGTGTTGCAGCGATAATGGGATTCTTCAACAGCGATTCCGGCGTCATCCCGTCCGCTCCCGTATCCATCATCAGGATCATATCGGGCGCGGCCTTCTCGACGGCTTCGTCGGTCAGCTGCTTATATCCGTGAAATTCGGTGATGACGTTTTCACCACCGGCAAGCTCAATCATGCCATCGGCCGCAGTGCCTGTGCCCGAAGCCATCATGCGCCCGCCGGGCGCCGACAGAACGAAAAGTACACGCTTGCGCGAACTGTGGCCAGCTGCGGCCTTCTCAGCCGCTTCGATATCGCGTGAGACTTCGCTCGCAAGCGCCCTGGCCTTCTCTTCCAGACCGAGAGCCTCGCCCACGATCTCGATTTTCTTGACGACGCTTTCGCCGGTATAGGTTTCCGGCACAACGATCATTGGCACAGACGCTTTCTTCAAAACATCGAGCGTATCCTGTGGGCCGCTGCCTTCAAGGAGCAGAATGCCGGTTGGATTGACCGAGAGCACACCTTCTGGTGCAAGCTGACGCATATATCCGATATCCGGCAGCTTCTTTACCGCGTCGGGATAGGCGCTTGTCTGGTCGCGCGCGGCGAGCATCTTTTCTGCGCCAAGAGCGTAGACGATTTCCGTCAGCGAGCCGCCGACGGAAACGATGCGCGACGTATCGCCGAAATGGTCGACGGCTTCTGCGCGTGCAGCACCACCAGCTGCCAGCGACAAAGCGATGGCAGCCAGAGCAGCTCCGCGACTGAAGCGCAAGGAAATGAACGACATTGCCGTCACCTTATGCAGCGGAAGACTGCGGCAGACGCGGAAGGTTTTCCGCGATCATGCGCCAGTCGGCTAGTTCGGCTTCGCCTTCATGACGCTCACCAAAGAACTGAACAATCAGTTCGCCATTGGCATCATAGGCCTCCAGCGACGTCACATGCCCGTCCTTCGTCGGCTTGCGCACAACCCAGACGTCAGCGATGTGATCGAGGCGCAGATGCATATGGAACGTCGGGTCCAGCACGTTCAGCCACGGGCCCATCATCTTGATTTCATGGATTGGGCCAGTGTGAATCTGGATGCAGCCACGGCTTCCGACAAAGCACATGATGGGCAGCTTTTCCTGCACCGCATGGTTCATCATGGCCTCGACCGATGACGTATCGACACGCCAGGCGAAATCATGACCGGCAAGATGCACAGCCTGATGGCGGTCCACACCGAAATCCTTCAACAGGCCAACGAACTGGTGCACATCGGTGAGTGCGCCCCAGCGTTCGCGGAATGCGTCGATATCGAGAAGCGATACGTCTGCCTTCGGTCCCTTTGTTGCAAGCGCACTGGTCTCAACAGCTGGCGACTGATCGTCCAGCAGCAAATCGGCGACAAGAGCCTCATAGGCTTCAACGTTCGAAGCTGGGCGCAGATGAATCTTGAAAACCGCCTCGCCCGTGGCATCGAAAAATTGCAGGCTGCGACGCGTTGCTTCGCCATCCTGCTTGGCAACGGCAAAACCGTGAACCCAATGCTTCGGGAAAATACGAAGGTCGATTTCCTTGCCGAGCGCCAGCGAAGCATGTTGGCCCCAGATCGTCTTCTCAAAAGGCCCGATCTTTTCATGAACGACGCTCTCATTACGCGTCAGCGCCATGATTTCGCCGACAGCAGCAATGCGGTTCAACAGCGTTTCGACATCGGCGCGAATACGGCGCGCCGAAATGGGGGCTGCTATATCCTGTCCGCAATGTGCTGCTACAAAATCGGCTTCTGATACACCGAGGCTCTGCGCAAAATCACGTTCGCGCATTTTCGGATTATCAGCCCGTGCCTTGAGGATCTGCTCTGGGGAGGGCTTGGAATGGGTCGTCATCTGATGGTTGCCTACTTGTTTAGGATGAGCTTGCCTTGGCGGGTGATCTTGAGACGATAGAGCGAACCGCCGTGCTCTATGCCCACTTCCCGGGAGCCGTCGAAGAGTTCGCGACTGCCATAGGTTTTCAATTGCGGCTCAAGACCACCTTCGCCGAAGCGAGGTTTCGCCTGAGCTGGGACAGACCCGGTTGAATCGCTGCGGAGCTGGCTTTCAGGAATGCGATTTGCGGCTCGTTCGGAAACGGGTCCGCGTGGTAACCGCACCTGCATGTCGATATGGATTCGCCTGTTCATTTTCTCGCCTCAGCATCGACTTTCCACACGGTGATGACAGCAAATTTGTTTTGTTGACATCAACAGTCATGTTTATTAATCACTGCATTACTGGAATAATCGAGTCAAGTTTAAATCTCGCTTTTTCCGCGCAAGCCCGGAAGAAATCCTCTTCCCAGCCAGCACGCGCCTTCTCCCGAGGGGGAAGTCATAAACAATTGAATTTTTTAATTTCTTCGTCACCCATCGGGTCGGCGAAGCGCGTCTGGGTCATGAAGGAAACATTGGAAATGCGGGCGACTGGTGGGGTTCACAAACGGTCAATTCTGGCGAGCACGGGGCTTGCTGTCATTCTGGTGGCGATGACGTCACAAGCCTTTGCGCAGGAACAGAAAGCTTCTGAAGAAGAAGCTGGCGTCGCGTTGAAGACGATCACCATTCGCAGAGCGAACGACGCTCAGGCGCCGACTTCCGTTGCGGCACCGGTTGGCAGGGTTGACCGCGAAGAGATCAATCGTTTCGGCGGCGCGAAGCTCGACGACGTGTTGCGCGGCACCGCTGGCGTGTTTACCTTGCAGAATGCTTCCAATCCCGGCGTTGCGGTCAATATTCGTGGTTTTGAAGGCTCCGGCCGCGTCAACATGATGATCGACGGCGTACCGCAGAGCTACCGCAACACCGCGCACGATGCGCAGGGCTATGCCTATATCGACCCGAACCTGTTATCTGAAATCGACGTGGCGCGCGGCGCTGTGACGACCGAAGGCGGCACTGGCCTTGCAGGCAGCGTCAATTTCCGCACCCTCGGCGTCGATGATGTCATTCTGGATGGCAAGGACAAGGGCGTCCTCGGCCGCGCTTCCTGGGGTAGCAATGGAACCGGCTTCTCCGAAATGCTGGCCGGTGCCGCCCGCGTCAATTCCATCGGGATTGTTGCGGCCATCAGCCGTCACGACTCCAACGATTACAAGAACGGCGACGGGGTGACCGTCGAGAAAACCGGCGAAGAACTGACTTCCGGCCTGTTCAAAGCTGAGTTCGGCCTTGGCGAAGACCAGAAGCTGACGCTTGGTGGCGTGCTCTACAACAACCACTACGGAACATATGCGAACGGCTACCGTCCGGGAACCTATACGATCTACGATATGTTCCTGCAGAACCGCACGTTCTTCGCACAGTACAACTACAATCCGTCCGACAACGATCTCATCGGCCTCGACGTCAACCTCTACCACAACAGCACATTGCAGAACTGGGAAGACGGCAATGGCAGCTTCGTAGGACGGCAGGTTTCGACCGAAACCACCGGCATGACGGCCTCGAACACGTCGCGCTTCACCTTCGGCGAAGTGGCGGTCGCGTGGAAGAACGGCTTTGAAATCAACCGCGACACCGCTGGCGGCACCCAAACGGGCGTCAATCCGACGGATGCCACATCCAATCGCGGCGCGGTTTTCTCGGAAGCGACCTGGAATTATCAGGCCCTGCAAGTCGTTACCGGCCTTCGTTACGATTATTTCAAGCTCGAAAGCGAAGACAGCTCGATCTCTAACAGCGATGGCGAATTCAGCCCCAAGGTCACCGTTGCCTATAACCTGACCGACTGGTTGCAGCCCTACATCACCTATGCGCATTCCATGCGTTCGCCCAGCCTGCAGGAAACATTCCTCGGTGGCGTGGCGCATACCGGAACCGGCATGATGCACGGCAATCCCAACCTTCGTCCTGAAAAGCAGCGCGGCTGGGAATTCGGCGTCAATATCGCTCGCGATGGCATCCTGACTGCTGAAGACGGACTACGCCTCAAGGCTAATTACTACACGATGCGTGTTGAGGATTACATCACGGCTGCATCCGACTACAGCCAGTTCATCAATGTCGACGGCACTTCGACAGTGAAAGGCTTCGAACTCGACGCGCGTTATGATGCGGGCTTCGCGTTCGGTGGCATTGCTTATACGCATTCCACCTCTGAACTGCCTGAGCAGACAGCTGGCATGGGCGCAAACCAGTATTTGCCGGAAGATGTCGTAACGGTTACCGCCGGTGCGCGTTTCTTCGAGCGCAAGCTCGAAAGCGGTCTGCGCGTTCAGCACGTTTCGAGCGGCAAAAGCATCAGCGGAAACGACACCGATCCCTACACGCTGGTCGACGTCTTCGCGAAATACAAGTTCACCGAAACGGTCGATCTTTCGCTTCAGGTGCTGAACATCGCCGACAAGGAATATACCCCTGCCCTCAGCACTTATGGTTCTGGTCGCGGACGTACATTCCTCGTCTCGACACAGTTCCAGTTCTAAAACTTTGGGAGGCGTTCTCGCCTCCCGTTCATGATCGTCACATCTTCGAAGACCGACCAACCTGACCGCGGCGGCCTTCTGATCCCGAGATGTGACGCGGCGGGTGCGGCCCCTACCGCTGCACTCGCCAAAAGTTATATAAAGTAGCCAATCCCAAACCTGATGGAAAAGGATCAGCAATGTTCATAGCCATGAATCGCTTCAAGGTTCGCGTCGGCAGCGAAGCCGACTTCGAGACCGTATGGAAAAACCGCGACTCGAAACTGTCCGAACTTCCCGGTTTCGAGAGTTTTCACCTTCTCCGCGGTGCGACCAATGAAGAGGAAGGCTACACGCTTTATGCTTCGCACACGGTCTGGCGCAACCGCGATGATTTCGTCGCCTGGACGAAGTCCGAACAGTTTCGCGATGCGCATCGCAATGCCGGAGACAACAAGCCGCTCTATCTGGGACCTCCGCAGTTTGAAGGCTTCAGCGCCGTTCTCGGCTCCTGACGCACGGTAGAAACGCCTATCCACAAGGTGCGGCGAAATAGCGCATAATGTCATAGCGGCGCCATTCGGAGGCCGCTATAACGATAGTAAAGCACCAATTATCTTTTAAAGATGGGTAGTTAACTCATATTTAGAATGATTCTAACTTATTGATTTTTAGAACATTTCAAAAACATAAAAATTGACAGAACGGAGCCCTACCAGCCATAACCTGACTTAATTTGGTGGGTTTTATAAACGCCACTTAAGTAATGCCTTTAATGTTCGGGCCTTTAACCCTTGCAGTTGGAGGAACCATTGACCGGTTCAGTTCGGCCTTGCGCCACGAGTGAAATAAAGCTGCCAGTTTTTCAGGTCAGCAACACAGTTGAAGTAAAGAGTGAGCCGGTAAAGTCTCTCCAGTCGACGCTTTTTGCGTCTGATTTCTGCTTTTCGGGCATGGGAGATACTTCCTCATGCTAGTCTGCAGCTGTAACGTTATTACCGATAAAGACATTGAAGCCGTTGTTATTGAGCTTCTCGATCAGGATTGCTGGCAACTTATCGTTCCTGGCACCGTCTATAATGTCATGTCCAAACGCGGCCGTTGCTGTGGCTGCTTCCCAAACGTCGTGGAAACGATCATAAGGGTGACTGAAGAGTATCATCTTCGTCATAACCAAATGGACGAAAACGTGGTCCAGTTCATGGATCGTGTACGTTCTCTACGCGACAAATTCGGGAGTTCATGGAATGAAAGGCGAACCAAAGGTCATCGAGCGGCTTAACGAGGCATTGTTCCTCGAGCTTGGCGCTGTAAACCAGTACTGGCTTCACTACCGCCTCCTCAACGACTGGGGCTTCACGCGTCTTGCCAAGAAGGAACGTGAAGAATCCATCGAAGAAATGCATCACGCAGACAAGCTGATTGACCGCATTATCTTCCTCGAAGGTCACCCGAACCTGCAGACCGTAGCTCCGCTGCGCATCGGCCAGAACGTCAAGGAAGTTCTGGAAGCCGACCTTGCAGGTGAGTACGACGCACGCGCTTCCTACAAGAAGTCCCGCGAAATCTGCGACGAACTCGGCGACTATGTTTCCAAGCAGCTTTTCGATGAGCTTCTGGCGGACGAGGAAGGTCATATCGACTTCCTCGAAACCCAGCTCGACCTCCTCGCCAAGATCGGCGAAGAGCGTTATGGCCAGCTCAATGCGGCCCCAGCCGATCAGGCTGAGTAAGCCAAATCCGCTTTGCGAATGGAAGCCGGGGCTTTGCGCTCCGGCTTTTTTTATCATCTCAACTTTACCGTTGCCCCTTTATCGTGATATTGCGCGCGCAATTTCCGATATTTTGCAAGGTTCTCCCAATGAGCGCACCGCGCGTCAGTTTCGTTTCTCTTGGCTGCCCGAAGGCGCTTGTCGATTCCGAACGCATCATCACCAGCCTTCGCTCCGAGGGCTATGAAATCTCCCGCAAGCATGACGGTGCCGATCTGGTGATCGTCAATACCTGCGGCTTTCTTGATTCCGCACGCGATGAATCGCTGGATGCCATTGGCCTTGCTCTCAACGAGAACGGCAAGGTCATCGTAACCGGCTGCCTTGGCGCAGAACCCGATGTCATCCGTGAGCGGCATCCGAACGTGCTGGCCATCACCGGTCCGCAGGCTTATGAAAGCGTGATGAGCGCGGTGCATGAAGCCGTCCCTCCCGCGCACGATCCATTTGTGGACCTGGTGCCGCCACAGGGTGTGAAGCTGACCCCGCGCCATTATGCCTACCTCAAAATCTCCGAAGGCTGCTCAAACCGCTGCTCCTTCTGCATCATTCCGGCGCTGCGCGGCGATCTGGTATCACGCCCGATCGATTCTGTGCTGCGTGAAGCGGAGAAGCTGGTCAATGCAGGCGTGAAGGAAATCCTCGTCATCTCGCAGGATACGAGCGCCTATGGCCTCGACATCAAGTATCAGGAAGCCATGTGGCAGGACCGCACGGTTCGCACCAAATTCCTCGACCTCTCACGTGAACTGGGCGATATGGGCGTGTGGGTGCGTATGCACTACGTATACCCTTACCCGCATGTCGATGAAGTCATTCCGCTGATGGCTGAAGGCAAGATTCTGCCTTATCTGGATATTCCTTTCCAGCACGCCTCCCCGGCGGTTCTGAAGAACATGCGCCGTCCGGCACATCAGGAAAAGACCTCGCGCCGCATTCAGGCCTGGCGTGAGACCTGCCCGGATCTGGCCGTGCGTTCCACCTTTATCGTCGGCTATCCCGGCGAAACGGAAGAAGATTTCGAAATACTTCTCGACTGGCTCGATGAAGCCAAGATCGAACGCGCCGGCTGCTTCAAATATGAACCGGTCAAGGGCGCAAAAGCCAATGACCTCGGTCTTGAGCAGGTGCCGGAAGAAATCAAGGAAGCCCGCTGGCATCGTTTCATGGCCAAGCAGCAGCAGATTTCGACCAATCTCCTCAAGAAGAAAGTTGGCAAGCGCCTGCCGGTCATCATTGATGAAGCAAACGGCACAATCGGCAAAGGCCGTACGCGCTACGACGCTCCGGAAATCGACGGCAGCGTTCACATCCAGTCGCGCCGCCCGCTACGCGTCGGCGACATCGTAACGGTGAAGATCGAGGCGAGCGACGCTTACGATCTGCATGGTATCGCGGTCTGATGGCGGCGGAAGCTGCCATAGCGATCAGAAAAGCCGCCGCGGCTGACGTGGCGGCAATTGTCGCCATGCTCGCCGATGACGCGCTCGGCGCACAGCGCGAAGATGCGAGCCTCCCCTTGCGAGATTCCTATCGCAGCGCCTTTGCGGCAATCGATTCCGATCCCAATCAGCTCCTGGCTGTCGTTGAACATGATGGCGAGATCATTGGTTGCATGCAAATCAGCTTTGTACCCGGCCTGTCGCGGATGGGAATGTGGCGCGGACAGATCGAAAGCGTGCGGATTGCGAGCCATATTCGTGGCGGCGGAGTAGGCCGTCAGATGATCGTTTGGGCAATCGAGCAATGCCGTGAACGCGGCTGCGGCCTTGTGCAACTGACGACCGATAAGTCGCGTTCCGACGCGCTGCGTTTTTATCAGTCGCTCGGCTTCACCGATAGTCATGAAGGACTTAAGCTATCGCTTTAACAAATAGCTTCAATATTTTGTAAGAAAATAAAAAGGGCGTTTTGAGCGCCCTTCTTTGTTTCTGTATGGAACCGCTTACTGCGGCAGCTTGTCGTCCACGCCAGCGACGTAGAAATTGAGGCCAAGCAAGGTCTTGTCGTCAGCCTGCTCGCCTTCTTTCAGCCAGACGGAACCGTCCTGCTTCGTGATCGGACCAGTGAAAGGCTTCAGTTCGCCCGACTTGATCTTGGCTTCGGTTTCTTCGGCCAATTTCTTCACATCGTCCGGCATGTTGGTATAAGGCGCCATCTTCACGAGGCCTTCCTTCATGCCCCACCAGATGTTTTGGCTCTTCCACGAACCGTCGAGAGCAGCCTTGGCGCGGTCGATGTAGTAAGGGCCCCACTCGTCCACGACAGCGGTAAGCTGCGTGTCAGGCGCAAACTTGATCATGTCCGAAGCCTGACCGAAAGCCTTGATGCCGCGATCATGCGCCACCTGAATGGCAGCGGTGGAATCGGTGTGCTGGGTGATGATGTCCACACCCTGGTCGATCAGTGCCTTGGCCGCATCAGCTTCCTTGCCCGGATCGAACCACGAATTGACCCAGATCACCTTGACCTTGAAGTCGGGATTAACCGACTGCGCGCCGAGCATGAACGCATTGATGCCCTGAACGACTTCCGGCACCGGTACGGAGGCGATGTAACCGGCAACACCCTTGGTCGACATCTTGGCGGCGATCACGCCCTGCACATAACGGCCTTCATAGAAGCGCGCATTATAGGCAGACATGTTGTCGGCAGTCTTGTAGCCGGTCGCATGTTCGAACTTCACGTCCGGGAATTTCTTGGCAACCTTGAGGGTCGGGTCCATATAGCCGAACGACGTCGTGAAGATCAGCTTGTTGCCAGCACGCGCCAGACGTTCGATGGAACGTTCAGCATCGGCACCTTCCGGAACGCTTTCCAGAAAGGTGGTTTCGATCTTGTCGCCAAGTGCCTCGATCAGCTCCTTGCGGGCCTGATCGTGCTGATAGGTCCAGCCAAAATCGCCCGGAGGTCCGATATAAATGAAACCGATCTTCAGTTTTTCTTCTGCATGCGCCGCGCCGCCGAGCATAAAGCTCGCCGCAGTGGCAATCGCCATAAGCGTCTTTTTCATGTTCCCTGCACTCCTTGTTTTTTACCCACTAACCACAACGAAAACCCTTGGGACGGTTTACGTCTACCCCTCAGCCGTTCGTTCTACCGGTCTGGCACGAACGGCTTGCCGAGCGAAGCCGGCGTATTCATCATCGTCAGGCGCTTGTTGCGCGATATGATGACCAGCACCACAATCGTCGCGAGATAAGGCAGCGCAGACAGAAACTGCGATGGCAGGCCAAAGCCCAGCGCCTGCGCGTGAAGCTGACCGATGGTCACCGCACCGAACAAGTAAGCGCCGATCAATACGCGCCATGGCCGCCACGATGCGAACACGACAAGCGCAAGTGCGATCCAGCCACGACCGGCCGTCATGTTTTCCACCCATTGCGGCACGTAGACGAGTGACAATTGCGCGCCTGCAAGACCAGCACAAGCACCGCCGAACAAAACCGCCAGAAAGCGCGTGCGCACCACATGCACGCCGAGCGCATGGGCCGAGCCATGGCTGTCGCCGATGGCGCGCAATGTAAGCCCTGCCCGCGTGCGGAACAGAAACCATGCCACGCCGATAACCAGCAGGATCGAAAGATAGAATATCGGGTCCTGACCGAAGAAGAACCGCCCGACAAGCGGCAGATCGGTCAGATAGGGAATATGGATGGCTTCAAGCCGGACACCTGGAAGCCCGACAAAGCTTTCGCCGAGCAAGGCCGATGCTCCAACGCCAAGAATCGTCAGCGCCAGCCCGGTTGCGACCTGATTGGTGACGAGTATGAGCGTCAGAAAGCCAAAAATAGCGGAGAAAAGCGCACCGACCAGAACGGCGGCAAACAAGCCTAACCAGGCCGAGCCGGTCATTTGTGCAATGGCGAAGCCGGACACGGCCCCCATCAGCATCATGCCCTCGACACCAAGATTGAGCACGCCGGAACGTTCAACAACCAGTTCGCCGATGGCAGCGATCAGGAGCGGCGTCGCTGCTGTTGCAATTGTGAGAAGAATAGCCTGCGTCAAATCCATGGGATCAGGCCTTTCCCGCTTGGCGACCGGATATGAAGCGAATGCGATAAAGGATGAGTGTATCGCAAGCGAGAACGAAGAACAGGATCATGCCCTGAAACACGCGCGCAGATTTTTCGGAGATACCGATAGCCACCTGTGCAGCTTCGCCTCCAAGATAGGAAAGCGCCAACACCAGACCGGCTGCTATTGCTCCCAGCGGATTGAGGCGTCCCAGAAACGCGACGATGATCGCCGTAAAACCGTAGCCCGGAGATATGACCGGACGAAGCTGGCCGATGGCACCGGAGGTTTCCGCGATGCCTGCGAGACCGGCAAGGGCACCGGAAACCGCAAAGACGAAGAACACTATCTTGCCCGCGCTGAAACCCGCGAAACGCCCGGCTCTTGGACTTTGGCCGATCACCTTGACCTCGAAACCCTTCAGCGTGTGCTTGAGCAGGAGCCAGACGACAACCGCTGCAACGAGCGCAAAGATGAAGCCCCAATGCGCGCGGCCCGATGCGCTCCAGATTTCCGGCAGAATGGCGCTATCGTTGAACTGACGAGTTTCCGGGAAATTATATCCTTCCGGGTTGCGCCATGGCCCGCGCACCAGCCAGTCGAGGAACAGCTGCGCGACATAGACAAGCATAAGGCTGGTCAGGATTTCATTGGTATTGAAGCGCACTTTCAGCAAAGCGGGAATGGATGCATAGGCCGCGCCGCCTGCCATCCCCATCAGCATCATCAGGGGCAGAACCACCCAAGACTGCAGATCAGGGAACATGACGGGCAGGATCGATCCCGCTATAGCACCGGCGATGAACTGCCCCTCGGCACCGATATTCCAGTTGTTGGACAGAAAGCAGACGCAGAGGCCGACCGCGATCAGGATCAGCGGCGCAGCCTTCACGAGCAATTCATGCCAAGACCAGATGTCGAACAAAGGCTCGACAAAGAAGACATAAAGCGCATGTAACGGATCCTTGCCCATCAGCGCAAAAGCAAGTCCGCCGAAAATCAGTGTCAACGACAGTGCCAGCAAGGGTGACAAAGCACTGAAAAGTCTCGACGGCTGCGGGCGTTTGACGAGTTCAATCCGCATCATGCAGCTCCCGCCTCTCCTGAGATACCGCCCATCAAAAGACCGATCTTTTCCAGCGTTACATCGGCAATCGGCAGAGGATCGGAGAGCTGGCCATGATTCATCACGGCAATGCGGTCACTGATTTCAAGAAGCTCATCAAGGTCCTGACTGATGACGAGAACTGCGGAACCGGAGCGCGCAAGATCGACAAGTGCCTGCCGGATATGTGCTGCGGCACCGGCATCCACGCCCCATGTCGGCTGGTTCACAATCATGACCGATGGTGAGCGATCAAGCTCGCGCCCGATGATGAATTTCTGCAGGTTTCCGCCAGAAAGTGCAGATGCGGGCGGATTTTCAGCACTCTTGCGCACATCCATCCGTTCAATGATGCGTTTTGCAGCCGATCGAAGTGCGCTCTCTGCGATCAGCTTCATCTTGCCGCCACGCAGGAACATCTTTGCGTCGGTCTTGTATCGCGACAAGAACAGATTGTCGGTCAGCGTCATGGTCGGAACAGCACCGTGACCAAGCCGCTCCTCCGGCACGAAAGCTGCCCCCATCATGCGGCGGTCGCTGATGCCGACCTTGCCTGCATCCTTCCCGCGAATACGCACATTCGATGGATTTGACTGCAGCACTTCACCCGAAACAGCTTCGAAGAATTCACCTTGCCCGTTGCCTGCAACACCGGCAATGCCAACGACTTCGCCTGCGGCGACCGAGAGAGAAATATCTTTCAATGCCGTCGAAAATGGCCCACGCGGCGGTTGCGACAGTGACTTGATTTCAAAAAGCGCTTCATTACCGACATCTACCGCCGCCGCGATGGGACTGCGTGCCACGACATTGATATCATTACCGACCATCATACGGGCGAGCGACGCGGCGGTTTCCTTGCGCGGATCGCAATGCGCAACGACCTTGCCATGCCGCAACACGGTCGCGCGATCACAAAGCCGCTTCACTTCCTCAAGACGGTGGCTGATGTAGAGGATCGACTTGCCTTCGGCTTTCAGGCGCTCCAGCGTTTCAAACAACTTGTCGGCTTCTTGTGGCGTCAGCACCGAAGTCGGCTCATCAAGGATGATGAGATCCGGCTCCTGAAGAAGACAGCGCACGATTTCGATACGCTGACGTTCGCCGACGGACAGATCACCAACATGGGCCTGCGGGTCGACCGGAAGACCGTAAGTCCTGCCAACCTCACGCGCACGCTTCGCAACGTCTGAAAGCGGCAGCGAACGGTCGAGCGACAAGGCAATGTTCTCAGCGGCAGTCAGCGAGTCGAACAGCGAAAAATGCTGAAAAACCATGCCTATGCCAAGTTTTCTTGCGGCGGCAGGTTCGTCTATCGTGACAGGTTGCCCCTTCCAGACGATTTCGCCTTCAAGTGGCTGCAACGCGCCGAACAACATTTTCACAAAGGTGGATTTTCCGGCACCGTTTTCACCCAGAAGCGCGTGAATTTCGCCTTCCCCGATGGTGAGATCGACACCATCGCAGGCCCGCAGCTGACCAAATACTTTCGTGAGCCGGCGGACATCCAGAAGAGGCCGGTCGGTTAAAGGCGCTGTCATTGTTCCCCAAAATTATATTTTTGAGCGACCTTATCCAGCAACTCTGCTCTTGAAAAGCCCAAAAGCAAGCAGCGGTGGACATATACACACTGCTGCAATCATCAGCCCGATCATGGAAGCAGAATGGTGGTTCCCGTCGTCTTGCGGCCTTCCAGATCCTCATGCGCCTTGCCCGCATCCTTGAGCGCGTAGGTCTGGTTGATCTCGATCTTGACGGCTCCGCTTCCGACCACGTCGAAAAGCTCTGCTGCCGACTTTTCGAGGTCCGCCCGCTTGGCTATATAATTGAACAGCGTAGGACGCGTGGCAAAGAGCGAACCCTTCTGCGCCAGAATGCCGAGATCAAACGGCGGAATGACACCCGACGATTGGCCAAAGCAGGCAAACATGCCAAGCGGCTTCAGCACGTCGAGCGAACCCATATAGGTATCGCGCCCAACAGAATCATAGACAACGTCGACACCCGCTCCGCCCGTCAGTTCCTTCACCTTTTCGGCAAAATTCTCGGTGCGGTAATTGATGACATGGTCGTAGCCATGCTTTCTGGCCAGCGCGATCTTTTCTTCCGATCCCGCCGTGCCGATGACGGTGGCGCCAAGATGCTTCGCCCATTGTCCGGCAATCAAGCCTACACCACCGGCAGCGGCGTGAAACAGGATCGTCTGGCCCGGCTCCACCTTGAATGTACGCCGCAGAAGATATTGCGCCGTCATGCCTTTCAGCATCATGGAGGCGGCGGTTTTCAGATCGACATTATCCGGAACCTTGACCAGCCGGTCCGCTGGCAGAATGCGCTCGTCTGCATAGGAGCCCGGTGTCGCCACATAGGCAACACGGTCACCGACACGAACACCCTCAACGCCCGGACCAACCGCAATGACTGTGCCCGCGCCTTCATTGCCAGGCGTGAAAGGCATCTGGGCTGCCTTGTAAAGCCCGGTGCGGAAATAAACGTCGATGAAGTTCAGACCGACGGCTTCATGGCGCACTTTTGCCTCGCCCGGACCGGGTTCGCCTATCTCGATCTGTTCATACTTCATGACTTCCGGCCCACCGGTCTGATGGACGCGAATGGCATTGATCATGATGCTTCTCCACTCTTCTTTGCGGCAGCGGCTTTCTCAGCCGCGATGACGGTCGCAGTCCGTCCCAATCCTGGGAAAAACTGCATGACAGCGCCGATGAAGTAGATGTAGAGGCCCGTCACGGATATGCCAACGCGGACCCACAACGGCGCGTCCAGAGTATAATAGAGCGCAGCCGCGCCAAAGGCACACCAGAGCAGGAAAACCGTCAGATTAAGCGGTCGCAGGCGCACAACGCGCACTGGATGCAGGAAGTTGATCGGCAGGAACGACAGGATTGCCGACACGACAACGGTTGCGAAAGCGACCCACTCGCCCGGTTTGACGATGAAAAGCGTAAAGACCACCATGTTCCAGACGACCGGGAACCCCTTGAAGAAGTTCTCCTTCGTCTTCATGCCGGTGTCGGCATAATAGATCGCGCTCGAAACCACGATGATCGCGCCGGATATGAAGGACAGATATGTCCCCATGAACCCGCTTTGATAAAGCGCGAAAGCCGGTATCAGAACATAGGTGACATAGTCGATGATATTGTCGAGAAGCTCGCCAGACCAGTTCGGCAGAACATATTTGACTTCAAGCTTGCGCGCGATGGGGCCATCGATGCCGTCGACGAAAAGCGCCAGCCCCAGCCACCACCACATCGCCGTATAGCGCCCATCACTGGCCGCCACGATGGAAAGGAACGCCAGAAACGAACCCGATGCCGTCAGAAGATGAACCGAAAACGCCTTGGCTTGCGGCGCGGTGACTTTTTTGGCTTTGAGTTTTCCGGTCAGTTTGGTTTTCACGCCGTCCGCCATTTCAGTTTGTCGCCGCGCATATCCCGCCGAAGATAATCCCCAAGGCAGCGAGTACATTTCATCAAACGGGGAACGCGTACACCAAACAAACTGACGTCCCCAACCCTCAAGATCGTTGAATAGCTTCTCCCCCAGGAAAAGCCATGATCCTGCAGCAGCTTTCCCTGAATAAGCACAAAAGAGCAAGTAAGGCGTGAGGCAAATCCGCCATAATCCCACGGAAGAATGGTCTTTTGCCTGCAATTCGGTTTAAGTGCAGCTCAAACGCATCCGTCTGGAATCATCAGACAATGCGATATGCATAGCGAACGGTCACGAGGTCTGCACTGTCGGACCAGGGATGAAACACGATGAACGATCTTGTTGTGAACAAGCCTCTCACTGACATTGTCATCAGCGGCAGCGGGCCTGCCGGGATGATGGCAGCGCTGGCGCTTGGCGCAAAAGGCTATCGCACCGTGTTGCTTGGACCGGAGACCGATAAGGGTGACCGCCGCACCACCGCACTCATGATGCCTGCCATCAGACTACTGGAGGGACTGGGCGTCTGGTCGGATATCGAGCCGGAAGCAGCCCCCCTCGCTTCCATGCGCATTATAGACGCCACGCGACGGCTCGTGAGAAGCCCTGTCGTCACCTTCCGTGCGGGCGAAATTGATGAGACTGCGTTCGGCTACAATATCCCCAATGCCGTTTTGAACGAGAAGCTGGCTGACGCCGTTTCCCGCAATCCGAGTATCCAGCGCATCAATGCCTCTGTTATCGAATACCGTCACAATGGCGACCACGTAACCATCACGCTTTCAGGTGGCGACACATTGCATACGCGGCTGGTCGTGGCAGCCGACGGGCGCAATTCGATGGCCCGCGAAGCGGCAGGCATCCGCACACGCCGCTGGAGCTATCCGCAGACAGCCGTCGTGCTTTCCTTCTCGCATAGCGTCGACCACGAGAATATTTCGACGGAGTTCCACACCGAAGAAGGCCCTTTCACTCAAGTGCCGTTGAAAGGCAAACGCTCAAGCCTCGTCTGGGTGGTCAATCCCGGTCGCGCCGAAACGCTGCTTGCGCTTGACGAAGCCACGCTCGCTCAGCGCATCGAAGACATGATGCAGTCCATGCTGGGCAAGATTAACCTCGAGATCAAGCCGCAAGCCTGGCCCCTTTCCGGCCTCGTGCCCCATGTCTTTGCGGCCAAGCGCACGATCCTGATTGGTGAAGCCGCACATGTGTTTCCACCGATTGGCGCACAAGGCCTCAATCTGGGTTCCCGCGATGTCGAAACGCTGGTCAAGGCTATCGAAAGCGATCCTGTCGACCCGGGCTCAAATCGGGTCATTCGCGCCTATGACCGCGCAAGACGTCCGGATATTCTAGCCCGCACCGGCTCTGTCGATGCGCTCAATCGTTCACTTCTCTCCGGCATGCTTCCGGCGCAGATCGTGCGTGGAGTGGGATTGGAAATGCTCCGCTCATTCGCACCGCTGCGCGCATTCTTCATGCGTGAGGGGCTTCGTCCTGGCAGCGGTTTCTCGCATCTGCTACCGAAACTGCCAAGCCTTCCACACCGAAGCGACGGCAAACGTTCCAGCTAACTTAATTTTCGGACCATCCGAGACATCGAACAGACAGAATTGCCGGTTACCGCCGACTTTAATTTGTCACGCGGTGAACTACATAATGTTGCATGGGTATGACACAGATAAAGCACGCGAAATTTCAGATCGGTCAGGTCGTCAAGCACCGGCTATTCCCCTTCCGCGGGGTTATCTTTGACGTAGACCCCGAATTTGCAAATACGGAGGAATGGTATGAGTCCATTCCGGAAGAAGCGCGCCCGCATCGCGACCAGCCGTTTTACCATCTGCTCGCGGAAAACGCGGAATCCGAATATGTCGCCTATGTATCGGAGCAGAACCTGGTGCCGGATTTAAGCGGCGAGCCTTTGCGCCATCCTCAGATCGAGGAGATGTTTGATCGACAGGACAATGGTTCCTATCGCGTAAAGTCGCAACATTCTAACTAATATAGCACTATCTTCTAAAGTGATGGTTCAAAAAAAAGGGCGCTCAAAGCGCCCCTTTTTCATAACACACTGGACAGACAGCAGCTTAGTTGGCTGCGCCCTTTGCCTTGTCCTGTTCAGCCTTCATCTTGGCTTCGAAATCCTTCTGGCGCTTCTGGACGGCGTCCTGAAGTTCCTTCTGGCGTTCTTCCAGTTCGGACTGCTTGAGAGCCGGGCCGGTCAGAGCGCCAGAGAAGCCGGTGAGTGCAACCGGAATCGGGTTCGGCTTGTTCTGATAGTTGACCGAAGTCAGGGTCAGCTTGCCGCCCTTCTTGAGCGCATTAATGAGATCGTCGGTCAGCGGAGCTTCTGCGATGCAGCGATCCGGGAAGCAGATGCCGTATTCAAGCTTGACCGGCTTGTTGTTGTCGATCTGGAGGCCGACGCCGGCAGGAATCAGACGACCAATAGGAACGGTCACCTGAAAGATCTTGCGGTTGATCTTGCCCTTGATCTCGATGAGGTTGACGGCGGTCAGGAGCTGGCCGGAATCTGCAGTGACGATGTTCTGCGTGTTGCAGATGTCATTGTCTTCCTGCTTCGAGCAAACCTTGAACCAGCCCTGTGGCGGCTGCTGTGCCGATGCAGGCATCGTCGCGGAGGCAAGCAGGGCGAACGCGCCAGCAATGGCAGATGCGGCAGCGATTGTCTTAGTGCTGGACATGATCAACAGGTTCCTTTCAACGCTCTGATCTATAGTTCCCGTTCTGTATTATAAGTCAGCGATAGACCGTCACTGGTTTTAAAATGCGGCAACAGCGTGACCTTGGGGATTTTAGCCCCCATCCGGACCCTTGCGGGCCCCAATCCGGAGCCGTGTTACAACGACTAGGGGTATGAATCCAGATGAGTTTCGACATTCCATGCCCGGAATCCGCCAAAATCTTTATTTTAGCCCCTACTGTCGCGTGACGGACACGCCCTAATTCCGCACTTAATGTACGATCATGCTAGTTTTCGGTTCCGAATCGACGCTTCCCGGCGCCGACCATCAAACTTATTTACAATGGACGATTGAAGTTGAACGGATTGATTGCCTTTCTCCGCAAAGTGGTTCTTGCGAGCCTTACCGGAGCTGTCGTCGGCGTGCTGCCGGCGCAGGCGATAGCCGAAGCACAGCCGGACTATGCGCTCTCCATGCATGGAGATGTGGCGCTGCCGGCTGACTTCACCCATTTCCCCTATGCAAATGCCGACGCCCCGAAGGGCAGCGCCATCACAATGGGCGTTGTCGGCACTTTCGACAGTCTCAACCCATTTGTTCTGAAAAGCATGCGTACGACAGCGCGCGGCCTGTTCGGGGATGTCGACCTCGGAAATCTGGTTTACGAAACGCTCATGCAGCGCTCGCGGGACGAACCCTTTACCCTTTACGGCCTGCTTGCTGAAAAGGTTGCGGTTGATCCGGACCGCAAATGGGTCGAATTCACCCTGAACCCGAAAGCGAAATGGTCGGACGACCAGCCGGTGACGGTGGACGACGTTCTCTTCACCTATGACATTCTGACAGAAAAGGGACGCCCTCCCTACAACAACCGGATGAGTCGGGTCGAGAAGATCGAAAAGACGGGGGAGCGCTCTGTTCGCTTCACCTTCAACGACAAGTCGGATCGCGAATTTCCGATGCTGATCGCCTCATCGATGCCCGTGCTGCCAAAGCACGCCATTGATCGCGAAACCTTCGGCAATTCATCCCTGAAACCACCTGTCGGCAGCGGCCCGTATCTCGTTTCCGGCGTGCAGCCCGGCCAGCGTATTATCTACAAGCGCAACCCTGACTACTGGGGCAAGGATCTGCCGTCGCAGCGCGGTCTCAACAACTTCGATACGTTGACGATTGAATATTACCGAAACGAGACATCCCTGTTTGAGTCTTTCAAGAAGGGGCTGCTGGATGTCTTCATCGAGGCAAACCCTACTCGATGGGAGAAGCTTTATGATTTCCCGGCTGTAAAACAGGGCCGTGTCATCAAGGACAGCTTTGAAAAAGGCACGCCAGCCAACATGTTCGGCTTCGTGTTCAACACGCGCCGTCCGATTTTCGCCGACCGTCGTGTCCGGCAGGCCCTGGGGCTGCTCTTCGACTTCGAATGGGCTAACCGCAACCTTTTCGCCGATCAGTACCGCCGCACGCAGAGTTTTTGGGAAGGATCGGAGCTTTCCTCCGTCGGCAAGCCTGCCGATGACCGCGAGAAGCAGTTGCTGAAACCATTCCCCGAAGCCGTTCGCGACGATGTCATGAATGGTACATGGCATCCGCCCGTAACGGACGGCAGCGGTCATGACCGCACGCCTGCAAAGAAAGCCTACGATCTCCTGACTGACGCGGGTTTTCAGTTTGAACACGGCCTCGCCGTTGATCCCTCTGGCAAGCCGCTTAAATTTGAGATCATGACGCGCTCGCCCGACGAGGAAAAAGTTGCGTTGGCTTACAAGCGCAATCTCGCGCGACTGGGCATCACAATCGAAATACGCACTGTGGACGACGCCCAATATCAGCAGCGCCTCCAGACATTCGACTACGACATGATTCTCGGAGCGTTGACCGGATCGCTTTCGCCCGGCAACGAACAATGGATGCGCTGGGGCGCAGCCTCGCGTGACGTTCAGGGAAGTTTCAACTATCCGGGCGTTGCTGATCCGGCAGTAGATGCGATGATTGAAGCACTGCTGGCAGCCAGAAGCCGCGCCGATTTCGTGAGTGCGGTCCGCGCCCTTGATCGTGTGCTTATCTCCGGGGATTACTACATTCCGCTTTACCACCTGCCCTATCAGTGGGTAGCGCGCTGGGATCGCATCGAGCATCCAAAGAAGACTTCGCTCTATGGTTATCAACTACCAACCTGGTGGCGCGCAAAGCCATGATCGGGCTTTAACGTTGATGTAATTCGCCCTACATGCACCCAATATATGATGAGTATTCAACCGGAGGCCGCGCCTCTGGTTCCCGTATGGAGACACTGCCATGGCCACCAGAAAGATAACTATCGATGTCGTGTCCGACGTCGTCTGCCCTTGGTGCTTTCTGGGGCGCAAGCGCCTTGAGGCGGCACTTGCCATGGTGCCGGATGTGGAGGCCGAAGTGCGCTGGCGTCCCTTTCAGCTCGACCCTACCCTGCCTCCGCAGGGAAAGGATCGCCAGACCTACATGCGCGACAAATTCGGCACCGGCGGAAAGATTGATGACATCCACAAGCAGCTGACCCAGCTTGGTGAGGAAAACGGCATTGTCTTCGATTTCGATGCCATCGCCCGCGCGCCAAATACTCTGGACGCACATCGCGTCATCCATTGGGCAGCACAGGCTGCACCCGATACACAGGACCGGATGGTCGGCATGTTGTTCTCGCTCTATTTCGAGCAGGGACAGGATATCGGCGACCACGAAGTGCTGGTTGATGCTGCGGCAAGCGTCGGCATGGATGCCGAAGTGGTCGCCCGGCTCCTGCAAAGTGAGGCAGACAAGGCAACGATTCGTGAGGAGATCGATACCGCCAGCCGCATCGGCGTGCGCGGCGTACCATGCTTCATCATCGATCAGAAATATGCCGTCATGGGCGCTCAGACGGCAGATGTCCTTGCTGACGCTATTCGCCAGACGGCTGAAGGCTTTGAGCCGGGGATTTCTGAAGATCGCTAAAAGACGCGAAGCGGCGGGTTAACCCGCCGCGATCTTCGCCAGTTGCGTCATGATGACGGCAGAACCGTTGAGGCGCTTTTCCGGTGTCGGCCAGTCGCGGATGAAGACGATGCTCTGATCCGGCCTGATCTTGGCCATGGAGCCCTGTTCACCGATCATTTTCACCAGCCCGACCGGGTTGTTGAACGTCGCATGACGGAACTGGATGACCACGCCCTTCGGACCGGCATCGAGCTTCTCGACATTCGCACGGCGGCAGAGTGCCTTGATGTAAACGATCTTGAGCAGGTGCTGCACTTCATCCGGCATCGGACCAAAACGGTCAATGAGTTCCGCGCCGAAAGCATCTATATCCTGCGGCTCTTCCAGATCGGCGAGACGGCGATAAAGGCCGAGGCGCAATTGCAGGTCCGGCACATAGGCTTCGGGGATCATAACCGCCGTGCCAATAGCGATCTGCGGCGACCACTGGCTGTCTTCCACTTCGCCGGAACCCTTGAGCGTCGCAACGGCTTCTTCCAGCATCTGCTGGTAAAGCTCAAAACCGACTTCCTTGATATGGCCAGACTGTTCCTCGCCGAGCAGATTGCCTGCCCCGCGAATATCCATATCGTGGCTGGCAAGCTGGAAGCCTGCGCCCAGCGTGTCGAGCGACTGTAGAACCTTTAGGCGACGTTCCGCCATCTGCGTCAGCATCTTACCTGCCGGAAGTGTGAACAGCGCGAAAGCGCGCTGCTTCGAGCGACCAACACGACCGCGCAGCTGGTAGAGCTGTGCCAGACCGAACATATCGGCGCGGTGCACGATCATCGTGTTGGCCGTCGGAATATCGAGACCGGATTCCACAATGGTCGTGGACAGAAGCACATCATACTGGCCGTCATAGAAGGCGTTCATGATGTCATCGAGCACGCCCGGCGCCATCTGACCATGGGCCACGGCCACTTTCAGTTCGGGCACGTGCGTTTTCAGGAACTCCTCTATCTCGCCAAGATCGGAAATGCGCGGGCAGACGTAGAAACTCTGGCCGCCACGATAGCGTTCGCGCAAAAGCGTCTCGCGAATGACGAGCGGATCGAACGGTGAGACGAAGGTGCGCACCGCCATACGATCGACGGGTGGCGTGGTGATGAGCGACAGTTCGCGCACGCCGGTTAGCGCAAGCTGCAAAGTGCGCGGGATCGGCGTGGCGGACAATGTCAGCACATGCACGTCCGACTTCAGTTCCTTCAGCCGCTCCTTGTGCTTAACGCCGAAATGCTGCTCTTCATCGATGATGAGCAGACCGAGATTCTTGAATTTGATCGAGTTGCCGAGCAGCGCATGCGTGCCGACGACAATATCGACCGTTCCTTCTTCCAGTCCCTTTTTGGCAGCCGCAAGTTCTTTCGTGCCGACAAGACGCGAGGCATGGGCAAGATTAATCGGCAGACCATGGAAGCGCTTCGAGAAGGTCTTGAAATGCTGGCGCGACAGGAGCGTTGTCGGCACGACTATCGCCACTTGAACGCCACTCATTGCCGCAATGAAGGCAGCGCGCAGGGCTACTTCCGTCTTGCCGAAGCCGACATCACCGCAGATCAGGCGATCCATCGGCTTGCCAGCAGCCAGATCGTCCGCCACGGACTCGATTGCCGTCAGCTGGTCGTCGGTTTCATCATAGGGGAAGCGAGCAGAAAATTCGGCATAGAGACCATCTGGCGGCGTCATCACCGGCGCACCGCGCATCTGCCGTTCGGCAGCGATCTGGATCAGATGCCCGGCAATCTCAAGCAGGCGTTTCTTGAGCTTGGCCTTGCGCATCTGCCATGCGCCGCCGCCAAGCTTGTCGAGAACAGCATCGGAGCTTTCCGAACCGTAGCGCGACAGAAGCTCGATATTTTCGACCGGCAGAAACAGCCGGTCATCGCCCGCATAGTGAATTTCAAGACAGTCGTGGGGAGCGCCAGCGGCGGTAATGGTCTTGAGGCCAATGAAGCGACCGATACCGTGATCGACATGGACGACGATATCGCCAGCGTTTAGCGAGGCAACTTCCGAGATGAAATCCTGATCGCGTTTGCGGCGCTTGGAACGGCGGATAAGACGGTCGCCCAGAATATCCTGCTCGGCCACGATGACGAGATCGCCAGCATCGAAGCCGCTTTCGACAGCCAGCACCGCCGCCGTCACCTTGTCGCGTGACAGCGCCTTGACGGTAGAAAGCCGGTCAACCGACTCGATCTTTTCCAGCCCATGCTCGTCAAGAACCTGCAAAAGACGGTCGAGAGAACCTTCCGTCCACGCGGCAACCAATACTTTCTTGCCCGACGCACGCAGTTCGGCAATATGTTTCACCACCGCTTCGAACAGGTTTACGTCGGTGGCGGCGCGCTCCTCGGCAAAGCTGCGGCCCTTATGCACATCCGCATGAACAATTATCCGCCCCGTAACCTCCGGCGCACCGAATGGCGTCAGGTCGATGCGCATACCTCCGGCCTCAGCGTGCTTCTCGACCTCTGACGGGGTTAAATAAAGCGCTTCCGGCTTGACCGGCTTGTAGGGTACTGCATCGCTGCCCGGCTCCTTGCCTTCCGCCTGTCTCAGCCGCGACTCGTAATGGTCAACGACCATAGTATGGCGCTCGGTCAGCGCCTCATGCACCAGATGGTCGAAAACCACCGGCATATTGCCCGCATGGTCGAAGACGGTATCAAGCTTGTCGTAGAAAAGCGGCAGCCAATGTTCCATGCCCGCAAAGCGACGACCTTCACTGATCGCCTGATAAAGCGCGTCATCGCGCTGCGGCGCACCGAACATCGCGACGTAATTCTTGCGGAAACGGCTGATCATGTCCGGCGAAAGCGTGATTTCGCTCATCGGCTGGAGCACGAACTCCTTGCGTGTGCCCGTGGTACGCTGCGAAGCCGGATCGAAAGCGCGGATCGATTCCAGTGTGTCGCCAAAGAAATCAAGCCGCAACGGCTCTTCCGCGCCGGGTGCATAAAGATCGAGAATACCACCACGAACTGCAAATTCGCCGATGTCGCGCACGGTGGAAACACGTTCGAAACCGTTACGTTCCAGCCGGGATGCCAGATCGTTCATATCCAGCTGGTTGCCGGGACGCGCCGAAATCACCTGTTCGGCAATAGCCGCCTGTGGCGGCAGTTTTTGCAGAACAGCATTGGCAGTCGTGAGGATGATCGCCGGATGCGGCGTCTTTTTAAGCTCGGACAGCGCGCTGAGTGCAGCCAGTCGGCGTGCAGATGCGTCTGCGCCGGGCGATACGCGGTCATAAGGCAAGCAGTCCCAAGCAGGCAGATGCAGAACCGGCATATCCGGCGCCACGAAACTCAAGACCTGCTCCAGATCGGCAATGCGTTGCCCGTCGCGCACGATATACATAATCGGTCCGCGTTCGCCGATCTCTTCCGCCAGACGAATGAGACAGAACGCCTCGTAACCGTCGGCAACGCCGTCGATCACGATATGACGATTTGCCCCGAGTGCGCTGGAGGACTTGAGACCTAGTTTGCTGAAAACGGGCATGGGAACCTTGAACTCAGAATTCTATGCGGTCGCGGAACGCGACAATATCGCGGAACAGAGGCGTGTCATAATCTGCCGGGATCGGGCTTTCACCCGTCACCCATTTCAGAAGATCGCGGTCAAGCACTTCAAGAATATGCTCGAACTCATTGAGCTGCGGATCGGTGAAGCCGACAATATATTCATCCGCATATTGCCCAAGGATCAAATCCATCTCGCGCATACCGCGATGCCACGCGCGAAACAGAAGCTTGCGGCGCCGTACATCCAGATTTTCCGTCGCCAATGTGCTGCCAGTCATCCTCGGTAAGCTCCAATCATTCAAATTGCTGCTGGTATATAGCATCTGCGCCGCAAACGGGAACCCGTTTATCCAACAAGAACAAAAAGAGCACAGAAAGATTGCGCACCGCCCTTGCACCGCAGGACGAAGCAGTTAATGCTCAAGCCCATGCGCCCATCCATGCTCGATCCATTTTTTGCTTCCGTTCGTTCGCTTTCCGGCATTGGCCCGAAGGTTGCCGCCCTGCTTGGCAAACTGCTTGGCACCGACATACCGGGCGCGGAGCCCAAGGTCGGTCAGCTCCTGTTTCTGGCACCGCACAGCGTGATCGACCGACGCAATCGGCCTGGTATCGCGCTTGCTCAGGAAGGTGCAATCGTCACGCTGGAAGTCATTGTAGACCAGCATCAGCCTGCACCACCCGGGCGTGGTAATGTTCCGCATCGCGTCTTCGCTCATGACGACACCGGCGAAATCGCGCTGACCTTCTTCCATGCGCAATTGCCTTGGCTGCAAAAAATGCTGCCTGAGGGTGAAACTGTCATCGTCTCGGGCAAGGTGGAATGGTTCAACGGTCGCGCCTCCATGGTCCACCCGGACTATATTGCGAGCTTAGAAGATGCAGCCAATCTGCCGATGGTCGAACCGGTCTATCCGCTGACCGCGGGTCTGTCGCCAAAGACATTGGCGCGCGCCGTCAAGGAAGCACTGACCCGCGTGCCTCCGCTGCAGGAATGGATCGACGGCCCGTTGCTGGCGCGGGAGCGCTTCACCAGTTTCCAGCAATCGCTGAACACGCTTCACCTGCCTGAAGACCCGTCGGATATCGCGCTTGAAAGCATTTCGCGGCGCAGGCTCGCATATGACGAGTTTCTGGCCGGACAATTGGCACTCGCCCTTGTTCGCGCGAAAACACGGCGGCTTTCCGGTCGTCCTCTGGAAGGTACAGGGCGCATCGTCGCCGAAATCATGCGCCACCTGCCCTATCGCTTGACCGAGGGGCAGGATCAGGCTGTTCGCGAAATCATCACAGATCTTAAATCGCCGGAGCGCATGTTGCGGCTTTTGCAGGGCGATGTCGGCTCCGGCAAGACGGTCGTTGGATTGCTTTCCATGGCCCACGCCGCAGAATCTGGTGGACAGTCAGCACTCATGGCGCCGACGGAAGTTCTCGCCCGTCAACATTTTGCAACCATCGCGCCGCTTGCAGAGAAAGCGGGACTGAAAACCGCCCTTCTGACCGGTCGCGAAAAGGGCCGTGACAGGAATGCAGTTCTCGAAGGATTAAAAACTGGCGAAATCGATATCGTCATCGGCACGCATGCGCTTTTTCAGGAAAAGGTCGAATATCACGACCTCGTTCTGGTCATCATCGATGAACAGCATCGTTTTGGCGTGCACCAACGTCTGATGCTGACCGCAAAGGGTTCTGCACCGGATATGCTGGTCATGACGGCTACACCTATTCCGCGTACCCTCGTCCTCACCGCCTTTGGCGATATGGACGTGTCGAAACTGACCGAGAAGCCTGCCGGACGCCAGCCCATCACGACCGCCATCGTGCCAATGGAGCGCATGGGCGAACTTGTCGAGCGCATCCGAAAAGCTGTGGCAGAAGGACAGAAAATCTACTGGATTTGCCCGCTCGTTGAAGAATCCGAAGTCGTTGAACTGACTTCGGCGGAGGAACGTTTCGAAAGCCTCAAACCCGTCTTTGGGGATCGCATCGGTCTCATCCATGGCCGCATGAGCGGGGCTGAAAAAGACGAAGCCATGCGGGCATTCAAGCAGGGCGAAACGCGGTTACTGGTCGCGACCACTGTGATCGAAGTAGGCGTAGATGTTCCCGATGCGACGATCATTGTTATCGAACATGCCGAACGTTTCGGCCTGTCGCAACTGCACCAGCTGCGCGGCCGCGTGGGGCGCGGCGACAAACCGTCAACGTGCTTGCTGCTTTACAAAGGCCCGCTGGGCGAAATCGCACAAGCCCGGCTGAAGGTCATGCGCGAGACGGAAGACGGTTTTCGTATCGCGGAAGAAGATTTGAAACTGCGTGGCGAAGGCGAATTGCTCGGCACGCGGCAATCCGGCACCCCAGGCTTCCGCTTGGCTTCCATCGAAGCGCATGGTGATCTTCTGGAAATCGCCCGCAAGGATGCGCGCTATATTCTGACAAGCGATCCCGATCTGGAGTCCGAACGCGGACAGGCGTTGCGCGTACTGCTTTATCTTTTCGGGCGTGACGAAGCTATCCGGCTGCTTCGAGCAGGATAACAAAATGGCGGCAATCAGCCGCCATTTCTATTAACTTATCGAGTTTTTGCTATAACAAGCTGAATTTACTCGACAGTTACCGACTTTGCGAGATTGCGTGGCTGATCGACATCCGTCCCCATCAGAACGGCTGTATGATAAGCCAGCATCTGGATCGGCAGCGCATAGACGAGCGGCGTGATGAATTCCGGCACATCCGGCAGAATGATGGTTGCCATCGTGTCGATGCTTGCTGCCTCGGCACCCTTCTTGTCGGTGATGAGAATGATGCGACCGCCGCGTGCTGCAACTTCCTGCATGTTGGAAACGGTCTTCTCATAGAGCCGATCAGACGGCGCGATGACGATAACCGGCATGGTTTCATCGATCAGCGCAATCGGGCCGTGCTTCAACTCGCCGGCGGCATAGCCTTCAGCGTGGATATAAGAAATTTCCTTGAGCTTCAGCGCGCCTTCCATCGCCAGCGGGAAAGACGTGCCACGACCGAGATAAAGCACATGATTGACCTTGGCCAGTTCATGGCAGACCGCAGCGATCTGGTCTTCAAGCTTCAGAACCTGGTTGATGAAACGCGGCGCCTCGGAAAGCTGGCGTACCAGTTCCTGTTCCCGCTTATCATCGATTGCGCCACGCGATTTCGCAGCTGCAATTGCCAGTGAGGCCATGGCCGACAGCTGGCAGGTAAAGGCTTTGGTGGAAGCAACGCCGATTTCAGGGCCCGCAAGCGTTGGGAAAACAGCATCGGATTCACGCGCAATGGTCGAGCCGGTGACGTTCACGACAGCGGCAATCTTCAATCCTTGCGACTTGCAGTAGCGCAGCGAAGCAAGCGTATCAGCCGTTTCGCCTGACTGCGACACGAACATCGCCAGCGAATCCTTCGAGAGCGGCATTTCGCGATAGCGGAATTCGGAAGCAATATCGCTGTCGACCGGCAGGCGCGCTATCTGCTCGAACCAGTATTTGCCAACGGATGCCGCATAGTAGGCCGTACCACAGGCAGAAATCGTCAGGCGGTCGATCTTGCTGAAATCGATATCAATCGCTTCCTGACGCACCTTACCCGTCGTGAAGTCGAGATAGTTGGCAAGCGTGTGGGAAATCACTTCCGGCTGCTCAAACATCTCCTTCTGCATGAAGTGACGATGATTACCCTTGGAGACGAGCATATTCGCCGTCTGCGTTTTCTGGATCGGCCGCTCAACTTCGCTGTTGTTTTCGTCATAGACAGTCACGCCCTTGCGCGTCAGAACGGCCCAATCGCCATCTTCGAGATAGGCGATGGTATCCGTGAAAGGCGAAAGTGCGATAGCGTCGGAACCGAGGAACATTTCGCCCTCACCGTAACCGACGGCGAGTGGAGGCCCCTGGCGTGCTCCGATCAAGAGTTCTTCGTCACCCTCAAACAGGAAAGCGAGTGCGAAGGCACCATGCAGCATCGGCAGACTGTCGCGCACGGCTTCGACCGGAGACTTGCCTTTTACCAGTTCGCGGGTCACCAGATGCGCAACCGCTTCGGTATCGGTTTCCGTCTGGAACTTGTAGCCTTCCGCCTCTAGCATGGTGCGAAGCTCGGCGAAGTTTTCGATAATGCCGTTGTGGACGACCGCAAGACGCTCAGTAATGTGCGGATGCGCGTTGCGCTCCACAGGCTTGCCGTGCGTAGCCCAACGGGTATGGCCGATACCGATGATGCCGGGAAGCGGCTCTCCGGCCAGGCGCTTTTCCAGATTGACCAGCTTGCCTTCGGCACGGCGCCGGTCGAGCCGGCCGTTCTGTAGTGTGGCAATACCGGCAGAGTCGTAGCCGCGATATTCAAGCCGCTTCAGTGCATCCACAAGAAGCGGAGCGACTTCGTTATTTCCGATGATGCCGATAATTCCACACATAGGCTGCTCCAAATCCGACGTTCAGGCGTGTTGCTTTGCGGTTTAAAGATTCTAACGCAGAACGGCAACCCAGAGGATTGCCGTTCGGTTAAACAATTGGACGACTTATTTGGTCGCAGTTTTAGCCGCTTTGATGGCAGCGTACTTCTCTCGCAGGATCTTCGCCCGCCCCTCTTTTGTTTCCTGCCGGGCACGACCGAAAGCCAGCGCATCGGCAGGGACATTGTCGGTAATCGTGCTGCCAGAGGCGATATAAGCATTGTCGCCGATTTCCACCGGCGCGACCAGTGAGCTGTTCGACCCGATAAATGCGTTTTCGCCGATCACCGTCTTGTATTTGTTGTAGCCGTCGTAATTGCAGGTGATCGTGCCAGCGCCGATATTGCTGGAGGCTCCCACAGTCGCATCGCCGATATAGGTTAGGTGATTGATCTTCGCCCCTTTGTGCACGGTGGCATTCTTCACTTCGCAAAAATTGCCGACCTTGGTTTTCTCACCGAGATTTGCACCCGGGCGCAGCCGCGCAAACGGCCCGATTTCGGCCTTCGGCCCAACGTAAGCACCTTCCATATGCGAGAAGGAATGGATCAGAGCTCCCGTCGCGACATGCACGCGAGGACCAAAAAACACGTTCGGTTCAACAATGACGTCGGCTTCGATCAGCGTATCATGCGAAAAGAAAACAGTTTCAGGTGCGATAAGCGTTACACCTGCAAGCATCATCTCGCGACGCTTGCGCTGCTGCCAGATGGCTTCGGCTTCGGCCAGTTCAACACGATTGTTGATGCCGATGACATTATCGACCGGCACTTCGATGGCCGTCACGTTCATGCCCTTGCTATGGGCGATGGCGACGATATCGGTCAGGTAATATTCGCCCTTGGCGTTGTCATTGCCCACCGCATCCAGAAGCGCCAGGGCGTGTTGACCGCGAACCGCCATCAGCCCGCCGTTGCAGAATCCGATCTGCTTCTGCTCTTCGGTTGCTTCCTTTTCCTCAATGATGGCGACAAGTTTGTCGCCTTTCTCGATGAGGCGCCCGTAGCCATGTGGATTGTCTGGGCGAAAACCGATAACGACAACGTCTGCACCCTCGGCCAGTCGTTCGCGAGCTTTCTGCAGAGATTGCGCCTCGATCAACGGCGTGTCACCGAAAACGATGAGCAGATCGTCATAGCCGCGTTCGATTGCTTCGCGGGCAGCGAGAACCGCATGCGCCGTGCCCAGGCGTTCCTTCTGCTCGAAAGCCGACACCGGGCCTGCGTTCTTTTCCACTGCCGCCCGCACATCGTCGGCGCCACGCCCCACCACCAGCGCAATGTCGCTCTTTCCGGTCCCCTGAACCGCCGTGACCACGTGAGAGACCAGCGGCAAGCCTGCCACCTGATGCAGTACTTTGGGCAAGTTGGATTTCATGCGTGTGCCTTCGCCAGCAGCAAGTACGATGGAAAGGCAGGTACGGTCTGTCATGGTATCGTCCAGAAAATTGAGATGATTTTCGCTCTTAACATCAAAGCGTCTATGAAAACTTACGGGCTGCTGCCAAACCTTTAACCCAACCGCCCGAGCGCGGGGAAATTCTCAAGCAGCCAGAACGAGAAGGATTGCATGCCTCCGGTCAGGAACAGGACACCTGCAGCGACCAGAAGCGCGCCCATTGCTTTCTCCACCTTGCCGAGATGCACGCGGAAACGTGAAAGAAACCGCATGAATGCGCCGGAAAAAAGGGCGGCAATCAAAAACGGAATGCCAAGGCCAAGCGAATAGGTTGCCAGCAATAACGCGCCCTCACCAACCGTGCTGCTGCCGCCAGCCAACGTCAGGATTGGCCCAAGAACTGGCCCGATGCACGGCGTCCAGCCGAAGGCGAATGCCAGTCCCATGACATAGGCTCCAAGCGGCGATGCCGGAGCGTTGCGCGCCTGAAAACGAGCTTCGCGGGACAGGAACGAGAAACGCAAGATGCCAAGAAAGTTTAGTCCCATCAATATGATGACGACGCCCGCAACGATTGCGATCTCCTGCTGCCATGCGCGCAGGAAGGCGCCGATGGACGAAGCTCCAGCGCCGAGCGCCACAAAAACAGTTGTGAAACCGAGAACAAAGCAAATTGCCGCAAATGCCAACGAACGGCGCGCCGAAGGCGCGGCGGCAACGGCTGTCGCCTTATCTGCGCGAAAATCTTCTACGCTCACGCCCGCCATATAACACAGATAAGGCGGCACGAGCGGGAGAACACAGGGCGACAGGAACGACAGCGCACCGGCTCCGGCTGCGGTCATATATGAAATATCGAGCACCAATACCTCTTTCAGTTCATCAAATCGCTTGCGGTCTGGCCAAACCACAGGCTTATATAGACTAGATTCTGCTCTACTTAGAATATTTTCAATGCGGCATCTCGCTCGAACACAAGTTCGCCCTAAATCGAGATCATTGCGCGATTTATAATATATTGCTCCAACCGGACGACGTTCCTATGAGCCTTATTGATGATGAAGTGCCTTCAACACCACCTGCAACGTCGACAAGACATTCTGGCTGGCTCAAGCGATACCAACATTTTCTGTTTCCAATAGCGGGCATCGCCATTGCGCTGCTGGCGATCTATGTGCTGGAGAATCTGCTCCAGAATACGTCTCGCACGGAAACACTCGCTGCCTTCCACAACATTTCGTGGATGACACTTGGTTTAGCTGTGTTCTTCACAGTTCTGAGCTACGCAGCCGTCGCACTCTACGATGTGGTGGCTGTCGATACGATTGCGCCCAACCAGATACCGCGCCGCATCGCTGCCGTCGCAGGTGCTGCCGGCTACGCAATCTCCAACGCGCTTGGGTTTTCCCTGCTGACCGGCGGCGCATTGCGTTATCGCATCTATGCTGCGGAGGGTGTTAGCCTTGCCGATATCGGCAAGATTGTCGGGACATCATGGTTCGCGATCTGGTTCGCACTGATCATCATGGTCGGTGCAGCGCTTCTTATCGACCCGCAGGATGTTCCCTGGCTTTCCGCCATCGATTCCCGAATCGATATCGTCGCCGGTATCGCCATTCTGGGTGGCATCGGCTGGCTGATCTACTGGCTGTCGCATGGACAGCGTAGTTTTACGGTGGGTTCGTTCAGTCTGCGCCTGCCGAACTCAAAAGGCGCTCTGACCCAGATCTTTGCCGGGCTTGTGGATGTAGGCGCAGCTGCCGCTACACTCTATGTACTCATGCCTGCCGACGCAGTGCCAA
The DNA here is from genome assembly GCF_024539785.1 of Ochrobactrum sp. BTU2. Taxonomy (NCBI): domain Bacteria; kingdom Pseudomonadati; phylum Pseudomonadota; class Alphaproteobacteria; order Hyphomicrobiales; family Brucellaceae; genus Ochrobactrum; species Ochrobactrum sp. BTU2. Next base: position 601,500 of record NZ_JAHWRG010000001.1, on the reverse strand, counting down.
GCTTTGCGGTTTTCGCGCTAGTCTATGTCATCGCCATCGTGCTGGGCATTGCCAGTCATGCTCCGGGCGGTCTAGGCGCATTTGAAGCGACAATCATTGCTGGACTCGGCCTAGGCGGGAAACCGGATGCAATTGCGGGGCTTCTCGCCTACCGTCTTATCTATACGGTTATGCCGCTCGTTGTAGCGACCGCAGGCATTCTCATATGGGAGATCATGCGGCGACGTCATATGCTCGGCAAGCAGGCGCGCTTCGCCAAACGTCTGGTCGAGCCACTCATCCCGAGCCTTTCTGCCAGCATCATCTTTCTCGGCGGCATCATTCTTCTGGTGTCCGGTGCGACACCAGACCTCCGCTACCGCGTAAAATTGCTCTCCGACATTGTTCCTGAATCTTTCATGGAAATGTCGCATCTTGCCGCCAGCCTCGTCGGAGTCGCGCTGCTGATCGTTGCACGCGGTCTGTCTAAGCGGCTTGCACGTGCGTGGGTAGCAGCACTAATCCTCCTCCTCAGCGGCGCTGTCTTTTCCCTCGCCAAAGGCCTTGACTGGGAAGAGGCGACCATCCTTTGCATTTCTGCGTTCACACTTTGGGGGTTCCGGGATTCGTTCTATCGCCGCCCGATTTCCGGACCGTTCGATTTAAGCTGGAACTGGATCGCGACCGTCGGCACGACGGTACTTGTCTCCACATGGCTCGGCTTCTTCGTTTATCGTCACGTGGAATATTCCAATGACCTCTGGTGGGATTTCGCATGGAACGGCAATGCGCCCCGGTTCTTGCGTGCGACTGTCCTTGTCTTCGCCGTGGTCGCTGCAGTGGGCCTTTACTCGATTATCAACCGGGCTGGTCACCGCAAACGCAAGGTGGATTATTCCATACCTGATGCCGTGCCGGATCTCGTTGCCCAATGGCCACATACGGATGCCGCTTTGGCAATGCTTGGTGACAAGCAATTCCTCCTCGCGCCAGACAAGAGCGCCTTCATCATGTATGCGCAATCAGGGGGCAGCCTGATTGCGCTTGGAGAACCCATAGGCCAGGGACAGACGGCTAAGGAGCTTGCATGGTCATTTCACGCACTGGCCGACGAACTTGCCCTGCGAACCGTATTCTACGGTGTTGGCCCGCAAAGCCTGCCCCTGTTTCTGGATATGGGACTGATTGCCCTGAAGCTCGGCGAAGTCGCCCGTGTTGATCTCACCAATTTCTCGCTCGATGGTCCGCGTCGCCAGCCATTCCGATATGCCGACCGCAAGATCGACAAGGACGGCCTGACGTTTGAAATCATTCCGGCGGCTGACGTACCGCCACTCATTCCACGCCTGCGCGAGATTTCCGATGCGTGGCTCGATTTCAAGTCGGGCAGCGAGAAAGGCTTCTCGCTGGGGTACTTCGATGACGAATACATGAAACGCTTCGACGTCGCAGTGCTGAAAAGTGACGGAGAAATCGTGGCTTTCGCCAATATGTGGCGTGGTGCGGACAAGTATGAAATCACCGTCGACCTCATGCGCTACATGCCCAATGTACACAAGCTTCTTATGGACGCGCTGTTTGCAAAACTGCTGATGGCCAGCAAGGAAGAAGGTTACAAGTGGTTCAATCTTGGTGCCGCCCCGCTTTCCGGCCTGAGCGGCAGCAGGCTGGCATCCCGATGGAACCGCTTCGGCTCGTTCATCTACAAGCGTGGAGCCGATCTCTATCATTTTGACGGACTGAAAGCTTTCAAGGAAAAGTTCGATCCGGTCTGGACCCCGCATTACATGGTTTGCCCGGGCGGCCTGGAAACGCCGCGCGCGCTTCTCGATGCCACAACCCTCATCAATGGCAGTCCTTTGGAGTTCATCCGCAAATGACGAAAAGACGCGTTCTCTTCATTTTTCTTGGACTGGCGTTGGTGGCTGCGGTGGGCGCGTATGGCGCAATGCATACAGGCAAGATCGCCCGGCTCTGGACGAAAATCACCGATTCCGATGAACCGGTCATCCACGCCAGTGCTGAAAGACTGTCCAATATTCCGGTCTACATGCCGAAGAACGATCCCGTCGGCCTTGCGATTTTACTGAGTGACGAAGGAGGTATGAGCGACCGGGAGAAGAGCTTCATGGACGCCATGCTTGCCCGGAACATGATCGTTCTGCCGGTCGAACTCGGCCCGTGGCGCGCCGCCCTCGATAAGGAAGATGGCGATTGCAACTATCTGGACTCGGATTTCGAAGCCATCGCCAAGGAGGCTCTGCGTGGACTTGATTTGGGCGTCTATTTTCATCCCGTTCTGACAGGCGTTGGACAAGGCGCTACCATCGCATATGCCGCAGCCTCGGATTCTCCGGATGCGACGATTGCAGGCGCCGTATCGCTTGATCCGGTCCCAGCCAAGACCCGTCTGCCTTCCTGCACCGAGAAAGCCGAAGCGACCAAGGCGCCCGATGGCGGCTTCACCTATGGCTTCAACGCGGTAATTCCCGCCCCTGCCCTTGTGGTCGGTCCCAGCGGATCGCCGGTCAACAATCCGGTTACAGCCCGCCAGGAAAATGTTGCCGTGCTTCAATCCGCTCCGGAATTTCCTGCTCGCATGAAAATGGCTGTCGACAATGTCGTCGCCATGGCGGATCAGGATGCCAAGAACGAGGCCCTGCCTATCGTCGATCTTCCCGCCAAAGGCGGCAAAGCCGATATGGTTGCCGTTTTCTATTCGGGTGATGGTGGCTGGCGAGATCTCGACAAATCCATTGGTGAATGGCTGCAGGCTCATGGCGTTCACGTGATCGGTGTGGATTCGCTTCGCTATTTCTGGTCGGAACGAACGCCGGAAGAAATAGCCAATGACACGACGGCCATGATCAAGAAGGCCGACCCGACGAACAAATTGCCGGTTGCAGTTCTGGGCTACTCATTCGGCGCCGATACATTCCCCTTTGCCTGGAAATATCTCGACCCTTCCATACAGGACCGGACGAAAATGATCGGGCTTCTCGGTGTCGAGACGACGACGACCTTCCAGGTTTCGATTGAAGGCTGGCTCGGAATGGATGGCGACAAGGATGTCGTTCCTGCTATCTCGACAATCCCGCTTGATCGGGTTGTTTGCGTCTATGGCGAAGAAGAAGACGATACCGCCTGCACAGCTGCCGAGCTCAAAGGGATGGAAGTCATGAAACTGGCCGGCGGTCATCATTTCGATGAAAATTATGAGCCAATTGCCGCCAGTCTTCTGGAAAAGATGCGCGTCCGTGCCGGACTGCCGCCACGACCGGCCAGTTGATAATTAAGCCAGAGCTGGCGCCCGGAAGACGGACGCCAGCTTTTGATTTAGCGCACGACAGGTTTTTGACCACCAAACCACCAGCGCACGGAATCAACCAGCAAGAATGCAATCAGACTAATACCGACCAATGGCAGCGTCCAACCTACAAATACAGCAGCGATTGCGATCCCAATCTGTTGCGCGGCAGTGAGACGTCTCCAGCTTGCGATCAACGTTCTGGGCATTGATCCGGCAGGCGGGCGACGCTGCCACCAGATGCGATAGCCATAGACAATCATCACAATCAGCGAGAGGCCGAGCGCAGCCATCACGATCTGATTAGTGACCCCGAACAGGACACCCATATGGAGATCGATACCCCAGCGGATCAATTTTGCGATAAGCGGAAAACTCTCGAAGTCAGCACGGCTGATAACCTCCATATTTTGGGGATCGAGAGCAATCGTATCCACTTGTGTCGGCCAGGAACGGTCATATTCACGCACCAGCCAGCCTTGATCCGATGAACGGGGCAGTCGGATTTCAAGCATCGGGGAATCGAGGCCTGCCTGTTGTGCAGCCAGATAAACACTATCCAGCTGTCCGACATGATCCTGCACATCCCCTGTTCCGGACGGCATCGGCATGCCGCCATGGTCCTGATGCGCACGCTCTTGGCTAGATTCTGTCGCCTTATTCAGAACTGTCGAAACTGAAGGCGTAATCCAGCCAACCGCCGCTCTGAACTGATCAATCCTTTCCCCCGCCAATTGCGACCAGGTCATGCCGGTTGCCGAAAGGAACAAAAGACCGACAGCTATCCAGATACCGACCTGACTGTGAAAGCGACGGGTCTTCAGGTGGAGATTTTTCGTTTGTTTTTGTTTTCGCCGGATCTTCCGATTCCACCACCAAAGCAGAGTGCCGCCTAGAGCCGCGATCCACAGCCAGGATGCTGCGAGTTCGCTGTAGTAACGCCCAAAATCCCCAAGCATCAGATTGCGGTGTAGGTAGTCGATCGCCGCGCGAAACGGCAAGGTCCCACTTGTGCCATAGACAACGAGGTCGCCCTTTACTGCCAGCGTGACGGGATCGATGAAGATTGCCCGGCTTTCAGATTCTCCCAATCCAGGCTGGGTGAACATGACCCGTGTATTCCAGCCGGGCGCAATTGAAGGCCTCACGGCAAAAAGTTTTGGGCCCTCGCCTATAAAGGCTTCGGCCGCCTTCACCTGGTCCGCCAATGGCTGCAAGGTTCCAAGTGATGCGGTACGCAACTGGTCGCGGTAGATGTAGTTTTCAAGCTGAGGCGTCAGCACATAAAGCGTGCCCGTCACAGCTGCAATCAAGATAAAAGGACCAACAAACAGGCCGACATAGAAATGAAGCCGTGTGATGAAGGCCTGGAAGCCGGAGTTCGCAGAACTAGTGGTATTCGGCCGTGCCTGTACCCCAGCTTTTCCTTCAAGAAGCGTATCCGTCATGGAACCCTCCTTGAAAAGCAGTCGAAGCACAGCACAGTGCGTGGGCAGCCAGCATTGGCTGCCGCGATAAAATCATGATTTTGCATCGATATCTCCAAACGATATGAAATTGCCGTCGCGGGGCGGCGGCGTCGTTTTCAAAGATCGTGCAAAGCGGGAGGCCCTCTGGCTTGAGCAGCCGTAACAAACTGACCAGGAGGTGCGCGAACCGCGAGAGGAAAAGCGACCGTGTCTTTCGCAACAATCGAATCGAAAGACACGGTGACAGGCTGTTCTGGCAATCCTGTCCCAATGGCACACGCGGCCTGACATAGGGTCGAGCAGCAATGTCTGGCGAGATCTTTCAGGGGAGCGTTCGCATCTGCCTGCGTCGTGTGGACTGAACAGATCACGGACGAGGGACCAGCGCTCCACGCCGCCATGGAAGCCTGCGCGTATGCCGTTACCAGCCCTTGCAGAAGAATAACAAGCGTCAGCGATACAACCCAAAGGGCGGTATCCGACCGATCGCCAACAATTCTTCTACGCAAGGTCATGATCGCTCATGGCATTCTTGCAATGCAAAGTCACTGCGACAAAGGTGAAATGAACCAATTTGAAGAGAAAGTGGTGAGCGCGCAGGGATTCGAACCCTGGACCTACTGATTAAAAGTCAGTTGCTCTACCGGCTGAGCTACGCGCTCCCTGTAGGAGCAAATCGCCCCCGGAAGTGCGGCGGAACATAAGGGCGGCTTACGGATTGGTCAACACCATAAAATCAGGTTTCTTCAACATAAATTCAAAAAAATCACAGGTTTGGGATACTCCATGCCAGACCGCCTCTTCCATATGCCGGTAAACAGGCGCTTTTCATGCTCGTTTGGATACTTAACACCCTGAGCAGAGGGGCGATTCTGAACCGCGAGGTGCCTAACCAGGACTATTCAGCTCCTGCTTCTCCGTGCCGGGCCTTGCCGCCCGCTCTTGCTACAGCTAGTTTCATTCCAATGACTTAATCTGCGTGGTGCTTCATGTCTCTGGCCACCAAGGCATTTTCTCATTTCCGACGTTCCTTGTCCGGCGTGGGTATCGCGCTCGGAACACTGTTTTTCGCCGCAGCCCTCACCCCCAGCCTTATCCCGCGAACCTACGTCATGCAGGGAATTCTCGGAGGTGTCGCCTTCGGAGCCGGTTATGGCATCGGCGTATTGTGGCGCTGGCTATGGCATTATCTGGAATTGCCTGAACCCCGGAATCGGCTGCGCAGTCGGGCCAATCTTGTGGTGGGTTTGGTTTGTCTCGCCGTGGCCGTCGTAGCACTCTATTTTGCCGCGGGCTGGCAGAACTCAGTTCGTGCAGTCATGGATATGGAGCCGGTGCCCAGCGCCTATCCAATGAGTGTCTCCGCGTTAGCTGTGCTGACATTTCTGGTTCTGCTAATTCTGGTTCGCCTTCTCATTCTACTAGGGAAATTCGTCTCCGCCAAAGTACAACTCGTTATGCCTCGCCGGTTAGCCAATGTCCTGGGCATTACGATCACTGTTGTGCTCATCTGGACCATCGCCAACGGCCTGCTCATCCAGTCCACTTTCAAGGTTCTGGATCGTTCGTTTCGCGAGTTTGACGCTCTGATCGAACCGGATCGCCCACAACCGACATCACCGAACGAGACTGGCAGCGCCGCTTCGCTTTTACACTGGAACGAGCTTGGGCGGGCTGGACGTGAGTTCGTTTCCTCGGGTCCCGGAGCTGCCGATATTGCTGCCTTGACTGGCGAAAAGGCTATAGACCCGATACGGGTCTATGCAGGTCTGCAAGTAGCCGATACGCCTGAACAACGAGCCGAACTAGCACTTGAGGAACTGAAGCGTCAGAACGGTTTTGAACGTTCTGTGCTGGTCGTCATCACTCCAACCGGTACAGGGTGGGTAGATCCAGCAGCCATGGACGGACTGGAGTTTCTGCACAATGGCGATGTGGCCAGCGTTGCCATGCAATATTCCTATCTTTCCAGTCCCTTGTCGTTGTTGTTCCAACCCGAATACGGAGCAGAAGCGTCCCGAGCTCTGTTCATAACCGTCTATAATTACTGGAAAGAACTTCCGCACGATCAGCGCCCACGTCTGTATCTCTATGGCTTGAGCCTTGGGGCGATGAATTCTGAAGTCTCAGCCGAGCTTTTCGAAATGCTTGACGATCCAATCAACGGTGCCTTGTGGAGCGGGCCACCTTTCCCGAGCAGGGACTGGAAAGCCATGACCAGACGAAGAAACCCTGGAACTCCAGAATGGCTACCAGTGTTCCGAGACGGCTCCTTTGCCCGCTTCATGAATCAGCATGGTGAAGCGCCGGGAAATGGAACCCGCTGGGGGCCGTTGCGGGTGGTGTATCTGCAATATGCCAGCGATCCGGTGACATTCTTCGACAGTCTATCGTTCTATCGTCAACCTGACTGGATGCAAGCACCGCGCGGACCGGATGTTTCACCGGAACTGCGGTGGTATCCTGTCGTGACCATGCTGCAATTGGCACTAGATATGGCTTTTGGGACCGCCACGCCGATAGGACACGGGCATGTCTATGCTCCGGAACACTATGTCAATGCGTGGCTGGAAGTCACCGACGTGACCGGATGGGACGCAGACAAGATCATGAGGCTAAAGCAGCACCTGCGCCAGAAAATGGATGGAGAAAACGTCGAAGGTTATGACCAGCGCGGGGGGTAGAACACATCCCGAAAAGGATGAAACGCTTTTCGGGATGTGCGTCAAACGTGACAGTCACGACCCAGCTGGTCTCTCTGCAACTATATCAATAGTCAGGTGATTTCTGCTGCGTCTGGGAATTGCTCAGGTTCAGCATGGGTATTGCTCCATTCGGTAGCATCGTGCTTGGCAGCTGGCCGTCCCATCGTTCTGCTTGCGTCAGTGCGACAAGACCCGGATTGTCACGCAGTGCATCGCCACGCGCCTTGATCGCGGTTGCTTCCGCCTCGCCCTTTACCCGTATCGCTTCTGCGTCGGCTTCAGCCTGCAGACGAACCGCATCGGCCTGAGCCTGGGCTTCGGCACGGCGTGCGTCTGCTTGAGCCTTTGCCTGCGTCACGGTGATTTCAGCCTGTACCTTTTCGCGCTCTGCATTCTGGCGGAGACGTTGCACTTCAACTTCGGCCAACATACGCTGTTCGATGGACTGCTCATAGGAGTCCGAAAAATCGATATTCTCGATCTGCACCGTGTCGATAATAACCGGACCGCGTACACTGCTCTGAATTGCCTCCGCAATTTCCTGATTGAGACGGCTACGCTCCTGAATGGCTTCCACAGCATTGAATTTGCCGAAAACAGTCTTGCTTTCCTCAAAAACGCGTCGCTCGACAAGGCGGGACAAGAGGCCGTCTTCACCGCCGTAGGTCGCGTAGACTTCCTCCACACGGTCTGGCGGAATGCGATAATTGACCGACAGGTTCATCGTAGCTGGTTGCTGATCGCGGCTATAGGCTTCCATGCTGTTATAGATCGCAGCCTTGGATTGCACCGATATTCGCACAATCGAATCGATCACCGGAATTTTGAAGCCCAGCCCCGGTTGTGCAACGCCGGAAACCGCCCCATAGCGCAAAACAACGCCGCGCTCACCTTCGTCAATCGTGTACCAGGAACCAAGTACTACGCTCAGTACGCCGAGTATAACTATACCGGCCAAAGCCTTGGGTAAAATCTGGCGCATCCCGTCTCCTTTAGCGCTTCGTTATGAAATGGGGAGACCGAAAGCGATTCAACAAATGCACCCCGGAATCTTATCCCACCGCCTTTTAGAATGCACTGATATGGATGACAATTACTCACGGATACAGTTGATAGACTTAGTCCACAAAAACAAAGCCGCCCATGAAGGGCGGCTTCATTGAGTTTAACAAATTTCCACTGTCAGTATGGCGAATAACACTGCTGACGAGGACCGTTATACGGCTGGAAAGTATTGTCGGAAGCCCGATAGGACCGATAACGATTATAACACCACTGGACATGCGAGTTGCTGTAACCGTAAGCAGGCGCGCGATAGACCGGTGGCGGCGGCGGAGCTGCAATTGCACCACCAATGATTGCGCCAGCGCCGAAAGCTGCGAGCGGATACCACCACCCATCATTGCTGCGACGATAGCCATGACGGTAGTGCCGATAACCGCGGTGTCCATTCCAATAGCCAGGTCCCGGACGATGAGGACGACCATGCCAGCCCGGACGATACCCAGGTCGGTGTCCACCCCAGTTTCCATGTCCTGGCCCGCGGCGCCAGCGGTCATCGCGAACCTGCTGAACATTCTCATTACTTGCCGCAGGCGCAGTTGGCATCACAGGTGCAGCCGAGACCGGAACCATTGCGCCGATCAGAAAGCTTGCACCGACAATGCCAACCATCATCTTTTTGAAGGTGTTCATCCTGTGCTTCTCCATTTCAATGATGCCATCATTGCTTTCCGTTTATGAATGCACGCTGAATATTGTCGGTAAATTATGTGCATGCCTTATTTTCACGTCGCAATGCATGGCCATTCCATCAATGATTTAACGAAAGAGCCAATATTTTCGTTCGAGCTACTCCATTATTTTTGTTCGCAAATTAAGCGACAATGAGATAACTTGCGTGAATTAGGACAGCTTGTAAGCGTTTTCAGCGAGTGGGGTTTGCATTGGCAACAAGAGTACAGCCGTCCGTGAAAGTTTTGGGAGCATCTTTCTCCCAGGAAGCGAATCCCTTCACGGCAGCGGTTGAACTGACGCCCATGCCAATGCTCATCACAAATCCGCGTCTGCCGGACAATCCGATCATCTTTGCAAACGAGGCCTTCCAGAACCTCACTGGTTACGAGGCCGACGAAATCATCGGGAAGAACTGCCGCTTTCTTCAAGGCCCTGGCACAGACCCGAAACATGTCGAGATCATCCATTCGGCATTGGAAGCCGAACAGTCCGTTGAGATCGATATTCTCAATTATAAGAAATCTGGCGAGCCGTTCTGGAATCGACTTCATATCTCCCCGGTCAAAACCGAGAATGGCGAACTTCATCACTTCGTTTCGTCGCAGCTTGATGTGACGCTGGAACTCGGCAAACTGGTTGAGCTCGAAAAAGAACGCGAAACGCTCTCAATTGAAAAGCAGCGTAGCAGCGATCAACTCCAGTATATCGTTGAAGTGGCGAATGTCGGTTTCTGGACGCGGGATTACACGACCGGGGAGATTAGCTGCTCGGCCGAATATCGTCGCATTTTCGGACTGACGCCGGACGAACCAGTCAACTACGACAAGATCATCGACATGGTGGTGCTTGAAGACCGGATAACGCTTATCCAGCGTTCGCAGGAATCTTTTGCCACAGGCAAATCTTTCCGGGTTGAATATCGCATTACCAACAGGCTGGGACAGGTGCGCTGGGTGGAAACACGAGCCAAAGCTCTCCTCGGCAAATCACCTGCGCTTCTGGGTATCGTCATCGACGTCACCGAACGCAAAAAAGCCGAGGCTGACAAGGCACTTGTGACCCGCGAAATTTCGCACCGTTTCAAGAACTCAATGGCAATGGTGCAATCGATCGCCAACCAGACCTTGCGCAATGCCACCGATCCGCAAACCGCGAACGAACTATTCAGTGAGCGGCTGCGAGCGCTTAGTCAGGCTCATGACATGCTGCTTCGGGAGGACTGGACGGGCACAACGATCAGCCAGATCTGCGAAACTGCCCTCGCCCCTTTCAACAGCACGTTCGGTCATCGAATCCGAACCAGTGGTCCAGAACTCGTGGTAAGCGACCGTGTAACGGTTTCGCTTTCGCTTGGTTTGTACGAACTCGCGACCAATGCCGTGAAATACGGCGCGCTCTCCAATGAAAACGGCACGGTCCAATTCAGCTGGGATGTGCTCGAAAGGCAGGGCGAGCGAAAATTTCATATGCGCTGGGTTGAAGACGGAGGACCTGCAGTCGAACGCCCTACCCGTCGTGGCTTCGGCCAGCGGCTGCTCTATTCCGTTCTCACGGGCGAACTCAGGGCCAAATGCGACATCAACTTCGCGCCAGATGGACTGGTGATTGACGTCTTGGCCCCTATGACAGCGGATGTATTTCCGCAACTTGACAGTCTTTCCGACACACAAGCCGAGCCAGTATAAAAAAAGCAGCGAAATCGCTGCTCTTTTTCTTTGTTAGTTGTGCGGGCCGCGACGACGTGGCTCGATATAGATTCTGTCGCGATGACGATCACGATCATGGCGCCAGCGGCGATCACGATCCCGTTCGCGATAATAACGTGGTGAGTGACGATCCCATCCGCGACGATCATCCCGCCAGCGGCGATCCGTAACACAGCGACCGCTCGGCGTGCGAACCATGCCGCGACGGCAACGATAGTCGACCTGAATGGCCGAACCAGTGCTATTGGCGGCTACAGCCGAAATCGGAGCCGGAGCAACCGGTGTACCTGCTTCAGCAACAGCGGTAATCGCGAAGAGCGCGAGAGCCGCAGAAATTAACGTAAATCTCATTCCGGAGTCCTTTCCAGAGATGGCCAGAATTGGAATCTTGCCCACAGATAGGTAGGCCAAACAACCATTTGGTAAAGTCACTTAATCTTACGACGCTCTATCAATCTCGACCGCACTCTACAAAAAGCGCTGCCAATTAAACCAATTACTAACCCGCCATTTTGCGGAGAGACTTTTTAAGAAAGTCGGGATATTAGGTGCCTGTTGAATTCGCACACAGCCCTTTCCAAGCAAAGGGAAAGCCGCAGAATCTCCAATCCGCGAGGCCGATCCGGCACCGGTCCAAAACCGGTAGCGGGCGAAGCTTTGCGGCCATCGCAAGGAGCAGGAACATGGACTATTCGACCTCTGAAATCGACACGACATGGGGATCGAAAACTGGACTGGGCGCAACCCAGACCGAATGGGTCGAGCTGGTCAGCGGCCTGCCCGAAGAACATGCTCTCTTTCTCCGTGATCTGATTGACCGTCACCGCGAGCAGTTTGTCGGTGTTTTCTATAATCGCCTTATGAACAATCGTGATGCAGCGACATTCCTGTCCCAGAAAATGGTGCAGGAACGTTTGCACAATTCACTGAGCGACTGGCTGTTGAAAATGTTCCAGAGAACAGCCGACGATGTTGAGGCATTCATTCGTGAACAGCGCAAGGTTGGCGAGGTTCACGCCCGCATCGATGTGCCTATCCACGTCGTCATGCAAGGCGCGCGCCTGCTGAAAAACGAAATCGTCCGTCAACTGAAACTGGAAACTGCCTCAAGAGAGGTTCTGGCGCGCCTGATCGTACATGTCAGCAATGCCATCGACATCGCTATCGAAATCATGAGCCAAGCCTTCGTCAAGGACGCGCGCGAAAGTGCCCAGACCGACGAAGCCTACCGGGCTTTCACGCTAAGTCACGATTTTCCGCTTGAACGCGAATCGCAACGTGCAGCGCTTATGGAGTGGAGCCAGTCGCTCCTCTTCAACCTCTACGGCAATTCCGATAGTCCGCTTCACTCCCTTGCAAGCTCGGATTTCGGATTGTGGTTGCAACACAAGGCTGATCTGATGTTCTCCAACTCCGGCACGTTGGAAAACATCCGCCGGAATGTAGAACATATCGACAATGTTCTCCTGCCAGCCATCAACAGCGCACGCAAAGACAACCCCGCCGGCCTTGCGGCTTCGTTGGCACTGTTTCAAACCAAGATCGGTGAAGTGAAATTCCTGCTGTCCGAATTGTTTCAGGCGGCCGCCGCGATGGAAACAGGTCGTGACCCACTGACACGTGCTCTAAACCGGCGTTTCATGCCTTCGATCCTCACTCGTGAAGTGCGCATGGCCTCGCAAAAGGCCATGGATCTGAGCGTTTTGATGATCGATATCGATCACTTCAAGAACATTAACGACACATACGGACACAGCAGTGGCGATGCAGTCCTTCAGCAGGTGGCCGAAGCGATCCTGTCGCTTTGCCGCCCGAGCGACTTCGTGTTCCGCTATGGTGGCGAAGAGTTTCTCGTCGCTCTCGTAGAAGCCGACGAGAACAAAGCTTTTACAATCGCCGAAGAGCTTCGCAAACAGATAGCACAACAACCGTTGAACCTTCCCGATGGCGCACGCCAGTCTGTAACGCTGTCCATCGGGGTTGCAGCATTCAACGGTCACCCCGATTATAGCCATCTCGTCAATGCCGCTGACCGCGCGCTTTATCGGGCCAAGCAGGCAGGACGCAATCGCTGTGAAAAGGAAGTGCCGCTCGCGATTCATTGATCGGGGAGGCATTTTGCCATCTGGCGGTTGCGCTGCAAAACCGCCATATGCTGCCATCATGACGAATAATTCCGCCTTCCCCATTTTCGAGACAGCTTCACAAAAGCCGCGCGAACGCGATGCGCTGGAGGTCCATTTCCTGCCGGTTCCGGCGGATGCGCCGCCAGTCGATTGGATCGTTGCCGAAGGGCTGACGGACTATGAGGAGGCCCTCGCCTTCATGGAAGCACGTGTTCAGGCCATTCGGGAAGGCACCGCAAACGAACTTGTTTGGCTTGTGGAACATCCCTCGCTTTACACTGCGGGGACGAGCGCCAACGCGGGCGACCTCCTGATCCCCGATAGTCTTCCGGTGTTCAACACGGGACGCGGCGGTGAATATACCTATCACGGACCCGGCCAGCGCGTCGCCTATGTGATGCTTGACCTGAAACGCCGCCGCGAGGACGTGCGCGCCTTCGTGACCGCTCTTGAGCAGTGGATCATCGAGAGCCTGGCCGAATTCAATATCAAAGGTGAACGTCGCGAGGATCGTGTCGGCGTATGGGTTACACGCCCTGAAAAACCGCGCCTTGCCAGTGGCAGCATGTGCGAAGACAAGATCGCAGCCATAGGCATCCGCCTGCGTCGCTGGGTGAGCTTTCACGGCATAGCCATCAATGTCGAACCCGATCTCAGCCATTATTCCGGCATCGTTCCTTGCGGAATCTCGGAACATGGCGTTACCAGCCTTGTAGACCTTGGATTGCCGGTAACAATGGGCGACATGGACGTCGCTTTGGGAAGAGCGTTCGAGACGGTCTTCGGAGCCCGTCAGCTGAAATAGAGCATTTCCAGCAAAAGTGCGAAGCGGTTTTGCGTTGGATAATGCATAAAATAAAAAGATAGAGCGGTCCCACGATTCCGTTTTAACTGGAACCGCTCTAGCTCTGCCTCAGACCACGGCGTCGACTTTCACACGGCGCTCACGCATGAAGACATAGAATCCTGATCCGACGATGATCGCGATGCCGCACCATTTCGACGGTGTCGGGAAATCGCCGAACACGATCAGGCCAACGAGAACGGCATTGACTATTTCCAGATACTGGAACGGTGCCAGCATTGAGGCTGGTGCCAGCTTGAACGCCTGCACGACCATCAGATGGCTGACCGTGCCGATCGTGCCCAGAAGCAGCAGGAGCAACCATGGCTGGATGCCGTGCGGCAGGCCGAAACTCAGATCACCAAGCCCCGCCACGGTTCCAAAGATCATGACAACGCCGGCGAGCATCCACCCGCCCACACCCGCATAGAACTGCATGACGAGCGGGCTTTCCTTCGCACCATATTTTCGGTTCAGGATCAGGTAGATGGCAAAGGTTACGGCTGTCGCCAGCGGCAGAAGCGAGACGGCGCCGAAAATCTCGAAACTCGGCTGGATCACGATCATCGTGCCGATGAGACCGATGCCCACCGCGCTGAATCTTCTCCAGCCCACTTTTTCCTTTAGGAAAATGGCCGAAAAGAGCGTCAGAATAAGCGGCTCGGCGAAGAAGACGGCCATAGCATCGGCCAGCGGCATATATTTGACCGCCGTGAAGAAGCAGAGCCCACCAAACCCCATCAACGCGCCGCGAATGAGGTTGCCTGCCAGATATTGTGTTCGCAGCGCGGCGAAACCACCAACGATGAGCAGGATAAAGAACATCAGCCAGCATTGAATGAAAAAACGCATGAAGGTGACAGTGGCAGGAGGCATATTATCCACCATGGCGAGCCATTTGCCGATGGCATCCATCAGCGGCAGCAAAAGCACCGAGAGCACCATGATCGCCATGCCCTTTACGTGCGCTTCCATGCCGCTTGTCGCGCTGTTTTGCATTTCAAACTCTCGGTATTCTGAATATTCCCCGCTATCGCTCTATGCCAACTACTGCAGCGTTTCCATCCAATTTGATCGGAAATGTCCTGCTTGTTTGACTTTCGCCTTCTTTCTGGTGCAAATCAGTTCCGTTCTGAACAAAACCCTTTGAAAAAGCCGTGCGAAAACGGAACGTAAGGCGAACTTTAGTCGCCTTTCGTGAGCGCGCATGGCATCATTCAGTTGATTCGCGAACAGTATTTTCCGGTCGATGGCGAGCAGGCTCGGCAAAGACCTCCTGAAATTCAGATAGAGAGCTTTTCGGAACAGATGGACGATAGCAACGATCTCTTCTCGAGAGTGGTCAACAATGCCCGGGCCCGAGAACGGGAACAAGAACAGGGGCGCCAAGGGGAGAAACCCAGCGAAAAACCTGTGGCGCAGCCGATGGCAGCGCCGTCGCTCTCTGTTCCAAAGCCGGTAACGGCCAAGGCACCACCTGCTTCATCGGCAAGCGACGACTATAACGCATCATCCATCCGCGTTCTGGAAGGACTGGAGCCGGTGCGCCTGCGTCCCGGCATGTATATCGGCGGCACGGACGAAAAGGCGCTGCATCATCTCTTCGCTGAAGTCATCGACAACTCGATGGACGAAGCTGTCGCGGGGCATGCCAATTTCATCGAAGTGAGCTTCGATGCCGATGGGTTTGTAACGGTTTCGGACAACGGACGTGGCATTCCTGTGGATGAACATCCCCAGGTTCCCGGAAAGTCCACGCTCGAAGTCATCATGACCAAGCTACACGCAGGCGGCAAGTTCGACGGCAAGGCTTATGAAACGTCAGGCGGTCTGCACGGCGTCGGTGTTTCTGTGGTGAATGCCCTTTCTGACATGCTGGAAGTGGAAGTCGCGCGCAATCGCCGTCTTTATCGCCAGCGTTTCTCGCGGGGTATTCCGCAGGGCGGGCTGGAAGAACTCGGCGAAGTGCATAATCGTCGCGGCACCCGCGTCCGTTTCCATCCAGACCCTGATATTTTCGGCAAAACAGCGCAGTTCGATCCGCATCGTCTTTATCGCATGGCGCGGTCGAAAGCCTATCTGTTCGGCGGAGTTGAAATCCGCTGGAACTGCGATCCCTCCCTGCTCGACCCAAAGAAGGAAACACCTGAAAAGGCCGTGTTCCACTTTCCCGGCGGTCTGAAGGACTATCTTGAGGCATCGCTCGGCAAGGAACATCAGGTCACGCGCGAGATTTTCGCTGGCAAGACCGAAAAGCAAGGTGGCCACGGCGCCGTCGAATGGGCCGTTTCGTGGTTTGGTGGGGATGGTTTCGTCCACTCCTATTGTAACACTATCCCGACCGGCGATGGTGGCACACATGAAGCAGGTTTGCGTATTGCCTTGACGCGAGGGCTGAAAGCCTATGCGGAACTGACCAACAACAAACGCGCTTCGATCATAACCACCGATGACGTGATGGTGTCGGCTGCGGGAATGCTGTCGGTTTTCATTCGCGAGCCGGAATTTGTCGGCCAGACCAAGGACAAGCTTGCCACGGTCGAGGCACAGCGCATCGTAGAGAATGCGATCCGTGATCCATTCGATCATTGGCTCACGGCCTCTCCGCAGGAAGCATCTCGCCTGCTGGAATGGGTGATCGACCGCGCCGACGAGCGCTTGCGTCGCCGTCAGGAAAAAGAAACCGTTCGCAAGAGCGCAACGCGCAAACTACGCCTGCCCGGCAAACTTGCCGATTGCACGCAGAATGCCGCAGCCGGAGCGGAACTGTTCATCGTCGAGGGTGACTCGGCAGGTGGTTCAGCCAAGCAGGCGCGCAATCGCGCCAATCAGGCTATCCTGCCATTGCGCGGCAAGATTTTGAACGTTGCCAGCGCGGGACGCGAAAAACTAACGGCAAACCAGCAAATAAGTGATCTTGTGCAGGCACTCGGCAGTGGTACGCGCAAGAATTATCGAGAAGACGATCTGCGCTATGATCGCGTCATCGTCATGACCGATGCCGACGTCGATGGCGCACATATCGCATCGCTGCTCATCACATTCTTCTATCAGGAAATGCCCGACCTGATCCGCAACGGCCATCTCTATCTGGCAGTTCCTCCGCTTTTCCGCCTGAGCCAGGGCGGAAAGGTCGCTTATGCGCGTGATGAAGCACATAAGGACGAGCTTCTACGCACCGTGTTTACCGGGCGTGGTAAAGTGGAAATCGGTCGCTTCAAAGGCCTCGGCGAAATGCGCGCCGAACAGCTCAAGGAAACCACCATGGACCCCAAGAAGCGTACTCTGCTGCGCGTGCAGGTGGATGAAGAATATATCGATGAAACCCGCAACACTGTCGATGAACTGATGGGCACCAAACCGGAAGCCCGTTTCCGCTTCATTCAGGATCGTGCGGCTTTTGTCGAAGAACTGGATATCTAGAGCGCATCCTGAAAAGTAGGACCAGTTTTCGGCACGAGATGCGCGTTAACACACGAAGATGGAGCATTTTCAGCGAACCACGAAATGTGTCTAAAAATGCAGACCAGATGAACGGCAGTTCGCAAGCGCGACGCCGTTCATTTTCTTTTTCAATAAAGCTGGTTAAGCTACTGATAAAAGAAAGCTTCAGGCTTTCACATCAATGCCGAGCTTGGCTTCAATCTCCTCAATCGATTCTTTGACAAAGAAGGTCTGATCCGTACTCAGTGTCACAATGCGCGTGCCGGTTCCATAAGCGTTATAAGAAAGAACATGATTGAAATTCACCGCGAGCTTTTCGCCGTTCACTTCCGTCAACATGATCCACATCGCTTGCCCTCCTCCTGATGTTGTCCACTCCAAGGAAGGATAGGCGCGATAGAGCATTCGGCAACGGTTGCGGTAAGCAGGCCTTCAAAGATCAGCGCGCATCCTGACTTTCTCGACGGTTCTTCCGAAACTTTCCGACCACTCATCTCCTTGCCAGTCGATCCGGAAACCAGCCTTTTTATAAAGATTGATCGCAGGCATATTATCCGCATGTGTGCCGATCAGTGCTTCATCAAAACCATCAAGCAGAATTTGCGCCATCAGGGCATCAAGAATCTGTCTGCCAATCCCCTGCCCGTGATGCGGCGGATCGACCCATAAATCGGAAATGTAATTGCTTTGGGGCACCCGGGCACCCCAGCCTGCTAGTATTCCTGCCTTTTCGGCAACCAGAACACCGTCCGCAATTTCTTGGAGATCGTGCTGGAACCTGGCTTCCAGCACTTCCTGCCGCTCAGTGGTCAGTTCAATATCGCGCGCTGCTATCCGCCAGGCCCTGACCGCTAATGCAGCCATAGAAACAAATTCGCCGGGGAAACCCCGGCGAATAAGAAGTTCGGTTTTTACCACCACTTTGCCGGAGTAAACCGTCCGGCAGCCTGCTCAATGGCATGCGCTGCCTGGAACAAAGTCTCTTCCTCGAACGGACGCCCGATCAGCTGAAGGCCAAGCGGCAAGCCTTTGTCATTGATACCGGCCGGCACGGCAATGCCCGGCAGACCGGCCATGTTGACTGTTACCGTGAAGATGTCATTGAGATACATCTTGACCGGATCATTGGCGAGATCCTCATCGGCAAGACCAAAGGCAGCCGATGGCGTCGCTGGCGTCAGGATCGCATGTACGCCCTTGGCGAATACGTCTTCAAAATCCTTCTTGATCAGCGTACGCACCTTCTGCGCACGCAGATAATATGCATCGTAGTAGCCAGCCGACAGAACATAAGTGCCGATCATGATACGGCGCTTTACTTCCTTGCCGAAGCCAGCCGCGCGGGTCTGTTCGTACATATCGGCAATGTCCTTGCCGGGTACACGCAAACCGTAACGCACGCCGTCATAACGAGCGAGGTTCGAAGAGGCTTCCGCCGGTGCCACGATGTAATAAGCGGGCAGCGCATATTTCGTGTTTGGCAGCGAAATATCGATGATCTCAGCACCGGCGTCCTTCAGATACTGGATACCCTTCTGCCAAAGTTCCTCAATCTCGTCCGGCATGCCGTCAACACGATATTCCTTCGGAATACCAATCTTCATGCCCTTGAGTGACTTGCCGATAGCAGCCTCATAATCCGGAATAGGCAGATCGACCGATGTTGTATCCTTGAGATCAAGCGAAGCCATGGATTTCAACAGGATAGCGGCATCACGCACGTCACGAGCAATCGGTCCTGCCTGATCGAGCGACGAAGCGAAGGCAACCGTGCCCCAGCGTGAAACGCGGCCATAGGTCGGCTTGATGCCAACCGTGCCGGTGAAGGCTGCGGGCTGACGGATCGAGCCGCCTGTATCGGTTGCGGTGGCGCCAGCGCAAAGCTGTGCGGCGACAGCGGCAGCCGAACCGCCCGACGAACCGCCCGGCACCAAATCGGCGTTGGAGCCATTAGCGCGCCACGGATTTTTGACCGAGCCGTAATAGGAGGTTTCGTTGGACGAGCCCATGGCGAACTCATCCATGTTGAGTTTGCCGAGCATAACCGCACCATCAGCCCACAGATTGGCTGTGACGGTCGATTCATATTCCGGCTTAAAACCGTCAAGAATGTGGGAGCAGGCCTGCGTATGCACGCCCTTGGTGGCAAACAGGTCCTTCACGCCGAGCGGAATGCCTTCCAATGCACCCGCTTCACCCTTGGCAATACGCTCATCCGAAGCCTTGGCCATCGAGCGCGCCTGATCGTGAGTCACTTTCACGTAGGCGTTGATGGTTTCATTCGCGGAATCGATAGCGGAAAGATAGGCGTCGGTGAGTTCGGTCGCGGTGATGGCTTTGGCCTTCAGCTTGTCGCGCGCCTCAGCAATGGTCAGTGCGGTCAGTTCGCTCATCGTCAAATCCTGTCAGTGCGCCTCAACGAGACGCTTTTCAAAAAAGGCGCTGTATTCGGAATCCGGATAGTCCAGAACCACACCGCAGCGCGTAAAACCTGAATTCTCATAAAGCCGCCATGCACCGGCAAAACCGGGGCCCGTGCCCGTTTCGAGTACAAGGCGGGAAATGCCCTTGGCCCTCGCCTGATCGACAATCGCATCCACCAGAACCGAACCAACGCGCTTTCCGCGCACTTCCGGAAGTGTGAACATACGCTTCACCTCACCGACGCCATCTTCGTGCATCTTCAAGGCACCGCAGCCGACTGCCTTGCCGTCTTCATCGCGCGCCACAAAAACCGTCGTATCTGGCCCCGCCATCTGCTCAACTGTCATCTTGAACTGGAATTCCAGCGGTGACAGCGGCAGAAGATGCGCATTCAGGCCCTCGACCAGTGCGCACACATCATCCTGCAAAGGGGTCTCGACTGAAACCCGTATGGCCATAACCTACTCCACGACCTTTGGTACGACGAAGAAATTGTCTTCCGTAACCGGTGCGTTGGCCACCACTGCAGCAGCAATACCGCCATCCGTTACCTTGTCCTGGCGCATGCGCATGTCCATCGGCGTAACAGAAGTCATAGGCTCGATACCATCGACATTGACTTCGTTCAGTTGCTCGACAAAGCCCAGAATAGCATTGAGTTCGCCAGTCATGCGTTCGGCATCGTCGTCATTGACGGCAATGCGCGCCAGATGCGCGACGCGCTTGACGGTAGAAATATCGACGGACATCCTGTTCTCCGCAAATGCTAGATTGGGCGGCGAACCGCCACCCTGAAAAGTTTTCCTACCGGCTATAACGGCGCGATTGTTGAAGCGCAACATTTCTTGCGCTTCAAATCCAAAGTCAGAACGAATGAACGGTGCCAGCTGGATCAGCAATAACCTTCGTTTCCCGATGATCTGCCATTCCGGCCAAGAACTTGTCCGCCGTCTGGTCGATGATCGGAAATGAGGCGTAATGGCATGGCAGCACGGTTTTGAAGTTGAAATAGCGCTGGCAGGCGAGAGCTGCGACCGCGCCACCCATCGTGAAGCGGTCACCAATGGGAACGATGCCGATCTCAGGCTGATGAAGCTCATTGATAAGCCCCATATCCGAGAAGATATCCGTGTCACCCATATGATAGAGCGTCGGTGCATCTTCGAAATGGAATACCAGACCATTCGGATTGCCCAGCGCCTGCGAGACACCGTTTTCCGTCAGCATTGCCGAGGAATGAAGTGCATTGACGAAGGTAATGGTGAAACCGTCATGCGTCACCGTGCCACCCGTATTGCCAGGATCGAGCTTTTCCACACCCTGACTGCCAAGCCAGCTTGCAAGATCGGCATTGGCAATCACAATCGCGCCATGCTCCCTGGCGATGGCAACCGTATCGCCCACATGGTCGCCATGACCATGGGTCAGCGCTATATGGGTTACGCCCTTGGTCGCCTCCTTGAAGTCGATGCCCTTTGCACCGGGATTTCCGTTCAGAAACGGATCGATGAGAATAACAGCCTTTGCCGTTTCAATGCGGAAAGCGGCGTGGCCAAGCCATGTTAGTTTCATAAAGTCTCTCCTCAATCTCTGTTTCCGGCTCGATTTCCGGTTTGCGAACAGATATGACGCCGATAAAGTTGAAGGCAATATGAAACCACTTCAAAATCCGATGAGGACCAATGGCTGTCGTTGAAATCGAGGAAATTCCGGCGCTGCTTCAGTCCGGGCAGACCATTGCCGGACTGGATCTGGGAACCAAGACCATCGGCCTTGCGGTGTCTGATCTCGGTCTTTCCTTCGCGCATCCACGTCCCGTCATCAAACGGGTGAAATTTTCCATCGACGCACAGGTGCTTTTGAAGGCACTCGACGCCGACAAGGTCGGCGTTATCGTCATCGGTTTGCCTATGAATATGGACGGAACATCCGGTCCCCGCGTTCAGGCCACACGGGCATTTGTGCGCACCATGCAGCCGTTGACCGACCTGCCCTTCGTATTCTGGGACGAGCGCCTGTCGACGGTCGCTGCCGAACGGGCACTGATCGGTATGGACGTCTCACGCGGCAAGCGGGCCGATCGGATCGATTCGGCTGCGGCATCCTTCATTCTTCAAGGCGCACTCGACCGCCTGCACAGTATCAGGCGGTCGGCATCCGACGATTACGACGCCGGATAAAGCTGATCCAGAATCCGTTCCGCATTGTGGCGCGCATCCAGCATGCCATAGGTCGAACGCCACTGGCCGCCAAGACGGGTCTCGATGAACGCATCAGCCACATTGTCGGCCCCAATCTGACGCAATTCTGCTGCTGCAGCAGCATAGGCCAGTTGCTCGGTTAGAAGGCGTGCGACACCCGGATCGGTTTCGGTCAGCTGCAATGCAGCACGCAGCACATCAAGTGTCCCCTGTCCACGCGGACCAAGCTGCCCGCCGATCCACTCCAGCACTTCATCGAAAAGCCCCGGTGCGCGCGACAGCACACGTGCCACGTCCAGTGCCATGACATTGCCGGAACCCTCCCAGATCGCATTGACCGGCGCTTCGCGATAGGCGCGTGCGAGATTGCCTTCTTCGATGTAACCGTTGCCGCCAAGACACTCCATTGCTTCATAGAGTAATGCAGGTGCGATCTTGCAAACCCAGTATTTCACCACTGGCGTCATGCAACGGGCAAAAGCCGCCTCGGCACGATCACTGGCAGCCATATCGAAAGCGCGTGCCAGCCGCATGGAAAGTGCAGTCGCACCGGCAACATCGAGCGCCATGTCGGCAAGAACGCGCTGCATCAATGGCTGCTCGACAAGAGCCTTGCCGAATACCTGACGATAACGGCTATGGTGCACGGCTTCGGCGAGGCCTGAACGCATCAGTCCGGCCGACGCGATCGCGCAATCGAGCCGTGTCAGCGTGACCATATCCATGATCGTTTTGACGCCTTCACCGGGATTACCGATCAGATGACCGATGGCACCATCGAATTCAACCTCCGACGAAGCGTTGGACTTATTGCCGAGCTTGTCTTTCAGTCGCTGGAAAAAGAACCCATTTCCGCTTCCCTCTGAAGTCAGGCGCGGGAGCAGAAAACAGGAAAGGCCTTCTTCCGCCTGCGCGAGCGTCAGAAAAGCATCCGACATTGGTGCGGACATGAACCACTTGTGGCCGGTTATGGCATAGGTGCCATCGTCATTGCGTGTCGCGCGCGTCGTATTGGCGCGCACATCGGTTCCGCCCTGCTTTTCGGTCATGCCCATGCCAAGCGTAATGCCCTGCTTGGCAAAAGCGGGTTTCTGCGAAAAATCGTATCTGCGCGACAGGATGACCGGCGACCATTCCTTATAGATTTCCGGCGATGCCATAAGTGCTGCGAGCGACGCGCTGGTCATGGTAAGCGGGCAGAGATGTCCCGCCTCGAGCTGTGCGGTCAGGAAAAAGCGCGATGCACGCGCCTGATGACGGCGGCCGCTTTCGAGCGGATTGCCTTCCCAGATCGAGCAATGCAGGCCTGCCGCGATGGAACGGCGCATCAGCGCATGATAGGCAGGATGATACTCAACAAGGTCGATACGGTTGCCCTGCCTGTCATGCGTGCGCAATTTTGGCAGTTCGGTATTGGCGAGACGCGCAAGGTCCTGCGCTTCAGCCGACGACACAAAACGGCCCGTCTGTTCCAGATCGGCATGCAGTTCCTTCGGGAATCCCGCCGCAATCTGCATCAAGAGCGGATCGCCCAGATAGGCATTGTTGCCCGTCATGGGTGGCGTCTGGTTGGTAACGTCGTGCGTTTTCAAAAGCTCGTTCCGTATTGTGCGATTCAATTTAATTTAGGTTTCTTGCATTGCATTTGCTAAAATTTTGCCATCCCGAACACAATTTGTCGTCAGAACAGCACAGGTTTTTCTTGGTGAATCGCCTGAAGCCATTATAAGGACGGTTGCGGGACCTGCCTCATGGTCCTATACGGGTGACTTGCCATGACAAATCAAACGGTCCCTCCGCTTTTCCCTCACCGCCACCTGCTGGGCATCAAGGGGCTTTCGCCCCTGGACATTCTCTGCCTTCTTGATCTCGCCGATCAGGAAATCGCTGTCTCCAGACAGCCAGAGAAGAAAAAGTCCGTGCTTCGCGGTCGCACGCAAATCAATCTCTTCTTCGAAGCATCGACACGAACGCAATCGTCGTTCGAGCTGGCCGGAAAACGGCTCGGTGCCGACGTCATGAATATGTCTGTCGGCAACTCGTCGGTCAAGAAAGGCGAAACGCTCATCGATACAGCGATGACGCTGAACGCCATGCAGCCGGACATATTGGTTATCCGTCACGCTTCGGCGGGCGCGGCTGCCCTGCTCGCGCAGAAAGTCGGCTGTTCGGTGGTCAACGCCGGTGACGGCGCGCACGAACACCCCACCCAAGCACTTCTCGATGCGCTGACCATTCGTCGCGCCAAGGGCGGAATCGAAAACCTGATTGTCGCCATTTGCGGCGATGTGCTGCATTCCCGCGTCGCACGCTCCAACATTCTCCTTCTCAACGCGCTTGGCGCAAGGGTGCGTGTCGTCGCGCCGTCCACGCTTCTGCCTTCCGGCATGGCCGATATGAGCGTCGAAGTCTTCAATTCGATGGAAGAAGGCTTGAAAGATGCCGATGTGGTCATGATGCTGCGCCTTCAGCGTGAGCGCATGGCCGGCTCCTTCGTGCCTTCGGTACGCGAATATTTCCGCTTCTACGGTCTGGATAAAGAGAAGCTCAAAGTTGCCAAACCTGACGCGCTCGTCATGCATCCCGG
The DNA here is from genome assembly GCF_024539785.1 of Ochrobactrum sp. BTU2. Classification (NCBI taxonomy): domain Bacteria; kingdom Pseudomonadati; phylum Pseudomonadota; class Alphaproteobacteria; order Hyphomicrobiales; family Brucellaceae; genus Ochrobactrum; species Ochrobactrum sp. BTU2. The sequence continues at coordinate 576,971 of NZ_JAHWRG010000001.1, read as the reverse complement.
TCCGATGAATCGCGGCGTCGAGATCGCATCCGACGTTGCCGACGGACCGCAGAGCGTGATCCAGCAACAGGTAGAAATGGGCGTCGCCGTGCGTATGGCCGTGATGGAAGCCCTGCTCGATCCGCGCCGTAATCCCAGTAACGGAGAAGCAGCATGAGCGCGATCCTGTTTGAAAACGCGCGCATCATCGATCCGTCGCGCGGTCTCGATGAAACCGGCAGCGTTCTGATCCGCGATGGCAAGATTGTTGCCGCCGGAGCGGATGCCCGCAATCAGGGCGCACCGGAAGGTGCAGAAATCATCGACCTGAATGGCAAGGCAGTATTGCCTGGCCTCGTGGATGCCCGCGTCTTCGTCGGTGAGCCCGGCGCTGAACATCGCGAAACCATCGCCTCGGCAAGCCGCGCGGCAGCCGCTGGTGGTGTAACCTCAATCATCATGATGCCCGACACCGATCCGGTGATTGATGACGTGGCTCTGGTGGAATTTGTCAAACGCACGGCGCGTGACACGGCTGTTGTCAATGTGCACCCGGCTGCGGCGATCACCAAAGGTCTGCGCGGCGAGGAAATGACCGAAATCGGTCTGCTGCGCGATGCCGGTGCTGTTGCCTTCACGGAAGGCAGGCAGACAATCGCCAATACCCAGCTCATGCGGCGCGCTCTGACCTACGCCCGCGATTTCAATGCCGTGATTGCCTGCGAAACGCGCGATCCGTTCCTTGGTGCGAATGGCGTGATGAACGAAGGCCTATTTGCAAGCTGGCTCGGTCTTTCCGGGAGTCCGCGTGAAGCGGAGGTGATTCCGCTGGAACGCGACCTGCGTCTAGCAGCGCTAACCAACAGCAACTATCATGCCGCACAGCTTTCCTGCGCAATGTCGGCGGAAGCCGTGCGCCGCGCCAAGGATCTCGGCGCGAAAGTAACGGCAGGCGTATCGATCAACCATTTGTCGCTCAATGAAAACGACATTGGTGAATTCCGCACGTTTTTCCGACTTTCGCCACCTTTGCGCGGAGAACAGGATCGCCTTGCTATGGTCGAAGCCGTGAAGAACGGCACCATCGATATTGTCGTTTCGGCTCATGATCCGCAGGATGTCGATACCAAACGCCTGCCCTTTGCTGATGCCGAAGCCGGTGCCATCGGCCTTGAAACATTGCTGGGGGCCGCACTTCGTCTCTATCACAATGACAGCATTCCGCTGCTGCGGCTGGTTGAAGTGCTATCAACAGCTCCAGCACGTATTTTCGGCCTTGATGCTGGTACGCTAAAGCCAGGCGCCAAGGCAGATCTTGCCATTGTCGATCTGGATGAGCCTTGGATCGTACGTGAAGAAGATCTGCACTCGCTATCCAAGAACAGTTGCTTTGAAAGTGCTCGCTTTCAAGGTCGCGTCGTCCACACCTTAGTGGCTGGCAAGACCGTTTACTCGGCTTGAAAAACACCGCATAACCCGGAACAATCATTCGAAAATTCCGGGTAGGCGGAATCAAGAAACAAGGGGACGTTCATGGCCGAACCGGGATTCCTTAGCTTGACGCTCATAGGGGCGCTCGTCTTCGGCTATTTTCTTGGCTCCATTCCATTTGGTTTGATCCTGACCCGGCTTGCGGGATTGGGCGACGTCCGGTCCATCGGCTCGGGCAATATCGGCGCGACGAACGTGCTGCGTACCGGTAACAAGAAGCTTGCCGCTGCGACGCTGATTTTTGACATGCTGAAAGGTACGGTCGCCGTTCTCGTCGCTTCACGCTACGGCCCGGACGCCGCTATTGGCGCAGGCTTCGGTGCCTTTATCGGGCATCTCTTTCCAGTATGGATCGGCTTCAAGGGTGGCAAAGGCGTCGCCACCTATCTGGGCGTCCTCATCGGGCTTGCATGGCCCGGAGCATTGGTCTTCGCTGCCGTCTGGATCGTGACGGCGCTTTTGACGCGCTATTCCTCCCTTGCGGCACTTATCGCCAGCATCGTTGTTCCCATTGCGCTCTATTCGCGGGGGTATCCAGCAATCGCAGTGCTCTTTGCGATCATGACGGTCATCGTTATCTTCAAGCATAAGGCCAACATTACGCGCCTCTTAAACGGCACCGAGAGCAAGATCGGAGCCAAGGGATGAAGGAAAGCGCGAATTCGAAAACTGGAATTCGCCTCTCTGATCGCCAGCGGCTTAACTGGCTACGCCTCATCCGAACCGACAATATCGGCCCTGTCACCTTTCGCGATCTGATTCTGTTTTGTGGCTCAGCATCAAGCGCGATAGAAATGCTACCTGATCTCAATATCAGAGGCGGCAGTGCCCGTCCGATCCGCGTTGCGTCCATGGACGACGCTGAGCGCGAGCTTGAAGCTATTGAACGCGCCGGTGCCCGTCTTGTCGGCATGGGCGAACCGGATTATCCACAGCAACTCAAGAATTGTGAGGCTCCGCCCCCTTTGGTTACGATCAAGGGGAATGCAGCCATTTTCAGCAAGCCACCCATCGCTATTGTCGGTTCACGTAATGCTTCGGTGATTGGCGCACGTTTTACCGAGCGTCTGGCACATGATCTTGGCGAGGCAGGATTTGCTGTGATTTCCGGACTTGCCCGCGGCATTGATGCCGCTGCGCACCGCGCAAGCATGAAAACCGGTACCGTAGCAGTACTTGCAGGTGGACTTGACTGCCCCTATCCGCCGGAAAACCTTCCACTCTATCACGCCATACCAGAACAAGGTGGCGCGCTCATAAGCGAAATGCCAATGGGCGCAGAGCCACGCTCGCGTGATTTTCCACGCCGCAATCGGATTATTGCAGGCTTGTCGCTGGGTTTGATCGTCGTCGAAGCAGCAGAGCGTTCCGGCTCGCTTATCAGCGCGCGTATGGCCGGGGACATGGGACGCACCGTGTTCGCTGTTCCTGGCTCTCCGCTTGATCCTCGTGCGCGCGGCACAAATCTGCTTCTGAAACAAGGTGCGACACTGGTTACCGAAGCAAACGATGTCATTGAAGCACTCCGGCCGCTGGCCGGTCCAAACGCCTATCAGGCGAATATACCAGCACAGCCCGATCTTTTATCTCCAGCGTTGGAAGAACCGGAATCGCTCCAACCGTTCGCAACGGAAGAGCAAAGAGACATCGTTATCGATGCGCTCGGTCCTGTACCGACCGACATTGACACCCTCGTTCGTCACACGGGTATGGATACTGGAGCTGTTCAGCTCATTCTGCTGGAACTGGACTTGGCAGGGCGGCTCCATCGATATGCCGGCAATCAGGTGGCATTGGTTCCGATGGAGTGACGACTGTTACGACCCGGCCTCATTGTGAAGCGCTTCCCGAGCCTCAATGAGAGCTATTTCGATCATATAAGCCAGCAACACATAATTCGTACTTTTCGCCATCAAACTGAGCTGTTCAAGCATCTGCTCTATATATGCTACCGTCTCGGAGCGAGTCGCGGTTTCCATATCCTCACCGTCTTCCATCTCTGGAAAACTCGCCGTATCATCCATACCTATCTCCTCGAGAGATAAACTCGATTTCTTCATACCCTATGCTACTATTGGTTTCATTCAACTTAACAGCAATCTTAAGTTGTATTTCGTGATTTTTGTTGTCCTGCTCTTGACCAAACGCTGCCCGCTGTTCATGTGAAGGCAACGAATTTCACGCGGAGAGGAGGTATTTTATCTCCATGGGGCGCGAATCTGGGCTGCTTTAAATGAACGTCGTCGTTGTCGAATCGCCTGCCAAGGCTAAAACCATCAATAAATATCTGGGCTCGAACTATAAGGTTCTGGCCTCGTTCGGTCATGTGCGGGACTTGCCAGCCAAGGATGGCTCGGTTCGTCCCGACGAAGACTTTGCAATGTCGTGGGAGGTGGATAGCAATTCCTCCAAACGCCTTGCCGATATTGTCAAAGCGCTGAAAGACAGCGATGGCATCATTCTCGCAACCGATCCGGATCGCGAAGGTGAAGCCATTTCCTGGCATGTGCTTGAAGTGCTCAACCAGAAAAAGGCGCTCAAGGGCAAGACAGTCAAACGTGTGGCTTTCAATGCCATCACCAAGAAGGCTGTTCTGGATGCCATCGCCAATCCGCGCGACATCGATGAACCTCTGGTCGATGCATATCTTGCACGCCGTGCACTGGATTATCTTGTCGGCTTCACGCTTTCGCCAGTTCTGTGGCGCAAACTGCCGGGCGCGCGCTCGGCTGGCCGCGTTCAGTCAGTGGCGCTGCGTCTCGTTGCAGATCGCGAATCCGAGATCGAACGCTTCATCCGTGAGGAATACTGGAATATCGCGGCGTTGTTGAAAACGCCGCGCAATGACGGTTTCACCGCCCGTCTCACTGCCGTTGACGGCAAGAAGCTCGGCAAACTCGATATCAAGAATGGTGAACAGGCAACGGCCATTCGCACCATGCTGGAAGGCGCAAGCTTCAAGGCTCTTTCTGTCGAGGCAAAGCCAACCAAGCGCAATCCGGGGCCGCCATTCACCACGTCAACCTTGCAGCAGGCCGCATCCGGCCAGCTCGGATTTTCTGCCTCGCGCACCATGCAAGTGGCGCAGCGACTTTACGAAGGTGTCGATATTGGCGGCGAGACTGCCGGCCTGATCACCTATATGCGTACCGATGGCGTGCAGATAGCTCCAGAAGCCATCAATGCGGCCCGTGACGCCATCGGCAAAAGCTTCGGCGCAAAATATGTGCCGGAAAAGCCGCGCTATTATTCCAGCAAGGCAAAGAACGCACAGGAAGCGCACGAAGCCATCCGGCCAACGGATTTCTCGCGTCACCCGAAGGATGTGCGTCGCTATCTCGATGACGATCAGGCGCGGCTCTATGAGCTCATCTGGAAGCGCGCCATCGCCAGCCAGATGCAGGCTGCCGACATTGAGCGTACAACCGTCGACATTGAGGCGGTCAACAGTTCGCGCTCGGCCATGCTGCGCGCCAATGGGTCTGTCACTAAGTTCGATGGCTTCCTCGCAGCCTATATGGATCATCGCGAAGAAGAGGACGACGACGAGGATAGTGCAAAGCTGCCGGAAATTCGTTCCGGTGAAGCTCTGGCGCGCGAGAAGATCGATGCGACCCAGCATTCGACCGAACCGCCGCCGCGCTATTCGGAAGCTTCGCTCATCAAGAAGATGGAAGAACTCGGTATCGGTCGTCCTTCGACCTATGCCGCGACTCTGGCCACGCTGCGTGATCGCGAATACATCACCATCGACAAGCGCAAGCTCATTCCGGAACCCAAGGGTCGTCTGGTCACCGCCTTCCTCGAAAGTTTTTTCGAGCGCTATGTGGAATATGATTTCACGGCAGACCTTGAGGAAAAGCTCGATCTTATTTCGGACGGCAAGCTTTCCTGGAAAGACGTTTTGCGCGATTTCTGGCGCGACTTCTCGGGTAATGTCGATGACATCAAGGAATTGCGCGTCACCAATGTTCTCGACGCACTGAACGAAGAACTGGCGCCGCTGGTGTTCCCGGCACGAGAAGACGGTAGCGATCCGCGTTCGTGCCCGACCTGCGGCACAGGAATGCTGTCGTTGAAGCTTGGGAAATACGGTGCATTCGTCGGCTGCTCCAACTATCCCGAATGCAAGTATACCCGCCAGCTCGGCGGAGACGCCAACGGCGAATCTGCTGCTGCGGACGAACCGAAATCGCTCGGCAAGGACCCATTCACCGGTGAGGAAATCACTGCACGGACCGGTCGTTTCGGCCCCTATGTCCAACGTGGCGAGGGCAAGGAAGCAAAGCGCGCCAGCCTTCCGAAAGGCTGGACCGTCGACACGCTCGACCATGAAAAAGCCGTTGCGCTTCTGTCACTGCCGCGCGACATCGGGCAGCATCCAGAAACCGGCAAGATGATCTCCGCTGGTATCGGTCGCTACGGGCCTTACGTCAGCCATGACGGCACGTTCGCCAACCTGGAGAATGCCGAAGAGGTCTTCTCCGTCGGCCTCAATCGCGCCGTGTCGGTTCTGGCCGACAAACAGTCGAAGGGTGGCGGTCGTGGCCGCTCCACGCCGGCTGCATTGGCGACACTTGGCGACCATCCTGACGGTGGTTCGATCACTGTTCGCGACGGTCGCTATGGGCCTTATGTCAACTGGGGCAAAGTCAACGCCACTTTGCCGAAGGGCAAGGACCCGGCAAGTGTCACGCTGGAAGAAGCGTTGGCTCTGATTACGGAAAAGGCCGGGTCTTCCAAGAGTAAAAAAACCCCTGCCCGCAAGGCTTCAGCCAGCACTGAAAAGAAAGCTGCTGCAAAAAAGCCCGCGGCCAAGAAGGCACCAGCAAAAGCCAAGTCGACAGCCAAGCCGAAAGCCAAATCCAAGGCCGAGACGGTAGAGGAGTAGCAATTGGCACGCCGTTTTTCCAAATCCGATACCGGTCGATCCGCACGGACCGAACGGCGTGCAGCCAAAGCAAAATCTGCCGATGGGAACAGCGATCCCAATGCGTTTCTGCCAACCCGCGAAGAGGTTCTCAAATATATTGAAGAGAATCCTGACCGGGCAGGCAAGCGCGAACTGGCAAAAGCATTCAACATCAAGGGCGATGCGCGGGTTTATCTGAAAGATCTTCTACGCGAACTTTCTGATGAGGGTCTGGTTGAAAAACGCGCCCGCAAACTGTCTCGCCCTGGCGCACTACCTGCCGTTACTGTGCTTGATATTACAGGACGCGACGAGGATGGCAGCTTGCTCGCACGTCCGTCGGAATGGGACGAGGCCGGTTACGGCAAACCACCTATTGTCCTGATCCGCCGCACCCGATTGAATAAAGCTTCGGAAGGCGGTCCCGCAGTGGGCGTCGGGGATCGCGTTCTGGCGAAAATATTCCGCAGTGAAGATCGCGACGGACCGGATTATACCGCCCGCGTCATGAAGCGTCTCGAGCACCGCACGAACGCGGTGCTGGGTATTGTTCGCAAGCTCGGCAACGGTGAATGGCGGTTGGACCCGGTAAACAGAAAACAGCCTGAGGTGCAGCTCGATCCGGCACAGCTGGAAAATGCTGAAGCCGGTGATCTTGTTGAAGTGGACCTGATTTCCTCGCGTCGTCAGGGATTGCCGCGCGGCAAAGTTCGACAGGTGGTTGGGTCTATCGATAGCGAAAAAGCCCTGTCGATGATTGCCATCCATGAGCATGAAATTCCGCATGTTTTCCCGGCTGAAGCGCTGAGCGAAGCAGAAGCCGCCCAGCCTGCGACGATGGACGGTCGGGAAGACTGGCGCGACATTCCGCTTCTCACCATTGATCCGGCTGACGCCAAAGATCATGACGACGCCGTTTACGCCGAGCCGGACAAGGATCCTGAGAATCCGGGCGGCCAGATTGTCATCGTGGCTATCGCTGACGTCGCCGCCTATGTCCGTCCAGATTCCGCGCTTGATCGTGAAGCACAGAAGCGCGGTAACTCGGTCTATTTCCCGGACAGGGTCGTGCCGATGCTTCCCGAACGGATTTCAAACAATCTTTGCTCGCTGCGCGAACTGGAAGATCGCCCTGCCCTTGCGGTCCGTATGATCTTTGCGGCTGACGGGCGCAAGAAATCGCACAAGTTCCATCGCATCATGATGAAATCGGCGGTTAAGCTTGCCTATTCGCAAGCCCAGGCTGCCATTGACGGCGCGCCGGATGACAAGACCACGCCCATTCTCGACGGCATACTAAAACCGCTGTGGGGCGCCTATGCTGTGCTGAAGCGTGGGCGCGATGCTCGCGAACCGCTGGAACTCGATTTACCGGAAAAGAAAATCCTGCTCACGCCCGATGGCAAGGTAGACAAGGTTATCGTTCCTGAACGGCTCGATGCACACAAGCTTATCGAAGAGTTCATGATTCAGGCGAATGTCGCTGCTGCAGAAACATTGGAAGCGCACCGTCAGCCGTTGATTTTCCGCATTCATGATGCTCCGGCTCTTGCCAAACAGGAAACCCTACGTGAATTCCTGCGTACGCTTGATCTGAGTCTTGCCAAAGGCGCGGAGCTGCAACCCGCGCAGTTCAACCGGATTCTTGAAGCCGTTGAAGGCTCGGATCATCAAGAACTGGTCAATCAGGTCGTGCTGCGCACACAAAGCCAAGCGGAATATAACCCTGATAATATCGGACATTTCGGCCTGCATTTGAGCCGCTATGCGCATTTCACCTCGCCGATCCGCCGTTATGCCGATCTCATCGTTCACCGCGCTCTGATCAAGGCCCTGAACCTTGGAAGTGACGGACTAACGACAGAGGAGGAAGCGCATCTCGAAGAAATCTCCGCGCTCATCTCCTCGACCGAACGTCGCGCCATGCTGGCCGAGCGTGAAACTGTTGACCGTCTCATTGCACATTTTCTCGCCGCACATCTTGGAGACGAATATGAAGGGCGCGTGACGGGCGTAACGCGGGCCGGTCTTTTCGTGAACCTTGCGACATATGGCGCGGATGGGCTGGTACCCATTTCAACTTTAGGTCATGAATACTATTTATATGACGAAGCGAACCATGCGATTGCCGGTGAACGGAGCGGTAAAGGCTTCCGGCTTGGTGATACAGTGACGGTTCGGCTTGTAGAAGCGCTCCCCGTTGCGGGCGCGCTTCGCTTTGAGATGGTTTCGGAACCGCATCCCCTGCCGATGGCGACCCGCTCGCATCATAAGGCAAGCCGGACGATGCGTGGGCGAAGGGGTAAACCCGCGGGTATTCCGCGTCAGAAGAGAAGAGGTCGCTGATGAGCACGCTAGAGGCCAATTCCGCGCAAAATGTTCAGGTTTTCGGTGGCGAAAGCCCCAAGGCCGCTCACCCGAAACGCCCTTTGGGTGAAGCTATGTGGCGCGGCTTTCGCGGACGTTGCCCGCATTGTGGTGAAGGAAAGCTTTTCCGGTCGTTTGTGAAGCCAGTGGCGCAGTGTTCCGTGTGTGGCGAAGACTACACGGAACAACGTGCCGACGACCTTCCTGCATACCTCACCATTCTGATCGTGGGGCACGTGGTTGTAGGCGCTTTCATGGGTGTGGAAGCAACCACCAATCTGCCACTCTGGGCTCATATGGCGATCTGGGGACCGTTGACTGTGATCATGTCGCTGCTGCTGCTTCAACCTATGAAGGGAGCGACCATCGGCCTGCAATGGGCGCTCTACATGCATGGTTTCGGAGGTAAGGGCGAAGGTGAATATGGCGACGTGACCTGAAGGTCACCATGACTGCCATGGTTCAGCCCCCGTCCACTTCAACTAAAGCCGTGAAAGCTTTGCGACCGCGTGATGCCGCATCCCTTTTGCTTGTCGACCGGTCGGGCAGCAAGCCGCGAATTCTCATGGGCAGACGCCACGCCAGCCTCGCCTTTATGCCCGGAAAGTTTGTTTTTCCGGGTGGTCGTGCCGATCCTGTAGACGGCGCTATCGCTGCCGCGGCTGAACTGAATAGTAATGATGTTGCCAAGCTGCTCGCAGGCATGGGGGCTCGTGCATCGATGCGTCGCGCCCGTGCACTCGGCCTATGTGCCATTCGCGAAACCTTTGAAGAGACTGGCCTTCGCATCGGGCAAGCGATCTCAGCACCGGTTGCTTTGCCCACACATCACGACTGGTCGACCTTCCTCGATAAAGGCATGATGCCGGCTTTGGACAGCCTGCGCTATTTTGCTCGCGCGGTAACGCCCCCGGACTATGTTCGCCGTTTCGACACCCGTTTTTTTATCGCATTTCGCGATCATATACCGGAGCTCGATCAGCAGCCACTCGTTCCCAGTGGCGAACTGGAAGACCTCGATTGGGTTTCCATTGATCAAATCGATACACTCGACGTCGCTCATATTACTCAGGCGATCTTGAAAGAAGCGCGCGTGCTTCTAACGGATACCGAATTTGAACTGCCAGCCACCTTGCCGGTGGTACAATATTGGAAGCGGCATGGCCGCTTCATTCGCGAAGTGATCTGAACCCGATGAATAAAGAAATCCAACCCGCCGATCTTGTCCCGCAAGAACCTGGCGGCAGGCCGGCTGAGGGCCAGATGCACTGGCGTTCGCTTGCAGCAGCCATTGCCACGATCAGTGCAGTTGGTGCAGCAATTGGGCTGGGCATTCCGCTGTTGAGCGTTCTTCTGGAAAGCCGCGGTCATTCCGCCAGTCTGATAGGCGCTAACACTGCCGTGGCAGGACTGGCATCCATCGTTGCGGCTCCCCTTGCCGCCCCCATCGCCGCACGACTGGGTGTGGTCAAGGCGATCTTCCTTATGCTCATCATCGGAAGCGGAGCCTTTCTCGGCTTCCACTTCTTTCAACCGCTCTGGGCGTGGTTTGCGCTGCGCATCGTCCTGCATTTCGCGTTGACCGTGCTTTTCGTTTTGTCCGAGTACTGGATCAACGCCTCCGCACCACCTGAAAAGCGCGGGCTCGTGCTTGGAATCTATTCAACATCACTTTCGCTGGGCTTTGCGCTCGGACCGTGGTTGTTCTCGAAAATCGGGAGCACGGGCGGACTGCCTTTCTATGTCGGCTTCGTCATCATCCTGATCGCCCTCATACCGGTTGCATTCGCATGGCGCGACAGTCCCGATTTCGAAGAAGGCGAACACGTACCGTTCCTACCCTTCATCTTTGCCGTTCCGACTGCAACCATGGCTGTCTTTGTTTTCGGCGCTGTGGAAACGGGCGGCTTTGCCCTCTTTCCAGTCTTCGGAGCGCGTATCGGTTATCCGGAAGCAGACGCAGCACTTCTGCTTACGATGATCGGCCTCGGCAATGTGTTGATGCAGATTCCATTAGGCCTTGTCAGCGATCGCATTTCGGATCGCCGCAAACTTCTGCTCTTCTGCGCCACGACGGGCCTGATCGGTATGATCGCCCTGCCCTATCTCATGCAGCACTGGTATCTCATGGCAGCCATTCTGTTCCTGTGGGGTGGTGTAGTGGCTGGTCTCTATACGATCGGCCTCGCGCATCTCGGCTCCGAGCTGACGGGACGTGAGCTGGCATCCGCCAATGCCGCTTTCGTGTTCTGTTATGCCATCGGCATGCTTGCAGGACCGCAAGCCGTTGGTGTCGGTATGGACATGCTGGGACCAAAAGGATTCCCCATGACTCTCGGTGTGTTTTTTGCCGCATATGCACTCTTTGCAGCAGGAAGGCTGCTTTTGAGGAAGAAGCGGGCTTGACTTTTCGCCGCCAATACGTAGTGTCGCGCCAAATTTCCGCTGCCGGATGAGATTACCGGAATCGCTGGAGGTTTCCATCCATTGAGCATGATCCCGAGAATTGGGAACCGATTTTCGGCAAGATCATGCTCCGGCAAAGATACAGAGCAGGTAATTCGATATGGCCAAGGCTACGACGATCAAGATCAAGCTTTTGTCGACCGCTGACACCGGCTTCTTCTACGTAACGAAGAAGAACAGCCGCACGATGACGGAAAAGATGACAAAGACCAAGTACGACCCGATTGCGCGCAAGCACGTCGAGTTCAAGGAAACGAAGATCAAGTAATTCGTTTTCGGTCGTCATCGACAAGATGATTGAAATAAAAAGCCGTCTCTTTCGAGACGGCTTTTTTGTTTCCAGCTTCGTGGATTCTTCAGGCTGCCGAAGAGACAATGCGGTTGCGACCACCTTTCTTTGCCTGATAGAGCGCAGCATCTGTCCTCGAGAAAAGAGCGTCAGCGCTATCCCCCATCAGCCTCAGCCCTGCAACACCCATACTGATGGTCAAGTTGACCTTGTGTTTGCCGTTGGCAACCGCAAAGGGCGTGTCTGACACAGCAATCCGGATTCGCTCGGCAACAGCCTTCGCAGCCTCCACATCGCTATCCGGCAGAACGACGACAAACTCCTCCCCGCCGTAGCGACACATGAGATCCATCCCACGAATATTCTTGCGCAGGCGCGTCGCAAATTCGCGAAGAACATCGTCACCAGCATCATGCCCGTACTGGTCGTTGATCCGTTTGAAGTGATCGAAGTCGAGCATGATGACTGACAATGGCCGCTCGCGCCCCATGGCGCGGGTCAGCAGGACAGGCATATGTGTATCGAGATAGCGGCGGTTGTGCAGCCCTGTGAGACTATCCGTCACCGCCATGGTGATCGTACGGTTCAGGCTCTGCCGCAGTAAATCGTTATAACACTTCCGTTTGATCTGGGTTCGCAAGCGCGCAAACAGCTCCAGCTTCTCAAGCGGACGCATCAGATAGTCATTTACGCCAAGCTCCAGCGCACGCACCACGAGCGCGCCCTCATCTTCCCGAACAACGAGAATGATCGGCACCAGCCTTGTGCGTTCAATGGTTCGCAACTGCGAACAAAGGCGCAGCGGATCGTAATAAGTGAAGTTGGCTGAAACAACGATACTGTCGTAATCCGTATCTATCGCCCGGATCAAAGCCGTGTTGGCATCGCTGGCCACATCGACACGATAGGTCTCTCCAAGAATGAGACGAAGGCGTGCAGCCGCCAGTTCGTCCTCATCAACTATGAGAATGCGGGCGACCTCATCCTTATCGGCATAATTCCCGCCCATCTTGCTTGCCAGCAGCGTTTCCACTTCCGCGTCCGCAACCGTGCCCGTTCGCTGGAAAAGCTCATCAGAGACCAGTTTCAGCCGCGCCAGGCTCTTCACACGCGACAATAACTGAAGATCGCTGACGGGCTTTGACAGAAAGTCGTCGGCGCCAGCTTCAAGGCCGCGAATCTTGTCATCGACACCATCGAGCGACGTCACCATCACAACAGGAATATTGGACGTACGTGGATCATCTTTCAATCGACGACACACTTCAAAACCGTCCATCTCCGGCATCAATATATCTAGAAGAACGACGTCAATCTGGCCGCCCAGACAAAGCTCAATGGCTTCAGGACCGCTATAAGCCGTAATAACCTCATAATATTCGGAGAGGAGCCTTGCCTCGAGGAGCTTTACATTGGAATCCACATCGTCAACGACGAGAATTCGTGCAGTCATGATGCCCCTCGCCCTGATTTCCGCTAAGCGTCGCCCAAATAGGATTTGATTGTCTCTATGAAGCGCGGCACCGATATCGGCTTGGATATATAGGCTTCACAGCCGCCCTGCCGAATACGCTCCTCGTCGCCCTTCATTGCAAAAGCCGTCACGGCAATAACCGGAATGTGCCGCAACTCGTCATCGTCTTTCAGCCATTTTGTGACTTCCAGTCCCGACACCTCGGGAAGCTGTATGTCCATGAGAATCAGATCAGGTCGATGTTCGCGCGCAAGATCGAGCGCCTCAAGCCCGTTTCTCGTCCGGATGGTCTCATATCCGCTGGCTTCGATAAGATCGCGAAACAACTTCATATTGAGTTCGTTGTCTTCGACAATCATCACGCTTTTCGGCATCGAAAATTCCTTGGTCTTATTCCCTGCAGCAACCCGGCATTTGCTCGATTTTCTTATCCGCCAGAGAGTCCCCACTTCTTAGACTGCGGGTAGTTTAACCTCATTTCATTGATGAAAGGCAAATAATTCCATTGTTCCTCGACTGAGCGACCGTTACACATTCGGCAAAGCAACAGAAAAAGCGGAGAAACCACATGAAAACGCTGATGAGCCAGGCGGATGCGGAAGCGATCGCCATTGAAGCGTTGGCGTGGTTGGCTCAGGACAAGGACCTGCTGCCTCGCTTCCTCGCCCTGACAGGCATTGAAGCTGCGTCGATCCGGCAGGCAGCACGTGAACCTGGCTTTCTGGCGGGGATATTACAATTTTTTCTGACACATGAGCCGACGCTGCTGCGCTACTGCGAAGAGGCCGGCCGTGATCCGGCAACAATTGAGAAAGCCTTGTCATATCTGCCCGGCGGGCTGAACCAGCACCTTTAGAAAAGACTTCGATCCGCAAATTAAAAGCCCGACACTGCCGGGCTTTTTGCTAACTATTCAGCAGCAGGATTTGCTGCAGAAACCTGGGCTTCATTCGAAACCGACAATACGTTCAACTCGTGCTGCTTGCCATCGCGTGCCGTCCAGGAAATCGACTGGCCGGGTGCAAGGCCGATCAGCGCAGTACCGATAGGCGTGAGAATCGAAATTTTGCCCTGCGCGATATCCGCTTCGCCCGGATATACCAGAGTCACCCGACGCTCCTGCCCGTCATTGGAGCGAAACTCCACAGTAGAGCCCATGTGAATCACATTCTGCGGCAAACGCTTCGCAGGAACGACTTTCGCGCGGTCAAGTTCAACCATCAACTCCTCGGCGATCTCCTCGAGACGTTCCGAAACGTTTGTGGCCAGCCCCATCAGACGTTCATAGTCGATTTCGCTAACAACGATATTGGGCTTCTTGCGATTCTTTCCGCTCATGGCGAGTGCTCACTGCTGTTGAAAGGTAATAAGTCTCCGTGCTGTTTCTGCACGAAGCCGTTCAGATTGATTTTAATGAAAGCGCTTATTTGAAATCCGCTTTTGGACAAGCGGCGTACCGTCCCCCGGAGTTCCCCTGCGCTAGGCAGAACTCGAGGGTAGCTATCCCGTGATCGGATAAACCCGATGAAGTATGGATGCAAAACGGTTGTTCATATTGCTAAACTTGGTGATATTCCCGGCAATGTCAAGTGTAAGACCAACCGGGATGATATATCCCCATGGCACTTCGGCCTTTCGATGCTATAAAAGGATGTTCCTTTTATGTTCATCAGACGGTTCGTCCTCATGGCTGACACCATTGCACCTAACAGTTCGGAAAAAGGTGTATGCCGCGACTGCCTTGCGCCGCAAAAATCGCACACTGGCAGACGATGCCATGCATGCGGCAGCCCTCGCCTTCTCCGTCACAGCGAGCTTTATAAGCTCTCTCTGGCACACATTGATTGCGACGCTTTTTACGCATCAGTTGAAAAGCGGGACAATCCGGAACTGCGGGACAAACCGCTCATCATCGGCGGCGGAAAACGCGGCGTGGTATCGACGGCCTGCTATCTTGCCCGTATTCATGGCGTGCGATCTGCCATGCCCATGTTCAAGGCACTGGAAGCCTGTCCCGACGCCGTCGTCGTTAAGCCAAACATGGAAAAGTATGTTCGCGTCGGTCGTGAAGTGCGGCAAATGATGCGTGACCTGACGCCCCTCGTTGAACCTCTTTCCATCGATGAGGCTTTTCTGGATCTGAGCGGCACGGAACGCTTGCATAAGGCTCCACCCGCAATCGTTCTCGCAAGTTTCGCCAAACGCGTAGAGGATGAGATAGGCATTTCCGCCTCGATCGGACTATCCTATTGCAAGTTTCTGGCCAAGGTTGCATCAGATATCGAAAAGCCGCGCGGTTTTTCCGTTATCGGTGAAGCAGAAGCCCTGACGTTTCTGCGAGACCGATCCGTCAGCACGATCTGGGGAGTAGGCAAGGCTTTCGCAGCCAAACTGGAAAGTGATGGAATCAGGTCGATCGGCCAACTCCAGACGATGGAAGAAGGTGCACTTGTGAAGGCGTATGGCACTATGGGGCAGCGTCTTTACCGTTTGTCACGAGGACAGGACAGCCGCAAGGTCGAGCCGGACCATGATATGAAAAGCGTTTCGGCAGAGACAACCTTCAACAATGACTTGTCGGATGCCAACGATCTCGTTCCTGTTCTTCGGGCGCTCGCCGAAAAGGTCTCGCGGCGACTGAAAGCAAGTGAAATAGCCGGGCGTACTGTCGTTTTGAAGCTGAAAACACACGACTTCAAATCGCGTACGCGCAATCGGCAGCTTTCCGATCCGACCCAGCTCGCGGATAGAATCTTCCGCCACGGATTGCAGCTTCTCGAAAAAGAACTCGATGGTACACGATTTAGATTGCTAGGGATTGGGGTTAGCGAGCTTTCTTCAAGTGATCGCGCCGATCCGCCCGATCTAGTAGACACTCAGGCCACCAAACGCGCCGTCGCCGAAAATGCCATCGACAAGCTGCGAAACAAATTTGGATTGAGTGTTGTCGAAACCGGCTATACCTTCTCCAAGGGCAATCTGGCGCGCCCGCAAATGCCGCCAGATCGAGACGACCAGCATTGAAATTACAAAGCGCGAAGAAACCTTTGTAGAAATCTTCTACATTTGGCTCTAACGGCTTGACGAGACCGATCTGTATCAATATTGGAACGGGCCAAGGCGCTACCAACTGATTTGGCAACTGCCTTACGGAAGGCCTCGTGGCGGAGTGGTTACGCAGAGGACTGCAAATCCTTGCACCCCGGTTCGATTCCGGGCGAGGCCTCCAATATTTCCATATATAAAATCAATAGACTATTGAGATCAGCGTCGAATTCGACATGGCAAGCCTTGTTGCATCATGTTGGAAGTTAATGCCTATAAATTACAAATGGTTACGCAAAAATTGGGCGAACCCGTGTGACATCGAGCGGAACATACTTGGCTCTGTTTGTTGTCGTGAACAAAACAAAAGCTTCGGCAGGTGAAGTCTAAAGAAATTGCAGACATGTTTGGTGGTATTTGTGTTCGTGTAACGCGCAATAAATACGTAATTTGGACGCTTTGTAATTTCGACAGAATTGGCAAGCGCAATCCCGCTATTGCCAGATGAGAAATATTTCAAACACTTCTGAACTCCAACGGCGCAAGAACAAGACTTTGCGGCCACTATTCATATCAGCTGACTAAGAATCACGCCCGTACCGGCACTACAGAGCGCAACAAGCACCAAGAACCTCGGTATCGAAAGTTGCTCGATCCATTCAATCGCTCGTATACGAGGCGCTTCTATGCCTTTCTTATCAAACATTATCCCCTCCCACTATTTTTGTATATTTTTATCATACGGTCAAAATTTGTCACCCGTCACTTTAGTTTAGAACGAGATCAGCTATTTACCGATGTGTAAGAGCACCAAGCACCGCGAGAAAAAATTGAGAAACCATTGAAAAAAATGACGCATGTATTGTATGACTGATTTGATGCATCGGGCGGGACATAAACTATACTTGGCAGGAGAGCCAGCTATGTCACCGAAGCTTAAAGCTGCCCTTGTGGGTGCAGTCATCGCAGTTGTTGTCGGCTTTGCCGCATCGCAAGGACTGATCAGCCAACAGACAGCAGAAGACATAAAAACCAAGACAAATGAGGTCCTTGCAGAAGAACCCGCACCAGTACCTCAACAGCCTGCTCCCGCGCCTGCCGAAGCTACTCAGCCGCAAGAAAACGATACGCCGGCACAATAAGGCTCAAGGCGACTTCAACCCGTTGCTTCCGTCAGCATCAAAACCCGGATCAACCCGTACGAAGCGCCCAAAGAAGCGTCCGGTCAGAACTGTCGGTACAAAGATTGGCTCTGCGGGATAATCGTGGCCACAGTTTGCTTCGCTTGACCGAGGCCATATTATTCAGCGTCCGACCGTCTTCCGCCTGGGTACACAGAACCGCAGCTCAGCAAACGAGATATCCTGTTCAAGTCAACGGCAACAATCTTATCCGCCACGGCATCGGACTTGACCACCTTGGTGTGCGGACCAACGTCTATCAGTGCAGCATGAATGCCACTGCGGAAGCCATCGTTGACACTAACGCCAGAGCATCTCTCCTAGATTCAGCAAAAGCGGGCGATATGGAACCAGAGGTAGGTCACAAGTACGAGGTTGCCAGCAGGTGCTTAGATTACCCCTCAAAATTCGACTTTTATCTCGTATGGCAAGTCCAGTGTAGTGTAAATTTCGTTCGTTTTAGCGCGGAAGAGCTCAATAGAATCGGAGAAGTTATCCGTCCCGCGCCTCCCACAATAGTGAGGCGTTACAAGAACTTTTCCTGGAATCAACGACAGCTGAAACTAAGAGTTACGATGATTTCATACGGCATACTCACCAAACTTGATCATATCAAGTTGGTCTTCTCGACAGATCACCCAACCTTCAGTGACCTCTCGAAGAGATCGTGAACCAACGCTCCCCCACACGAGTGACTGGCCATTCAATTGACCTGCCATTACTGACTATCAATGTTACCTAATGTTTGTAACACGCCGAATTGTTATCGGATCAACTGAACAAACATGTGGGCGCAGACCGCGATTACAAAGACTGCGGCGAAGCCGGATTCGAGACGAAAATACCAAGGCATTGCCACTCTCCAATCATGGTTAACAGACAGCTAACCAACGCGCGAAGAACGATTTGGTTCAAAATGCTTCAGCAAGAATGAATATCGTCACCCGTTAAAGGGCGCATCATAGATTCATCGCTATCTATCCGCTTTGAATTGAGATGATGCCGGCGAGCTCACATGGAGGGATTCTGATCGTTCGCGAAGGTAATGGCCAACCGTACAATGCCTGCGCTCTCAAGCGCTTAGCTACGCCGTCCCGACAAACTCGCTAAATCGTTAGCGTGCCCTTACACCGCAATCAATAGAGTGTCCAAGTAGTTCGGTCACGCACCAAAGTGCACTGCGCCAGAAACTTCGTTTTGAATGCAGTGGAAAATTGAGCAACCTCATGAAATGAAGTGGCTCCCCGGGCCGGATTCGAACCAGCGACCAACCGGTTAACAGCCGGTTGCTCTACCGCTGAGCTACCGGGGAACAGGTGCTCGTCGTGTCAGCGAGGTGGCGTATAGCAAAAGGATTTCGCGTTTGCAAAGGGCTAAATCCATTTTTTTTCATCTTTTTGCATTATGGGACAAAAACCCTATATTCTCTGGGACGTTTTCCTCCTGTGAATTGTAACATATCAGCCTAAGAGATGCGCCTGTGAGTGACGAATACGCCGAAACACCCCGGAAAAAAGCCATCGTGATTCTTGGTCGGCGAATCCCAATGCCGCAATCAGTCATGATGCGGCGCATGCTTGGCGGCACACTCGTTGTCGGCGGCTCGTTGGGGTTTCTCCCGATTCTCGGTTTCTGGATGCTTCCACTTGGGCTTATCGTGCTTTCTCACGATTCTCATCGTGTCCGCCGCTTGCGCCGCAGAAGTGAAATCCACATCTGGCGCAAATGGCTGAAACGAAGGCCGACCGACGCGTAAAGTTGATCAACTATTTCGTGCCTGATGTTACCATCGCCCAGACCCATTGCTCTATGAGGACGACACAAGAATGGGCCATTATTGCCAAGAGCGCCCCGATAGCTCTACTTGCGTAATTCGCCTGGCGTGGTCTGTCGATGTTTTCGCAAAGCCGTTGTAAGGTGGCTCTGGCTGGAAAAATTCAAATGGCGTGCGATCTCATTTATTGGCATCGATGTTTTTCTGAGGCACCGCTCAGCTTCGTCAAGTCTCAGTTCCATCAGGTACTGGTGAGGCGTCTGCCCAAAACTCTTTCGAAAGCATGTCGAAAAATGCCCTGCTGAAATTCCCAACAATGCTGCCATGTCCGGAACCGAAAGAGGCTTGTGAAAGTTTTGGTTGAGATAGGCTTCTATCTGATGACGCGCTGCTTTGCTGAGTCCGATCTTACTGTCAGTTGAAGCGCGCTCATTCAACAAGACGCGTGCGATCGTACGCATTAGAACCAACCCTAGAGCATTCAGGTAAGCTTCATCCTGTCCGCCTCGCTGGCAAATTTCATCCCAGATCAAATGAGATAGCGGCATGCAATCTTTGCATGAGAAACTCGTAACGTTCTTGGGGCCGTTGTTTTCCTTGAATAGAGAATTCTGAAA
This sequence comes from Ochrobactrum sp. BTU2, assembly GCF_024539785.1. NCBI lineage: Bacteria > Pseudomonadati > Pseudomonadota > Alphaproteobacteria > Hyphomicrobiales > Brucellaceae > Ochrobactrum > Ochrobactrum sp. BTU2. Next base: position 557,376 of record NZ_JAHWRG010000001.1, on the reverse strand, counting down.
AAAACTATCCTGAAAAAATTGCTGATCAGGCTGCATGATTATGATTTCGACGGGATCAGACCAGTTAATTGATAAAGTTGTAAAAGCCGGAACAATGAAAACAGTTCCGGCTGGGAAACTAGATTTCTCATCCGTCTCCACAGAAGAATACCATTTTAAATTGCGGGCGTGCTCTCGCAGGATAATGATGGTTGTAATATCTCTGTGGTAACTCGCCACCCCGATTTGGGTAGTCGCGCACGTTAAACCGCTCTTGCTCACTTTCGTCTGCACTTTTGTACCAGCCTCCTTCCCCGCTCTCTAATCTATAATAATTGATTGAAATTCAATCACTAAGCTCATCCTCACCTTAATCATTCGATCTGAAAACAGAGAATAAGAACACACAGTTTGTTGCTAGACCGCGCACAGCCTCCCTGTCGTACACTTGTCAAAAATACAACCAATAAACTTCAGTATTTACAATAATACAATTTAAACGTGTAATTGAAATTTGCAATCGGAATCTCAAGCGCTAAACATCGACCATTCTTTTGCAAATGGTTTGCAATAGCACTTGATCGTAAAACAGCGATCGGCTATGCAATTGCAACTGATTGGCAACAAGGATTTGGATATGCTGCGTCGTATTTTACGAACAACGACACTCGGTCTCGTGAGCGGAGCTCTTCTCTGGACAAGCGCAAGCGTTGCTTTTGCGGAGAAATTCAAGGCCGTGACGACATTTACTGTTATCGCCGATATTGCGCAGAATGTTGCGGGCGATGCCGCGACGGTTGAGTCAATCACGAAGCCAGGTGCCGAGATCCACAATTATCAGCCAACACCGGGAGACCTGATTAAAGCCCAGGACGCCAAGCTGGTCCTCTGGAATGGCCTTGGCCTGGAACTATGGTTCGAAAAATTCTTTTCACGTCTCAAGGATGTTCCAAGCGCAGTTGTTTCCGATGGCGTTGAGCCAATCGATATCAGCGAGGGACCTTATAGCGGCAAGCCAAATCCGCATGCCTGGATGTCACCGAATGCCGCATTGATCTACGTGGACAATATTCGGGATGCGTTCGTCAAAAATGATCCGGCGAACGCTGACATCTACAAGGCGAATGCAGAGATTTACAAAGCGAAGATTAAAGCGACGATCGATCCTATCCGGGCTGAGCTGGCAGCTATTCCTGAAGACAAGCGTTGGCTCGTTTCAAGTGAAGGCGCATTCTCCTATCTGGCTCGGGACTTCGGTTTGAAAGAGCTTTATCTCTGGCCAATCAATGCAGACCAACAGGGCACTCCACAGCAGGTGCGAAAAGTGATTGATGCAGTGCGTGAAAATGGCATTACGGCTGTCTTTTCCGAAAGCACGGTTTCTCCTGCCCCAGCCAAGCAGGTCGCTCGTGAGACCAGCGCAAAATATGCCGGTGTTCTCTATGTTGATTCACTTTCGGACCCCGACGGTCCCGTGCCGACATATATTGATCTCCTGAAAGTCACCTCCAGCGCGATTGCCCAAGGGCTCAAACAATGAATGCACCCATAGACCTTCATGGAGATACCTTCGCCATGCTGGATAAAAGCGCGGTCGACGGTATCAATGTGAGAAATGCAACTGTCACGTATCGAAACGGCCATACGGCTTTACACAATGCAAGTTTTACGACCCCAACCGGAACGATTACAGCGCTTGTCGGCGTCAACGGATCCGGCAAGTCGACCCTGTTCAAAGCGATTATGGGGTTTGTCAAACTAGCCAAGGGCGAAATATCTATTCTCGGAATGCCGGTTGGGGCCGCGCTCAAGAAGAACCTAGTGGCTTACGTCCCGCAAAGTGAGGACGTCGACTGGAACTTTCCGGTTCTCGTTGAAGATGTCGTCATGATGGGTCGCTACGGCCATATGGGCATGATGCGCATCCCGCGCCGCGCCGACAAAGAAGCCGTAGAAAAAGCGCTTGATCGCGTGAATATGCTCGAATTTCGTCATCGACAGATCGGTGAGCTTTCAGGCGGGCAAAAGAAACGGGTATTTCTTGCGCGAGCGCTCGCACAAGACGGGCGCGTCATTCTTCTGGATGAACCCTTCACTGGCGTAGATGTGAAGACCGAAGAAGCAATCGTCACACTTCTTCGCAGTTTGCGAGATGAGGGGCGCGTCATGCTGGTCTCGACCCACAATCTTGGCAGTGTTCCCGAATTCTGCGACCGAACCGTATTACTGAAACGAACAGTTCTCGGTTACGGGCCGACTGCGGAGGTTTTCACACAAGAGAACCTCGAAAAGACTTTCGGCGGCGTGCTGCGCCATCTTGTACTCGGCGAGACTAGCGGTGCAGGACGAGGCGCCGTCAGCGTCATAACTGACGATGAGCGCCCGTTTGTTGTTTATGAGAACGAAGACTCCGCGACCCGCAAACGGAGTCAGGAACAATGACCGTATTACTTGAGCCGTTCAGTTATAGCTACATGCTGAATGCGATGTGGGTTTCGGCGCTGGTGGGCGGGGTATGTGCCTTTCTTTCGGCTTATCTCATGCTGAAAGGCTGGTCGCTGATTGGCGACGCTCTATCCCATTCCATCGTCCCTGGCGTTGCGGGTGCTTATATGCTTGGCCTCCCCTTCTCCATCGGCGCATTTTTCTCTGGCGGTCTCGCCGCAGCAGCGATGCTCTTTCTCAACCAACGTACAAAGCTGAAGGAAGATGCTATCATCGGTCTGATCTTCTCGTCATTCTTCGGACTTGGCCTCTTCATGATCTCGTTGAAGCCGACGGCCGTCAGCATTCAGACCATCGTTCTCGGCAATATCCTCGCCATCACACCGGAAGATACTCTACAACTGGCAATCATCGGCTTCGTTTCCCTGTCGCTACTTCTTTTAAAGTGGAAAGATCTGATGGTAGTGTTCTTCGATGAAAACCATGCGCGTTCGATCGGTCTCAAGCCCAATCTGTTGAAGATCATGTTCTTCACATTGCTGTCGGCATCGACTGTCGCCGCGATGCAGACGGTTGGTGCCTTTCTCGTCATCTGTATGGTGGTAACGCCCGGTGCAACCGCATATCTACTGACAGACCGGTTTTCGCGACTGCTTTGGATTGCTGTTGCTATCGGCTCCGTCACAAGCTTCTCAGGAGCCTATGTAAGCTATTTTCTGGACGGTGCGACGGGAGGCATCATCGTGGTTCTCCAGACGCTTGTCTTCCTCAGTGTATTTCTGCTTGCTCCAAAGCATGGGCTGCTGGCCGCACGCCGCAAAGCGGCAATCGCTCTAAGGGAATTCCAGCAATGACCATTCTGGATATGCTGGCCTCACCGTTTCAGTTCGAGTTCATGCGCTATGCACTGGCTATTTCCGTGCTCATCGCGATACCAACAGCATTGCTGTCGTGCTTTCTGGTCCTCAAGGGCTGGTCATTGATGGGTGACGCTATCAGCCACGCGGTTCTTCCGGGTGTCGTTGTCGCCTATATTATCGGAATACCCTTCGGTATCGGAGCCTTCGTAGCGGGCATGGCCTGCGCCCTTGCAACCGGCTACCTCACCGAAAACAGCCGCATCAAGCAGGATACGGTGATGGGCATCGTATTCTCCGGCATGTTCGGTCTTGGCCTGGTTCTTTATGTTGCGATCCGCTCGACAGTGCATCTCGATCATATCCTGTTCGGCGACATGCTCGGAATAACATTGTCCGACCTCATCGAAACGGCCATTATCGCCGCACTGACCGCTGGCATTCTTGTCGTCAAATGGCGCGACTTCCTGCTGCACGCTTTCGATCCGGCGCAAGCCAGAGCCGTCGGTTTACCGGTCCGCCTGCTGCATTACGGTTTGCTTTGCCTGATTTCGCTAACGATTGTCGGCGTTTTGAAGGCCGTAGGCATCATTCTGGCTATCGGCATGTTGATTGCGCCCGGTGCAATTGCGTTTCTGCTCACACGCAAATTCAGCACCATGATGCTGCTCGCCGTAACAATTGCGGTCACCGCATCCTTCTTCGGTGTCTATCTGGCTTTTTTCATCGACAGCGCGCCCGCTCCAACAATCGTTCTGCTAATGACCGCAATGTTTCTCGCCGCGTTCATCTACTCTTCCCGGAGAAATGCCAAGTTCGAAGAACGTGCAGAAGAAGTTTGACTGAACGCTTCATAACAAGCTGGGTCCTGTACACTCTCCGTCAGACCTGCTTGCGTGCGACGTGGACAGCTTTGCAAAGCTGTCCACGTCTTCGTCTTTACGTCATACAGCTGTTATAAATTCTCGCTAAATAGCGCCTAGACGACGTTCCAAAATGGAACTGAAGATAGTTTTTTCAGCGCAATTTCACTTTTGCGGCTTGTCGAGGTGGCTTAAAGATGCTTCAATCCAATTTGCACGGCTGTGCAGAAAAAATAAAATCAGCCGGCGATCCTGGGGAGGAGACGCTTATGCCAGCGTTTTTGGAGGTGGCGGACGCGCGCGTTCGTTATGGCAACAATGAAGTTCTCAAAGGCGTAAATCTATCCGTCAAGAAGGGTGAGTTCGTCGCGCTTCTCGGCTCGTCTGGGTGCGGCAAGACAACCCTGCTGCGTGCGATTGCAGGCTTCAACATGCCGTCCAACGGCGCGATCCGTGTAGACGGCAGAGACGTCACCAAATTGCCCCCAGATAAACGCGGAATGGCCCTTGTCTTCCAGTCTTACGCGCTCTGGCCGCATATGACTGTCGCGCAGAACATGGGTTATGGTCTGCGTATTCGTGGCACGACGAAGGAGACCATCAAGCAGAAGGTTGATGAAGTTGCTCGCCTGCTGGGGCTGGAAGCTTTGCTGGAGCGCAAACCTGCCGCCCTTTCCGGCGGACAACGCCAGCGCGTCGCCCTCGGGCGCGCCCTCGCCATTCAGCCTGACATCCTGCTTCTCGATGAGCCGCTCTCCAATCTCGATGCACGCATCAGACTATCGGTTCGCCATGAGATCAGCGCTTTGCAGCGCCGTCTCGGCATTACAGCTGTTCACGTAACGCATGACCGGGAAGAAGCCATGGTCATGGCCGACCGTATCGTCATTCTCAATAATGGCGAAATTGCACAGGCAGGCGCTCCAGAAGAAGTTTACAACCACCCCGCCTCGGATTTCGTCGCGGCATTTATGGGCGCTGAGAATCTGATCGAAGTACCAATCCAGATCAAAGCCGACCGTATCGAGATCGCGGCAGGCGCCAACAACAAGGCGAGCACGATTTCGGCAGGACGCCGAAATCTGTCCGATGGCATGGCATCGGCTCGTTTCCGCAGCGAAGCAGCCTGTCTCACCAAGCCGGGAGTTGATCGGAACTCCCCGACGTCCGAATTAGCCCTCAACGGCACGGTGGAGCAGACCAGCTATCCCGGTGGCCTCTGGAGACACATGATCCGCGTCGGGGATCGGCACATCATGGTCGACGCTCAGGAAAGCCATCAGCCCGGCGCCAATGTTGAAATCCACATACCTGAACACGCCCTGTTTCTGTTCGACAAATAGTCAGGCGCCTGCCGTCTTTTCGTCAGTGTGCTGATGATGCGTCATTGAGTTAATGGGAGACTAGAGATCAACGAAATACGCAATTCACGTTGGACTTGATCGTGCACAGCTGTGCACATTGACCTCGCCGTCTTTCCCGCACCAAAACGGGGCACCCCGTTTCAAGATCGTTTTCACGGGCATTTTCGTGCCCGTGAATGACACCATTCCCGATAGACGCCACTGGATGCACTGCATCTGCTTTCAATCAAAAGACCGGAAATCCCGGTTTCATACAGGAGTCCTTTTCATGAGAACTATCCTGAACGCGGCAATGGCAATTGGTCTCACCGTTGCACCCGCCACCGCCGATGAGCTTACCGTCATCACGGCAGGTGACCAGAACATGGTTGACTATATCAATCAGTATCTCGGACCGTTGTTCGAGAAGGAAAATCCCGGAACGACCGTTCGCGTTGTGGGAACAGGTCCCGGCGATGCGGGTTCGCAGAAGGTTCTCGAGCGTTTCGAAGCCCAGTCCAAGGCTGGCGTGGAAAAATGGGACACCGACGTCGCCGTCGTCCACGAGAAATTCGTCGGACCGATGGTAACGGCGAAGTTCCTCGAAAATTATCGCGGCAAAATCGACAGCGGTAAGCTGGTGACGCGCGATAATGCGAAAATGGCGCTCGGTACGGATGTCGACGGCTACGTCATGCCGATGTTCAACAGCCAGACCGCACTTGCCTACAATCCTGCACTCGTTGCCAATCCGCCAAAGAGTTATGACGAGCTCGTCGCATGGGCCAAGGAAAACCCAAAGCAATTCGGCTATAACGGCATCAAGGGTGGCGCATCGGGCGTGAGCTTTGTTATGGGCTGGATCTATGCTTATGGTGGCGACGCAGACAAGCTGATGAAGGGTCCATTCGAAGAGGGCGAAGCGAAGAACTGGGACAAGGCGTTTGCCTCGCTAAAGGACTTTACAAAGAACGCCACCCTCACCCCAGGCAATGCAGGCACGCTCGACATGTTGAGCCGTGGCGAAATCGCGATGGGACCAGTATGGGTGGACATGTTCTATTCGTGGAAGGCGAATGGACAGCTTCCGCCGGAAATGAAACTTGTCCTACCAGCTCCCGGCATGCCCGGTCAGCCGATGCATTATGTGATCCCGGAAAAAAGCGCGCATAAGGAACTGGCCGAAAAATTTGTCGCATTGGCGACGAGCCCGAAAGTGCAGGCCGAAGGTATCGTGAAGCGCTTCAACTGGTATCCGGGCATCGATGCCGACCATGTCAAGGCAGAGCTGGACGGCGACACCTGGAAAAAGCTCTTCACCGACATTTCGCCGGACGAGCTTGCTAAATACGGCAAGCCTTTCCCGATCGCACCTTATAACACTGCGATTCTGGAAGCTTATGAGCGTCAGGTCGGCAATTAAGCTCAACAATCCTGCCTTCTATTGGAGCGCTTTGACGAACTTGGTTACATGCAAAGCGCCCCGATGTTGATGCCGGATATGCAATCAAGGCACCACGAGCGTGTCCGGCACTCCACATTGTCATGAGGTTTCGAATGTCGCATCGACTGACAGGTATTCTTCTTGTCGCGCCCGCACTGGCGATCGTCCTATTACTGTTCATCGTACCGCTTTTCGGAGCGATCACCGGAGCTTTCAATGTTTCCGGGGAATGGGGAACCGGCAATTTCACCAAAGCATTCGAACTTTATTCCAGCGACATCATCTTCACCTTTGTCATCGTTACACTGTCGTCCCTGCTGATTGCGTTATTCTCTATCGCCATCGGCGGTTACCTGACGCTCGGCTCCAACCCGCGCGCTGTCACTGTCCTGCGCTGGCTCTATCGCTGGCCGCTTTTCATCCCCTTCATCGTGGTTGGTCAGATACTTCGCACCTTCCTAGCCAAAAACGGGTTGATGAACAGCCTGCTCATTGAAACTGGGCTCCTAACCCCACTGCAGGCAATGAGCTTTCTCGACTGGCGTGGCATCGTCATTGCATTCGTCTGGAAACAGACGCCATTCGTCACCTTGCTACTGGCAGGTGCCATGGCATCCATCGATCGCAGCACGATTGAATCCGCTCGCAATCTTGGTGCCGGGCGGCTGCGCATTCTCATTGAGATTGTTCTGCCGCAAGTCCGCCAAACGCTGCTCGTGGGGTTGATACTGAGCTTTGTCACCATGATGTCCGTCTTGTCCGTTCCTTTGATGATCAACGCCCAATCACCAACGATGATCACGGCAAACATGGCATTCCGTATCAATGCTTATGGGGATTACGGCGTCGCAAATGCATTGGGTACGATCTCGCTCCTCATGACCAGCCTCGTCGCCTGGGTTTACCTGCGCCAGACCATGAAGGAACACGGCCAATGAGCAACATCATCGACTGGCGCTGGATACCGCGTGGCATATTGCTTGGTCTGCTCGCCTTCGCGATTTTCGGGCCGCTCGCCAACCTGCTTCTGTGGGCTGTAGCTGAGCGTTGGTATTTCCCATACACACTGCCGCTTCAGTATGGTTTCTCTTTCTGGGCGAATGTGTTTTCGCCTCGCGGCAATGCGCTCTCGTCACTTGGCACAAGCGTTCTTATTGCAGGCCTGACAGTGATCGTTTCACTCGGCCTTGCCATTCCCGCCGGTTATGCTCTGGCACGCCTGAAACTGCCGTTTCGCGGGCTGATCCTACTGACGCTGCTGATCCCGCAAGCTTTTCCAAACCTGCCCGTTTACGTAAACATCGCGCAGATGTTCTACTCTTTCGGCCTGAATGGTACGATCACAGGCGTCGTTCTGGTGCATGTCACTCATGGTCTGGTCTATGCCGTCTGGATCGCCACGGCAGCGTTTTCGGCAATTGATCGGGAGCTTGAAGAAGCGGCGCGCTCAATGGGCGCTTCCGCCCTCAAGACATTCTTCGACATCACCCTGCCAATAGCCGCACCGGGTTTGCTTGCAAGCGCGATCTTTGTCTTTCTTGAATCGCTCGATGAGTTTACCGGCACTTATTTCGTTGGCGCCCCTGATATTTCCACCCTGCCCTTGCTGCTTTATACAGCGAGTTCCGGCGGCAATTATCAAATCGCGTCGATCAGCGCATTGATATTGCTGGTGCCATCAATTGCCTTCATGTTCGTGGTCGAGCGCTTCCTCAGGGCCGATGTCCTTTCAAAAGTAGGGCGATAAAATGCCAGATAAAGAAATACAGCGAGAACAGGACAGCGCGGATAACCAGCCACGGTTCATCAGCGCGCACGAAGTCGCGCTCGAGGCAGGCGTGTCACGCTCCGCTGTGTCCCGAACCTTTACGCCTGGCGCCAGTGTTTCGCCCTCAACACGCGAGAAAGTGCTGAAAGCTGCCGAAAAGCTGGGTTATCAGGTCAACGATCTTGCACGCGGTCTTCTTGCCAATCGCAGCCGTATCGTCGGAATGATTGCGGCAGACCCGGATAGTCCTTTTCGCTCCCGCCAGATTGCAGCGCTTTCCCGTCGACTTGCAGCACGTGGCAGTGTGCCGGTGTTGATCCCGACCGGCCAGCATGGAGAAAACCTCTCTGCGGCCCACGAAACGCTGTTGCGCTATCGTGCCGAAGCGACGGTAGTTCTTTCCGGCATGCCCTCGTCGTCATTTGTCGATCTTGCCCAACGAAACGGCCAGACCCTGATCCTCGTCGGACGAACCGAAGAGGGAGCCGATCATATTCACATCAACAATCGACTAGCCGCCGAAACGGCTGTCGAAATTTTCGCGGCACGAGGCATGAAAAAGCTTGGCCTCATAACGTCGAATGTCGGTAGTCTCAATCTGATTGAACGTGAGGAAGCTTTCATCGCCAAAGGCAAAAGCCTTGGATTGAGCGTCAGCGTACAGCGCGGTGACCTGACCGACTATGACGGCGGTTACGGCGCGGCCTCCTTACTCCTCGGCGAGCGAGAGCGCGTCGAAGGCGTGTTTTGCGTCAACGACCTTATGGCTTTCGGCCTGATGGACTGCGCACGCGATGTCTTCAATCTCTCTATTCCTGACGATATTTCGGTTATCGGCTTCGATAATGTCACGGAAGCACGCTGGGGGGCCTACCGGCTGACAACATTCGATCAGAATGCTGAACGCCTTTCCGCCGAAATCATCCGTCTGCTTGACGAGAGACAGGCCGCACCAAATGCGCTGCCTCAGACAGTTGTGCTCGAACTACCGCTCATATTGCGGAACAGCGTCAGGCCACTTAAAAACGAACGCGGCGTTCGAGGGATGCCAAATCAATGACTTTCCACTCCATCTGGTTGCGTCCTGCACGCGATGACCTCAAATTTCTGGAATCCATCGTTGCAGAACTGGCTGGCCACTTTGCTTCGCCCGTATTTGAACCACATGCGACACTTGTACCCGATATGAAACGCTCGGCAGACGAACTGCTGCCGCTGGTGCTCAGCCTTGCGGTTGGTCGCAAACCTCTGGATATTCTCATTGAGAACGTGACCGGAACCGAGGCTTATTTCCGCTCTTTCTACGCCACGCTGCAGAAAACACCTGCACTCATGGCACTGAAACAGGATTCACTAGGTATATCTGGAGAGAACGACATCTCGACTTTCCTTCCACATGTTTCGCTTGCCTATGGCGTTGCTGATCGAGCTTCGCGCGAAACAGAGATGGCTCGCCTAGCAAGATCACTTGCTGGTCGTAATCTACGCTTCGACCGAATGGTGATCGTCAGTTCTTCAAGCGAGACACCAATCGATCAATGGATCGTCAAACACGAAATTTATCTTGCCGGATAGAAAAAGCCTGCCAGTCGGCAGGCTCTCTATACGTCCTCTCGGCTCTAAAGCGGACGCGGATACTGCCTGTAAACCTTTTCGATATCAGTCAGGACATCTTCCGACAGTTTGACTTGATGGGCCGCGATATCGGTCTTCAACTGATCTACAGTCGTTGCACCTATGATGGCCGAGGTCATAAACGGGCGTGTCAGTGTAAAGGCAATCGCCATCTGGGCGATGTCGAGACCGTGCTTCTTCGCAACATCGATATAGGCGCGAATTGCGGGCTCTGAGTGAACATTGTTCCGCCAGATGCCGCCTTCGGAAATGACCGCGCGCGAACCGGCGGGCAACCTGCCGCCCAGATATTTCCCGGTCAGAACGCCAGCTGCAAGCGTCGAATAAGCAAGCAGTCCAACGTCTTCGCAGAGCGCCAGCTCTGCCATGTCAAAATCGAACTGGCGCTGCAGAAGACTATATTCGTTCTGGATTGAGGCGATGCGTGGCAGACTGTGCTGCTCCGCCAACCGAAGCCACTGCATCGTTCCCCAGGCTGTCTCATTGGAAAGACCGATATGCCTGATCTTTCCGTCGCGAACCATGTCTCCGAGCCCGAGCAGAACATCATGCATCTGTTGGGTTTCTGCCGTTCCATCCGTGTTGGACGGATCAAAGCTCCAGCTCTGGCCAAAATGGTAGTGAGCGCGCATCGGCCAATGGACCTGATAGAGGTCAATGTAGTCCGTCTGAAGCCGTTTCAGACTGTTCTCCACCGCCTCGCGAACACTGGTTCGGCTTGGCCTGGCGCCGTCTCGAATCCACTTCTGCCTACCGCCACCGGCGATCTTGCTCGCCAGTACGATCTTGTCACGTTTTCCAGATTTCTTGAACCAACTGCCAATGTAGGTCTCTGTCTTGCCATAGCTTTCTGGACTCATCGGAATGGCATATCCCTCGGCAGTATCAATAAAATTGATACCAGCATCGAGAGCAATGTCGAGCTGCTCATGAGCATCGGACTCGGTATTCTGTACACCCCAGGTCATGGTGCCGAGGCAAATTTCAGTGACAGTAAGGCCGGTACGGCCCAAAGGCTTCATTTTCACGAGAATTTTCCGGATCGATTGTTCGCAACTGCGCGATATGAGAATGGGGCCAATTGATAGCCCCACTCTTCCGTAACTGACAAGCCTGTCACGAAAGTTTTAGATAAAACTATAGAAACCTTTCAGCCGAATAAGGTTTCGGATCGACAAACGGTTCTTCTCCGACAAGCATCTCAGCAAGCAAACGCCCTGTCGCAGGTCCAAGCGTCAAACCGTGATGAGCATGGCCGAAATTGAACCATAGTCCCTTATGTTTTGGCGCCGCCCCAATAACGGGACGCATATCCGGCAAGCAAGGGCGCAATCCAAGCCACGGCGTCGTTTCGATGGCGTCTCCCAACTGGGGCACAAGCTTGCGCGCTATTTTCTCGTCCTTCTTGAGCTGTATATAGTTGGCAGGCGCATCCGGTGAAGCGAACTCTATGCCTGTCGACAGCCGCACACCCTGCACCATTGGGGCAAGAACATAGCCCGCTTCTTCATCCACCACTGTATGACCGAGCCGCGAGCCATCCTTCATGGTGAAATGAAGATGATGACCACGCTTGATGCCAAGCGGGACCGGATAGCCGAATTTTCGGAAGATGAGGCCGGATTGCGGACCAAGCGCCACGACAACATCGCGCGCATGGACGACCGCCTCCTCCGTCGTCACCTGCCAGCCACTCTCATTCTGTGCCAGGCTAACAGCATCTCCGTGAGCAACGACGCCGCCATTCCTGTGGAACAGATCAGCGTAGGCTTTAACCAGCCCACCCGGGTTCACAACAGTCTTGGGGTCAAGCCAGTGAATGCCACCAGCCACATCGCCAAGCGACGGTTCACGCTGGCGCAAGGCTGCCGCATCCAGAATATCATAAGACAGTTTGAAGTGCTGCAAACCGGGCAAACGGCGCACTGCTGCGTCGAATGCAGAAGATGACCGGAACACCTCGATCCATCCTTGCGACCGGATCAACCGTTCACTGCCCGACTGGGTTACCAGAGTATCATGCTCGCGAACACTCGCTTCAATCAAGGGCAGCATGGCATTCGTGGCAGTCATCAACCGCTCTGGCGACGATTCCCGCCAATATTGAAACAGCCAGCGAGCCATCTTCGGTATGTAAAACGGGCTGTAGCGAACGTCTGAGCGACGGTTCATCCCGTACCGCACGAGCGTCCAGAAGCCTTGCGGAAAGGAATAGGGAATGACGCTTGATCGCTCGATCAGACCGGCATTGCCGAAACTGGTACCATTTCCGGGCTCGCCTTTGTCAATCAGGCAGACAGAACGACCTCGCGCCTGCAGATGTAGTGCCGTGGACACGCCAACAATACCGGCGCCCAGAACGATGACATCTTGTTGCTGAATCGGCATTTCCGGCATCCACCAAACCAAACAAATAAACGCGCCGATTGCAGCCGGCGCGTTGTTGCTTACAGCAAAGAGCTGTATCTTTTACAAGCAATCAGTAGATGTCGAAGTCGAAATATTTCTTCACGATCGTGGCATAGGTTCCATCGTCGCGAATTTTCTTGATTGCCGCATTGAACTGTTCGCGTAGATCGTCATCGCCCTGACGGAGCGCAATTCCGGTATCGGTCTGCGTGCCGGGAATATCGCCGATAAGCTTGCAACAATCCGCACCATCACCCTTGATCCAGTCAGAAATCGGGAATTTGTCGGAAACAACCGCATCAAGCCGCCCATTCTTCAGGTCAGCATTGGCTTCGTCGGCAGTCGGGTAAAGCTTAACATCAGCGCCAGCCTTGCCGTAGACATCCTCCGCATAATTGCCCTGCGTCGTCGATCCCTGAGCGCCAACCGACTTTCCCTTGAATGCTTCGGCATCCAGCGATGTGATCGGGCTATCCTTCGACACGGCAACGGAAAGTGGTGTGGAATAGTATTTGTCCGTGAACGCAACTTCCTTCTTGCGCTCTTCCGTGATGCTCATCGATGCAATGACCGCATCGAACTTGTTCGACTTCAGGCCGGGAATCATCCCGTCCCAGTCGTTAGCAACAATCGTGCACTTGGCATCCATCGCCTTGCACAGGGCATTGGCTATTTCGACATCAAGTCCCTGAAGCGAACCGTCCGCCGCCACGAAATTGAAAGGTGGATACGCTCCTTCGGTGGCGATGCGGATTTCTTTCCATTCTTTGGCCTGCGCCGGCAAGGCAGCGATTACAGATGCTACGCCCGCAAATAGGATGGCTTTCAACATAACTATTCCCCTTACTGTTTTGTTATCGTTGTAATTGGCAGGGCACCCCCCGCGAATGGTAGCGTCTGATTTCATGCGCTTGCCATGACTGAAGCACCGGACGCCTTCCACTGCAAGCAGGTTTTGAAGACGCCCGGAGTCTAATTTGTCACATCAATAGATGTCGAAATCGAAATACTTCTTGCGGATCGTTTCGTAGGTGCCGTCGTCACGGATTTTCTTGATTGCGGCGTTGAACTGTTCACGCAGATCGTCGTCACCCTTGCGCAGGGCAACGGCGATCTTCGTTTCAGAACCCGGAATATCACCAAGGAACTTGCAGCAGTTTGCGCCCTGCTTTTTCAGCCAATCTGCGGCGAGGAATTTGTCGGCAGCGATCGCGTCCAGACGACCGCTTTCGAGATCAGCATTGGCTTCGTCAGCCGTCGGGTAAAGCTTCACATCCGCGCCTGCCTTGCCGTAGACATCATCAGCATAGTTGCCCTGCGTGGTGCCAGCCTGTGCGCCAACCGTCTTTCCATCGAATGCCGACGGATCGAGCGAAGTCATATCCGTATCCTTCGGCACGACAACCGCAAGCGGCGTCGTGTAATAGCGCTCGGTGAAGGCAACCTGCTTTTCGCGCTCTTCGGTGATGGCCATCGAAGCGATGACTGCATCGAACTTGTTGGCCTGCAGGCCCGGGATCATGCCGTCCCAATCATTGGCGACAATCGTGCACTTGGCTTCCATCGCTTTGCAAAGCGCATTTGCGATATCAAGATCGAAACCTTCAAGCTTGCCATCTGGAGACATGTAGTTGAACGGCGGATATGCACCTTCGCTGGCGATACGGATTTCTTTCCATTCCTTTGCCTGAACAGGCAAAGCGAGGAAGACGGAGGCCAGACCGGCCAGCAAAACTGATTTCAACATGACTTTCCTACTTCTTTAGAAGCGCACCCGAGAACTGTGAAACGGTTCTCAGTCAAGATGCGCCGGTAGACACACATAAGGCGGAGTAGCACATCCATCCGCCAGTCTGGATTGGGCAATGCGCTTAAACCCGATCCGATTCAATTGCGACTTTGATAGGACAGATTGACTGAATACCAAAACGCAAAAAGGGTCTGCTGCGTACCAGCGCAACAGACCCCGCATTCATGCGGCAGAAGCTATCAGGCAACCATACGTGCGCAATGATCTTCTTGTGCATATGCCTTGCCAAAGCGGTTCGAAAGGAATGCTTCGAGCGTAATGTCTTCCTGGCGGATAAAGCCCTGCTGCGGAAGATCACCCTTGGCCAGCATGTCGAGCACAGCGCAGATCGCCGAAGCCGTGGTAATCTGGATGCCCGAGCGAATGATCTTGCCAACCGGAGCGGCATAAACCTTGTTTGCGTAGGTTTCCTGAACCAGACGGCCGTTCTTGGTGCCGGAAACGGTCACAAAAATCACCACGACGTCCTGAAGAGTCGTCGGCAGGGCATTTTCGAAGATGTCCTTGAGCACTTCACGGCGATGACGCAGGCCGAGATCGTTGAGGAGCGCCTTCATCAGCGCAACGTGACCCGGGTAGCGGATGGTGCGGTAGTTGAGCGTGCGAACTTTGCCTTCCAGCGTTTCGCAGAGCGTGCCGAGGCCACCGGAGGTGTTGAAAGCTTCGTAGGTAACGCCGTCGAGCGAGAACTCTTCGCGTTCTTCGAGAGCAGGAACTTCGCTCAGCTCGCCATTCACGATGGCTTCGCACGGCTCGATATATTCGTTGATGACGCCGTCGGTGCTCCAGGTCAGATTGTAGTTCAGAGCATTCGAAGGGTACTGCGGCAGAGCGCCAACGCGCATACGAACGCTGTCGAGCTTGTCGAAACGCTTCGCCAGATCATAGGCAACGATGGAGATGAATCCAGGAGCAAGGCCACATTGCGGAATGAAAGCGGTCTTGGCTTCCTTCGCCAGTTCCTTGACGCGGCGTGTGCTGGCAACATCTTCGGTCAGGTCGAGATAATGAACACCTGCCTTAGCAGCAGCTTCGGCGATACGGGTCGTCAGATGGAATGGAGCGGCGCTGAGTACAGCGAACTTTCCGGTCAGAGCAGTTTCAAGAGCCTTGGCATCTTCAATATCAAGCGCCTGCGTCTTGACTTCTGCGCCCGATTCCAGTGCATCGAGCTGCGCCTGAGAGCGGTCGACAACGGTAACGGCATACTCGCCTGTGGAAGCGAGAAGATCGGCAATGGTGGCACCGATTTTGCCTGCGCCGACAACTACGATCTCTTTCATATAACTTTCCCCTTGGAATGCAATTCGGATATGCAAGAATCGCATAGTTCTATGCAAAAAGAAGCATACAAACTGACGATATGACGTTGTTTGTTTGCACATATTGACGTATTTAATATGCATTATGACGACAGAAGCCGATCTTACCCTCATCGCCCTCCTCCGTGAAAATGCCCGCGCCTCGACAGCTGACCTCGCACGGCGCCTCGGAGTGTCCCGAACTACTGTCCAAAGCCGCATCGAAAAGCTTGAGAAACGCGGAGTTATAGAGGGCTACACGGTACGAATCGCACCGGAATTCGAGCGTGATCTGGTTCGCGCTCATGTACTGGTGACCGCACTACCCAAGCTCGCGCCCAAAGTCGAAACAGTTCTGCGCGGCATGATGGCCGTTCGCTCGCTCCATTCCGTCAGCGGGCATTTCGATATGATCGCCGTTGTGGAAGCTCCTTCTATACAGGAACTCGACGCCGTTCTGGATCGTATAGGCGCGCTGGAAGGCGTTGAGCGCACGATGTCATCCATCATCCTTTCGACGCGGATCGATCGCTGAGGCACAAAGATTAGTACGGCAGCAAACGAGATCCCTCGCACCTATCAGATGGAGATTGCTCCACTGGAGCGCTTTCGGCGAAAGAGCATCGCCGCAAGGCCTAAAAGCACGGTGCCTGCGATGAACAAAAATGCTGCGGCAGCGATAGCCGGACTGATATTTTCTCGAATTGTCGAAAACATCTGGCGTGCCAAAGTACGCTGATTTGGACCAGCGACGAACAGCGTCAGCACAACCTCGTCCAATGAAGTCGCGAACGCCAATACTGCACCAGACGCGATGCCCGGCATGGCGAGCGGAAGTGTGACTTTACGAAAAACTGTCAGAGGCGATGCGCCAAGGCTTTCGGCTGCCAATTCAACACGGCGGTCGATACCTGCCAGAGCACCCGTAACGCTCACCAGAACAAAGGGGATCGAAATCACTGTATGCGCAACAATCACACCGAGATAGGAATTCGCTATTCCGAGCCGGACAAACAATAGCTGCATACCGACGCCCATAACCACGGCGGGAACGACCATGGGCAACAGGAACAAAGTTTTAATGGGGCCTAAAAGAAACAAAATCCTGCTGCGCAGGCCAAGTGCTGCCATCGTTCCCAGCACAGTCGCCAAAATCGTTGTTCCTGATCCGATAATAAGGCTGTTGACGATTGCGCGCCGCCAGACATCCGCCGTGGCGAGTTCTTCAAACCAGCGCACTGACCAGCCGGGCACTGGATAGGTCAGAAACACGCTGGATGTGAATGCAAGTGGAAGAATTGCAAACAGCGGAGCAATCAAAAAGACCACCGCGGCCACACCGAACAGGATTTTCGCGAAACGCCCCATGTTCATGCTCTCCCCCGCTCGTCAGCGGTGAGCCGTCCGTAAACGGCATAGAGTACGAGACAGGCGACGAGCAACACGAGCCCCAATGCACCAGCCATACCCCAGTTGGCCGAACCGGTTGCGTAATAGGCGATGATCGAGCTTATCATCTGGTCGCCCGGTCCACCGATCAGAGCCGGAGTTATATAGTAGCCAATAGCGCTCATGAACACGAGCAGCATGCCAGACAGGATGCCACGCATACTTAAAGGCAGTAGTACCCGCACGAAAGCCCTCCAAGGCGGTGCGCCGAGCGATGCAGCAGCCGGCATGAGATTGCTCGGGATCGATACAAGAACGCTATAAATCGGCAGCACCATGAACGGCAAAAGTACATGGGTCATGGCTATCACTACCCCTGCCCTGTTGAAGATCAACGGTAGCGGTCCATCGGTGACGCCAAGCCAGATCAACGTATCGTTGATAAGTCCCTTATCCTGTAGAAGAATGAACCAGGCAGCAGTACGCACCAGCAATGATGTCCACAACGGCAACAGAACTGCCGCAAAAAGCACACTCCTGATCCAGCCTGAGGATGATGTGAGCAAGACGGCATAGGGATAGCCAATTATTGCACAGGCAAGTGTCACCAGCGCGGCAATCCAGAACGTGCGCAGCATAATCGCCCGGTTGGCCGATGTACCGGGCGCCATTGAAACAATTTTTCCGGATGTATCGCGCTCCATATCGACCGCCGCGAGCAGGTTTCGATCAGTTGTTGGTGAAAGCGCATTCGCAATAGCATGCCAAAACTCCGGTCGGCTCCATCGTTTGTCGATCATTTCCAGGTCAGGAACAGGATCGCCCTTCTCGATGGCTGAAAGTGTTTTGCTCATCAAGGTACGAAAGCCCGATTGGGCGCTGTTCAAGCGGCGGACCATGTCGCCTACGGCCTGCTGGTCGGTCGAAGCCTTCAGGTCTGCCACGAGCGCCTGTTTCATTTCAGGTGATGGAGCCGATTGTCCGTCCCAAAGAGTTACAGCCTCGGCGGTCTGGGGGAGAACACGCAAAACCGCCGTATCGGACACGGCCTGTTTCATCATCACCCCAAGTGGCCACAGAAAAAACAAGACAATGAAAACAAGCAGGGGCGCGATCAGAAATATCGCTCGGACAGTTTTGCCGAATGGAACCGTCATGCTGCAATAGTCCAGCAATCAGCAGCATTGAACCCCGCTACGACATCTGTTCCAGCCGCCCATTCACGCGCTTTCCTGTCAAGACGCACAATAAAGTCATGAGCACTGGCATCCAGCTGGATACGCAGATGGTCCCCTTGATAGACACTGTCGATCACACGTGTTTTAAGAAGATTGTCTGAACCACCTTCCCCGCCCAGTTCGATGCGCTCGGGCCGGATGGACAGAAGAACTTTCTGTCCCGCCCCCAACGTTCCCTTCGATGATGCGGTTAGTGTGCCGCCATCCTTCAGACGAATGAAAGCGCTCGTACCTTCCACCCGCTCGACCGTTCCTTCAGCAAGATTGGTTTCGCCTATAAATTCGGCGACGAAACGGGTCTGCGGCTCATCATAAATTGCACGCGGCGTGCCAATCTGTTCGATTTTTCCTTTGTTGAAGACAGCGATCCGGTCCGACATAGTCAGCGCTTCGCTTTGATCATGGGTGACAAAGACAATCGTCAGTCCTAACCGGCCATGCAACGCACGAATGTCAAGTTGCATCTGTTCACGCAGCTGCTTGTCGAGCGCGCCAAGCGGCTCGTCCATCAGGACCACGCCCGGCTCGAAAACCAGTGCACGGGCGAGCGCCACGCGTTGTTGCTGTCCGCCAGAGAGTTGCGATGGCTTGCGTTCACGCATTGTGGAGAGCTGAACCATATCGAGCACCTTATCCACCAGCTTGCCAATCTCTGCTTTCCCAACACCTCGCATCTGAAGCGGAAAGGCGACATTCTCGCCAACTGTCATATGGGGGAAAAGCGCGTAGTTCTGAAAAACCACTCCCATGTTGCGCTTGTATGAAGGAACCGTATTGATTGCCTTGCCATCGACATGGATTGCTCCACTGCTTGGACTTTCAAACCCGGCAAGCATCATCAAAAGCGTCGTCTTGCCTGAACCGGAAGGACCAAGAAGGCTCACGAATTCACCTCGATCAATATCGAGGTTCAAACCATCTATAACTTTGAAATCACCGTAGGATTTGCTGATATTCTCGAAGCGGATGCGGCAGTCCGTCAATGAATCACTCCATCTTCCGGAAAACAGGGAAACCCCGCCGATATTGCACCGACGGGGCCATGACTGTGAATTATTGCGCCAGCCAGGCGTTGAAGCGCTTCGTCAACTCTTCGGAATTATCGATCCAGAAATCCACGTTAAGAGGAAGGGCGTCTTTCAGATTGGCTTCCGCCGTTGGAAGATCCGATGCGAATTCCGCAGGCACCTTGCTTGCAGCTTCCTTGTTCGGCAGACCGTAAGCGACATATTTCGGCAGCTTCACCTGATTGTCGGGCTGGCTGGCAAAAGCAATGAAATCCAGCCCTGCATCCTTGTTCTCGGCATCTTTCAGGATCACCCAGCTATCGACAGCATAAATGCTGCCCGGCCAGACCACCTTGAAGTTCTTGCCTTCGCTCCTGTTTATGCCCGTGATGCGCCCATTATAAGCTGATGCCATCACAACTTCATCCGAGGCCAGCAATTGCAGTGGTTGTGCCCCTGCTTCCCACCAGACGATATTCGGCTTCAATTCATCAAGTTTTTTGAACGCGCGATCCACGCCCTCCGGGGTTGAGAGCACATCATAGACCTCATCCTTGCTGACCCCGTCGGCGAGGAGAGCGAATTCAAGCGTATACTTGGCACCCTTACGCAAGGAGCGCTTGCCTGGAAACTTCTTCACATCCCAGAAATCAGCCCAGGATTGTGGGCCATCTTTCAGCTTGTCCGCATTATAGGCGATTGCTGTCGACCACACGATTGCCCCTACACCGCAATCATTGACCGCACTGTCGAGGAACTTGTCCTTGCCGCCAACCTTGTCCCAATCAATCTTCTCGTAAAGACCGTCAGCACAGCCGAGAGCAAGTTCTTCGGCTTCTACCTGCACGACATCCCAGTTGGGTTTTCCTGCTTTCACCTTCGCCTGAACGACGCCGTAACCACCGTCCCAGGATTCATCTAGCAAAGGTTTGCCGGTCTTCTCGGAAAAAGGTTTGAAGTAAATTTCACGCTGGGCGTCCTGATAGTTGCCACCCCAAGACACGACCGTCAGGTCGCGAGCAGCAGCGGAGCCAGTATAAAGTGCGGTTGCGAGGAGTCCGCCCATCAGGGCAAGGCGAGCAATTTTCATCGACATGTTCCCCATTTTGGTTCGGCGGGTTGTTCCCGCCGTTGTGTAATGAGGTCATGCTAACTTGATCGGTAGTCGTGGGCAATATTGTAGTCGCCCAACAATGCAAAAGTAGTATCTGCCCAGCTAGATGTGACAAATCCGGGCGGGAAAGCACCCGGATATGTGATCTAGTTATTGTCAGACGCGTTCCAGCGCAATGGCGATCCCCTGCCCGACGCCGATGCACATCGTTGCAAGAGCGTATTTGCCGCCATTGAGCGCGAGTTCGAGCGCCGCCGTACCCGCGATACGCGCCCCGGACATGCCGAGCGGATGCCCGAGCGCAATACCACCACCGTTCGGATTGACGCGTTCATCGTCATCAGCAATTCCAAGATCGCGCAACACTGCCAGTCCCTGCGACGCAAATGCTTCGTTCAGTTCAATCACATCGAATGCATCGGGTGCGATACCAATACGTGCAGATAGTTTCTTTGTCGCCGGAGCGGGACCAATACCCATGATGCGCGGAGGAACACCCGCCGTGGCGCCGCCCATAATATGGGCAATCGGTGTGAGGCCGTATTTCTTGATGGCTGCTTCAGATGCGATGATAAGCGCGGCAGCTCCATCATTGACACCGGAAGCGTTACCCGCCGTCACAGTGCCCCCCTCACGAAAGGGTGTGCCCAACTTCGCCAGTGCTTCCAGGCTCGTGGCGCGAGGGTGTTCATCCTTAACGACAACGACCGGATCGCCCTTGCGTTGCGAGATCGTGACCGCAACGATTTCCTTTGCAAGGCGTCCATTGGCTTGCGCGGCTGCCGCCTTTTCCTGACTGCGAAGTGCAAAAGCGTCCTGATCCTGCCGCGAGACGTTGAAATCTTCGGCAACATTTTCACCCGTTTCAGGCATAGAATCGACACCATACTGTTTCTTCATCAAAGGGTTGATGAACCGCCAGCCGATTGTGGTATCGAAGATTTCCGCCTTGCGTGAAAATGCAATGTCGGCCTTAGGCATGACAAAGGGGGCGCGGCTCATGCTCTCCACACCGCCAGCAACGAGCAGTTCCGCCTCACCAGCCCTGATAGCGCGTGCAGCCGTTATGACTGCATCCATCCCGGAACCGCAGAGACGGTTGATCGTCGTTCCAGACACTCCTACCGGCAGCCCGGCCAGAAGCAGCGACATGCGCGCAACATTGCGGTTGTCTTCCCCCGCCTGATTGGCCGAGCCAAAAATCACATCGTCGACAGCTTCCCAATCGACGGAACCATTACGCTCCATAAGCGCTTTCAGCGGAATGGCGCCGAGATCGTCGGCACGCACGGAAGAAAGCGCGCCGCCATAACGACCAATGGGAGTGCGAATGTAATCGCAGATATAGGCTTCACTCATTACATGGTCTCACAATTCGGGAACAACGAGATCGGCGACCGGGCCGTCGACATGCAGCTTTGCGCCGGTCATGGCTTGAAGGTCTTCCAGCGTCATGGCGGCCAGCTTTTCACGCAACACGAAACGCCCCTTGTCGATATCGATCACAGCATGGCTGGTATAGATGCGGGTGATACATGCGACGCCGGTTAGCGGAAAAGTGCACTTTTCAACCAGCTTCGGTTCACCCTTCTTCGTTACATGCTCGGTGATGACGACAACTTGCTTCGCACCATGTACCAGATCCATCGCACCGCCCACTGCGGGCACGCCTTTGGCGCCAACACGCCAATTGGCGAGATCACCGTTCTGGGCAACCTGATAGGCGCCGAGAATCGCGACATCGAGATGTCCGCCGCGCACCATCGCGAAACTATCGGCATGATGGAAAAATGCCGCGCCGGGCTTTAGCGTAACAGCCTTCTTGCCAGCATTGATCAGGTCCCAGTCTTCCTCACCTGCTGGCGGCGCTTCACCGAAATCCAGAACGCCATTTTCCGTGTGAAAAATCGCTTCGCGTCCTTCCGGTTGATAGCGGGCGACCATTTCGGGAAAGCCAATTCCAAGATTTACATAGGCACCATCCTGAATATCCTGCGCGGCGCGCCATGCGATCTGGGCGTTGGACAGTTTGATGTCATCATGAATATCAATCATCATACGTAGGTCACTCCAGCACGAATGAGCTCTTCTTCTTGCTGCGGATTTGCAACTTCAACGACACTGTCGACGAAGATACCCGGCGTGATGATATTTTCCGGCTCAATGCCGTCGAGCGGAACGATTTCCGATACCTGAACAATCGTCCTTGCAGCAGCCATACACATGAGTGGATTGAAATTACGCGCAGCCATGCGGTAGGTCAGATTGCCGTGCGTATCGCCAAGATGCGCTTTAATGAGCGCAAAATCAGCTTTCAGCCAACGCTCCTGCACATAAGGTCGTCCATCAAATTCAGCTATTACCTTGCCTTCGGCGAGTTCCGTGCCATAGGCTGTCGGCGTGTAGAACGCCGGGATACCAGCGCCACCTGCCCGGATACGCTCAGCAAGCGTTCCTTGCGGTACAAGTTCCAGATCGATTTCACCGGCAATATATTTGTCCGTGAAAGCGCGCGGATCGGAAGACCGCGGGAATGAACAGATCATCTTGCGAACCATCCCGGCATCAATCATTGCCGCGATGCCGATGCGCCCATTGCCCGCATTATTGTTGATCACCGTCAAGTTCTTCGGCCCCTTATCGATCAGGGCATGGATCAATTCTATTGGCGCGCCTGAGCCACCGAACCCCCCGATCATGACCGTAGCGCCATCGCCTATTCCGGCAACAGCCTCGGCCAGACTTCCGATTGTCTTGTCCATTTTACCTCCATACCAGAGCGTTCGAGCTTCGTGCTTGAGCGTCCGGTCGCAATCGCACTGGAGTTAGCCACCTCGTCGGCAAAGGGTCAAACATTTTGTGCGATAATTGACATTTGTTCATATATCGCACAAATTATCTACTCAAATTGAGAGGGATTTCATGCGCGAAACAGATTTCATCGGAGGTTTTGCAAAGGGATTGAAGGTCATCGAAGCGTTCGGTGAAGACCAACCACGTCTTTCAATAGCGGACGTTTCAAAAATAACTGGTCTCGATCGTGCAACCGCACGACGGTGCCTGCTGACACTAACCGAGCTCGAATATGCTGAGTATGACGGCAAGTTCTTCATGCTTCTGCCCAAAATTCTTCGGCTCGGGCATGCCTATCTATCTTCGACGCCATTGCCGACAATTATCCAGCCGCATCTGGACCGGCTCTCTGATGCCGTAGGAGAGAGCGCATCCGCATCCGTTCTGGATGGAACGGAAATTGTTTACATCGCGCGCGCCTCACAAATGCGCGTGATTTCCATCAACTTGATGGCGGGAAGCAGGCTTCCAGCCTACTGTGCTTCGATGGGGCGTGTGCTTCTGGCCTGGCTTCATGAACCCGAGGCTCAGGTGCTTCTCGAGCGCACTGAACGGAAAGCTTTGACACCATTTACAAAGGTGGAAATTGCCCCGCTGATGACAGAACTCTCCATTATTCGTGGTCAAGGTTATGCAATTAACGATCAGGAACTGGAGATCGGACTACGCTCCATCGCTGTTCCTGTTTTCAATCATCGAGGTTTAGTAGTTGCGGCGCTCAACATCGGGGCACCCGTGGCACATGTCGAAACAATTGACCTTGTGGAACGCTTCCTGCCTGCAATGCTTCAAGTCCAGTTGGATCTACGCAATTTGCTGAGATGACCGCAGAGAATGAAAAATCCAATTTATTCTATGATGATGAATCCAGAGCGGCCAGACGCTCGCGCTCCCTCAAACGGAATGTACGGGGTGTTTCGCTCGTTATCTTAAGGAAGAAGCGTGAAAAATATGCGGGATCTGAAAAGCCAAGGCTGTAGGCGATATGTTGCACCGATGATGGCATGGCTATCAAATCGCGCCTGGCCGCCTCAATCAGCCTGCTTGCAATCATGTCTTGTGTCGTCCTTCCTGTCAGCTGTTTGACAGTCCGGTTGAGATGCGTTGGTGAAACACCCAGCAATTTCGCATAAAATGAAACGGGTTTGTGTTCTCGGTAATAGCGGTCGATCAGCTCCAGCAGACGCTCAATGCGAGTGTGCCCATATATCTGACGGTCTTCCTGCTTTGCGGAATTTGAAGAATAAGCGTGTCGCAGAACATAGACGAATGCGGCTTGAACAAGAGATTCCAGCAGACTGTTTTTATATGGTTTTCTCGTGTGAAACTCATCTTGTACTTGCCGCAGAAGAGAGGAAAGTAACGCCAGATTCTCGTCGCCCGCTCCTTTCATCGATATGAGTTGAGGATGCATCAACCACTTCGCCATAACGCCCCCAGAGCCGTCTCCAATAAACGGCATATGAGGGCTCAAAATCGTTACAATGTGCCCCACTATATCTCGAGAGAATGCAAACCCATGATTAAAACCGGGTGGCACCATAATGGCACATGGCGTTTGAAAGGGGTGGATGGCGCCATCGAAGCTCACCTGCCCCGTACCCCCTTCAATATATAAAAGCTGAAAGAAGCTCTCGTGACGATGCAACGAAATTTCGAAATTATGCAAACTTGATCGCGAGAAAAGCGTCTCGCAGTGTAGCCAAAAATCCGGCTTCTGCTCGCTTTCTTCTCCATAAAGCTCGTATGTTGGAACAAAATTATCCGACACTTACCCTCCAATAATGTTCGATTTGTACAATAAATAGTCGAGATTATCCATTGCCAGCAGGAACGTTCCTTCAAGAATAAAGACGGAATTGCATTGGGAGGAACTTATGCGCACTCAGGTGGCAATCATCGGATCGGGCCCGGCCGGCCTGCTCCTCGGTCAACTTCTGACTAAAGCCGGGATAGACAATGTCGTGCTGGATCGCGTCAGCGCGGATTATATTCTGGGCCGTGTACGTGCTGGTGTCTTGGAAGAAGGCACGGTCAATCTGATGGATGAAGCCGAAGCTTCAACACGCCTTCACGCAGAGGGATTGCCACATGACGGTTTCTCACTCGCCTTCGACGGCCGGGATCACCGTCTCGACCTGCACAAGCTGACCGGCAAGCGCGTTACGGTTTATGGCCAGACTGAGATGACGCACGACCTTATGGATGAACGGCGGAAGTCGAGCACCACCAGCATTTATGAAGCCGCCAACGTAACACCGCATGATTTCGATACGACATCGCCATATATTACCTACGAGAAAGGCAGCAAAACCCATCGCATCGACTGCGATTTCATCGCTGGATGTGACGGGTATCACGGCATAAGCCGCAAATCTGTACCAGACAAGGCAATCGATATTTTTGAAAAGGTCTATCCCTTTGGCTGGCTCGGCATACTGGCCGACATTCCGCCGGTCGCTCATGAGTTGATCTATGCCAACCACGAACGAGGTTTTGCGCTTTGCTCCATGCGCTCGCTCACACGCAGCCGTTATTACATCCAATGTTCACTTGATGAAAAGATCGAAGACTGGAGCGACGAGCGCTTTTACGATGAACTGCGCTGTCGCCTTCCGGTACATCATGCCGAAGCAATGATAACCGGACCGTCTTTCGAGAAATCCATTGCGCCTCTACGCTCTTTCGTGGCTGAACCAATGCGCTTTGGACAGCTTTTCCTTGTTGGAGATGCCGCCCATATTGTTCCTCCGACAGGTGCGAAAGGGCTGAACCTCGCCGCCAGCGACGTGCACTATCTTTACGAAGGATTGAGAGAGTTTTATCTGGACAAATCAAAATCTGGCATCGACGCTTATTCTGCTAATGCGCTTGCGCGCATCTGGAAGGCCGAACGCTTTTCATGGTCCATGACCAAAATGCTACACCGATTTCCTGATATGGTTCCGTTTGATCAGAAAGTGCAGGAAGCAGAACTTGACTACTTCTGCACTTCCGAAGCTGCCTCAACCGCACTTGCTGAAAACTACGTCGGATTGCCGTTCTGAACGGTGAATACTATAAATAAGACGTAACTAATATTATTTAATAAAACATATAAAACTGATGCTTTATTTTAGAATTGATGTAGAGTTTTATTGATAATCGAACCCCCAGCAAGAAGTTCCGGCCAGAACTTCTTGCAACTAGCGCGGTCAGCTACCTTATTTGGGTAGCTGGCCGCGTTAATCTCTAGAGCTTCACACCAGCAGCTTCGCGCAACGTCTGGATCAGAATTTGCATAGCGGCTGTCTGTGTCGTGTCAGTTCGCATGGTCAACCCTACCGGACCTGTCGTTTCGCTTGTATCGATGGAAAGAGCGACAAGCTTGCCTTCAGATACATCTCTGGCAGCAACACCTTCTGAAATGATCCACACCGCATCACTGTCGCGGACGAAAGCACGTCCGAATGCATCGGAAACGGTCTCAATCTGAACTGGCAGGGCACCTATACCGTTCGTAATCAGCAAACGATCCACAAACGGGCGAATGATTGAATTGCGTGTCGGCATCAGAACCGGGTAGTCGGCCAGATGCTCGAAAACCGCACGTCCGTCCGTCAGGGGATGCCCTGTCCTGACAAGAAATCGAACCTGCTCCGAATAAAGATGCTCGAATGAAAAACCGGTCATCTTTTCCGGCGCGGCAAGCCGCCCTACAACCAGATCGAGATCGCCAACCCGTAGCTGCTCCAGAAGAACAGCATTTTCACCCGTAACGATTTTTACACGGCTAGACGTTCTTTCCGCGAGAAACAGGCTCATCGCTTTCGGCATGATGCGTGTTGAGACTGTCGGCAAGGCGCCAATACGAATAGGCGGCCCCGATCCATCCAATTCTTGCGACACGGAATCCAGCCCTTGCCGCAAAGCGGTCAAAGCCGTCCCAGCATGACGCAGGAATACTTCACCAAACCGCGTTATCCTTATGCCACGACCATCGCGTTCCACTACTGGAACGCCCAGAATCTCCTCCAGCTCACGCATCGTCTTGGTCACTGCTGGTTGGCTGATACTCAGGAGTTCGGAGGCCTTGACCACACTCTTCTGTCGCGCAACCTCAACAAACGTATGCAGATGACGAAATTTGATCCTGTTCCCAATCACTTATCTATAACCCTGTAGTTATGATTTTTGCCAATAATATCATTTTACTTAACCAGTTCAAAGCACGACAGTGCGATGTAAGAGGAGAAAGCTGTGCAGTTCGCATCCGTAAACGACGTCGTCATGCATTATGATTTCCAGCCAATAGCCGCAGAGAAGCCTGTTCTGGTTTTCATCAATTCGCTCGGAACCGATTTCCGGATATGGGATGAAGTTCGCGCACGCCTGCGCAACGACGTATCGACCCTCGTTTATGATAAGCGCGGCCACGGCCTTTCAGATGTCGGAGCCACCCCCTACACAATCGAACTCCTTGCGACCGACCTCATCAACCTGCTCGACAAGCTTTCGATAAAACGGGCGATCATTTGCGGTCTTTCCGTCGGTGGACTGATTGCGCAAGGTGTTTATGCAGCGCGCCCCGATCTGGTGGCCGGACTCGTTTTGTCCAACACCGCTCACAAGATCGGTACAGCAGCGATGTGGGACGCGCGCATAGCTGCTATTCAGCAGGATGGCCTTTCAAGCATCCTCGACGCGACGATGCCCCGCTGGTTCACGTCGGACTATCGACGCTCCGATAATCCTGCCTATCGTGCCTATTGCAATATGTTCGTTCGGCAACCGCTCGACGGCTATGCGGCCACCTGTGCCGCGCTGCGTGAAGCGGATTTAACCGAAGTAGCCAGGACTATTTCGGTGCCAACACTTTGTCTGGTCGGTGATCAGGACGGCTCCACACCGCCTACCCTTGTGCGCGAACTGGCAAGTCTTATCCCTGAAGCAGATTTCGCAGAGATTGCCACCAGCGGTCACATTCCCTGCGTTGAACAGCCCGATGCCTATGTCTCGCTGTTGCGCAACTTTATTTCAAACAGATTCTAACATGGAGAGTAGCCATGGCTGACAAGGCAGTGCGGTCGGAACGCTACAAGATCGGCATGAACGTACGCCGTTCAGTTCTGGGCGATACGCATGTGGATCGCGCGTCAAACGGTGCAACCGACCTTGATGCTCCGTTTCAGGAGCTTATAACAGAAGCCGCATGGGGCACGGTCTGGGCGCGACCCGGCTGGACAAAACGAGAACGGTCGATCGTTACGATTGCACTGCTTGCAGCACTCGGGCAAGACGATGAAGTTGCCATGCATATACGCGCTACGAAAAATACGGGCGCAACGAAGGAGGACATCTGCGAAGCATTGATGCATGTCGCAATCTATGCGGGGGTTCCGGCATCGAACCACGCTTTCAAGATCGCCAAGCAGACCTATGCGCAGATGGAAGCGGAGGAAGATGAAAAATGAAGAACAGTCTGCCGGAGACAACTCCGTTCTTTGCTCGCGATCTGTCCATGCATCCATCGGCTTACACGCCGTGGTATAAGACCTCCGTCCTTCGCTCGCCTACTCGTGCTTTGCTTTCGCTCGAAGGCACCAAAAGTGAAATTACGGGCCCGGTATTCGGGCACAGTATGCTGCACGAGCTGGATAATGACCTCATCCTCAATTATGCGCGCCCCGGCGAAATGCCGATAGGCCCACGCATTCTTGTGCATGGCCGTGTTCTGGACGAGAGTAGCCGTCCTGTTCCAGGCGCACTGCTGGAATTCTGGCAGGCCAACGCTGGCGGGCGTTATCGCCACAAGAAAGAAACCTATCTTGCGGCCATCGACCCCAACTTCGGCGGCGTCGGTCGCACGGTCACGGACGAAAACGGCTACTACTGGTTCAAGACCATCAAGCCCGGCCCGTACCCTTGGCCAAATGGTGTGAATGACTGGCGTCCGGCTCACATCCATTTTTCTGTGTTCGGTCATGGCTTTGCACAGCGCCTCATCACACAGATGTATTTCGAGGGCGATCCGCTGATCTGGATTTGCCCTATCGTGAAAACTATTCCCGACAAATCAGCTGTCGAACGGCTGGTCGCACCTCTGGACATGAGCGCTAATTTGCCGATGGATATGCTTGCCTACAAGTTCGACATTGTGTTGCGCGGGCGCCGCGCAACCTTGTTTGAAAATCGCCCGGAGGGCAACTGATATGGTGCAACCTCTCGGCTATCTGAAAGAAACCGTATCACAGACTGCGGGCCCTTACGTCCATATCGGATTGACACCCAATTTTGTCGGCATCAACGGCATTTTCGAGCAGGATCTCGGCTCCGGCCCTCTCTATGATGAGAAGACGACAGGCGAACGCATTACCATTAACGGCCATGTCATTGATGGCATGGGCGCACCACTCCGCGATGCGTTGGTAGAAATATGGCAGGCTGATGCGAAGGGCCTCTATAACAGCCCCTCCGAAACCGGCGGCAAGGCCGAGCCTGGTTTTCGTGGATGGGGCCGTTGTCCGAGCCATATGGACACGGGCGAGTTCACTTTCGAGACGATCAAACCTGGCCGCGTTTCTTTCAAAGATGGCCGCCTCATGGCACCACACGTTACCTTGTGGATCGTGGCCCGCGGCATTAATCTCGGACTGCAGACGCGGATGTATTTTTCCGATGAAGCCGATGCGAATGCAGAGGATCCGGTCCTTGCTCGTATCGAACATCGCAGCCGGGCGCAAACACTGATTGGTCAGCGTGAGGGTAGCGTCTATCATTTCGATATTCACTTGCAGGGCGAGAAAGAAACTGTCTTTTTCGATATTTGACGCATGAGCATCTCGGTCTTCGAACATCCGTTTCTGGCACAGCTTTTCGGCGACGACGAAGAGATATTGAGCCTGTTTACTGCGGCGGCTGATATTGCCGAGATGTTGCGCTTTGAAGCGGCTCTGGCTGAAGCTCAAGCGGGGCTCGGCTTGATACCGGTCGAGGCAGGACAAGCGATCAAACAAGCCTCAGAAACGTTCGAACCCCACCTATCTAATCTGGCAACAGCGACAGCGCGTGACGGGGTTGTCATTCCCTCACTCGTGAAAGAACTGCGTCTGGCTGTCGGAACGGATTACGGCGAATACGTTCATTTCGGCGCGACGAGCCAGGATGCCATCGATACGAGCCTGATTTTGCGGCTGAAACGCGCAAGTACAATTCTTTATGGGCGAATTCAGCAACTCACGCAGCGTTTCGATTGGCTTGATGCGACGTTCGGAAGGAATGCTCTGACGGGTTATACACGTATGCAATCCGCTATTCCGATCACCGTATCGGACCGCATCTCAAGCTGGAAAAACCCGCTCAACGCTTATGAGACCAAACTGAACACCATCGTCTTTCCCGTACAGTTCGGCGGTGCAGCCGGAACGCTTGAAAAATTCGGTGATCAGGCACCGGCTCTGCGTGCTTTGCTGGCTGATAGGCTCGGATTGCACGATAGCCCGCAATGGCATAGCCAGCGGGCCTTCATTGTCGAATTCGGCAATCTGCTTTCGCTCATCACGGGTACTCTTGGAAAATTCGGGCAAGATATTGCGCTTATGGCTGAACTGGGCACCGAACTCTCCTTGACAGGCGGCGGCGGTTCATCCGCCATGCCGCACAAGCAAAATCCGGTGTCGGCAGAGATACTGGTCAGCCTTGCCCGTTTCAACGCAGCCCAAATGGGTGGGTTGCATCAGGCTATGGTGCACGAGCAGGAGCGCTCAGGCGCGGCTTGGATGATCGAATGGATGATCCTGCCGCAAATTGTTGCGTCGACTGGCAGTGCACTCAAGATTGCATCAATCCTGATCGATAAGGTGGTTCGAATCGGAAACGAACAATTCTCGGACACATAACCATCCGGGTATCGTTTATAAGGAATTTTTCATTTTACATGACCAATTAGATAGGCATGCTGAAATCAGGACATTCCCTGTTGCGACGAGACAGTCACGCGCGGGAATGGTGGGCGATAGGGAGGAGAACATGAAGAAAATTGCATTCACCGCGCTTGCGGTCTTTTCACTCACAGCATCAGCAGCTTATGCCGATGTGGTAAAGGTCGGCGTCATTGGTCCATTTTCAGGCCCGTTTGCTCTTCAGGGCAAGAACTTCAAGGCCGGTATCGACGCCTATATGACAGAGCACGGCAACACGATCGGCGATGACACTGTCGAGATCGTTTATCGCGATGTGCCGCAGGCCGATCCTGCGCAATCGAAGGCGCTTGCGCAGGAACTCGTGGTCAAGGAAGGCGTGCAGTATCTTGCTGGCTTCTATTTCACCCCTGACGCCATGGCGGTTACGCCCATTCTCAAACAGGGCAATGTGCCGATGGTCGTCATGAATGCCGCCACCTCTTCCATTGTCACGAAGAGCCCTTATGTGGTGCGCACCTCGTTCACCACATGGCAAACGTCAACCCCGATCGCAAAGGTTGCACTCGACAAGGGTGTGAAGAAAGTCATCTCGGTTGTCAGCGATTACGGGCCGGGCGTGGATGCGGAAAACGCTTTCAAGGCAGCGTTCACAGAAGCCGGTGGCGAAGTGGTCGAAGCTATTCGCATGCCGCTCGCTACGAACGATTTCAGTCCTATCATGCAGCGTATCAAAGACTCTGGCGCGCAAGGCGTGTTCGCTTTTCTGCCGTCTGGACCAACCACGCTCGGTTTCATGAAATCCTATGTCGACAACGGATTGAAAGGCTCGGGCATTCAGCTTTTTGCTCCAGGTGACCTGACACAGGAATCCGATCTTCCCGCACTCGGAGAAAATGCTCTCGGTGTTCTGACGACTTTCCACTATGCAGTCTCGCATGACTCGCCAGAAAACAAGAAGTTTGTCGAGGAAGCTCGAAAGGCCATCGGCAATCCTGTGGAATTGTCCTTCCCTTCGGTCGGCGCTTATGATGGCATGCATGTCATCTACAAGATGATCGAAGCGACCAGCGGTGAAAAAGATGCTGAAAAAGCGGTAGAGTCCGTGAAAGGCATGGAATGGATCAGTCCTCGCGGCCCTGTATCCATCGATCCCGAAAGCCGCCATATGACGCAGAACATCTATCTGCGCGAAGTAGCCAAGGCTGATGACGGCACTTACTATAACAAGGAAATTCAAACCTTCGAGAAGCAGGGCGACCCCGGCCTAAAAGCTCAATAACTCCGGCATTCAAGAGTTAACGCCTTGATGCCTGAGCAGGCGTAAAGCGCGCACTCATGGCTCACAACTGCTTATTTTAACGCGTACCCGAAAACCTTTTCGCGTTTTTCGGGATACGCCCAACAGGACCACTCAATGCAGACTGTGCTCAGCATTGCTGTCGATGCCCTCGCCTATGGCATGGTGCTTTTCGTCATTTCCATCGGCCTTTCGGTCACCATGGGCTTGATGCGCGTCGTCAATCTCGCTCACGGCGCATTTGCAATGATCGGCGGCTATTTTGCATCCTATGCTGCCCAGCAGCTTGGCCTCAATTACGGCTTTGCGATCATCATCGCGGTCGTCGGCACGATGATAATCGCCGTTCCCGTGGAGAGATTGCTCTATCGGCGCATTTATGGGGCGCCTGAACTGACGCAGGTGCTGATGACCATCGGTATCACTTTCTGCATTATCGGTCTCACCAACTATATATTCGGACCAACGCTGAAGACCATTCCTTTGCCTGAAATGTTGCGTGGATCTGTCGATCTCGGCTTTCGGGCAATTGCCAAGCATCGCATCTTTGCAATCGGGTGCGGCTTCGCGGTGGCCCTTGGTCTTTGGTACATCATCGAACGCACTGCCTTCGGCGTGAAACTGCGCGCTGCCGTCGACAATGCCAACATGGCGGCTGCACTCGGTGTCAGAACCGAAATCGTTTACGCCATCAGCTTTGCGCTTGCCATTGGGCTTGCAGCTTTCGGCGGTGTCGTCGGCGCCGAACTTCTACCTGTCGAACCCTACTATGCACTCCGCTACATGGTGACATTTCTGGTCGTCGTCTCTGTCGGCGGCGCAGGCTCCATACCCGGAGCGCTGATTGCCTGCCTCCTGCTCGGAGCAATCGATACAACCGGGCGTTATCTGGCACCGGAATATGGCGAGTTCTTCTTCTATCTGGCAGTAATCGTCATTGTGACGCTGTTCCCGCGTGGTCTTGCAGGAAGGCTGGCCAAAAAATGACCGATATGACGCAAGCTCTCTCCCAATACCGTCACTCCTATGCGGGTCTTGCTGGCGTAGCAGCAATTATCGCTGCCAGTATTTGCGGCTGGTTTTTGTTCCCCGACAATCTGGCGCTGCTGACACGCATCATTGCCATTGCCTTGCTCGTATTGTCACTCGATCTGGTGACGGGCTATTGCGGTATAGCAACGCTCGGCCATGCTGCTTTGTTTGGCGCTGGTGCCTATGGTGCCGGCATCGCTGCTGCCCATTTCGGTATTACCGACCCGATCCTGATGACACTTATCGGTCTTGTTGCAGGAGCTATCACCGGGCTTGTTTCCGGAGCCGTTATTCTGCGCGCACACGGGCTCGCTCAACTCGTTCTATCGATTGCCGTTGTTCATCTGTTCCACGAAGCTGCAAACAAGGCATCAAGCTGGACCGGCGGCAGTGACGGACTAAGCGGCATTTCACCCGATCCGATCTTTGGCATGTTCGAGTTCGATCTCTACGGACACACGGTCTATGTCTATGCCGTATTCCTGCTGCTCGTTTCGTTCATCTTCCTACGTTATGTTGTTCGTTCACCCTTCGGTATGCTTTGCCGAGGTGTGAAAGAAGACCCGATCCGCATTCATGCCATGGGCGCTTCGGTCCAGTCAGCACAGCTTCGCATGTATGTCATTTCGGGCGCTGTTGCTGGCATCGGTGGCGCGCTGAACGCCATTTCAACGCAGGTTGTCGGACTAGACAGTCTTAGCTTCACCATGTCGGCGGAAGCTTTGGTAATGCTGGTTCTCGGTGGCACGGGATCGCTGTTCGGAGGACTGATCGGCACAGTTGTCTTCATGTGGTTCGAAGACCTCGTCTCTGCTGCGAACCCCTTCCACTGGCTTACAATGGTTGGGGTTCTGCTGATCGCCGTCGTGCTATTCGCGCCGCGCGGCCTCTATGGAACCGTCGCCTATTACTTTGAAAAGAAGGCGCGCCGCAAATGAGTACCGTGTTTGAAGTAACGAAACTGCACAAAAGTTTCGGCGGTCTGGCAGTTACAAACGATGTTTCGCTCAGTATGGCGAAAGGCGACCGCGTCGCCCTCATTGGTCCCAATGGAGCGGGCAAGACCACTTTCGTCAATCTGGTTACAGGCAACCTCGCGGCAACTTCTGGCACCGTGGCATTGGATGGAGAGAGCGTCTCCCGGCTCAACGCCATGCAGCGCGTCAGGCGTGGACTGGTGCGTTCATTTCAGGTGACCCGTCTCTTCTTCGACATGACACCCGAAGAACACGTGGCTCTTGCTGTTTTGCAACGCGAAGGCAAGACGGGACGTATTCTCGGAAACTATCGCAAAATGCCTGAAGTCATGGATGAAGTGCGCGATATTCTCGATACGCTCGGGCTTCGGCATCTCGGACAGTTGCGGGTGAGTGAGATCGCATATGGCCAACAGCGGCTTCTGGAGATTGCACTTGCATTGGCGCTTCGACCCAAAGTTCTGCTGCTTGATGAACCAGCTGCGGGTGTTCCACAGAGCGACACGGGCCGCATTGAGGAAGCGCTCGACCGACTACCGGCCGATCTGGCAGTACTCATGATCGAGCACGATATGGACCTCGTTTTTCGCTTCGCAAAGCGTGTGGTCGTTCTAGCTGCCGGAACTGTGATCTTTGACGGATTGCCGGAAGACGTCGTGCAGGATGCCCGCGTCCGCGAAGCCTATCTCGGGAGCTATGCGCAATGAGTGCCGCCTCGCTTGAAATTCGCAATCTCTCCTCCGGTTACGGCCCCACGCGCGTCATCGAGAATGTATCGTTCAAAGCAGAACCGGGATCGCGACTTGCCATTCTGGGCCGCAATGGTGTCGGCAAGACCAGCCTCTTTGCCACTATCGCAGGGCAAACGCGCCGTTATGGCGGTGAAATTCTGCTGAATGGGAAGAATATCGCCACGCTTCCATCAGCCGCGCGCGCAATTGCTGGCCTCGGCTACGTGCCGCAAACCCGCGATGTTTTCCCGACCCTCACTGTCGAAGAAAATCTCTTCGTTGGCCTCAAAAACCGACCAAAGAATGCGCTCGAAGAAGCCTATGCGATGTTTCCGCGTCTTAAGGAACGACGCAGCAATCTTGGGTCGCAGCTTTCCGGGGGAGAACAACAGATGCTTTCCACCGCGCGCAGCATTCTCGGGCGACCGACAGTGCTGCTGCTCGATGAGCCGCTGGAAGGGCTTGCTCCTGTCATCTGTGAAGAACTGATGGCTGCTTTCTCGACACTTGCGCAGAAGGGAGACATGACGATTCTGCTTGTCGAACAGCGCATCCAGAGTGCACTCGATTTTGCCGATCACGTCATCATACTGGAACGTGGGCGCATCGCATGGTCTGGCACTTCAGCAGAACTCACCGAAAACCAGCAGACCGTCGAAGAACTGCTGGGTGTCGGCGGGTTGCATTGATCAGTTCCCGACAAATGCAAATTTGTCGACGTCCACGAGGCCGCGATCAGTGATCTTGAGATGCGGGATCACAGGCAAGGCGATGAAGGCCAGTTGCAAGAATGGCTCCTCCAGAACGGAACCCAGTTCTTCCGCTGCATGACGCAGCACGCGAAGCTGGTCGCGGACAGTTTCATATGGTTCGGCGCTCATCAATCCGGCAATGGGCAAAGGCATTTCAGCCAACACCTTGCCATCTCGCACGACAACGAAACCACCTTCAATTTCGCCCAACCGATTGGCAGCTGCAGCAATATCTTCGTCTGACGTGCCAACCACACAGATATTATGGCTGTCATGACTGACGGTTGACGCGATTGCACCTGATTTCAAGCCGAAGCCGTGCACAAAGCCGGTCGCAATATTTCCATTTTTGCCGTGACGTTCGACAACGGCAATCTTGACTACATCTTTTTCGAAATCGGGTTCAACGCCGTTCGGGCCAACCTTCAGATCGAATTCGAGGCTTTCCGTTATGATCTTGCCCGGAATTATACCGATTGCACGCGTCTTGCCGCTGTTGGAATGAGAGCGGAAACTGGAAGCGCTGACTTTCGATGCCTTGACGCTATTGCGCCCGACAGGAGCAACAGTCTTGCGAGCGGCAAACAAATCCTCTGAAATCACCCTGCCCGCCGACAACACGATTTCAGCGTGACAACCTTCGAGACTATCCACCACAACAAGGTCGGCGCGCTGGCCCGGCGCAACCAGACCGCGATCAAAAAGACCGAAAGCGCGGGCGGCAGAAACGCTAGCGGCCCGGTAGATGGCAATCGGCTCCACGCCGCCTGCAATCGCCGTGCGGATAAGATAATCGAGGTGGCCCTGATCGGCAATATCGAGCGGATTCCGGTCATCTGTGCACAGTGCCAAAAACTGCGCGTGGCGCTCGGTAATGATCGGCATAAGCGCTTTCAGATCCTTGGAAACTGACCCTTCGCGCACCAATACATGCATGCCCTTACGCATCTTTTCCAGCGCTTCTTCCGCACTTGTCGCCTCGTGTTCGGTGCGAATACCTGCGGAAACATAGCCGTTCAGATCGAGCCCGCGCAGAAGCGGCGCATGACCATCAATATGGCGTCCCTGAAACGCTTTGAGCTTCGCCATGCATTCGGGATCTTTCGCCAGAACACCTGGAAAATTCATGAACTCCGCAAGACCGATCACCTTGGGATGGTCAGCAAAAGGCAACAGATCATCGATCAGAAGCTCGGCGCCAGACGTTTCCATATGGGTCGCGGGCACACAGCTTGAAAGCTGCACGCGGATATCCATGACGGTTTCCAACGCGCTATCGAGGAAAAACTTTATGCCTTCAGCACCCAGCACATTCGCAATCTCGTGCGGGTCGCAAATGACCGTGGTAACGCCCTGTGGCAATACACACCGGTCGAACTCATGCGGCGTTACGTGGGAAGATTCTATGTGAAGATGCGTATCGATAAATCCCGGCACGACGATCCGTCCGGAAATGTCGATTTCATGCTTGCCCTGATAGTTGCCGAATGTTCCAACAATCCGGTCACCGCAGATTGCGATGTCACTTTCAACAAGTTCACCGGTTACGAGATCGAAGAAACGGCCGCCCTTCAGCACGATGTCGGCAGGTTCCCGACCTGCGCCCTGATCGATCATCCGTTCCAGCATCACGTCACCTCACATTCGGAATCAATTGTCGAAAGTTACCACAATGCAAGACGCGGCGGTAAGGTCACCCTTCCGCCGCGTCCATAACCCACGAATGTCCAGATTACCGGACGTATTCGATCATTCTGGCTCGGCTGAGAACGAGCTCGACCCGATTGTCATCAAGCTTATGCAGACAGACGCGCTTGGTCCAAGGGCCGTCATGCAACGTAAACAGCGCGCGCCCCTGACCGAGGTCTTCCAGCGGCATGGCTCGGCGTGCCGGGCCTATACCCATGATGAGGTGACCATCCTTGATATCGAAACTGGCGCCATAGGGCGATGCCTGCCAGTGGCCGTCGAGTTCCCGGCACACAGGTTTCGGTGTCACCGGCTTCAACCGGCGAGATACGTAACCAATCTCACCCTCCAGTTCCGTACCCGTCCAGCGGAGTTCAACCGGCGAAGACGGCGACAGGGATGAGAACCAGCCATCGCCGATATCGTAAAGCGTGTCTTCGGAATCAAGCCAGTTGGCTATACCGTTGCGCATTTCCAGCCAGAACGGTCCACTCTCCGTCACATAAAGCCCGTCGGGGATCGTGCAATTGGTCTCTGGCAACGACAATCCGTTGAGAGCGGCCATGCAATCTCGCGCCATCTTATAGGTGTTGGCGTCTTCACGATTTGAAACAACAATCATGCCGGTTTTCGCGGCTGGATCGAGCAGAAAATAGCTCTTGTAGCCGGGATGCGAGCCACCATGTCCAACAAACCGCTTGCCAGCCACTTCGTTCCACCGCAGCCCAAGACCGTAACCGGTTACTCGTCTGTCAGAGAGACGACGGTCAGCTGACAGTTTATCGAGCAAACCTTTGAACACGCCCTCGCCATTAACAAGTGCTTGTGCCCATTTGGTCAGCGCCATGCCACTGCCAGTCAGGCTGCCAGAAGCCGAAATGTGCAGGCCAGCAGAGCTGAGCTGCCATTTTTCGTCAGACTTCCAGTAACCGGGAACCAGGCCCGCGACCGGATCATTCCAGACGTCCGGCGCTTCCATGAAAATATCGAGAGGCAGCGCAATATCCGATTTAACGAAATCATTGAAGCGAAACCCTTTTCGCTCCAGTGCAGCTTCCACCAGACGATAACCGGTGTTGGAATACGAAATTTCCGAACCCGCTTCGAAATTGAGCCGGTTGAGAGAAGCAAGGTAATCCAGAAGCTGACCCGCTTCCGTTTCTGTATAAACAGACAGCCCCAGAAGTGTGAGGCATTCCCGCGTATCGGGCAGACCACCAGTCATGTCGAGTGCACGCCCCACGGTGACATCGGCTAGTGGACTTTGCAACTCCGGCAGATGGTCGCCGAGCCGATCCTCGAGGCCGATGATATCGCTGTGCTTGAGAACCATCGCACAAAACGCATGTTTCGTGACTGATGCGTAGCGAACGACTGTATTCGCCGTGAACGGCACGCCCGTAGACAGGTTTTCAAGCCCGCTCGCATAGGCAAATTTCACTCCATCTGGGCCGAAACCGATGATGACGCCACCCGGCTCATCCGTGGCCCAGGTTCTCGACAAGACTTTCGCGGCAAGCGAAGCCGCATTCCAGTCAGCATGCGTTGACATGAAAACTCCGTCAGGCAGGTTCTTCCAGATTGACGCTTAGCGCGCGCAATTCTGTGGTATGCGGATGTGTCGTTCGCCCAGCGCGCAAATCATCGGCGCTAAGCTGTTCCACCATCTCGCCATGTTGCATCACCCCCACCTGCGGGCAGAGATGCGCGATCACAGCGAGATTGTGGCTCACCAGCACATAAGTGAGATTCTTTTCAGCGCGCAAGTCCGCGAGAAGATTGAGAATTTCAGCCTGTACCGAGACATCAAGCGCCGATGTCGGTTCGTCCAGTAGCAGAACTTCCGGTTCGGCGATCAGGGCTCGCGCGATTGCCACGCGCTGGCGTTGTCCGCCCGAAAGCTGGTGCGGAAAACGGAACCGCGCAGCTTTGGGCAACGCGACTTCGTCAAGAACCTTTTCAATACGCTTATCGATATCGCCGATACCATGAACCAGCAGAAGCTCGCTCAGGATACGGTCGATGGTCTGGCGTGGATGCAGTGAGCCAAAGGGATCCTGAAACACCATCTGCACCTGACGGAAGAAGGCGGGTGTGCGCTTTGGAGCAACGTCCTTCCCGTCGAAAGCGATGCGGCCACTCCATTGTTCGTTGAGACCCGCCATTGCGCGCAGAATAGTGGATTTACCCGAGCCGCTTTCACCAACAATTCCAAAGCTCCCGCCCTTCTCGACATTGAAGGACACACCCTTGACGACTTCATGCTCGTTGAAGCTGATACGAAGTTGATCAATGACTATCATGAGTTCAGCCAGCTTTCTTCGCGATTAAGAACCGGCAATCGATCACGAGGATGCATGAGCGATGGAATGCAATTGAGAAGCCCCTTCGTATAAGGATGCTCAGCACGCACAAGTTCGGCGGCTTTCAATTCTTCCATGACACGGCCCATATACATGACCATGACACGGTCGCAGAAATGCGACACGAGTGGAAGATCGTGGCTGATGAGGAGAAGTCCCATTCCGCGCTTGGAAACCAAATCGTCGATCAGGCGAAGAATTTCCGCCTGAACGGTAGCGTCGAGCGCGGATGTCGGCTCGTCAGCAATGAGCAGTTCGGGATCGGGCGCCAGCATCATGGCGATCATGACACGTTGGCCCATGCCACCAGAAACTTCGTGTGGATAAAGCTTTGCCACGTCGCGCGGATTGCGGATCATAACCTGATCCAGAAGATCAACCGCAGCATCCATTGCCTGACGTTTGCTACCGCCTTTGTGAGTACGCCACGCTTCAGCTACCTGCACGCCAATGGTCTTGACCGGGTTAAGCGAATATTTGGGGTCCTGAAGAATAAAGCCTGCCCGCTTGCCGCGTATCTGACGCATGCCACGTTCGGTGGCTGACAGAATGTCGATGCCATCGAATGAAAGCTTGTCGGCCTTCACTTCAGCGATTGGCGGCAGCAATTTCATGAGGGCTCGCGCGGTCAAGGACTTGCCCGAGCCACTTTCACCGACAATGCCCAGTTTTTCACGACCAAGCTGAAGCGAGATCCCGCGAACAGCATCGAAACGGCTGGTGCGCGTTTCAAAGCTGATCTGCAGATTTTTAATATCAACCAGCATCTGTTCTCTCAATTCTGCTTCGGATCGAGCACGTCGCGCAGACCGTCGCCGAGGAAATTGAAGGCGAGCGATACGAGGAAGATCGCGATGCCGGGGATGGTGGCAACCCACCATTGTTCAAAGATAAAGCGCTTGGCAGTGGCAATCATCGCACCCCATTCGGGCGACGGCGGCTGTGCACCCATTCCGAGGAAGCCAAGGCTTGCGGCGGTGATGATGATCGAGCTCATGTCGAGCGTAATGCGCACAATGACGCTCGGCACACAAAGCGGCATGATGTGACGCAAAATGATGCGGAATGGCGATGCACCGGTCAGCTTGGCGGCTGCAATGAAATCGCTCTTGCGCAAAGTCATGGTTTCCGCACGCGCCAGACGCGCATAGGGTGGCCACGCAGTCAATGCGATTGCAAGCACGGCACTTTCAACACCTGGCTTCAGCGCAGCCACGAAGGCCAGCGCCAGGATCAACCGAGGAAACGCAAGAAAGACATCAGTGACGCGCATCAACGCGGTGTCAACAATCCCGCCGAAATAGCCGGCGATACAACCGATAAAGAGCCCGATCGGCGCAACGAGAATGACAACAGCGATAACCATTCCAAGGGTTACGCGGCCACCGTAAAGAATGCGCGATAGGATATCGCGGCCTAGCTCATCAGTCCCGAACCAATGCGCGGCAGTGGGAGCAGACAGACGGTTGCCTAGGTCTTGAACACTCGGATCATATGGCGCCAGCAATGGTGCGGCCAACGACAAAACGATGAAAGCGACAATGATAAAGAGACCAATCATCGCGAGCGGATTGGCCCGAAGGTTCACCCAAATGCGGTAGCGCCTGCCCCAGTTAGCCTGAGAACGAGAAGCAGGCGAGTCATCTAGCGCCCAGTTATGAAAATTGGCAAAAATCATCGGACAC
This sequence comes from Ochrobactrum sp. BTU2, assembly GCF_024539785.1. Lineage (NCBI taxonomy): Bacteria > Pseudomonadati > Pseudomonadota > Alphaproteobacteria > Hyphomicrobiales > Brucellaceae > Ochrobactrum > Ochrobactrum sp. BTU2. The sequence continues at coordinate 515,494 of NZ_JAHWRG010000001.1, read as the reverse complement.
GCGGATCCAGAACTTTGTAGAGGATATCGGCGAGCAGGTTGAGCCCGACATAAATGATACCGATGAGCAGTGTAGCGCCCACCACCGGATTCATATCGGCATTCATCAGCGACACGGTCAGATACTGTCCCAAGCCCGGCCAGCTGAAGACCGTCTCGGTCACGACAGCACCCTCCAGCAGACCTGCATAGGTGAGAGCCAGAACTGTCACGAGCTGCACGGCAACGGTCGGGAAAGCATGTTTCCAGATGACCGAGGTCAGCGACAAGCCTTTCGCACGTGCCGTAATCACGAACTCACCCTTGAGTGCGTCAAGCATGAAAGCGCGGGTCATACGCGTGATATACGCCATGCTGAAGTAAGCGAGGATCAGAACCGGCTGAATCATGTGATAGACGGCATCCCGGAACGCGTCCCAGTCGCCCTCAATAAGAGTATCGATCGTGAGCAGGCCGGTAACATGCGGGATCATGCCTTCATAGATGATGTCCTGTCGTCCCGGACCGGGCGCTATATCGAGTGTCGCATAGAAGACGAGAAGCGATATCAGTGCCAGCATGAAAACGGGAACAGAGTGCCCTGCAAGACAGATCACGCGGATCGTCTGGTCGACGATGGAACCCTGCCGGACAGCAGCCCACACCCCCAGCGGAATACCGATAAGAGCAGCAACAAGAAGCGCAGCCGTTGCCAGTTCCAATGTCGCGGGAAAATAACGGGCGATATCCTGTGTCACCGGATTACGGGTCAGAATAGAGTTGCCGAAATCGCCGTGCAGGACCTGCCCGACATAATGCACGAACTGGATTACAAGTGGCTGATCGAGCCCCATCTCCGCGCGGACGCGCTGGATAACAGCCTCTGGCGCATTGTCGCCCACCGCAGCAATAACAGGATCGACCGGCATGACGCGGCCGATCATGAAGGTAATGACCATAAGCCCGAACAGCGTGATTAACACGCTGCTCAGGATACCGGTCAGGTTCTTGAGGCTTTTCTTCACGCCTTGGCGATCCCTGCATAGGAATGAGAATCGGACAAGACGCCGAGACGCATTCCGGTAACATCCTTGCGGCAGGCAGCTGTGGTAACGGTCTGAAGCATCACGATAAACGGACTATCGTTCATGAATTCGCGCTGCAGATTCTCATAGAGTTCGATGCGCTTTGCTGAATCGCGTTCATCGCGGGCTGCAATCGACTTCTTCGCGAACTCCTCGTTCTGATAGGACGAGCGCCAGGCGAAAGGCTTGGTAGCCGCATTATCCGAATTATCCGGATTGTTACAGAAAACGTCGGCATTAGTGTTCGGATCGAAGTAGTCAGAACCCCAGGCGGTCAGCGCAATTTCGTGCTCGCGAGCACGCATTTTGGTGAGGACCTGACGGTTCTCTGCGGCCAGAAGTTCGACCTTGATTCCAATTTCGGCGAGGTTCGCCTGAATGGCCTGTGCGATATCCGGCCAAGGCTGAGCAGAATAATGATCCATTTTGATGGTAAAACCATCGGCAAGACCAGCTTCCTGCATCAGGCTTTTCGCCTTTTCCAAATCCTTCTGGAATGGCGTTTCGTTAACCGCACCGGGGAAACCCTCCGGGATGATGGTCTGGTGCACCTTGTGCGTCAGCGGAACGATGTTCTTCTGAATGCCCTGATAGTCGACCGCCCACTTGATCGCCTGCCAGAGCTTTGGATTAGTAAGCTTTTCAATCTTCTGATTGAGAGACATCAGGCCAATGCCCGCGATTGCCTTGGTGACGAGCTCGAAATCACCATTGCCCTGAAGAACCCGCAACTGCTCGGACGTCAGATTGCGGGCAATATCGACATCACCCTTCTGAAGCATCAAGAGCTGCGAAGACGGGTCCGCGACGTGACGCAGAAGGATGCGCTTCACATTGCCCTTGTATGCGCCATGTGGATTAACGTTCAGGATGATGCTTTCGCTCGGCTTCCAGGAAACGAGAACCCATTCGCCCGAACCGGCGCTGTTCTTCTGAAGCCAGCCGTTACCGAGATCGTCACCGGATGCATTTTCCAGAACGGTTTTCTTTTCCACGATGCTGGCAACGCTTGCCGACAGGCAATACAGCAGGAACGGCAGCGATGTCGACTGCTCGACCGTCAGAGACAATGTCGACGGATCGGTCGCTACGATGTTCTTTTCTGCATTCTCTGGCGTGAAACCGAACTGGCCAATGATGAAAGCCGGGCCCTTGTTCATCTTGATCGCACGCTGCAGCGAGAAAGCAGCATCTTCAGCCGTGATCTGCGCGCCGCTTGCAAATTTTGCATTCGGATCGATCTTGAAGATGAAGACCTTCCCATCAGCGTCGGCTTCCCAGGAAACAGCAACGCCGCCTTCCACCTGGTCCGGATTGGAAAGGCTTGGATGTACCAGACGCTGGTACATGTTGTTGCAGACTTCGCTGCCGACAGCTTCGAAGCTCTCATGCGGATCAAGACTGGTCATATTGTCGAGCTGCTGGGCCACAACCAGAATATCCTGACGCCCGGCTCCAATGGCAGGCAAAATGCTCGCATAGGACAGGAAAGGAACGGCAGCCGCACCTGCCAGAAAACCGCGTCTTGAAATCATTGAGAGCTCCTCTTGCAACGCTTTCTGAATGGCTCCCTGACATCGGGCGCTTATCGACAGCGTTCTATCTCTGGATATATTTTTCCAGCTTCCCGCTATCACGTCAGCGGAGGCAGGGGCCAATGCAGAATTTTGCATTCCCTATGCAGAGTTTGCATGAGGGCAAACTAAAGGAGAGCTTTTGCAAGAAAGAATAGCCCTTCATGCAGGGCCGTCATATCAAGTGACCGAAATCGCATTTGCAATTCTTCTCGCTTGGGTCCATCACCCCTCTCAAATACCAGACTTGATTTTGAAAAGGCTTCCCCATGGCGACAGAACAGAAGATACCCGTTTTCGATGGTCACAACGACGTGCTGTTGCGCCTGTGGTCATCGCATGCTTCCTCGCCTGAAAAGCGTTTTCTTGAAGGAGAAAATGTCGGCCATATCGACCTTCCACGCGCGCAGAAGGGTGGGCTCGGCGGCGGCTTGTGCGCCGTATATGTGCCCTCGCCTTCACGAGAACTCGACACTAATGGCAATCTGGCGACTCCGAGCCAGACGGATGCGATGAAGGCAACGCTCGCCATGTCGGCAGTACTTCTGAAAATCGAACGGGCGTCAGAAGGCAAGGTTCGTATTTGCAAAACTGCAGCCGATATTCGTGATGCCTTTGCCAACGGCATTTTTGCTTCTGTCTATCATATCGAAGGTGTGGAGGCTTTTAGCGAAGACCTTGATGCCCTTTATGTATTGCATGAGGCAGGCCTCAGAACGCTTGGGCCTGTCTGGAGCCGTCCGAATATTTTTGCCCATGGCATCCCGTTCCGGTTTCCGGCGTCGCCTGACATCGGCCCGGGCCTCACCGATCATGGCAAAGCGCTCATTCGCGCCTGCAATGAACTCAAAGTCATGGTCGACCTTTCCCACATGAACGAGAAAGGCTTCTGGGACATAGCGGCAATTTCCGATGCGCCGCTCGTGGCTTCGCATTCAAATGCGCACGCGCTTTGCCAGCAAAGCCGCAACCTGACCGACAAGCAGCTGGATGCCATTCGCGATACTGGCGGTCTCGTCGGGCTTAACTTTGGCGTTTCATTCCTGCGCGAAGATGGAAAACGCGATCCGAATACGGATCTGAGTGAACTCGTTCGCCATGCTGATTACATTGTCAACCGCATCGGGATCGACCATCTGGCTCTGGGTTCCGATTTTGACGGCACCACGATTTCTTCCACGCTTCGCGATGTCGGTGATCTCCAGCTCGTCATAGACGCCTTCCGTAAACACGGCTACGACGATGCTTCCATCGTAAAGCTGGCCCATGCAAACTGGATCAATGTGCTTGAGCGTACCTGGGGTGCTTAAGGGAAAAATAGAAACGATCTCACCCTCGTAGGGTGAGATCGAAAACATGATGGTGGATATGACCGTCGAACATTTCCAGAAGCCCCTTCGTTGCCTCCCGGCTTTCATATCGCACAGGTGAAGCAAGCGCTTTGGCCAAAGCTTCCCTACTGTCATACTGGGTCCACAGCACCATCGGATAGGCTGGCGCACCTTCATCGCGTTCGACAGCATAAAGAACTCGGACTTCCCTGATTCCCGGAAATTCAAGCCACATCGGCATAAGAATATTCGCGACATAAGCTTTGAACGCATCCTCGCGCCCAGAATGAATAGCGCCTTCAAAAAAGGCCTGCCTGACAATCATGGGAATAACTCAGTTTACTTTGGTGGGTGGGACATCGCCGGAAAAATATGCGGCAAGATTGGCGAGTACGAGCTCACCCATTCCGACACGTGTTTCAACCGTTGCGCTGCCTTGATGCGGCATCAGCACGGTGTTTGGTGCGGACAGAAAATCCTCCCTGATCGTAGGTTCGTTGACGAAAACATCAAGACCGGCACCGGCTATAGTTTCGTTATTCAAAGCAGCCAGAAGCGCATCTTCGTCAACCACACTGCCCCGGGCCACATTGATTAGATAACCCTTGCTTCCAAGTGCTGCTAGCACATCCGCGTTCACAATATTCGCCGTCGACGGATTAGCCGCGACGCACACTGCGAGTACGTCGCTCTGCTGCGCTAGTTCCGCGGGCGTTGCATGGGCAATCCAGTTTGTGCCCGCGACAGGAGAGCGGTTCCAATAGTGTACTTCCATGCCGAATGCTTCTGCACGTCGTGCAAACGACTTTCCGATCTGGCCAAGGCCCAGGACGCCAACCCGCTTCCCCTTGGGACTAACGCCAAGAGGAAATACTTCACGGCGCTCCCATTTGCCTTCCCGCACGAATTGATCGCCCTGAACAACATGGCGCATAACCGCCAGCATGAGAGCAATGCCTGTGTCGGCAACATCATCGGTCAAAACGCCAGGTGTGGTGCTGACATGTACATTGCGATCCCGCGCAAAAGCAAGATCGACCTTGTCCGTCCCAACGCCGTTGATGGCAATGAGGCCGAGCGATGGCAGACGCTCCATCCAACCATTGGAAAGCCCCGTTCCGCCACCGGTAACAACAGCACAAATGGTGCCAAGTGCCGCGTCAATCGCCGTCGTGTCTTCCGGCTTGTATAGACGAAGAATCTTGTAAGATGCATCCAATCGCTCTTCGATCAACGGCATCATCGGCTCGATAAGCAGAACTTCGTTCGTCACTTCAAACTCCATTACTAAACTACTAGAGACGCTCAGGAAATCTGACCGATAAATGCCTTCGTGCGCTCATGCTTCGGATTGCCGAAAAATTCCTCCGGCTCCGCCATTTCAAGAATTTGTCCTTGATCCATGAAGATGACACGATCTGCCACCTGCCGCGCGAAACCCATTTCATGGGTAACGCAGAGCATGGTCATGCCTTCCTTGGCGAGATCGATCATGGTGTCCAGAACTTCCTTGACCATTTCAGGATCGAGTGCAGAAGTCGGCTCATCAAAAAGCATGATCTTGGGATTCATGCATAGCGCACGGGCAATCGCCACACGCTGTTGCTGGCCACCCGATAGCTGGGCCGGATACTTATCCGCCTGTTCAGGAATGCGGACACGCTCGAGGTATTTGCGCGCTGTCTTCTCAGCTTCAACTTTCGAAACGCCACGCACTTTCATCGGAGCCAAAGTGCAATTCTCAAGCACCGTCATATGCGGAAACAAGTTGAACTGCTGGAAAACCATGCCCGTTTCCTGCCGGACGATATCTACATTCTTTCCACCTGCCGTCAGATCGTGGCCGTCTACAATGATGCGGCCTTTCTGAATGGTCTCCAGCTGATTGATACAACGGATGAGGGTCGACTTCCCCGAGCCAGACGGACCGCAAATAACAATGCGTTCACCGCGAGCGACATTCAGATCAATATCTCTGAGAGCATGATAAGTGCCGTACCACTTGTTTACTCCCTGCATGAGCACTGCAGGATCTGAAGCATCCTGCGGCAACCGGTTCGCTTTTCCCTGAGCCATCTGGTTCATGTCGAGAAACTCACTTTCGTGGACTGGATCGTCATGCCCGTCGGATGGACGGGCATGACGGAATTCGAGAGCTTACTTTGCCTGAGAGACAAAATCCGGCAGTGGCGCACCGAGCCACTTTTCATGAATCTTGTTCAGTTCGCCGTCGCTCTTTGCCTTTTCGATGAACTTGTTGACGAATTCGAGCATTTCCGTCGCCCCCTTGCGAACAGCGATACCCTGTACTTGCTGGCTGAGCTGGATTTTCTGATCATAGCGGCCCGGAGCAGCTTTTTCGATTTCGGCAGCCACGACATTGGAGAGCCCTATCAACTCAACCTGTCCCGAAAGCAGGGCTTGCACTGCGCTCGCATCATCATCGAAACGACGGATGTTGGCGTCCTGCGGCGCTACCTTGGTTACTGCCGTGTCCTGTGTTGAAGCACGAGCGACACCGATCGATTTGCCAGAAAGCTCCTCCGGCTTTGTAACAACGGTGTCCTTCGGTCCGAATACGCCAATCGAAATACCAGCATAAGGCTGCGAGAAATCAACGCTCTTTGCCCGTTCCTCGGTGATGCCCAGCGAGGCAACCAGAACGTCCACCTGTCCGCTCTGCAGATAAGGAATACGGTTTGGACCGGTGACTGGCACGATCTGTGCGTCGACGCCCAGCTCCTTCGCCAGCAACTTCGCGACATCGGCGTCATACCCGTCCGGTTCATTGCTGGTGTTCATGATGCCAAATGGCGGAAAGTCGACCAGCATACCGATCTTGATTTTTCCAGCGGACTTGATGTCGTCAACGGTCTGAGCGAATGCAGCCGGTGCCAACGCCGTTGCAAGGGCACCCGCACCAATCAGGGCCATTGCCAAACGTCTGGTAATAGTCATGTTTATCCCTTCCCTATTAAGTACCAGTCTCCTCACCGGCACCGTTTCGTTATTTTCAATGCATTTCCTGACGCCATGTTGGTTTACATTCGGTCGGAAATACTGATCGTCTTCCCGAAGCCCCCCAATTACCGAGCTGTAGCGCGAGAAAACCTCGTTTCCATTCGGCGTGCCAAAATCGATAGCGGCCAGCATAGGACAAAATAGACAGCCGCTACCGTGCCAAACACCATGAACGGGCTGAACGTCGCATTGTTGATGATCTGTCCCTGTCGCGTCAGTTCTGTAAATCCGATGATCGCGGCAAGCGAAGTGCCTTTGATGAGCTGCACGAGAAAGCCCACTGTCGGCGCAACCGAAATGCGTGCGGCTTGTGGCAGGATCACATAGCGCATGCGATTGTAGTAGCGCAGCCCCAATGCCGTCGCCGCTTCACGTTGGCCGGGCGGCACTGCATCAATACAGCCGCGCCAAATCTCTCCGAGAAAAGCGCTTGCATGCAATGTCAGCGCAATCGTCGCAGCAATCCAGGGGTTGATACCCAGACCGAAAATATTAAGGCCGAAGAACACCAGGAAGAGCTGCATCAGAAGCGGTGTACCCTGAAACAGCCTGATAAAGCCGAGTGCGATGTAACGTGGGGCGCGAGCGTCCGAAACACGCATCAGCGCGACAAGCAGCCCTCCGATGCCACCGCCGACAAAGGCAATAGCCGAAAGAGCAATGGTCCACTGCGCTGCATAGACGATAATGAGAAATTCGTTCCAGCCGAAAGGTCTGATCATGGCCCGCTCCTATCGGCTCAACGGGTATTTAAAAGCCACCTTCTCGATCACTGAGAAAATGGCCGAGAAACCGATGGACATGACGAGATACATGAGCGTGATAACAATATAGACCTCAAAACTCGCGAAGGTCGCCGACTGTAGATCGTTACCCGCCGCGGCAAGTTCGTTTGCGGAAATTACGGAGACCACACTCGAAGTCAGCATCAGATAGATAAATTGGCTGGTGAGTGACGGATAAACCGTCCGCAAAGCTGGTTTCATGATCACATAACGGAACACTTGCAGCTTTGAGAGACCGAGTGCGGTTCCTGCTTCCACCTGACCTTTATGAATGGATTCAATGCCGGCACGAATAATCTCGGTACCGTAAGCGCCGAAGTTCACCACCAGCGCAAGAAGCGCTGCACTGTTGGGCGACAATCGCAAACCAGCAGAAGGCAATCCAAAGAAGATGAAGAAAATCTGCACCAGAAACGGCGTGTTGCGGATAATTTCGATATAGGCATCAATGATTAAGCGTACTGGCTTTGGTCCAGACGTCTTCCCAAGCGCGCAGACTATCGAAACAATCAGGCCGAGCACCATCGCCGCGCAAGACAATTCAATTGTCTGCCACGCGCCGACAAGCAACTTATCCATCGCCGCGAAAACAGGCGCGAAGTTGAAATTATACAATGCTGAACCTCCCGGTACGCAATTGTGCCGATTTCTCCTCCCGGCATCAATAATTTAGATCGATCTAAATGCGTTTTGCCTCATACGTCAATCATTAATTGGGATTAGATAACAGAGGCTCTCACCGGTCCACAGGACTGTCGAACTCGCAAATATGTTTCACTGATGATCCGCTGCGCCTGTTTTTCCGGGTTTGCCAAACGGGAAAGAAGCAATCCAGCGGCATTCTCACCAACTGTAACAGGTCGGGTTGACACGGAACTCAACCGGGGGCGGGTCGCTTCAGCATCGCTTACATCGTCGAAGCCGATCAACGAAAAATCCCCACCAACCATTCTCCCGCAATCATAAAGCCCTGCCGAAAGGCCTAGCGCAATCACGTCATTGAAGCAGATTGCAGCTGTCGGCTCCCGGCCGTCCTGAAAGAGAAGCGGAGCCGCTTTAGCGATATCCGGCATCGTCTGCGGAAAGCGGACAATCATCTCAGGATCGAGCCCTTGTTGTTGCATTGCCTCGCGAAAACCTTCGACACGTTCGCGGTAAGCGGAATGAATCGGCCCGTGCACAGCGAATGCGATTGTCCTGTGCCCAAGTGTAGCCAGATGATTAACCGCCTGCCGCATACCACCCGCGTAATCAACGCCTGCGTAATCGACACGATCGGTCACATGACGCAACACCTGCACAATAGGCAAGCCCCAGTCAGCAAGCTGCTCGACGAACTCCGGTGCTGTTTCCGCTGTTGGCGAAACGATCACGCCATCAACACCATGCTCACGCATACGCTGCATAAGGGTACTCTGATTGGTGAAGTTCTCGTGACTATTGGCGAGAAGAACGACCAGCCCTGCTTCACCCACAACACTGTCTATTCCTGAAAGCAATTCGCCGTAAAACGGGTTGCCAAGGGTGGGTACGATGACGCCAACCGTATTCGATCTCTCTACCCGGAGGCTAGCAGCCCCCATATTGTAGACATAGCCCAACTCTTGAAGGGCTTTCTCTACTTTTTCGCGCGTTACTGTTCCCACCAACGGGCTTTTGCGGATAACAAGGGAAGCCGTCGCGCGCGATACGTTGGCATGGCGTGCCACATCCAGCAGCGTAACGCGACTTTTCCTGCGATCGTCACTCGGCATAACTTCACCTGTCAGCAAGTTGGGCAATGTCCGATCCGGTTGAAGACAAAACTCAATAAAACCGCCGGTCAGATTCGAAAGGCATATATCAGTTCAGTCTTGCACATTGGTCAATCCGTTGAACGGCGAACCAGCAGTCATCATGCGGAAATGGCATTACTTGGCGTTCCCAACCCATTAATTATGCGCATGTTCTCCCCACGAATATCACTTTCCTTTCGGTTTTTTTCGTTTTGAACGCTATCGTTTTCGGATTTATTCTGCCATTGGAAGAATCGAAGGTTGATCCTTTGGCAAAAATTGCATTCATATAGGTGCAATGAAAATATTGCAGATGTCGGGGCTTTGAGACCATCACCAAGGAACTCAAATGTTCACGCAATCTCACACTCGAGGAGGAAACATGCTTATCCGTCTGATCACGACTTCGGCGCTGACAAGCGCCCTCGCCCTCACCATCAGTTCTCAGGCATTTGCCCAGACGGAGCTGGCATGGTGGCACGGCATGACCGGTGCCAACAACGAAATGGTCAATGAACTCTCGAAGGAGTTCAACGAAAGCCAGAGCGAATACAAGATTGTTCCTGTCTACAAGGGAACTTATCCTGAAACGCTGAATGCCGGCATTGCCGCGTTCCGTTCCAAGCAGCCCCCCGCGATCCTTCAGGTCTTCGACGCCGGTAGTGGTGTTATGATGGCAGCCGAAGGCGCAATGGTTCCAGCTGCAGAAGTTCTGGAAAAGGGTGGCTTCAAGTTCGACAAGTCGCAGTATCTGCCTGGCATCGTCGCTTACTATTCGAAGCCAGACGGAACCATGTTGTCCTTTCCGTACAACTCCTCGTCACCAATCCTCTATTACAATAAGGATGCCTTCAAGAAGGCTGGCCTCGACGAAAACAATCCGCCGAAAACCTGGCCTGAAGTTTTCGAAGCTGCCAAGAAGATCAAATCCAGCGGTGCGGCACCGTGCGGTTTCACTTCCACATGGCTGACCTGGATTCAGACCGAAAACTTCGCGGCTTGGAACAACGTTCCTTATGGCACGAATGAAAACGGTCTCGGCGGCACCGATGTGAAGCTCGAAATCAACTCGCCGCTTTACATTCAGCACTTCCAGTCGATTGCCGATCTCGCGAAAGACGGTACGTTCCGCTACGGCGGCCGCACATCGGAAGCCAAGCAGCTTTTCACCTCTGGTGAATGCGCAATGCTGACCGAATCCTCCGGCGGCCTCGGCGATGTTGTTAAGTCGGGTATCAATTACGGCATCGGCCAGCTGCCTTACTACGAAGGTCACGGCCCGCAGAATACGATCCCTGGCGGTGCATCTCTGTGGGTCTTCGCAGGCCTTAGCGACGAACAATACAAGGGCGTCGCAGAATTCTTCAACTTCCTCTCGCAAACCAAAATTCAGGTCAAGCTGCACGAAAAATCCGGCTATCTGCCTGTAACACTGGCGGCGTACGAGGAAACCAAGAAGTCGGATTTCTATGAAAAGAATCCGGGCCGCGAAACGCCTATCCTGCAGATGATGGGCAAGGCGCCGACCGAAAATTCGAAGGGCGTGCGTCTCGTCAACTTGCCGCAGGTGCGCGATATTCTGAACGAAGAGTTCGAAGCAATGCTCGGCGGCAAGCAGGATGCGAAAACTGCACTTGAAAACGCTGTCAAGCGCGCCAACGACGCGATTGCCGCAGCTCAATAATTGATCACATAAACACAACGCCGCCTGCCCTTGTGGTGGGCGGCCTTGTCACCCACGAGGAAGCTCCCCGTGCAGAAAGTTACCTTTCCAAATAAAATCTTGCCCTACTTCCTGCTGGCCCCGCAGATCGTTCTGACTGTGGTGTTTTTCTTCTGGCCAGCCAGTCAGGCAATTTATCAGTCTTTCATGCGTGAAGACGCATTCGGGCTGAAGTCTACTTTTGTAGGCCTTGCGAACTTCACAACCGTTCTGGCCGACCCGAACTATCTACATTCATTCAGAGTAACGATTGTCTTTAATGTTCTGACCGCGCTGCTTGCCATGGGCGCAGCATTGTTGCTTGCAACGGCAGCAGATCGCGTCATCCGTGGAAAGACATTTTATCGTACGCTCCTGATCTGGCCCTATGCCGTAGCTCCTGCTGTAGCCGGCATGTTGTGGCTCTTCATGTTCAACCCAGCGATGGGTACTTTTGCGTATATTCTGCGCCGTAATGGCATTGCATGGGATCCGCTGCTTGACGGCAATCAGGCTATGGGCCTCGTCGTCGTTGCCGCGGCCTGGAAGCAGATTTCCTATAATTTCCTGTTCTTTGTCGCAGGCTTACAAGCAATTCCTAAATCGTTGATCGAAGCAGCAGCCATTGATGGCGCGCGCGGCGCACGGCGATTCTGGTCTATCGTATTTCCACTTCTTGCACCGACCTCCTTCTTCTTGCTGGTCGTGAATACGGTTTACGCCTTCTTCGACACGTTCGGCATCATCCATGCCGTGACCGGCGGCGGGCCTGCCAAAGCCACCGAAACGCTGGTCTACAAGGTTTACAACGATGGCTTCGTCAATCTGAATCTGGGTTCTTCCTCGGCACAGTCAGTTATTTTGATGGCAATCGTGATTGCCTTGACAGCGTTCCAGTTCCGCTTCGTTGAGAAGCGCGTGCATTATTCGTGAGTGAGGCGACAATGATAGAAAAACGCCCAATCTCCAGCCTGATCGGCCATCTGATCCTGATCCTAGGCATCATTATTGTTGCCTTTCCGATCTACTACACCTTCGTCGCTTCAACGATGACGTCAACGCAGATCATTCGCCCGCCAATCTCGCTGTTGCCCGGCGATCATTTCGTCGAAAACTACGGCGAAGCCATCTTTGGCGGTGTGGAGCGTGTTGTTGGTGTAAGTCTTGAACGACTTCTCTGGAACTCGTTCGTGGTTGCAATGGCAATCGCCGTCGGCAAGATCATCATTTCGTTCATGTCGGCTTTCGCGATTGTGTTTTTCCGCTTTCCGATGCGCATGTTCTTCTTCTGGATGATCTTCATAACGTTGATGCTGCCTGTGGAGGTTCGTATTCTGCCGACCTACAAGGTGATCGTGGACCTCGGCATGATCGATACCTATGCTGGGCTTACGCTGCCATTGATGGCATCCGCGACAGCGACATTCCTGTTCCGTCAGTTCTTCCTTACCATTCCGGGTGAACTGGTTGAAGCAGCACGTATCGATAATGCCGGACCATTCCGTTTCATGCGGGATATCCTGCTCCCCCTTTCGAAGACGAATATTGCAGCGCTTTTCGTCATTCTCTTCATTTACGGATGGACCCAGTATCTCTGGCCACTACTCGTTACCAATGATGCCAAGATGAACACGATCATCATCGGCCTGCGCCGCATGGTCGATTGGGCTGACGCATCCACACCGTGGAACTACGTCATGGTAACAGCCATTCTGGCCATCATTCCACCGATCCTCGTTGTGGTGTTGATGCAGCGCTGGTTCGTCAAAGGTCTCGTTGAAACGGAAAAGTAATGAGCAAAATCGTTCTTGATAACGTCCGCAAGAGCTATGGCGGCAATGTAGAAGTCATCAAAGGCGTATCGCTGGAGATTCACGACGGTGAATTTGTGGTGCTGGTAGGCCCTTCAGGCTGCGGTAAATCCACTCTCCTGCGCATGATAGCGGGTCTCGAAGGTATTACATCCGGCACAATCTCCATTGGCGATCGCGTGGTCAACGAAGTAGAACCCGCAGAACGCGATATTGCCATGGTGTTTCAGAACTATGCGCTCTATCCGCATATGACGGTTCGGGAAAACCTTGCCTATGGTCTGAAGAACCGCAAGACACCAAAGGACGAAATCGAGCGCCGCATCGCCAAGGCTGCGAAAGCGCTGGAAATCGAACCTTTTCTTGAGCGCAAACCACGCCAGCTTTCTGGTGGTCAGCGCCAGCGTGTCGCCATGGGGCGCGCCATTGTGCGCGAACCGGCAGCTTTCCTCTTTGATGAACCATTGTCCAATCTGGACGCGAAACTGCGCGTGCAGATGCGTGTCGAGATAAAGCGCCTGCAGCGCTCGCTTGGCACCACCAGCGTTTACGTGACACACGACCAGATGGAGGCCATGACCATGGCTGATCGTCTTGTCGTGCTGAATGCCGGCCATATCGAACAGGTTGGCACGCCGATTGAGCTTTACGAAAAACCTGCCTCCACCTTCGTCGCGACATTTATCGGTTCCCCATCAATGAACCTGCTGCAAAGCACAGAAAGCACCGGTTGGGCGACCGGCAGCGCGGTGCAAAAACCTGACGGGAGTTTCACCATCGGCGTTCGCCCAGAGGATATCCGTATTCTGGAAGATAGCGAGCCGGATGCTGACGGATTTAATGCAACCATTCGTATTGAAGCTGTCGAACTCGTCGGTGCAGAAAGCTACATCCACGCTGCTTTGCCAGATGGCAAGCCGCTTATCTTCCGCGTTGCCGGGCGGTCGGCACATAACATTGATGAGACTGTCAGAGTTGGCGCTTCCTCTGGAAACGTGCATGTTTTCAACAATGATGGCCAACGTGTAACTGATTGACATGAAACGGGTTGCGCCCTTCAACGGAGCGCAACCCGCTATAATAATCGATTTCTGTTTTAGAATTTATCGGTTACAGAGAAGTGGAATATTTTTCCGCCTGTGAGGAAATCCCGATAGATGACGCATCAGCAGATACTCTCCTTCGCAGTAATCATACTCATGATGGGAGCGTTTATCTGGGGCAAGTTCCGTTATGATGTGGTCGCACTTTGTGCACTTCTCCTGGCAATAGCAGTTGGGGTTGTACCCTTCGATCACGCATTTTCGGGTTTCAGCGACGACATCGTTATCATCGTTGGCAGTGCGTTGGTGGTCAGTGCGGGTGTCGCACGTTCCGGCCTTATGCAGGCGGCGGTGCAGCGTTTTCTGCCAGAAATGAACAGTGTGCGACTCCAACTTGCCGTGCTGGTGGCAGTCGTCACTGTTCTCTCAGCTTTTGTTAAAAACGTCGGCGCACTGGCAATCATGATACCGGTTGCTTTCCAATTCGCACGTCGTTCCAATGTTTCTCCATCGACCTTTCTCATGCCTATGGCCTTCGGCGCGTTGCTCGGTGGTTTGATGACCCAGGTGGGCACTTCACCCAACATCGTTGTTTCTCGCATTCGCGGCGAAATGGTTGGTGAGCCCTTCACAATGTTCGATTTTACGCCTGTCGGCGCTGTACTATCAGTCGTAGGACTCGTCTATCTGGTACTCTTCTACTGGCTCGTTCCCCAGCGCACTCGCGAAAACGTATCGCTGGATGAGGCAATCAAGATCAAGAATTATGCTTCCGAAGCGCGTATCACCAAGAACTCGACGATGACCGGCAAGCGCGTGACCGATCTCATCAAGGCAGCTGAAGGTGAAGCGATGGTGACTTCCATCATACGCAACGACCAACGATTGACGCCACTTCCAGATACGATCCTGAACGAAGGCGATGTTGTCCTTCTTGAAGGTGATCCAAAAGCACTCGATGCTGTCATAAGTGCCGGAAAGCTTACCCTGTCCGAGAACCGCAATCCGTCCGAGACAAGCGGTTCCACCGACATAGAGGTTGTGGAAGCTGTTATCGGCAAGAACTCGCGCCTAATCGGCCTAACTGCCCAGAGACTTGCCCTTTTTGCGCGATACGATCTGAACCTCCTGGCGGTCAGCCGGCCAGGCGAACGTATTACTGAGCGGCTCAGTGAGGTCATTCTCCGTTTCGGTGACGTGGTCGTACTGCAAGGCAGACAAGCAAATCTGTCCACCTTCCTGCCGGAGTTCGAATTGCTGCCGCTTGCCCGCCGCAAGCTTATGCTTGGCAGCGTTCGGCGCGGATTGATCCCGCTCGCCATTCTGATCGCTGCCATCGGGGCAACCGCGTTAAGCCTTGTACCAGTGGCGGTGGCGTTCTTTGCCGCCGCTGTCGCCATGCTGCTGTTCAAGGTGATACCTCTCAACGAGGTCTATGACGAAATCGACGGTCCAATTCTGGTGATGCTTGCGGCACTCATCCCGGTTTCGGATGCGCTGCGAACAACCGGCGGCACGGACCTCATCGCAGAAGGGCTCGCCACAATCGGCCATCAGTTACCGCCAGCAGGTGCGTTGGCGCTCATTCTTGTAGCTGCGATGATGGTGACACCATTTCTCAACAATGCTGCGACGGTGCTCGTCATGGCTCCCATCGCCACAAGTTTTGCTTCCGGACTTGGTTTCAAGCCGGAGGCCTTTTTGATGGCGGTTGCGATCGGCGCAGGGTGTGACTTCCTCACGCCAATCGGTCATCAATGCAATACGCTGGTCATGGGGCCAGGTGGTTATAAATTCAGCGATTATCCACGTCTGGGATTACCGCTATCAATCATTATAGCGATTGTAACAGTCCCAACACTGATGTTCTTCTGGCCCCTGAAATAGTCCTAGAACTGAACTGAGCGTATCCATTCGAGACTGTCGGAAACAATTTTTTCCACGGTCTCGGCGATATCTGCACGGAAGACCAGCGGTTCTCCAACAGGGCTTTCTAGTGTAGCGATCTGGCTTTCCAGCATCGTTACCGGCATAAAATGGCCTGTGCGATGCCCCATATGTTCGTGCAACACTTCAAAACTGCCATCCAGAAAGACAAACAGCACCGGTGTACCAGCAGCAGCGCGGAGACGATCACGATAGCTCTTCTTCAGTGCGGAACAGGAAACAACGATTCCGTCGGTCGAAGCAGCGAGACGTTCACCGATTTTGTCGAGCCAGGGCCAACGATCCTCATCCTGCAAGGGGATGCCCGCTGACATCTTATCGACATTGGACTTCGGATGAAGAGAGTCGCCCTCAAGAAACGGGAGCGCCAGTTCATCGGCAATCTTCTCGCCTACGGTTGATTTTCCGGAACCCGAAACACCCATAACGATAATACGCAGCATCAATTCCTCATACACTCGCGGTCATGCCGCCATCGACGTGCAAAACCTGCCCATTGACGAAAGAGGACGCATCGCTGCTCAGGAATACTGCAGCGCCGACCAACTCTTCCACGTCACCCCAACGGCCCGCCGGCGTCCTTTTCTCCAGCCATGCCGTAAATTCGGGGTTATCAACCAATGCCTGATTCAGCGGCGTCTTGAAATAGCCGGGAGCAATTGCATTGATCTGCAAGCCATGTCGGGCCCAATCGGTGGCCATGCCGCGCGTCAGGTTACGGATCGCTCCCTTTGTTGCCGTATAAGGTGCAATTGAAGGTCGTGCCAGTTCACTTTGAACCGAAGCAATGTTGATTATCTTGCCGTGTCCTCGTGGGATCATATGGCGCGCAGCTGCCTGCCCAGCATAAAATGCGCTGGAAATGTTGGTTTCCAGAAGCTGCTGCCACTTCTCGATCGGAAAATCTTCAAGCGGCGCGCGATATTGCATCCCGGCATTATTGACCAGAATATCGAGCGCACCGATTTCCTCTTCAATCGCATCAATAGCTGCACGAACTTCTTCAGCAACCGTCACATCAAAAACGGACGCAAAGACCGTATGGCCCTCGTTTTCCAGTAGCGTAACGGCCTTATCCACTTTGTTCTGATCACGGCCATTGATGATTACCGTTGCTCCATGTTCTGCAAGCCCACGAGCCAATGCAAAGCCGATGCCCTGGCTTGAGCCGGTAATCAGGGCTATGCGCCCTTCCAGACTGAATAGTTCGAAAGAAGGAGCCATCAGAAAGTTTCCAGTTTGAGACCGACGCGGCTTGCCGCCTGCACAATGTGTTGGCGCATCACTTCGCGCGCTCGCAACGGATCACGTGAGCGAATCGCATCCCTGATTGCGGTGTGTTCATTGATTGTAATCTCGACAATCTGCTCTAGTACCGCCCGCGCACGCGCCGCATTGATCGCCTGATTGATGCGTTCGGCAATAAAACCCAGAACCAGCGGAAAATATTCGTTATGTGTTGCGGAAGCGAGCGCACGGTGAAATGTCAGATCAGCGGCAATACCGGTATCCGTCCATTTTTTCGAACCGCTCATCTCTGCGAGCGCTTCATTCAGTTGCATCATATCATGTTCATCATGATGCACCGCAGCTAGCCCCGCCGCTTCTATCTCCAACGCCATTCGCAACTGGAACAGGCTGCGGAAACTGTCACGATTGGCAAGTGTTTCAGGTTCTATGCGGAGAGCATGTCGCCTGTCGGGTTCCGTTACAAACGCACCTACACCCTGTCGGGTTTCAACCAGGCCCTCGTTACGCAACTGGGCAATCGCTTCACGTACAACCGACCGGCTGACACCGAAGCTTTGTGCAAGATTATGTTCTGTCGGCAACTTTTGTCCCGGCAGAAGACTACCTTCACTGATCTGCCGCGTAATTTCCGAAGCAATACGCCCCGGAAGCTGCTCATTACGCCTGATTTCGCCAAACAAATTGATGAAGTCTCCCTGATTGCCCGTGCAAGTGGTGTGTCGTCAGCCTTTTGAAGAGTCAAGAGAAAGCTGGCAGCCCGGATTCATGATATTGTCCGGATCGATGACTTGCTTGATACCTTCAAGCAGTTTTCGTCGTGCAGGGTCAATGCACTTCTCGAAATCTTCCCTTTTGAGGCGACCAATGCCGTGCTCTGCACTGATGCTGCCTGCGTAACGATCCAGAACAGCATTGATCGTTTCCTTGGCAAGTTTGATCTTCTTGTCTTTCGCCGCAACATCGAGATTGCTTTCTGGAATGACATTGAGATGCACATTGCCGTCGCCGACATGCCCATAAGAAACGGCGAGACAATCTGGAAGGACCTTAGCCAGTTCCCTTTCTGCTTCTCCGACGAATGATGCCAGCTTTGAAAGAGGGACCGAGATATCGGTACGCAGGTGCTTGCCACGCAGCGCCTGTCCTTCGTTCATAGCTTCACGAAATGTCCAGAGATTTTGACCTTGCGCACGAGAGGACGCGATTGTCCCGTCAAGAACGAGGCCATCTTCCATCGCGCCCGCGAGAAACTGTTCCATCAAGGATAGTATGTCGACCAGGCCTGAACCCGAGACCTCCATCAAGACATAGGCCGGGTATTGTCCTAGTGGCATGGCAAGTTCTGGCATCGCCTCTAGCGCCAAGGTAAAAGCCACTGGCGGCATGAATTCAAAAGCGGACATCAAATCACAGCACTGCACACGCGCGCGCCGATAAAGGGCAATCGCGTCATCCAGCGAATTGAGCCCCAGCAGGGCAGTTTCCACCTTGTCCGGCAAGGGCATAAGTTTGATTGCCACACCGGTCACCACTCCCAAAATGCCTTCTGCCCCGATAAATAGCTGTTTCAGATCAATCCCACGATTGTCTTTCCTCAGCGTCGAAAGACCATTGAATATCGTACCGTCTGGCAGCACAACCTCCAGCCCCAGAACCAGCTCACGGGTCATGCCATAACGCAACACGTTGATGCCTCCGGCATTGGTGCTGACATTTCCCCCGATGCGACAGCTTCCCTGTGCACCAAGTGCTAATGGAAAAAACATCCCTTCGGCTGCCAGTTTGTCTTTCAGTTCGGAGAGAATGCAACCGGCATCCACAACCGCCGAAAAATCATCCGGATCAATCTTCCGAATGTGATTCATTCGCTCAAGACTTAGAATGACGAGATTGTCGCGCCCATCCGGCACGCCTCCCTGCACCAGACCGGTATTTCCGCCTTGCGGAATGATAGACAATCCCAGTGAGGCGCAGGCTTTAACCGCAGCAGAAACGTCCGCTGTCGAGCGTGGTCGGATCACAGCAACTGCCGTATTCTCCACATCTCCCGGCCAGTCGCGACAATAGCCAAGCATGTCGTTTTTCCCGGTCATAACCAGATCGTCGCCCAAAAGAGCAACGAGATCAGCCTGCTTGTTTCCAGTCATGTCCCCCGAACCGTACATGATATCCTCTTGGCTTTACCGATATGCAATGCGCTGTCGCGGATGTACGACAGTTTTTAAGATGCGGCAGGCTTTTCCGTTTCATTCCTGTGGCAAGACGGAGAAAACTGTTTTCAACGCCTACATATAAGGTTATCAGACAACCCTACAACACAAATCTGGTGGGAGACTGGAGAAGTGTCGTAATGGTAGCCGACGCCACGTTTTCGAGTAGGGTCGGCTGCGAGGCAAGGAGGAGCCTTCCAGATGCATATTGCAATCATCGGCGCTGCCGGCATGGTCGGGCGCAAACTAACGCAGCGCCTTTCAAACGACGGCCATCTCGGGGAAACTCCAGTTGAAAAACTGACACTTATCGATATCGTTGCAGCGGAACCTCCGAAAGGCTTTGCAGGATCGGTCGATACTCTGGCAGCAGATATATCTACCATGGAAACCGCTCTGAAGATCGTGTCAGGACGCCCTGACATCATCTTCCACCTCGCGGCAATCGTGTCCGGTGAAGCAGAACTGGATTTCGACAAGGGGTATCGAATCAATCTGGATGGCACCCGCCATCTGTTCGATGCGATCAGGCTTGCACACATTGCTGACGGCTATAAGCCTCGCGTGGTTTTCACATCGTCTATTGCCGTTTTTGGTGCTCCGCTCCCCTACCCGATCCCTGATGAATTTCACACGACCCCGTTGACGAGCTACGGCACGCAGAAGGCTATCAGTGAACTTCTGTTGTCAGACTACACCCGGCGCGGTTTCTTCGACGGCATCGGCATTCGCCTGCCAACTATCTGCATACGCCCCGGCAAACCGAACAAGGCTGCATCCGGCTTTTTCTCCAATATCCTGCGTGAGCCACTCTCCGGGCAAGAAGCAATCTTGCCTGTTCCTGAAGATGTCCGGCATTGGCATGCTTCGCCGCGCTCAGCCGTCGGCTTTCTAATCCATGGAGCCACCATCGATACGGAAGCAGTTGGAGCACGTCGCAATCTTTCCATGCCGGGTCTCAGTGCGACTGTAGGCGAGCAGATTGAAGCATTACGTCGCGTTGCGGGGGAAAAGGCGGTAGGTCTGATCCGCCACGAGCCAGATGAAATGATCATGCGTATGGTTGCAGGCTGGGCTCCCGGTTTTGAAGCAAAACGCGCCCAGGCTCTTGGCTTCACCGCAGAAACATCCTTTGATGAGATCATTCGCGTTCACATCGAAGATGAAATGGGAGGCCAACGTTGACACGCAAGATCGCTTTTCTTGGAACCGGCCTGATGGGCGCACCAATGGCCAGTCGGCTTCTGGATGCAGGCTTTGATGTAACCGTCTGGAACCGGAACAGCGCCAAGGCTGCCCCTCTTGCTGAAAAAGGTGCCAAACTTGCTCAGTCTGCCGCCGAGGCAGCAGAGACAGCGGATTTAGTCATCACGATGTTGACCGATGGCCCGGCAGTACGCGACGTCCTTTTCGATCAAGGAGCCGCAGCAGCCTTGAAAAAAGGCAGTGCAGTCATTGACATGAGTTCAATTTCACCAGACTTCGCACGCGAACATACCAAGCATCTAAAGGCAATTGACATCAATCACATCGATGCCCCGGTCTCCGGTGGCGTAGTGGGTGCCCAGGAAGGCACGCTTGCCATCATGGCCGGAGGAGATGAAGCGATCATCGCAGGCCTTGCCGATGTGTTCAAACCAATGGGACGCCTCACCCGCGTCGGCCCGTCAGGTGCCGGTCAGCTCGCAAAACTTGCCAATCAGCAGATTGTCGCCGTAACTATCGGAGCAATCGCTGAAGCAATGGTTCTGGTTGAAAAAGGCGGTGGGTCGCGGGCAGCATTCCGCGACGCCATCCGCGGTGGTTTCTGTGAAAGCCGCATTCTCGAACTGCACGGCAAACGGATGATTGACCGAAATTTTGAGCCGGGCGGCACATCGCGCATCCAGCTCAAAGATCTCAATTCGATCCTCAAGACTGCGGGCGACCTATCGTTGAGCTTGCCATTGACGGAGACCGTACGCGAAGCCTTTGCAGCTTTCGTGGACGAAGGCGGTGGTGAGAAAGATCACAGCGCCCTGCTCCTTCATCTTGAAAAGCTCAATGAAGGTCAGAAAAGCTAGTTTGCAGGCAATCGGGCTGCATTGGGAGGTGCAATGAAGATCACCGCAATCGAAACCATCCGTATCGCCGAACGGCCAAACCTGTTGTGGGTGGAAGTTCATACGGACGAAGGAATTACCGGACTCGGTGAGACCTTTTTCATGTCCGAGACCGTCGAGGCCTATCTCCACGAATATGTTGCGCCGCGCGTTGTCGGTCGCGATCCTTTGCAGATCGATCTGCTGGCATCTGACCTTGTGGGCTATCTCGGTTTCCGTTCAACCGGCGCGGAAGTGCGCGGCAACTCCGCTTTCGATATTGCCCTGTGGGATCTATACGGCAAAGCTACCAACCTCCCGATTGCTCAACTTCTCGGCGGCTTCAGCCGTCAGTCCATCCGAACCTATAATACCTGCGCCGGAACTGAATACATCAAGAAGGCTACCGGCCAGCAATCCGCCAATTATGGTCTGGCGGGTGCTGGCGCTAATTATGACGATCTTAATGGCTTCCTGCACCGCGCAGACGAGCTTGCGCTCTCGTTGCTGGACGAGGGCATAACGGCGATGAAAATCTGGCCATTCGACATGGCGGCAGAAAAGACACGCGGGCAGTATATCTCTCAGCCTGATCTAAAGGCGGCATTACAGCCTTTCGAGAAAATCCGTGCAGCCGTCGGTGACCGCATGGATATCATGGTTGAATTTCATTCAATGTGGCAGCTCTTACCCGCCATGCAGATCGCCCATGAACTCGCGCCTTTCAAGACCTTCTGGCACGAAGACCCGATCAAGATGGATAGTCTTGGCAGTCTCAAGCGCTATGCGGAAGCAAGCATAGCGCCGATCTGTGCCTCTGAAACACTGGGGAGTCGTTGGGCGTTCCGTGATCTTCTCGAAACGGGTGTAGCTGGCGTCGTCATGCTCGATTTGAGCTGGTGTGGTGGTCTCTCGGAAGCCCGCAAAATTGCCGCCATGGCGGAGGCCTGGCATCTGCCGGTCGCCCCTCATGATTGTACCGGACCAGTCGTCCTGTGTGCCTCAACGCACCTGTCACTGAATGCACCGAATGCCCTCATTCAGGAAAGCGTCCGCGCATTCTACAAGACCTGGTATCGCGATCTGGTCACGGCCCTGCCCGAAGTGAAGAACGGGATGATCACGGTTCCACCCGGCGCAGGACTTGGCATGGAACTTCATCCAGAAATGGACAAGGCCTATACCGTCAGCCGAAGAAAAACAGATCGATCTAATTTTTGATGTTAGCTCGGCCTAAAGTCTGGACACAGCCCCAGACTGCTAATAACAATAACGCTCTTGTTGTCAGACATCCTGACAACATATGACCTATGGGAAAGGTCATGAAATGGGAGGATATCTGTGCAAGACAAGCGTGAAGTGAAAGCAACGGCGATTTTGCCCGAGGACAGCCATTCTGCGATCTTGATCGGTCGCGTATGGTCGAAGGCCGAAAACGGCCCTTGTCCAGTACTGGTGAAAGACGGTCATGTGCACGATATATCCAGTTTGTCCGCTACAGTTTCGGGTCTTCTGGAGCACAGCTCACTGTTACGCGAGTTAGATGGCACAGAAAACTTCACCAATCTCGGCTCTCTGGACGATTTTCTTTCCGGTGATCGCGGAGAGCTGCTTGCTCCCATAGATCTGCAATCGATCAAAGCAGCCGGTGTCACCTTTGCTGACAGCATGCTTGAACGCGTGATTGAAGAACAGGCAAAAGGCGACCCCTCCCGCGCCCGTGAAATTCGCGAACGTCTGGCCCCTGTCATTGGCGACAATTTGAGAGGCGTCGCTGCTGGTTCCGAAAAGGCGGCGGAGGTTAAAGCGCTCCTTCAAGAAATGGGGCTCTGGTCACAATATCTGGAAGTGGGTATTGGCCCTGATGCAGAGATTTTCACCAAGTCCCAGCCGATGTCCGCCGTTGGATGCGGCGCAACTGTCGGTATTCTACCGATTTCACAATGGAACAATCCTGAACCGGAAGTGGTTCTGGTCGTCGCTTCTGATGGACGCATTGTTGGAGCAACTCTGGGCAACGACGTCAATCTCAGGGACGTCGAAGGGCGTTCGGCTCTTTTGCTCGGCAAAGCCAAGGATAACAATGCTTCCTGCGCTATCGGTCCCTTTATTCGCCTGTTCGATGGCGAATTCACTATGGATGTGTTGCGCAAGCTCAAGCTGTCGCTGACTGTTCACGGAGCTGACGGTTTCGAGATGACCGGCGAAAGCCCGATGGAAGCGATTAGTCGCGATCCTGAAAATCTTGCATCGCAGATGATGAACCGCAATCATCAATACCCAGACGGCGCCGTGTTGTTCCTCGGCACGATGTTCGCACCTGTCAAGGACCGTCGCGGTGCCGGACAAGGTTTCACACATGAAGTCGGCGACCGTGTGGAGATATCAACTCCCAAGCTCGGTTGCCTCGTC
Source organism: Ochrobactrum sp. BTU2 (assembly GCF_024539785.1). NCBI lineage: Bacteria > Pseudomonadati > Pseudomonadota > Alphaproteobacteria > Hyphomicrobiales > Brucellaceae > Ochrobactrum > Ochrobactrum sp. BTU2. Next base: position 491,488 of record NZ_JAHWRG010000001.1, on the reverse strand, counting down.
AATTGGGTCGACAGGACCGACAAATGTCCCGAATGGACATTCGGCATAAGGGCGCTGATCCGAAACCTGCAAGCGCGCAATCTGCTCGATAAAATTTGAGGACGGATATATGACGAAAGCCATAGATTTCTTCTACAAGATGCTTGGCGCAATTCTCGTCTTCCTCCTCGCCGGCATGGCCATTATGGTCTTTGTCAACGTGATTTTGCGCTACGCCGCAAATTCCGGACTGACCGTATCGGAAGAACTTGCGCGTTATTTCTTCGTCTGGGTATCGTTTCTCGGAGCCGTTCTTACTTTTCGCGAGAACAGCCATTTGGGCATCGAGACGCTCGTTGCCCGTTTCGGGCGGCAGGGTCGCATTACCTGCATGGCGATCAGCTATCTGATCGTCGCACTGTGTTCGGGAATTTTCTTCTGGGGCACATGGAAACAATTCGACATCAACGCCAGCATGGTTGCACCCGTCACCGGGCTCTCGATGATCTGGGTTTACGGCGTCGGACTATTCACCGGCGGCGCAATGTTCATCATCGCGGCCGAGCGTTTCCTGCGCGCTGTCACCGGTCGTCTGACCGATGAGGAAATTGCCACCTTTGCGGGCGAACATTCGCTCGATCATCTGATGGAGTAAACGACATGACGCTTGTAGTATTTGTCGGCTCACTCCTCAGCGCTATGGCCATTGGTGTTCCGATCGCCTTCTCGCTTATGTTCTGCGGTGTCATTCTCATGTTGTACATGGGGATGTTCAACACACAAATCATTGCACAGAATATGATTGCTGGTGTTGACTCCTTCACCCTTCTGGCAATCCCTTTTTTCATTCTGGCTGGGGAACTAATGAATTCAGGCGGCTTGTCCCGTCGCATCATTGATTTCGCCATAGCTTGCGTTGGCCATATTCGAGGTGGTCTCGGTGTCGTTGCCATTCTTGCGGCCATCATCATGGCCAGCGTATCGGGTTCAGCTGCTGCAGATACTGCAGCGCTTGCAACGATCCTCGTCCCCATGATGGCGAAAGCGGGTTATAATATCCCGCGCTCTGCCGGACTTATGGCTGCCGGTGGCATTATTGCACCTGTTATCCCGCCATCTATGGCTATGATCGTATTCGGCGTTGCCGCCAATGTATCCATAACGCAGCTTTTCATGGCTGGCATTGTGCCGGGTCTGATGATGGGTATCGCCCTGCTCTTCACGTGGCAGATCGTCGTCAGAAAAGACAATCTCAAAGTGCTTCCCAAGCAATCCGGCAAAGATCGGCTGCAAGCAACCGGACGCGCACTGTGGGCGCTGGGCATGCCAATCATCATCCTAGGTGGCATACGTATGGGCGTCATGACACCGACTGAAGCAGCCGTGGTAGCCGCAGCCTATGCCCTCTTTGTCGGTATGTTCGTCTACCGCGAGCTGAGATTTGTCGATCTTTACGGCGTCTTCCTGCGAGCAGCCAAGACAACATCCATCATCATGTTTCTCGTCGCTTCGGCGCTGGTTTCGTCATGGCTGATAACGGCCGCAAACATTCCGGCAGAAATCAGCGGTTATATTGCACCGTTAATCGACAGCCCAAAACTGTTGATGTTTGCGATCATGATCCTGGTGCTGATTGTTGGAACGGCATTGGATCTCACGCCGACAATTCTCATCCTGACACCCGTCCTGATGCCGATTGTCAAACAAGCAGGTATTGATCCGGCTTATTTCGGTGTCCTGTTCATCATGAACAATAGTATCGGACTTATCACGCCCCCAGTGGGCGTCGTGCTGAATGTCGTGAGCGGCGTCTCAAAGGTTCCGCTAGGAAAAGTGGTCGCAGGCGTAAATCCGTTCCTGATTTCGCAGGTGATCGTATTGTTGCTGCTGGTTCTGTTTCCAAGCCTCGTATTGGTACCCATGAACTGGCTTCATTAGGTTTAACATCAACTCTGGGAGGAGAGTTCAATGAGAAAACTGATTATGCTGGCAACGACCGCCCTTATGGCGGGAGCGCTAACCGTTCCTGCATTTGCAGAGTTTCAGGATCGCAATATTCGCGTTTCGAACGGCATTAACGAGGATCATCCCGTCGGCAATGGCATCAAGGCAATGAATGAATGTCTTGCTGAAAAGTCCGGCGGCAAGATGAAGATAACCGCGTTCTGGGGCGGTGCAATCGGAGGTGATTTGCAGGCCACACAGGCACTGCGTTCCGGTGTGCAGGAAGGCGTCGTCACGTCGTCATCGCCGCTCGTTGGCATCGTTCCTGCACTTGGTGTCTTCGATCTGCCATTTCTCTTCGCAAATGATAAAGAAGCAGACGCCGTCGTCGATGGACCCTTCGGCAAGATGATGGACGAAAAGCTTGCTGCCGTCGGCCTCGTCAATCTGGCCTATTGGGAAAATGGCTTCCGAAATCTTTCAAACTCAAAACATCCGGTCAACAAGTGGGAAGATTTCAGCGGCATGAAAGTCCGCGTGATGCAGAACAACATCTTCCTCGACACATTCCAGAACTTTGGTGCCAACGCTACTCCGATGGCTTTCGGTGAAATTTTCTCGGCGCTGGAAACAAAGGCTATCGATGCACAGGAAAACCCTTACGTCACAATCGATACGTCCAAGTTCTACGAAGTGCAGAAATACGTAACGGAAACGAAACATGCCTATACACCGTTTCTGTTCCTTTATTCCAAGCCGATCTTCGACACGTACTCACCGGAAGAACAGGCCGCCTTGCGTGAGTGTGCCGTAGTCGGTCGCGACGTTGAACGCAAAGTCATTCGCGAACTGAACCAGAAGTCGCTCGAGAAGATCAAGGAAGCGGGCCTGGAAGTAAACACACTGTCACCGGAAGAGCATGCTCGCATGCTTGAGAAGTCCCAGCCGATCTATGCCAAATATAAGTCCCAGATCGGCGATGACATTATCGACGCAGTGCAAAAGCAGCTTGGTGAAATCCGAAAATAGTAAAAGCCTGAACCAAAAAAACAGGCCGCGCTCTTTGCGCGGCCTGTTTCATTTCATTCAGGCTGCTTTCAGGCGGTTGTTGACGCGTTCAGCCAACTTGCGAGCACGTGCGAGACTGTCGGCTTGTTCGGTACTGAAACGATCTTCTCCGATTTCCATGATCAGGAATGTATCGGGCAAAAAAGTCAGTTCGTCGAAAATTTCTTCCCACGGAATATCACCCCAGCCGATCGGCAGGTGCAGATCGCCGATACCGAGTGCTGTTGCCTCGGCAGGATGATAAAACTTGGTCATCGTATAAGGACGGCCAAAACTGTCGTGAACGTGCAGATGCCCCGTCACCGGAGCCATAGCGCGAACTTGCGAACGCCAGTCAAGCCCCAGACGTGTGCATTCAATATAGGCATGGCTGAAATCGATCAGACCGCAAACGGAAGAATGATTGACCGCAACTACTGTTTCGGCAACCTGAGCCGGTGTCTGGCGATATTCAGCATCGCTCATCGCGAAAATATTCTCCAGCGCGATCCGGACGCCATAAGTTTTCGCAAGCTCCGCCATTTCGGCGAGCGCGTCCCGTTCCATCTTGTCGAGGTCGGGAATACGAGAAAGTGCAGGCATCGGAGCATGGCCGGAGTGATGAACGAGAACTTCCGCTCCGACATGGTCACAGAGTTCCAGCATCGCCCGAACAACCGCCTTTTGATAATCCAGATGCTCTCGATCCATGAAGTTGGAAACAATCTGTCCGTGAACGCTGTAGCGCATGTCGAACTGTCTGGTGATATCAACGAGACGATCCACGCGATGCGGAATGAGACGACCGCCTGAGATTATTTCCTCGCCATATAGCGACAGTTCGACAGCTTCCGAACCGAGTTCGACAATGTTGCGGATTGCGCCCTCAAGCGTGCTGAAATTACCGTCACCCGTAGGGGTGCAGAAGCCAATCGCTGATATTGTATGGTCAGAGGTCATGATGCTCGTCCTGTCAGACATGAAAAATGCGCGAGCCGAATATCCGACATCGCGCATCCCCTTTGGCATGTGCCTATTTCAGGCGTATGACCGCATGAAACGATTTCTCCTCAATTGAGAGGAATAGCGTTTCCATCTTTGCTCGCCTGATAAGTACCGGACAATTCGTCATATTTGGCGAAAATAGCATCGAGCCTTCTGCCGAGACGCTGGCGGTCAGCGTCTGGTAGCGACGCAACCATCTTCGGAATCGAACGACTGTGCCAGAAGGCATTATCGCGGTTATATCCACCCGGCTCCAGCGTGAAGACTTCCTTGAGGATCTTCAAATCGTGAGGGATCGAGAAAGCATCTCGTGAATCCTCATGGCTGAACAGGTAGTAAAAATTGTCGAAACCGCTCCAGGTAATGGCCGAAAGGCACATGGAGCAAGGTTCATGAGTGGAAAGAAAGACCATGTCTTTCGTATCCGGACGTCCATTCTCCGGCATTTCGTAGAAACGCTTCAAAGTGTGCACTTCACCGTGCCAGAGCGGGTTTTCAGTCTCGTTGTTGGTTTCCGCAAGAACAAGGGATAAATCTGATTTGCGCAACAAAGCTGCGCCGAAAACCTTGTTGCCTTCCGCAACGCCTCGTTCGGTCAGAGGAATGACATCCTGCTCGATAACGTCGATCAGTTTTTCAAGCAGTTTCAGTTCATCTGTTTGCACAGTTCTATTCCTCCCGATGTTGCAGAAAAGCGCCGGACCGTTTCGGTCCGACGCATCTATTGTTACTCCGCAAAGAATGCGAAGCGGATGACGAAGAGTGCAGCAACCAACCAGGTAGCAAGATGCACATCACGTGCCTTGCCGGTGAAGGCCTTGAGCACGACATAGCTGATGAAGCCAAAGGCGAGACCGTTCGCGATCGAATAGGTGAACGGGATAGCCAAAGCCGTCAGTGCAGCAGGCGCGGCTTCCGTTACATCGTGCCATTCGATCTCAGTCAGTTCACGCATCATCAAGCAAGCGACGTAGATCAGAGCCGGTGCCGTAGCATAGGCCGGAACCGAACCGGCGAGCGGCGAAATGAACAAGGCTGCAAGGAACAGGAGTGCAACAACCAGAGCCGTCAGACCTGTGCGACCGCCAGCCTGAACGCCAGACGCGCTTTCAACATAAGCTGTCGTAGAAGACGTACCGAGAAGCGAGCCACCAAGGATTGCCGTGCTATCGGCAAAAAGGGCGCGTCCGAGACGGTTTGGTTTACCCGGTTCGATCAGACCACCACGCTTTGCCACGCCAATCAGCGTACCAGTGGCATCAAAAACTTCAACGAGTACGAAAACCAGAATGACGTGCAAAATGCCGGTATGCAGAGCGCCCATCACATCAAGCTGAAGGAATGTTGGCGCCAAGCTCGGAGGAGCCGAGAAAACGCCGCCGAACTGGCTGATACCGAGAGCAATCGATGCAACGGTGACGACAAGAATACCGATGAGGATCGCACCGCGAACTTTCAGGGCATCCAACACTGCAATGATGAAGAAACCGGCAATCGCCAGCAGCGGGCCAGCTTTCGTCAGATCCCCCAGACCGACCAAAGTTGCCTGGTTGCCAACAACAACACCAGCGCTTTTGAGACCGATCAGGGCCAGGAACATACCGATACCCGCGGCAATCGCGCTACGCAGCGAATGCGGAATGCCTTCGACCAACCAGCGGCGTACGCCTGTCACCGTCAAGATCAGGAAGATAATGCCGGAAATGAAAACGGCACCAAGCGCCTGCTGCCAGGAAAAGCCCATCGCCCCGACTACGGTGAAGGCGAAGAAGGCATTGAGCCCCATGCCGGGCGCCATGCCGATAGGCCAGTTCGCAACGAGCGCCATGATGATCGAGCCGAGAGCTGCCGCAAGGCAGGTGGCAACGAAAACAGCGTTTCGATCCATACCCGTAGTGGACAGAATGTCCGGGTTTACGAAGATGATGTAAGACATCGTCAGGAAGGTCGTCACGCCGGCAATGATTTCCGTTCTCGCCGTAGTGCCGTGTTCCTGTAATTTGAACAGCTTTTCGAGCATCGTCCCTCCAAGGCAAGCGCCCGTCAATTGGCGCCTCAGTTCGCGTTAATTCACGACGCGCAACTTGTTGCGCTTCGTCAAGAGCCGAGCTGAGGCAACCTATGCGATTGCCATAATGTTAGTTGCCGCTGCAGATTTGCAGTCGGACAAGTTCCCCATACACCCATCACGGACAAAAGCACAGTTCTGCCGCGTGAATGCCAGTTTGTTGACATGATTTAGTGTGGACTGAGATTTCATCACGCGCCAGTCACTCATTTGCCGGGAAATATTTGAAACAGATTCAAAAAAGACAATTTGCGAGAGGGGCGCGATTATTTCTAACTAACTGATTGAAATGGGCTTTGTAAGAGCAAAGCCGTGCCATACATGCCAAGAGCAAAAAACGTATGTGCAATAAGATTGAGCAAACGTACATTACGCGCATTCGGCAATTTTGAAGCCGCCCAACCGATTCCCAAACCGGGTTGCAACAAAAACCACCCTGCCGATACTGTCAGTATACCGAAAATCCAAACCGGCAAAAAGACCGGGTCGGAAAACCATTCCGCGCCACCATAAATGGCAAAGATGACACCGTAAAGAATACCGACCGCATAATGCCCAATCCAGCCAAGTGCTACTTCATGCTTATAGGGCTTGGCATCAGAAATATTATCGTGGAAAATTTGCCCGTGGCGGAGATGCCAGAACCAGCGACCGACCAGCCCCCAATTTGGGCGCCTCTGCCCTGGTATTGCGGCCAGTATCAGCGCCCACAAGTCCATTACGACGGTTGCGCCAATTCCAATCAAAATCCCGCGCCAGATAATATCCATGCTGTATCTGCCTTTGCGTCATCGGGCGGCCAGATAAGCCTGACACCGCCCGATGCGCAAGAGCTAGATTGCGTGCACTCCTGCATTCCACGCAATACTGACTAGCAATAATTTAGAACAATAAACGCAACACCAACCGGCAATAGACATTGCTATGAAATATGAGGCGATGAAGTTTGGCAAACAAACCGCAGTTAAAAACGGAAACGCCGTATCTTCATCGCCTGCCCCCGCAAATACAAGCTGGCGGAAAATTGCGTTGGCGACAACAGCGATCTGTCCCAAAATGGTACGGATTATGTCTCATTAGCGATAAACAGCTGAATAATGAGCGGGCAAGAAACTAAAGCTGTAACGACTGGGAAAGCGGCATCGCGCAGTCAGAACCACAGACCTTCAGGTCAAGAAACTATTTAAGGGGCAACGCATAAAACAAAAGCGCCGGGACTGGAGACCGACGCTTTGTTACTTTATTCGATTTTCACTTATGGGGCGATCTTTCGAGAGAAACGCCATAAGCTATTACTTACCGAAAACGGCGCTGTGAATCTGCGAACGCGAAACACCGATATCGGCAAGAAGATGGTCGTCCATTGCACCGAGCTCACGGATAGCGCGGCGGCGGGACACGAACTGCTGTACTTTCTGACGAATGTTCATTTGCTTTCTCCTCGTTTGGATGATTATCAAATAGGCGTTTGCCCAAATTTCCACCACGGATATGATTGCAAATGAGGCATGCGTTTTTGCTTGAGCTCAAAACCTTGAAAAGGTCGAATTTACTTCTTTTCCAAGCAATGGCCCAATTATAGTCTTAAATGCGAATTTTCAGAAAAGCCTTTTGCCAATAAGCTTCTAATCGATTAAGGGAGAGGCAGGAACGAACTCCTCCCCCCGTTTCTTTCGGACATCGACATGCTTTACGGTATTTTTCTCGCGTTTGCGTCCTATGCGGCATTCGCTGTAAGCGACGCCTGCGTCAAGTTTCTTGATGGCACGCTGTCACCTTACGAAGTGGCATTCTTCGGCGCTGTACTTGGTCTGCTGGCTATTCCATTTACAAAGAAAGCTGACGATGTCTGGCTCGATATGTTTCGCACCAGCAATATCAAAATGTGGCTATTGCGAACCGTAACGGCGGCTATGGGAACAATAGGAAGCGTTACGGCATTCACACATCTCTCTATGGCGGAAGCCTTCGCGCTCATTTTCCTTCTCCCAGCCTACGTGACTATACTTTCAGTAGTATTCTTGAAGGAACAGGTTGGCTGGCGGCGATGGTCAGCGGTTCTGATCGGCTTTATCGGCGTTCTGATTGTGCTCCGCCCCGGGTTCAGGGAGCTCTCGATCGGCCACCTAGGCGCACTGGCGGCTGGCATGGGCGGTGCGATGAGCATCATCATCTTCCGCGTCATGGGTAAACATGAAAAGCGCATATCGCTTTATACAAGCGGACTTGTCGGCCCGATCATCATCTGCGGGTTTTTGATGGTCCCGTCCTACGAGCCGCCAAATACCGAGCAATGGGTTTATCTCGCAGGCTATGGCCTTCTCGCTGCGCTAGCCAATATCCTGCTGATGCTTGCAGCCCAACGTGCGCCAGCAAGTGCAATTGCGTCCCCACAGTATAGCCAGATGATATGGGCGATCCTTTTCGGATATTTTGTTTTCCACGATCACATAGATATGCCCATGCTGATCGGCATCGTTCTCATTACCATTTCCGGTCTCTTCACCTTTATCCGCGAAAGGCAACGCGGTGTTGAGGGGCCTCCGGCTGTCGTCACATCGGAACCAACTCCCGCGCTTGTTGAAGACAAGGCCGAACAATCTTGAAAGCGAACAGTGACAAGTTCGCGCTTGTCTCCGGCGTTGCCTGCTCCTACGATATAGGCAGCCTGTCCACGGTTGATGAAATAACGCTTCAAACAGAAGTGCTTAGGACGTTAACCTGATTCAACCATATCAAGACGCTTTGAGCATTTTTCCGATAACGATTTGTGTTTGACAGCGCTCTGACGCGGGCAGAAGCACGAGCAATATATTGTCAAAGGACTAGGGAAATGACCGATAAACGCGCGATGTGGACCTATTACAAGGGCGAATGGCGTGAAGGCGATGTTCGCATTCTCGGTGCAGCCTCACAAGCGACCTGGCTTGGTTCGCTGGTATTTGATGGCGCACGCCTCTTTGAAGGCGTAACACCAGACCTTGACCGCCATTCTGCCCGCGCTAATGATTCAGCCCGTGTTTTGGGATTAGAACCGACACTTTCCGCCAATGACATCGAGACGCTTGCGCGTGAGGGCCTGAAAAAGTTCAAGCCTGGAACGGACGTTTATATCCGTCCCATGTACTGGGCAGAAGAAGGTGACGCCAGCGCAGTCGCTCCGCTCGCATCGTCAACGGATTTTGCACTCTGCCTTGAAGCGATCCCCATGGTCGAGCCGAAGGGTTTCACGGTCACCACGACATCGTTCCGTCGGCCATATCTGGAAGTCATGCCGGTCAATGCCAAGGCCGCCTGCCTTTATCCGAACAACGCACGCATGCTGCGCGAGGCAAAGGCAAAAGGCTTTCACAATGCGCTGGTGACCGACGTGCTTGGCAACGTTGCGGAGACAGCAACCTCAAACGTCTTCATGGTACGTGGTGGCGAGGTTTTCACACCAGCGCCCAATGGTACATTCCTCAACGGCATTACTCGCCAGCGCGTAATCGGGCTTTTGCGCACAGCAGGCGTCACCGTCCATGAAACCACTTTGAAGATCGAAGATTTCCGCGAAGCGGATGAAATCTTCTCGACAGGCAATATGAGCAAAGTTGTGCCAATTGTCGGTTTTGATGATCGCAAACTTGAATATGGACCACTGACGAAGCGGGCGCGGGCGCTTTACTGGGAATGGGCCCACGCCTGACATCCAATCACAACATCTCCGGCCCAACGCCGGAGATGTTTTCTCCCCCCACCGCAAAGCTGCCCTATCACATGCTCGAACACACGCCTCTTTTTCTCGCAATCGCAGTCATTGCGGCATTTCTTGTCGGGCTTTCGAAAGGTGGCTTGCCGTCCGTCGGTACGCTCGCGGTTCCTTTGATGGCGCTGGTCATATCGCCGGTCACCGCCGCCGCGCTTTTGCTTCCGATCTATGTCATCAGCGACATGTTTGGCCTATATCTTTATCGCCATCACTTCTCGGCACGCAATCTTGCAATCCTGACCCCAGCAGCAATTCTCGGCGTTGGCGTTGGTTGGATGTTTAGCGCCCATCTTTCTCCTACCTTCATCGGAATGCTGGTCGGCTTGGTCGGCATCCTTTTCTGCTTCAATGCTTGGTTCGGGGCACTTTACCGCAAAAGTGCGCGAAAGGCGGATGTTCCAGGCGGCGTTTTCTGGGGCGTTCTCACGGGCCTGACCAGTTTCGTCTCGCATTCCGGGGCGCCACCGTTCCAGATGTACGTGCTGCCACAGCATCTTCCAAAACTGGTTTTCGCTGGCACATCGACTATTCTTTTTGCCATCGTCAACGCCGTAAAGCTTGTGCCCTACTGGCAGTTGCAGCAGTTTTCCAATCTCGATACATCACTTGGCCTTTGGCTTGTCCCTGCCGCTGTTATTGGCACCTTTGTCGGCGCAAAGCTGACCCGGATCATGCCCGACGGTCCATTTTTCCTGCTCGTGCAGCTGACCTTGTTTGGACTTTCCATCAAGCTGATTGCCGACTGGATCGTGCCTTATTTCTTCGGTTGAATACACCCGACGACCGCTTGCAACACGTCATCCCTTCAGTCACGATGCGCTCATCGAGCGCCTTTTGGGAGAGAGGAAGCGGGGATGGAGAATGCGGATGCAATCATCATCGGTGCCGGATTAGCTGGGCTTGTTGCCGCTCATGAGTTGGCTCTAGCGGGTCGCAAGGTCATTCTTCTCGAACAGGAAGGTGACAATTCCATTGGTGGACAAGCGTTCTGGTCACTCGGCGGATTATTTATGGTCGACAGCCCGGAACAGCGTCGCCTTGGCATCAAGGACAATATCGACCTCGCGCGGCAGGACTGGTTTGGATCGGCACAATTTGATCGGGCGGAAGATCGTTGGCCGAAACGCTGGGCCGAATCCTATCTGGAATTTGCTGCAGGAGAAATGCGCCGATGGCTGCATGGTCTCGGTATGCGCTGGTTTCCTGTTGTTGGCTGGGCGGAGCGTGGCGGAGCAAAAGCCGATGGTCACGGCAACTCAGTGCCACGTTTTCATGTAACCTGGGGAACAGGACCTGCTGTCGTAGCACCATTTGAACGATCGCTCCGTGCAGCAATCAGCAAAGGGCTCATAACCCTAAAATGCCGTCATAGAGTCAATAGCATCGCCACTACCGGCGGGCGCGTCAGTGGTGTCTATGGAGAGGTGCTGGTGCCATCGACTGTCGAGCGCGGGCAATCTTCGTCACGCGACACCATTGGCGAATTTGCCTATTTTGCTGACTGTGTAATCGTCACATCTGGCGGCATAGGCGGTGACCCCGACAAGGTTCGAAGGGCATGGCCGCGCGACAGGCTCGGCATTCCCCCGAAAGAAATGGTATTGGGAGTACCAGCTCATGTAGATGGACGCGGCATAGATATTGCCGTGGCTGCGGGCGGCCATGTCATCAATGCTGATCGCATGTGGCACTATACGGAAGGCGTGCGAAACTGGAACCCGATCTGGCCGAACCATGGCATTCGCATTCTGCCGGGGCCTTCTTCCATTTGGTTCGACGCTAAGGGCAATCGTCTTCCCGCTCCCTATCTTCCTGGCTTCGACACTCTTGGCACGCTCAAACATATTCTTTCGACCGGCTACGACTATTCGTGGTTCATCCTGACCGAAAAAATCATCCGCAAAGAGTTCTCTCTGTCCGGATCGGAACAAAATCCGGACCTCACGGGCAAAAACTGGAAGCTTTTGCTTAAAAGTCGCCTCGGTAAAGCGCCACCGCCGCCGGTCCAAGCCTTTCTCGATAACGGAGCAGATTTCATCACAGCTGGAACACTGGATGAGCTCATTGCAAAAATGAACGGTTTGACGGGAGAGAAGCTTCTGAAGCCTGACCACATCCGTGATCAAATCGAAGCGCGAGATCGCGAGATCGTCAACCGCTACTCCAAGGATGCTCAGGTGATGGCGGTCCATAATGCCCGAGCCTATATCGGTGACCGTCTCACGCGCGCCGTGCCGCTGCATTCTCTGCTGGAACCCTCCAACGGTCCGCTTATTGCCGTCAAACTTCATATTCTGACACGCAAGACACTTGGCGGTTTACATACCGATATGGACGCCCAAGTTCTCAATGCGGCAGGAGAAAAGGTGCCCGGTCTATACGCTGCAGGCGAAGCTGCAGGCTTCGGCGGTGGCGGTTATCATGGGTACAATGCACTTGAAGGCACATTCCTCGGCGGCTGCATCTTTTCCGGACGAACGGCCGGTCGTGCAGCTGCCGCGGCAACATCGCTCTAGTGAAAGACAAGACGGCAACATCGGCCTTTATCGACCGCATTCCATATATGAGTTTTTTATTTTTTGAAGCAGCGCTCGCTCTCGAAACCCTATGCAATGCGGCAACATAATGTCCCTGTAAGAAACAGGGAGCCCCTTAGGGCAATTCAGGCATGACTATGGATTTCGCCGTCCTTGCAATCGGCATCGGCTTCTTCGCGCTGCTGTTCGGCTATCTGCGCATCTGCGAAAGGCTTTGAGGCGTCGCCATGATGATCGAATACGTCGCTGGCGCCTTGGTTGCAGCCTTTCTAGCCGCTTATCTCCTTTACGCGCTCATACGACCGGAGCGGTTCTAGGCCGATCTCCGGCCAAGCCCGCGTAACCGGCAGCCTTTCAGGCCTCGGAAAAGACCATGACAATCAATGGATGGATTCAGATCCTCGTTTTTTGCGGGATCATCATTTTGCTCGTCAAACCGCTCGGCGGCTACATGACGCGCGTTTTCGGCGGTGAACGGACGCTCCTTTCACCTGTACTCGTTCCGGTCGAGCGGGGGCTTTACCGCCTCGCAGGCACAACCGAACGAGAAGAACAGCACTGGACAACCTATGCTGCTTCCCTGCTGTTGTTCAATCTGGCCGGCTTTTTGCTGCTTTACATGCTGCAACGGTTTCAGGGCTCTCTGCCCTTCAACCCGATGGGTATGAGCGACGTTCCGGCGGACCTGGCCTTCAACACCACTGCCAGTTTTGTTACCAACACCAACTGGCAGAACTATGGTGGCGAAAGCACCATGTCCTACCTGACGCAAATGGCAGGACTGACGGTTCAGAACTTCGTCTCGGCTGCTACTGGCGTTGCCATCGCCATTGCACTCATTCGTGCATTCTCGCGCAAATCCATGAAGACGCTCGGAAATTTCTGGGTCGATCTTACACGATGCACACTCTACGTCCTTTTGCCCTTGTGCATTATTCTTACCTTGGCTTTCGTCAGCCTCGGTGTGCCGCAAACAATTGGTGTTTATGCCGAAGCAACGACGCTGGAAGGCGCGAGACAGGTGATCGCGCTTGGGCCGGTTGCCTCGCAGCTCGCCATCAAGATGCTCGGCACCAATGGCGGCGGTTTCTTCAATGCCAATTCCGCGCATCCTTTTGAAAACCCGGATGCCATCTCCAACATGATCCAGATGGTTGCGATCTTCGCAATCGGCGCTTCGCTTACCAACGTCTTCGGGCGAATGGTCGGCAACGAACGTCAGGGTTGGGCAATCTTTGCTGCGATGGGCATATTGTTCGTCGCAGGCGTTGCAATCTGCTACTGGGCAGAAGCTGCCGGTAATCCCCTCATCCATGCACTCAGTGTTGATGGTGGCAACATGGAAGGCAAGGAGACACGTTTCGGCATCGCAATGTCCGCGCTCTTCGCCGTCGTTACCACCGCTGCATCATGCGGTGCAGTGATCGCCATGCATGACAGCATGATGGCACTGGGCGGAATGATCCCCATGATCAACATGATGCTGGGCGAGATCATCATCGGCGGCGTAGGTGCAGGCTTCTACGGTATCGTCCTGTTTGTTGTCGTTGCCGTTTTCGTGGCCGGGCTGATGGTTGGACGCACGCCTGAATATCTGGGCAAGAAGATCGAAGCCAAGGAAGTGAAAATGGCGATGCTCGCCGTTCTCTGCCTTCCGTTATCAATTCTGGGTTTTACCGCCATAGCGTCCGTTATTCCAACAGGGCTGGCATCGATCGCCAATCCCGGACCACATGGTTTCTCGGAAATTCTCTATGCCTATACCTCAGGCACAGCGAATAATGGTTCGGCCTTCGGCGGCCTCTCCGGCAATACGCCCTGGTATAACATCACCATCGGGCTTGCCATGCTGATGGGCCGGTTTCTCGTGATCCTGCCTGCCATGGCGATCGCCGGTTCACTTGTCGCCAAGAAAGCTGCACCGCAATCTGCAGGCACCTTCCCGACGACAGGGCCGCTTTTCGTCGGCTTGCTGATCGGTGTCATTCTTGTGGTTGGAGGACTGATCTTCTTCCCGGCGCTGGCGCTCGGCCCCATTGCCGAACACCTCGCAATGATCAAGGGGCAGATGTTTTGATGCTCAAACCCTCAAGCTGCATTCTCTCGATCCTTCTGGCAACGACCGCCGTCCTTCTCGCGGTTCAGCTTGCCGGATTGATCTGAGCTTTCCGAACGGAAACGTAATTTTACTGGAGTCTCTGTTATGAGCCAGTCCAAATCCGCGAGCATTCTCGATGCCCGCATCCTTTTACCCGCCATCGGCGATGCCTTTCGCAAGCTCAATCCCAGGAGTCTTGCGCGCAATCCGGTGATGTTCGTGGTTGCCGTCGTTTCAGCGCTTACAACTTTGCTGCTGCTGAAAGACGTCGCCACCGGCAATCCCAGTGTCGGCTTTTCATTCCAGATCGTCTTGTGGCTGTGGTTCACAGTTCTGTTTGCGAATTTTGCCGAGGCCGTCGCAGAAGGCCGAGGCAAGGCACAAGCAGACTCGCTGCGCCGGACACGAACGGAAACACAAGCTAAACTTCTGGATAGTCCCGAGGGACCAAACTGGAAAAGTGTGCCGGGAACGAGCTTGAAAGTTGGCGATATCGTTCTTGTGGAAGCCAATGACATCATCCCTTCCGACGGTGAAGTCATTGAAGGTGTCGCATCCGTCAATGAAGCCGCCATTACCGGCGAATCCGCGCCTGTCATCCGTGAATCTGGCGGCGATCGCTCTGCCGTTACAGGTGGAACACAAGTTTTGTCCGACTGGATCAAGGTACGCATCACCGCCGCGCAGGGTTCCACCTTTATCGACAAGATGATTAGGCTGGTGGAAGGTGCAGAACGCCAGAAGACACCCAACGAGATCGCGCTCAACATTCTGCTTGCAGGCATGACGCTGATATTCGTGCTCGCCGTTGTTACGATCCCTAGCTTTGCGACTTATGCAGGCGGTTATATCCCCGTCACGGTGCTGGTTGCGCTCTTCGTGACCCTGATCCCGACGACAATCGGCGCCTTGCTTTCTGCCATTGGTATCGCAGGCATGGACCGCCTCGTACGCTTCAACGTGCTTGCCATGTCCGGTCGTGCGGTCGAGGCAGCGGGTGATGTGGACACGCTTCTGCTTGACAAGACCGGCACGATCACTCTTGGCAATCGTCAGGCGACCGCTTTTGTGCCGGTCAATGGCGTAACCGAGCAAGAGCTTGCCGATGCAGCGCAACTGGCCTCGCTTGCCGACGAAACGCCCGAAGGTCGTTCCATCGTCGTTCTGGCCAAGGAAAAATACGGTTTACGTGGCCGTGACATGCAAGGTCTTCACGCCCATTTTGTACCATTCACCGCGCAAAGCCGCATGAGCGGCGTCGATATTGAGGGTTCCGTCATTCGCAAAGGCGCTGTGGATGCTGTGCTTGCCTATGTGGACCAGAATAGCCACGCCGATGAAAGAACACTGTCGGAACTACAGTCTATCGCTGACACAATCGCCAAGGCTGGCGGCACACCGCTTGCCGTCGCTAAAGATGGCCACCTTCTCGGTGTCGTGCACCTGAAGGACATCGTCAAAGGCGGCATCCGCGAGCGCTTTGCCGAATTGCGCCGGATGGGTATCCGCACTGTCATGATTACCGGCGACAACCCTATGACCGCAGCAGCCATCGCTGCCGAAGCAGGTGTGGATGACTTTCTTGCGCAGGCAACGCCAGAAAACAAGCTGTCGCTTATCCGAGAGGAACAGGCGAAGGGGAAACTTGTTGCAATGTGCGGAGACGGTACAAACGACGCCCCTGCCCTTGCTCAGGCGGATGTCGGCGTGGCCATGAATACCGGCACGGTTGCCGCGCGAGAAGCAGGCAATATGGTCGATCTTGATAGCGATCCCACCAAGCTCATTGAAATCGTTGAAATCGGCAAGCAATTGCTGATGACACGGGGAGCGTTGACGACCTTCTCCATCGCCAATGACATTGCAAAATATTTTGCGATCATTCCGGCTATGTTTCTGGCTTTCTATCCTCAGCTTGGCGCGCTCAATATCATGGGACTCTCCACGCCGCAGAGCGCCATCCTGTCGGCCATCATCTTCAATGCCCTGATTATTGTGGCTCTGATCCCGCTTTCGCTGAAAGGTGTGACCTACAAGCCGGTCGGTGCAGGTACGCTCCTCTCGCGCAATCTTCTGATCTACGGCCTCGGCGGCGTCATCGTGCCATTCATTGGCATCAAGGCCATCGATATGGCCATTACCGCCCTTGGCCTCGCATAAGGATTAACAAAAATGCTGAAACAACTTCGTCCAGCACTTGTCATGATCGTTTCGCTCACTGTCATAACCGGGTTGCTCTACCCGCTCGGCATGACAGGTATCGCCCAGGTGATCTTTCCCGCTAATGCCAATGGCAGCCTGATCGAAAAGGACGGTACAATCATTGGTTCCGAGTTGATCGGACAGGGTTTTACCGGCGACCGCTATTTTCACGGCCGCCCATCTGCGGCAGGACAAAACGGTTATGATGCCGCGAGTTCTGGCGGGTCCAATCTTGGCCCAACCAATCCAAAACTCATTGAGCGAATTAAAGCTGACGCCACCGCTCTGTCACAAGACGAAGGTTCTGCACGACCACCGATTGACCTTGTGACAACATCCGCAAGCGGTCTCGATCCGCATATTTCACCGGAAACAGCTTTCTATCAGGTGCCGCGTGTCGCAAAGGCGCGCGGGATCGATGAAGCCGCACTGCGAGAGATTGTTGAGCAACAAGTTGAAGCTCGTGAGCTCGGATTTCTTGGGGAACCGGTGGTCAATGTTCTGAAGCTGAACCTTGTTCTGGACAGGACCAGCACCAAGTAGAATAACTGGCGGCGGCATGATTTGCCGCCCTTCCTTTCAGGAGCTTTATTTGACATCGGACCCGCTTCGCTTCGGCGAGAACAGACCTTCTCCCGATGCTCTGCTTGAACAGGCGGAACGCGAAACGCGTGGCCGCCTGAAGATATTTCTCGGTGCCGCACCGGGTGTTGGTAAAACCTATGAAATGCTGATGTCCGGTCGCGCGCGCAGAGCTGATGGCATAGATGTCGTCATCGGCGTTGTCGAGACACATGGTCGAGTGGAAACCGAAGCGCTGACGGAAGGGCTTGAGATTATTCCGCGTGCGCAAGTGGCCTATCGCGGGCATCTCTTGGATGAAATGGATATAGATGCGGTGCTGGCCCGCAAACCACAACTGGTTCTTGTGGATGAACTGGCGCACACGAATGCACCGGGCAGCAGACACCCCAAACGTTATCAGGATGTCGAGGAAATTCTGGCGCGCGGGATTGATGTCTATACGACGTTCAACATCCAGCATGTCGAAAGCCTAAATGATGTTGTGGCACAGATCACGCGTATCCGTGTGCGTGAAACAGTACCCGACAGCATCATCGACCGTGCCGACGACATTGAGCTTATCGATCTCACGCCGAATGATCTCATCAAACGTCTTAATGAAGGCAAGATTTACCTACCAAAGACCGCGAAACGAGCGATCCACAATTACTTTTCTTCCGGGAATCTGACCGCATTGCGTGAATTGGCACTGCGCCGCACCGCCCAGCGTGTCGATGAGCAACTGCTCAGTCACATGCGTGCCCATGCCATTGAAGGGCCATGGGCCGCAGGCGACCGCATATTGGTTGCGGTCGACGAACGCCCCCGTAGTATATCGCTGGTTCGCTATGCACGTCGGCTTGCGGATCGTCTTCGCGCACCTTGGGCGGCCATCCATATAGAAACGGCACGGTCTGCGGGGCTTACTGAAGAAGCAAAGGACAGGCTTGCAACGGCACTGAGGCTTGCCGAACAGCTCGGCGGGGAAACCATCATCATTCCCGGTCAATCCGTCGCCGAAGACATTGTTCGCTACGCTTCAACACACAACTTTACCCAGATCGTCGCCGGAAAATCGATAAAATCGCGCTGGCGTGAGATGATTGACGGCTCCATCGCACGAGAACTGGTGCGGCTCTCCGGCGCCATCGATATTCACATAACGGCAGGTGTCGACTATGAAAACGGGGAGACCCCTCGTAAGGTAAAGACCGCCAGTCAGAAGGCAACGCCCGACATCACGCCCTATCTGATCGGTATGGTGATGACAGGAATAGCGCTTGTCACCGGCTTGCTGCTCGACCAGTTTCTGGATGTGCGCAGCATAGCACTGGTGTTCGTTGTCGGCGTTCTTGGTGTTGCGGTCACCCTTGGTCTTTGGCCAGCGCTTTTCGCATCCGTACTTAGCGCTTTCGCCTATAATTTCTTCTTTCTTTCTCCCCTCTACACGCTTTCCATCGCCGATCCTGAAAGTGTTGTGGCGCTGGTTTTCTTCCTGTTCGTGAGTTTCATTGCCAGCAATCTGGCGAGCCGGGTCCAGCGGCAGGCTGCAGCGGCACGGCAACGTGCACGCATGACGGAAGATCTATATCTCTTCAGTAAAAAGCTGGCAGGGACTGGCTCGCTCGATGATGTGTTATGGGCCACCGCATTCCAGATCGCATCAATGCTCAAGGTGCGGGTCGTGATGCTTCTCCCTGAAGGAAACAGTATAACGGTCAGAGGTGGTTATCCGCCTGATGACACTCTGGATGATGCCGATATCGCTGCAGCACACTGGACCTGGGAACACGACCTTCCCGCTGGGCGTGGTGCCAATACTTTACCGGGTGCCAAGCGGCTCTATCTGCCTCTCAAAACCGCCAGAACATCAGTTGGCGTCATCGGCCTCGACAATGATCGCATGGGGCCTATCCTCACGCCTGAACAACAGCGTCTCTTCGAGGCTTTGGCCGATCAGGCCGCAATTGCCATCGAACGCGTTCAGCTTGTCGGTGATGTGGAGCGAGCAAAACTCGCCGCCGAAGCTGACAAATTGCGTTCGGCCCTGCTCACCTCAATCTCACACGATCTGAAGACCCCGCTGGCGGCAATTCTGGGCGCAGCCACGACCTTGCGCGACTATTCCAGCTCATTGCCAGATACAGACCGTTCCGATCTCGTTGCAACCGTGGTGGACCAATCAGAGCGCTTGAACCGCTTCATCGCAAACCTCCTCGATATGACGCGGATTGAAGCAGGTGCAATGAAGCCTAATCTGTCGCTTCATTATGTTGGCGATCTCATTGGGGCGGCGCTCAATCGTGCAGCCAAGATTCTGGTTCATCATCAGGTCAACATTGCCGTTCCAGCTGATTTGCCTATGGTTCAGCTTGATGCCGTTCTGTTCGAGCAGGTCTTGTTCAATCTGTTCGACAATGCGGCGAAATATGCCCCCGAAAACACACCGATTACAATTAAGGCTCATGCTGCTCCGTCTCGTATAACACTGGAAATCAGTGATCGGGGTCCAGGTATTCCACCCGGCGATCTGGAGCGCGTGTTCGATACGTTCTATCGTGTGCGTAAAGGTGATCACGTGCAGGCCGGTACCGGACTGGGGCTTTCAATCGCTCGCGGTTTCATCGAAGCAATGGGGGGCTCTATTCGGGCCGGAAATCGGCATGAAGGCACCGGTGCCGTCTTTACAATCGCTTTGCCCGTCCCAGCTGATGAAGTTGACAAAAACTCATGAACGATCCGAAACTGAAAATTCTTGTTGTCGACGATGAACCAGCCATCCGCAAACTGTTGCGGGTCGGACTGACGACGGAAGGCTACACCGTCGTCGAGGCCGTGAATGGTGGCGAAGCCGACGAGCGTATTACGACGGAAAAGCCCGATATCGTGGTGCTTGATCTGGGTCTTCCTGACACTGATGGACATGCGCTGCTTCAACGCTGGAGAGAAACCGGCGTGACCTTGCCTATTCTCGTCCTCTCAAGCCGAACCGACGAAGCGGGGATTGTTCGTGCACTTGAAGAAGGAGCCGATGACTATGTCCCGAAACCTTTCGGTATGAAGGAACTGGCCGCGCGTTTGCGGGTCGCGTTGCGGCACAGGTTGCAACAGCAGGGAGAAAAGCCACTTTTCCAGAGTGACGGCCTAACCGTCGATCTTGTGCGCCGTATTGTGAAACTCAATGGTGAAGAAATTAAACTGTCGCCGAAGGAATACGATATCCTCCGTCTTCTCGTGCAGCATGCCGGAAAAGTGCTGACGCACCATTTTATTCTCAGCCAGGTCTGGGGGCCGGCGGCTGATGTGCAATATCTTCGCATCTATGTCCGCCAGCTGAGACAGAAGATTGAAAAATCCCCGGATCAGCCGCATTATATTCTAACCGAAACAGGCGTCGGCTACAGGCTGCGCGAAGCTGATCCTGCTCCCTGAGACAGCCGGAACCAAGGCTTTGCGAAAGCGTTGTTTGCCAAACAACCCAGAGAATTTCCAGTTTAAATTGAACTGCTGGAAATTCTCTATCTCTTTGTTTTTACGCATTATCCTACGCAAAACCACTTCGCACTTTTGCTGGAAATGCTCTAGGTAACGGAGGCAAGCGTGGTCGAGCTGGTCAACAATATCGACAATCTGGAGTTTATAATCGCCAAGGCCCGGGAGTATGACGTTCAGGTTCCCGCAACCGATGAAGAATCCGGGTCAAATGCCAGCGATGACAATGAAGTTGATATTCTCGACGCCTCACTGGCAAATCCCACCCGCAAGGAACTCTTTGCGGCTATCCGGTCCCTGAACATAGATGAGCGGCAGGAACTGCTCGCTTTGATGTGGGTTGGACGCGGAGATTTCAGTGCGGAAGAATGGGACGAAGCCCTCTCAACCGCCGCTGATCGTGACAATGGCCGTGAAGCCAAATATCTCATAGGCACACCGCTTCTCGGAGATTATCTGGAAGAAGGACTGGTTGCCCTGGGTTTTGATGTTGAAGCCTACGATAATGAATAAGAAAAATTGATGTTTCCATGCACCCTTCTGTTTTGACGCTGCCATGTCCCGGCATTAGTGTCGAAAGCAAATCGGGTTGGCTTATGCTGAACTCGAACATTCAGCACGACGGAGGACGGCACAATGCTTCAGAAAAACCTCGACCAGAAAACAGACTTCTATATTGATGGAGCGTGGCGCGCTCCGATAGAAGCCAAGACCATTGAGGTCATCAACCCCGCCAACGAAAAGCCTTATGCCGTCATCTCTGCCGGTTCCGCAAAAGACATCGACCTGGCGGTCGCAGCCGCACGCAAGGCTTTTCCGTCCTGGAGCGAAACCCCGGCGGAAGAACGCATCGGTTACATCCGACGGTTAGTGGAGATTTACGAAACCCGTCTGGACGAAATGGCCAAGGCAATTTCACTCGAAATGGGTGCACCGATTACACTTGCGCGGGAATCGCAGGCAGCGGCAGGCCTCTCGCATACCAAGGCTTTCATTGCGGCCTTCGAAAACTTCGAGTTCGAAGAGATCCTTTCTCCGAAACACCCGAACCAGACGGTCGTGCGCGAACCAATCGGTGTTTGCGGCCTCATTACGCCGTGGAACTGGCCGATGAACCAGATCGCGCTGAAAGTTATTCCAGCACTTGCGGTTGGCTGCACCGTCGTCCTGAAGCCGTCCGAGATTGCGCCGATGTCGGCCATGCTCTTTGCCGAATTTGTGGATCAGGCAGGTTTCCCGAAAGGCGTTTTCAATCTCGTCAATGGTGAAGGCACCGTTGTTGGCGAAGCCTTGTCGCAACACCCAGATGTCGACATGATGTCCTTCACCGGCTCGACCCGCGCCGGAACGGCAGTTTCGCGAGCAGCAGCAGCAACGGTAAAGCGCGTTTCGCTGGAGCTTGGTGGCAAATCGCCGAACATCGTTTTCGCCGACGCCGATCTTGAAAAGACTATGGCACGCAGCCTTGCGCATTGCTTCGAGAATACCGGACAGTCCTGTAATGCGCCGACGCGCATGCTCGTGGAGCGCTCAGTTTACGACAAGGCAGTAGACCTCGCGAAAAAGATAACAGAAGGCACGAAGGTCGGCGACCCGGCAAAGGAAGGCGATCACATCGGCCCGCTTTCCTCCTCAATCCAGTTCGAGAAAGTTCAACACCTGATCCAGAAGGGCATTGACGAAGGTGCACGGCTTGTTGCGGGTGGTACGGGACGTCCCGACGGGTTCACCGAAGGTGATTTCGTCAAGCCAACCGTCTTTGCCGACGTATACAATGACATGACGATTGCTCGCGAAGAAATCTTCGGACCGGTGCTTGCAATGATCCCGTTCGATACCGAAGAAGAAGCCGTCGCCATTGCCAACGACACTCCATACGGGCTTGCAGCCTATATCCAGACCGGTAGTCCGGAACGCGCAAAACGCGTGGCTCGCAAATTGCGCGCTGGCATGGTGCAGATCAACGGCACATCGCGTGCACCGGGAAGTCCGTTTGGCGGCTACAAGCAATCAGGCAATGGCCGCGAGGGCGGCAAATGGGGGCTGGAAGACTTCATGGAAGTAAAGCTGATCAGCGGCTGATCTTTATACTACGACAATAAAAAGCGCCGGTTAGCGGCGCTTTTTAGTTTTTTACTTGATACTCAAGCTTTCTCGATAACGCGAATGCGATGGTCCCCGCCTATATCGATGAATTGTGTCCGTGGCGGCACTTCATGAACATCGTGCGTGCCAAAGCTTTCGGGGTAGAATGCATAACCTTCCGGTGCTTGCGGTGGGCTTGTATCGTCGAGCAGCCGACCGCCCGTCAATTCCGTCATCGGATCGGGAATGGCCGAAATCAGTCTCCGTGTATAGGGATGCGTCGGGTTCGAGAATATCCGATCCCACGGTCCGCTCTCAACAATCTGCCCGAAATACATAACCGCCACACGGTCGCTCATATGCTCTACGACACTCAGATCATGGCTGATCATGATATAAGAGAGACCGAGCCGTTCTTTCAGTTCCAGCAGCAGATTGATGATCTGAGCCCGGATCGAAACATCGAGCGCCGAAACAGGCTCATCAAGCACGATAACTTTCGGATTGAGCAGCAGCGCGCGTGCTATGCCGATGCGCTGGCGTTGCCCACCCGAAAACTCGTGCGGAAAACGCTTTGCCTGCTCGGGCTTCAAACCGACAAGACGCAAAATTTCCTCGACGCGCCCATCGACTTCGCTGCGCGAGGTCACACCGTGAAGTCGCAAGGGCGCCGCCAGGGACGTATAGACTGTCTGGCGCGGATTGAGTGAAGCGAACGGATCTTGAAAGACCATCTGCGCCATCTTTGCTCGTTCCAGCCGTGACGGTTCGTCCTTTCCGGTGATCGGTCGTCCTTCAAAATAGATTTGCCCGCTCGTCGGCTTTTGCAAGCCGACGAGGGAGAGTGCAAGCGTAGATTTACCGCAACCGGACTCTCCAACAATCGAAAGACACTCGCCTTTGTTGAGGGTCAGGCTGAGATTGTTGACGGCACGCAGCAATTGCTTTGAGCGACTGAAAATGCCGCCGCTCACCGGGAAGTAAACGCAGACATCGTCGATGCGGACCAATGGTTCTGCCAGTTTGGCGGAATGCATGTCATTCATGATGGAAACACCTCACCACACCGGCATCTTCAAGTGGCGTCCAGCCCGGTTTTTGCGCACGGCAAATATCAGTCGCGCGCGTACAACGCGGCTCGAACCTGCAGCCCTTTGGAAAAGCGGAAATGGAGGGTACCACGCCTTCGATTTCCTGCAGCCGCAACTGACCTGCTTTTTGTCGTGATCCGAGCTGCGGTAGAGAGGCCAGAAGACCATGCGCATAAGGATGAGCCGGGTGGTGAAACAGGCCTGCTGTTATGCGCTGCTCGACCAAATGCCCAGCATACATGACCCCCACGCGACGACACATTTTCGCGATGACACCAAGATCATGACTAATCATCAGGACAGAAGTTCCTCGTGCAGTGCAAAGCTCTTGCATCAGACGAAGAATTTCCGCCTGAACAGTCACATCAAGCGCGGTCGTGGGTTCGTCAGCGATCAGCAAATCTGGATCACACGCGAGTGCGATAGCGATCATTACACGCTGGCGCATACCGCCAGACATCTGATGTGGATAGTTCTTCACACGTTGCTCTGGCGCAGGAACTTGAACACTGGCGAGCGCTTCGATCGCTTTGCGCTCCGCCTCGTGCCAGGTCGCACCCTGATGCAGCACGAACATTTCCGCAATCTGACGCCCTACTGGCGACAACGGATTGAGAGCAGTCATCGGCTCCTGAAAGATCATCGCTATGCGATTGCCGCGCAGCTTGCGCATTTCACGCGACGACATCGACCGCAAATCCTGCCCTTTGAAGCGTATCACGCCATCTGTTATCGACAGTGGTTTGCGCAGCAATCCGATCATCGATAGTGCAGTGATGCTCTTTCCGCAGCCAGACTCTCCAACCAGTCCGAATGTCTCGCCGGCTCCGATAGTGAACGATACGTCTTCGACCACGTTATGTTTGCTCGAACCAGAAACAATATCGATCCGGAGGTTCTCTACCTCAAGAAGTGCTTGTTCGCTCATACCTTGCGTGTCCTCATATGCGGGTCGAGCCAGTCGCGAAGACCGTCCCCGAACAGATTGAGTCCAAGCACCGTGAAGAAGATGGCCAAACCGGGAAACACGGCAGCCCAAGGCGCGTTCACGATCAACTCACGCGCATCGGTGAGCATGTTACCCCAGCTTGGATCTGGTGGACTGATCCCAAGACCAAGATAGGAAAGTGCTGCTTCTGCCAGAATTGCGTCGCCCATTCCGAGCGTACCGATCACAAGAATAGGCCCGATCATGTTTGGCACGATCTGCGTGATCATGATGCGGGCATCGCTATAGCCAAGCATCTTGGCAGCCTGAATATAGCCCTGCTTCTTTAGCGAAAGGGTGGAACTGCGCGCAATGCGGCAAGTCCAGGACCAATTCGTCAGACCAAGCGCGAGCAGAAGGCTTGGCAAACCGGGGCCGAGGACAGCCATGATTGCCAGCGCGAAGATCAGCGACGGAATTGCCAGCATGAGATTAGTCAGACCATTGACGAAATCATCCCACCAACCGCCGAAATAACCGGCAGAAATGCCAAAACACAGTCCAATAACAGTGTTGATGCACTGCGAGACGACACCAACGGTCAAAGATACTTGCGCACCATAGAGGATGCGCGAATAAACATCGCGGCCCTGTGCGTCGGTGCCGAACCAGAATTGTGCATCGGGGGGCAGTTCTGCATTCATCAGATCGGCATCGAGAACCGGATTATAGTGCGCCAGCAATGGTGCAAATACGGCAGCGCCTACGATTACGATGCACACGAACCCGCCAAATACGAGATTGAAACGGAGCTTCATGGGCTTACTCGTGGCTTATGCGCGGGTCGATAACCGCGTAGAGAATGTCAACGATCGTATTGATGACCAAAAACCACAACACGATTACGAGAATTGCCCCCTGCACCACGGGAATGTCGCGCAGCGAAACGCTATCGATCAGCAAGGAGCCAAGGCCCGGCCACGAGAATAACTTCTCCACCACCACGGCCTGCCCCATCATCGATCCGAATTGCAAGCCGATTGTCGTGATAATCAACACCAGCGCATTGCGCATGACATGCCATTTCACCAGGCGAAAGCTGCTCATGCCTTTAGAGCGGGCGGTACGAATGAAATCAGCGCCCATCACTTCAAGCACGGCTGCACGCGTTGTTCTTGCCAGCAACGCCAATGGCGCAACACCCAACGTCAGCGCAGGCAGAATGACGTTTCTGATGCCTCCATCGCCATAGCCGAAACTCGGCAACCATCCAAGTGTCAGTGCAAAGAGATACATGGCCAGCAGGCCCAGCCAGAACTGTGGTAGCGAGAGGCCCGAGACTGCGCCTATCATCGTCACACTGTCGAGAAGGCTTCCGGGTTTAAGTGCCGCGAGAAACCCAAGCGGTACGCCTATCAGGATCGCAAACCCCATAGCTGCAAAAGCGAGCTTCAATGTTGGCCACATGCGCTCCTGAATAAGCGAGACAACGGGCTGTCTTGATCGATAGGACGTACCGAGATCAAACTGTGCCAGTTGAACCAGATAATTGCCGAAACGCACATGGACAGGCTTGTCGAGGCCAAATTCCTGAGTGATCTTTTCGACCATCTTCGGGTCGTTCATGCCCTTGCCATTGGCAATTAGGCCAGAAGCGATGCTGCCCGGAACAACACTGAAAATGACGAAGATCAGCAGCGATACAGCGACAACCGTCGGTATCATCTGCAAGATGCGCCGAAAAATAAAATAGAGCACATGGTCCTCCTTTCGGATCAGCGTAAACTACGCTGGAGCAAAGGGGATCAGAGGCCCGCCCGATAACGAGCGGGCCGATCCAGATCAGCCAGAATTAGCGACCGGACGGAACCGTGTCATCAACCCACAGCTTTTCATAGGACTGAACGGCGAGCTCCGCCGAGTTTGGCTGCAGGCCATGCAACCATGGCTGATGTGCCATGACAGCCTTATTGTAGTTGAAGAACCAGACCGGCGCTTCTTCCTGCAACAGGTTGTTGGCCTTCTTCAGAAGCTCGTTCTTCTCTTCTTCAGTTTTCGCCACCTTTGCCTCATCGACAATCTTGTCGAATTCTGCGTTCGAGAACTTCTGGTAGTTACACGCAGATTGTGGGGTCGTGGAATAGAAGCACTGCATCGCCGTCAGTGCATCCGGACCGCTTTCGAGCGACCACATATAGGCCTGGAAATTGCCAGCCGGAACTACATCCGCAAGCACTGACGCTTCGACCGGCTTTGCCTTCACCTTGATACCGACCTTGGCGAGCATCGGAATGATCGCTTGAACGATGGTCAGGCCCCAACTCTCGTTTTGCGTTGCTGTCAATTCGAATTCGAAGCCGTCGGGATACCCAGCTTCAGCAAGCAAAGCTTTTGCTTTTTCAGGGTCATACGGATAAGGCTTCGCATCCTTGTCGAAGGCTGGCGATGAGTTTGGCAGCCAACCAACAGCACGATAGGCCTTGTCCTTGACGAGACGCTTGATGATGAGATCGCTATCGATGGCGTAGTTGATTGCCTGACGAACGCGCTTGTCCTGGAACGGCTTGAAATCCGGATTAAAGCCGACGGCGCGCGTATATACCTCAGCTACCTCGACCATATTCTTTGCCAGTTCAGGATCGGCAAGATAGGCGGTATATTGTGCCGGCCCGAGCACGGCTACGTCGATCTCCTTGTTGCGGAACGCAACGTCGCGCGCGGCCGCATCACCCATGATCATGATATTGATCTTGTCGGCGTAGGGCTTGCCCTTTTCGTAGTACTTGTCCCACTTCTCCACTGTCAGGCGAGAGCCAGGAACATATTCCGCAAACTTATAAGGTCCGAGACCAATCGGGTGGCGCTGAAACTCTTCGCTATCCCCCTCACCTGCCGGGTAAATGGCAGTGTTGTTACGCATGAACTGGAAGCCCGGATCAATTGGCTGTTTCAGCGTGATTTCGAGCGTATGGTCATCGATCTTCTTCAGGCCGGAAATTTCCTTGGCCTTGCCCTGCGTATATTCCTCCGCCCCTTTGATTTCGGCGATGTAACGTGCCGGTGGGAATGCCTTTTTCGGATCCATGATCCGGGTATAGCTCCAGATAATGTCGTCTGCCGTCAAAGGCTTGCCATTGTGGAAAAATGCATCCTGACGAAGCTTGTAGGTATAGACGAGCCTGTCGTCGGACACAGTCACATCGGTTGCAAGACCGAGTACCGGTTTGTTGAGATCAGCATCCCAATCATAGAGCGTACGGTGAATCGCCTTGGCGTAGAACTCGTCTTGTGTGGCAGGCGATGCTTGAATATCGAGCGTCGAGAAGCTGTCGCCGTAGGGCGCGACAAAATTGATGACGCCTCCCGAACGTGGCTCGTCCGCCGCGTAAGCCGCCGTTCCGGCCAGCAGGACTGCAGACAGCGCTGCCAGCAAAGCAAATTTTCTCATGTTGTTCCCCTTCATAAATGTCATTCTTGCGATTCAGATGAACCGTTCTTCGGACAGCTCTGTCGAAACCTCGCTGCCCGAAATCGCCCCGAAGCGTTTACGCTTCAATTCTTTTTATTGCCCCCGGAAACCGGGAGCATTTAACTCACGACCGTTCGAATACGACCTCACCGTCACGCATGGTAAGAACACAATGCGTGTCATTGAGAATCTCTTCCGGCTTCGCGGTAAGCATATTGCGTGAAAAGACCGCAATATCAGCAACCTGCCCAGGTACAAGCTTGCCCTTCACATTCTCCAGCTTCTGAGAGAAAGCACCGAACTCCGTATAAACTTGCAGGGCCTCTTCGATGGTCACGCATTCGCGGGTATCCATCACCGTTCCCTTACCCGTTTCGCGCGTAAGCATCGAATAGATGTTTGGATAGGGGTTCGGATGGCAGACCGGTGAATCACTGCCAGTCGCAGGCTTGAAACCCAGATCCTTCCAGGTTTTCAGCGGGTAGCTTGAAATTGCGCGTTCCTCGCCAAGAACAGAAATATAGGCGTCACCGAAATCGTATATGAAGACCTGTTGCGGACAAGGATAAATCCCGGCTTTCTTCATCCGCTCATGCTGTTCCGGCGTGGAGAACCCGCAATGTTCGATACGATGGCGGCGATCTGGATCGGGATGCGCTGCGAGTGCCTTTTCATAGGCTGTAATAAGCTGTCCAATCGCTGCATCGCCGATAGCGTGGCAAGCCAACTGATAACCCTTTTTATGGGCATCGAGCACCAGCGCTTCCAGTTCTGCATCCGGCAATATCTGGACACCGATATTATCGTCGTCGCCGAGATACGGCTTGCTCATCCATGCAGTGCGTCCGCCCGCCGATCCATCAAGGAAAATCTTGACGGCACCGACTGTCAGCATGTCATCGCCGACACCGGAAACAAGTCCTGCTTTGTAGCATTCTTCGACAATGGAAGGTCCCGGATCGCCGAGCAGCACGAGCCAGGTGCGCACCGGCAAGCGCTTGTCGAGTTTGGCGAGGTTGTAGGCACGGATTTCATCGAAGCCTGCGACCTGACCGACAGCGGCGTCCATAACGCTGGTGATGCCATAGGAAAGGAGAAGATTGCCTGCAGCCTCAATGGCCTCGATCATCTCTTCCGTCGTTGCCTTGGGGATCGCTTTGCGGACGGCGCCTTGCGCATTTTCTGCAACCATCCCCGTCAAAGTACCATTCTTCTGCTCGATCAAGCCGCCATCTGGCACCGGGGAATTTTCGTCAATACCCGCCAGTTCAAATGCCTTCGAATTGAAGATCGAGACGTGGCCACATGCGCGTACCACCATGACGGGATTGTGTGGAGCAACAGCATCAAGCTCCGATTTATGCGGGTGCCGACCGACATCGAGCTTCGTCTGGTCATAGCCGCGTGCTCTGATCCATGCGCCGGGAGGTGCGGAAGCAGCCTGTTCCCGAATGGCGTCAAGCAGGCTTTGCAATGTCGGCGCCGCTTGCGGCGTCGCATCAATCCACTTGAGTGTCAACCCAATCGAAATGAGATGCAGGTGAGCGTCATTCAGCCCGGGTGTGGCAAAGCGTCCTTTCAGATCGATCAAACGCGTATTATCGCCCTTCAAAGACCAGATTTGATCCTTGGTGCCCGTAGCGAGCACCTTGCCTTGCCAGATGGCCAGGGCTTCGACTGTGCCCTCTTCATATCCACACCAGATCGCACCGTTATATACTATGGTATCGGCACACAATTTGGGCATTACAGGCATTTCAGCGATCCCCTCCCTACTTCACGCTTTTATAAGTGCAGGGAGATTTCCATTGATGCTTTGAACGATCAAGCCGTGGATTTGTTAAATTTCGTGGGAACAAATTGTTCAAAATGACAACTACACGGTCAATCTGCCGAAACTTTTGAAAAAAGACCGGCATCCGCTTGGCAAAATGATAAAAGGTTTCCACCATAATGATAGCTGCCGCGCTCACCTGTCAGCAATCGCAGCTTATAAATGTTTGCGAAAAAGCGAAACATGAGCGGCGGTCACTCGTGAGGGTGTCGCATGTTCCGGAACGATCTGGATCAACCACGTACCCCCGGACTCGTTCCTTGACGGCTGTTGAGACCAGCACAATTAGCCGTCAAGGGATGGGGTGAACAGGGCGTTCTCGTCAGCACGACCACGACGCCCTGGAAAATGAAGATCAACCTGTCAATATGTCGATCCGGGCGAGCGATCCGCCAATTGTTCGGGTGTCAGCAAATCTGCATGATGAGCACGCGCAACATCAGGATGGGACCGGAGGCGACTTTTTAGATTGTTCGCACCAACTTCACGGAAGATCGGGTTCAGCGTGTCGACAGTCACACCGCGCTCCTTGGTCTTCAACTCATCTGGCAAATCGATAACCGGAATCGTCGCGTCGTATCGAGCACCGAGAAAGAAGGCGACGGAAAAGCGTTCCACACCGGCTGGCGGCGCGACAACGCCATGCACATCTGCCCGCACGAATCCATTGGTGGCAAGTTCAAGCAGTTCTCCCGTATTGATAACAAAAGTGCCGGGAACCGGAGGTGCATCAATCCATTCGCCATCTTCCCGCTGAACGCGCAGGCCGGGGATGATATCTTGCAGCAACACAGTAACGAAACCGCCGTCCTTATGCGCGCCCACTCCTTGCTCACTTTCCGCTATATCGCGCCCCGGATAACGGATAATCTTCAGGAGTTGGGATGGATGCGGCTCATAAATCTGGGCGAAAAAGCCTTCCGGCTGCCCCAAAGCCGCGGCGATGGCCTTGAGAATATCAATGCCAACGCGTGTCACCTCGGCCTGATAAGCAAGCAGCAACGGCTTAAGTTCGGGCAGTGCTTCCGGCCACTGGTTCGGGCCGATCAAACGCTTCCATGCCGGGCTATTCGGACCGATCTCGGCAGGTTCTGATTCCGTATTGATATCGAGCTGTTCGCGCCAATCCTGCTCGCCACGTGTCCGTTCGAGGCCAGCACGATTGTAACCGCGGAAATGCGATGACTTCACCATTTCTATCTTGAGTTTTTCTTCCGTTGGAAGTGCGAAGAACGTCTTCGCCGTTGCAACCACGTCCTCCACGAGTTTCGGATCGACGCCATGTCCCGTGAGATAGAAAAAGCCATGTTCGTGAAGAGTGCGGCGCAGCTCCTCAATGAAACTGTCGCGCTCCTCAGCACTGCCGTTGAAACGGGACAAGTCAAGCAGAGGCAGATTGATTGGGGTGGTATGTATAGTCATTGGAAGCTCCTGAAAAACTCTCAGCGGGAACGACGGCTGCGCGCCACACGGTGATTGACAAGACGGGCGGCGTAGTCGCCCGTGATCTGGATGGATTGCACGATCGCAACCAGGATGATGACGACGGCAACCATGACTTCCGGCATGAAGCGTTGATATCCGAAGCGAATTCCGAGATCGCCAAGTCCACCGCCGCCGACTGTTCCTGCCATCGCCGAGTACCCGACCAAGCTGACTAGCGTAACCGTTTGCCCCGCAATGATCCCGGGTAGCGCTTCAGGCAAGAGCACCTTGAAGATGATCTGAATTGGTGTTGCGCCCATGCTTTCCGCAGCCTCGATCAGGCTGTGGTCCACCTCACGCATCGCCGTTTCGGCAAGCCGTGCGTAAAGAGGTGTGATGGCCGCGGTCAGTGGCACGATGGCCGCATAGGTGCCAACAGTTGTTCCGGCAATCAGGCGCGTCAAGGGAATGATCGCCACCATCAAAATGATGAATGGCGTGGATCGAACCAGATTGACGACAGTACCAGCAATACGATTGAAGACCGGTCGTTCAAGAAACTGGCCCGGACTGGTAACAACCAGTGCAACACCGAGCGGCAGGCCAATTAATGTCGACAGAGTGGCAGATGCGGCCACCATAATGGCCGTCTGCTTCAGCGATTCAAGCAAGAGCCCGACGAGTGCCGGCGGAAGCAGATCGGACAACATGACCGATGACCTCTCCATGAAGATTGAGTGAAGACAGATAATTGCGGACGTCGGTAAGATCGGTGGAACCACCCTCAGCGACGAGTGTCATGACGCCCAGTGGTCTGCCGCCGATATAGTCTATACGCCCGTGCAATATGTTCGGATTTATCCCAAAGCGCTGCACGAGTGTCGCAACGACCGGCGCATGCGCGGCTTCACCGGAAAAGATAATGCGTAGAACCGGATCCGACCCAACAACTGGTTGTGGAAGCACCCGCTGCGATACTTCCGGCGGGAGGTCGTGGGCGACGATGCTAGCCAGAAATGACCGGGCGATCGGTGTTTGCGGAAAGGCGAAGACGTCGAAGGTCGCTCCGTTTTCAACGACTTTGCCGCCATCAAGAACCGTCACGTGGTCTGCGATCTGGCGCACCACGTCCATTTCATGCGTTATGAGCACAATCGTCAGCCCCAGTCGCCGATTGATATCTTTCAATAACGAAAGAATTTGCTCCGTGGTTTCGGGATCAAGCGCCGACGTCGCCTCATCCGACAGCAAAACGCTCGGCTCCAGAGCCAATGCGCGCGCGATACCCACACGCTGTTTCTGACCACCAGACAGTTCCGATGGATAAGCATCGGCCTTTCCCTTGAGGCCCACCAGATCAAGCAAATCGTTCACGCGGGTTCTTATGGTGCTGCGATCAACGCCTGTGAGCTCCAGTGGCAGGGCTATGTTGCCAAAAGCAGTTCGTGAAGACAGAAGACTAAAATGCTGAAATATCATTGATACTTCACGACGAACCTGTCGCAATTCGCCTTGACGCAACGTTGTGATCTCTCGCCCGGAAACAACGACTTGTCCTCCGGTTGGGTGCACCAGACCATTCAGGCAACGCACGAGCGTGCTTTTTCCAGCGCCTGAACGACCAATGATTCCGTGAATGGTTCCCTTGGCGATTTGAAGCGAGACATTGTCGATGACCGGACCGGCCTTCTTGTCATAGGTCTTTGTCAGCGAACGTATATCGATGATTGACGGTGCCGGGTTTGTATCGTCCGGTACGGCGTTCGACACCGGTCCGCTGCGTACGAGCACGTTCATGTCACCAACCCGCTACGATATTGCCATTGAACTTCTCCTCGATGAAGGCTTTGACATCAGGAGATTTATAAGCCTCGACAAGCGTCCTGACCCACGGGGCATCCTTGTTCTTTCCCGCGACAGCAAGCAGGCAGAAATAATCGGATAACTGGTCTTCGATCAGGATCGCATCACGGGTCGGAACCAGCCCGGCACTCAGCGCAAAATGTGAAGTGATGACGGAAAAATCCACGTCTTCCAGCGACCGCGGAAGCTGGGCCGTTTCCATCGGTATGATTTTGACCTTTTTCGGATTATCGACAATATCGAGTTCTGTTGCGTTGAAAGTTACACCCGGCGTAAGCTCGATAACGCCGCCAGCTTCAAGAAGCTTCAAGGCACGGCCTGCATTGCTCGGATCGTTGGGAATGGAGATTTGTGCGCCCTCTGGCAGCTCACTTAGAGATTTGTACTTGCGTGAGTAACCAGCCATTGGCAGCAAGACAGTACGTCCGCCAACAGCAACGAGATTGAGACCTCGATCCTTGTTCTGTTGATCGAAGTAAGGTGTATGCTGAAAGCCATTGGCGTCGAGATCGCCATCATTTGTCGCCGGGTCGATCAGTGCACCGTCCGAAAACTCCACAATCTCGATATCCAGTCCCTTTGCCTTGGCAACGGGTGCGAATGCTTCGGCGATTTCAGCATGCGGCCCCGACGTCACACCAAACCGGATTTTTTCCGCAAGCGCCGGTGAAGCGACGAGCGCTGAGAAAAGTGCCGCGGAAACTGCGCCGCGCAAAAATGAAACTGAATGCATCTTGTTTTCCCTGTAGTGATTTTCGGGCGCGCCTATGATGCGGTGCGCCAATTGTGCTCATTATTCCACTGGACCAGCCGTGAAGCGGCCTCCCGCAGCGTTTCTTCGCGCTTGGCGAAACAGAAACGGACGTGGCTGCGCACATCGCGTGCACCAAAAAAAGATGAGATAGGAACCGGGGTTACACCCGCTTCAAGCGTCAACCGTCGGCAAAAATCGAGATCGTCACCGCCATGATCGAGCGACTTTATATCGGCCACCGCGAAATAGGTGGCATGGACAGCTACGACATCAAAACCCGCAGATTTCAGCCCTTCAACCAGCAGATTCCGTCGCGATGCCAGCGTCGCTCGAAGGCCGAAAAAGTAGCTATCAGGTAACGAAAGCCCAACCGCAACCGCCGACTGCAATGCTGGCGGCGTGGTGAAAGTGACATACTGGTGGGCGCGAGCGATCGGAGCCAGAAGTTTTTCGGCGGCTGTCACATAGCCGACCTTCCATCCTGTCAATGAAAAGCTCTTTCCGGCGGAACCAATTCGCACGACACGGTCGCGGACTTTCTCAACACCGAACATAGAATGAAACGGGTGACCGTCGAAGACGAGATGTTCGTAGACCTCATCCGAAACGATCACGAGATCATGCTTGATCGCAAGTTCGGCGAGAAGGTCCAGCTCATCTGGATCCAGTATCTTGCCGATTGGGTTCATCGGCGTATTGACAACAATGAGTTTCGTCCGTGGAGAAATGGCTTTTACCAGCTCCTCTCGCGGTAGTTCCCAATGAGGCGGTTTCAGCCGTACCGGCACCACCTTCCCACCTGCGCGGCGGATAAGCGTAGCGTAAGCATCGTAAACCGGCTCGAACAGGATAACCTCGTCGCCCGTATCCAGATGCGCCAGAAAAGTATCGGCGAGCGCTTCCGTAGCGCCGGACGTAACTAGAACTTCCCTTTCCCAGTCTACGTCTAGACCGAGAAATCGCTTTGCGTTTTCTGCGACAGCTTGGCGGAGAACCGGCAGCCCCATCATGGGCGGATATTGTTGTGAAGTTTCACGAAGAGCGCGAACAGCGGCATCAAGGAGTTCAGGCGGTTCAAAGCCTTCTGGAAACCCCTGCCCCAGATTGATGGCTTCACGCTCAACAGCAAGCCGCGACATCGCCTCAAAAATAGACGTCCCCGCCTCGCCGAGTACCTGATTGACCATCGAAGCTCCCCTGTTGCAATCGAATTCACGGGGAGAAAGATAAAGCCTACAAAATTAGTGGACAAAGCATGGACTTGCCATCCTCGAACGAGCGAGAGAAAGCTTTTTCAAATTCTGCCGGACGTGAAACAGTTTTACGTTCCACAATCGCAACTACTTCCAAATCACGCCGCCGCCCGGCTGTGGCGATTTCGCCAGAGCTCTTCGGCTTTCTCGAAAAATTGCGCATGGCTTTCGTTGTCTGCGGCGGCGGCCGTCATCATCGCCATGGCAGCCGTCGCAACGATTGTATTTTCTGCGCGTTTGTCCGTTGCCGCGCCAGACCAGATGCCATACCAGTATTCGAATGAACTGAAGCTCGAATGCTTGTCACCACTTTCCTTGGAAAGGGTCGGAAGCAATAAATCTGTTTCACGACCATTAAGAAGCCTATGGATCGTATGCGTTCGATGCGGAACTAACTCGGCAACGTCCCGGCTGGTCGAAACTACCGAAATAGAAGGCATATCAAGAAGTACGCCCGCATCGCGGTGTAACTCACGATATGTGGGCTGTGTAACACCCAAAAACGATGCCTTGAGATTCATCGGATTGAGCAAATGAACGAGGCTATTCATAGATGAACGCGACTCGAACAGTGGGTAAAGCGCCATCAGCGCATGAATCTGAGGAGCGAAACCGGCCAACGGCATAAAACAGATGCCATGCGCTCTTAATGCACCTTCTGCGAGCGAATGTGATGTCGCGATCGGGAGATTGATAGCTTCGGCCGCTATCTCAAGCTTGCCCGAGATTTCACCTGTGCCACAATTACCGTGTAAGACAACAGGATAACCAGCCCGCGCGACCAGCAAGGCTGAAAGCATGAACCACGGTGACTGCACAGAATTCGGCGATAGATAAGCTGGCCAATCCAGCGCTGGCATGTTCAAGCCCGCGTCCATGGAATAAATTCGTCTCGCTGCTCGCGTTATGCCAGCAAGTTCAGGTGCAGTTTCCCCACGATAGTGAATGAGCCGGAGCAACGCACTGATCTGCATTGGATCGGCATTACCCGTAAAAATCGTCGTGAATGCATCGTCAGCCTCAGACATCTCGAGCGGACGGGTGTGCCCGGCTTTTCGCCCTACAACAGCGATATATTTCGCTAGTCGTCTGGCCGGATCGTTTTCGTCCTGGATGTTAGCGAACTGTGCTGCAAGCTGCTCCGGTGTCGGATGGTTTTCGAGCTCAACGACCTTACGGATTCCGAGCGGCGGCGGTGTTACAATGGCGCTTCGCTTCCACCCGTGATGCCCGGTACAGCTCGACTTCGGCAATTCGGTAAAGTCCAAACTCAACAGCGTTTCGGCCTCATTCGCCAACCGCCGTAGACGCCCACGGAGCGCTTCGGCTTTTGGTGTAGCCACCATGTTTCGGCCGGAGCGAACCAGAATGGGGTCGTTGAACTTTCCGCGAATCTGTCCGAGCAGTCGGCTCATAGCCGCAATGCTTAAGCCCATCTGTTTGGCAGCACCGCCAACACTGCCTTCCACAAGAAGTGCATCAAGAGCGATAAGCAAGCGCAATTGTCCCAAACGAAGGCTTTCACTCTCACCTTTCTCCGTTTGTTGCTGCGTTTTCACCTGCTTGTCCGACATCACTTTCTTGCCCGTCCATTTGCGGTTTTTGAAATTTAGAACGCTTATAAAACATCACGATTGACGTCATCCGACAGCCATACATAAGGAGACTTGAAAACTCAACTTTAAACGGTGACGAAAATGACCAGCTTGTTTCGGGGATTGTGGGCCGATGGTACACAAAACAGGCGTTTGGCCAGCAAATCGCTCATTTATCGGGCGATCCTAGCGGGGACGTGTCTTTCCACAACGCTACTTCTGAGCGAAATGAATGCCATCGCGCAAACCGCGATCAACGCTGCGGAAGAGGCAACTTCAGACGAAGCTGGCACCAAGAAGAAAAAGACAACGGAAGCGGGCATCGAAACGACCGCTGATGGAGCTGTCAAACTTAATCAGATTGTTGTCACGGCAACAGGGTTCGAACAGAACATCACCGACGCTCCGGCAAGCATCACTGTCGTTCCTGGCGAAGAGCTGGAAAAAGGCGCCTATCGCGATCTGACCGATGCTCTGAAAGACGTTCAGGGCGTCGCGGTGACAGGTCCAGCGGCCGAGCGCGACATATTCATTCGTGGTCTTCCTGGTTCTTATACTTTGCTGCTCGTTGACGGGAAGCGCCAGAGCACGCGCGATGCCCGCACCAACGGCAACTCCGGTTTCGAGCAGAGCTTCTTACCGCCAGCGAACGCAATCGAACGGATCGAGGTCATTCGTGGCCCCATGTCTTCGCTCTACGGATCGGACGCGATGGGCGGCGTTATCAACGTGATCACCAAGAAAGTATCGGACACCTGGAGCGGTTCTTTCTCTGTAGACGGCACGGTTCAGCAGCATTCCAAATTCGGAAATTCGTTGCAGGGGTCTTACTACATGACCGGGCCGCTGGTCCCGAACCTCGTCGGTGTTCAGGTCTGGGGACGCGGTCTCAAGCGGCAGGAAGACAATATCGTCAGCGGGACGCCAGAACAGAAAGATATCGACATCACCGGTCGCGTTACAATCACGCCGAATGAAGATCATGATATCATGCTCGAGCTGGGCAAGACTCGCCTTCGTCGCGACGCCACCGTCGGCAACACGGCGGCATCGGGCTCGGATTCCTACAACTACAATGATCGCGATCATTGGTCGATCAGCCATACCGGTCGCTGGGGACCCACAACGTCGGAATTCTCATTCCAGCAAGAATGGGCAGAACGCACCAATTTCAATTGGGACAACAAGACCAAGAGATACGTCGAGAACCTGCGTTCGCCGCATATCCGTAATTCGGTACTCGATGGCAAGTTCACAACTCCGTTCGAATTCTACGGTAATCACACGCTGGTAACCGGTGGACAGTTTTCGCAATCGGTGCTGACCGATCAGAACCCAGGACGTCGTACCGGATTGGATGAAGAGTTCAGCGTTCGCCAGTGGGCACTCTTTGCAGAAGATGAATGGTGGATCACGCCAGACTTCGCCCTGACAGGCGGTCTGCGTATGGACGACCATGAGATTTATGGCTCGCATTTCAGCCCACGCGGCTATGCCGTCTGGCACGCAACTGAACAACTGACGTTCAAGGGCGGTATCTCCACCGGCTTCCGTGCACCGGAACTCCGTACTATCGCCCCGGGATATGCTTATACGACGGGCGGCGCGGGATGCTCGTATGGTCCAAACGGCACCTGCGGCGTAATCATCGGCGATCCAGATCTGCAGCCTGAAAAAAGCACAAGCTATGAAGCGAGTGTTCTCTGGGACAACCAGTCTGGCCTTCGCCTCGGCGCAACCTATTTCTACACGGATTTCAAGGACAAGATCAGCAATGCGCTGGTGACGGATGCCAATGGTAATCCAATTCGCTGGAGCGAAGATCCGAACTATCGTCTCTGGTACAGCTTCAATATCGATGAAGCCGTCATGCAAGGTGTGGAGTTAACCTTCAACTGGGAAGCAACCGACACAATTACCGTGCGCGGCAACTATACCTACACCGACTCCGAACAGCAGACCGGTGACTACAAGGGCTTGCCTCTGACACGTACGCCGAAGCACATGGCCAGCTTGCGTGCAGATTGGATAACGCCGGTTGAAGGCTTGAGTGCATGGGCCAGCGGCAACTACCACGGCGAAGAAACCAATGCGGGTGCGCGTATCGGCACAGCCGGTGAACCCGTCTACAGGAACGGCAAGGTAGTCGCTCGCAAATACAAGCCCTATGCAACCTTCGATATCGGCGGTTCATATGACTTCAGCGAGAATGTCACTCTGAACGCTGCCGTCTACAACGTCTTCGACAAGAAAGTAGATGTCGATGACTTCAATACAGTCGTCGATGGTCGTCGCCTCTGGGTCGGCATGACTTCCCGCTTCTAGTATCACAACAAAAAGACGCCTGCCCGCAATGGCTGGCGTCTTTTCCATGAATGGGATGCTCTTATGAGCGCACTGACGAATATCGTGAAGAAAGCATGCCTGATGATGACGGGGATACTGATGGCTTCCACCGTGAAGGCTGCTGAGCCTTCCACCTCGTCCTTTGATATGGAAGCCAACGGCATCGCCTATCGTATATTCACCGCTGCGCCGCAGGAGGTTGCACCCGAAGGTGGCTATCCTGTCATATACATGGTCGACGGCAATCGCATGTTGCCGATTGCAGCAAAGCTCATGGCAGAAAACTCTGCCCTGAAGGCTATATTTGTGGGCATCGGCTACCCGACTGACAATCAGGAAGAAATCGTCCGCCTGCGATATTTCGACCTCACGCCTCCGACACCTGACGATCTGATCCCAGTCCACTTCAATGTACCAAAGACTGGAGGACGAGATGCATTCTTCGACTTCATCGACAATCAGGTAAAGCCGGAAGTCGAAAAGCGTTTCAACGTCGATAAAAGCCGACAGGCCCTGTTCGGCCACTCTCTGGGCGGATTGTTCACCCTTTATGCCTTGTTCAACCGCACAGATTCCTTCCAGAGCTATAGCGCGGCAGACCCGTCAATCTGGTGGAACGATCGTTCAATTCTAACTGATAAAGATCAGTTCATCACGCGCTTCAAGGATGCCCCTCGCCCAATCCGCTTGCTTATAGAAACCTCCGGCAAACGTGGTAGCCGCCCCGGCCAGACGAAACAGGACGATGACCGTCTGAAGAAACTGCGTGGCGGACCTTCCGGTTCAGACATATTCAAAGAGCTTTCTGAACTACCGCAAGTCGACGCAGCCTTTCATCGTTTCGAGGATGAGAGCCACGGCTCGATGATACCGCTCACGGTGGCGGACAGCCTTAATTTCATTGTGCTCGGACAAAACCCCAAGGGCAAAAACAACTGAATTTTCTCTCTCGGTCTTTGACGGAGAAGATACTTGACTGTAAAGCACAGGATTGATGAAAGGATCGAACATCATGCTGAATATCGCTCAACAGGTTACACGCTTGTGCGGTGCCGCCATAATGGCGCTGAGCATTGCCTCAACTGCAAATGCTGCTGATGTGACTATCAAGCATGCTCAGGGTGAAACAGCAGTTCCAGCCTCACCGGCTAAGGTACTGGTTTTCGATCTTGGCACCCTCGACAATCTGGATCGCCTTGGCGTCAAGGTGACTGGTGTTCCAAGCGGCATATCGTTTCCTGAATATCTGAAGAAATATCAGGGCGACGAGTATGCGAAAATCGGCACATTGTTCGAACCTGACTATGAAGCCGTTAATGCGGCAGAACCAGATCTTATTATTGTGGCAGGTCGTTCGGCTGCGAAATATGGTGAGCTTTCGAAGATCGCTCCAACCATCGATCTGACGACCAATGCGAAGAATTTCATCGCCGACACTGAAGCCAATGTCGAGAAACTTGGCCAGATTTTCGGGAAGGAAGCAGAAGCAAAGGCAGAAGCCGAGAAACTTGATGCCGCACTTGCTGCATTGAAGGAAAAGGCCGCCAACAAAGGCACCGGTCTTCTGATCCTCACTTCCGGCGGCAAAATCAGCGCTTATGGTCCCGGTTCGCGTTTCGGCGTCTTGCATGACAGTTTCGGGGTCAAGCCTGCAGCGCCTGACCTTTCCATCGGCAATCATGGCCAGCCCGTGAGCTCGGAATTTATCCTCGAAACCAATCCCGACTGGCTGTTTGTCATCGATCGTGATGCTGCCATCGGTCGTGAAGGCAATTCGGCAAAGCAGGTTCTGGACAATGAGCTCGTGCGCCAGACCAATGCTTGGAAAAGGGAGCAGCTTGTCTATCTGAACGCTCAGAACTGGTATCTGATTGGTGGCGGTCTCGGCGCGCTTCACGGCACGATCGATCAGCTTTCCCAGGCTTTCGACAAAGCAAAGTAACAGCTTTCCAAACCCAATCCGGTCGGGCCACACAGTTAGTAGCAGGTGGCCCGAAACCGTGATCAGGCAACAGAACAGGAAACGAGCGTGAAGGGACTTGCAGCAGCCATTGCCGTTGTCGTCGTACTGGCTGTCATCAGCCTGTTTATCGGCGTCAGCGATGTGTCGCTGAGCACGCTATTCGGCACCGAAGCCACTGACCGTGCCGCCGAAGTCATGCTTGTCAGCCGTATTCCACGTACCCTTGCAATCATTCTGGCGGGCATGTCCATGGCCGTCTCAGGCATGATCATGCAGATGCTGACACGCAACCGTTTCGTTGAACCATCGACGGCGGGCACAGTGGAATCAGCCAGTCTTGGCATCCTTCTGGTCATATTGTTCGCACCGGAAACGCCTGTAATCGGAAAAATGCTGGTCGCTTCTGTTACGGCGCTTGCCGGAACTGCATTGTTCCTTCGCATTCTTCGCGCCATTCCGTTGCGATCCGTTCTTGTCGTGCCCTTGGTCGGCATCAT
The DNA here is from genome assembly GCF_024539785.1 of Ochrobactrum sp. BTU2. Taxonomy (NCBI): domain Bacteria; kingdom Pseudomonadati; phylum Pseudomonadota; class Alphaproteobacteria; order Hyphomicrobiales; family Brucellaceae; genus Ochrobactrum; species Ochrobactrum sp. BTU2. Next base: position 449,698 of record NZ_JAHWRG010000001.1, on the reverse strand, counting down.
GCTTGGTGGCGTTGTCAGTGCAATCACTACTTTCATTGCTTACCGCTTTGATCTTCTGCAATCGCTCAATTCCTGGACAACCGGCGATTTTTCCGGCGTCCTTCGCGGACGCTATGAACTCTTGTGGCTTGCGTTCTTCCTTACAATCATCGCCTACATTGCCGCTGACCGCTTCACGGTCGCGGGACTGGGCGAGGATTTCACCACCAACCTTGGCCTAAATTATCGCCGTGTAGTCACACTTGGCCTTGTCATCGTTTCGATGGTCAGCGCATCAGTCGTCGTGACCGTTGGCATGATACCTTTCCTTGGTCTTATCGTCCCGAACGTCGTCAGCATGTTCATCGGCGACAATATGCGGCGGGCTGTACCGTGGGTTGCAATACTCGGCGCTGGACTTGTTCTTGCCTGCGATATTGTCGGGCGAGTAGTCCGCTTTCCTTACGAAATTCCAATCGGTACGATGATGGGAGTCGTGGGAAGCGTCATATTCCTCTATCTTCTGTTGCGGCGGGGTTCACGCCTTGCTTAAGCGCCCTACCTTGATCCTCTCGCTCCTCTCTGTACTCACTCTGCTTGCAGTGGCAGCATTCATGACAGTCGGCGCAAAGGGAAGCTGGTCTTTCATCCTGTCCTTCCGCGGCACCAAGCTTGCAGCCATGGTACTGGTCGCATACTCGATTGCGGTTTCAACGGTGTTGTTCCAGACAGTCACGAACAACCGCATCCTAACCCCCTCGATCATGGGGTTCGACGCGCTTTATATTCTGATTCAGACATTGGTAGTCTTCTTCTTCGGCGCCGTTCAAATCGATTGGATCGGACCGAATATTCGCTTTCTGGCAGAAACCGCTATCATGGTGGTTTTCGCTGGTACACTCTATTACTGGCTCTTCTCCGGAGCAACGCGCAGCCTGCACCTCATTATGCTTGTCGGCATTGTCTGCGGTGTCTTTTTCCGCAGCATTTCCAACCTGATGCAGCGGATGCTTGATCCAAATCTTTTCGCTGTCCTGCAAGACCGTTTCTTTGCCAGCTTCAACACCATCAATAGCGACATTCTGATTATGTCAGCCGTCATTGTCGCGGCTGTTTCGCTCTACGGTCTGCGCTTCGTCTATGTCTTTGACGTCCTGTCACTCGGCAGAGATCCGGCAATCAATCTGGGCGTCGATCATCGACGCATCGTGCGCAAAATCCTGTTCATGGTCACAGTGTTGGTTTCCGTTTCCACCGCACTGGTTGGACCTATAACCTTTTTCGGTCTTCTGGTCGCCAATCTGGCTTACATGCTTGCCGGTTCGGCAAAACACCGGTTTATCCTGCCTATAGCCATCTTGCTTGCAATCCTCTGCATCGTTGGCGGACAGACCATCCTGGAACGGGTCTTCTCGTTCAATACCGCACTCAGTGTCATCATCGAGTTTCTGGGCGGCCTTGTCTTCATTATCCTTCTCGTCAGGGGGCACGCGCGTTGATAGAAATCAGCCAAGTCAGCAAATCCTATAACAGCACACTTGTCGTCGATGACGTGACCCTGAAATTACCTGCTTGCGGCATAACCTCGATCATCGGGCCGAATGGGGCAGGAAAATCGACGCTGCTCTCGATGGTGAGCCGTCTCCTGCCAATGGACAAGGGTCGTGTGACCGTAGACGGACTCGATGTTTCAACGACATCCGGTGATGTGTTGGCAAAACGCCTTTCGATCCTACGACAGGAAAATGCGATTAATTCCCGCCTGACCGTGCGCGACCTCGTAACCTTCGGTCGTTATCCCTATTCTAAAGGCCGCCCGAATAGTGAAGACCGCAATCATGTCGAGCAGGCCATCGGCTATCTCGGTCTTGAATATCTAAGCGGACGCTTTCTGGATGAACTTTCGGGCGGACAGCGCCAGCGTGCATTCGTAGCAATGGTGCTATGCCAGGATACAGATTATGTGCTGCTGGACGAACCGCTCAACAACCTCGATATGAAGCATTCAGCTTCAATGATGAAGTTGTTGCGGCGAGCTGCAGACGAACTTGGAAAAACCGTTGTTCTGGTTCTGCACGATATCAATTTCGCATCGTGCTATTCCGACCACATAGTCGCCATGCGCCACGGCAAGGTTGTGCATCAAGGAAGCCCGGATGAACTTATTCATCCAGAAATCCTCGCTGACATTTACGAGATGGAGATTGCCGTCGAAATTATCGGCGGCAAACGCATTGGCGTCTATTATCTTTAGGCAACCGCATCCGAGGAAAACAGTGCCTGCAAGGCATCATAGGATGCCAGCACGGTTTCCATTTGCGCGGTATGTCCCTTGACGAAAGCATCTCCATAAACCGTCTCATCCGGATATTCGGTGATCAGCGTCAATGGCACCGTATGGCGGTCATCCACGCCGACGAGGCACGGAAACCCATTGATGATGCGGAAACCCGTTTCGCCTGCATGCTGCTCGAACAGCCTGATCTGGGCATTGTTATAGGCAACCAAGCCATCAATCGCGGCCAGATGTTTCGTCACGCGGTCGATTAGTTCTTCTGCTGCCTTCTCCCAGGAGGCATGGTGGCGGATGATCAGGAAAAAGCCCTTCGGCAGCGTCCACATGGCAAAGGAACGCGGCACATAACCGGACAGCGGACGCGTCCATTCATGCGATGGATAACCATGCAGGTTGACGTGCAGTTTCGCATCCGTCAGCTTTTCAGCCTCGATACGAATGGCCTTTTCATAGAGCCCCTCGCCGCTTCGATATTCAAGATCGTCACCCAGCGCCGTATAGCGCGCGGCGTGATGCATGTGGTGCGGCTGAAGCGCACAAAGGCGCTTGTGTATCTCGTATCCGTCCGGATTTTCCTGCGGGGAGATCGTGAAATGCGCGCTTTCGCGCGCAGCAAGCCGGTTAGCCGCCCGTAACGCGCCGACAACGCCGGTCGTTTCATTGGCGTGCTGTCCAGCGCTGATCATCATCGCGGCATCGCTGCCCTTGCGATAGGTCGCGCGCACCGTTCTGCCTGAACGGGTCTTTGCCTCGAACGGCTTGCCGCCCAGTCTGGCGATTTCACGGCGGATCTGATCGGCGGAAAGCGGCGCTTGCGCCGTCTCCAGAACCTGTTCTGCCGTCAGCGCGTCATCGGTTGAAAGCGAGCGTGTCTCCACTTTGACCGACGGCTCGGCATCGCGAAAGCGGACTTCCGGCACGATCTGGCCCGGTTGCAAGCCACGATCGCCCACCGGGCGACCTGACTTCTTCTGAAAAACTTCGAGCAGCGAGAAGTAAATATCCTCGTGCATGGCTTCGGTGAGGCTCAGCGTTTCCTCATCGTAAGGCAGGCGGCGGTCGGTGATCGGCAGACTGACCGCGATGTTCAGCTCATCGAAATAAGGTTCGCCACGCTTCCAGTCATGGGCGGCGATGGTCGCGACGGTGTCATGAAACAGCTTTTCATAGGATGTCTCATAGCGCGCGCTTTCTATCTTGCCGTGCTGCGTGACGGCCAGCCAGCCGGTCGGCGACACCAGCGTTTCGCCGATGAAATCCACATGCACGCGGTTCGGTGCGAAAACCCGGCGGCTCTCACTATGGCCATCGGCAAAGACCAGATCGACTTCATAATGAAAATCGTCTTTGCCCGAAGCCGAGAAATCTATCTCCACCTCCGGAAGAAGCGATGATAAAGGATAGGTCTCAAGCAGAAACCGGTTCTGCACACAGGCGTCATGACGCGGATAACGGATCGCTGCCGACTTCAGCGCAGAGCCATCAACTTCTTCCAGAAAGAAATGGAGGAGCGGCTTATAAGCCGAGCACAGCCGCACCTCGACACCAGCCTCGCGCAGCGTCGTTTCCGCGGCAAAGCGGCTCGGCTGGTCATCGAACAGCCATGCGTCCACCTTCGCGCCGCGCATTTCCGGTTTCAGGAAGCGTTCGACAAGCGCATGAATGGTGCGCGGATAGGTTTTCTCAAAAAGCACGCTCATCGGGAAGTCCTGCCGGTTGGATCGAGGCTGTCGCGCAGCCAATCGCCAAGAAGATTGAGACCAAGCACCGTGAACAGAATGGCGAGGCCCGGGAAAATGCTCACCCACCATGCAGTCTGGAGATAAGTGCGACCATCGGCCAGCATGCCGCCCCAGCTTGGAATGGTCGGATCGACACCGAGGCCGAGGAAGGTCAGGCTCGATTCCAGCAGGATATTATTGGCGACATTGAGCGTCATCAGCACGATGACCGGACCAAGCAGGTTCGGCAGCAGGTGCTGGAAGATGATGCGCCAGTCCTTCACGCCGATGGCCCGGGCTGACAGGATGAACTCGCGCTCGCGTAACGACAACACCGAGCCGCGCACCAGTCGCGCATATTGCACGCATTGCGAGACGATCAGCAAAATGATGGTGTTGAAAAGCCCGCCACCCAGAATGGCCATCACAGTGATGGCAAGCAATATGAAGGGCATGGCCAGCTGCACATCGACAAAGCGCATCAGCGCCATATCCCAGAAGCCGCGATAATAGCCAGCGACGAGACCCATGATGGTGCCGATAAGAACGGAGCCGAGCACCGAGACAAAACCGACAAACAGCGAAATCTTGCCGCCGGTGATGACACGCGCCAGCACATCGCGGCCCAGCGGATCGGTGCCGAAAATATGGGCCTGATTGACAAATGGCGGTGTCAGGCGCGCCAGGAGATCGATCTTGTTGGCGCCGCCCGGAAACAGATAGCCGGAGAAAATCACCGCCAGACAAATGCAGCCGGTCAGCACGACACCGACGATGAATTCGAGGCTCGCAAAACGCGAAAACAGAACGGATGAGGTCTTGGTTGCCATGGGTCCTACTCCGTGCGGATACGCGGATCGACAAGGCCATAAGCGATGTCCACGAGAAGATTGACGCCGATGATCAGCATGGAAAGGATCGCGATGGTGGCCTGCAGGACAGGATAATCGCGCCCTGCCACAGCGTCGAAGGCCAACGTACCCATGCCCGGCCAATTGAACACACGCTCCACCACGACGATGCCGCCGAGAAGCCCGCCAAACTGAAGGCCGAGATAAGTGATCAGCGGAATGGCGCAATTGCGCAGCGCATGCTTGTAGAGAACCTTGTTCTCGCTCAACCCCTTGGCGCGCGCCACCATAATATATTGCGATTGCAGCGTCTCCAGCATCGCCGTGCGCACAAGACGAACATTGGTTGCAGTCAGGATGACGCCCATGGTGAGCGCGGGCATGATGAAGCTTGCAATGCCGCTCATGCCGCTTGGCGGTAGCCATTGCAGCGAGATGCCGAACAGCAGCACCAGCATGGTCGCCAGCCAGAAGTTCGGAAAGGACAGGCCCACCAGCGAGCAGATGCGGATCAGCTGATCGGCCCATTTTCCACGCGACACCGCAGCCTTGATGCCGAGTGGAACGGAAATCACAATAGAAACGAACAGCGAGGCGAAAGCCAGCATCAGCGTGGCGGGCAGAGCGCCAGCAACGAGCGTGGAAACCGGCGTGCCGCCAAGGAAACTGCGCCCCAGATCCATTGTGAACAGTCCCTTGAGAAACTGCCAGTATTGAACGAAGAACGGCTGGTTGAGACCGAGACCTTCACGGATGCGTGCGAGATCGGCTTCGGTGATGCTGCCAGCGCCTTGCGTCAGCATCAATGCCGGATCGCCTGTCAGGCGGACCGCGAAAGCGACAAGCAGCGTCATCGCGACGAGCACGAACAACGCCTGCAAAATTCGTTTGATCAGAAATCCGGCCACCAGTGCGCCTCCGAAATGCTGCGGCAAGCCGGTCATATCCGGCTTGCCGTATTGTCATTCTTGCTTACTCGACAGTGACGTCCGTCAAACGCAGACGGCTGTCAGGCACCGGCACGAAGTTCTTCACGCGCTTGTTGACGCCGAAGATTGCCTTGAGATTGTAAAGCGGCATTTCGAGTGCACGGTCGGCAGCGTAAACCGCGATTTCCTGCAAGAGCTTTTCGCGCTCGCCGCGATCAATAACCGAGCGCTGCGCTTCCAGCATCTTGTCGAGCTTTTCGTCCTTGTCGTACGGGTTCCACTTCTCGCCGGAATGGTACATGGAATAGGCGGTGTTATCGTAGTCGAAGGTCCAGCCGCCCCAGGCCTGCTGGAACATGGCGCCGGTCTTGCCCTGCGGGATGATATCGTTCAGCAAAACATTGGTGTCATAAGGCTTGATGGTGGCATTGACGCCGACCATTTGCAGGAAGCTTGCGATAGCCTGCGCCACTTCATTGAAGCTTGCATCTTGACCGCGCACATCGATCTGCACGGTTGCGCCAGGCTTGACGCCCGCTTCTTCGAGCAGTTTCTTCGCGCCTTCCGGATCGTAAGGCAGCGGCTTCATGTTCGGGTCGAAGCCGAAGGACAGCGAACCCTGGAAACTTGCAATCGGCTCGGCCTGACCTGCCAGAATGGACTGGATGATCGCATCGCGGTCAACCGCCATGATCAGCGCCTTGCGAACGCGCTCGTCCTTGGTGATGCCATCAGCCGTGTTGAAGCGCAGGGCATAGACAGTTGGACCCGATGCAGTGACAAGCTCCAGCTTCGGATCGCCCTGAATGGTCGGGATCATACCAATCGGAATGGTCGGCGGGATGACCAGATCGACGCGACCGGCCTGAAGTTCGGCAACGGCGGTCGAAGGCTCGGTGATGAAGCGATATTCCAGTTCGGAAAGTTTCGGCGCACCGCCCCAATGATCAGCGAAAGCCTCAAGCTTGATGCTCACCTTCGGTTCATAGGACGCGAATTTGAATGGCCCGGTACCGACCGGATGCGTGTTGAAATAATCGTCGCCTTTTTCCTGAATGTATTTTGGCGGAACGATCATGCCACCATAACCGGCCAGCTTGGTGATGAGAACAGGGTCCGGTGCCTTCAAATGAAAATCGACGGTCTTGTCGTCTATAACTTCCACTTTCTCGATGGCGATATAGTTCGAACGCTGCGGGCCTTTCGCGCCCTCGTCACCGAGCAGGCGATCAAAGGTGAACTTGACGGCTTCGGCGTTGAACGGCTCGCCATTATGGAACTTGACGTTCTCGCGCAGATGGAAGCGGATGCGCTTGCCTTCGTCTAGCTCGTCCCACGAGGTTGCGAGGGCCGGAACGATCTTGAGGTCCGGTCCGCGATAGACCAGACCGTCGAAAATATTGGTGGCGACAGAAGCCCAGTTGACGAGGAAAGTGTCGATCGGGTCCCAGCTGCCTGGGTCCTGCGGCGACGAAACGGTCAGCTTTCCGGCAGCGAAAGCCGGAGCAGATACAAACACTGCCGCCGAGAGAGCGGAAGCCATGAGAACGGCTTTAAGTGTTTTCCTTATCATTGTTTTTCCCCTTTGGGTTTCTGTTGAACTTTATGCGTCAGGCAGTTTCGGCCACAAAATGCCCGGTTGCGACCTCGCGATGGCGATAGATCGGCGGCTTGTCATCAATCCGGCGCGTCGTGCTTGGAATTTCACCTTCCAGTGCGGAACGGTTGGTGCGCGCAGCGGGATCGGCAATCGGCACCGCCGAGAGAAGCCGCTTCGTGTAGTCATGCGACGGCGTTTCGAAAACCTGCTGCCGCGAGCCGAGTTCCATGATCTGGCCGAGATAGAGAACGGCCACGCGGTGGCTCATCTTTTCGACTACCGCCATGTCATGGCTGATGAAGAGATAAGCGAGATCCTGCTCTTTCTGGAGGTCCATGAACAGGTTGATAACCTGCGCCTGAATGGAAACATCAAGCGCCGACAGAGCTTCATCGGCAATAATGAGCTTCGGCTTGGAGGCAAGCGCACGCGCAATGCAGACGCGCTGGCGCTGACCGCCGGAAAATTCGTGCGGATAGCGCTTGGCATGTTCCGGGCCGAGACCAACCCGCTCCAGCAATTCTGCCACGCGCGCATTGATCGCCTTACTATTGTCGAGAAGGCCATGCGTGCGGATCGGTTCTGCAATGGAAAAGCCAACCGTCTTGCGCGGATCAAGCGATGCAAACGGGTCCTGGAAAATATACTGCACTTCGCGGCGCATGGCATATCGCTCGGCAGCACTCATGGCCGAATAGGCCTTGCCGTTGAAGCGAATATCGCCGGAAAGCGGCGTCTGCAATTGCTGGATGGTGCGCCCTATGGTCGATTTTCCCGAACCGGATTCACCGACCAGCGCCAGCGTTTCGCCCGGATAGATATCGAATGCGACCTTCGACACAGCGTTGCAGACATGCGTGACCTTCCCGAACAGGTTCTTCTTGATCGGAAAGCGTACATAAAGATCGTCTACGGAAAGCAACGGCTTGTCGCCATAACGCGCCGTGTCCTGAATGCGCTCCTCGCCCGTCAAAACCGGCATGCCGTCACGCATGGTCATGACCGGCATCCGCTTGGGAAAGGCTTCGCCCGTCATGCTGCCAAGCTTCGGCACTGCCGACAGCAGCGTCTTGGTATAGGCATGTTGCGGCTTCGAAAAAATCTGCCCAACCGGGCCTTCCTCGACCTTCTTGCCCTTCCACATGACGACCACATCGTCAGCCATTTCCGCCACCACGCCCATATCGTGCGTGATGAAAATCACAGCCATTTCAAGTTCTTGCTGCAAATCCCTGATAATGTGCAGTATCTGGGCCTGAATGGTCACATCGAGTGCGGTCGTCGGCTCATCGGCAATCAACAGTTTCGGGCGGCAGGCAAGCGCCATGGCGATCATGACGCGCTGGCGCATCCCGCCAGAAAGCTGGTGCGGATAGCGCTTCAGCAGCCCTTCCGCATCCGGCAGCCGCACCATTTCCAGAAGCCGCCTACCCTCGGCAAGCGCCGCCTGCTGGGTCATGCCCTCATGCAGCATCAGCACTTCGGATAGCTGGTTGCCGATAGTGAAAACGGGATTGAGCGACGTCATCGGTTCCTGGAAGATCATGGCGATCTCCTTGCCGCGAATGCCGCGCATCGTCTTTTGATCGGCTTTCAGCAGATCGCGTTCGCCAAACAGAATCCGGCCAGACGGGAATTTCGCGCCGCTCATATCGGCAAGCCGCATGATGGAAAGCGACGTGATGGACTTGCCCGAACCGGACTCTCCGACCACAGCCAGCGTGCGACCCGGATGTACCGAGAAACTCAGATCGTCAACGACACGGCTCGCGCCAAATTCGACACTGAGGCCATCAACGGTCAGCAGAGGCTTTGAAACTCGTTCGCTCAACTCGGTTCCGCTCAAACTTCCAACCCTCTTAAAGTGTGATGGCAGACCGCGTGGCCTGATTGAATGCACCGGACATGAAACGCAAAAGGGCAGCCACTTCCGAAAGCGCTTCTTCAGACGGGCGCGCATTGGCGGTGGAATCAACCAGAAGGCGTTCGCGAATCTGCGCATAGCGCGCGCAGGCTTCTGCTCCTTTGGCGGTGATCTTCACCGTCTTTTCCTTCGCTGCCTTGCCGGTGGTCAGCAGACCGGCATTTTCAAGCTTGCGGATGGCATACGTCGCAATATGCGTATCTTCAATATCGAGAACAAGGCAGATATCGGCAAGCTTCTTCTCGCGATCACGATGACGGATCGAATGAAGAATCAGCACTTCGATGGGAGAGAGCCCCGGCAATCCTGCTGCAGCCATGCAGCGAACCATCCAGCGCGAAAACGCGTGCGATGCGAGAATGAGGCCATATTCAACCTCGGACATACCCGGCGAACCGCCTTCAGCAAGATGCGCAGACGATACAATGGGACCTATTGAGGCAACCGGGCGCAGATGCTTGGGCAACGCGACTTCATCGAAGCTTGCTTCCCGGGTCTCGGAAGACACCGCTACAGTTTCTTCGCTGCCCCTGTTTTTCCCCATTCTTGCTGCTCCCTTATTTATGTGTATTTTATGTCACCATCTTATCGACATTTTGTCAATAAAGTGGGACTATGAAATCCTGAAAAGATTTCGAAATGCACCAGTAGTGCTGTGTAAGGGAGCCGACGATGAGCGGAACGGGACGCGGAGTATGGGACTTCTGGATCGACCGCGGTGGCACGTTTACGGACATCATCGGGCGAGATCCGCAGGGCCAGCTTCATGCACGCAAGGTTCTCTCCGAAAATCCGTCTGCCTATAAGGATGCCGCCGTTCACGGCATTCGCCTGCATCTTGGCCTCAGGACCGGCGAAGCGGTTCCCGCCGGAATTATCGGCGAAGTTCGCATGGGAACGACGGTCGCGACCAATGCGCTTCTGGAGCGCAAGGGCGAACGGCTGGCCCTTGTCACCACCAAGGGCTTTCGCGATGCGCTGCGCATTGGCTATCAGGAACGCAAGAAGATTTTTGCGACCGAGATCATCAAGCCGGAAGCGCTTTACGAAAAGGTCGTGGAACTGAACGAACGCGTTCAGGCAGACGGCACGGTTGAAACGGCGCTCGATCCCGCCGAGGCGGAAGCCGTACTGGCTGCACTGAAGGAACAGGGCTACAAATCCGTCGCCATCGCGCTCATGCATGCTTATAAATTCCCTGCACATGAGGCTGAAATTGCTCGCATTGCGCGCAGTCTCGGCTTCGAGCAGGTCTCCGTCAGCCATGAAGTTTCGCCACTGATCAAGCTGGTCGGTCGTGGCGACACCACGGTCGTCGATGCCTATCTGTCGCCGGTTCTTCGCCGCTATGTTGCGCAGGTATCCAATGAGCTGGACGTCGAGCGCACCGGCGCGCGCGTCATGTTCATGATGTCGTCTGGCGGTCTCACCGCAGCCGATCTGTTTCAGGGCAAGGATGCAATCCTCTCCGGCCCGGCAGGCGGCGTCGTCGGCCTCGCCCGAACCGGCGAAACGGCTGGTTTCCCGAATGTCATCGGCTTTGACATGGGCGGCACCTCCACGGATGTCGCGCATTTCGACGGCGAATATGAACGCGCTTTTGAAACGGAAGTTGCCGGTGTGCGTGTGCGCGCGCCGATGATGCTGATCCACACCGTTGCCGCAGGCGGCGGTTCGATCCTGCATTACGACGCCGGGCGTTTCCGTGTCGGACCGGATTCGGCGGGCGCCAATCCCGGTCCAGCCTGCTATCGCAACGGCGGACCGCTCGCCGTCACCGATGCCAATGTCATGCTGGGCAAGCTTCTGCCGGAATTTTTCCCGGCAATCTTTGGCCCCGACCAGAACCAGCCGCTGGATGTGGAGCGGGTGCGTGAACGCTTCGCCGCGCTGGCAACTGAAATCGGCGATGGCCGTTCGCCGGAAGCCGTTGCCGATGGTTTCATCCGCATTGCGGTTGCCAATATGGTGGAGGCCATCAAGAAAATTTCCGTCCAGCGCGGCTATGATGTGACGCGCTACGCGCTCAACTGCTTTGGCGGCGCGGGCGGCCAGCACGCCTGCCTCGTGGCCGACGCGCTCGGCATGAAGAATATTCTCCTTCATCCCATGTCCGGCCTGCTGTCCGCCTATGGCATGGGCCTGGCCGATATTCGCGCCACGCGCCAAAAGGCGCTTGGCGTCGCGCTCGATTCAGCAGCGCCTTCAGTCTTGAAAGAACTGGGTGAAGAACTGGCGCAGGAATGCGTCGTTGAACTTCTGGCCCAAGGCATAGAGGCTAAAGCCGTGCAGCGTCATCTGCGCGCCCACATCCGCTATGCGGGCACTGACACGGTGCTGTCCGTTGAAGCCACGTTCCCAGCAGAGGACAATGCCGACCGTCTTCGCGCCGAGTTCGAGGCCGCCCATAAGCGCCGTTTCGGCTTCATTGCGGAAAACAAGGCTCTCGTTATCGACGCTGTGGAAGTTGAAGCCGTTGGCGGAGGTGCTGGCGAAACCGAAAGCGCTCAGTCGCTCGACAGTGATCTGGAAGCGGCAACCGCCAAGCGGACCAGCTTCTTCTCGCAAGGCACTTTGCACGATGCGGGCGTCGTCTTGCGTGAGCAGATGCAGCGCGGCCAGACCGTCACCGGCCCGGCGATCATCATCGAGAAAAACCAGACCATCGTCATCGAAGATGGCTGGCAGGCTCGCCTGACCGCGCATGACCATGTGGTGCTGACGCGCATCAAGGCGCTGCCCGCCCGCACGGCCATCGGCACCGAAGCCGACCCGGTCATGCTGGAGATTTTCAACAATCTCTTCATGTCCATTGCCGAGCAGATGGGCGTGACGCTTCAAAACACCGCCTATTCGGTGAACATCAAGGAACGTCTCGACTTTTCCTGCGCAGTTTTCGACGCGGCAGGCAATCTCGTCGCCAATGCGCCGCATATGCCGGTGCATCTGGGTTCCATGGATGCATCCGTCGCCACCGCCATCCGCGAAAACAGCGACATCAAGCCGGGCGATGTGTTCCTCATCAACGCGCCTTATAATGGCGGCACCCACCTGCCTGACCTCACCGTCTGCACGCCGGTTTTCGATGACGACAATCGCGAAATCCGCTTCTGGGTTGCAAGCCGTGGTCACCATGCGGATATTGGCGGCATCGCGCCGGGTTCCATGTCGCCGCGTGCGGTCAATATCGAGCAGGAAGGCGTCTATATCGACAATTTCAAGCTGGTGGATCGCGGCACCTTCCGCGAGGAAGCGCTCGCCGCTCTGCTGACGGGTGCGACCTACCCTGTTCGCAACCTGACGCAGAACGTCAACGACCTGAAGGCGCAGATCGCCGCCAACGAAAAGGGCGTCGCCGAGCTGAAAAAGATGATCGGTCTTTTCGGCGAGGATGTTGTGAAAGCCTATATGGGCCATGTTCAGGACAATGCCGCCGAAAGCGTGCGCCGTGTGCTCGACAAGCTGCCGGACGGCCATTTCACCTATGAGATGGATCAGGGCTGCCAAATTGAGGTGCGCGTCACGATCGACAAGGAAAAGCGCGAAGCGACGGTCGATTTCACCGGCACGTCGGAACAACGTTCCGACAATTTCAACGCACCGGAACCCGTGACCCGCGCAGCTGTGCTTTATGTCTTCCGCGTGCTGGTCGAGGGCGACATTCCAATGAATGCGGGCTGCCTGCGACCGATCAAGATCGTTGTGCCGGAAGGCTCAATGCTCTCGCCGCAATATCCGGCGGCGGTCGTGGCGGGCAATGTCGAGGTCAGTCAGGCTGTCACCAACTGCCTGTTCGGCGCGACCAAGGCCATGGCCGCAGCGCAAGGCACGATGAATAATCTGACCTTCGGCAATGACGAATATCAGTATTACGAAACCATCTGCTCCGGCGCGCCCGCCGGTCCCGGTTTCAACGGTGCCGATGCCGTGCACACCCACATGACCAATTCGCGCCTGACCGACCCGGAAATTCTGGAAACCCGTTTCCCGGTGTTGCTGGAAGACTTCCACATCAGAAAAGACTCCGGCGGCAAGGGCAAATGGCATGCGGGCGATGGCACCAAGCGCACGATCCGTGCACTTAAGACACTCGATTTCGCCATTCTCTCAGGGCATCGCCGCGTAGCGCCCTTCGGCCTTGAAGGCGGCGAATCCGGTCAAACCGGTCGCAATGAAGTACGGCGAAAGGACGACTCCATCGAAGTGCTCGGCAACTGCGACCAGACCGTTCTGGAAGCAGGTGAAGCCTTCACCGTCATCACACCAACCGGTGGCGGTTACGGCAAACCCTAGTAGTTGGCCTGCCCACCGACACGCAAAGCGCCGCCAGCTGAAATTCTGGCGGCGCTTTGCGTTCAACCGGCATCGGTTGGTTAAAGTCGTCTCATAGTGACTGAGGGCGAGTGAATGCTTTCTCCACCCTTCCGATCCGGACTAAAAGGCGTTAGAATTATTCACTCAGATTATTCAAACAATTAGTAATCAATCCTAATAATTGCGGCGTAATGGTCGTTTTGGACGCATCTTTAGAATTAAATTTCTGCGATCAATAGAACATCAACCAGTTCACGGATACCGAAAATGAAATTCGCTCAGATCATCGCTACCGCAGGCATCATTCAGGCAGCTCTCTTCACCGGCGCAATGGCTGGAGAAAATCTCGACGCCATCAAGTCGGCGGGCGTTTTAAAGATCGGCACTGAAGGCACCTACGCGCCGTTCACCTACCACGACAAGGACAACAAGCTTGTCGGCTTCGACGTGGAGATTGGTGAAGCCGTTGCCGCCAAGCTCGGCGTAAAGCCGGAATTCGTTGAAGGCAAATGGGACGGGCTCATCGCTGGGCTTGATTCCAAACGCTATGATGCCGTTATCAACCAGGTAGGCATTACCGAAGAGCGTCAGAAGAAGTTCAACTTCTCCAACCCCTATATCGTTTCCAAGGTCGTTCTGATCGTCAACGACAAGGACGATACGATCAAGGATTTTGCTGACCTTAAGGGCAAGAAGTCAGCACAGTCGCTCACCAGCAATTACGGCAAGCTCGCGAAGGAAGCTGGCGCTGAACTCGTAGCCACAGATGGTTTCGACCAGTCGATCCAGCTTGTTCTGACAGGCCGTGCGGATGCGACCCTTAATGACAGCCTGTCTTTCCTCGACTTCAAAAAGCACCAGCCTAAGGCTCCGGTTAAGGTTGTGGCCGAGAAAGAAAATGCCGACGCGTCGGGCATCATCGTCCGCAAGGGCGACGATGATCTCGTTACGGCGATCAACAAGGCTCTCGACGAAATTAAAGCCGACGGCACCTACGACAAAATTTCACAGAAGTATTTCGGTCAGGACGTTTCCAAGTAAGCGTTTTTCCTGGTTTACAAGACGAAGCCGGAAGCCACTTCCGGCTTCGTTTTATTGTGATTGTGAAAAACTATTCCCAAGACATGAATGTCAGACTGTATAAGATAAGGACGCGCAGGTTCATCAGCGCAAGTTCATTTCAGTCTGACTTTATGCATTATTGAGGAGCCGAAAACCGTGCCCGATTGGCTTCAACTGATGGTGGAATCCCTGCCGACTCTTTTGTGGGCTGGCTTGATTTTCACCATTCCCCTCACCCTTCTGTCCTTTGCATTCGGCCTGACATTAGGGCTCCTGACCGCGCTCGTGCGCTTGTTCGCTCCGCTCTGGCTTTCATCTATTGCACGCTTCTATGTCTGGATATTTCGCGGCACCCCCCTGCTTGTGCAGTTGTTCGTAATCTTTTACGGCCTGCCAAGCGCCGGCATCTATCTCGATGCATTTCCAGCAGCCGTAATTGGTTTCTCTCTCAGCGTTGGTGCTTATAGTTCGGAGATTATCCGGGCGGTCATATCCGCCGTTCCGAAAGGTCAATGGGAAGCCGCATATTCCATTGGTATGAGCTGGCGTCAGGCACTTGCGCGCACCATTCTGCCACAGGCAACCCGCACCGCAGTACCACCGCTCTCCAATTCCTTCATTTCTTTGGTAAAGGATACGTCGCTTGCAGCCGCCATCACCGTGCCGGAGCTTTTCCAGTCCGCGCAACGTATCGTCGCGACCACTTACGAACCTCTCATCCTCTATATCGAAGCAGCCTTGATCTATCTCGTGATGAGTTCCGTACTCTCAGCGCTGCAAGTGCGCCTTGAAAAACGCTTCGGGCGTTATGGCGGCACACTGGAGACAAACGCATGATCGAGCTGCAACACATCGTAAAGCGCTTCGACGACGCTGTAATCCTTAACGATATCAACGTTGCGATTGCCGAGGGCACAGTAACAGCACTGGTCGGTCCATCCGGCGGAGGCAAAAGCACGTTGCTGCGTTGCATAAACCTGCTGGAGATTCCGACGTCGGGCACTCTGGTTTTGGGTGGCCAGAGTCTCAGCTTCGAGCCTGACCGTAAGCCGAGCTGGCAGGCAATCCAATCAATCCGCCGCCAGACAGGCATGGTGTTTCAGAACTTCCAGCTCTTTCCTCACCAGACCGCGATCCAGAATGTGATGGAAGGCCTCGTTACGGTTCTGAAATGGCCGAAGGACAAGGCAAAAGAACGTGCGATGGAATTGCTCACAAAGGTAGGGATGGCGCATAAAGCGGATGCTTGGCCTTCAACGCTCTCTGGTGGCCAGCAACAGCGTATCGCGATTGCACGTGCACTGGCACCATCCCCGCGTGTTCTGTTATGCGATGAGCCCACCTCGGCCCTTGACCCCGAACTCGCCTCCGAAGTCGTTGATGTTCTGAGCAAACTTGCAAAGGAAGGCACCACCATGGTGATCGCGACACACGACCTGCGGCTCGCTTCCAAAATTGCAAAGAACGTCGTCTTTCTCGAGTCGGGCAATATCGTTGAAACGGGCTCCGCACACGAGGTTTTCACGCGGCCTACGCGTGAGCGCACAAAACAATTCGTTGCGACAATCAACGCAGCCCATACTTACGACATCTAATCTGCAGACATATCGTCTCCTTAAGGGCTTTCGCCACCAGCGAAAGCCCTCGGGCGCGCCGTTGGCTCAAATTTCATACGTGCATTCAAAATTTTCCGGCGGCTCTCGACAGCCTGCCCCTTGGTAAAACAGAAAACCACTGTTACATTATGCACAACGTAGAAATTGAAGCGCCTTGCTTGCGTCCTGACAGGTTCGCGCGGCGCCATAAGGACAAGAACCTTGAAGAACCCCGACGAGCGCACCGCCGAAATGGTGCATCAAGGGGCGTCCGGCGGACAATCGGGCAATTCGCAGGCCCGGAATCCGTCCGATAACGGCAAGCGCAGACCGCGCAAGAAAGCCGTTACAGATATCGGCAATGCCCGTAGTGCATCCGATTCAGGACGCTCAAAGCCACAGGACGAGACCGAAGGCACGAATTCGCAGAGCCAGCGTAAACGCGCACGTCGGCGTCGGCGCGGTAAGTCTGTGCCGGCTGTTGAAGCTTCTGCGCAAAAGCCCGAGGCTGCAGAAGCAGCGAACAACCAACAGCGATCTTCCGGAAAAATCTCGAATCGCCGCCGCCGCGCTCGTAAAAAGAAGCAGTCACGACAACAGGGTGCGCAAACGCCGCTGGTAGCTGAAGCTGCGTTGAAGTCTACGCATAATGTCGCGCGCCCGGAAAGCCAACATGCATCGACGCCGAACAAGCGTAAGGGCGGCAATGGCCAAATGCCCCGCGCTGCTAATGGCGCGCATCACGAAAAGGGCGACGCTCCACTTTATGCGGCTTTGGATCTTGGCACAAATAATTGCCGCCTGCTGGTTGCGTCGCCGACGCGGCCGGGCCAATTCCGCGTTGTGGATGCATTTTCACGCATCGTACGATTGGGAGAAGGCTTGAGTGCCACTGGCCAGCTTAGCGAAAATGCGATGGATCGTGCCGTTGAAGCACTGAAGGTTTGCCGTGACAAACTTGCAGGCAAGAAAATCAGACGTTCGCGACTGATAGCCACCGAAGCCTGCCGTTCGGCTTCGAATGGCGAAGCATTTTTGGCACGGGTTCTGGCTGAAACCGGACTTGAACTGGAGATCGTAGACCGGCAGACGGAAGCCCGGCTCGCTGTTTCAGGCTGCGGTACACTGGTTACCCGCGAAACGGATGCCGTCGTGTTGTTCGATATTGGTGGCGGCTCTTCTGAAATTGCGCTGATTGATGTTTCCCGTCGCCGTTCTCCTCGTCTGGCAGAGCATATCATGGCCTGGACGTCTCTTCCTGTCGGCGTCGTGACGCTCGCAGAACGTTTCGGCGGACGCAATGTCACGCAGGAAAGTTTCGATTCCATGGTTTCGCATGTGACCGATCTGCTTGCGCAATTTGCCGAGCGGCAGTGTCTCGGAAATCTGACTGCCAGTCCACGTTTCCACCTGCTGGGTACATCTGGAACCGTAACCACGCTCGCTGGAATTCATCTCGGCCTCGACCGCTACGATCGGCGCCGGGTCGATGGCATGTGGATGGGTGCCGACGATGTGACGCAAATGACCAACCGTCTTCTCTCATGGGATTTTGACGCTCGTGTAGCCAACCCGTGTATTGGCGCAGATCGCGCCGATCTGGTATTGGCAGGCTGTGCTATTCTCGATGCGATACGCAAAGTATGGCCCAGCGAAAAACTACTAGTTGCCGATCGTGGTTTGCGTGAAGGCATTTTGACCGAACTGATGTCGCGCGACGGCGCATGGCGGCACAATCGCGCGACAGGCGCTAGAAACAGGCACTGAAAATGAGCAAGGCAGGCGGAAACAAGGGTGGAGTAAAAACTGGTGGTCGCGGTGGCGCGGGCTCCAGCAATCTGCAGGTACGTGTGAAGAAAAAGGCAGGCACGATCAAGGAATCGTCACGCCGCTGGCTGCAGCGCCATTTGAACGACCCCTATGTGCACAAATCCAGGCAGGACGGATATCGTTCGCGCGCAGCCTACAAGCTCATTGAAATCAATGATCGTTATGATCTGCTCAAAAAGGGCCAGAAGATCATCGATCTCGGCGCTGCGCCTGGCGGCTGGTCGCAGATCGCGGCCAAGATTGTCGGTTCAACCGACGAGAATCCGCACGTCGTTGGCATCGACTACCTTCACGTCGACCCCCTGCCCGGCGTTGTCTTGCTGGAAATGGATTTTCTCGATGATGAGGCGCCACAAAAACTGATGGATGCGCTCGGTGACAAGCCCGATTTAGTTATTTCCGACATGGCTGCCCCGACGACTGGCCACCGCAGGACTGATCATCTGCGTACCGTGCATCTGTGTGAAGTCGCCGCTGATTTTGCCATTTCGGTTTTGAAGCCGGGCGGGCATTTTCTCACCAAGACATTCCAGGGTGGCACGGAAAATGAACTACTAGCTCTGCTGAAGCAGAAGTTCCGCTCTGTGCATCATGTCAAACCACCTGCATCACGCGCGGAATCGGTCGAGCTTTATCTACTCGCCCGCGATTTCAAAGGCTGAAGCTTATTTTCCGGCTGAGGTGCTCGCGGCTTCGATGGCTGCGGGCTCCTTACCGTGATGTTTCACGACTGTTGGCGCAGACAGTTCCTTGCCTGCATCAGGTGCGAGCCGCGCAAACCAGAGAAAAGCCAGAGCGGAAACGGCAGCAACCACAAAGAAGCCGATGTGGAAGTCCACCAACTCGAGATGGGCTCCGCGTAACGACGTACTGATTTCCAGAATACCACCTGCCAATGCCACACCGATAGCAATGGAAACCTGCTGCGCCACTGCCGTGATGGGCGTCGCCTGACTGGTCTTTTCATCGGGGATTTCGGCGAAAGCCAGCGCATTGACACCAGTGAAAAACAACGAACGCGCAAAGCCCCCCACCAGCAAAAAGCCGATGATGATCCAGTAAGGTGTTGTCGGTGTGAACAGGCCGTTGACGGCAATGAAGCAGGCCGAAATCAAGGACCCTGCCATCAAGGCGCGCCGGAAACCAACGCGAACAAAGATACGCTTTGCACCGAATTTCATGCTGATCGCACCGATCGCCGAAACGAAAGTCATCATACCCGATTGAAACGGTGTGAGACCAAAGCCAAGCTGAAACATCAATGGCAGCAGGAATGGAATAGCCCCAATCCCGAACCGGAAAATGCTGCCGCCGATGACTGCGGAACGAAATACCTGATTATCGAAAAGTTTCAGGTTCAGCAGCGGATCATCGGTTCTCCTCGCATGTTGAAGATAGAGAACCGTGCAGACAATACCGATTGCAAGGGTTGTAAAACCAACCGCTGGCGGCAAGGCTGGCAGGCTGACGACCGACAGTCCGAAGACAACGCCAGACATTGCGATCCCGGAAAGAAAGAAGCCCGTCCAATCAAGGCGCTTTACGATGCGCTCGTCTGTGTCCGGCAGGAACCGCGTTGCAAACCAGATACCGACGAAACCGATCGGTACATTAATCAGGAATATCCAATGCCAAGTCAGGAAAGTCGTGATGAAACCACCGACTGGTGGACCTACCAGCGGCCCGACCATTGCTGGAATCGTAAGCCACGCCATAGCTGACACAAGTTCACTGCGCGGAGTCGAACGGATAAGTACTAGACGGCCAACCGGTGTCATCATCGCACCGCCCATGCCCTGCAAAAACCGCGCAACGACGAAAGCAGTCAGTGAATTCGATGCAGCGCAGGCTACAGAACCAACCACGAATACCGCAATTGCAGCCCGGAAGACATTCTTGGCCCCGAAGCGATCCGCCATCCAGCCGCTGACGGGAATGAAAACTGCGAGCGCAACAAGGTAAGCGGTCAGTGCCAGCTTGAGCGCAATAGGGCTTGTACCGATGTCAGCAGCGATAGCAGGAAGCGACGTCGAGATGACGTTCGAATCCATCTGCTCCATGAATAGGGCTATGGCCAGTACGAGAGGAATGATGCGATTCACGGTAATATTCCGAAATGACGGATATTTAAGAGCTGACAATCCTATGTAGCGCCGCACTGATTATTGCTAGTCAGAGCAGCGTCACATTGCGGTGAATATGCGATAAAATCAGTAATTTATCGCAGTTTTGGGCCTAACTGGCTCTCTGTCGACAAAAGTCACTGAATTTCTCACGCCAGATTTCAACCGTTCACATTTGCGTAAAACAGGGTTGCGCTTCCCGTAACAGCTTGTTACATTTCGTTACAGTTTCACGAGGCTTCGAACCGGGTGGGGGGCCGCTCCGGTTCAAGGAGGTAGGAAATGAACGATATTACAAGAACCGCCATCATCTACGGGATGATGATCATTTCACTCAATACTGCGCTTGCAGTCGGCCTTCTTGGGCTTGATTTCCTGCATTAAAGCGTGCCCCTAAACAAAGTTTTTTGCCCTCCAGGCAGACATGAAAAAGAGCGTTTCCAATAAAATGGAAGCGCTCTTTTCGTTTCATACAGTCTCCGCAGTGTTGGCAAAGATTGCACTATGTGCCTCACAGTCAGAGAATTCGACCCTGACTGTTCGGGTCAAAGAAGACCGACTTGTCCAGGTTGAAGGCCAACGTGGCCGGTTGCCCCGCAGCGATGCGGGCATCTGCGCGCAGTCGTGCCACAACGTGCTTGCCGCCCAATCGCGTAACAGCAAACGTATCCGAGCCTGCGGGCTCGACAACATCTATCAGGCAATCCCCTTCCACTATCGCATTTGCATTGCGATCAGCTCCATCCGGATCTGTGAGTGCTTCAGGGCGAATACCGAAGACAATATCCTGGCCTTCATAAGCGCCTAGTCCTTGGGGCGCCGCCTTCAATGGCAGCTTCAGTGGCTCGCCTTCGCCTCGTCCGAGATTGATGGCATAGCCCGAACCGTTCTTTTCGACTCGAGCAGTTAGCAGGTTCATTGCTGGCGATCCCATGAAGTCAGCAACGAACATATTGGACGGATTATTGTAGATTTCGGCTGGCGTTCCGAATTGCTGCAAGATTCCATCCTTGAGAACGGCGATCTTAGTTGCCAGCGTCATTGCCTCGATCTGATCGTGCGTCACATAAACGATCGTAGTTTTCATCCGGCTGTGCAGCCGTTTAATCTCGGTGCGCATGTCGACACGCAGCTTGGCATCGAGGTTGGAAAGTGGTTCATCGAACAGGAAGACCTGCGGATTACGCACCAGAGCACGCCCCATGGCCACACGCTGACGTTGGCCGCCTGAAAGCTGGCTTGGTTTGCGATCCAGCAGATGGCCGATCTGCAGGATATCGGCAACTTCCTGAATGGCCTTATCGCGCTCAGCCTTCGGAACCTTACGAATTTCCATGCCGAATGCGATATTCCCGGCAACCGTCATATTCGGATAAAGCGCATAAGACTGGAAGACCATTGCAATATCGCGCTGGGATGGATGCAGGCCGGACACCGACTTGCCATTGATGGCTATGTCACCCGATGTGATCGGCTCAAGCCCGGCGATAGTATTCAACAATGTTGACTTGCCGCAGCCAGACGGGCCCACGAGAACGAGGAAACCGCCTTCATCAATCTCGATATTGATATCCTTCAAAACCGAAACATTGCCGTAGGATTTGTAGAGATCAGATATTTTCAGAAAAGACATTGCAACTTATCCCTTTACGGCACCGGACATCAGGCCACGTACGAAATAGCGACCGGAAACGATATAGACGATCAGCGTCGGCAGAGCTGCCAAGATTGCAGCTGCGAAATGGACATTGTATTCCTTAACGCCGGTGGAGGAGGAAACCAGATTGTTGAGTGCAACCGTCATCGGTGTGGAATTCGCACCCGAGAAGGAGGCACCGAACAGAAAGTCGTTCCAGATGTTCGTGAACTGCCAGATCACCGACACAACGATGATCGGTCCTGAAGACGGTAGCAAAATACGCCAGAATATCTGGAAGAAGCTCGCTCCGTCGATCTGCGCCGCCCGCACCAGTTCTGTCGGGAAGGCTTCATAATAATTGCGGAAATAGAGCGTCGTGAAACCGATACCGTAAACCACATGCACGAGGATCAGTCCCCAAATCGTGCCCGCAATCCCCAGAAAACCAAGAACACGCGCCATCGGAATGAGCACGATCTGGAACGGAATGAAGCACGACAGCAGTAGCAAGCCAAAAAAGATGTTCGACCCGCGGAATTGCCATTTGGTCAGAACGTAACCGTTCAACGCGCCGACGATAGTCGAGATCGCAACGGCTGGAACCACCATCAGGATCGAGTTGATGAAGAACGGCTTCAGCCCGGTAGGCTGAACTCCGATCTGTGCCGTCGACCAGGCAGATAACCATGGTTCGATGGTCCATTGCTGCGGGAGGTTCAACATCCCGCCCTGGCGGATTTCTTCAAGGGGTTTGAAGGAGTTGACCAGCATCACATAGAGCGGCAGCAGATAATAGAATGCGAAGAGCAGTAGCGCAGTGTAGATCAGCGCTCGCGTCAGCTTTCCGCTGTTGATAGCATTGTCTTGCGACTGGGCGCTCATGACCGAGACCCTCCGCGAATTTCAGAATACAGATAAGGAATGATAATCGAGAAGATCATCGCCAGCATGATAATCGCCGACGATGCACCGATACCCATCTGGTTCCGTGTGAACGTATAGGAATACATGAAAGTCGCAGGTAATTCGGTGGCCTGCCCCGGACCGCCACCGGTCAGCGCAATAACAAGATCGTATGCCTTGATTGCCAGATGAGCGAGAACCACGAAAGCCGACAGGAAAACCGGACGCATCAGCGGGATAATGATGCGTCGATAGATCGTACCGGATGATGCTCCGTCAATCTGCGCTGCTTTGATGATTTCATTATCCACGCCGCGCAATCCTGCGAGGAACATTGCCATCACAAATCCGGAGGATTGCCACACAGCAGCAATCACCAGACAGTAGATTGCCATTGTATTGCTCTTGATCCAGTTGAAGGAGAAACTCTCCCAACCCCACAAATGCATTGTGTTTTCCAGACCGATACCTGGATCAAGAAACCACTTCCATGCCGTTCCAGTGACGATGAAAGATAACGCCATTGGATAAAGATAGATCGGACGTAGAACGCCTTCACCCCGGATCTTCTGGTCAAGAAGGATCGCAAGGAACAGCCCGATAACCGAACAGATAATGATGTAGAGCGATGCAAAGATCGCCAGATTGGTGATCGCACGCCACCAATGAGGCAAGGCCCACAACTTGGTGTAATTCGTAAGTCCGACGAAGCCATATGACGGCAGCATTCGGCTATTGGTTAGCGAAAGAACACCTGTATAGATGATAAAACCATAGACAAACACGAGCACTATCAGAAAGCTCGGCCCCAGAACCAGCTTTGGCACCAGTTCTTGTAATCGGTTGTTACGCTGCATATCTGCGTCACCTTGTTTACGCCACCCGGACATATGCCAAACATCAGGCGCACGTTCCGGACATCTGTTTGATCGGCATTCCAGCGCTTCTGCATTATGCGCGACCGAATGCACCCAATAAATTCAGTCTGCTGCAATTTCCGATGGAAACATGCAGGCCTTCATCATGCAATTGTTGTTTTGATTTCTGGCCACTGATGCC
Source organism: Ochrobactrum sp. BTU2 (assembly GCF_024539785.1). NCBI lineage: Bacteria > Pseudomonadati > Pseudomonadota > Alphaproteobacteria > Hyphomicrobiales > Brucellaceae > Ochrobactrum > Ochrobactrum sp. BTU2. Next base: position 425,873 of record NZ_JAHWRG010000001.1, on the reverse strand, counting down.
AGTACTTTCAGATGCTCTACCAATATCCAAAACACCTGAGATAGAAGGCGTCCGGAAAGGACCGGACGCCTCTTTGCTGTTATTTTGCACCTTCAACAGCCGACACGAGTTCTTTGACGGCATCTTCCGAGGAAAGTTGACCGTTGAACTGGCGTGTTACGACGTCATAGATCGCATTCTTCACCGCAGCAGGGTTAGCGTAACCATGCGCCATGGAGCCCAGCATCGTGCCTTTTTCACTCGCTTCCTTTTCGTCAGCGATAGCCTTCTTGCCGCAAGCATCGAAGTCGGTATCAGGCACATCGGTACGAGCCGGAGCGGAGCCCTTCACTACGTTGAATGCCGACTGGAAAGTCGGACTTTCAATCGCCGATGCCATTTCAAGCTGTGCAGGAACCTTGTCTTCCGAGACTTTGAACATGGCAAACATATCGGAGTTGAATGTGATAGCGCCCTGGGTGCCCGGATAGCGCATGCAGACGAAGTCTTCGCCCGGCTTCTTGCCAGCCTTGACAAACTCACCCTTCGCCCAGTCGCCCATGAACTGAAGGCCGGCTTTGCCTTCAATGACCATAGCTGAAGCCAGGTTCCAGTCGCGACCGGAGAAGTTATCGTCAACATAGGAACGCAGCTTCGTCATACGATCAAAAGCCTGCTTCATCGTATCGCTGCCGAGCGTTTCGGGATCCAGATCGATGAAGGCCTTCTTGTAGAAATCTGTACCGAAAGAAAGCACTACAGCATCAAATATCGTTGCGTCCTGCCATGGCTGGCCGCCATGAGCGATCGGAGTGATGCCCTGTTCCTTGAACTTATCAAGGAGAGCGATCAGTTCATCCCAGTTGGTAGGCTCCTTGCCGCCAGCCTTGTCGAGCGCTGCCTTGTTGATCCACATCCAGTTGGTGGAGTGAACATTGACAGGAGCAGCGATCCAGTGGCCGTCATACTTGGCAAACTCCTGCAGAGGAGCCGGAATGACCTTTTCCCAACCTTCCTTGTTTGCGATCTCATCAAGATTACCAAGAGCACCCTGCTCTGCCCAATCGCGGATGTCGAAGCCGAGCATCTGCACTGCCGTCGGAGCATTTCCAGCTGTGACGCGCGCGCGCAGTACTGTCATGGCTTCCGTACCACCGCCACCGGCAACCGGCATATCGGTCCAGCTAATGCCCTTCTTTTCGAGATCCTTCTTGAGAACGTCGAGCGCGGCGGCTTCACCGCCAGCAGTCCACCAATGCAGAACTTCAACATTCTGCTTATCCTGCGCACTGGCAACAGGGGCCATTCCGGCGAGCAAAGCACAGGCGGCTGTACCCATCGCGGCGAGCTTCAAAAGTTTATGCATGTCTACCTCCCGTAGAAACAAACGAAACTAAAACTATCGGATATCTGGCTAAGCCTTTGCTTCAGCGCAGTAATCCATCTCGTCATTCCCATCCGCGCCTCTTCGGCACAGACCCGAAACCAGCTGCACCACACAACCAGTTTCTCCTACTCACTGCCGCAATACGATGCGAAAGCTTCCGCTTTCACCTGTGCCCGGCCATCCCTCACGACGCTTTTCCTGAAATCCTCCATCCCACTCATACGCCGCTTAAGCCCAATTGACAACGTTGTCTTTTAAGGATGCTAAATATCCGCAAGACAAGATGTGAACATAGGATAGGCCCAAACCCTGCCAGGGTGTCAATATCTTCCGATAGATAAAACGCGTAAAATTCAATCGATTAAAACTTCAGGTAGAGCCAGCACCCTGAAAAACGCTTAGAAATTAAAGCATTACCACCTCAAGGGCAGCGTTTTACATGGTGCCTCCCATCAAACCAGCACTCTCCCCCCCCTCATCGACCTGAAATGTCGGGAGTATAAAATTTCCCTTATTTTACTGGACAAGCCCGCGACGAAACCCTAATTTCACGCCGCTCGCACAATGGTGTGCGGGCTTGTTCTCGGGGCGGGGTGAAACTCCCCACCGGCGGTATGAAGCGAAAGTTTCGAGCCCGCGAGCGCCTGAAAAGATGCCGATTCGGCTTTGTTCAGGGTCAGCAGATCCGGTGAGATGCCGGAGCCGACGGTTAAAGTCCGGATGGAAGAGAGCGAATGAGCGTTAGGATTGCGCCCTTGGGCACAATCAATGCGTTCTTTTGTGCGCCCTGATTCTAGTTTCGTGTGGAACCTATGAACCAGAGCTATCCGAACAAGACTTCCTTCAAGATCGCATTCATTCAGGCGCGTTGGCATGCCGATATTGTCGACGAAGCTCGCAAGAGCTTTATCGCGGAACTGTCCGCAAAGGCTGGCACCAATATAGAAGTCGAAGTCTTCGACGTTCCAGGCGCTTATGAAATTCCTCTCCACGCCAAAACTCTGGCCAAAACCGGCCAGTATGCTGCCATTGTCGGCGCTGCGTTCGTCGTGGATGGCGGCATCTATCGACATGATTTCGTGGCAACTGCCGTCATCAACGGCATGATGCAAGTCGGCCTAGAGGCCGAAGTTCCGGTGCTCAGCGTTGTTCTGACGCCGCATCATTTCCATGAAAGCAAGGAACATCATGAATTTTTCCATGCCCACTTCAAAGTGAAGGGCGTGGAAGCAGCCAATGCGGTGTTGCAGGTCGTTAGCGAACGCAGCCGTATTACCGCCCTTGCATAATGATGCTTCGACCGGCCTTTGCGAAAAGGCCGGTCATTCTCCTGCGATACGCTCTCCGTGGGCATAAACGTCGAATTCATCACCCCTTACTAAGGCAACAAGTGTCAGATTGGCCTCCTGAGCCGTTCGGATGGCAAGAGCTGTCGGCGCAGAGATTGCGGCCAGAACCGGCGCGCCGAACATAACTGCTTTCTGCACCATTTCGACCGAAACACGGCTGGTAATCGCGACTATCCCATTTCCCGGTGCAGTACCGGTAAGCGAGACAGCTCCGACGAGTTTATCCAATGCGTTGTGCCGCCCCACGTCCTCACGTACAGCAATAAGCCCCTCGCCTGGCACATAGAACCCCGCCGCATGAACTGCATGGGTCTCAGCATTCAGTTGCTGCTCTTTGGTAAGAGACGCGACAGCCATTGAAATATCGTTGGAAGAGAATTTCCTATCACCTTGTTCCAAAGCCTCAAGCGACCGCAACGCATGGTCGATTGAATCTATACCACAGAGACCACACCCAACGGGACCAGCCATAAACCTGCGTCGCGCGGCAAGCCTCTGCTCGGGGCGTTCGGACAGTCTGATCTGTAGGTCTATACCCTTTTCAAAGGCTACGACATCAACCGCTTCTATCTCGGAAATATGGTCAACGATATTCTCGGTGAGCGTGAAACCGATCGCGAAGTCCTCAAGATTATCCGGCGTAGCCATCATTACGGCTTGGGTTGAACCGTTATAGCTGACCGCCACAGGCACTTCTTCCGGGACCATTCGGGTGCTTTCATGAAAGCTCGACACACGATGCGCGATACGTACAGCGCTCTGGCTAACCTTGTGGATCGTCACCTTAATCGCTCCCCTGTCATCGCATCCGTTCTCCCAGCAGTTTCATGTGGCATGAAAACAACTTTAATGTAAGTTGCCACCGGACAAGCCGTCGCGATTTGAGCGGCAAGTGAGGAAAATATGGATATTCGCCAGGTAGACGACAATTATTCAGTCTCGGGCCAGATCGAGCCCGACGACGTACGCGATATTGCAGCGGAGGGATTTCGCACAATCATTTGCAATCGGCCTGACGGCGAAGGCGGCCCTGAACAACCCGAGTTCAGCGAAATTGCACGTGTCGCCGAAAAAGCCGGGCTTGCAACTTACTACATCCCGGTTGTAGGCGGACAATTGACGCAAGAAGATGTGGATGCGATGGCAGCAGCGCTGGATGAAGCTGAGGGCCCCATTCTTGGTTACTGCCGATCGGGTGCACGCTCTACGAATATTTACGGGATCGTGCAGCAGCAAAAGCGCGGATAAAGAACGAGCGCAAGCTATGTGGGCGGTGAAGCCGCAAAGGCATTTCAACAGTCTTTGCAAACATGGCGATCACCGTCCAGAAAGCCGGGTGCGACCCGAATGAACACCGCGCGATGTATGAGCGCAATATTGGCGATAATAGCTCATACCGGTACGTGTCACAGTCGCAACAACACCGCCAAGAACGAGAAGCCATCCAATGGCCTGTGGCCAGTTGAAGCTTTCAATACCGCCGCTCAGCGCGACAATAAAGATACCAGCCCAGAGCAGAGCAGCCGTACGGCGCCAGAATAACGGGTTGAGCTCATCGAAGACAGCCTTCCACAGTGAGTGAACAAGGCAGGCGAAGAAAAGGGCAGCGGCCAGCCCGATATTGAGCAACTCGACCGGAAGCCATTGTTGCGAAGTAAGCATCGTTTCCATCATCCACTTAACCAAGATGCGTATCGAGGACCCCGTTACGGGATTTGTCTTTACGATCACTAGTACTGTTACTGTTCGTCCTATTCAGCTTTCGCTTTGTGGCCGTAACGTGTTACAAGCACGGAAAGCTCCTTCGGATAAATTCACTTATTATTGCGATCACGCGAAATATCGTGTTGAAAACACTACGCTATTCGCAGTGTTCGACTGCATTGGATGTGGCGCAACCCCTTCCAGCGATTGAGAAATTTGTGGTTCCGGCCCCTGAATATTTCACTATGGAATTTCATTCACAATCGCATCAAATAACAGCTTTGTAACAATTCGGCACAGCAAAGAGGCTCCGGCAACACCGAAGCCTCAACGTTATTCACAAGGTTGCAGTTTATTAGGTAGTCTTTACTTGCCCACCGCCCTTTTTGCTAGGAAGCCGCGAAGACGGATCCGCTGACGCTGGCGCATTGGCCGGACGCCCGAAAAGAAAGCCTTGAACCTGTTCGCAACCCTCTTCGATCACCATGCGATGCTGGTCAAAAGTTTCTATACCCTCGGCCACCACCGGGAGATCAAGGCTACGACCCAACCCGACGATGGCTCGTACAATGGCTCTCGCACTAACATCCGTTTCCATGCTGGTGATGAAACTGCGGTCGATCTTGATCTTGTCGAATGGGAAACTTTGAAGGTTACTGAGCGACGAATAGCCAGTGCCGAAATCATCCATCACGATACGGACACCCAGCTTCTTCATGCGACGCAACAGTTCGAGTGTCGTCAATCGGTCCTTCATCAATGCGGCTTCTGTTACCTCCAGCTCCAATCTCGTAGGATCCAGGCCCGTTTGTGCGAGAACCGAACTCACCGTGTCCGGCAGATTGATCAAACGGAACTGTACGGGGGAGAGGTTTACGGCGATAGTTAAATGCTTCTCCCATCCGGCGGCAGTGCGGCAGGCTTCACGCAGAACCCACTCACCGAGTGGGACAATTACCCCCGTTTCCTCAGCGATAGGAACAAAAACCTCAGGTGGTATCTGGCCACGTTCCGGATGGTTCCAACGAACCAGTGCTTCATAGCCGGTACAACTACCATCTGCTGTCGCGAACAATGGCTGATAGGCAATACTGATCTGACCGCGAACCATGGCGTGGCGCAAATCGGCCTCCATCTGGCGACGCTCTCTTATTTCGCGGTCCATTTCCGGCGAGTAGAATGCAACCATACCCCGTCCTTCTGTCTTCGCCCGATAAAGCGCAATGTCTGCCGCATGTCGGATGGCTTCTGCATCCTTGCCGTCATTCGGATACACGGCAACGCCAATGCTGACACCAACAGCAGTCGGATCGAGCACTGTATTCAGTTCTGACCGGAAGGTATCCAGAATCTTTTCGGACAGTTTCCGTGCACCCTTGGGCTGTGGAACCCCGACCTGCAGAATGATAAACTCGTCGCCGCCAATACGTGCTGCCGTGTCTATACCGTTTATGGATCGCTTCAGGATGCTGGAAACCGTCTTCAATACGCGATCACCTTCGGCATGGCCGAAAATATCGTTCACTGCTTTGAACCGGTCCAGATCAAGCGCGAGTACAGCAAAAGGCTCTCGGCTGCGGCGTGCCACTGCGTTTGCGAGACGCTCTTCAAAGAACATTCGGTTAGGTAAATCCGTGAGTGTATCATGCCGCGCCATATGCTCGATCTGACGCTGGGCCGTACGCTTTTCAGTAAGATCACGGACAGCCAGAACTTCGCAAGGGCGTCCCTGATACTCAATCGTATGAACTGCGAGTTCAAAGATACGCTCATCATTTGGAAATCTGGGTGCGGCTTCGATTGCTTCCGGGCGAGAAGCACAGACGGGGAGCCCATCAGCCGCCAGCAACAGAGTATCCGGCGCAACACCGACAAGCGCCTTTTCACTGCGCCGCATGAGATCGGAAAACCGAGCGTTCATCTCGACTATTCCACCATCACGAACGACGGCCAGTCCGTCCAGGGTAGCGTTCGCAAATCCCTTCAAGTCTGTCATGTAACGATCTACAAATACTGCAATAATCGTTGTCAGCGCTACTATACTGACAACAGCGGCAATTGCACCGATCAACCAGAGACGCCCTATGCCCAGCGGATCAGCAGCAGGAAGGGTCGGGTTTGGAACCAGCTCGGTCGACGCAACTGCAGTAAAGTGGAGCGTGCAAACAGCAAGAATCCCCCCAACGGTCGGTAGCAAAACGCGCATCCAGCCGGCAGTATTCATCACAAACCAGAAAGCAGCCAGCAAAAGCAGGATCGATATTATACTGCCAATCAGGATCGGTGGAAGGTCATAGTGAACATCTGCAGCTGCTCTGATTGCGCTCATACCAGTGAAATGCATTGCGGCAATCGATAGGGTTGCTGAAATGGCTGCGATCAAAACGTATTTGAACGCCTTACCATTCAGGAAGCGCACACTCAGCCAAAAGCCAAGTACAGCAATTGCCGCTGAAAGAACCGTGATCGTAAAATCGAACTCGATTGCCACGGTGCCACGATATGCAAGCATCGCCACGAAATGGGTTGCCCACACGCCCAATCCACCCGCAAGCGCGCTTATCGCCAGCCAATTGTCACGGCGGCTTTCCGTGCATTCCCGCGCGCGGACGAGCAACAGAAAGAAAGCAAACATGCTTGCAAATGAGATGGATGCAGCCAAAACCACGAAAGGTTGATCGTGCTGTACTGTTACGCATTCCAGGACTTTAAACATACCGCCCCCTGCGCCCGCCTGAAGTGCCACCATATAAAAATACAACCAGAGCATCATTCAGACTGTGCTTTGTTCCCTGAACAAAAGTACCAATAACTATTTAAGCATTTCTGAACTATGATATATATCGGCCCACATAAGCTGACGTTGCAAGAGTGGATCAAGTACGCTTGCCAAAACGCCGTCCGACACGAGCAAGCAATATCACGGGCAAAATTCCGACTACCACGATGGCAAGCGCCGCAATGGACGCTTCCTCATAAGTCCCGCGCGCAGCCTCACCATAAAGATGCGTTGCAAAAGTTTCGACATTAAGTGGGCGCAGCAAAAGTGTTGCTGGTAATTCTTTCACACAGTCTACGAATACGAGCAGACCTGCCGCCACAATGGCTGTTCTGGATAGTGGCAGATGAACTGCACAGAATGTTTGTGTCACACCGCGCCCTAATGTGCGCGATGCATGATCCAACGACAAGGGTATGCGTTCTAATCCGGAATCAATACCACCTGCAGAAATGGCGAGAAATCGGACCACATAGGCATAGATGACCGCTGCGCCTGTCCCAATCAGTAGCAGCCCGGCAGAATATCCGAAGAAATGCGATGTGAACTGATTGACGAGATGATCAAAGCCGCCGGCGACCACCAGAATACCGATGGCGATTACAGTGCCCGGCGCCGCATATCCCATCGTCGAAAAGCGATAAGACCAGCGCGAAATTGAACCCGGAAAAAGTCGGACGGCATATGCGACAAACATTCCGCATATCAGCACCAGCGCAGTCGCGATCGAAGCCAGAGCAACGGTATTAAAAGCTTCGCCGAGCAATCGCGGGGACACACCTGCAAAACGAATACGTTTTATGGCCTCCACGACCAGATAGATTGCCGGCAGTACGAATCCGATAACTACCGGCAGTGAGCAGAGACAGAACAACCAGATCGCTTGCCCTCGTCTGGCTTTCAACGGCTCGAAGCCACGCGAATGGCGGATATTGGAAGCAAAGCGCTGCTTGCGCCGTGCCCAGCGCTCGATTGAAACGAGAGCAACAACCAGAAACAGAAGGGCGAGTGCAAGTTGGGCTGCGCCAGGCAGATCGGAACGCGTTATCCAGGTCGTATAAATCGAAACGGTCAATGTGCGAACGCCCAGGAACTCGGCAGCCCCTACATCGTTCAATGTTTCCATCAAGGCCAGACTGACACCGACCGCCACTGCAGGCCGGGCAAGTGGCAATGCAACCCGCCAGAAGATGCCCTTGCGGCTTACCCCCAGAGTTCTCGCCGCTTCGATGAGGCTGGCGGATTGGGTGAGAAACATGGCTCGTGTAGGAATATAGACATAGGGATAGAGAACGAAGCCCAGCAGAATGATACACCCGGTCATCGAGCGGACGTCGGGCAATCGAAACTGACGCGGGCTTTCATATCCTAGTACGAAGCGCACAGCACCTTGCACCGGACCAATGGGATGCAGGATATCGAGATAGGCATAAGCGATAATATATGTCGGTACAGCCAATGGCAGCAGAAGCGCCCATTCCAGCACGCCTCGACCGCGAAAATCATAAGCCGTGACCAGCCATGCCATCGACGTCCCGAGGACGGCAGCGATAATGCCAACGCCGGTAAGCAAAATGACTGTTTCAAGAAAAGCCGTTGGCAGGTTGGTGGCAAACAGATGCGCCCATAGTCCGGCTGAGCCTTGTATGGCTTCCAATGCAAGGGCGAAAACCGGCAGCAAAACCAGAATTGCGACGAAAACCGAGAACCATAACCAGTTGCGCCCTGCTCTTGCGGGTCGCAAAACTCGTTTCCGCATGGCTGCAAGGACTTCCATTCGTCTCTCTATAGTGCAACGCCGGCGCATGAACTGCACCGGCGTTATTTCGCTTAACTCATCAGGCTTTTAGTTGTCGAAACCGACTTTGTCGACCAGTTCACTTGCCTGCTTACGATGGCTGACGATTTCAGACAGCGGAACGCTGTCGATCTTCAGCTCACCGAACGATTCCACGATCGGATCAAGCGGCGCACCCGGCTTTACCGGATATTCGAAATTGGCCTTGGCATAGATCTGCTGAGCCTCATCGGAAACCAGATATTCAAGCAGCTTGACTGCCGCGTCCTTGTTCGGCGCGTTCTTTGCAACAGCCGCACCACTGATGTTAACCTGAGTACCGCCAGCCTTGAAGGTTGGCAGCAGAACCTTGATGCCTTCGCCCCAAGCCTTCTGCTCGTCGCCGCCCTTGCCCGAACGCATCAGACCGACATAATAGGAATTGGCAACTGCTATGTCGCAGATACCTCCGACGATATCCTTAGCTCCGTCACGGTCCCCGCCAGCAGCTTTGCGCGCGAGGTTATCCTTGAGACCCTTGAGCCATTCTTCAGTCTTTTCTGCACCATAGTGCGCAATATAATCCGCGAAGAGAGCGGTGTTGTAAGGATGCTGGCCCGCACGGATGCAGACTTTGCCTTTCCACTTCGGATCAGAGAGGTCTTCATAATTGATCTTGTCGAGTTCCAGATCTTTGGCTGCATAGACAACGCGAGCGCGCATGGAGAGCGCGAACCAGTTATCCTTCGCGTCGCGAAGCTGCTCCGGAACGGCCTCTTTCAGCACCTTGGAATCGACAGGCTGGGTAAGGCCCTTGTCAACGAGATCGACCAGATTACCGGCGTCGACCGTCATAAGGATGTCGGCGGGCGAATTCGCACCTTCAGAGGCCACACGCTCTGCCAGACCATCCTTCAGGAACACCGTATTGACCGTAATTCCCGTGGACGACTTGAAAGAGTCGAGCAAGGGCTGAATGAGACCCGGTTCGCGTGTCGTGTAAATGTTCACTTCATCTGCGTGGGCGGCTCCTGCGAACAGCGTTACTGCGACGAGGGCGAGACCGGAACGCGCAAATTTGGACATTTTACCTCCAGATGGACATGGTTCATTTTGAATTATGAGCGGACTAATCAAGTTATACGGTGAGGCTCGCTGACGGTCAATTACCCATGCAACTCTAACGGCGTATATTTTCCATCACTTGGGGAAAATGAGCGCCTTATCCCAATGTGGGCATAAAAAAATATCGGTCGCAGAGGCCGGAAGCCTCAATTCTGTACGCACCCGCAACAACGGCGCAGCATCAGTCACCCGTACAACCAATTCTTCGATTTCACCGAGAAACGTTCGTGATTCAATATGTCCATGCAGCACAGCTTCGTTGGATTCAGCATCGGACAGAATCGAGAAGTCTCGCGGACGCAGATAAACAAACGCTTCGGCATTTGGTTCAAGCTGTTCAGCCAGAGCAAGCTCTCCAAAGGGAGTAGCCAGTTTACCGTCTTCAGCTTTGCCCGATATCATATTGAAGTCGCAGAAAAAATCTGCGGCATAACGGTTCGTTGGTCGGTCATGGAGTTCGCGTGCCGGACCGCTTTGAACTATCTTGCCGGAGCGCATCAACACCACACTATCCCCAGTCGACAATGCTTCTTCTGCTTCGTGCGTTACGATAATCGCTGTCGTTCCAAGTTCCCTTAACAAAGCCACCGTCTCACGGCGAACCCGGGCACGCAGACCTCTGTCGAGGTTTGAAAACGGCTCGTCCATCAGTAGAAGATGTGGGTTCGGAGCAAGGGCACGGATAAGAGCAACACGCTGCTGCTCACCGCCCGACAGCATATGCGGATAGCGATCCGCCATATGGGAGAGCGACACCAGTTCGAGAAGCTCGGCTGCTCGTGCGTTCGCTTCGTCGCGGGGTATTCTTCGCAAGCCGAACAGGATATTTTCTTTGACCGTCAGATGCGGAAACAAGGCGTAGTCCTGAAAGACCACACCAACGTTCCGCTTTTCCGGCTCAATAAAAACAGATGGTCCGACTAGCGTCTTGCCTCCCATCGTGAGTGTTCCGCTATCTGGAGCATCGATACCAGCGATGATGCGCAACAGGGAGGTCTTGCCGCAGCCCGAATGACCAACCAGACAAATGATCTCACCCGCATGAACATCAAGAGACACGTCATCAAGCGCACGCACTGCGCCAAACTGGCGACCGACACCGGATAGCGTCAGCGCCGGACCGGAATGACCGGAGACCTGTCGTTCATCATGCGGGTTGCGTGCGTCCATAAGCAAGATCGCGTGTCCAGATTGCAGTTCAGGCGGATATAGAGACACATTCTCCAGAAAGCTACCAAAACAGGATAGAATATCTCAGGAATATCGTAATTGAGTATTTTTCGAATGGGTTATCTGGTTGATCGCGAACAAAAAGCGGGCCATGCTCACCATGCTTCCACATACCCAAATCACCCAATCGCATTGCAGGAGAATACCGAAATGGGGCCGGTCACGGATAAGGTGGCGACAGCCGAAAGCTTGCCGCAGGAAACCAAAATCGCCATCATTGGCGGCGGCATTATTGGTGTTTCTACAGCCCTCTTCCTGGCCGAACGCGGTATTCCCGTCGCTCTTCTTGAAAAGGGAGAGATTGCTGGCGAACAGTCCAGCCGTAACTGGGGCTGGTGCCGCCGCACAGGCCGTGACAGCCGCGAAATGCCGCTCATCGTCGAGAGCATGCGGCTATGGGATGGCATGAACGAACGCACAGGTCGTGAAACGGGCTTTCGCGTTACCGGGATTGCCTATACAGCTGAAAAAGAAGAGCAAATGGCTCTTTATGGTGAATGGATAAAAATCGCCAGCGAACACGGTATCGAAACACAACTTCTCAATACTGAGCAAGCTGCAGCACTTGCACCGGGCGTCAATCGACATCTCGCAGGCGGCATGATTACGCCACTCGACGGTCGCGCGGAACCGCAAAAGGCCGTTCCGGCATTTGCAGCAAAAGCACAAGAGAATGGTGCTGTCATCCTGCAAAATTGTGCGGTGCGCGGTATCGAGACGACCAATGGTCGGGTGACGGCTGTCCTCACCGAAAACGGCCGCCTGCGCTGTGAAGCAGTGGTCATCGCGGGCGGGGCCTGGTCCAGACTTATCGTTTCCGCTTTTGATGCCCATCTGCCGCAATTGAAAGTTCGTTCATCCGTATTCCGTACAGCGCCTATTGATGCCGGTGTGGAGCCTGCGATTGCATTTTCAGATTTTGCACTGCGCAGAAGGCTGGACGGAGGTTATACGGTCGCAAGCCTTGGAGGCTCCATCGCCGATATCGTGCCCGACAGCTTTCGGTTCTTCCGCGATTTTATACCGTCGCTTTCGACCGAGTGGCGGTCGTTGCGATTCCGGTTTGGCGAACGTTTCTTCGAGGAAGCATTCCAGTGGAAGCTTCGTCCCGCCGATCAGGTCTCCATCTTCGAGAAAATCCGCACGCTCGACCCCGCTCCACACAAGGCAGCGAATACTCAGGTCCTTGCAAAACTGAAGCAGGCAATTCCTTCTTTCGCATCGGCCACAATAGCACAGGAATGGGCAGGCCTCATTGACACAATGCCGGACGTCATTCCGGTCATTTCACCACTTCCAGGCGTGGAAGGGGCGATCGTAGCAACAGGCTTTTCAGGGCATGGCTTCGGTATCGGCCCAGGCGCAGGTAAGCTTGTGGCCGATATGGTCACGGGAGAAACGCCGGTTGTCGATCCTTCAGCGTTTCATATATCGCGCTTTTCAGATGGTTCCAAAATCCGCATCGAGAACTGGGGATAGATCTGTGCTCCAGACTATTCGATCACACCGCAGGCAAACCGTGCTCCGCCGCCGCCAAGTGGCTTGGGCTCGTCGGAATAATTGTCGCCACCAACATGAACCATCAAAGCTCTGCCTTTGATTTCATCCAGTGACTTGAGACGCGGTGCTATAACGCTTTGCGTTATGTTGCCCTCGGCATCTGTTTTGAGCAAAGGCAAATCACCAAGATGTCCTTCGCCTTCCGGCCCCATGTGATGCTTGGAATGTGAGGGGTCGTAATGCCCACCGGCGGCTTGCGCCGGAACAGTTTTTCCATCTTTTTCGCCGGGTGCGCAGCTTCCTTTCTCATGGACATGAAAACCGTGTTCACCCGCGGGAAGGCCACGCAAATCGGGTTTGAATTGTAATCCGTCCGCAGTCTGCGAGATCGTGACGGTGCCGATTTCCTTCCCCTGTCCCGTCGGCAGAGCTTCGTAGAGTTTGACACTCACATCCGCCGCAGCGGCTGGAACTGTCAGAAGCATCATTGCTGAAGCAATCAATAACGGCTGCATCATTTCCTCCTGATCGCGATAATTCGTGATGAGAGGACAACGCACACCGTCAGAAATTGTTCGAAAATAAATCTTCCGTGTGAGGACCGCGTGACAAACGCCTGACACGCGGTCCAGCCGGATTATACCGTTACGAACTGAGCCATCATGCCCACATCTTCATGTTCCAGCACATGGCAATGGAACATGAACGGGTGGCTCTTTGCTCCCTCACGGTCAAAATGGACAAGTATTTCGGCCTTGCCATTGATCAAAGCAGTATCCTTCCATCCCGACTGGTGCGCTGGCGGAGCCTTGCCATTCAGGGAAAGAATGCGGAATGAGGCTCCATGGATATGGAATGGGTGCGGCATCTCCTTGGTTGTGAGATCCCAAATCTCCCAGGAGCCAAGTTTAGCCTCGACATCAATACGATCCATGTCGAACGGTTTACCCGCGATTGCCATTTCCACACCCGAAGTCAGAGCTTCAAGCGCAGGCCCCGCATCGGCAGAAGTTCTGGCACCGTGCATATCATGATCCATGGCGCCGGACATCGAGCTCATATCCATATTGCCCATATTATGCCCGGCATGAGGATCAACTGGCGGCTTTGCCATCATCAGTTTCATATTTTCCGCCATGCGCTCATCGAAGAAAAATGAACGACGTTTTACGGATAGTTTTTCATCGGCTGCATCAGGACCATCAAGACGATCTGGAACTGCCGTGATTTTCCCTCGCAAGGTGCTGTCCACGACAAACCGCATCAAGTGCAGATCGTCACCGCCGCTGTCATCCCCATAGGTCAACAAATCAGCGGCTTCACCCTTGGAGAAATCAACCAGAACCTCGTAGCGCTCGCCGGGGCTGATGGTCAGCCTTTCGACCGCTTCTGGCTTTCCAATGAAGCCGCCATCAGATGCTATGACAAGCAAAGGCCGATTGTCGCTCAGACGAACATGAAAATTTCGCGCATTGGCGCCGTTCAGGATACGCAGGCGGACAATGGAGACGGGAACACGTGCTTCCGGTGAAACGACACCATTCACGATAAGCTTGTCACCTCGGAAACCATGCATCAAGTCCATGATATCCGGTTGATAGACCTTATCACCTTCAATCACCCGGCGATCCTGAAGCACCAGCGGAATATCGTCCACTCCGTAATCTTCTGGTAGTCCGCGCTCAGCATCCTTGCCGTCAGTAACCACCATCAAACCGGCAATACCCATATGCGCCTGGCGGGCGGTGTTGCCGTGCAAATGCGGATGGAACCAGTTGAACGAGGCTGGCTGGTTAACCGTAACTTTCGGCTTCCATTCTGCACCCGCCTCAATCAGATTATGTGGCCCGCCGTCGAGTACGGACGGAACGAAAAGCCCATGCCAATGAAGTGTAGTCTCTTCATCCATGCCATTTTCAACGGAAAGAGTGACCGTTTCGCCGTTCTTCAGACGGACGAGGGGGCCGAGATAGGCACCATTGATGCCAGCAGATGCCGCTTCGCTTCCTTCTTCAAAGCTGTGCCGACCTGTCTGCACTTTCAGTTTAACAACGCCCGATGCGTCCGGTTCGATCAACGGCGGTAAAGGCAAAGGCCGTCCAGCCGTGGCGGTCGCTGAGGAAGCAGCGCCGTGGCCCATGTGCGCGTCCTGGGCAATACTGTCAAAAGGGCGAATAGCGGTTAGAAAAGCGGCCCCTGCCCCAAGAGACAGCAGGCGACGACGTGTAATTCCAGTCATGGTTATTCTCCAGACAATAATCTCATGGCCGCCAAAGGTTTGGCGGCGATTTTCAGATCAAGCCGGAAGCAGTATGGGAGGCCGCAAATCTCTATTCGGCATTTTGCCGCTAAGTGCCGCGACAAGCGGCGGCAAACCAAAATCCAGAACAGGAGTAAAGGCACGCAAATTCGTGCCAAGCTGAACGACGCAGCCACAAATCATCATGACACAAGCATTGGGTGCTTTGGCGCCGTGATCCACTGGGGCAGATTTATCCATGCTCGACGGCATCGACGAATCGTCCATGTGATGCGGCAGGCTCAAACTGCAATCAGAAACTGTCTGCACAGATGGCATGTCATGCGCCATTGCGTAACAGAGTTGCACTGAGAGAAGAAACACGAACGAAAGCATTGTCACGAGCACGCGGGAGGGCGAACACAAGACCGCATGGCCTCGTGCTGTATTCCTGAAACCGATATCGTACTGTGCTCGATACATCTTTGCTTCCAAACGGACGACATTGGAAATCTAGTCGTCCGTTACGGCAATTAAAAGACCTGACGGAGCACTGACGGGAATTTTACCCACTTTCGCTTTTCTTTCCAAAATCGCCTATTCGAAATCATAAAGTTGCTCAAAAGCCGTTTTTTGCTTGCGATTCCATACCCCGCGGTTTTAAAGAAGCCGTATCTCGGGCTCCTCCCCCAAATTTAGACGGCCCGTAAATATTGGATCTGAAACAATGACTGTCGCTGTAGCGGTTGCCCCGCAGAAAAATTCCGCGCGCCGAGTTCTGGCCGCGAGCATGATCGGCACCACGATCGAATTCTTTGACTTCTATATTTATGCCACCGCTGCGGTGATCGTATTCCCGCATCTGTTCTTCCCTGCGAGCGACGGCAATTCCGCGCTTCTCCAGTCTCTGGCAACCTTTGCGATTGCCTTCTTCGCCCGCCCTATCGGTGGTGCTCTGTTTGGTCACTTTGGCGATAAGGTTGGACGCAAAGCGACGCTCGTTGCAGCGCTCATGACCATGGGCATTTCCACCGTCGCCATCGGCTTCCTGCCAACCTATGATTCGATTGGCGTCTGGGCCGCCCTTTTGCTCGCTCTCTGCCGTCTGGGCCAGGGGCTTGGTCTTGGCGGTGAATGGGGTGGTGCAGTGCTGCTCGCAACTGAAAACGCACCCGAAGGCAAGCGTACCTGGTACGGCATGTTCCCGCAGCTTGGCGCGCCAGTTGGCTTCATTCTGGCAACGGGCATCTTCCTCGTTCTGGCAGAAGCTCTCACTGAAGAACAGTTTTTCGCTTTCGGCTGGCGCATTCCGTTCATCGCCAGTGCACTTCTGGTTGGTGTAGGCTTGTTCATCCGACTGAAAATCGCTGAAACGCCAGAATTCCAGAAAGCAATCGACAAAGCTGAACGCGTCGAAGTACCGGTCGCAACTCTATTCAAAAAGCACAAGATGAGCCTGTTCCTCGGCACGATCGGTGCGGTTGCAACCTTCGTCCTGTTCTATCTGATGACAGTCTTCTCATTGGGTTGGGGCACGCGCGCCCTTGGTTACAGCCGCGAAGAATTTCTTATTCTTCAGATGATTGGCGTAATCTTCTTCGGCCTCATGATCCCGGTAGCGGCCCTGCTGTCAGACCGCTTCGGCATGCGTCCGGTCATGATCATCGTCACCGTTCTGATCGGCCTCTACGGCTTCATCATGGCGCCTTTGTTCGTGGCTGGTACGGCCGGCGTACTCGCATTCCTCGTCATCGGCTTCGGCCTGATGGGTCTGACCTACGGTCCGATTGGCGCTGCTCTGGCCGAGCCATTCCCAACCTCGGTTCGTTACACCGGTGCTTCGCTGACTTTTAATCTGGCAGGCATTCTGGGTGCTTCAGTAGCGCCTTACATCGCAACCTGGCTCGCAACACATTATAGCTTCGACTATGTCGGCTATTACATGTCTGCCGCAGCTGTGATCTCGCTGATCGGTTTTGCCTTTATCTCGTTCAAGCGTGGCGAATAACGAACTTCCGAAACGAAAAAGCCCACATGGAGCGATCCACGTGGGCTTTTCTTTTTAGGGAGCTTGCAGCTTTTATTCTGTGTCAGCAGCTTCCAGCGCAATAGCCACTGACTGGATAATCGACGCAAAACGCACGGCGGTCTGGATCGTTTCCGACGTCACATTGGCTTTGCGCAAAACATCCTCATGCGCATCGATGCACATGCCGCAGCCATTGATAGCAGATACGGCCAGCGACCAGAGTTCGAAGTCAATCTTATCGACACCCGGATTACCGATCACATTCATGCGCAGCTTCGCTGGCATGGTGCGGTAGTCCTTGTTGGTCGCAAGATGCACAAAGCGGTAATAGACATTGTTCATGCCCATGATCGACGCAGCAGATTTTGCCGCCTGAATGACGGAGGCATCGACCTTGGCAGCGGCTTCGGCAACAAGCGCCTTGCGCACGTCGGCATTACGAGAAGCAATGCCGCAGGCGACGAACAGGCCGTATTTCTGTTGCGGTGTCAGAGTTTCGTCGCTTGCCATCGACGAAAGATTAAGACGAACGTCCTTGGCGAAATCCGGGATCTTTGACTTCAGATCATCAATGGACATGGAACCCTCTTTATCTGTCATTTGGATACTAGAGCATGTCTCCCGAAAGTGGGAACCGGTTTTGGGGTAAAGACATGCCGAAAACAAAGAGATAGAGCGGTTCCAACGATTCCGTTTTAACCGGAACCGCTCTAGATAAAAGAAAGGCGGGCCTTGACCCGCCTTTCTGCAAACCAATCAGGGCCTATCAGGCAGCCTTGAGCGTCTCGCCACCGACTTCACGGTTGCATGGGCAGAGCTCATCGGTCTGCAGCGCATCGAGAACGCGCAACGTATCCTTGGGAGCGCGACCAACGTTGAGATTGGTTGCGTAAACGTGCTGGATCGTGTTGTCCGGATCGACAACGAAGGTGTAGCGGTACGCAACACCATCTGGCGAACGAACGCCGAGGCCATCGACCAGCGAACCATTGGTGTCGGCAAACGACCAGATCGGCAGCTTGTCGAGATCCTTGTGATCGCGACGCCATGCGAGCTTCACGAACTCATTGTCGGTCGAACCGCCCAGGACGACTGCGTCACGGTCTTCGAAATCCGATGCAAGACGCGCAAATTCGGCAATCTCGGTCGGGCAAACAAAGGTGAAATCCTTCGGGTAGAAGAAGATAACCTTCCACTTGTCCGCAAAGCTTGCTTCGGTGATTTCTTCAAATGCCGAAACGCCGTTTTCTTCGTGATGGTTGAAACCGGGCTTTACGCCGGTGACCTTGAAGGAGGGAAGCTTATCGCCGATACCGAGCATTTTATACCTGCCTGTAAATTCAATTGTTATGCGGAAATTTCTGAACTTACAGAATTTTCCGACTACGAGTCATATATAGGGATTCTTGTTAAATCGGTCAAAGCGATTATAACGATCAAATCCATCGATTTTAACGATGGAGCAAAGTCGAAAGAAGCAATGCTCAATATCAGCGTCCGCCAGCTCCATTACTTTATGGCCCTTGTCAAAGCGGGGTCCTTTTCGCGTGCAGCTGAGGTCGTGGGCATTACCCAATCGACATTAAGTGCAGCTATTCAGGCGCTTGAAACAGAACTTGGCGTAACGTTGATTGATCGTTCTGGCAGACGAATGCAGCTTTTGCCTGCCGGTGAAGATTTTCTGGCACGCGCTCGTACGATTATAGCCCTCATTGAAGAATTGCCCGAACACGCGCGACAAGCTGAACGACCGCTGACGACCAGACTGCGAATGGGCGTCATTCCGTCGATAGCGCCTTTTCTGCTGCCTAAAGTCCTGCCTGCGACCGCTAAAGCCTTTCCCGAATTGCAATTGACCATTCGTGAAGGTCTCACTCGGTCGCTGCTCGACAGCTTGCGTTCAGGTTCGCTCGATGTAGCACTGGTCGCCCATCCCTACGACCTCGATGAATTTGAGATAGCAGAGCTTGGTCGGGACATCTTCTATCTGGCAGTACGGCGCGATCATGCGCTGGCCAATCGCGATCAGATCGATGCAGACGACCTGCAAGGCCAGCCGTTTCTGCTGCTGGAAACCGGGCATTGCCTTCGGGAACACGTCATGGCCGCCATAGGGTCCACACCGGCCCAAGCAAGCGGTGACGTTCATGCCACATCCATCATGACGTTGGTGCAACTTGTCGATTTCGGGATGGGTGTTACGCTGCTGCCTGAAGTGGCGGTCAAAGCCGGAGCCACGCGCGGAACGGAGCTGAGCATCGTTCCTTATGAGGGCAAGAACAATTATCGGTCACTGGTTCTCGTCTGGCGCTCCAACGCCGCCCGCCGCAACGAGTTTCAGCTCTTTGCTGACCATCTTCGCGGCAAGTGCATGAAGCCGGCCTAGAGAATTCCCCAGGCGCGAAACCGTCCGCGCCCGGTAACTTCTCTCAGATTGAGTTCCGAGATCAGCTTCAAAGCCCCTTGCTGCGTAACCTGCAGTTCCTTCTCCACCATCTGGCTGGAAATAACGGGACTGCGCAGAACCATATCCATCAGTTGCGGCAATCGCGAATTGGACCTGCGCCCCTTGAGCTTACGCTGCATCTGTTCGCGCGCCAGCAGCAGCCGGTCATGCTCCTTCATGGTCGTATCGGCTGCATCTTCGATACTTTCAAAAAACGCCCTGAGACGGACAAGACGGTTAGGTGAGCGTCGTTCATCCGGTCGTTTCGCGCGGAGACCAAGACTGATTGCTGGCAAATGACCGATTGCAAGGCCACTCTGACGCAAGAAGGCGGCAGTCAGCAACCGACCAATCCATGACGATCGCTGCACAACTTCCAGAGAAAACCACGCGTCGTGGATCAATGCGGCGCGCATAAGGGGCGGCAAATGCCTTGTCGCTGCAAGACAGCCTCGCCATTCCTGCAAACGCGCATCCTCATCCCAGTCGTCGTCGTAGAGTAACGTATCGCGCGCGACGACTTCCGGCTTCGACCTGTTTGAGACAGTTCCCTTCAAAAGAGCATCAGTTCGCGCAAGCAAATTGTCGATGTCATCAAGCAGCGGATCAACATCATCGTCGTCCATTGCCCCGGATGGCTCAATTCCAGAGGGCACGGTATCAACCGTGCGGCCAAGCAATTGCTGAACACCAGCAGGGTCAAGAGCCCAATCTGCAGGTCTTCCAGCAATCTGCCGACGCATGCGCAAAACCGCATGTGCGATGGTCAGGGCGTGACTAGGCATCCGGCTGTCCATCAAGGCATCATGCAAGACCAAGTCTTCCATATGTACCAGTTCGCCTTCAAGCCACATCGAAGCGACGGCATCGTGCATATGCATTCGCTCGAGCATCCCTTCGCGAATGGGCGAGCGCAAAAGTCGTTCGTCGAGCCGCACCAGAGCTGCCGTAGCTTTGCTCACGGGTACGAAAAATTCTCCGAACGGCAAATCATCGATCTTGTAGGCCATGCCCCGCATATCGCAGCCGATTGCGAGAAAAGGCAAACAAAATTACCGCCTTATCCGAGAACTTCCGCAACTTTGACAGTGCGGTCTTCCCTGACCGAACGAAGTGCCGCCTCAGCCAGAGCCAAAGCTTGCAATCCATCTTCGGCTGAAGGATGCGGCGCCTTACCGGTGTCCAGCGCATCAATAAACGAGGCGATTTCCGCTGCATAAGCAGCCGTGTAGCGGGTCATGAAGAAATCATGCAATGGTGGACGGTTATAACCGTCTTTAGAAGCGATTTCTATCGAGATCGGACGCTGGTTTTCCGCCGAAACAGCACCGAGCGATCCATGGACTTCAATGCGCTGATCGTAGCCATAGGAAGCGCGGCGCGAATTGGAAATAACGCACTGGCGGCCGGAAGCAGTCGTCAAAATGACGCTTGCACTATCATAATCGCCAAGTTCTCCAATTTTCGGATCGACCAGCACCGAAGCCGAGGCCGATACGTTCTCGATTTCCTCACCGAGGAGAAAACGCGCCATGTCGAAATCATGGATCGTCATGTCGCGGAAAATACCGCCGGATACCTTGATATATTCTGCCGGCGGTGCACCCGGATCACGGCTGGTGATCGTCACCATTTCAACATTGCCGATGCGCCCATCTTTGATGGCTTTGTGCACTGCTGCAAAATGGGGATCGAAACGGCGATTGAAACCCAGCATCACTTTCGCGCCAGTTTCTCGAATGACATTGAGGCAGGCTCTAACGCGCGCTATGTCAAGATCAATCGGCTTCTCACAAAAAACAGCCTTGCCGACGCGAGAAAACCGTTCAATAAGATCGGCGTGGGTATTGGTCGGCGTGCATATCAGCACTGCGTCCACATCGTCTGATTGCTCAATAGCGTCGATACTGCGGACTTCCGCACTGGCAGAATCAGCAATTGCTCGCGCCGCCGCCTCATTTGCGTCTGCGACCGCGACCAATCGGGCCCGCTTGTCCGCAGCGATTGCGCCTGCGTGAACCTTGCCGATACGGCCCGCGCCGAGCAGTGCCAGACGTGTCACCATTGCCTCATCCTCCCAGGAAACGGCCATCTTCAGTCAAACGAAGATATACTATAGAATATTTATTCTATTTTGCTAGAATGTGACATAAAGATTGTCAAGAGACCATATCGAAAGGCCACTGATGGATTCCCCCGCCCCGTCATCAATCAACGTTCCGACGAATATCAAGGAATTCGAGGCGAAGCTGCTGGAGGTTTCCGACCGTTTGCCGAAGAGGCTGAAACAGTGCGCCGATTTCGTTGCCGCCAACCAGGACCGTATCGCTGTGTCGACCGTCGCCGAGATGGCCGAAGGTGCGGGTGTGCAGAGCTCAGCCTTCATGCGTTTCTGCCAGATCATGGGTTTCTCCGGCTTTTCGGAGATGCAGAAGCTGTTCCGGGATTCCTATGCGGGCGGCTGGCCTGACTATTCAACCAGATTGCAACATTTGCGAGAAACGGCGACCGGCAGCGCCCCTGCCCTTCTTGCCGAGTTTGCCGAAGCAGGGCGCACGTCTCTTGAAGGGCTACTCAAAACCATTGATCCAGATGCACTCGAAAAGGCCGTTCAGCTTTTAGCCAGCGCGCAGACAATCCACATTGTCGGCATCCGCCGTGCTTTTCCCGTCGCGAGCTACCTGGCTTACGCGCTGGAGAAGATGCAAGTGCCTGCCATGCTGCACAGCGCTGTCGGCAAACTGGAGAACCTGCATGCTATTCGCGAAGGTGATGTGCTTCTGGCGATTACCTTCTCCCCCTATTCACCGGAAACGGTCGCAATGGCCGAAACTGTCGCTGCGCGTGGTATCGACGTCGTCGGCATCACTGACACGTTTGTCAGCCCGATGAGTAAATCCGCCAAACAGACATTGCTCGTTTCAGAGGTGGATTTCGGCGCCTTCCGCTCACTCTCCGCAACGCTTTGTCTTGCTATAGCGCTCGCTGTAGCCGTAGGCACCGCACGTCAAAGCGACTGATCCTTCCCGTGCATATTCCATTTTTTAGTTGAAATGGAATAATAAATCCATTTTAATCAAAAATGGAATAACTGCTATGTGTGCATGAATTCTGCACAGCCTTGCAGCAATAAGAAAATAGCGAGGGAGGATTGTAGTGAAGCGGCTCGACTTGATAACGATTGGCCGATCTTCGGTTGACCTGTATGGCGCACAGGTTGGCGGCCTTCTGGAAGACATGGCCTCCTTCAACAAATATGTAGGTGGCTCTCCTACCAATATCGCAACCGGGACTGCACGGCTGGGCCTTAAATCCGCACTTATCACCCGTGTTGGTGACGAGCATATGGGCCGTTTTCTGTTACGCGAGCTGGAACGCGAAGGCGTGGACACACGCGGTATCGTCACCGATCCCGAACGCCTGACCGCGCTCGTTATTCTCGGCATTCGCGATCAGCAGCATTTTCCACTGATATTCTATCGCGAGAATTGTGCCGACATGGCATTGTGCGAGGACGACATCGATCCGGTCTTCATCGCCGAAGCTGGCTGTATTCTGGTTACAGGCACACATCTATCACATCCGAAGACAGAAGCGGCTGTTCTGAAAGCACTCCGTCTTGCTCGCGACAATGGCAGCCGGACGGCACTCGACATAGACTATCGCCCCAATCTCTGGGGGCTTTCCGGTCATGGCGACGGCGAGAACCGTTTTATCGAATCCGCAGCTGTTACGACCAAACTGCAATCGACCCTGCATCTGTTCGACCTGATCGTCGGCACGGAAGAAGAGTTTCATATTGCTGGCGGCTCGACAGACACGCTTCAAGCGCTGAAAGCCGTGCGCGCAGTAACGGACGCTGCACTGGTTTGCAAACGCGGCCCCATGGGAGCCGTGGTTTTCGAAGGCCCAATCCCTAACAGCCTCGACGAGGGACAGAGCGGCGAAGGGTTTCCAATTGACGTATTCAACGTGCTTGGTGCGGGCGACGGGTTCATGTCCGGGCTTTTGCGCGGTTGGTTGAAGGGCGAAGACTGGCCTACCAGCCTCAAATTAGCCAATGCCTGTGGGGCCTTTGCAGTCTCGCGACATGGATGCACGCCAGCTTATCCGAGCTGGGAAGAGCTTCAGTATTTTTTCCGTACCGGCATTCGCAACAAGGCTTTGCGCAAGGATGCCGCGCTGGAGCAGATTCATTGGTCCACCAATCGCAACGGCCACTGGCCAAATATGCGCGTTTTTGCCTTTGATCACCGTATTCAACTGGAAGAAATGGCCGCCGAGGCGAGCGTTTCAACGGAAAAGATTGGCGAGTTCAAACAGCTTTGCCTGAATGCGGCCTTGCAGGTGGCAAACGGGGATGAGGGTTACGGCATATTGTGTGATGGTCGACTGGGCCGCGATGCTCTTTACCGGGCCGCCGGTTCGGGCTTGTGGATCGGACGTCCGACCGAATGGCCCGGTTCGCGTCCGCTCAAGCTGGAACCGGAACTCGGACCAGACTGCGGTGGACTGGTCGAGTGGCCTGTCGAGAATGTAGTGAAGTTGCTATGCTTCTACCATCCGGATGACACAACTGAATTCAAGGCAGAACAGGAAGAAACTGTTTCACGTCTTTTCGCAGCCGCACGGCGCAACCGACTGGAATTCCTGCTGGAAGTCATCCCATCCAAAGCAGGTCCCGTCGATGACGACACAACTGCGCGTGTGATCGAGCGGTTTTATGAAATCGGCATCTATCCCGACTGGTGGAAGCTAGAACCCATGAAGACCAGAGCGGCCTGGGCCAATGCCTGTGACGCGATCATACGCAATGATGCACACACACGTGGCATCGTTGTTCTGGGGCTGGACGCGCCTGCCGAAGAACTGGAAGCCAGTCTTGCAATTGCTGCCGAATTCGATCTCGTCAAGGGCTTTGCTGTGGGACGTACGATTTTTGGTGACGCGGCACGCAAATGGCTGAACGGTTCGATCAGCGACGAAGAAGCAATCGCCGACATGGTGATGCGCTATCGTGGCCTTTGCAACGTCTGGGACAGCGTGCGTACATATTGAATTCGTTCTGCCGGGAGGAAACTGGAGGAGCTATGAAGACCGTTCGATTAACCGCCGCACAGGCATTGGTGCGCTACCTCGCCAATCAGATGACGCCGGATGGTGAGACCTTTATCGCAGGTGTTTGGGCTATTTTCGGCCACGGAAACGTGGCCGGACTTGGCGAGGCCCTCCATGGCATTCGCGACGAACTGCCAACATGGCGCGGCCATAATGAACAGACCATGGCCCATGCAGCCATTGCCTATACCAAGCAGCTTGGCCGCAAGCGTGCTTGCGCCGTCACCTCCTCCATCGGCCCCGGCGCAACAAATATGGTCACTGCAGCAGCTCTTGCCCATGTGAACCGCCTACCAGTTCTCCTCATTCCCGGCGACGTCTTTGCCAATCGTGGACCTGATCCCGTGCTGCAGCAGATCGAAGACTTCAATGACGGCACTATGACCGTGAATGACTGTTTTCGTCCGGTTAGCCGCTATTTCGACAGGATCACCCGGCCTGAACAGCTTCTCACTGCCCTGCCCCGCGCCTTCCGCACCATGACCGATCCTGCTGATTGTGGGCCGGTTACGCTTGCTTTCTGTCAGGATGTGCAAACGGAAGCATATGACTGGCCGGAAGAGTTCTTTGAACAGAAAGTCTGGCACTGGCGCCGTCCACCGCCCGATGAGAATGAACTGAATGCCGCAGCGGCAGCAATCAAGGCAGCGCTTAACCCCGTTATCGTTGCAGGCGGCGGAGTGCACTACTCCGGCGCTCACGAAGCGTTACACAATTTTGCCGAAGCACATGGCATTCCAGTCATCGAGACACAGGCTGGCAAATCGGCGCTACCGTGGGATCACCCGCTCAATTTTGGTCCGGTTGGCGTGACTGGGGCAGACAGCGCCAATGCTATCGCGGCGGAAGCCGATCTTGTGATCGGCGTCGGCACACGCTTTCAGGACTTCACGACCGGATCATGGGCGCTGTTCAAACATCCCGGGCGCAAGCTTCTCTCGCTAAACGTCCAACCCTATGACAGCTCCAAGCACGGTTCGCTTCCATTGGTTGCCGATGCAAAGATTGGCCTTGAAGCGCTCTCGAAAGCGGTTGGCAGCTATAAGCGCCAACCTGCGGACACAGCGTTGAAAGAAAAATGGTTTGCGGCGGCAGACGGGTTTACCGCTGCCCCCAGTGACGGCAACGCTTTGCCAACCGATATGCAGGTGATCGGCGCGGTACAGCGTCAGGCACAAGAGAACACGGTCGTCATGTGCGCGGCAGGCACCATGCCGGGCGAACTGCACCAACTCTGGAAAGCCGGTCGCCCCATGTCCTACCATATGGAGTATGGCTTCTCCTGTATGGGTTATGAGATAGCTGGCGGCCTTGGTATCAAGATGGCCGAACCGGATCGAGACGTCATCGTGATGGTCGGCGACGGCTCTTACATGATGGCCAATTCCGAACTCGCCACTGCCGTCATGATGGGGCAGAAGATTACGGTCGTTATTACCGACAATCGCGGTTTCGGTTGCATCAACCGGCTGCAGATGGCGACTGGTGGCGCTGAGTTCAACAACCTGCTCGACCATTCGAGCCACGTGAACCCGTCGCACATCGATTTCGCCGCCCATGCCGGAGCTATGGGTGCCGATACGAAGAAAGCAGGGTCGATCCGCGAGCTGGAAGAGGCTTTGGCGGAAACCCGCAACAGCCCGCGAACCACTGTCGTCATTATCGATACCGATCCTTACCCGACCCCTGAAACTGGCGGTTGGTGGTGGGATGTCGCGGTGCCGGAAGTCTCGGAGCGCGAACAGGTACGTGCTGCGCGTAAAGATTATGAAGCCAAGCTCAAAGAAAGAAACTGACCGATGATCCTCTATGGCACCAATCCTATCGCCTGGTCGAACGACGATGATCGCAACCTCGGTGCGCATATCACTCTGGATCAATGTCTCGATGAAACCGCCGAGATCGGCTTCGACGGAATCGAGAAAGGTCACAAATTTCCGCAGGAACCGGCTGCACTCAAAGCCGTACTTGAACCTCGCAAGCTTCGCTATGTATCGGGCTGGCATTCGCTCAATCTGCTGGTGAATTCGGTCGAAGAAGAAAAGAAGGCAATGCAGCCCGCGCTCGACCTCCTGAAGGCGATGGGCTCGAAGGTCATCATTGTTTGCGAAACGTCGAATGCCATTCACGGCGATAACGACAAGCCGCTGTCTGAGCGTCCAGTGCTGGAAGAAGCGCGCTGGGAAGAATTCGGCGCGGGCGTCGAAGCACTGGCAGAACATGCCGCCGCCCAAGGTATCGCGCTTGTCTACCATCATCACATGGGAACGGTAGTGCAGAGCGAGGACGAGATAGATCTTCTGATGCAGCATACAGGACCGTACGCGAAACTTCTTCTCGATACAGGTCACTGCCTGTTCGGTGGTGGCGACCCGGAGCGGGTTGCGAAAAAGCATATGGACCGCGTCGGACATATCCACGCCAAGAACGTTCGCCCGGCGATGGCCACTGAAGTACGCGACCAGAGCCTGTCGTTTCTGGAGGGGGTCCGTCGCGGCGTCTTCACTGTTCCGGGCGATGCGGATGGCGGCGTCGACTTCATACCTGTACTGAAAGTTGCTGCTGATAAAACCTATCAAGGCTGGCTGGTGATCGAAGCAGAACAGGACCCCGATATTCGTAATCCGTATCAGTATCAGTCACTTGGGCTAAAATCGCTGAAATCATTCGCACGCGAAGCAGGACTCGACAAAGGAGACTGAGACATGGCCAATTTGTTGCGCAAGCCCAACGGCACGCATGGCAAGGTCCACGACATCACTCCGGAAAGCGCCAAATGGGGTTATGTCGGGTTCGGGCTCTATCGTCTCAAATCCGGCGAGAGTGTCTCCGAAAAGACTGGGTCGACGGAGGTGATCCTTGTTCTTGTGGAAGGCAAGGCAAAGATTTCCGCTTCTGGCGAGGATTTCGGCGAGATGGGCGAGCGCATAAACGTGTTCGAGAAACTGCCGCCACACTGCCTCTATGTGCCTGCTGAAAGCGACTGGCATGCAACCGCCACGACAGATTGTGTTCTGGCTGTTTGCACCGCACCGGGCAAGCCAGGCCGCAAGGCACAGAAGCTTGGGCCGGAAAGCGTGACACTTGAACAACGCGGAAAAGGTGCCAATACCCGCTTCATCCATAATATCGCAATGGAAAGCCGCGATGTTGCCGATAGCCTTCTTGTTACCGAGGTATTCACACCGCAGGGAAACTGGTCGTCCTATCCACCCCACAGACACGACGAAGACAATTTTCCGGATATGACCTATCTGGAAGAGACCTATTATCACCGTCTCAACCCGGCGCAGGGCTTCGGCTTCCAGCGTGTTTTCACCGAAGACGGAAGCCTTGATGAAACCATGGCGGTCTCTGACGGAGACGTTGTGCTTGTACCAAAAGGCCACCATCCATGTGGCGCGCCCTATGGCTACGAGATGTATTATCTCAATGTGATGGCCGGTCCCTTGCGCAAATGGCGCTTCAAGAACCATCCCGACCATGACTGGATTTTCAAACGCGACAATCCGTAAACAGAAAAGCCCCGGATCCGGGGCTTTTCAATAAGCTGTCGTTCGTCCCTATCGGCTGGCTGGCAGCGTATTGTTCGCCCGCGATGCATCGATGCTCAGGGGGCCAGGTCCGGCAATAAACAGATAAAGAAAAATGAAGCAGAACAGGATTGCAGCAACACCGCCATTCTGGCCTGGGAAAAAGCTTTGGGATGCATGACCAATGAAATAGGCGCATGCCATCAAGCCCGAGAGAATGAAGGCAGAAAACCGGCTGAAAAGACCGATTAGCAGCGTGAAGCCCAAAACAAGCTCAAGGACACCCGCGGTCCACGACAATGAGAACATTGCTGGCGAACGGCCTGAAGGAAAGCCAAGTATCTTCTCCGTACCATAACTGAAGAGTACAAGAGCTGCCACGATACGTAAAATACTGAGCATGATCGGTTGATATGCAGCTGTCCATCCGTTTGCCGACATAGGCTTCCTTCCTTCAAATGAAACACTATGCCAGCATATTATTGCGGCCTGCATTAGTTAAATAAAACACATTCACGAGTACGTTATCAGGGCCTCTCGGCTAAACCGAAACAAACAGTTTAGGAAATTGGGCGTTCTTTGTTTCTGTCCTCTCCTTGCTTATCTCGGGCTTAAACGCGCGATTTTTCTCAGATCTTCCACCGCACCGGGTGCAGCCACGAAAACCTTGTTGCCTTTGGTGAGCTGTTCTCCGTCTACCGGAAAAGGATGCACATAACCTCCCGCCTCACGCACGAGACAGAAGCCCGCCATGCAATCCCAAGCATGCATATAAGGCTCATAATATCCGACCAGCCTGCCAGCCGCGACATAAGCGATCATCAGTGCGCCTGAACCATTACGGATAAAGGTTCCGCCCGCCTCAAGCAGGTCTTCTACGATTTTTGCAACAACCTGTGGTGTTACGTAGTTGTTGGCGCCGATACCCGTCACCGAATTACGGATCGTGCGGCTCGGATCGAGGACCAGCTTCTTTCCATCAAGTGTTGCACCCAAGCCTTTTGCCGAAGCATAGAGTTCGTCGAAGCACGGCGCCTGGATTACGCCAATGACGGGCTCGCCGTCTTTCAGAACGGCAATGGAAACACACCAGTTCGGCATACCGTTGACGAAAGGACTGGTGCCATCAATAGGATCCACAACCCATGTGTAACCCGAAGTGCCTTCATTCAACCCGTATTCCTCTCCCAGAAAACCATCCTGAGAAAACGCTTCCGACACACGGGCACGGATAAGCTGTTCAACGTCCCTGTCGGCAATCGACACCACATCCTGCGGATCGCGCTTGGTTTCGATAACCAGTGTTTCACGCTGCTTGAAATAGTCGAGGGCCTTGGCGCCCGCCTCGCGCGCGATCTTTTCGGCAAGCGCCAGCCGCGCTTCTAGTTCCTGTCGGGGATGGGAAGTCATGATGATTTTCCGATGAGAGATAAAGAAAGGCGCGACGTTTTTGCGCCTATTGATTGATAATGGCAAGTCCGCGCATTTTGAACTCGATCGATACATCGGTTTGCGGCGGCAGAGCCTCCTCGACCGCCGGATCGACAATGAAAAGCTTGCCGTGCTCGGTTTCGATTTCATACTCGATATGATCGCCAAGATAGGCCGAATGGGTGACACGTCCGGGAAATCCGCCGCCAGTCTTTGGCTGCAAGGTCACTGCGTTGGGCCGGATCGCAAGCTGCGCCGGACCTGGTCGAGCGTTGCGCGCGGTAACCCGGTGGGTCAGGCTGCCCACACGAATGACAGCTTCGCCCCCATCTGCCGTCATCACCTCACACGGCACAACATTCGCCTCTCCCATGAAATCTGCGATAAAGGCTGAGGCCGGTGTTTCATAGAGATCACGAGGGCTTCCCTTCTGTGCGATATTGCCCTCCTTCATGACGATGATCGTATCGGAAACGGCAAGCGCCTCGTCCTGATCATGCGTGACATAGACGGCAGTGAACCCGAGCCTTTGTTGCAACTCACGAATTTCGGTCCTTACCCGACGGCGCAGGCGAGCGTCGAGGTTCGAAAGCGGCTCGTCCAGAAGCAGAACCTGCGGTTCAAGCACAAGCGCGCGCGCTACGGCCACGCGCTGTTGCTGGCCACCCGACAGTTCTGCCGGAAGGCGATGCCCCATTCCTGCAAGACCGACGAGCTTCAGCCCGTCTTCCGCACGTTCGCGCGCTTCCGCTTTTTTCAAACCTGAAGATTCCAAGCCGTAGGCCACGTTGTCGAGCGAGTTCATATGCGGAAAGAGCGCATAGGACTGGAAGACCATGGACACATCCCGCTCATTGGCTGGCAGATTGGTCACGTCCTTGCCACCGATCAGAATGCGACCCGAAGTCGGATGTTCAAGCCCAGCCAGCAGCCGCAATGTCGTCGTCTTGCCGCAACCGGATGGTCCAAGGAGCGTCACCAGAGTTCCCGGCTCGACGGTCAGGGACAGATCGGGCAAGGCGGTAAAATTACCGAATTTCTTGGTGACATTTTCAAATGTAACGGAGCCGGGACGGATCGCAGTCATGCGGTTTTCT
Source organism: Ochrobactrum sp. BTU2 (assembly GCF_024539785.1). Taxonomy (NCBI): domain Bacteria; kingdom Pseudomonadati; phylum Pseudomonadota; class Alphaproteobacteria; order Hyphomicrobiales; family Brucellaceae; genus Ochrobactrum; species Ochrobactrum sp. BTU2. The sequence goes on along the minus strand of NZ_JAHWRG010000001.1, from coordinate 395,150 downwards.
CCTGACGAACGGTTTTGACGGGGGGGACAGCCGCAACGCGGTTCTCGCGCCTGAGTTTGCGTTCACCCACGAGGAGCTGGAAGCCTGTAATGACCACGATCATCACGACAATCAGCATCGATGAATAAGCAATAGCCACGCCGAATTCACCGTTTTCGACCAGACCGACAATGTAGGATGTCGCCATGTTGTATTGCGCCGAAACGAGGAAAATAACCGCGCTGATGGACGTGATGGCACGCACGAAGGAATAGACCAATGCAGCTGTGATTGCGGGACGCAGCAGTGGCAGAATGACTTTGCGGATCGTGCGGAAGCTGTTTGCCCGCAACGTCAGCGAGGCTTCGTCGAGGCTCTTGTCGAGCTGGCTCATTGCTGCGATGCCGCCACGTACACCCACTGGCATGTTGCGGAAGACGAAACATGCAATCAGGATCAGCGCCGTGCCAGTCATTTCAAGCGGTGGCAGATTGAAAGCCATGATGTAGCTGACACCGATAACGGTGCCGGGAATTGCGAAGCTCAGCATCAAGGCGAATTCGAAGACGTTTCGTCCAACAAAACGCTGGCGAACGATCAGATAGGCCGTTAGCAACCCGACAGCAGCAGTCAGCGGAGCCGAAATCAGCGAGATTTCCATCGTCGTCCAGAACGAATTCCATGCCACACCGGTCCACGCAATTCCACTCTCTGCCCAATTGACGGAAAACGCCCGCGCGTAGTGCTCGACTGTCAATGTATTGTCGAGCCCCCACTGACGCACGAAGCCGCCAATAAGGATCATCGCGTAAACAACGACAGTGAAAATCATCCAAGGAATGACAAGGGCATAAACGCCGATCTTTAGGCCGCGTGGCAGCCCGGCATGCATACCGGAATCGCCTTTGCCGGTCACAGTTGCGAAGTTCTTGCCTGAGAGCCAGACGCGCTGGATAAGAAACGCAGTCAATGTAAAGCAGAGCAGCACGATTGCGAGAACTGCCGCGCGCGATGGATCGTTCTGCGCACCAACCACGGCAAAGAATATTTCGGTCGAAAGCACCCCATTGCTGCCTCCGAGCACCATCGGATTGCCGAAATCCGCCATACTTTCGATGAAAGCAATGAGAAACGCATTGGCAAGCCCCGGTGCCATCAGTGGCAGAGAAACCCTGCGAAACGTACGCCAGCGATCAGCGCGCAGAGTTTGAGATGCTTCTTCCATCGACGGTGACACACCCTCGACAACACCGATAAGTACGAGGAAGGAAATCGGGGTGAAAGACAGGACCTGTGCGATCCATATGCCAGTGAGACCATAAAGCCACCGGCCTGGTTCCACGCCGAATATATTGGAAATCTGTTCCGTCACTACGCCTGCGCGGCCAAAAAGCAGCGTCAATGCAAGACCGACAACGAAGGGCGGCGTGATGATCGGTAATATGGTGAGAAGCCGTAAGCCTTTCTTGAAAGGGAAGCCTGTGCGGGTCGCAACCAGTGCAAAAGCAAGCCCCAGCACTGTAGAACCAGTCGCAGTCATCAGAGCCAACCATAACGTGCGCCATGCAACGCCGCACCGCCCCTCACCGATAACGCAGGCCAGACTCCAGATCGAGGAATCCTGAATATTGCCGATAAACCCCTCAGGTTTGAAAGAACCGTCGAAATCCTGCACCGACCCGGCAAACATGCTGATAACAGGATAGAAGACGAATACAGCCACCAATGCAACCAGCAGTGTAATGGAAGAGACGACAAAAGCGTCCCCCTTCATGACGCCGCGTTCTGCGAGACCAAACGAGAAAATCAGCAGAAAGCAGAGACCTGTTAGGATTGCTCCAGCGCCGAATGCCGGCTGGCCGTCAGAAAGTGCGCCGAACAGATTTTCACTGATGGTCCAGTTCCAGCCGGAAAAACCGATGGCCAAGCCTTGCAGCGCCAGGAAAAGTACACCAAGAAGGCTCGCCCATATCAGAACACCGCTCCGACGTTCAACAGGCAATAGCAAGCGGGCACCGGCACAAAGCAGCATGAATACAGCAACAGCGCCAAGCCAAGGCCGTCCGAATAAGGCTACCTGCCAAAGGCCGGGTGCCGTTGCACCATCACCGAACATTCCAGCGAGCCAGCCGAAGCTCAGAAAGCCGTCTTCTATGCGATACCACGGCAACAAGACAAATGCCGCGAGTGCAAGTGCCAGAACGATATCCAGTCTGCGATTATGCTGTTTCATGGATGTCCGCGTCCCTCCAGATCGGGGATTTCCAAGGAATGGCTAGAGCATTTCCAGCAAAAGTGCGAAGCGGTTTTGCGCAGGATAATGCGTAGAAACAAAGAGATGGAGCATTTCCAATGATTCAATTTAAACTGGAAATGCTCCAGGTGCGCCGGCTCCTGCATATTTCAGGAAAACCGCTGCCTTGTTCCGTCATCCGGGTGCGTCGCACAACAAGAGCGGCGCACCCGGATTTCAAGCCAATGAAAGATCAGTTGGCGTGTGCACCGATTTCCTTATCCCAGCGCTCGAGCAGTTCCTTGCGCTTGGCGGGTTCGCCATAGGTCTTGAAGTCATAATCAATGAGCTTGATGTCCTCGAAGCGCGGGGATTCCTTTGGAACCTCGGCTGATTTGTTCGAAGGCAACTGGAAGGATTTCGCATCTTTCATGTGCGACTGCACTTCGGCGGTCAGCGCCCAGTCGTACCACTTCTTCGCATTCTCGAGATTCTTGGCGCCCTTGATGATCGACATGGAACCGATTTCGTAGCCTGTGCCTTCACACGGTGCGACTGACTTGACCGGGAAACCTTCTGCCGTCATCGATACTGCATCATGCATGAAGACGATGCCGATGCCAGTTTCACCACGCGCAGCCGACTTGACGGGAGCCGAGCCCGACTTGGTGTACTGCGATACATTTTCGTTGAGCTTCTTCAGATAATCATAGGCTTTGTCTTCACCCATGATCTGAACAAGCGTTGCCAGTGCCGTGTAGGCGGTACCGGAAGAATTCGGATTGGCCATCTGGATTTCGCCCTTATAGGACGCATCAAGCAGATCGGCCCAGCATTTCGGCTCTTTCAGGTTCTTCTTGGCAAGAATATCGGTGTTGTAACCCCAACCAAGCGCACCGGCATAAACGCCAACCGTGCGGAAGCCGGAGCTTTCGGCCTGTTTCTTGGCCCAATCATTCAACTGGTCTAGCATCGGCGATTTGTATTCGAGCGTCAGCCCCTCGGCTGCAGCCTGCAAATGGGGGTCACCGGTACCAGCCCACCAGATATCCGTCTTCGGATTGCGCGCTTCGGCCCGCACCTTGGCATAGGTTTCACCGGAGGAAAGCCGCACCATGTTGACCTTGATGCCCGTATCCTTCTCGAACATGTTCTTCATCTGCTCACAGATGACCACGTCCGCGGAACAGATAAGATTGAGATTGCCTGCGGCCTGCGCAGAAAAAGCAAATGAAGATACACCTGCGGCCAGCGCCGCAACCAGAAATGCCGAACGCATTGTTTTCCTCCCTTTATACGGCGCCTCCACGCCGACGCTTTTGCAAGCGTGTGCACAGTGTTTGCCTTTTATGAAAGCCTGTCAATGCCTTTGTAAATTTTATTCTGAAATTACAAAAAATAATTCAATCATTCTGTTTTTGACTATCATTTGCACAGCCATGCAAACTTGTATCGATAAAAGAAAAAGGCGGCCGAAAGCCGCCTTTTAGTTATTGCCTGTCAGGAGATCAGCCGATTGCCATCAAGCTGGCATTGCCACCAGCCGCTGTGGTGTTGATCGAAGTCGAAACTTCTTCCAGCAACCAGTTGAGACAATAGGCATCCGGGTTGTTTGCCAGTTCTTCCGTGGAAGCGGCTTGCGTCAGAACCAACGGTCCGGGAAGCGTTGCAAGCTTCTTGTTGATCTCGACAATGCGTTCAGCGTTCCCTTCAACCAACGCTCCAGCGAACGGTGCGTCGGATTCCCAGTTATTCGTCCAGATCGTGCGCGCTGCGACTGAAGCTGGAACATCTTTCAGGACATTCCGCAAATCTGAAGCCTCGTCGACATACACAGTATTGCCCGTAGCGAGGGCAGCCGTCATCTGGCGATAAAGGCCTGCTTCCGTTTGCGGAACCAGCAGGATATTTCCACGCGGATGCAGCGCATAAAGATTGCGCTCGCCAACAGGACCCGGCAATTCAAGGTCAAGACCGAGAGCCGAAGCGCTACCGGTGTCGCGCGCAGCCTGAGCCAGATCGTTCATGCCGCGTTGGCCAAGCCATTTCGCAAAATCCTTGAGCGCTGGATCAGTGTGAACCGAGCTATGACGCGGCGGGATTGGAGCTGTTTCCACCAGACGTCCGAGATAGAGCGGACCACCTGCCTTTGGACCAGTGCCGGACATGCCGCGTCCGCCGAATGGCTGCACGCCGACAATCGCGCCAATAACATTGCGGTTGATATAGACGTTTCCGACACGGATACGATCCGCAACATTGGCGATGGTCTCATCGAGACGCGTATGCAGGCCGAAAGTAAGCCCGTAGCCGGTCGCATTGATATCATCGATCAGGCGCTCCATATCATCGCGCTTGTAGCGCACGACATGCAGAACCGGGCCAAAGACTTCCCGCTTCAGATCGCGAAGCGAATTGATCTCGACAATGGTCGGTGCAACGAAAGTTCCATTCTGGGTTTCAGGACCGAGCGGAAGCTGCTCAACCTTGCGACCGAGATCGCGCATACCCTGAACGTGCTTTTCGATGATGTTCTTGGCTTCATCGGTGATAACCGGCCCAATGTCCACCTTCAGCTTGTCGGTGCGACCGATGGAAAGTTCCCTGAGCGCGCCCTTCAGCATTGTCAGGATACGATCTGCGACATCTTCCTGCAGGCAGAGAACGCGGAGCGCCGAACAACGCTGACCCGCACTGTCGAATGCCGATGCAATCACGTCGAACACGACCTGCTCGGCCAAAGCGGACGAATCCACGATCATTGCATTCTGACCACCGGTCTCGGCAATCAGCGGAATTGGCTTGCCGTTCGGCAACAGGCGCGAGGCAAGCTGAGCCTGAATGAGGCGCGCCACTTCGGTCGAACCGGTGAACATCACGCCGCAAGTCTCTTCCGCAGCAACCAGCGCGGCCCCAATGCGGCCATCCCCCGGCAGAAGTTGCAGCGCATCCGCTGGAATGCCAGCCTCGTGCAGGATGCGAACACCCTGTGCTGCAATCAGCGGCGTTTCTTCGGCAGGCTTTGCCAGCACGGGATTGCCTGCAACGAGTGCGGCTGCGATCTGACCGGTAAAGATCGCCAGCGGGAAGTTCCACGGGCTGATGCAGACGATAGGTCCAAGCGCTTTGTGGCCGACGCCCAGCGTACGACGGGTCTGCTCTGCATAATAACGCAGGAAATCGATGGCTTCGCGCACTTCAGCAATCGCGTTCGGCATGGATTTGCCGGCTTCGCGCATGATGAGGCCGAGCAGAACCGGCATATCACGCTGCATGATATCCGCTGCGCGCTCAAGACAAGCCGCACGTTCGGCTGGCGCAACCGCAGACCAACTTGCCGTTGCCTTCTGTGCCGCCTTCATGGCTTTCGCCACATCTTCTTCGGCGATCTCCGTCACCGTACCGACAACATCGTTCCGGTCACCGGGATTGAGAACCGAGCGGCTGGTGCCCTTTACCTTGGTTCCGGCAAGCTGAGGTTCCGATGTCCACACGCGGTCAGCGCTGTCTTTCAGAATCTTGCTGAGTTCAGCGAGCGTGACTTCGTTCGACAGGTCGAAACCGTCAGAGTTCTTGCGAGCGCCATAGAGATTTTCCGGCAGGGCAATCTGGTCATGGCGTGCTCCGACGACAGCCATTGAGCGAACGACATCAACCGGATCGGCGATCAGCTCATCGACGGAGACACTTTCATCGCCGATGCGATTGACGAAAGACGAGTTCGCACCGTTTTCGAGAAGTCGGCGAACAAGGTAGGCCAGAAGCGTTTCATGTGTGCCGACCGGCGCATAGATGCGGGCCGGACGGCCGAGCTTTTCGGCACCGACAACTTCGTCATAAAGCGGTTCACCCATACCATGCAGGCACTGGAACTCGAACTTTCCGGTTTTGAAATCCGGACCAGCCAAATGATAGATGGTGGCCAGCGTCTGCGCATTATGCGTTGCAAATTGCGGGAAAACGGCATCTGTCGCCGCAAGGAGCTTGCGTGCGCATGCAATGTAGGAAACGTCGGTATGTACCTTGCGGGTAAAAACCGGGAAGTCTTCCAGACCGTCAACCTGTGCGCGCTTGATTTCGGCGTCCCAATAGGCGCCCTTTACCAGACGAACCATGACGCGGCGCTTGTTCTGACGGGCCATGTCGATGATGAAATCGAGCACGAACGGGCAACGCTTGCCGTAGGCCTGCACCACGAAGCCGATGCCTTCCCAATCTGCCAGATCCGGATCTTCGATCAGGCTCTGCAACAGATCAAGCGACAGTTCCAGACGGTCTGCCTCCTCGGCATCGATGTTGAGACCGATATTGTAGGACTTGGCGATAGCGGCCAGCGCCTTCACCTTCGGCAGCAACTCCCCCATGACGCGTTCGCTTTGCGCACGGACATAGCGTGGATGCAAAGCGGACAACTTGATGGAAATGCCAGGGCCGTCATAAATGCCACGACCGGCGGAAGCACGACCAATGGCATGAATGGCGGTTTCGTAATCCTTGTAGTAACGCTCGGCGTCGGCAGCGGTGGTCGCGGCCTCACCCAGCATATCGTAGGAATAGCGGAAGCCGCGTTCTTCCAGCGGCTTGGCGCGCTTCAAAGCTTCATCGATGGTTTCGCCGGTGACAAACTGTTCGCCCATCATCCGCATGGCCATGTCTACACCGCGACGAATGACAGGCTCGCCGCAACGAGCGATCAAACGTGTCAGGGCAGCTGACAGGCCGCGATCATTGACCGTGTTGGTCAGCTTGCCGGTAACGACAAGTCCCCAGGTTGCAGCATTGACGAAGAGCGAACGACCACCACCGATATGAGATTTCCAGTCGCCATTCGAAATCTTGTCACGGATCAAAGCATCACGCGTCGCCATGTCCGGAATACGCAGAAGGGCTTCGGCAAGGCACATGAGCGCCACGCCTTCCTGGCTCGACAGCGAATATTCATGCACCAAGCCTTCGACGCCTGTACCCTTGTGCTTGGCGCGCAGCGCTTCAATCAGCTTGCGAGCCGTGGAACGGACTTGCTTGGCTGTTTCTTCCGGCAAGGCGGCCTGTGCAGCCAGCGCGGAAACGCATTCAGCTTCCGGCCGGCGATAAGCGGCGGTAATCGCCTGCCTCAGTGCGCTTTGCTCGCGGATCGGCGGCGCAAAATTCTGGAAAACCGGATTGATAGGAGCGGGTATGGTGTCGGTCATGGTGCAATGCTCACAAATGAAAACAGCCCCGAGCGTCTTTGCCCAGTTTAGCTCTGCTTTAAGTGGGCGCACACTATCATTTGTGCAAATTGCATTCTGCCTTCATTTGCTCCATATAAAGGATTATCGATCTTATTATAGGCTCTAAAGTAGGCTAGAAGAATGCGAAAGATAGATTCTGTAGACGATCTGGACCAATTCGATCGGCGTATTCTGGAAGTATTGAGCGAAGACGGACGCATTCCTGTCACGGAACTCTCGAAAAAGGTCGGTCTTTCCAAGACACCATGCCAGGCAAGGCTGAAACGACTGGTCGATGAAGGCTATATTGTCGGCTTTCGTGCGGCCATCGACCCTGAGAAACTCGGTCTCGATCATATCGCCTTCACGACGGTCAAGCTTTCCGACACACGCGAAGCCGCGCTTGAGGCGTTCAACACGGCCGTGCGCAAGATACGTGAAGTCGAAGAATGCCATATGATCGCAAGCTCTTTCGACTATCTTCTGAAGGTGCGAACGCCCAACATCCGGCGTTACCGCGAGGTGCTAGGCGAAAAGATATCGAGCCTGCCCAATGTCGCAAGCACATCGACATTTGTGGTGATGGAGTCGGTCAAGGACAACCGCCCGGTAAGGGTCTATCCGGGCGCATTGTAATTTTCAGTTATAGCGGCTCACCTGCCAGATAACGTTCGAGCGCTTTGACAGTCCCATCCTGCCAGATGCGCAGAAGTGCGGATGAAAAAGCCGCCACATAAGCTGGATTTGAAGCGAGCGAGCCGAAGATATCATCCATCGCAAGCCATGCCGCCGGATTGCTTTTTGCAAGAGCCGCCTGCTTTGTCAGGCGGTCCCATGACGGATCGTTCGGCTCAATAACCGTGCCGCTATCGGTCGTGCCATAGCAGTAACGGCACCAGAATGCGGAAACAAGCGCCAGTCCTGTCACAGACTTGCCTTCTGCCACACGATCAGAAGCAGTGGGCAGAATGAACTTCGGCTGACGGTTGGAGCCATCAAGGCAAAGGCGGCGGATCGTATCGCCGATGCTTGGATTGGCGAAGCGTTCGTCGATGAGGATGCGATAGTCTTCGAGATTGGTATCCGGTACGGGCGGCACCTCTGGAATGATCTCATCCTTGGTGAGCTTTTCCAGATAGCGCCGGATCAGCGGATGCTCCATCGCCTCATGCACGAAGTGAATGTCGAGCAGTCCACCCGGATAGGCAATGGCTGCATGACCGCCGTTCAGAATGCGGATTTTCATCAGTTCATAAGCGGCAACCTGATCGGTAAATGTGACACCTACTTTTTCCAATGCAGGACGCCCGGTGGGGAAATTGTCCTCCATCACCCACTGCTTGAAAACTTCGCAGAAAACCGGCCAGCCGTCTTCAACCCCGAAATCCTTCGCAGCGATTTCACGCTCGCGTGCACCGGTGGCCGGCGTGATGCGATCCACCATGGAATTTGGAAAAGCTACATTGGCAGAAATCCAGTCGGCAAAAGTCGCATCACTCAATTTGGCCAGTCCCGTCACGGCATCTTCCGTCACATGCCCGTTGCCCGGAATGTTATCGCACGACATGACGGTGAAAGGTTGAACACCCGCCGTCTTGCGCAGTTTCAGTGCCTGCACGATTAAGCCGAACACGGTCTTTGGCTGGTCCGGATGAGTGGCATCTGCCACAATATCAGGATGAGCAGGATCAAAGGTCTGGCTGGCCGGATCGATATAATAACCACCTTCGGTGATCGTCATGGAAACAATGCGAATAGAGGGCGATGTGAGATAGGCCATCAAAGCCTTTCGCCCTTCTTCGGTCGATATGGTTACATAATCGATCATGGAAGCGGTAACCCTTGCCTCCGCATAATCGGCTTCCTGTTCGACAACTGTGGTAAGCCAGTCTTGCGCCTTGAGCGTGTCCCGCATGGCATCATCACTGCCACGCACACCAGCGCCAACCAGCGCCCAGTCATGCCCCTCACCCATTCCGAACAGATCGTCCAGATAGACAGCCTGATGGGCACGATGAAAATTGCCAACACCGAAATGCACGATGCCCGGTTTCAACCCGGTTGGGTCGTAGCCGGGTTTGTGTACCTTGTCGAAGCTCTGGAGCGTTGCACGCGACAATTTGGTCATGACGATTTCCTTCAATTCAATCGGGTACGAACTGGACCTTCATCGTAGCAGGATCGCCACCGTGCTTGGTGAAGAACGGCAGCATTTCGCTGAGCGGTAACCGGTGCGAAACGAGGCGTGCCATTTCGCCCTTGTCCTGTTTGAGTATTTCCAGGGCCTGCGGAATGTTGCGGTTCAGCGAATGTGACCCTGCAATTCGAATCTGACGACGGAAAATTTCGAAAGGCGTGACTGAAATCCGTGCATCCGGTGCGCAAACGCCAAACACCAGAACCGTACCGCCGTCGGCCGTGAAGCTGACCATGCTTTCAACGACCTTGGCAATGCCGGTTGCATCGGCAACGAAATCGAAACTGCGCTTACGCTTATCCAGCATTTCCGAGCCCGACACGACTGGCTCAAGGCCGAGACTTTCGACAAAAGTCAGACGGTGTTCGTTGATGTCAGCCACGGCAACCTGTTGCACGCCTTGCGCCTTCAACGATAAGGCTAGCAACAAGCCAATCGGGCCTGCACCGAAGACGAGTGCATTTTCGGCACCTTGTGAGCCAATTTTCAGTTCCGCTGCGCCAAGACCGTTGAGGACACAGGCAAGTGGTTCCGCGAGTGCTGCTACGTCAAAAGGCAGATCGCCAATGGAATGGAGATGGCTGGCATCGACAAGGCTCATGCCTGCAAAGCCACCATTATGGGTTACCCCATAGGCCTTTAAGTCCGAGCACAGATTGGTCAGTCCCTTGAGGCAGGCACGGCAATGACCGCAGGGAATATTCGGATCGACCGCAATGCGGTCGCCCACCTTCACATTGGTCACGTCTTCCGCCACCGCGACCACAATGCCAGCATATTCATGCCCTGGTACCAGCGGAAATGCGCTGGACCCATAGCGGCCATGCAAAACATCTATGTCGGTGTGACACAGACCCGACGCCCTGACGTCGATCAAGGCGTGTCCCGACTGTAATACCGGCTCCGGCAGATCAGTCAGTCCGGCTTCGCCGTGGCCTGTAAAATAGATCGCTTTCATTGTATGTCCCGGCCCTGTTTCAAGCCATCCAGTTGCCCCCATCAACGCCGAAGGTCTGGGCGAGGATGTAGTCGCTATCAGATGATGCAAGGAAAACGGCCATGCCGGTAATATCTTCCGGCGTCGCGAACCGACCGATTGGAACGGACTTCGCTACCGCCGCTTTTTTCTCACCGGGCTTCAAGCCTTCCCATTTGGCAAAATTCGCATCCACCACGTCCCAATGTTCGCCGTCGACCACGCCCGGTGCAATCGCATTGACATTGATGCCATGCTTGACGAGCGCCAAAGCAGCCGACTGCGTGGCGGAAATGATAGCGGCCTTAGACGCGCAATAGAGGGTCACCAGCGCCTCGCCGCGGCGACCGGCCTGGCTCGCCATATTGATGATCTTGCCGCCGCGTCCGCGCTTGATCATTACGTTTGAAACCGCCTTCATCATGAAAAGCGGTCCCTTCAGGTTGATGTCGAGCACACGCTCATAACTGTCTTCGGTCAGTTCGTTGATAGGGGCCATATCGAAGATCGCGGCATTGTTGACCAGAATATCGATGCCGCCATATTCCGCGTCGATCTCTGCAACAACCTTGTCAATCTGACTGAGGTCGGTCACGTCAAGCTTTACCGCCTTGACCGATGAACCGATGCCGCGTGCGGCCTCCTCTGCCCGCTCAATATTAATATCGGCAATAATAACCCTCGCGCCCTCGCGCGCATAGGCTTCAGCGAAGCCAAGTCCGATACCGCGTGCAGCACCAGTGATGAGGGCCACCTTGTCTTTAAGTCGCATGGGGATACTCCGGGATATTGCAGCCTGCACTCACAGGTGCGTTTTCTTTTCCGTCAGCAATAATGGATGCCGTTCAAAGCGCTCCAAAGCCTTGCCATCGGGTGTAAACAAATGCGCGTCGGTCGGGTCAAAACCCAGTTTCGCCGTTTCGTGTGCACGTGCTGCGCTGCCACCGCCTGCTTCCGCAACAATCAGTCCGGTTGCGCTTTCATTTTGCACATAGAGATAGGTCTCACCACCAAGGCGCTCGACAACCATGATCTCACCTTCAAGGATACCATCGGCTGCCGGATGAAGATGCTCCGGACGAATGCCGAGAACCAGCGGCGCCCCAGCGCTTACGCCTTCGCTTTTGACAGGCGCTTTGACCGAACGTCCATTTGCAAGCTGAACTGTCACCCCGTCGGCATCGACGGCACTGGCTTTGACTTCGATGAAGTTCATGGTCGGTGAACCGATAAAACCAGCCACAAAACGATTCACCGGATGATGATAAAGCTCCAGTGGCGATCCTACCTGCTCCACCTTCCCGTCGCGGAGAACCACGATCTTGTGTGCGAGCGTCATCGCTTCCACCTGATCATGCGTGACATAGATCATCGTCGCATTGAGCCGGTCGTGCAGGCGCGCCAATTCAATACGCATCTGCACGCGGAGCGCGGCATCGAGATTGGACAGCGGTTCGTCGAACAGGAAAATCTTCGGTTCGCGCACCATTGCGCGTCCAATGGCAACACGCTGACGCTGGCCGCCAGAGAGTTGCTTCGGCTTGCGGTCAAGCAACTGGTCAAGCTGCAGCGTTTTTGCAACCTCTTCCACCTTGCGATCGCGTTCGGCTTTGGCAATGCCTGCTAGTTTCAGCGCAAAACCCATATTGTCGCGCACATTCATATGCGGATAGAGCGCATAGGTCTGGAAAACCATGGCAAGACCACGCTCATCCGGCGGCGTATCGTTGATACGCTCACCATCAATCGTGAGGTCACCGCCGGTAATTTCCTCAAGCCCAGCAATCATGCGCAGAAGCGTTGACTTTCCCGAACCGGATGGCCCGACGAAAACTACAAATTCGCGGTCTGCAATGTCGAGATCGACGCCCTTGATGACATCAATATTGCCGAAGGACTTGGTGGCGTTTTTCAGTGATAGTGTAGCCATTTCATTCCCTTTATTTCACTGCGCCGAAAGTGAGACCGCGCACCAGCTGGCGCTGCGTAACCCATCCGAAGACAAGTATTGGCGCTATGGCGAGCGTGGAAGCTGCCGAGAGTTTTGCCCAGAACAACCCTTCCGGTGACGAGAAGGACGCTATGAATGCGGTGAGCGGACCTGCTTGCGAAGCTGTCAGGTTCAGGCTCCAGAACGCTTCGTTCCAACACAGGATGATCGAAAGAAGTGCGGTGGACGCGATACCAGGAAGGCTTAGCGGCAGAAGCAGATAGCGTATCTGCTGGCCGACTTTCGCACCGTCCATACGGCTTGCTTCGAGGATTTCTCCGGGCACTTCCTTGAAAAAGGAATAGAGCATCCAGACCACAATCGGCAGATTGGACAGGGTGAAGATGATGATGAGACCGGTGCGTGTATCAAGAAGTCCGGTGTCACGTGCTAGAAGATAGATCGGCACCAGCACGCCGACTGCAGGCAGCATCTTGGTGGACAGCATCCATAGAAGAAGGTCTTTAGTGCGCTTGCCGGGGAAGAACGCTGCCGCATAAGCCGCGGGCACCGCGATAATGAGCGAGAGAATAGTCGCGCCCAGACTTTCAACGACACTGTTCATGGCATAGCGGAAATAATCAGCACGCTGGTTGACCGCGACAAAATTCTCCAGCGTTGGCTCGAAGAACAGCTTTGGTGGTGCCACCGCGTCAATTTCCGTCTTGAATGCAGCAAGCAGCATCCAGAGGATCGGGAAGAACATCAGCAACGCCACGATCCAGCCAATGATCCCGGCAGAGACGGCAGCCTTGTTGATCTTGCGTTTTGCAGCCATCGGTCAGCCCTCCTAATTATCCAGATTTCGTGCGACAGTCCGGATCAGGAACGCGGCAACGATGTTGGCAAGGATGATGGCGATGACGCCGGCTGCGGAAGCGCCGCCGATATCCCATTGCAGGAGCGCTTTCAGATAAATGAAATAGGTCAGCGTCGTCGTGGCGATACCCGGTCCACCCGAAGTGGTAACAAGAATTTCCGCAAACACCGACAGCAGAAAGATCGTCTCGATCATGATGACGACCGAGATCGGGCGCAGCAAATGCGGCAGCACGATATAATAGAACATTACCGGGCCTTTGGCCCCGTCTAGGCGCGCAGCCTCCATCTGTTCCCTATCAAGAGACTGCATCGCCGTCATCAGGATCAGCGTCGCAAACGGCACCCATTGCCAGGACACAATTATGATGACGGAAGCCATTGGAAACTGCGAGAACCAGTCGATGACCGGCAATCCGAAACTGCGTGAAATGAAGGCGAACAGCCCGTTCACCGGATGCATCAGCAGGTTTTTCCAGATCAGCGCCGAAACGGTTGGCATGACGAAGAACGGCGCAATGACCAGAAGCCGCGCTATATTCTTGCCCCAGAAATCCTGATCGAAGATGACCGCAAACAGCACACCTAGGACGACCGATATCACGAGAACCGACACGACAAGGATCAGTGTCTTGGCGATTGCGGACCATAAGGTCGGATCAGATAACAGGAAGGAATAGTTCGAGAAACCGGCAAAACCAGTAATGAATGGATTGATGAGATTGTAATACTGAAACGAGAACCACAAGGTCATCGCCAGTGGAACGATCATCCACAGCAAAAGCAGAATGACTGCTGGAGCGAGCAGAGGTCCAGTGCGGACACTGCGACGAGACTTTGCTGCAAAGCGTGATTTTGTGCCTGCGGCCAACGCATGGTTTGCTGGCATTCGGACTTATCCTCCCCTTCCCGTTTCGGATTCACCGTGGCGAACCTCTACGAAAATTAGGTCTGCCGCCTTCCTCCTACCGAAGGCGGCAGACCTTTATCTCACGGCTACTTGATGTAACCGGACTGCGTCATGATCTGTTCGACCTGACGCTGCGCGCCGTCGAGTGCTGCATCGACGCTCTGTTGACCCGCAACAGCCGACGAAACCGCCTGCCCGACAAGCGTACCGATTGCCTGGAACTCAGGAATGGCCACGAACTGGATGCCGGTATAAGGAACGGGGTCCTTGGTCGGTTTAGTCGGATCGGCAGATTCGATGGCTTTCAGCACCGTATCCGCAAAAGGAGCCGCCTTCTTGTACTCCTCGTTGGCATAGGTGGACTGGCGTGTGCCCGGAGGAACAGCAACCCAGCCTTCGGACTTGCCGACGAGCTCGACATATTCCTTCGAGGTCGCCCATTTCAGGAACGACTTCGCGGCTTCCACCTTCTTGCTCGATGCCGGAATTGCGAGGTTCCAGGACCACGCCCATGAAGAACCGTTTGGCGTCACCTCGACCGGTGCCTTGGTAAAGGCAACCTTGTCGGCAACCTGGCTCTGCTTCGGATCATAGATGCGTCCGGCAGCCGAAGTGGCGTCGATCCACATGGCGCAATGGCCGGTCGAGAACAGGGCCTGATTTTCGTTGAAGCCGTTTGACGTAATTCCGGGAGGGCCCGCTTCCTTCATCAGATCGACGTAGAAGTTAATCGCCTTCTTCCATTCGTCCGAATTGATCTGCGGCTTCCAGTTTTCATCGAACCACCTGCCACCGAACGTATTGATCAGCGTGCCGAGGTAAGCCATGTTTTCGCCCCAGCCCGGCTTTCCACGCAGGCAGAGACCATATTGTTCTTTCGACTTGTCGGTCAGCTTGGTCGCGAAATCCTTGATTTCCGCATAGGTTGGCGCATCGGGCATCTTGAGGCCCGCCGCGTCAAACAAGTCCTTGCGATAGAGCGTAAACGAGCTTTCGGCATAGAACGGCACGGCGTAAAGCTTGCCATCGACCGTCAGACCGGCGCGAACCGGCTTGATGAGATCGTCATAGCCGTAATCATCACCAAGATCATCCACCGACAGAAGCCAGCCAGCCTTGCCCCAGATCGGCGTCTCGTAACCACCAATGGTCAGGATATCGAACTGGCCGCTCTTGGTAGCGATATCGGTCGTGACGCGCTGACGCAGCACGTTTTCTTCAAGCACAACCCAGTTGATTTTATTGCCGGTCGCTTTTTCCCACTCCGGCGACAGTTTCTGCATGATGATCATGTCACCATTATTGACCGTCGCGATGGTGAGCTCTTCCGCCCACGCAGCCCCGGCCATAACTGCAACACTTGCAGCAGACGCAATAAGCCCTGCAACATAAGACTTGGTCCGCATTTCGTCTCCTCCTTTACGAATGCATAGCAAAATTCTTACATATGTAAAATTTATGGCGTGAGCTTCCGTAGCTTGTCAAGCACGGTTTTCAATTTTGCGTTGCGAGAAGAAACGACCGCTTTTGTGAACAGTTCCAAGGGCCGAAGTCGCGGACATTTCCACCTGCCAAATTCACGAACCGATGTTTTAGCATATATGGATATTCACCGCATCATTCTCTGCGAACACATTTGACTGCTTGACGTTTTGCCCCGCCTTTGACAGTTTGACGGGACTTCGCCTGGAGGAATACAACGGCGAGCGGAGCTGGAGGAACATCCTGAAATCGTTACAGAAGCGGCAACCGGGACCAGATTTTGTCCCGAGAAATCAGCACACTCCAGTTTATGCGGCGGCTTCGCAGAAAACAGCATCGTCGTGTGTACCTAGGCCGCGACAACTGACGAACAGGACGTAAAGACGTGCGCAAAACAATACGCACCATGGAGGATTTTTCGGAGTTTGTTGGGCTTTCCCGCCCGACAGTGTCGAAATATTTCAGCGATCCGTCGTCCGTCCGTCCCAAGACCCGTGAACTGATTGAAGCGGCGATCAAGCAATCCGGCTTTCGTCCCAATCTTTTCGCGGTGAACCTCAATCGACGTCGCACGACAATTCTGGGTATAATTATCCCCAACCAGCTCGATCATTTCTACATGGCGATGACGAAACGATTGCAATCGCTCGCAGAGCAACGCGGCTATCTTGCGATTGTCCTGTCATCCGATGGCAAGCCTGAGCTGGAAAAGCAGGCAATTGAAACCCTGCGTTCTCTCAATGTCGCAGGTGCCATCATCGCACCGCTTGGCGAAGAGTCGCAACATTCGACACTGGCACGTCTCGCGGAAGACGTTCCAATTGTCTATGTCGACTCTCCGCTCGACAACACTTCACCCTTTGTCGGCACCGACAATCTCAAATCCTTCCATCTGATTGTTGATTATCTGTGCCGCTCGGGCAGCGAGCCTTGTTATTTTTCCATGCCGATGGTCAACAACAATGCAATCAAGCGGCAAGATGCGTATCGACAAGCCATGGAAAAGCTTGGTTATGAGCCGCGTATCATTGACCTTGAACAGAGCCGAAGCTGGGATTTCGAACGTTATGCCTTCGAGCAAACAGCGCGCATTTTGCGTGAAAAGGGACGCCTGCCGACAAGCACTGTTCTGTGCTCCAATGATCGCATCGCCTTTGGCGTAACGAGTGCACTCTGGCAGGCCGGTCTGAAGATTGGCAGGCTCAAGGATTGCGACGTTCGTGTCGCCGGCCACGACAATAATCCACTGTCAGAATACACGTGTCCGCCACTCACTACAGTGGCGCAGGATTACAATGAAATCGGACGGCTGGCGATTGAGCTCTTGTTTCGAACACTGGGCGAAACAACGGATGACCGACTGGAGCTTCCAGAAACGCAGCGCATTCTACTCAATGCCGAAATCAAATTGCGCATGAGCGCATGAAAATGGCGGGTTACCCCGCCATTTCAGTGTTCGCTTTTTAATTCAGGCCGAGCGTCCCGCGCAGGGTAGAGAGATCTTCGGCAAGCGTGGTCACAGGACCAGCAAGCGCCTTGCGATCATCATCCGACAGCTTGTCGTAGGATTCGTAGCCGTCACCCTTCTTGTACTTTGCAAGAATGTCGTCGACAGTCTTGAAGTTGGCTTCCACCTTCTTCACGAGGTCCGGATTTTCCTTTTCCAGCAAAGGCTTGAAGAGCTCGACGATCTTCTGAGCCCCATCGACATTAGCCTTGAAATCCCAAAGATCGGTGTGGCTGTAACGATCTTCCTCACCGGAAATCTTGGTTGCAGCCACTTCTTCAAGCAGGGCAGCAGCTCCGCCAACAACCTTTTCCGGCGGAACGGTGAGGTCTTTTACACGCTTCTGGAGTTCCAGAACATCTGCGTAGAGCTTGTCGGCAACCGGAGCGAGTCCTTCGGTTGAATTCTGCGCAAACAGGCCATACTCGATGCGATGGAACCCGATAAAGTCTTCCGACTTCTCGCCGTTTTCATGGTCATCGGCGCGGCTGTCGATCGAAGCGTCAAGATCGGCGAAAAGCTCGGCAATCGGCTCGATCTTTTCGTAGGAGACGCGCGATGAAGGATAAAGCTCCTTGGCCTTTTCCAAATCGCCTGCTTTGACCGCGTCAGTGAAAGCCTTGGTGTCCTTTACCAGCACGTCGAGGTTTTCCTGCACATAGACTTTGTAGTCAGCAATCGGCTGAACAAGGTCCAGCGGCGAAACTTCAGCCTTGGCTGCGCCGAAGCTGAGCGTGAGGGCAACGGCACATGCCGATGCGAGCAATGGCAGACGATACTTCATGTTTAGCCTCTCCAGATAAAGCGCATTGCGGGAAATGCGCGTCAAATCAAAAACTTGAGATGCGATCCTCACCCGCCAGCATTTTGCGGACCGCTTGCCTCCATAAGTGCGCGCGCGTAGTAGTCCTTATGATCCTGAACACCAGGCAGCGCGAAGAAATACCCGCCCCCAATCGGTTTCAGGTATTCTTCCAGCGGCTCGCCGTTGAGACGGTTCTGCACCGTGATGAAGCCCTTCTCCAGATCGGCCTGATAGGCGATGAAGAGCAGCCCCATATCAAGCTGGCCGGATTTGCTGACCCCGTTTGAATAGTTGAATGGTCGACGCAGAATGAGGTGCTGCTCGGCATTGGCATCCCGCGGATTTGCCAAACGGATATGCGAGTCGAGTGGCGTCACCTTGCCATCCGCATCCTTCGCATAATCGGGAACATCAGCTTCGATTTTACCGTCGAATGGCGCGCCACTATTCTTGCGGCGTCCGAAAATGGCTTCCTGCTCCTGCAGCGGCGTGCGGTCCCAGCGTTCGACAAAATTGCGAATGATGCGCACAGCCATATAGCTGCCATTAGCGGCCCAGCCCGGCTCTTCATTTTGCTTCTGCACCCAAACGATGCGGTTCATCAATGCATCATCGGCGGAATCCGGATTGGCGGATCCATCGCGGAAACCGAGGAAGTTTCGTGCGCTTTCCTTCGCCCGGGGCGAATGCGGCGGTTGCACCGGAACCGTCCCTTCCTGCTTCCAGCGAACCATCAGAAGATCAGGCATGTTCTTCATGATGTCGCGCAGCGCATGAATGTTCGTGTCCGGCGTATTCGAACAGAACTGAATGACGAGGTCCCCGTGGCAGATGTCCTTCTGCAGGGCGTCGTTGGGGAAACCGGTCATGCGCTGCAGAAGTTTCGGCTTCAACGGCTTCAAACCGAAACGATCATCGAACAATGATGAACCGAGCGCCACCGTAACCGTGAGGTTATCCGGCGTGACGACAGGTCCAAGAATACCGGAATCCGATGGCGGAAACTTCGCATCAAACTCCGGTGGTTCTCCACCCTTCATCAAAAATTCTGCCCGCTCGGTGAGCAGTTTGAACATGCGTTCCAGTTCGGCGCGGTCACGTGCCAACACATCAAAGGAAGCGACGAGACCCGCAGCAGGGCGCGGCGTGACGATACCGGGCTGGTGCTTCCCATAAAAAGGCTGACTTTCGTGAATCTTGTCGCTTTCCGGTGCATTGGTCACGCTTTCCGAAGAAAGAGCATGGGCTGTCTGCGGGGCAAGCACGCCTGCAACGGCTCCGGCAACCCCGGTTGCGCCAGCCCCGAGGAGCAGTGCACGGCGACCGGCGGAAACTGGCTCTTCTGTGGTAATCTTATCGGTTTTGAAAAATTTTCTGGTCATCAATCTACCCCAAGCTGATCGCGGAGTTTCGTAAACTGTGC
Source organism: Ochrobactrum sp. BTU2 (assembly GCF_024539785.1). Taxonomy (NCBI): domain Bacteria; kingdom Pseudomonadati; phylum Pseudomonadota; class Alphaproteobacteria; order Hyphomicrobiales; family Brucellaceae; genus Ochrobactrum; species Ochrobactrum sp. BTU2. Next base: position 375,616 of record NZ_JAHWRG010000001.1, on the reverse strand, counting down.
AGCGAGTTGAGCTGCACCTTCCTTAATTTTCGTCTTTTCATCAGACGACAGAGCATCATACGCCTTGTAGCCATTGCCTTCAGCACTCGTACCAAGCAGCTTCCTGATCGAAGCTGCGTCCTTGTCGATGCCTTCAAAGGCTTTCGGGTCAGCCTTCATAACAATGGGGCGCAGGACATCGGCAGTCTTGCCAGAGCCTTCAAGAAGGCCAGACAAAGCCTGCAGATCGGTGTGAGCGTACCGGTCTTCACCAGCATCCGACGCCGTCGATGCAAAACGGTTCAATGCAGAAGCAGTGCCCGCCATCATGCGATCCGGCGAAATCCGAAGCCCGCGAATGCGCTCTTTCAATGCAGTGGCATCCTGCTCAAGCTTGCCAGCAACAGGAGCCAGACCATCGACGGATTTCTGTTCGAACAAACCGTATTCGATACGGTGCAAACCACCGAACGCAGGGTCCTGCTCGCGCTTTTCAAAATAATCCGCACGAGCATTGATAGCCGTATCGAGATCGGAGAACGCTTCCGACACGGGAGCAATGCGCGCATAGGCTTCTCGCGCCGGACCGTAGGCGGTTTGCGCAGCCTCAAGATTACCGCTGGCTATTGCCGTGGAAAGTGCCGAAACCGATTTCTGGAATTCGGCAACCTCTGTGGTCAGATAAATCTGATACTCAGCCAGTGCACCAATGAAAGCTGTAAGCGGAAGCTTGCCCTTTTCCGCTTCACTGGCAGCGGTCGCAGTCACAATCAGCTTGCCGCGCGGATTGGAAAGGAGCCCGCAGGTAATCTGGTATTCACCAGGCGTCAACTTGGCGGTGATGGTCTGCTTGAAGCCAGGAGCGATATTTTCGCGCTCCTCAAGAACCATTACTCCGTCGAGGATTTCCCACTCAACCGTACGGTCGGACTTATTGACAATTTCGAATACCGAGCGCCCGGCCGGAACGGTCAGTTCATTCGGCTCGCAGCTTTTTGCGTTGATCGCGACCTGTATTGTGTCACCGGCTTCTGCATGGCGGGCTTTGTCCGACACACGAGATGCATAATAAAACGCAGCGCCAGCGGCGAGCAGCAACAGCACGGCGAAAGCCAGTCCGATGCGGACCAGATTGCGCGACATGGGTTCAGCAGGTTTCGGATTCGTCATTGAAATCTCTTTTACTGTGCGCTTGTTTTGGCCTGGCTTGCCGTTGCTGGTGCATTTGCAGGCATCAGAAACAGAATGAGCGTCGGAACGATGAAGGCTACATAGGCAACAACTTCACTGACGGTCGGTGTCGCGATGTAACCGAAAATGCCGGCAAGAACTGAACCAAGCGTGCTGTCGAGCGGGAGAATATCGCTCATATCGAAAACGACCGTCTGGAAATGGTTCCAGATGCCAGCTTCGTGCAGCGCCATGACCGAATTGGCGAGAATGCCTGCCGCGATGATCAAAATAAAAACGCCGGTCCAGCGGAAGAAACGGCGAAGGTTCAGCTTCAAGCCGCCTTTAAAGATGCCGTAGCCAACTGCCGCAGCTAGCAACACGCCAAGAAGCGCGCCAAGCGGTGCTGCCGCCCCTTCGCTCTGCTGGAAAGCCGCCAGCAGAAAGAACACCGATTCAAGCCCCTCGCGTGCGACAGCAAAGAACACCATCAGAATGAGGCCTAAACCTTTATGTGTCGGTGTCTGAAAAGCTGCATCGATGGAATGATGCAGTTCCGACTTGATAGAACGGGCCGCCTTGCGCATCCAGAACACCATCGAGGTCAACACAAAAACGGCAATCAGACCAATAATGGCTTCAAACAGTTCCTGCGCCTTCTGTGGGAATTCTGCACTCAGAAGCTGCAGAATAGCGCCGACGGCCAACGACATGGCCAATGCCAGCAATATGCCGATCCAGACCACTGGCATCCAGGCACTGCGGCCAGTCTGATGGAGATAACTGGCAATAATGCCAACGATCAGCGCTGCTTCCACGCCTTCGCGGAACATGATTAGAAAAGGTACGAGCATTCCAACTATCCAAAAGACAGAGAAATCGGCCTGTCCCTCGGTCGCTTCTCTTCAAACCCGGCATGAAGCCTTCGCCATTTGGTCATCTTTTTATATCCGCATGGCCAGCGCTGCAAGCTAAATGAAGTTGACCAACGTAGGAATGTTTTAGAATTATTCTAATTATTTCAGGAGCTTATGAGTCCGTTTGTTAGCGAGGAATGATAGTCTGCCAAGTTCAGAGATGATTGCATAAGTCATTGAAAATGCACTGAAGCCATGGCCCAAGCACTTTTAGACAGCAGTTGATTGCGAACTGAAATCAAACCGATCTAGGTTTCAAATCCCTCGGGCAAACCTGCTTTCCCGGCTTGCGACGGATTAAGCCTGACATAGTCAGCTTTCAAATCTTCGGATGTCTTGCGGCTGCCATCATGGCTCCAGCCGGGAGGCGCGATTATATACATCAGGCGCTGTCGCAAGGTGAGACCTGACGAGAATACGTCTTTAAACATACCAACCCATTCGTGAAACGCCACACGCACCGGATTAAATGTGCCGACATTTTTCACGATGCCATAGCGCGGCATATCTTCCGGTAATTCCTCCACGAAAGTGCCGAACATGCGATCCCAGATAATCAGCGTGCCAGCGTAATTTGCATCAAGATAACGCGGATTGGTCGCGTGATGCACGCGGTGATGCGACGGGGTGTTGAAGATGAACTCGATAGGCCTCGGTAGTTTATCTATGGCTTCCGTGTGAATCCAGAATTGATAGATCAGATTGAACCCATAGACGAAGGCGATCACCGCAGGGTGAAATCCGAAGAGTACCATCGGCACTTGCAACACGAACATGCCCGTCATCTGTCCTGTCCACGACTGACGCAGCGCCGTCGTGAGATTATAATGCTGGCTGGAGTGGTGGTTGACGTGTTCCGCCCAGACCCAGCGCACACGATGCGCAATCCGATGATAGCAGTAGTAGCGCAAATCATCGAAGATGAAGGCGACCACAAATACCCACCAGTGCAGGCCGAGATCAAGAAAGCGGAACTGCCAAACCCAAAGCAGCGCTGTCACGGAAACGAAGCCGAGCAGCAAACCCGCTGCAACATTGCCCGCCCCCATCAACAGGCTTGTAAAAGCGTCTCTTGTCTCAAATTCGCCCTTGCGTTGCCAATAGCGGATTGCCACGAGCTCAATCAGAATTCCCAGCACATAAAGCGGGATCGCAACACGCGTCACATCGAAAAATACCGGATTGCTATCCATGTCGGCTCCCCTCCCCAGACAGACCTGAAAGCCAGGATATCACTCTTTCCCGATCCTCAGCATTACTGAAAAGAAACCGCGCTTTGGGCCAGGTAAAATCCTTCATATGCAATATCAATTCAGTATCGCCCTTGTGCTCAAGTGTCAGGACGTCTGCAGCGGTCACGCATCGCGTCAAAAAGCGGTTCCCGACGCTATGGACGAGCCCTGTGGATGCGCCACGCAACAGGAAAAATGCTGTACGATGATCGTCGGTATAACAAATCTCACCGATTTCGATTTCGGGATAATCAAGATGAAAGCGCGCTTTGACACTTTCGTCGTCGGGAAGAATGCTGCGCTTAAGCCCTCCACCCAGAAAATGAATTAACAGAACGCCGAAGCCTATCCCGGCGACAACCATAAGCAGAAGCAGCCGCAAATCCATAAAATCTCCCATTCGCAGCGATGCCAACATGTTCCTGATGACATCCTAGCCACCAGCCAGTGCGAATACATCCCAAAACTTTGCGGGCCGATTTGCTAGTCGCAACCGACTTGGCATTTGCAACGGGAGATTGTTTCGATTTGGAGTACGGCGAAGCCGCCATGGGATACAAATACTGACCAATAAGCCAAAGAACACGGCCGAAATTCGAAAAGTTTCAGAATTTTCCGAAATGGTCAAAAATTTCGTGTTTCAGGGGTTGAAGATTGGAGCAAGGTGATACATATCACAGTCACTTACCGCTGTGCCTCCTCCCATTGCGCGCGGTAAGTGTTCCCCTCTGGAGGTTTGCCCAATGTGGCACCTTCATAACTTAGCCGGACTTCCCAGTCCGGCTCTTTTTTTGCCCAAAATCTGGATAGCGGCTCGTTTCACTAAAAATGTGCAACTTGTGCAACTTGCTGTTTTAAAAACACTAATTCGTAAAAATCAGCTTCACTATATTCGCCCCTCTGCAAATTAACTTATTCTCAGTTAATCAGCCAAATACACTTGGGTGCAACATAGAAAAAAGCGCCGCGTTTCCGCGGCGCTTTCCATCAATAGACCTACATTTTATCTCAGCCGTAGGCTGCTACTGGCGGACACGAGCAGATGAGATTTCTGTCGCCGCCGACATTGTCGACACGGCTGACCGGCGGCCAGTATTTTGCCGTCGCATCGAAATCGCCATTGATCGCGCTTGCCGGGAATACGGCTTCCTCACGCGTGTAAGGATGCGCCCATTCCGTTGCCAGTGTATCGCCTGCCGTGTGCGGTGCATTGGCAAGCGGATTGTCATCTGCTGGCCAAACGCCGTCGGCAACCTTCTTCGCTTCGCCCGCAATGGCGATCATCGCATCGCAGAGACGGTCGATTTCCGACTTCGGCTCAGACTCGGTCGGTTCGATCATCAGCGTTCCGGCGACCGGCCAGGACATGGTCGGTGCATGGAAACCATAGTCGATGAGGCGCTTGGCCACGTCTTCCACGGACACACCTGCGCTGTCCTTCAGAACACGCGTATCGACGATGCACTCATGCGCCACACGATCATGCGCGCCGGTGTAAAGGATCGGATAGGCGTCCTTCAAGCGATGCGCGATGTAGTTGGCATTGAGGATCGCAGCTTCGGTTGCCTTCTTGAGACCTGCGCCGCCCATCATGCGGATATACATCCACGTAATGACCAGAATGGATGCGCTACCAAACGGTGCAGCCGAAACCGCATGCTTGGAACCGATATCCACATGGCCCGGCAGGTAAGGCACCAGATGCTTGGCAACACCAATCGGACCGACGCCCGGACCACCACCGCCGTGCGGGATGCAGAAGGTCTTGTGCAGGTTCATGTGGCAGACATCGGCGCCGATATCGCAAGGGCGCGCAAGGCCGACGAGTGCATTGAGGTTTGCGCCATCGAAATAGACCTGACCGCCATTATCGTGGACGATTTCGCAGAAAGCCTTGATGCCTTCCTCGAACACGCCATAGGTCGACGGATAGGTAATCATGAACGCCGCGAGATTATCGCGATGCTTCTCGGCCTTGGCCTTGAGATCGTCGATATCGATATCGCCATCCGGACGGCAATTGACCACAACAACGCTCATGCCTGCCATCGAAGCACTGGCCGGATTAGTGCCATGTGCAGACGATGGGATAAGGCAGATGTTGCGATGACCTTCGCCGCGTGACTGGTGATAGTGGCGGATGGCCAGGAGACCAGCATATTCGCCCTGACTGCCTGCATTCGGCTGCAACGAAACACCCGCAAAGCCGGTGATTTCGCAAAGCCATGCTTCGACGTCAGCCGTCATCTTCGCATAGCCTTCAGTCTGGGCCGCAGGCGCGAATGGATGCAGGTTTGCAACCGTATTCCAGCTCACCGGCATCATTTCTGCCGCTGCATTGAGCTTCATGGTGCAAGAGCCAAGCGGGATCATCGCACGATCAAGCGCCAGATCCTTGTCGGCCAGACGACGCAGGAAGCGCATCATCTCGGTTTCCGAACGGTGCGAATGGAACACGTCCTGCGTGAGGAAACCTTCGCCGCGCCCCTTGCCGGGAACGAAAGCTTTGTCGCCATCGACCGGCTTGGCACCGAACAGAACGGCGAGTGCTGCAAGATCTTCCTCGGTCGAGGTTTCGTCAAAGGTGACACCAACTGTATCCGCATCAACGATGCGGAGCAGACGACCGCCCTTGTCGGCTTCGTCGGCAATCTTCGCAGCCTTACCGGCAACTTTAATCGTTACCGTATCAAACAGGCTATCACCTGCGATCTCGACACCAGCAGCCTTGAGGCCAGCCGCAAAGCGTGCAGCAAGGCCGGCCACGCGTGTAGCAATAGCCTGCAGTCCTGCCGGGCCATGCCAGATAGCGAAAGATGCCGCCATATTGGCAAGCAGCGCCTGCGCGGTGCAGATGTTCGACGTGGCCTTGTCGCGACGGATATGCTGTTCACGGGTCTGGAGCGCCAGACGATAGGCCGCACGACCATGCGCATCGACCGACTGACCGACGATGCGGCCCGGAATGATGCGGGTCAGAGGCTCAGACACCGCCAGATACGCGGCGTGCGGGCCGCCGAAGCCCATCGGAACGCCATAACGCTGCATGGAGCCTACAGCCATGTCGGCACCCCAGCTGGCAGGCGCTTCCATAATGGTCAACGCCAGCGGATCGGCAACGGCGATGACGAGGGCGCCCTTGGCTTTCGCATCGGCGATGACCTTGCTGAAATCGCCATAGACACCACGCGTATTCGGCCACGGCACGACGATGGCAGCGGTATTGTCATCGACAGTGCTGCCAGTTTCGATCTCCCAGCCGAGCGGTTCGGCGCGGGTGTTGATCACATCGACGGTCTGTGGGTGCAGTTCACCTGCAAGCAGAATACGGCTGCGCTTGTCGCGGTGGTGACGACAAGCAACGCCGATGGCTTCAGCAACTGCAGTCGCTTCATCCAGGAGCGATGCGCAGGCAACCGGCAGACCGGTCAGTTCCGCAACCAGCGTCTGAAAGTGGAAAAGAAGCTCAAGACGACCCTGGCTGATTTCCGACTGGTAAGGCGTATAAGCCGTGTACCAGGCCGGATTCTCAAACAGGTTGCGCTGAATGACGGGTGGCGTTTCCACACCATGATAGCCCGCGCCGATGAAGCTCTTCTTCACCACATTGCGGCCCATGATTTCATTGAGCTCCGCAAGTGCTGCATGTTCGCTCAAAGCGGCTGGCAAATCGAGCGCGCGATTCAAACGAATGGATGCTGGAACCGCCTGGGTGATAAGGGTTTCCATGGAAGGAAGGCCGAGCGCTGCAAGCATTGCGCGCTCGTCTTCCAGTCTTGGCCCGATATGACGGGCAACAAAGGGAAGAACCTGTTGCGTCATCTGTTTATCCTACCAGTTTGTCGTAACCGGCCTTGTCGAGCAGACCGGAGAGCTGGCCTTCGTCGGAAAGCTTCAGCTTGAACAGCCAGCCTTCGCCTTCTGCGGCCTGATTGATAAGGGCTGGATCGCTTGCAACGGCTTCGTTGACTTCGACCACTTCACCATCGACTGGCGCGTAAACGTCGGAAGCAGCCTTGACCGATTCCACAACCACGATGCCTTCGCCCTTGGTGGCCGTGCGGCCGACGTCCGGCAGTTCGACGAAAACGAGGTCACCCAGTTGTTCCTGTGCGTGGATCGTAATGCCGACAGTGGCAACGCCGTTTTCGACGCTGATCCACTCGTGATCTTCGGTGAACAGGATATTGGCCATGGAAATCATCCTTTGCGATAGCGATGCGGAGTGAAGGGAAGCGCCGAAACGTCAACGGGAACCTTGTTGCCGCGAACGTCAGCGAAAACACGTGTGCCGGGGGTAGCGAGGCTTGCCTCGACATAACCCATGGCGACTGGGAAGCCTGCCGATGGACCGAACCCACCGGAAGTAACAGTTCCGATCTGGCGACCGGATTCATCAAAAAGATCGGCTCCGCCGCGAACCGGCTGGCGGCCTTCCGGCTTCAGACCGACGCGCTTGGCAGATGCGCCCTTGGCGATCGCGTCCAGCACGGCTTTTGCGCCGTTGAATGCAGCCTTTTCGCGCACGGCTTTGGTGATTGCCCATGTGAGGCCCGCCGAAACAGGATCCGTTTCCGGCGTGATGTCCTGACCGTGCAGGCAGAGACCGGCTTCAAGGCGCAGACTGTCGCGAGCAGCCAGGCCGATCCATTCGACGCGCTCGTCGGCAAGCAGTTTCATTGCAAGCGCACGGGCTTCATCGGCTGGAACGCCGATCTCGAAACCATCCTCGCCGGTATAGCCCGAACGGGTCATGAACCAGCCAGCCTTGGGTTCAAACCCGCTCATGAAAGCAAGCTCAGCACCCGCCAGCCCGGCATCATTGATGACGGCTTCCGCTTCCGGCCCCTGAAGAGCAAGAAACACACGGTCAAGAGGATTGACCTTAACGTCCTTGCCCGATGCAGCTTCCGTCAAATGCTCGATATCGGCATCGGCATTGCCCGCATTGGCGACAACCATGAAACGGTCTTCGCCAAGACGCGTGACGATCAGATCGTCCAGAACGCCGCCATTATCATTGAGGAAGAAAGTGTACTTCGACTGGCCTTCCTTCAGCACAATCGGGTCAAGCGGACAGGTTTCGGCAAGAAGCGCAGCGGCATCCGCGCCCGAAATCTCGATCAGCTTCATATGAGAAATGTCGAAAAGGCCCGCATGTTCACGCGTATGAAGATGTTCCTTCATGACGCCCAGCGGATAGGTGATCGGCATGTTCCAACCAGCAAAGCCGCCGAAGCGCGCGCCAGCCTGTTCATGCAAATCCTGCAAAGGCAGGGTATTCAAATGTGCGGTATCGCCCATAACAACTCCAGAGTCGCACGTGTGCCTCCGCAAAATGCGGTTGCTTCGTGCCCCTCTGTCTCAGGCCTGAGAGACTCGCATGGCAAGGATGCCATACTTACACCTTCGGCGCAGGGTTTCCCCTGACTTTCCAGAGTTGTCTTACCCGTCTGCGGTTCCTTGTACCTGAGAGATTTCGGGCGATTTCCCCTTCGGCGGCCAATTGGCGCTCTCCCGCAGACAGACAGTGCAAGAACGTCACATGATATGGCGTCCCGACACCCGACGAAACTCCCTTACCCCAATCCGGCGCGCAAGTCATGTAGAATTGTTGTCTCTAACCGACGATTTCCCGGACTTTTGCGACAAAATTTAAAGCGGACAGGAGGTCCGGATTTATACTCTATTATACATGCATATTGCGGCACAGACGAGACCGCGCATTTACCGGCAACTAAATCAGTTGGACGCGCCGCTCTCCACCACATTTTGTGGAGCAGTTTTTCGGCCAGCAAATTTTTAAAGAAGTTTTAACCAGTTAGCTGCCGGAGCAGCCTGAATCCAGCCGATTTGCCTAACAGGGCATCAGATTGTGATCGCATGATGACCAAGCTGCGCAAAAGGCGTGCAACTGACAAGCTTTAACGCATTGCAGCTATGCAAATCTGTCTCTCCAATTCGAAATGCTTCAAGCCTATATGCTGTTTGCAACAAAGAGATAAGATTTTACTAGGTGAGAGAAATGAACCTGATCCGCTCGTACAACAACTGGCGCCGTTACCGTAACACCGTAAACGAACTGAGCCGCCTGAGCCCACGTGAACTGAACGACCTTGGCATCCTGCCTTCGGAAATCCCGTTCGTTGCACGCAAGGCCGCTGCTCGCTAATAGCGCCCCCCCCGGAAGGCATTGGCCTTCTTCAAGGATCGCGAGTCCCCATAACCGCGCGGTCCTACAGTTTCCAGAATATCACCGGGGTGCTTTCTCCTCCTCCCATTTCCTCGGTGATTCAAGACCGGATGTCCTCCTCCCAAGTCCGGTCTTCCCCATAAAACACCCGTCGCCTCCTCCCGCGACGGGTGTTTTCGTTTATGGGCTGTATTTATGCCTCTTGCGAGGCAGGTGTTGCCGCACCGCGTCTGTCGAATGCAATCGAGATTGCAAAGACCGCCAGACCAGATAAGGCAAGCAATGCGCCGACTGTTCCCGTCGACGTCCAGCCATAGCCCCATGCAACCGCAAGACCGCCGAGCCAAGCACCGAGCGCATTGGCGAGATTGAGCGCGGAATGGTTGAGGGCAGCCGCCAGCGTTTGCGCATCCGCCGCTACATCCATCAGACGCGTTTGCAATGCGGGGACGAGTGCAAACCCGCCGCCGACCAGAAGCACGTTCAAGAATGCAGTCACAGGATGCTGCATGAGGACGGGGAATGCCAACATGACGGCCATATCATAGAGCAGCACCAGACCAACAGTTCCCATAACCGAACGATCTGTCAGTCGCGACCCAACTATATTTCCAAGCACCATGCCGAGGCCGAACATCGCGAAGACGAAAGGCATCCATTTCACATCGACATGCGAAACCTCGGTAACTGTTGCCGCGACATAGGTAAAAACGGAAAACAGGCCGCCCGTGCCAATTGCACCAATCCCAAGCGTCAGCCAGACTTGCTTGCGGCGGAATGCTCCCAGTTCGCGCAGGGGTGACGCCCCCTCCTCTGCAGGCTGTTTGGGTACATAGATCGCGACCAGCACCATAGTTAGCATTGCGATCAGGCCAACGGATGCAAACATTGCGCGCCACCCGGCAATCTGGCCGAGAGAGGTCGCAAGCGGCGTCCCGCACAATGTCGCAATGGTCAGTCCCATCATGACCCGTCCTACAGCCTGAGCACGCTTGCCCGGTTCCGCCAAAGATGCGGCGACAAGTGAAGCAACGCCGAAATAAGCTCCGTGAGGAAAACCAGCGACGAACCGCATCATGTAAAGACCGGCATAGTCCTGCATGAATGCGCTTGCGAGATTACCGAAAGCGAATAGCCCCATCAGCAGGAAGAGGAGCTTGCGGCGGTCAAGCTTTGCGCCGATCACTGCAAGCACCGGTGCGCCAATCAGAACACCGAGCGCGTAAGAACTGATGAGATGGCCGCCTTGCGGTATGGTCACCTCAAGATCACGCGCGATATCGGGCAGCAGCGCCATAATGGCGAACTCACCGGTACCTATACCGAAGCCACCGATGGCAAGCGCTAGTTCCGCCAATCGTGCAGACGAACGTAGCGAAGTTTCCGGCGATGAAGCCGAAGGCTGAATTTTGGACATGAATGGGCCTGAAGGGAATGGAGGATGTCGGACAACCCTACCACTCCTTTCAGGCAAAGGCGATACGCATTGCTGCGGCGCTTTGACGGCTCAAAACAAACGATTATCTGGCCGCGACCGCCTCGATTTCGACCTTGAATTCCTCACGTGTGAAACCGGAAACGATCATCAGCGTGGAGGCTGGCGCTGGTTGCGGGAACAGCCTGTCACGAACATCCATATAAGGACGCATATAGGCCCGGTCTGTCACATAGGCGTTGATACGCACGACATCGGAAAGGTCCATACCGCCATCGCGCAAAATACGGCGAATATTCTCGAAGCAGAGTTCAGCCTGAGCGCCTGCGTCTTCCGGCACATTTCCATCCTGCGCGATGCCTAACTGACCGGAACAGAAAATCATTTCAGCACCGGCTTTAACCTTCACGCCATGGCTGTAGGCGGCAAAGGGTGCTGCCATGTCAGCGGGCAGCAGATGTTTCAAACTGTTCATCGTGAATCCTCAAGATTTCGGCGCAGCGGCCAGCATTTCTTTCAGCCGCGCCGCCCCGGCGACAATATCGGCCTCGGTCGGATTAATACCCGCAGCCAGCAGACGGCGCGCGATCATATGGTCTGCCGGACGATTGATGGAATCGACAGCCACAAGCCTGTCACCGGCAAAATGGAAGATGGAAAATGCATTTTCTTCCGGGTTCCCCGAAAGGATATGCCGATCAGCATCGAAGGAAAGTCCTGCCGTCTGCAGCTTCATATCGCCCTGATCGGACCAGAACCAGGCGACTTCCCGAAACGGCGCTTCGCGTCCGACAATGGTGCGCGCCACATGCTTTGCCTGATCGGTCGCGTTTTGTACCGATTCCAGCCGTACCCGGCGACCAGCATGAAAGTGATCGTAGCTCACGCAATCGCCAATGGCGTAGACATGGCTAGCAGAAGTACGCAGGTTCTCGTCGACAATAATCCCATTGTCGATTGCAAGTCCCGCCGTTACTGCAAGCTCCACATTTGGTACCGCACCAGTGCCGATCACGACCATATCCGCCGGGAAAATCGTGCCGTCTGCAGCTTTAACGCCGATAACATGGTTATTTTCCCCCTCGACTGCCGCCACGCCGAGACCGGTTAAAAGTGTGATGTTAGCGACGCGGCTGCGCGCTTCCACATGGGCAGAGATATGCGTTGCAACCGAACGACCCAGCACACGAGGCGCCGCTTCGATCAGAACCGTCTTTTTGCCAAGCGCGATTGCGCTATGGGCCATTTCGAGGCCAATGAAACCGCCACCGATAATGACGACATTCTCGACATTCGGCATTGCCGCTGCGATACGGCGTGCATCGTCCATCCGGCGCAGCGTAAAGACACCTTCGAGCCCGACACCCGGTACATTGGGAATGCGCGCACGTGCGCCGGTCGCGAAGATCAGTTCAGACCAGTTCAACGCGCGCCCATCATCAAGCACGACCGTCTTGTCGGCAATCGATACAGTATCGACGTGATGGCCGAACAGCATCTCGATATTATTGTCACGATAGGTTGCTTCCGGGCGCAACACCAGGCCACCGCCTTCCGGGGCTTTCAGATAGGATTTGGAGAGGGGCGGCTTATGATATGGAATATCGGTTTCGTCGTTGATGAGAACGATTTTGCCTGCATAGCCTTCCTGCCGAAGGCTGATAGCGGCCTGCGAACCGGCATGGCCGGCACCAATGATAATGCATCTGTCGTCCATAGGACCTCCGGAAATTTCCGCGCATCATAAACACGTCACGGCCCGTCGCGTGACCGAATAGCCACGGATTCACACCTTAATTGCACGCAATTCGAATATTTAAAACATTTAGTTTGACCGATCGGTCAGATTGTTTAGTAGGATATGTTTAACGCCCTTGGCCCGAGCGTGTAGGAGTTGCAATCTTGAAACGATATTGGTCCGATTATACGAGCGAGGCATTCTCCCGCCTCGATCGCGAGAAGCTCGTGGCGGTTCTGCCGGTTGGTGCAATTGAGCAGCACGGACCACACCTTCCGCTAGCCGTCGACGCTGCCATCGTTGACGGCATGGTCAAGGAAACCATCGCCCGCCTGCCTGAAACAAGCCATGCGCTTTTCCTGCCGACGCAAGCCATCGGAAAGAGCAATGAGCACAGCCGTTACCCTGGCACTTTGACGTTTTCAGCCGAGACCATCATTCGCATGTGGTGCGAGATCGGCGCTTGCGTGGCAGCAAGCGGTGTCCGCAAAATGGCGCTGCTCAATAGCCATGGCGGCCAGATCAGTGTCATGGATATCGTAGCGCGGGAGCTTCGCATCCGTCACAACATGCTTGTTGTAAGCATCAACTGGTTCGGCCTTGGAATGCCGGAAGGCGTATACAGCGATCACGACCTGAAGCATGGCATTCATGCCGGTGACATGGAAACCTCGGTGATGCTGGAGATGCATCCCGATCTCGTCGATATGTCGAAAGTACAGGATTTCCGGACGCTTACGGAAACTTTTGCAAGTGATTTCCAACATCTTTCGCTGAGCGGCGGCGCCAAGCCGGCCTGGCAGATTCAGGATATCAATCCTTATGGCGCTGCTGGTGATGCGACGCTCGCGACCGCGGAGAAAGGTCGAGCGACCATCGATTTTGCCGCTGAGCGCCTGGTAGAGGTTCTGGCGGAAATTGAACGAGCGCCGCTTTCCTGGCTCGACAACAAACCAGCCTGGTAAGGACAATGAGCGTGGCCCCCAACTCGCAAGCTCCATCCTCCCTGATTGAGATAGACGGCGTCTACAAGCAATATGGTACCGGCGTGATGGCCGTGAGCGACATGTCGCTCAGGATCGAACAAGGCCAGTTCGTCAGCTTTCTCGGCCCCTCTGGCTGCGGCAAGAGCACGGCGTTGCGCATGATCGCCGGCCTGGAATCGATTTCAGCCGGAAACATCCGTATCAACGGCCACGCTCCCGGCAAGGGGCCTATCGGCGCGCAGGATATCGGTTTCGTATTTCAGGAGCCGACGCTGATGCCGTGGGCCAGCGTCTTCGACAATGTTTATTTGCCGTTGCGCCTGTCCGGCATTGCCCGCAAGGAAGCAACTCCGCGCGTCGAAGAAGCATTGGCACAGGTGGGCCTGTCCCGCTTTGCCACGGCATTTCCGAGGGAACTGTCCGGCGGAATGAAAATGCGCGTTTCCATCGCTCGTGCTCTGGTTACGCGTCCGCGTCTTCTGTTGATGGACGAGCCATTTGCGGCGCTGGATGAGATGACGCGCTTCAAGCTTAACAATGACGTTCTGCGACTTTGGCAGGAACACGGTCTAACCGTGATTTTCGTAACCCACAGCGTTTATGAGTCGGTTTATCTGTCCAACCGGGTAGTGGTGATGGCTGCCCGACCGGGCCGCGTTGTGGCCGACATACCGATCATCGGGCCCTACCCGCGTGCCGAAAACTACCGCACGACAGACGCATATGCGAAATATTGCGCCAAGGTTTCCGACGCGCTGACCGCGACGCTTTCTTCTCAAGATATAGACCATTGAGGGCGGGAAGATGAACCAGATGCAAAACGAACTGCCCGTTCTCAATTCCGAACAGGATCGCCTCGCCCGGCGCGAGCGCACTTTGCGCATCATGATGCCGACATTGGCAATCATCATCGCGCTCGGCATATGGGAAGGCCTCGTCCGCTACTATCAGGTACCGCATTACCTGATCCCAGCTCCTTCGCTGGTCGCCGAGACCCTGATCAAGGACGGTCCATCCTTGACGGCATCCATGTGGTTCACCGTCAAGCTAACCCTGATTTCACTTGCCTGTGCCATTATTGGCGGCGTTCTGCTCGGCATGATCTTCGCCCTGTCGCGCCCGATAGAAATGGCGTTTTTTCCCTTTGCCGTTATCCTTCAGGTCACGCCGGTCATCGCTATCGCGCCGCTGATCCTCATCTATGTGCGTGATACTTTTTCAGCCCTGCTGATCTGTGCATGGATCGTGGCGTTCTTCCCGATCCTGTCCAACACCGTGATTGGATTGCGCAGCGCCGACCACAACCTGCGCGATCTTTTCCGGCTCTACCGTGCTTCGCCATGGCAGCGCCTGCGCTATCTGCTGGCGCCAAGCGCATTGCCTTATTTCATGGCGGCGCTGAAAATCGCCGGCGGCCTGTCACTGATCGGCGCAGTTGTCGCTGAGTTTGTTGCCGGTACGGCAGGCCAGAGCACAGGGCTCGCCTCACGCATTCTGGAATCGAGCTTCCGCAACGAAATTCCGCGCATGTTTGCGGCACTTTTCCTCGTGTCGCTGCTCGGCATCGTGATTTTCCTCGTGACAAGCTGGCTGTCGCGCCTTGTCCTCGGACGCTGGCATGAAAGCGAGATCCGTCGTGAGCGCTAGAATGTTGCAAGGGGTGGCCATAGCCGGTCGCACCGGACACTACGACATCCAGATCGAAGGCAATCGTATCGCCTCGCTTGTGCCGTCGCAGGCAAGGGAGGGTGGTTTGGTCACGCCGCTTTTCGCAGATGTCCATGTCCATCTGGACAAGACATTTACGATCCGGCGCATTGCGGAAAATTGCGGCGCCAAGGTGGATTGCCTGTTCGATGCAATCGACCTGATGAACTCTGACCGGAAGAACTGGAGTGAGGCGGATATTCGCGCCCGCGCGACCCAGGGCCTTGAAGCCGCATTTGAACAAGGCGTCGGCGCAATGCGCAGCCATGTTGACTGGACGACACCGGAAGTGCCCACTGCCTGGCCCGTTCTCAACGAACTGCGTCAGGAATGGAAAGACCGTCTCGACCTTCAACTTGCAGCGCTCGTCCATGGCGATCTTGTGCTTGATGCGGGTTCGCAAATCGCGGCCCGCGTTGCAAAAGACGGCGGCGTGTTCGGCGCGTTCTTCTATCGCAATGCGGATCTTGAAGCCAAAATCGAAGAGATGTTCCGTGTTGCCGTGCAGCACGACCTCAACCTCGACTTTCATGTCGATGAAGGGCTGGAGGTAGAAGCGGACGGCTTCTCGCTGATCGTATCGGCAACCAAACGCCATGGCATGGCTGGTCGGGTGCTGTGCGGTCATGCCTGCTCGTTGTCGCTGCGCAGGCCGGACGAACTGCAGCGCATTCTTCATGCTGCCGCAGAAGCAGGCACGGCACTCGTTTCGCTACCCACGACAAACCTCTATCTGCAAGACCGGATCGGCGGAAAGTCTCCGCGCCTGCGCGGTGTTGCACCGTTGAAGGAAGCGCGCGCAGCAGGCATGGATGTCATGTTCGGTTCCGACAATGTCCGCGATGCATTCTATCCCTATGGCGATTACGACCCGCTCGCCATACTTCGTCTCGCAGCGCCGGTTTGCCATGTCGAGCCGCAGGACTGGCTCGACAGCATCACCACCCTGCCCGCCCGCCTTATTGGCAGCGAATACGTGCAGCAACCGCAGGCAGGTGGCGTGGCCAGTTTTGTCTGGCACGACGCAGCAGACCTGAACGATCTCATCAGCCGCCCGCAGGCTCGCCGCGTCGTCTGGCGTAATGGCGTTGCCGTGCCTCAAATCAACGGGAGAGCCACATGAATTCTGCCGCTCCACAGCGCATCTACGACTGGGCCGCATTTCGCGCCGAAATCGACGGAATCCGCATCTACGATGACCCGAAGCAGGTCGAACTGCGCTCTCGGGATTATTTCTGGTACAGCCCCATCCTGACCGAGGATATCGGCCATTATGTCGGCGATCTCGTCGTCATTCCGAAGGATCAGGACGAGGTACGTCGCGTTGCTGCTGCTGCCGCAAAGTTGCGCATTCCGATCACCGTTCGTGGCGGAGGTACCGGCAATTACGGTCAATGCGTTCCGCTCGAAGGCGGCATCATTCTGGACATGACCAAGATCGACCGCATCGTCTCCATCGAACCCGGCAAGGTTCGCGTGGAAGGCGGCGCGCGCATTTCGCGTCTGGACGATGCCGTACGCGAAACCGGTCAGGAACTGTTGATGTATCCGTCGACCCGCCGCATCGCCACGATTGGCGGCTTCTTCTCAGGTGGTTCAGGCGGCATCGGCTCATTGCGTCACGGCATGTTGCGCGACGATGGCAATGTCTATTCGGTCAAGGTTCTGACTGTCGAACCGGAGCCGAAGATTATCGAATTGACCGGACGCGACATTCATAAAGTTCAACATGCCTATGGCACCAACGGCATCATTCTGGAGCTGGAAATCGGTCTTACCAAGGCAACGGACTGGATACATACTGCAGCCTTGTTCGATAGTTACGAGGCAACGCTCAACTTCTGCCTCAAGGCGCTAGAAGGCAATCTCGACTGCTATCTTCTGACCACTGTAGATCGCCGTTTTGCGCGCTTTTACACCAAGTTCGGCGATCTGTTCCCATCCGACAAGGATGCGGTTTTTGCCATGATTGCCCCGGAAGAAATGGCTCGTTTCGAAGCGCTCGCCACTGAATTTGGCGGCAAGATTTCCTTCGCCATGACGCTGGATGAATTGCACAAGAATGGTTTGCAGCCTGCTTATGAGTGCGGCTGGAACCACACAACCTTGCAGGCGCTGAAAGCCGAGGAAGGCTGGACCTATCTGCAGGTCGCCTATCCGCGTCCGTTTGACGTGGATGTAGTGACACGCCAGATCGAGCGCTACGGCGAAACGCAATATATGCATCATGAAATGGCGCGCCTTGAAGGAGAAGTGCAGATTTTCGCGCTTCCGCTTGTTCGCTTTGAAGGCCGTGACGAGATGTACCGCCTGATCAAGGAACTGGAGCAGGTTGACGGTTGCGATATTTACGATCCGCATGCCTACACCATCGAGGATGGCGGCATGAAAGAAATCGACAGTGTCCAGATCGAATTCAAGAAACTGGCAGACCCATATGGCCTGCTCAATCCGGGCAAAACGCGCGGCTGGACCGCTGACATGGCTTTGACTGATTAAAACAAGGGGAACCAAATGAAAAAGACACTGGTTGCGGCGTTGGCCGCACTTTCCATGGGCCTTTCTGCACAGATGGCCTATGCGCTCGACAAGGTGACGCTCGGTACCAACTGGCTCGCACAAGCCGGTCACGGCGGTTTCTATCAGGCTGTCGCAGATGGCACCTATGAAAAATACGGCCTCGATGTGCAAATCGAAATGGGCGGACCGCAGGTCAACAATCGCCCGATGCTTGCTGCAGGTCGTCTCGACTTCCTGCTGACCGGAAACTTGCTACTGTCGTTCAACAATGTCGCCAACGGCGTGCCGACGACGGTTGTTGCCGCGTTCTACCAGAAGGATCCGCAGGCATTGATGGCGCATGAAGGTGCGTACAAGGACTTCAAGGACCTGGCCAATGCCGAAACGATCCTGATTTCGAAGGACGGCCAGTTCTCGTTCTGGCCATGGCTCGTCAAGGATTTCGGCTTCAAGGACGAACAGCTGCGCCCTTATGGCTATAGCCTCGCCCAGTTCCTTAACGACAAGAAAGTCGTGCAGCAGGCCTATGCGACCGCCGAGCCGATCTATGCAGAAAAGGAAGGCGCTAAGGTTACGACCTATCTCCTCGCCGACTACGGTTACAGCACTTACGGCAATACAATCGAAACCCGTCAGGATCTGATCGAAAAGAACCCTGATCTGGTACAGCGCTTCGTCAGCGCTTCCGTGGAAGGCTGGACCAATTTCCTCTACGGCGACCGCAGCAAAGCCTACGAACGGATCCTGAAAGACAATCCGGATATGAGCAAAGAAACGCTCGATGCGGAACTGGAGCGGATCAAGAACCTTCAGCTTATCGACAGTGGCGATACGCTCGAAAAGGGAATTGGGGCAATCTCGATGGATCGCGTCAAGGCGTTCTACGAACTCGCCCGCAAGGCAGGGATTGTCAGCGGCGACGAACTCGACATGAGCAAGGTCGCGACCGATGCCTTCGTAAATAAGGGCGTGGGGCTCGACATCAAGAAAAAGCTGGGGCAATAACCCCTCCTCAATCGCGGCAGGCATGAATGAACAACGGCGACGGGAATGACGACACCGAACTGACCGGACGGGACAAGGTTCTCGGACGCAGGCGGCGCATTCTCGGTGCAATACGGGCTGCCGCAATCGATGAATTTGCCGAAAAAGGCCTTGCGGGGGCATCCACGCAAGGCATTGCGCACCGCGCCGGTCTCACCAAGCCGCAACTGCACTACTATATTTCGAGCAAGGAAGAGCTTTACGAGGATATCATCGTCTACATCCTCGAAGAATGGGAAGACATATTCCTCGGGGCCAGTACCGAAGACGACCCTGCCAAGGTGATCCGCCAATATATCCGCGCCAAGCTCGAATATAGCCAGAAAAGCCCCAAAGCCTCGCGCCTTTTCACCACAGAAATTGCCAATGGCGCACCTTATCTGAGCCGCCATTGGAAAAAGCACGTCGCAGCGACCCATAATGCAGTGAAACTCATCCAGTCGTGGGTGGATGATGGTCGGATCAAACCTGTCGATCCCCTACTATTTCAGATGCATATCTGGGCCGTCACCCAGCATTATGCCGACTTTGAAACGCAGGTTCGCAGCATGATGGAACTCGACAAGGACGAACCGCTCGATCTCGAAAGGATCGAGAAAGAGGTTTCGGCGCTGTTTCTACGGGCCTGTGGGTTGGAATAAAACGCGTACCGACAACCCTTTCAGCGTAATCCTTCAAGTTCCGCGATGCGGGCGGCACTGTCTTTTTCAAGCATTCTGGTCATTTCGCGAATGACCGTTTCCGCCAGCACAAAGAGCGCTGCCGAAGAATCCCAGGCTGACGGTACGGCCGTGCGTCCCGCCAGAACATGGCGCGCCACGCGTGCAATCGGTGAAAGCCACTGGTCGGTCACGAGGATGACTTCCACGCCTCGTGACCTTGCCGTCTCAGCCAGTTTCAAAAGACTGTCCTGATAACGACGAATATCGAAAACCACCAGAACATCGCGCTTTCCCATATCGAGAAGACGGTCACGCCACACGCTCTCCTGTCCGCCCAAGTGAAAGACATGCGGGCGAATGACCGTCATATGCGCCGCCATATATTGCGCAATGGGGTCAGTGAAGCGCCCGCCAATCAGATAGACATTGCCCTTGGCGTCACTCAAAGCCGACACGGCCTGCCGCAACTGCTTTGCACCCAAATGCCGGAAACTTTCACGAATATTCTCAAGCGTATGTTCCACCGCCGGATAGGCTGTGTCTCGCCCGGTTCCCGGCTGTTCGTTGCGGTGGTGCGGTGATTGCAGTTGAGCCGCGAGTTCATCCTGCAAGCGCGCTTGAAAATCAGGATAGCTCTGAAACCCGAGCCTGTTCACAAAGCGCAATATCGTTGGGGAGCTGACACCGGCCAAGCCGGAAAACTCCGCGACAGTTTTTAGTCCCAGCATCGGGTAATTGGCGATCAGCGTCTGGGCGGCACTACGCTCGCCCGCTGGCATCGTATCGATCCGTTCATTGATCAGTTCCGCAACGCTTGCATGCACCGGCACAGCACTTCCCGTTCCTGAACGCCCTTTTTGAATTTGGGCGAAATTGTGTTTGACAAATAATCATAGGACGTATCAAATAATCCGCAATAGCGCATAATTGGAAAAAACGTAACATAAGTTACAGCGCGGGGAACAAACAGAATGACGGACGAGCGAGAACATCGCACGGCTTCGTGCGAGCCTGTTTCTGTCTTCAACAAGGATGGGGAAAGTCCCTATCTTCTTGTCTGCGAGCACGCATCCAACTTCATTCCCGAGACTTTCGAGGGGCTCGGTCTGGGGGGAGATGCCTTGCAGGCACATATCGCGTGGGATCCAGGCGCAGTGGAAGTTGCAAGGCATCTCGCCTCGTCCCTTCACGCGCCGCTCGTCGAAAGCCAGCTTTCGCGACTGCTGATCGATTGCAATCGTCCACTCGACGCTCACGACCTCATTCCGGAAATCAGCGAGACGACCGTGGTTCCCGGAAATCACGTGCTCAATTCCATGGAACGTCTGGCACGTATCGATCTTTCACATCGGCCATTCCACACTGCTGTCGAACACGTGATTGCAGAGCGTGCGCGACGAGGACAGGCATCGTGGATCGTGACGATCCACTCCTTCACGCCCATCTATCGCGACGTCCCCCGTCCCTGGCCGATCGGCATCATCCACGACGAAGATGACCGGATCGGCAAGCCGTTGATCGCCGCACTGAGGAAAGATCCAGCGCTCAATGTCGGCGTCAACGAACCCTATTCACCAGCCGATCGCGTCTATTACACGCTGGAGCGGCACGCGCGTCCGCGCAACGCGCCCTGCGTGATGATCGAACTTCGCAACAATGAGATTGCCGATGGTCCGGCACAGATTGCCTGGGCCGAAAAACTCGCAACGATATTGAGGGACATTGCGAAAGCAATTGACCCTCGCAACACAGAACAGAAAGCCTGAAGGAGCGGGAAATGCCGAAGCCGATCAGACTGTTCGTCAAATATGTTGATGCAGTGAATTACTATGTCGGGCGCTTCGCGATGTATCTCTTCTTCGTGCTCGGCGCCTGCCTTCTATATTCGACTTTTTCGCGTGTTGTTCTCGGCGTACCGGTCAACTGGGTATTGGAAATGTCCCAGTTTCTGCTCTCGGCCTACTATCTGCTCGGTGGAGCATACGCCATGCAACAGGGCGCACATGTGCGCATGGACCTGTTCTTTGACCGTCTTTCACCGCGCAGGAAAATGATCACCGACATGATCACCATCCTGTTCATCATCTTCTATCTCGGTGTGATGGTCGCCGGTGGCATTTCATCGACCAACTACGCCATCGTTTACAGCCAGAAGAACTATACCGCCTGGGCGCCGCTTCTCTGGCCGATCAAGCTCATCATGACTGTCGGTATTCTCCTGCTGCTGCTGCAGTGCGTCTCCAATTTCTTCAAGGACTGGGCCTCCCTGCGTGGACAGCCGATCAGCACCATCGCGGGTCCTGCCATTGAGGAAGGGCATCACATATGAGTTCGGAATTCATAACGCTCTTCATGTTTGCAACCATGATGGTGCTGCTCATGACCGGGCAGCGCGTATTCGGCGTGATCGGTTTTGTCGGCTCGCTCGCCGCTCTCCTGCTTTGGGGCAAAGGCTCGTTCGAGATGCCGTATAATGCCACCTTTGCGGTGCTGAACTGGTATCCGCTTATCACTGTGCCCTTCTTCGTCTTCATGGGCTACATGCTCTCGGAATCGGGCATTGCCAGCAATCTCTACCGCATGTTCCACGTGTGGTTCGGCGGCATTCGCGGCGGTCTGGCACTGGGTACGATCGGCCTGATGGTCATTATTTCCTGCATGAACGGCCTGAGCGTTGCAGGCATGGCAATCGGCGCTACCGTCGCACTGCCAGAGCTTCTCAAGCGTGGCTATAACAAGGTTATGGTAACGGGCGTCATTCAGGCTGGCAGTTCACTTGGTATCCTTATTCCGCCAAGCGTCGTGCTGGTACTTTATGCGATGATTGCCCGGCAGCCGGTATTGCAGCTCTGGCTCGCAGGGATTGGTCCCGGCCTTCTCATGGCCGCGCTCTTTGCGATCTATATCTACATACGCTGCCGCCTCCAGCCCGAGCTCGGACCGACTTTGCCACAAGAAGAACTGGACAGGATCACATGGCACGACCGCTTCGTCGCGCTGCGCGCAGGCATTCTGCCACTCGTGGTCTTCGGCGCGATGATGGGCCTGTTCCTCACCGGCGTTACCAGCCTTGTTGAAAGCTCGGCCGTCGGCGCATTGCTTGCAACGCTTGCCGCGCTTTTCACTGGACGCCTCAACAAGATTGTCTGGGAAACCACGTCACGGAACAGTCTCACCGTCACCTGCATGTTCCTCTGGATCATTCTGGCTGCACTCTGCTTTTCATCGGTCTATGATGGCCTCGGAGCGGTGAAAGCCATTGAAAGCGTGTTGCTGAACACCTTCGATCTGTCGCCCTGGACAATCCTGATACTGATGCTGTTTTCGTTCATCATATTGGGCATGTTCCTCGATGACACGGCAATGCTGGTCATCGTGGCACCGCTTTACATACCGCTGGTCAAGAGCCTCGGCTTCAACGCCATCTGGTTCGGTGTGCTCTACACGATCACCTGCCAGATCGCATATATCACGCCGCCTTTCGGGTACAATCTCTTCATGATGCGGGCCTTGGCCCCGAAGGAAGTCACGCTGATAGACATCTATCGTTCAATCGTACCGTTCTTCTTCCTCATGGTGCTGACCATCATTCTTCTGATGATCTTTCCGCAGATCGCGATGTGGTTGCCCAACTGGTACACCGGACGATGACGATAATTACGGGAGAATGCGCATAAGCCGGTGACAAGAGCCAGAACGGCTAGACCGGAACACATAAAGGGTGAACTCAAACAAGAGTGGGAGAATGGGCATGAGTGAGAATAGCAAGCTTAACAAACGCGATTTTCTCAAGAAAGCCGGGCTGACGACCGTTGGCGCGCTGGGTGCAAGCACGCTTGCAACGCCATATGTGAGGGCGCAGAGCCCGATCAAATGGCGGCTCCAGACCTATGCAGGTCCGGCACTTGCAGAGCACGTCATCAAGCCGTCTATCGACGCCTTCAACAAGGCTGCCAATGGCGAGATGGTGATCGAACTTTATACTGCCGACCAGCTTGTGCCGCAGGGTGAGCTGTTCCGCGCGGTTCAGTCCGGCACAATCGACGCCGCGCAAAGTGATGACGACTCGATGGCGTCACCAGTCGATGTCGCGGTGTTTGGGGCTTATTTCCCCTTTGCATCGCGCTACAGCCTCGATGTGCCTGCCCTGTTCAACTGGTACGGACTCAATGAAATCTGGGAGGAAGCCTATAAGGAAATTCCGGGCGTCACATGGCTCAGCGCCGGTTCCTGGGACCCGTGCAATTTCGTAACCACCAAGCCGATCCGCAGCGTTGCTGACCTAAAGGGACTTCGGGTCTTCACATTCCCGACCGGTGGCCGCTTCCTGACCAAATTCGGCGTCGTGCCTGTCACGCTGCCGTGGGAAGATATTGAAGTCGCTATCCAGACTGGCGAACTCGACGGCGTTGCATGGTGTGGCGCGACCGAGGCCTATACGGTTGGCTGGGCCGACATCAACAAGTACTATCTGACCAACAATATCAACGGCGCATGGGCCGGTTCCTATTTCGCGAATACCGAGAAATGGGACGCCGTGCCGGATCACCTGAAGACGCTCTTCAAGCTGGCAATGGACTCATCGCATTATTATCGCCAGCATTGGTACTGGTGGGGCGAAGCTCACTATCGCACCACCGGTGGGAAGCTGGAACTGACAACTATTCCGGAATCGGAATGGAAGCAGATCGAGGACGCTGCTGAACAGTTCTGGGATGAAATCGCAACCAAGAGCGAGAGAAACGCCAAAGTCGTCGCAATCCTGAAAAAATATCAGGAAACCATGCGAGGTGCGGGCGCACCTTACCGTTATGCCTAAGGATTTTGGACGCGGCACACTGTGCCGCGTCCATCACTTTTTTCCGTTCTGGAGCGAGCATAAATGGCCGGACAATTGACTTTCGATGCATTGAAAAAAGCTGTTGCGAATGATGAAATCGATACGGTTCTCGCATGTTTTGTGGACATGCAGGGACGCTTGATCGGCAAACGCTTCTACGGACAGTTTTTCGTGGAATCTGGTTACGACGAGACCCATGGCTGCAACTATCTTCTTGCCGACGATATCGATATGGAACCAGTGCCGGGCTATGAGGCCGCCGGATGGGACAAGGGCTATGGTGATTTTGTCATCAAGCCGGATCTTTCGACCTTGCGCGTCGCCACATGGCTGGAAAAGACCGCCATCGTGCTTTGCGACGTGCTCGATCATCACGACCATCAGGATCTGGCGCATTCCCCGCGTGCTATCCTCAAGAAACAGCTCGCGCGCCTGCACGAGCGCGGCTATCGCGCCTATTTCGCGTCTGAGCTTGAGTTCTATCTTTTTGACGAGACCTATAAGACAGCCCGCGCAAAGCACTGGCAGGATATGGAAACGGCATCTCCTTACGTGCAGGATTATGTCATCCACCTGACCACCAAGGAGGAACCGGTTCTACGCGCAATGCGCAACCAGCTCGCGGCAGCGGGAATTCCGGTCGAAAACTCCAAGGGCGAATGGGGTCCGGGACAGGAAGAACTGAATGTGCGCTATGCCGAAGCGCTCGAAATGGCAGACCGCCATGTCATCATGAAGAATGCGATGAAGGAAATCGCCGAAGCACACGGCAAATGCATCACCTTCATGGCCAAGTATGATTACGGCAAGGCTGGAAGCTCCAGCCACGTGCATAATTCCATCTGGAGCGCCGATGGCAAGGAACCGCTCTTCTTTGATCCGAAAGCCCCATACACTATGACGCCGCTCATGCGTTCCTGGGTGGCCGGACAGCTCAAATACGCCACCGACTACACCTATTTCCTGGCGCCTTACATCAATTCCTACAAGCGCTTTCAGGCAGGCACTTTTGCGCCGACGAAAATCATGTGGAGCCAGGATAACCGCACTGCAGGTTTCCGCCTTTGCGGCGAAGGTACGAAAGGCATCCGCATCGAATGCCGCATCGGTGGTGCTGATCTCAATCCATATCTGGCCTTTGCAGCGCTTATCGCATCGGGCTTGCAAGGCATAGATGAACAACTGGAACTTGATGAGCCCTTTGTCGGCGATGCCTATAGTGCGGTCAAACTCAAGGAAATTCCTTACACGCTCCGGGAGGCCGCACAGGCGCTCAAGAACTCGTCGTTTCTCAAGGAAGCTTTTGGGGACGCTGTGGTCAACCACTATGTCCACACCGCCCATTGGGAGCAGATCGAATACGACCGGCGCGTAACCGACTGGGAACTACATCGCGGTTTCGAGCGCTATTGACCCGCGTGACCGATCCCGAAATGAATAACGCAATGCCAGACTTCAGAGGAAATTGCAGATGAGCGGCACGGCCAAGATCATCTCTCCGATAGACGGCTCGGTATATGCCGAGCGTCCTTTTTTAAATGAGGCTGCAATCGCCTCGACGGTGGCGGCAGCGCGCGCTGCGCAAACAGGCTGGGCTCAGTTGAGTACTGCTGAGCGCGCGCGCTATTGCCGGGCCGCACTGGATGCGCTTGCCGGGATGCAGGAAGAGATTATCCCTGAAATCGCATGGCAGATGGGGCGCCCGACCCGTTACGGCGGGGAGAATGGCGGCGTGCAGGAACGCGGCCAATATATGATCGATATCGCCGAAGAGGCGCTGAAACCTTATGTGCCCACACAGAAGGATGGTTTCCGTCGGTATGTGAAGCACGTGCCGCTTGGCGTGGTTCTGGTGATTGCACCGTGGAACTATCCCTATCTCACCGCCGTCAACACAATCATTCCCGCACTTATGGCCGGGAACACTGTGATCCTCAAACATGCCACGCAGACGCTTCTGGCTGGTGAACGCTTTGCAAAAGCGTTTGAGAAGGCCGGGCTGCCCAAGGGTGTATTCCAGAATATCGTTCTCGATCACGCATCGACGGAAAAGTTGCTTGCATCCGGCACAATTGACCACGTGAATTTCACCGGCTCGGTTGGCGGGGGGCGCGCCATCGAAAAGGCTGCTGCGGGCACCTTCATGACGCTCGGGCTGGAGCTTGGCGGCAAGGACCCGGCCTATGTGCTTCCTGATGTCAATCTGGACCATGCCGTCGCCAATCTGGTCGATGGTGCTTTTTTCAATTCCGGCCAGTGCTGCTGCGGGATCGAGCGCATCTATGTTCATGAAGCAGTCTATAACCGCTTCGTCGATGGTTTCATCGACCTGACGAAGCAATATGTCGTCGGCAATCCGCTGGATAGCTCAACGACGCTCGGACCAATGGCGCAGGCGCGCTTTGCCGATCTCATCCGCGAGCAGAAGGCGGAAGCGTTGCGCAAGGGTGCGAAGGCCCACGTCAATATGAGCGTCGAGAATGATCGCGCGGGCTCTCCCTATGTCGCGCCGGAAGTGCTCACCAATGTCGACCACCAGATGAGCGTCATGCGTGAAGAAAGCTTCGGCCCCATCGTCGGCATCATGAAAGTACGCAATGACGAGGAAGCTCTCGCGCTCATGAATGACAGCATCTACGGCCTTACAGCTTCGCTCTGGACAGCAGATACGGACCACGCTGCCGCTCTCGGTGACCGCATCGAAACGGGCACGGTTTTCATGAACCGCTGCGATTATCTCGACCCCGCACTTGTCTGGACCGGGGTCAAAGACACTGGCAAGGGTGCTGCCCTGTCACCCATCGGCTACGGCAATCTCACGCGACCGAAATCCTTCCACCTGCGTGAGAAAATCTGATCTGAATTGAATTTCTGGAAAGCAATCGACATGACCACTTTGACTGCCAAATGGAATTTCCCCACCACCGTGCTTTTTGGCCCAGGCCGCATCAAGGAATTGCCTGTCGTCCTCAAGGCCGCTGGCATTCAGAATCCGCTCTTTGTGACTGACCCCGGTCTGGCAAAACTTCCAGTGGTGGCGTCCACGCTCGCTATTCTGGATGAAGCTGGTGTGAAATACGGGGTTTTCTCCGACGTCAAACCTAATCCGGTCGAAAGCAATCTCTATGCGGGCGTTGAGGTCTTCAAAAGCGGCAAGCATGATGGCGTCATCGCTTTTGGTGGTGGTTCAGCGCTCGACCTCGGCAAGCTGATTGCCTTTCAGGCAGGGCAGACACGACCGGTCTGGGATTTCGAAGACATTGGTGACTGGTGGACGCGCGCTGACAGCAAAGCAATTGCCCCGATCATTGCCGTGCCCACGACCGCTGGCACCGGATCGGAAGTTGGCCGTGCAGGTGTCTTGACCAACGAAGCGACCCATACCAAGAAGGTCATCTTCCATCCCAAGATGCTGCCGATCACAGTCATTGCCGATCCTGAGCTTTCCACCGGAATGCCACCTTTCATCACTGCGGGCACTGGCATGGACGCACTGGCACACTGCCTTGAAGCCTATTGCGCTCCGGGATTTCATCCGATGGCCGATGGCATCGCGGTGGAGGGTATCCGTCTGGTTCTTGAAAACCTTCCCACCGCCTATGCCGATGGCAAGAATATTGAAGCGCGTGCGAACATGATGGCAGCGGCCGCAATGGGTGCAACAGCCTTCCAGAAAGGGCTTGGTGCAATCCATTCCCTGTCGCATCCCATCGGTGCCCTTTATGATACCCATCATGGCATGACGAATGCGGTTTTCATGCCCTATGTCCTGCTTCAGAACCGATCTGCCATCGAAAAGCGTATAGAACGGCTTGCCGATTATCTCGGCATCAAGGGCGGGTTCGACGGATTTCTGGCAGCAGTCATGAAATTGCGGAGCGATTTGAGCGTCCCCAATACGCTGCCCGAATTCATCAAAGGCCTCACAATGGATGACGCCCGGAAAGACCTGATTGCCGAGATGGCTATCGTCGATCCAACCGCTGGCGGCAACCCGATTGAATTGACAAAAGAACGCGCGTTGAAGTTGCTAAATGCTGCACTCGAAGGTAAGGTCTGACACGCTGAATTCAGGCTCGGCGAGGGCCATAGAAGTAAGCATCGCACCACCTATGGCGGGGGGCGATGCATTGGGGAGCAGGTTCTTGGGGAGGAGCCTGCTCCCTTTCATTTTGCGCAACATTCAGGCCTGCCCAAAACAGCGAAAACCCGGCTTTCCGCCTGTAGAGAAGCGGGAACAAATCGATATTTCAAGCGTTTACCTTAATCACCTAAGACGGAGGGTTGCACGTGAATATCTTCAAACAGACCTGTGTCGGTGCGTTGGCCGTGATCTTCGGAGCGACGTCCATCGCGCCGACAATGGCAGCGCCTTTGAATCTGGAACGTCCGGTCATCAATCATAATGTGGAACAGGTGCGCGATCATCGCCGCCCGCCACGTCACTATAATAGCCATAGGCCCCACCGGCCGGGATACTGGAACGGTCATCGCGGCTATCGGCATTATCGTCATGGCTATCGTCGCTATAATGACGGGTGGTGGTATCCGCTGGCAGCTTTCGGCGCAGGTGCCATCATTGGCGGTGCCGTAAGTCAGCCTCGCCCCGTTTATCGTGCATCGAGGATGTCCAACGCGCATGTTCAGTGGTGCTATAACCGCTACAAATCCTATCGCTCCTCAGACAATACATTCCAGCCCTATAATGGGCCGCGCAGACAGTGCTATTCGCCCTATTCTCGTTGATAATTGGAAACGCGCCCTTTGAGGGCGCTTTTTCATATAGTTTACGATGTGTCGAACAGAAACGTGATGAAATTTCCGGTTTCTGCGATAACCCAATGCTGGACGCCTCTCTCAAAGAGGAATAAGCAAGCCCGCGTCATAGCAATGTCGCGGGCAAAATTTTCTTCGTTCCCATTCTTTTGCGACATGACGGACAATATTCAGAACGTGGATGGTGAAAGAAATGTGCTCGACTTTCTCCACGACCAGTTCAGTCCAAAGCCGGCAGTCGCTCTTTAGCTGCGTGCATTGCGCGGGCAGCAGAACGATTTCGGCGCAACCTTGAGTTTGAGAATGTCGCATACCACCGCCGCAAGCCCCGCTCCTACCAATGCGCAACGTCTGGCGATGACCGCTCTGATCGTTGGCGGAATCGCTATTGGCAGCTCGCCGATCTTTGTCCGACTTTCCGAGGTGGGTCCGCTCGCAACAGGCTTCTGGCGTCTTGCACTCGCAGTTTTACCGCTTCTGCTCATGGATGGTCGCGAACGGCGCGACGAAAAGGATACTACCCCGCTCACGCTGTCCGACTGTTTGCGCCTCGCCCTGCCAGGCCTGTTTATCGCTTTCGACCTCGGCGCGTGGCACTTGTCGCTGCACATGACATCCGTTGCAAATGCCACGCTGCTTGCCAATATGGCGCCGATTTTCGTGACATTGGGCGCTTGGTTGCTTTTCAACTCGCGCGTGAGCACGTCTTTCATGATCGGCCTTGCCGTCGCGGTCATTGGCGTCGTCGTGCTAAAGGGTGGACCGGGCGAGCTTCTCCAGTCCCAATCGTCCGGCGATGCGATGGCGCTTCTGGCCGCAGTCTTCTATGCCGGTTACATTCTCTCGGTTGGCCGCTTGCGCAGCCGCTTTTCCACCATGCGCATCATGCTGTGGAGCAGCGCGATTGCAGCCGTCTTTTCGCTGCCGGTTGCGTATTTCATGGAAGGTCAGATACTGCCTGCCACGCTCTATGGATGGCTTATTCTTGCAGGCCTAGCATGGGTAACTCATGCCGCAGGCCAGAGCATGATCGCTTATGCCCTCGCCTATCTTCCGGCATCGTTCTCGTCACTCACCCTGCTTCTGCAACCGGTTGTCGCAGCGTTTCTTGCCTGGACTATCCTGTCGGAACCTATCGGCATGTTGCAGGCTCTGGGCGGCATCATCGTGATATCGGGCATTTTGATCGCTCGAAGAGGATAGGATATGAAAAAGCCCCGGTTTCCCGGGGCTTTCTTACGGAGCTGATTACTCAGCCAGCCATTCCTTGATGCGGTCCGGATGGTCCGCGATATATTTATCGACGGCCTTCTCATAGGATGTTTCCTGCGCATCGAACATCGCAGCTTCGAGCTCGCTGATCGGAATGCTCATCTTGGTCAGCAATGAAGCAACTTTCGGATTGTCTTCCTTGAAGCCCTTACGTGCAATGGCGTCGATATGTTCGGCACCACCCAGTGCGCCTTCAGGATCGGCAATGTAACGCAGCTTGTACTTGCCGAACATCCAGTGCGGGCTCCATGAGGTTGCCACGAACCAGCCGTCGGAACGTGTGGCGCGGTCAACTGTCGTCAGCATGGCCGCTTCACTCGAAATATTGAGCTTGTAGTCCAGCCCGTATTTCTTGATCGCTTCCTGCGATAGACGAGTGAGGCCTGCGCCCGGATCGATGCCCTGAATTTCGCCCTTCAGCTTCTCGCGAACTTCCGGCTTCTTCAGGTCTTCAATGGAGCTGATCTCACTTTCCGGGATGTAAGCCGGAACAATCCAACCGAGCTTTGCACCTTCATAGAGCGGGCCTAGGTCTTCGACCTTGTCCTTCACGCGTGCATAGTAATCGGCGTGCGTTTCCGGCAGCCAGGCCATCATCATGGCATCGATATCGCCACGGCTCACGCCCTGATAAAGTGGGGCCACGTCCGTCTGAACCAGCTCAACCTTCTGGCCGAGATTGTCTTCGATCAGTTTCTTGGCAAGTTTGGTGACGAACTCAGCATCCGACCAAGGTGCCCAGCCGATCTTCACCGGCTTGCCGTCCTGCGCAAATGCTGCGCCCATGGTCATCGTTCCCGCCACAACTGCCGCCAGACCGAATTTGGTTAGTTTGCCTAACATAGCTTCTCCTTTTCGATTGGTATCAGTTCCCATTGTTATTATTGGGTTATTCTTGGTTATTTTGGCTTTCTTCATGCTTCCTGCTTGCGAAAGGACGAGGCGGACTGAGTGTCCGCCGCCTTTCTTAAAGATGCGAGCCTTTTGAAAAATCCGGCTCCGCCCTTGCCGAAGCTCTGGGTAATGCGGTCGAGAATGACCGCCAGAATGACCACTGCAAGGCCACCTTCAAAGCCGAGGCCCACATTGAGGCGCTGGATGCCGGTCAACACTGTATTGCCGAGGCCGCCCGCACCGATCATCGACGCGATGACCACCATTGAAAGCGACAGCATGATCGTCTGGTTGATGCCGGCCATGATCGAGGGCATGGCGTTTGGAAGCTGCACCTTGAACAGAAGCTGCCGTGATGTGCAGCCGAAGGCCAGCCCGGCTTCAACGAATTCGGCATGTACCTGCCGGATACCAAGATTGGTCAGACGCACAACCGGCGGCATGGCGAAAATCACCGTCGCAATTGTTCCGGGCACGGCACCGAGGCCAAAAAACATTGCTGCCGGAATGAGATAGACGAAAGCGGGCATCGTCTGCATGAGGTCGAGCACCGGGCGCACAATCGAGGCGACTGTATCGCTGCGCGCCATGGCGATGCCAAGCGGAATGCCGATCACGACAGCAATAACCGTCGATGCCAGCACCAGAGAGAGGCTTTCCATAGTGCCCGTCCACAATTCCATGTGGATGATAAGGCCCAATGCGAGAGCCGTGAATATCGCGAACTTCCACCCCACACGCCACAGCGCGAGCAGTGTAAGAATTGCGACCCCACCTATCGGCGGAACTGCGAGAAGAGCGTTTTGAATACCGTCAGTCACAAAACCGATGGCGGCTGCGATCATATCGAGCGCGGGCGTAAAGTGGTCGAGAATGTAGTTGACCACAACATCCGCCCATCCGCCGACACTGAAATTCAAATCCATGTTTTACCGTCCATTTCCGTATTTCTTCTGGATTGGACCAATTCTGCCTTCATCAGGCAAAAGGCCGTTGGCGCGCAGGTCTCAGCCCGCGCGACCAAGCGTTTCAAGCAAGGCCGATTTGCTGATAGCACCGACATAACGGTTCTGGCGGTCAGTGACCGGGACCGGCCAAGGGCTTTCCGCCACCTGTGTCAGCAATCCGGCAAGCGGCGCTTCGGCTTCGATAGCAGAGACGCTATCCAGTCTCTCGCCATCCTGCGCGACAGCACCCTTTGCCAGCGCATCACGACTGACCATGCCGCGATATGTGCGGTCGGCATCGATCAACACGCCGAACGTCTTGCCGCTCGCGTCGAAACGCTCGAGCGCCGTCGCCAGCTGTTCGGGTTCAAACACGATCAGCTCGTCGTCGCGAGCCACATCGGCGGCTTTGAATACGCGGGACACATCGACATTGCGGAAGAAGGAACGAACATAATCGTTGGCCGGTGCGGACACGATTTCGTTCGGCGTTCCCACCTGGACGACCTTGCCGTGCTGCATGATGCAGATACGGTCACCGATACGCATGGCTTCGTCCAGATCATGGCTCACGAAAATGATCGTCCGGCTATGTTCAGCCTGCAGCCGCTTGAGTTCGTCCTGCATTTCGGTGCGGATCAGCGGATCAAGGGCAGAAAATGCCTCGTCCATCAGAAGAATGGTCGGCTCGCTTGCCAGCGCGCGCGCCAGTCCGACACGTTGCTTCATACCGCCGGAAAGCTGATCCGGCATACTGTGAGCATATGGTTCAAGACCAACCGCAGCGAGTGCTTTCAGTGCCTTCTGGTGACGTTCCGCCTCACCCATTCCGGCCACTTCGAGACCGAACGACGCATTGTTCAGAACCGAACGATTGGGCAGGAGCGCAAAAGACTGGAACACCATGCTCATGTCGCGACGACGAAGATCGATCAGCTCGCGCTTCGTCATTTTGACGATATCGCGGCCGTCCACTTCGATGGAACCGACAGTCGGTTCGATCAAGCGATTGAGCAGACGCAGAAGCGTGGATTTGCCCGAGCCGGAGAGGCCCATAATAACGAATACTTCGCCTTCATAGATGTCGAAGGTCGCATCATCGACGCCGATTGTTGCGCCAAGTTCGCTGTGAATCTGGGTTTTTGATTTACCTGCGCGCAATTCTTGCATTGCACGCTCCGGGTCATCGCCGAAGACTTTAAAAACGCTCTTCAAGCTTATTTTCGTCTCAGCCGGCGACTTCATACTTTCTTCCTTGTATAAAATACCATGCATTAAGTTTAACCCCGCTGTGCTGGCGGACTTAATCTCCTTTTTAACATTGATAGAACTTCATTCCAGCGCAAAGTGCCCACACGCGATCTGCGTTCCGCAAACTGTCCGCATGGAATGATTATCGATAGATTGCTTGATTCTATATAGGTCATTTCCCGACATGTCCACCCACAGCCGTGAATTCATCTGAATGATCCGTCCAGCAACCGTCCCCTTGAATGATTTTTTTGAAGGGTTGCACGACGCATTTCGAGGGCTGTTCGACACTGCCTAAAGCAGGAGGCAATCGACCAGCTTGAAGACAATAGTAGTCCCGATCCAGTCAATTACCGGAACACCCTGCGACAAATATGCTATCAGCTGCGACATCGTCCGAATTAGTATAATTCGGGATAAAAATGACTATAATTACAGAAAAATAGTGTGATTATACTGTCGCTCGGAATTATCTAGTCTATACATAAAGACGACGCGGATTGAACAATCCGCGCCGTGATAGACCTGTTTCAAAGGCCTGTTTCTTCAACGATAAGCCATATATCCGACAAAGCCGGTGATCTTCCAGCGCGCCCCGTCGCGACGACAAAAATAAAGCGTCTGCCAGTTGAGACGATCGATTGTTCCGTCCTTTCTGGCGATCGTTCCATCGAATTTTTTCCGTGCGAGAGCGACGTCGCCGGTAATATCGATCACACTCAGGTTGGTCGCACGAAAGATACCGTCCGCCAGAGATTCGGCATATTCCACCGCTGCACTCTCCGCTGCCTGTCGCAGCCATTCATCGCGATAACTTGCGAGCGTCGGAAAACCGGCGTCCCAATTGTCAGGATCGCGATCATTGTGCGCATGAATGCCAAGGAAGCGCACCTCATCGAAATCATCGGCCACCAATGACCAGTCCTGCGATACGAAGGCCTCGATATCGCGCCGTACAAGCATCTCCCAAATCTGCTCGCGATCCTTGTCGCCAGCAAACGGATTGGCCGCACCCTTCATGCTATCCTCCTGATTATCTTAATTTCCCACGTGCGGCGACCGGCAGGATATCGACGACATCCTCGCCTGAAACAAGATGAACTTCATCAAAGAGATTGGAAACAACGCAGACGTGGTCGGGAATAATTCGGAGCCGCTCACCAACCTTCAGACCCGCGACATCACCAACCAGCTTGCCGTGCTCCTCACTCAGGCCGATCACACGGGCATCGGGACGGCCCATCACTTCACCAAAGTCGCTCAGTCCCAGCGTATCGCTGGATAGTGCCTTGGACCCGGCATCAATGATCGCTCGTTCTGATGTTGGATGGCTGACGACCGTTGAAAGCACCGTCAAGGCGCAGTCATCCACTGTCGCCGCGGCCTTTTCGACCTGATAACGGTCGAAATAGATATAGGTACCGGGGCGATATTCGGTGACGACGCTGTCGCTGGGTTTGCGCCACA
Source organism: Ochrobactrum sp. BTU2 (assembly GCF_024539785.1). Classification (NCBI taxonomy): domain Bacteria; kingdom Pseudomonadati; phylum Pseudomonadota; class Alphaproteobacteria; order Hyphomicrobiales; family Brucellaceae; genus Ochrobactrum; species Ochrobactrum sp. BTU2. Next base: position 340,586 of record NZ_JAHWRG010000001.1, on the reverse strand, counting down.
TATCGGGCGTGCCGCCGCTTGAAATCGTCTCGCAGGGAAGGCTATTCGCCTCCAGCAACTCACGTGCCGAATAAAGCCATTGTTCAGCCTCGTCCGGCTTGCCCGCTGCGGGATAGGTCATCAGACCACCGAAACGCAGTCCTGCGCTCTGGTCTATAATGCGTGCCAGCTCCAGGGCTTCGGCTGGCGTCTGCACGCCACAGCGCCCCATACCCGTGTCGCATTCGACAAGCACTTTCAACGGATGCTTTTCATCGGTGAAACGCGCCGCCAGTCCTGCAAGGGAGGTTCGATTATCGACCGTTACAGACAGGGTGATGCGTTGATGCAGCGTATGAAGGCGATCAAGCTTTTCCTGTCCCAGAATATTGTAGGGCAGGAAAATATTCGTCAGCCCGGCATCGGCCATGACTTCTGCCTCGCCTAGCTTCTGGCAGGTGATCCCGGTCGCGCCCGCTTCCACCTGCATTTTGGCAAAGAGCGGCAGCTTATGCGTCTTGATATGCGGACGCAGTTTAACCCCCACCGCATCCGCATGGGCCTGCGCCTTGGCGATATTCGCCTTCACGCGATCAATATCGATGAGGATCGCAGGTGTATCCACCTCGTGAACGGTTTTCGGTCTGGTCATGGATCAGTCTCCAAGCGGCAAGCGCGGATCGTCTATGGTGAGCGTATTGAGGCTATGCTTGATGCGGCGCAGGCTTTCCAGCACCTTCGGGCCACGCGCTTCTGCTGTCGCCGTGGCGATCATGTCGAGAATGGCCAGCAGCGCGAAGCGTGACGATGTCGGCTTGTAGATATTGCCGTCTTCATTCGCCTGATATGGAATGAGCACATCCGCCGCCTTGGCGAGATCGGAACCGGCAGGCGTGATCGCGACTGTCTGCGCTCCATATTGCCGCGCAACCAGCACGGCCTCCACCACCGAACGCGCAAAGCCGGAGACGGAGAAAGCGATTACCGTTGTTTCATGCGTGGTGACGGCGGCATACATGCGCTGTAATTGCCCATCAACCTGCGCGCTGACAGGAATACCCAGCCGGAACAAGCGGTTCTGCATTTCTGTTGCCAGCATGGACGAGATGCCGCCAGACCCGAGACATAGCACAGGGCCACCGGCGGCAAGCCGTTCGGCCACTTTCATCAAGACGCCCATGTCGAGCCCGTCGCTGGCACGCTGAATAGCGGCAACTGCCGCATCAGTCACAGCCGTCGCTATGCGGCTTTCACGCACATCCCGCGCGGGAATTTCAGCCGTCAGATACTGCCCGCCGATGGCCAAGGCCTGCGCCAGAAAGAACTTGAAGTCGCGAACCCCGTCACAGCCAAGTGCCCGGCAAAAACGTGTCACCGTGGGTTCGCTGACACCTGCTCTGGCCGCAATTTCCGAGATTGCCGCCTTGGAAGCATAATCGGGATCGGCCAGCACGAGCGCAGCCAGCCTCCGGTCGGATTTCGATCCGTCCTGCGCCACGACATGCAGCCGCGTGATGATGTCGGCAACCTTGCTCATCGGAAATTCAAAGCGGGAGACCGCTATCCTTGTCGAAAAGATGTATGTGTTCGCTCTTCGCAGTTACAGGCACTTGCTCGCCGGGCGCAAGATGTATGCGCTCGCGAAACACAGCTCGTATAGGCTGTCCTGCGATCCGGCCATAAATATGCGTTTCGGGACCAGTCGGCTCGATCACCTCGACGGTGAGTTTCAGCCCTTTGCCATCCGGCGCGACCGTAAAATTTTCCGGTCGAATGCCTGCTTCCACCTGCCGGGTTTCGGATGATCCCGCGCCAACAGCGATTTCCTCGCCCTCTTCGGTACGGAATACTCCGTCTGACACAGTTCCCGGAATGAAACTCATCGACGGCGAACCGATAAAGCTCGCAACAAACTTGTTGGCGGGACGATCGTAAAGATCCAGCGGCGCACCGATCTGTTGAATCCTGCCCTGATTCATAACCACGATCCGGTCGGCCATGGTCATGGCCTCAATCTGGTCATGGGTGACATAGATCACCGTCGACTTCAGCCGCTGATGTAGCGCCTTGATTTCCGTACGCATCTGTACGCGCAATTGCGCATCCAGATTGGAAAGCGGCTCATCAAACAGAAATACCGATGGTTCGCGAACAATGGCGCGCCCCATGGCGACGCGCTGGCGCTGCCCGCCTGAAAGCTGGCGTGGGTAGCGATCAAGATAGGAATGGAGATTGAGGATGGACGCCGCCCTGTCCACCTTCGCGGCCGTTTCTTCTGACTTTTCGCCGCGAATGCGCGGACCAAAGCCGATGTTTTCACGCGCCGTCATATGCGGAAACAGCGCATAGGATTGAAACACCATCGCAATATTGCGCTTTTGCGGTGGCAACTCGTTAGCCCGTTCCCCACCAATCAGAAGGTCACCGCCGGAAATGGGTTCAAGCCCGGCCACCATCCGCAAAAGCGTGGATTTTCCGCAGCCGGAAGGGCCAACCAGTACGAGAAACTCTCCACTTTGAATATCGAGGTCGACATGGTCGAGGACCGTTAATTGTCCGAAAGTCTTGGTGATGCCGCGCAGAGAAACCTCTTTCATCGGTCAGTTCCCTCCGAGAATATCTTCGATGAAAGGACGGCAGCCCGCAGTCAGCCCGGCATCGACCGGAAGGATCGCGCCGGTAATCCCCGATGCGCGGTCAGAGGCCAGAAATGCCACCGTTTCTGCCACCTCGCGGGTATCAACGATGCGCCCCAGCGGATAAAACCGCTGTAGGCGCTCCAGCACGCTCGCATCCTGCGCGATACGATGATCCCATGCGGGTGTTCTTATCGACCCCGGACAGACGACGTTGGCACGCACGCCCTTCCTTCCGAACTCAACCGCAATACCACGCGCAAAGGCATTGATTCCGGCTTTGGCAGCCGCATAAGCCGGGTTTCCGAAATGCAGGAGACCGTTGACCGAGGAAATGAAGACGAAAACGCCGTGTCCGCGTGCCGCCATGGCCTGCGCCATGACATTTGAAAATCCGGCAACCGCAGTCAGGTTGAGGTCTATCTCAGCGTCGATGTTGCCCTGATCCAGCCCATCGAAGGTCTCGGCACGGGTCCAGCCCGCATTGTTGATGACAATATCGGGCAAGCCCGATTCCGCTATTATCCGCTTTGCAGCCAGCTCCAGCCCGTCGCGGTCAAGCAGATCAAAGGCATGACGCGCATGAAAATCATCGCCGGTCATTGCCTCCAGTGTCGTATCGCAACCGATCACGCGGGCGCCGCGTTCAGAGAACAGCTTGACCAGCGCGCTTCCAACACCGCCACCGGCTCCGGTAACCAGTACCGACTTTCCGGTAAATTCGCCTGCTTGCTCCACGCTATTCCCCTTTTATGCGGCAGCTTTCTGCACCTGTTTATTCCCACCAGCGTAAAAGTCAAAATGTAAGTTTGCAACAAAACTTTTCGCTTGAAAGTGCAGATTAAGCCGATAATGTAAGAAAATAACAAAAATATATCGTCATCGCACCAATGCGGGGCAAAACAAGGGAACGGGAAGATGTCTATCAATAAATGGAAGGCCGGCCTGCTGGCCGGATTGAGCGTTCTGGCGCTGTCATCGGTTGCGAATGCAGGCGAAGTGCGCATGACCGTCGCGGAGTACAGCTCCAAGACCGGCCCCTACTTCGAAGAGGTCAAGAAGGCATTTGAAGCTGCCAATCCCGGCATCACGCTCAACTTTGAAGTGGTTCCATGGGATGTACTTCTGCAGAAACTGACTACCGATATTTCAGCAGGCACCAATGCGGACCTTTCGATCATCGGCACACGCTGGTTGATCGATTTCGTGCAACAGGGCATCGCCGAACCGCTCGACGGTTACATGAACGACGAGTTCAAGGGCCGGTTCATCGAGACTTTCCTGTCTCCATCCATCCTTGAGGGCAAGACCTACGGTCTGCCGATCGCAGCCTCTGCCCGCGCCATGTATTACAACAAGGATCTGCTGGCCAAGGCAGGCGTCGAAAACCCGCCCGCAACCTGGGACGAGCTGAGAGCCGCCGCCACGAAAATCAAAGCGCTCGGCGGAGAGAATTACGGTTTCGGCCTACAGGGCAAGGAAATCGAGACCGACGTTTATTACTATTACGGCATGTGGTCCTATGGGACAGAAATTCTCAACAAGGACGGCACGTCGGGCCTCAGCACACCGGGCGCACTTGAAGCCGCGAAGCTTTACAAGTCGCTGATCGACGATGGCCTGACCCAGCCCGGCGTCACTTCCTATGCCCGTGAAGACGTTCAGAACCTCTTCAAGCAGGGCAAGGTCGGCATGATGATTACCGCGCCTTTCCTTTCCAACCAGATCAAGGAAGAAGCCCCGAACCTCAAATATGGCGTTGCAGCCATTCCTGCCGGACCGACAGGCGCGCGTGGCACCTATGGCGTGACCGATTCCGTCATCATGTTCCAGAACTCCAAGAACAAGGAGGAAGCCTGGAAGGTGCTCGACTTCCTGTTCCAGACTGAATGGCGCGCCAAGTTCACGCAGGGTGAAGGTTTCCTTCCGGTCAACAAGGAAGAAGCGAAGATGGATTATTACGTCAATAATGCCGATCTTGCCGCCTTCACCGCGCTTCTGCCGGATGCCCGCTTTGCGCCGATCATTCCGGGCTGGGAAGAAATTGCCGACATCACGTCCAACGCCATGCAGAGCATCTATCTCGGCAAGGGCGAACCTGATGTCGTGCTGAAGGACGCCGCCGCCAAGGCGGACGCAATCCTGAAGAAGTAACACTCCCCGCCTGCCCGGCAGTGCCCTCGCTCTGCCGGGCTTTTTTCTTTTCAGGGATTTTGATTGCCAATGCAAAGCCGCACCCTGCCCTATCTCCTGATTCTGCCGAGCCTGCTTCTGGCTGCGGTGGTGATCTTCTGGCCCGTGGTGCATCTCGTTGAAATTGCCAGTCATGACGTAAACCGCTTCGGGCAGCTACGCGATTTCAACGACGGCGCAAATTTCACTGCGCTATTCGCAACGCCCGATTTTCTGAATGCACTCTGGCGCACCGCACTCTGGACCGTCGCCGTGGTTGGCGGGGCACTTATCGTCTCCATTCCGGTCGCCATCATCCTCAACATGGATTTCTATGGCCGTTCGGTAGCGCGGGTCATCGTCATGCTGCCGTGGGCAGTTTCGCTCACCATGACAGCCATTGTCTGGCGCTGGGCGCTCAATGGCGAAAGCGGAATGCTCAATTCCGCACTGCGCAATCTCGGTATCATCGACAGCAATATTCAATGGCTAGCGAGCGCGGCCACCGCCTTTCCCATGCAGATACTGGTCGGCATTCTGGTCACCGTGCCGTTCACGACCACGATCTTCCTCGGCGGACTGTCATCCATTCCGGAGGATCTTTATGAAGCGTCGTCTCTCGAAGGCGCCAGCCTGTGGCAGCAGTTTCGCGAAATCACGTTTCCGCTGCTCAAGCCCTTCGTCAACATCGCCATCGTGCTCAATACGATCTATGTCTTCAATTCATTCCCGATCATCTGGGTCATGACGCAGGGTGGACCGGCAAACTCCACCGATATTCTGGTAACGCATCTCTACAAGCTCGCTTTCCGCCTCGGAAAGCTGGGAGAAGCCTCCGCCGTATCGCTTATCATGCTGGCAATACTCCTCGTCTTCACGGCGATCTATATCCGCCTCGCAATGCGGGGAGAACGCGCATGACGGGCTCGAAGCTGAAACGCACAATCATTGCCTGGGCCGTTCTGTCGCCGCTTATCGTGCTGACACTGTTTCCCTTTGCAGTGATGTTTTTCACCGCCGTCAAGCCTCCACAGGAGGTCCTGTCTCCAACATGGTGGCCAAGCAGCTTCCGCTGGCAGAATTTTTCGGAAATGTGGGTTCAGACCAAATTCGGGCAAGCGCTTCTGAACTCGCTTTACGTTTCGGTCATTGCTTCCGTCGGCGCCATCATTGTTTCCATTCCTGCCGCCTATGCCATGTCGCGCTTCCGCTTTGCAGGCCACGGTGCATTCCGGCAATTCCTGCTGATTTCGCAGATGATCTCGCCCATCGTTCTGGTGCTGGGCCTTTTCCGGCTGCTCGCCGCCTATGGATTGATTGAAAGTGTCTCCGCGGTCGGCGCGGTCTATATGGCCTTCAACATCGCCTTCACCGTGTGGATGCTGCAAAGCTATTTCGACACCATACCGCGCGATCTGGAAGAAGCTTCGTGGATGGAAGGCGCCGGGCGCGGCAAGACACTGATAAAAGTGTTTCTGCCGCTCTGCCTGCCCGCCATTGCCGTCACGGCAATCTTCACCTTCATCAATGCATGGAACGAATTCGTCGTCGCATTGACCATGCTGCGCAGACAGGAAAGCTACACCCTGCCCATTCAGGTCTTCTCGCTCGTCGCGGGGCGCTACACGGTCGAATGGCACTACGTCATGGCAGCCACCTTTCTTGCAACACTGCCGGTCGCCATCCTTTTCATCTGGCTCCAGCGCTATCTCATCAAGGGACTGGCCCTTGGAGCAGTCAAATAACCGGAGAAAATCATGTCCAGAAAACAGGTCTTCGGCGCATCACATGTGCCACTTTCCCCCGCCGTTCGCGCAGGTGACACAGTCTATATTTCGGGTCAGGTACCGGTCGGACCAAACGGCCAAATTGTTGAAGGCGGCATCGAAGCCCAGACAAAACAGGTCCTCGAAAACGTCAAGGCCGCACTTGCGCTTGCAGGCGCCACAATGGAAGACGTGGTCAAAACCACCATATGGCTGGAAGATGCTCGGGATTTCGGGCGGATGAATGCCGTTTACGGCACCTATTTTCCAAAAGAGCCTCCCGCGCGCACCACGGTTGAATCCCGCCTGATGATCGACATCAAGATCGAAGTCGAAGCCATCGCCTACGCACCACAAAAATAAGCACGTCACCTCCCCGCACAGAGTATTTCCATGCGCATTTTCACCGCATCGCTTGCGACAGAAACCAACACGTTCTCGCCGGTTCCAACCGACAGGGCCTCGTTCGAGATGGCTTTTTATGCCGCGCCGGGCATGCATCCGGAAACGCCGACGCTTTGCTCTTCGCCCATTGTCGCATTGCGCAAGCGTGCGGCAGCGGAAGGGCTGACCGTCATCGAAGGCACTGCCACCTGGGCGGAACCGGGCGGATTGTTGCAGCGGCAGGCGTTCGAGGAATTGCGCGATGAAATCCTTGACCAACTGAAAGCCGCAATGCCCGTTGATGCAGTCGTGCTCGGCCTGCATGGCGCCATGGTCGCTCAAGGTTACGACGATTGCGAGGGTGATCTTCTGGAACGCGTGCGCGCCATTGTCGGGCCGGATATTCTGGTTGCCAGCGAATTCGATCCGCATAGCCATCTGACGCCGAAGCGTGTCGAAAACCTCAATATTTTCGCGTCGTTCCTCGAATTTCCTCACACGGATTTTTATGAGCGCGGCGAGCATGTGGTCGATCTCGCGCTGGACGCCCTGAAGGGTCACATCAAGCCGGTCATATCCACTTTCGACTGCCATATGATCAGTGTGTTTCCCACAAGCAAGGAGCCGATGCGCTCCTTCGTCGACCGCATCAAGGCGATGCACGGCAAGGACGGGATTCTGTCGATCTCCGTCATTCATGGCTTCATGGCTGCCGATGTGCCGGAAATGGGGACCCGTATTCTCGTCGTCACAGACAACAATCCGGCCAAGGGGGCAGCACTTGCCGAAAAACTCGGGCGTGAATTGATTGCGATGCGCGAGCAGACATTGATGACCATGTTCGACACCGATCAGGGCATCGACCGGGCGCTGGCTGCCCATGCAGCCAATCCCGCCAAACCTGCGGTGATCGCCGATGTATGGGACAATCCCGGCGGCGGGGTTGCAGGCGACGGAACCTATGTCCTTCGCCGCCTGATCGAACGCGGCATCGACAATATAGGCATTGCTACGATCTGGGACCCCATTGCAGTGACCTTCTGTCATGCGGCAGGCGAAGGCGCAGTGATCGACCTGCGTTTCGGCGGCAAGTCCGGTCCGCTTGGTGGCGAACCCATCGATGCCCGCGTGACGGTCATGAAAACCCTTGCCGAAGGCTGGCAGAGTTTTGGCCCAAGCCGCGTGACGCTGGGGGCCTCGGCAGTCGTGCGACTTGAAGGCACCGAGATCGATATCATTCTCAACACCAACCGGACGCAGACATTCGAGCCGGATATCTTCTCGAATATCGGCATCGATCCGATGAAGAAGGATATGCTGGTGGTGAAATCGACCAATCATTTTCATGCGGGCTTCGTGCCGATTGCTGCCGAGATCATCTATGTCGCGGCGCCCAGCTCTTATCCGAGCAATCCTCGCACGACCAATTACCGCAAGCTCAGCCGTGCCATCTGGCCGCGTGTCGAAAACCCGTGGTGAACTAACGAAAAAAGCGCGGGAATTTCCCGCGCTTTTTTGAGCATTCCCCGCTTAAATTGAAACAGTGGAAATGCTCTATCTCTTTGTTTTTACGCATTATCCTACGCAAAACCGCTTCGCACTTTTGCTGGAAATGCTCTAATGAGCCAGATAGGTTGAGATAATCGGCACGTAAGTGACCAGCGCCAGCAGGATGAACAGCGCCATATACATGCTGAATGCCTGGCGAGTGAAATCTCCCACCCTCACCTTCGCAATATTGCAGACCATCAGCATGACCGTTCCAACAGGCGGTGTCAGCGTGCCAATCGACAGGTTGATAATCACGATGATACCGAAATGCACAGGATCAATGCCCAGAGCCTTTACCGTCGGCATCAGAAGCGGCACCAGAACGATCATCAGAGCTGTGCCCTCGATCAGCGCGCCGAGGATCAGCAAGATCACGTTGACTGCCAGCAGGAACGCATAAGGATTGCTGGTGAAGGACGAGATCAGCTGCATCAGCGACTGGCCGGCCTGTTCAAGCGAAAACACCCATGCGAGCGCCGATGATGCCATGATGACCAGCATGACGGACGCGGTCGATTTCGCTGTTTCGATCAGCGAATCCACCACATGCGAGATGCGCATTTCGCGATAGATCACGAAGCCGATAATCAGAACCAGCGTAACGGCAACTGCACCGGCTTCTGTCGGGGTGAAGATGTTCAAGCGGATGCCGCCAATGATCGCGAACAGCAGCAGCACCGCAGGCCATGCCGAAGCAAGCGTCGAGGCAACTTCGGCGCCGCTCATCCGCTTTTCACGGCTTGGCTTGTAGCCGCGCTTTACCGATGTCGCATAGGCCGCGATCATCAGGATAACGGCGCCCAGAATGCCCGGCAGCACACCTGCCATGAACATCTTGCCAATGGAAACATCCGCAATCAGACCATAGATGATGAGCGCAATGCCGGGAGGAATGATCGGCGTAATCAGCGAGCCAGCAGCCGTCACCGCGCAGGAGAACGCTTTGTCATAGCCACGCTTGACCATTTCCGGCACCATCATGCGGGTGAGCATGGCGCTGTCAGCCAGATTGGAAGCGCTGACGCCACCCATCAGGGTGGAAACCATGATGTTGGTGAGTGCCATGCCGCCGCGCATACGACCGACCAGAATTTCCGCGACCTTGATCAGACGTTCTGCAATGCCGGTATGCGACATCACCGTACCAAGCATGATGAAGAACGGAATGGCAAGCAGCGACGTGTTCTGTGCCGGGCTGATGAAGCGCTGCACGGCAATCGCTATCGGCATCTGGTTGAAAAAGGTGAAATAGGTGAAGACCGCAATCAAAATGGCCACATAGAGGCGCATATTGAGCGCGATCAGCGCCAGCATGATGAGAACGATGGTTGTCAGGTTCATGCCTCGCCTCCCGCAAAAGCGGCGCGCAAGGATTTGAATGCGCCTGCAAACATATAAAGAGCGATAATGACGAAGCCGACCGGCACAGCGATATCTATCCAGTAATAAGAGACCCGCAGCACGTCAGTCACTTTGAACTGAGCCGCAACCGAAAGCTTGTAACCGGCATAGGACACGTAAAGCAGGAACAGTCCCGACAGGATGGAGACGATGGCGTTGACGACATCGCGCACCTTCTCCGACAGCAGATCCACGAGCATCGGAATGGCAAGATGCTGGTTGCTGCGTTCTGCGGCGACACTGCCAAGCATCACGATCCAGATCATCAACAGACCGGCCATTTCCTCGGTCCATTGCAATGGCTGATGCATCCAATAGCGCATGACGACGGCGATGTTGAACATCGCAAGCAGGATGAACAGCGGCACGGCAGCCAGCCATTCGATCAGTTTTTCAAAGTATTTCATCGGATTGAGTTCCACGATCGAGCCATGCCGCGGCAAACCGCGACACGGCATTATCCGAGTAAGGATGGATCAGTTCAGTTCGGCTTTGATCTTGTCATAAAGGCCGGGCGACCATTCCGGGAACTGGGTGTAGACCTTTTCAGCAAGTGCCTTGAAAGGAGCGCGGTCGACATCGATAATCTCGACACCGGCTTCCTTCATCTTCTCGATCATTTCATTGTCTTTTTCGATCGTCAGCTTCTGGCTGTAGAGACCCGCATCGTAGGCGGACTCATGGATCATCTTGAGCTGATCTTCCGGCAGCGTGGAGAAGAAGGCTTCGCCGCCGACAATCAGAGCAACGTTGGTCAGATAGCCGACCTTGCTCAGATATTTGGCTTCTTCCTGGAACTTCTGGCCGTAAAGAACCGAGATCGGGTTCTCAACGCCATCAATCACGCCCTGCGCCAGCGCCGGGAAGGTTTCGCCCAGCGGCATCGGGGTTGGCGTTGCGCCCATGGCTTCGAAAGTCTTGATCTGCATGACGTTGTTCGGCACGCGAATCTTCATACCCTTCAGGTCTTCAGGCGTACGGATCGGCTTCTTGGAAATGATCTGACGAATGCCGTAGAGATAGTTCGGCATTACGATGTGAATGCCCTTCTTCTTCAGCTCTTCACTCTTTTCCTTGAACCAGGGACCATCATAAACTTTGAAAAGCTGTGCCGGATCATCGGTCAGGAACGGACCGTAGAGTACGCCGAGGTCCGGGTCATATTCGGCCAGAAAGCCAACGTCGGAAATGGTCACGACATTGAGCCCCATCATGGCCTGCTCGGTCACGTCCTTCTTGGAGCCAAGCTGCGAGCTTGGATAGAGTTCGAGCGTGATTTCGCCATTGCTGCGCTTGGCAAGATCATCTTTCCAGTAATGCATTACCTCATCGAAAGGCTCGCCGGGGTTGTTTTCATAGGCAACCTTGATCGAAACATTGGCAGCATAGGCAGCCATGCTTCCTGCCAGCAGCATGCTGGCGGCGATCATGCCGGTAACGAGTTTCTTCATCTTTGTCCTCCCATATGGGGTCATTAAACAATTGGCCTTAGGGCCGGTTTCCTCCACTAGAGCGCCATGCGTCCAATTTGGACGCTTAAAGGACGCTCTAATTTCTTCAGTTTACGCATCGATTTTCCATCGATGCGTGGCAGCCCACGTCTTCCTTCCCGACGTGGCGCATTTGCTTCGATTTCAGTCGCGTTCGATGATGATCTTCAAAACGTTACGGTCGCCGTCCCAGTAAGGGAGTGCCGCTTCAGCTTCATCAAACGGAAATACCTTCGAGATCAGCTTGTCGGCATCCGTCCCAAGCTTTTCCAGATGCGCAATGACGGCCTCGAAATCGGTGAGCGTGGCATTGCGTGATCCCATGATGTCGAGTTCCTTCAGGTTGAAGAACTGCGTCTGATAGGTGACCGGCGCCTTGGAATAGCCGACATAAACCACCCGGCCCGCAAAGCCCGCCAGGTCGACAGCCTGCGTGAAGGTGATCGGCAGACCGACCGCTTCGAAAGCAACGTCCACGCCGTCGTCGTTGGTCAGTTCCTGAACCTTGGCGACGACATCCTCACCGCCCGGCAATGCGTGTGTTGCGCCGAATTGCAGTGCCAGTTCGCGCTTTTCAGCGCTTGGATCGATGGCGATGACCTTGGCACCGCGCGCCAGCGCGCCGATGAGAACACCCATACCGATCATGCCGCAACCGAGAACAGCAACCGTATCACCTGCCTGAACACGTCCGCGCTCGACGGCATGGAAGCCAACCGAAAGCGGCTCGACCAGCGCCAGATGACGGGGCGACAGCGTCTCATTGAGGATCAATTTTTCGGCAGGCAGCACGATCTGGTCGGCCAGGCCGCCATTTTGCTGCACGCCGAGCGTCTTGTTATAACGGCACGCATTGAGCCGACCTTTACGGCAGGACGAACATTCACCGCAATTCGTATAAGGCAGCACGATAACCCGCTTGCCTTTGACATAGGCAGCGCTGACACCCTCTCCGGTTTCCATGATCTCGCCGCCGATTTCATGCCCAGGAATGCGCGGCAGCTGCACCAGCGGATTAAGCCCCTTGAAGGTGTTCAGATCACTGCCGCAGAGACCCACGTGCCGAACCCGCACACGGACCTGACCGGCCAGCAACGGCGCTTCGTCGATTTCTGCAAAACGTGTGACGTTTTCGCTCTCGATACGCAGAGCTTTGACCATCGAATTATTCCTGTCAGTCGTCATTAAAGAAAGGGATCAGGTTACGGCGCCGACCTGCCAAGGCACGAATTCGTTGTCGCCATAGTCGTAGACTTCGCTCAACGTCTTCTCGCCGGATGCGACCGCGATGATATGTTCGAAGATGCGGATGCCGGACTGTTCGATGGTCTCGTCGCCGGTGACGATACCGCCGCAATTGATGTCCATGTCTTCCTTCATGTGCTCGTACATTTCGGAATTCGTGGCGATCTTGATGCAAGGCGAAGGTTTGAAGCCGGAAACCGAACCACGGCCAGTGGTGAAGCAGATCACGTTGCAGCCACCGGCCACCTGTCCAGTCACCGCGACGGGATCGTAACCCGGCGTATCCATGAAAGTGAAACCCTGTTCCGTGACGGTTTCGGCAAACTCATAGACGGCCTTGAGCGGCATGGAACCACCCTTGGCAACTGCACCGAGCGACTTTTCCAGAATGGTGGTCAGCCCGCCGAGCTTGTTGCCATGCGATGGGTTGTTGTTGAGCTCGTCGCCATTGCGCGCCGTGTAATCACGCCACCAGTCGATGCGCTGCAACAGCTTCTCCGCCACCGCAGGCGTTACTGCGCGACGGGTCAAAAGATGTTCGGCACCATAGATTTCCGGCGTTTCCGAAAGAACGGTCGTGCCGCCATTGCGCACAATAAGGTCCGAGGCATAGCCCAATGCCGGATTGGCCGAAATGCCGGAATAGCCATCCGAGCCGCCGCATTCCAGCGCTACTTTCAACTTCGACAGAGGCTGTTTGGTGCGCACCGCCGAATTGACCAGCGGCAGCATTTCCTTGATCTCGGCAATCGCATGATCGATGGTCTTGCGCGTGCCGCCATGCTGCTGGATCGTCATGGTGCGCAGGCGCGAGCCTTCTTCCATGCGGTAATGTTCGAGGATCGGCGCGATCTGGTTGGTTTCGCAGCCAAGGCCGATCAGCAGGATGCCGCCGAAATTCGGGTGCTTGGCATAACCCTGAATAGTGCGCGTCAACAGGCGATAGCCTTCCGACTTGGTGTTGAGCGCACAGCCGCTGCCATGTGTCAGCGCCACGACGCCATCGACATTGTCGAAACCATCGAGACCGTCCATGCGGTTGAAATAATCGGCGATGTAACGCGACACCGTGGCCGAGCAATTGACCGACGAAATCACGCCGATGAAATTGCGCGTGCCGACACCGCCCGCGCCCCGGTCATAGCCCATGAAATGGCGGCGTTCTGCGTCCGGCAGCATGCCGCGTTCTTCAATATCGATGGAGAACTGATGCTCGTGTTCAGAGGGCAGCATGGCGAGGTTCTGCAAATGCACATGCTCGCCCTGAGCGATATCCTTCGTCGCAACGCCGATCACCTGACCATATTTCAGGACTTCCTTGCCTTCCGGAATATCACGAATGGCAACCTTATGCCCGCGACCGATCAGTTCGCTGGCCCTGATCCCGTCAAGGCCAATCGGATCACCGGCGCGAACCGAAATGCGCGCAACGGCAACATCATCCGACGGATGCAGCAGAATAACCGGCGCAACCGCTGTATCAACGGATTCATTCATTTGTCTGACCTCACTCCCAAATCGTCCCGGCTAATTACTCGCTGGGTTCATTATCCATCCAACGCTGCTTGGACCGGTCCAGATGCGTTCGCATGGCTGCCTGCGCCTGAAGCGGATCCCTCGCTTCCAGCGCCGCATAGATGGCTTCGTGCTCGGCCAAAGCCAGAGCCCATGTATCGTTATCCTCGAAGCGCGTCCTGATATGCGACGTCAGCGGACTATGCCGCTCGTCAAAAAGGTCGCGCACGATGCGCACCAGCACGGAATTGCCCGATTGCTCGGCAATGAGCAGATGAAACTGCCTGTCGAGCTCAATCGCCTTGCGCCCGGCATCGACATTCACCTTCATTGCGTCAATCGTTGCGCGCAACTCGGCAAGCCTTTCAGGCGTCATGCGCGCACAAGCCGTGACGACCACGCTGCCTTCGACCATTTCGCGCGCCTGCATGATTTCAAGCGGACTCTCGCCGATGGAAGCGCCATGTAAAAGCGAACGCTTTTCCGACTCTGCCGTGACATAGATGCCGGACCCCATGCGGATTTCGACATTACCGGCGATTTCGAGTGCAATAAGCGCCTCGCGCAGCGAAGGCCGCGACACGCCAAGTTGCTGCGCCAGCTCGCGTTCAGCCGGTAGCCTGCTGCCAGCAGGAAACTGGCCGTCCTGGATAAGGCTTCTCACCCGATCTGCGATCTGCTGATAAAGCCTGCGCGGTTCCGCAGTTGCCGTAAAATCGCTCATAGCGCTCCCAAATCCGCCTCTCCTCGAATTGGCCTTACCATATTTCCAACCGAACAGAAGCGCAATATGCTTAAAAACCCGGTTAATTGCGGCAAATCGCGCATTTCATCATGTGGAACCGAACCAATCGTTCGATAAAGAATCCTACTGGCTTGACCAATTTACCCTGCATCGCTTAGTTAAAACCACTGATTTATGGGAGAAGGTCATGCACGAGAAGCCAGCGATCCTGCAGTTCGGCACCAGCCGTTTTCTGTTGGCTCATGTCGATTTCTTTGTTTCAGAGGCGCTTTCCAAGGGCAAAGCCATCGGGACAATTGCCGTCGTGCAGACGACTTCAAACCCGCAGAGCAGCCAGCGCATCGCGGCTTTGAACGAAAGCAACGGCTATCCTGTGATGATCCGTGGGCTTGTCGACGGCAAGCCATCCGAAACGGAACATCAGGCGAAGGGCGTTACCGCTGCCTATTCCGCACATCACGACTGGGCGGCGATTCTCGACCTCGGTGCCAGCGTCGATGTGATCCTCTCCAACACCGGCGACAAGGGCTACGAACTCGACAGAAGCGATGACAGCTCGCTTCTTGCGAACCCGGATGCCTTGCCGAAGAGTTTTCCAGCCAAACTTCTGGTGCTCCTACATCACCGCTGGCAGCACAATCCCGATGCGCCATTGTCGCTGTTTCCCTGCGAGCTGATCTCGCGCAATGGCGACAGGTTGCGCTCGATCCTCATCGATCTTGCCCATGACTGGAAACTGCCGGACGGTTTCGTGCAATGGCTCGAAACCCGATGCATTTTTGCCAACAGCCTTGTCGACCGCATCGTTTCCGAACCCATCGAGCCAATCGGCGCCATCGCCGAGCCCTATGCGCTCTGGGCAATCGAGAAGGCCGATGGCCTGACGCTTCCTTGCGAACACGAAGATATCGTCGTCACCGACGATCTTGCGCGCTATGAGCATTTGAAACTCTACTTGCTCAACCTTGGCCACACATTCATCGCGGAACAATGGCTCAAGGGCAGCCGTCCGAAAGACGAGATCGTACTGGAAGCCATGCAGGACGAAACGATCCGGAATGAACTGGAAGCGGTATGGCGCGAGGAAGTCCTGCCGGTATTTGCTGCGGACGGCCTTGGCGAACAGGCCGAAGCTTACGTGGCTTCGGTGCGGGAGCGGTTTCTCAACCCTTTCCTCAAGCATCGCATCGCAGACATTGCTTCCAACCATGACGAAAAAAAGCGGCGTCGCTTCGCTCCGGTCATCGCCCTTGCGTCGGAACTCGGCCTCAATCTCGCACAGAGCCGTTTGAAGGCAGCTGTCGGCTAAGCCATTCGTTCAGTTCGATTTCTGCGCGTTCCAGCGCACTGTAATTCAGTAGTTTGCGCAAAAGCGCTACCGTCACGGCACGAGCCCGGAGGTTGAAACGCCCTTCCTCCGGCTCACCTTTTTCCTGATAAACGCCAAGTTTTTCATAGAGTTGCTGCAATCTGTTCTGAACGCTTCTCAGCGACAGATTGCGGCGGCGCGCAATAACGCGATCCGTAAGCCCCAGCGCGATATCGACCAGAATTTCATACTCACTTTCGCTGAAACCGCTGGCATGACCGAGGCTCTTTTGCTGCAGGCCGCGCACCTCGCGGTCGATGACGCATTGTGCTTCGACAAAGATACTGCGCAATGCCAGCCGCAGCTTATCGTCGGACGCCGATTTCAGCACATAGCCATAAGCCGCCCCTTCCGGCACGATGCGCGACACACCGCGCACATAGGCTTCGTCGGCATAGTTCGACCAGAACAGGATGCGCGTTTCAGGATTCTCCTTCCAGATGGTGCGGGCGGCCTCAATACCATTGCGCCCGCTCATCTGCAGGTCCATGACAATATGGGCTGCGCGGTGCTGACGGGCCAGCTTCTCACCTGCCGAGCCGTTGTCGGCTTCCAGCACATCGCTACATTCAGGCAATGCCGCAAGCACAGCCTCGCCAAGATAGGCGCGATGCAATGGATCATCTTCCACGATCAGAACATGCATTTTACCCTCCCGTCTCCCGGCACATTTCCACAGGCAGATGGATCGTCACGCTGGTGCCACCGCCTTCCCCATTTTTCCTGATAGCAAAACTTGCAGAAATCAACCGCGCGCGCGTGCGCATATTGTCGATCCCATGTCCGACGCCATGCCCGTCACTAGAACGTTGCACCTGGCGATCCATGCCGATACCATTGTCAGCGACTTCGACGTGCAGGCGACCGCCCTTGTCGCGAAACGTAACCCGCAACCGGCTGGCATGAGCATGGCGGATCGTATTGTTGATCGCTTCCTGCACGATGCGGAACAGCGAAGTCGCAACTGTTTCCTCCAGCCGATCGGCCATGCCGTCGCTGCGGTCGTCCAGCGTCCACTCGATGGACGATCCACTGTCGCGCACCGAACGGTCAAGATGGTTTTCCGTCGCTTGCACAAAACCGAACAGCTGAAGAATTGAAGGCTTAGCTTCTTCAATGATTTGCCTGAGATCGTGCATGCAATGCTGCAGCCCGCGAAACAGCGGTTCAAGCTGCTCGCCCGAGAGGTCCGGTGCATGGGTAAGCCGCTCCACGTGACGCGCAAGGCGTGTCAGGTCGGCCAGCGTCTGATCATGCAAATCCATACCGATGCGATGGCGCTCTGTCTCCAGCGCTTCGGTCAGCTTCAACGCGCCGAAACGCAAGCCTTCCTCGCGAGCGCGCGCTTCCGTTTCCACGATAGCGGAACGCTTGGCCTGTTCCGCCGCGCGGATCGCAAAAAAATATGGTGCAAGCAGATCGGCAATCGACTGGGCGTTTTCCACGTCCCGCATGGTGTAGCAGGCGGGCGCGAGACTGGAGCAGCTGAGCGCACCGATAATATCGCCCTGCGCCTTCAAGGGCACATGCAGGCGGCCTTTCAGATCATGCTCGATGATCGGACTGGAAAAGGAACCATCAAAGTGAAAACGCTGATCGGTGCGCGCATCGTCGGTCAGTAGATGATCGACTTCGCCGGAGAGCACCGTTCGAATGGGACTGCCCGACAACAGGGCGGGAGGATTACGACTCCAGGCCGTCGATATGCCGCTCTCATAGGCGATGTGGAACTTGCCATCGACCATCTTGATGCAAACGTCCAGATGATCATAGGGCACGATATGCGTGATTTCCGCCGCCACCGCCTGAATAATGGAATCGAAGTCGAGCTGTCCCGCCAGCAATCTGGAAATATTCAGATAGTGGTCGAGCAACCTCTGGGGCACGAGTTCGGCCAAGCGTTTCTCCTCCAAACGCAAATTGCTCCTGAAGCACTATAATACGCCGTCACATCCTCGGCGCGTCTTGCGGGTTCCCGCAATTTTGCTGCGGGAACCCGCAAGACAGTTGCTTCATTCGGCCTTCACAGAAGGCTTGTCTTCTTTCATCCTCGCTTCACCAGAAAATTGCCCGCAAGACAAGAGCGTAAAATCGCGTCAGGTGCAGACTGGTGCCGTTGAGGAGCGGCGGTGCGGGAGGCTCGCATCATAATCAATTCAGACGATCCGAAGTGCCGGGGCGCTGCGGGTCGTACACTGGCAACCGGGAGGAAAGAATGAAACTCGCAAGAATCCTTTTCGCATCCGCAGCACTGGCAGGCGTTCTCGCCGCTGGCAGCGCGATGGCTGACACATCGTCGAAGAAGATTGCATTCTCCAACAATTATGCTGGCAACTCATGGCGCCAGGCCATGCTGCAAAGCTGGGACAAGATCACCAAGGAAGCCGTGAAGGCCGGTGTGGTCGCTGCGGCTGACCCGTTCACGACGGCTGAAAATCAGGCCACAGAGCAGGCCGCACAGATCCAGAACATGATCCTGCAAGGCTATGATGCCATCGTCATCAATGCCGCTTCGCCAACCGCTTTGAACGGTGCAATCAAGGAAGCCTGCGATGCGGGCATCACGGTCGTTTCCTTTGACGGCACCGTCACGGAGCCTTGCGCATGGCGCATCGCGGTCGATTTCAAGGCAATGGGCGAAGGCCAGATCGATTATCTCGCAAAGCGCTTCCCCGATGGCGGCAACCTGCTTGAAATTCGCGGTCTTGCCGGTGTTTCGGTCGATGACAATATCCATGCTGGCATCGAAGAAGGCGTGAAGAAGCATCCGAAATTCAAGATCGTCGGCTCCGTCAATGGCGACTGGGCGGCGGACGTGGCACAGCGTGCCGTCGCTGGCATCCTCCCAAGCCTGCCGAAAATCGACGCAGTCGTGACGCAGGGCGGCGACGGTTATGGTGCTGCGCAGGCCTTCGCCGCCGCCAAGCGCGAAACGCCGATCATCATCATGGGCAACCGTGAAGACGAACTGCAGTGGTGGAAGCAACAGAAGGACGCCAATGGCTACGAAACCATGTCGGTTTCGATTGCACCCGGCGTTTCAACGCTTGCTTTCTGGGTTGCCCAGCAGATTCTCGACGGCAAGGACGTGAAGAAGGACCTCGTGGTTCCGTTCCTCAGCGTCAGCCAGGAATCGCTCGACAAGGATCTGGCCAACACCCAGAAGGGTGGCGTCGCCAATGTCGAATATTCGCTGGAAGACGCGCAGAAGGTCATCGACGCGGCCAAGTAAGCCGGGCCTCACATAATCGAGCGATTGGGGCGGGTTTCGTTCCCGCCCTTTTCCATCGTCTATTCTTCAGCATTTCCAGCAATCAGTTGAGCGTATGACAGAAACAGCAGAGAAACGGGAGGTCGTCGCCGCGCGCAATATTCGCGTGCAGTTCGGTGCGGTGAAAGCACTGGATGGCGCTGAGCTCGTGATCCGCGAAGGTGAATGCGTCGGGCTGGTCGGCCACAATGGCGCGGGCAAATCCACCATCGTCAATGTCATCAATGGCGGGTTGTCGCCACATGAAGGCAGCGTTTCCTATCATGAGGAAGCAGGACACGGCGTAGCGATGGCGCGCAAGCACGGCGTGCGCTGCGTCTTTCAGGAATTGTCGCTGTTTCCGAACCTGACCATTGCCGAAAATGTCCGCATCATGCAGCGCGATCTGACCGGCGCTGGCTGGCGCGGCAAGGCCGTCGAACTGATTTCCAAAAAGCTCGACGAGATTTTCCCCGGTCACAAGATCGACAGCGGCGCCACCATCGACGAGCTTTCCATCGCCGAGCGGCAGATGGTCGAAATCGCCATCAACTTTACCGCGCCCGGCACTGCGCCAAAACTGGTTATTCTCGATGAGCCGACCTCTTCGCTTGATGCAGGCATTGCCGCGCAGCTCATGGCCTATGTGCGCCGTTTTGTCAGCACCGGCGGCGCCGTTATCCTGATTTCGCATATGTTGGGTGAAATCCTCTCAACCTCCGACCGCATCGTGGTGATGAAGGACGGAAAGGTGGTCGCCAACCGCGCTGCGGGCGATTTCACCAATCGCAGCCTCGTCGAAGCCATGGGCAGCGTCGAGCGCGAAAAGGCTGCGCGCCGCGTTGCAAAGACCGACACGAGCGGCACGCCCGTTCTGTCCTTTGCCAAGCGCGCCAGCGACATCAAGCCGTTTGAGGCATTCAGGGGCGAAGTCATCGGCCTCGCCGGGCTGGCCGGACACGGACAGACCAGGATGCTGCTCGATCTCTACTATGCGCGGCGACCGAACTGGGTTCCGGCACGCAATTGCGAAATCGCCTTCGTTGCTGGCGACCGCAGCCTCAACGGCACCTTCCCGCTGTGGAGCATCCTGCACAATCTCACCATCGGCTCGCTGGACCGGCTGTCGTCGCTGAAACTCGTGGACCAGAAGCGGGAAGATGTCCTCGGCAGCGACTGGAAAGACCGTATCCAGATACGCACGCCGGATATGGGTAACCGCATCCTGTCACTGTCGGGTGGCAACCAGCAGAAAGTGCTTTTCGCCCGCGCACTGGCAACCAGCGCCAACACTATTTTGATGGACGATCCAATGCGTGGCGTCGATGTCGGCACCAAGCAGGAAGTCTATGAAATCCTGCGCCATGAGGCTGACAACGGACGCACCTTCGTCTGGTACTCCACCGAAATGGACGAAATCGAACTTTGCGACCGTGTCTATGTTTTCCGCGACGGCGCTATCGTTGCGGAACTGACCGGCGAAGACATTACGGAAAAGAACGTGCTTGCAGCATCATTTGAGGGAGGTCACGAATAATGCGCCTTTCCTCTTCCTCCATCCGCCTGCTGACGCCGGTTTTCTCGCTGGTTCTGCTGCTTGCCGCCGTCTTCTACATGCAACCACGCGCCATGAGCTATACCGGGCTGAATCTGCTGTTCAATCTGGCCGTCCCCATTGCGCTAGCGACCATCGCCCAGATGCTCATCATGGCGGTCAACGACCTCGACCTCTCGATGGGCACCTTCGTGAGTTTCGTGGTCTGTGTTGCCGCAACCTATCTCAACACTGCGCCCATCATCGGAATGCTGATCCTTGCCGCAGCCATTGCAGCTTATGCGGCGCTTGGCGCGCTGATCCACCTGCGCAATCTGCCTTCCATCGTCGTCACGCTTGGCATGAGCTTCGTCTGGGGCGGGTTTGCCGTTCTGCTGCTGCCCTCGCCCGGCGGACAGGCGCCGGACTGGGCGCGCTGGATCATGACCGCCAAGCCGCCTTTCATGCCGATGGCCATTGTCGCCAGCATCCTGATCGCGGTCGTCACGCATTTCATCGTCATGCGTTCGACCTTCGGCGTGCTGATGCGTGGCGCGGGCGGTAACAGCCGTTCCATAGAACGTGCGGGCTGGTCTGTGACCATGATCCGCGCCGGAACCTATGCACTGGCGGCCTTCTTCGCAGTGCTGGCCGGGATTGCACTCGTCGGTCTCACCACATCGGCCGATGCCAATATCGCGTTACGTTATACGCTTCTGTCTATCGCAGGCGTTATTCTCGGCGGTGGTGAATTCGTCGGCGGACGCGTATCGCCTATCGGAGCCGTCATCGGCGCACTGACGCTGACGCTTGCCGGATCGTTCCTCTCCTTCATGCGCATTTCGCCGGACTGGCAGATCGGTGCACAAGGCGGCATTCTCATCGTGGTGCTGGCATTGCGCCTCTTCCTCAATCGCCTCGAAAAGAGGGAGAAAAAGCAATGAGCGGTCTCACCATCCTGACCAACCGTCCGTGGATATGGTCGTTCATCGCCACTGCCGTCGTCTGGATCATCACCATCCTCTTTACCGGCGGCGCTGGCGCGCACGGGCTCTCCCACGCAGCTTTCACTTTCGCGTCCTTTTCGGTGATTGTCGGCCTCGGCCAGATGTTCGTCATCACGCTCGGACCCGGCAATATCGATCTGTCGGTCCCGGCCAATATGACGCTCGCCGCAACACTGGCGCTCAAGCTCATGGATACGCAGGACGGCATGGTGCTTGCGGGGCTTGGTGTTGCCATTCTGGTTGGTGTTGCCATTGGCATCTGCAATTATACACTGATCAAGCTTCTGCGCATTCCGCCCATCATCGCCACCTTGTCGATGAGCTTCCTGATCCAGTCCACCGCCATCTGGAGCAATCGCGGCCTGCGCGTGAAACCGCCGGAAAGCCTAGCGCAGTTCACGACATCCTCCACGCTTGGCGTTCCCAATGTCGCCCTCGTGGCGCTGATCCTGTCAGTCATTGGCTGGGTACTGTTGAAGAAGAGCATCTATGGACGCTGGATTTCGGCAATTGGCCAGAATCCTTTCGCTGCGCGCATGGCGGGCGTTCCGGTCGATGGCACCCGCTTCATCACCTATCTGCTCTGTGCAGTGCTCGCTTCGCTATGCGGCTTCCTGCTTGCCTGCTTCTCGGGAGGCGCAGCGCTGAACATGGGCGCGGAATATCTTTTGATGTCGATTGCCGTCGTCATCATCGGCGGCACGGCGGTTGCAGGTGGTGATTCCAACATCCCTGGTATTTGGGGTGCCGCCCTCTTCATGTTCCTCATAGTTTCGATGCTCAACACCTACGGCTTCGGCGCCGGTGTCCGTCTTGTCCTGACTGGCCTCACCATCATTGCGGTGATCGTCCTCGCCAGTGGTCGACGCGCCGAGCGCTAATTATCTTCGGAGTATCTCCCTTGTCTCAGACTGTTTCGATTTACGAAATCCACGACGAACGCTTCAAGCAGATGATCGTGCCGAGCGCCGATCTGGACGAACTTTATAGCGGCTGCCGCTGGGCGGAAGGCCCGGTGTGGTTCGGTGACCAGAACTGCCTTTTGTGGAGTGACATTCCGAACCAGCGCATCCTGCGCTGGGTCCCAGATGGCGGCGTTTCAGTGTTCCGCCAGCCCTCCAATTTCTCCAACGGCAACACCCGTGATCGTGAAGGACGCCTCGTCACCTGCGAGCATGGCGGTCGCCGCGTCACCCGCACGGAACCAGATGGCAGCATCACTGTGCTGGCGGACAGCTATCAGGGCAAGAAGCTCAATGCGCCTAACGACGTCATCGTGCGCTCGGATGGAACAATCTGGTTCACCGATCCCACCTACGGCATCATGGCCGATTACGAAGGCTACAAGGCTGAGCCGGAACAGCCGTCGCGCAATGTCTATCGCCTCGACCCGAAGACCGGCAACATCGATGCGGTCATAACTGACTTCCACCAGCCGAATGGTCTCGCCTTTTCACCGGACGAAACAAAACTCTACGTCGCCGACAGCGCCTATAGCCACAATGAGGATGCGCCCCGTCACATCCGCGTCTTCGACGTTGTGGATGGCGGTAAGCGCCTGACGGGCGGCACGGTTTTCTGCACCATCGACATGGGCCTGCCGGATGGCTTTCGTTTCGATACGGACGGGAACTTGTGGACCAGTGCTGGTGATGGTGTGCACTGCTTTTCGCCGGAAGGGGCGCTTCTCGGCAAGATCAGGACGCCGCAAACGGTCGCCAATGTGACTTTCGGCGGTCCACGCCGCAATCGGCTGTTCATCACAGCAACGAAGTCGCTTTATGCGGTCTATCTCACCGTCACCGGTGCCCAATATCCTTGATAAAACAACGGCGGCTTTCCAAAACGAAAAGCCGCCGCTCTTTATAAGTATAATAATTCATTGAAAAA
This sequence comes from Ochrobactrum sp. BTU2, assembly GCF_024539785.1. Taxonomy (NCBI): domain Bacteria; kingdom Pseudomonadati; phylum Pseudomonadota; class Alphaproteobacteria; order Hyphomicrobiales; family Brucellaceae; genus Ochrobactrum; species Ochrobactrum sp. BTU2. The sequence goes on along the minus strand of NZ_JAHWRG010000001.1, from coordinate 316,652 downwards.
ACTGCATTCGCCGCAAGTCGCATTCATGCGAACCTGCCAATAAGGTTTCTTTATTTAAAACGGATCTTCCCGGCCCAAAAACCGGAGCGACCCGCATATCAGAACCGTGAATGACGGAACAAATCAAAGAATGATCTCTTCTGTCCTTCAGCCTGCACTCAGCAAGAAAGGCCGCAGCCTTACAAGTGAATGCATGCCCTGATGCGCTGAGGTTGTATAGCGCAACCGTCAACGCGATGGAAACAGTTTGTCAACAAAATCACTCACATTACTGTGAGTAAACTCTGAAAAAGCTACAACTTTTCATGATGTTACCCGAAATCATCAATCTTAATATTAGTAATACCTATTTCATGATCCTATTTATTTCCCGTTTATTAGAAGTACCGCAGCAACCGAAACAATGACTTGCAGCCTGACCGATCATGCAGAATGTCTGAGTTCCAACGGGCGCTGGCCCGGAGCACGATAGCGGATGTGACAGCCGCTGATGCCCTGATATTCGACGTCGACATCGACACCGAAGACTTCGGCGATGCGCTCTGCCCGCAACACCTCTCGCGGTGTGCCGAGCGCGACGAGATTGCCCTTGTCCATCACCGCGATTCGGTCGCAGAACATCGCGGCATGGTTCAGGTCATGCAAGGCGGCCACGACTGTCAGTTTTTGGCGGCTGACAAGATCAAGCAACCCGATCTGGTGCCCGATATCGAGATGATTGGTCGGTTCGTCCAGAAGCAAAATCCGCGGCTCCTGCGCCAGGGCGCGCGCTATATGCAGGCGCTGCCGCTCTCCGCCGGAAAGCGTGTGCCAATAGCGGTCAGCCAGATGGACCATATCGACATTGACCAGCGCCTGGTCAACGATTGCATCGTCTTCCGCCGACCATGGCGACAGGGCCCCAAGATAGGGCGTTCGCCCGAGTTCGACCGCCTGACGCGCCGTAATGCGCTCGGTTGTTCCCGCCTGTTGCTCGACCAGCGCCAGTTGGCGCGCAATCTCGCGACGACTAAAACTGTCGATGGATGCACCGCAGAGGTTCACTTCGCCAACGCGGCATCTACGAACACCGGAAAGCAAAGACAGAAAGCTGGTCTTTCCCGAACCATTCGGCCCTATGATGCCAAGAAACTCACCTTCCGCCACTTCCAGCGAAACATCGCGCAAGATTTCGACACTGCCCGTCGACCAGCCGATATTGCATGCTGAGAGGATCATGACGACGCCCTCCTTTGTCCAAGCAACAGGGCGAAGGCCGGCGCACCGAACAACGCCGTGATAACCCCGATCGGCAGAACCTGACCCGGAATAATGATACGCGACAGAATATCCGCAACGATCATGAAGATTGCTCCGATAAGGGCCGCCGCGGGCAACAACCTGCCGTGCCGAACTCCGACCACCATTCGCGCCGCATGGGGAATGACGAGGCCTATGAAGCCGACAGAGCCGACGATGGAAACCATGACCGCCGTCATCATGGCGCTGACGCCGATCAGCACCGCGTAGACGCGGCGCACCGGTATGCCGAGAGAAGCTGCGGATTCCGTTCCGAAGGTGAAGGCATCGAGCGCACGCGCATGCCACAGACAGATGGCAAGACCGATCAAACAGGCAGGCAAAGCGAGTGTTACGTCCGGCCAGCGCACGCCGGAAAGGTTGCCAAGGAGCCAGAACATGATACCGCGCGCCTGTTCGGCATTTGCTGCTTTGGTGACGATGAATGACGTCAACGCGTTGAAAAGCTGTGAACCGGCAATACCCGCCAGAATGATAGCGCTGCTGCCTCGCCCCGCCCGCAGCGCCAGCAGGGACACGAGACAGAAAGCAACAATAGCGCCAATGAACGCACCCAGCGAGAGTGTCAGCACGCCAGCGCCGATGCCAAGAATGGCAACGGCGACGGCTCCAGTCGAAGCGCCGGCGGAAATGCCCAGAATGTAAGGATCGGCGAGCGAGTTTCGGAGCAGCGACTGCAGAATGACGCCGGATATTGCGAGAGACGCGCCGCAACATGCAGCGATAACCGCACGGCTGAGGCGATAGCTCCAGACAATCCCTTCATCGATGGGTTCGAGCGGATATCCGGCATTCCACACCCGATTGGCTACGGTTTTCGCAACCACATCGAGTGGTATCGCCGTTTCGCCTATCGCCGCTCCGAGCCAAAGGGCAAGAAGAAGCAGGACAAGCGAAAAGGCCAGGAAGAACACGCCGGAGCGGGTCCTTCCCTTCTGTTTGAAGCCTGTTGTCGCTACCCGCGCCGTCACTTGTTCAGGCCCGAGGCGGCGATATCGGCTGCAAGTGTTTCGATGCCTTCGATCACGCGAAGCGACGTGCTCATCGACTGCGCATCCATGTCGAAGACATGCTTGCCCTTAACCGCAGGCATCAGCTTCGTGACCGCATCGTTCTCGAGAAACTGGTGCTTGACGGCAATGTCGTCAGCCGGATAGCGGCGGCGATCCAGCTTTGCAGCCACGATCATCGAAGGGTTCGATTTCGCAATCGTTTCCCATCCGACCGTCGGCCATTCTTCCTCGCTGTTGATCACATTCTTGATGCCGAGTGCCGAAAGAATATAGGCGGGTGCGCCGAACTTGCCTGCGACGTAAGGATCGGCATCGACCTGCGTGCTGGAGAACCAGACAACGGCAGACAGCTTGCCGCCAGCAGACCCAATTTTTTCGCGCGCGGCCGCTTCGCGCGCCTTCAGGTCGGCGACGAGTTTCTCGCCGCGATCCTGCACATTGAAGATTTCCGCCAGTTCGGTGATTTCCTGATAGACGATATCCATCTTGAAGGCTGCCGTACGAACACCGTCGCCACCGCCGGAATTGTCCTTGCCAACGCAATCGGAAGGCGATGTATAGGCCGGAATGCCCAGTTCCTCGAATTGTTCAGGCTTCGCAACAATGCCGGTCGGGCCGACATGCCACTGAAAATCCGCCGTTACGATATCCGGCTTCTGCGCCAGAACGCTTTCGAAGCTCGGATCGTTATCGGCGAGCCGCTTTACCTTGGCATTCACCTCCTCAAAACCTTTGAGAACAGGCCCGAACCACACTGCCGTGCCGACGACCCTGTCGCTGAGACCAAGGCTGTAAAGAATTTCTGCGCTGCTCTGGCCGACCGCAACCGCGCGGCTCGGTGCCTGCTTGAAGGTAACGTCACGACCGCAATTTTTCAGCGTCAGCGGATATTGCGTTTCCGCTGCCTGTGCAGCCAAACCGCCTGCGAGAAATGCAACCGCACAGAGGGCGGCGCGAAACGGCATCTTGCCGAGAATATTCATGAAAGTCCCCGAAATGATGAGAAAAAGACGCCCTGTCAGCTGGCGGAAAAAATCCGATACGGAAGACGGACAGGCATATCCGGGGACATGTCGAAATCATGCGATGACGATGGAAGGATGCGTCCTGCGACGCGGAAATCTGTCATAACCGGCTCCTGCTCCGGGCATCCCCGCCCGTGACAATGGACAACACTAAACGGCAGGTCTCCTGGCTCACGAATATCTGCTGTTCATCTGCCTTCCCGCGCTTCTCCGGCACAGTGGCATGACGCTTTCAACGTCACGAGGATGAACGGCAATCCGCTTACAGTTGCGGGGGCAGCCACGGTCTTGGCCCCTTTTCGGGTCGTCCTCACCGTGTTCCCTATTAATCCCCTTCGCTCTCGGTCGGGGAACCGTCGTTACACTATTACGTTGACCCGATGTCGCCGTCAAGCAGGTCTCGATGGCTATTTCCAACGCACGGTTTTCAAGCGATTCGAAAGCCCGTTATTTAAATTGCGGCCAAACTATCGTCGCATGCGCTGGCCTATTGAATTTGTTTTCGCTAATCTCCATGTAGTTTTCTCCCGCTAGAGGAGCGGGACTTTGGGGAGGTCCGCCGGGAGGCGGCATACATTCTATTTGGGAGGACATATGCGTAGATTTATTCTGGCCCTGACGTCGGTAGCGGCGTTGGCTATGGCAGGCTCTGCTTCCGCAGAAGACTACAAGGTGCTGGCGCCTGCGGCTCCGGGCGGCGGCTGGGACCAGACGGCGCGCACGATGCAGAGCGCGCTTCAGGACGAAAAGATTTCCGGCAGCGTGCAGGTCATCAACGTTCCGGGCGCTGGTGGCACTATCGGCCTTGCCCAGTTCGTGAACCAGAACAAGGGCGACCCGAGCCAACTCATCGTCGGTGGCTATGTCATGGTCGGCGCTATCCTGACCAACAAATCGCCGGTTACGCTCGACGCCATCACGCCGATTGCACGCCTCACCGGTGAATATGAAGCCATCGTCGTGCCTGCTTCTTCCGACATCCAGAACCTTGGCGACCTTGCGGCAAAGCTGAAGGCTGATCCAGGCTCCGTTTCGTGGGGCGGCGGTTCTGCGGGCGGCACCGATCACATCACCGCTGGCCTCTTTGCCAAGGCAGCAGGCGTCGACCCGACCAAGGTCAATTACATCGCCTTCTCGGGCGGCGGCGAAGCACTGGCAGCCATTCTCGGCAATCAGGTAACCGTCGGCATTTCCGGCTATGGCGAATTCGACGCCCAGATCAAAGCCGGTACGCTGCGCATCATTGGCATTTCGAGCGACGAGCGCGTGGAAGGCATCGACGCACCGACCTTCAAGGAAGGTGGCGTGGACGTTTCTATCCAGAACTGGCGCATGGTGGCCGCTGCTCCCGGCATCACTGCCGAACAGGAAGCTGCCATCAATGCCGATATCGAGAAAATGGTGAAGTCGGAATCCTGGCAGAAGGCTCTGAAAGACAAGGGCTGGGCGGATACTTATCTCGCCGGCCCGGCGTTTAAGGAGCAGCTTGCCAAGGACGTCGCTGCGACTGAAACCATCCTCAAGGAAATCGGCCTCGTCAAATGACAGGAACAGAACCGCAGGAAAAGCGCCGCCCGGAAGGGGCGGCGCCAGATTTCGCCGCTCTTGTCATCGCCCTTGTTCTTGCCGCTGTCGCCATCGCCATTGCCTGGTCGACAACCTATGGAAACGACGTGACGAGCTACTCGCCGGTCGGCCCGAAAACCGTTCCCTATGTCGTCGCAGCCGGATTGTTCGGCCTTGCCATCTGGACCGTATTCGAGGCGCTTCGCGGTGATTTTCCAGAGCGAGAGCATCAGGAGATCGCCCCGATGGCATGGATCATCGGCGGTCTGGCCATCCAGATGCTGACGATGAAGACTGTCGGCTTTTCCTTGTCCACCGGCCTGCTTTTCGCAGCAACCGCACGTGGCTTCGGCTATCGCAAATTCTGGATCAGCGTTCCCGTCGGCATCGTCTTCGCCTTCGTGATCTGGTTCATCTTTGCACGCGGCCTGCAGCTATCGCTGCCGTCCGGCTGGCTCGAACAATTCGTTTAGAGCATTCCCAGTTTTGACTGAAACATTGGAAATGCTCTAAGTCCTTGTTTTGTCGCATTATCCTACGCAAAACCGCTTCGCATTTTTGCTGGAAATGCTTTAAAGGCTCAGTGCCATCATGGATACTGTCGCACTTCTCGCCAACGGACTTCTGGTGGCGCTTGAACCATCGAACCTTCTTTACGCGCTGATCGGTGTCACGCTCGGCACCGCCGTCGGTGTTTTGCCCGGCATTGGCCCGGCGCTGACCGTCGCGCTCCTCCTGCCCGTTACCTACAAGCTGGATCCATCCGGCTCACTCATCATGTTCGCGGGCATTTATTATGGCGGCATGTATGGCGGGTCGACCACGTCGATCCTGCTCAATACGCCGGGAGAAAGCGCCTCCATCGTCACCGCGTTGGAGGGCAACAAGATGGCCCGGGCCGGGCGTGGCGGACCAGCGCTTGCAACGGCGGCCATCGGCTCGTTCATCGCAGGCCTGCTCGCCACTCTGGCGCTTGCCTTCGTCGCACCATGGGTCGTGAAATTCGCCCTGTCCTTCGGACCGTCCGAATATTTCGCGCTCATGCTTCTGGCCTTCATGACGGTCTCGGCAGCATTCGGCGATTCCACGCTTCGCGGATTGACGTCCCTGTTCATCGGACTGGCGCTCGGCCTGATCGGCATCGATCAGCTGACGGGTCAGGCACGTCTCGTCATCGGAACGCCGAACCTGCTCGACGGGATCAATGTCACGACATTGGCGGTGGCGCTGTTCGCCATCGGTGAAACCCTTGCGGTCGTGTCGAAGAAGCTTCGACCGGAAGATGAAGTCATCGCCGTCAAGGGTTCCGTCTGGATGACCAAGAATGACTGGAAACGCTCATGGATGCCGTGGTTGCGCGGCACCGCCATCGGCTTTCCAATCGGAGCCATGCCTGCAGGCGGCGCCGACGTGTCGAGCTTCCTTTCCTATTCGGCGGAACGGCAGTTCTCGAAACATCCGGAAGAATTCGGCAAAGGCGCCATCGAAGGCGTTGCGGGACCGGAGGCGGCCAATAACGCTTCGGCTGCGGGCACCCTCGTGCCGCTTCTGACGCTCGGCCTGCCAACCACGGCAACGGCAGCAATCATGCTTGCCGGTTTCCAGCAGTTCGGCCTGCAGCCCGGCCCTCTCCTGTTCGTGACCAATGCCACGCTGGTATGGGGTCTGGTGGCGAGCCTTCTCGTGGCCAATCTGATGCTGCTGGTTCTCAACCTGCCGCTGATCGGCCTGTGGGTGAAGATGCTCACCATCCCGCGCCACTGGCTCTATGCAGGTATTCTGGTTTTCGCAACGCTTGGCACAATCGGTGCGAATGCCTCCACCTCGATGCTGTTCGGCCTGCCGGTCTCATTCGAGCTCGGCCTGCTACTGGCATTCGGTGTGCTGGGCTATGTGCTGCGACGCTTCTCATATCCCATCGCGCCGGTTGTTGTTGGCCTGATCCTCGGGCCAATGGCAGAAAAGAGCCTGCGTCAGGCATTGCAGATCAGTCAGGGCAACCCGATGGCTCTGGTGCATTCCTGGGTATCGATCGTGCTGATCGCACTGGCGATTGCAGCAGTCGTTGTGCCGATGATCATGCGCCAGCGCGGCAAGGGTGCCCTGCTGAGCCAGATGGCAACGGACGAAGACTAAAAACAAAAGCCCCGGAAATCCGGGGCTTTTTTACTCAGATACGCATACGCTTACTTGATTGCTCAACCCTGAATACGACGGAACTGGTCAACGTCGATGCCAAGCGTCTCAAGGTCCTGGGCAGTAGGCTTCTGACCAGCGCGCACAGCAGCAGAGGCACGAACGGCGCTGCCGAATTGCGCGAATGCACGACCGAAACGATTATTGAAGCGGGTAAACATTTTTCTCTCCATCACGGACACTTCATTGGTCCGTGCCCATGAGATGGGGATCGCACTGACAACTTAGAAGATCGGCATTTGCATGCCAGCCATGCAGTTTCCGCATATTCCTTTCCGCTCAACTTGATCGCGATCAATGCCTTTGGCTCGCTGGCTTGCGAAGCTCTTTTCAACAAAGGAAGGAGCTAAAGAATGTCGAACACCCCCCATACACTTGGAGAAGAGTTTCCCGGCCAGCTCGACGCCATTCACGCATTGAAGGCAAAGGATGCGCATTTTGCCCGCATTCTGGAAGAATACGATTCCGTCAATGACCGCATCCACCGCGCTGAAACGAAGATTGCGCCAGTAAGCCAGGAAGAAGAAACAAACCTGCGCAAACAGCGCCTTGCCCTGAAGGACAGCATCGCCGAAGCGCTCGCCGACGTTTGATCCGTCACTCCGGCAAACTGTTGGCTCGGTAACAGCTCAGGAGCTTTTGTCCTCGACTTTGCTGTTGTCCGGGCCAACCGAGTTTTCCATCCTGCCCACTACGACCAGAACCGTGACGGCAATCAATGTCGCCATGATTGCGATATGCCAGAGGCCCAGACCACTGGCGAGCCCCACTGAGGCTGCAAGCCACATGCCGGCGCCGGTCGTGATGCCGGTTATTTTTCCGCGTGCGAAGATGATGAACCCCGCCGCCAGAAAGGCGACCCCGCTGGTGATTGCTTCAACGAGCCGCGAAGGGTCCATCCGGATATTCTGATCGTTGAATACCGGCACATTGACCAGTTCCAGCGAAACAATCGTGAAGGTAGCGGAGGCGAGACAGACGAGCATATGGGTTTTCAACCCGGCCGGTCGCCGACGCCATTCCCGCTCCAGACCGATAATGGAACCGAGCAGTGTTGCCAGCAGCATCCGCGCCAGAACCACCGGCAAACTGATTACATTCTCATGCGTAAATTCAGCCCAGAATTGTTCCATGCTTCACAACGGGCACCATTGGGTTTGGTTCCGCTATAGACGAATGTACCAACGACGCGCACTCGCAAGCAAACGATCATTTCGCCGACGCCGGTGGGACCGATTCCGTCGTGGCGGGTGGCAGGGAGTTCTCGCCATTAGGCGTATTCTCATCGGGAGAAATAACGGTGCCGTAGATTTCGACCAGCACCCACACGACCAGTGCCGCCGCGATACTGACCAGCAGCACGATGAGAACGGGCTTGCCTTCGCGCCCCTGCCTTGCCTCAGTCGGGTTGACCTGTTTCATGGATCAAATCCTCCTGTTGGTTTCAGCGGCATAAGATTTGCCGCTACAGACCTAATGGCAGGGTAGGCTATTGGTTCCAATTAAAGCATCAAGCGCGCTATCGCATTCCTGCAATTCGCATTAAACTGTTGTTTTTATGAATTTTTCGCAGCTCGACGAACCAGCGTTTTATCGCTGATTTAAACTCGCAACGAATATATGAGAGACAATGGTACGGTCGGTTGGAACCATTCACCATATCACACCCTCTCTGACCCCTTATTTATCGGCTTTTTCATATTTTTGTGCGCCGTTATGTGCACCTATTTGTGCGCTATTTTGTGTACCCGATATACCTTTAAATCACACCTGCACATAATGTGAACATATCGCCATTCATGTGGCCGAATCCTCTATCGCAAATAGCTTGTGCATTGCAGGTAGTACGAGGCCACATCTCCGTCACACGGGCGATTATATCGGCGGAGGGGCGGAATAGGACAGGACCTTTTCTAACTTCTTCTCTTGCGGTAACGAATAGGCCCTATCGCAAATCTTTTCTATCAGCGGGGGCCAATGATACGCGACTACGAAAAGCTTATTCCGCGCCACGAGCGCAGCTGCTTTGAAGAAGCGCTAATGATGGAAAGCGGATACGTTTTGGATTTCTCAGACAGAACGTTTGACGATTTCTTTTACGAGACGGTCAAAATAGACCCGCAGAGCTCACCACAGCTTTTCAATGGCAGAGGAACATCAAAGGCGAAAAGACTTCGATCATTCATTGAGAGAGCACAGCCGGGCATGGTGGCGTTTCTACTGCGAGAGCTATGGAATTATCGCGCATCGATACCGCTCCATCGGAATCAAGTACGTGAGCAACAATTGCACGATAGTTACTTCCAAACTGTCGCTCGCTTCGAAGGCGAGGACAACACAATTGACGCGTCCGCATTTGAAGCCTTTGAAGCCAATGAGACCCTTGACGAGCTGGTGGCTGCGATCAAAAGAGATCTAGATGCAAAGCGGCCACAAGCCGGTTTAGATCGACTTCATACCTATTGCATGAAGCGCTACGCTGCACTGATTAGAAAACATGGCGGCGGAGACGTTGGCGAGAACGATCCGCTTCATTCAAGAGTTGGACGATATGTTAAGCTTATGACCGGCCAGCGCAATCTCACTGAAATGTCGGAACGCATAATAAAAAGCTCCATCAGTGTTTTCGAAGCAATGAATACGATACGAAACGACAAGTCGCTAGCTCACGATAACCCTGACTTGATTGAGCAGAATGAAGCGCGGTTCATTTTTGACAGCGTGACAGCGTTTTTGCGCTTCACAAAATCCATCGACACACGTCTGTTTGAAGACTGAAAGTTGGAGTCCCGGAGGTTCTACGGATTTCCGGCCTTTTCAATGGCTTGCAGAAAAGTGGGACAGGAATGCATGCGTTAAAAACATTATGTTTTTTCATGTGTCTGCCCCACTTTCCAACCTCTATTCAGGCATATTAGGCACTGTCGGCAGCTTCCGATCCATGATGATAACCTCGCCTACCGGCTTCGCCTGCCCGCTGCCGATCGTGTAGGTCAGCGCAACGTCGCAGATCTTGAACGCAGAGAAGATCGATCGGACTTCCGGCGTGTCGTTCAGAGAAATCATGAAGCGCCCTTTGATATCTGCCATGCGCGCCGCTATCCGTTCGAAATCGGACCGGCTGAATACATTCTTTCCGTAGTCAGTCTCGCAGCCGAAATACGGCGGATCCATATAGAACAGGGTTCCGGGCGCATCATAGCGATCAATGAAATCCGACCATGACAGGTTCTCGATCTGGACGCCGGCAAGCCGCTCGTGGATCTCTTCCAGCAGCGGCCCCAGCCGCGTGACGTTGAACCGTGCAGATCCGCCAGTGTCGACGCCATAGTTGCGCCCGGTGACCTTTCCGCCGAATGCGAGGCGCTGGAGGTAGAGGAACCGGGCAGCACGCTCCAGATCTGTCAACGTCGACGGATCGCAAGCCCTCAATCGCTCGAACTCTCGCCGACTTGTGATCTGGAATTTCAGCGTCTCTATGAACTGAGGATAATGACGCTGCAGGATCCGAAAGAGTGTTATCACGTCACCGGAGATATCGTTGATGACTTCGCATTTCGGAACCAGTCGCCTGCGAAAGAACACGCCGCCCATTCCGACGAACGGCTCTGCATAGACCGAGTGCGGGATCTGCTCGATAACCGACGCCACGCGCTGCGCCAGCTGTTTCTTGCCGCCGATATAGCTTGCTGCCGGCGACACCGGATGAACGGATGTGAAAGAAAACCCTTCTTGCATTTTTTGTTAACCTGTAATGGCCAGTATGCCCCGCCCGCAAGGGTCGGGGTGTGGCATTTGACCTACCGTCATGCCGGGCGGATCTGACGTCCAATCGAAGCCGCCGCTTTTCGGTGTGTTTGCCTGCACCGAAAGCCACCCCGGTCGGGGCGGATTTTCACAATCGCAGAATCGCGATTGACTCTTTTTCAGAATGAGAACATTTTAAGAACATCAGCGAGCGGCGCTGATGTAATCCAGACACGTTAGGTGGCGTGTGTGTCTGCTTCGCTGGAGCAGAACAATGAATGCGGTTGCGCAGGGAAATGAGTACGACGACGAAATTGAATTGGTTCTCACCTACCACAAGGGCGACGTGCGGGCTGCGATCGAGGCGCTTCTGAAAGATCGGGATTTTCTCGTCAAAGAGATCGAGTATGCCAGTCTGGCTATGTCGATGGGCTTTGCACGTGGTTGGAAGCCGACAATCTTCGTGAAATGAAATGCAAACTGTACTGCGAGAACTGCGCCCGCGAAACGTTGTGCGCTTTAGCTGTGCGCGTTGTCGGCATCATCTGGAAAAGACAGCCCCGCTTATGGCCGCTCGCTTCGGAGAGTGGGTAACGCTGGAAGAGATCGAGCCACGGCTTGTTTGCAGCAAGTGCGGGAACAAAGCGGGCAACTTCATCAGTTACGGACTGCCTGAGAAATGATGCAACTTAAATGGTGTCGAACGATCATCGGTGGCCAGACCTGTTCCGGTGACTTCATAGCATATACTGAATGGGGCAACTTCTGCCGCATCCTGAGAAGCTACTTTGGTCCGAGCGCAGGGACATGGAAATGGTGCTTGATTGAATGCCAGAGCCCGTTTCAAGACCTTCCTTATGGAGTATGTGAGGACAAAGGAGAAGTCGTAAGCCTAGTGAGACGGATGTTTGAAGAATTGCGAGATAGAAAACGCCTGGAATTTCAGCGACCGTATATGTGGAATGACGGAAAGTACTGGTACAAATGAACGGATATAAGAACGACAACGCGCAAGCAGCCAAGTCTGGAAGTCTGTTCGTGCACCTCTGCGATTCCAAGGATTGCAGCGAATGGGGATCGTTCGGTTACAAAACGACGTACGGACAGCTGTGGTTTTGTCGCGCTCATAAACAGGAAGGCGAAGATTCATTGGCTGGACGCAGAAAATAAGCCGTGACTGATTTTCCACGAAAATGTAAGTTCCCTCCATAATGGGGAGGGCAATATGAGTGACGTCTGGAAAATTCGTTTGCTAGCGGCGGGGCTTATATCGGCTGGCATACTTGGACTTATCTTTGTCGATCCAACTCAAAGCAACTCGCCCTTGGGTATTTTTCACCTCAAGCTGTTTGGCCCGACCGGAGCAACCTGGATATTTCGTATAGCATGCGTGGGAATCGTTCTGTTGCCAATTGGAGTGATGTGGTCGCGTAGGAGCGAAGAACGCCGCTTCAACGCCTACTTCAAACGCCAATCGATGCTCGAGCCAGAAACCGACGACACAACTAGACGCCATCAATAACCGCGCTATTCTCTCCACAACGAGGAGGAGCGCATGTGCAATCTGTACAATATCACCACGACACATGAGGCCATGCGCCGTCTGTTCAAGAAATTCTCGGACCTGACGAACCGCGTCGATCCGCAGATGGATATCTTTCCTGACTATCCAGCCCCGGTTTTGCGAAACATCAAAGGTGATGAGCCAGAGCTTGCGATGCTCCGCTGGGGTATGCCGACGCCGCCGATGTACTTGAAAGGCGAAGCGGACAGCGGAGTAACGAACATCCGCAACCTTACCTCGCCTCACTGGCGGCGGTGGCAAGGCGTCGAAAGCCGATGCGTTGTTCCGGCCACCTCATTCTCCGAATATGGACAAGAACCGGACCCAAAGACCAAGCGCAAGCCGCTTCACTGGTTCGCTCTCAATGAGGAAAAGCCGTTGTTCGCATTCGCGGGCATATGGACAAGCTGGAAGGGTGTGCGGAAGAAGAAGGAAGGGCCCGTCGAGGTCGATATCTTCGGCTTTCTCACGACCGAACCGAATGCCGTGGTGAAGCCGATCCACCCAAAGGCAATGCCGGTCATACTCCGAACAACAGAAGAAATTGACACATGGTTGCGCGCTCCATGGGATGAAGCCAAGGAAATGCAAAAGCCCCTGCCCGACGCCGATCTGATCGACCTCACACCAAGCAATGATAATAAGGAAGCGCAGGCAAGTTTGTTCTAGGGAGGATGGAATGAAAGGGCCGAAGAAAGACGGAAACTACGCCGACAGATTTATGGATTGTCAGGAAGCCTTGGCCGATGGGCTGTTCGGCCTGATAGACAATGCGCAAGAGGCCGGATGGGATCGCATCGAAGTTGCGCGAGCCATCGCTAGCATGGCAAAGGGCGTTCAAATGGGTGAGATGGGAACGGATCCGGAGGAATAGCGACTGGCCCTCACCTAGAAATTTCTTGGTGAGATTGGAGGCCAGGCCCTACGCAATAAGAAAGCCTGCCACGGCGAAATGCTTCTCGCTATTGTCAGGCTTCAGGAAACAAGTAGATTCGTGGAGGGTCTGGCCCAAATTATTGAATAATTTTGGGCCATCCCATTATGCTAGCTATTTCGAGCCATTCTTCTGCGTTCTTCATCGAACACGGCAGCAATTTTCACGGCAAGTTCGGTCGCTATCGCCTCGGCTTCCACAATTGTACGAAAAGGCCCCAAATCTCCCGATGCTGACGGTGATACTTGGACCCAAAACTGGCCATTTCTATCCGGCCCCACGGCTTCAACTTTATAGATCAACATAAGCCCCCAATGATTAGAGATACACCATCCTTAAGCTCATTCTCGTTAAAATTGCAATACAACAGATATGGTTTGCCGACAGCCAACAGCTACTTGTGAAACCAGCTCCACATTTTCATGACATTCTCGTAAAGCGAAACGACCCCGATCAACGTTGCCAGGACGCCCAGAACCACCCACCTCATGAACCGGCCGATCGTGCGAATCGAACGTACTAAATCCAAACCGTCCTTCATCAAGGCTATGTCTTCCTCCCGCAACTGAGACAAAAACTCCCGTGTCTCTTCCGGGAGTTCTGCCATTCTGACAGCTGTTTCGGCTGAATTGTCCATCGGCGTCATTCTAGCCCCCTCTTCACATCATCGTAGAAGTCGGCGCACCGGTCAGTCCGTGCGTTCTGCCGATCGAGCGCCTCGCGCTCACGTTTCAGGATTGATAGCTTTTCCTGCCCCTCGACAAGCGGCGCATGCGCTTCCTTGCGCCGGCAGTCTTCAGGATAATCAGGCAGGTTCGTTCCTGCTGCGGCCCGGCCCTGAGTTTCACTTGCTACAATCAGCTTTCTGTCAGCGGCGCAGGAACTCAATATCGTCGTTATCAAGCAGGCAAGCGCGGCCCGCTTCAGCAAGCTTGCGTTCATAGTCGGCGATCTCCTGTTCGGTTTTCTCAGTCCGGGCGGCTTCACTGGCCCAGACATTGCGGATCTGCTCCTGATAGGCGGCGGTCACGAACTCGCTGGCTTTGAGCTGACGCTGTAGCTCATCCCGCTCGGCGCGGGCTGCGGCAAGCTCGAACTGATGAACAAGACCTCTCTTCGCTTGCCCTTCGAACAGGAACCCGACTGCCGGCAGATCCTTGAGAACCGGAACGCCGTTGAAGTAGATCGAGCCGAGCACGATGCCGGCGACAACGCCCAGCCCGATCTTGATATAGTCCAGAAGCCCGAACATCAGCCCAGCCCCGCAAGGCAAAGCTCCAGTTCACCGACGCGTTGCGCGTCACCGTATTCCCGGCGCTTTTTCAGGCCGTCGACAACCTTGCCGCCGGCGCGGTTATAGAGCGTCATCGCATTGCAGGCATCACGCCACTTACGTTCGGCCATGCGCCGCGCTGCAGTTGACTTGCAGGCAGCACCGACGCCAACGTTGTAAGAAAGATCGAGCATGGACGCCTGCACGCTAATCGGAGCGAGATCGAAGGTGACGATGCATTTTTGCAAGGGCTTGCGGAAATCGTTTTCCAGACGCGTTTCCAGCATCTTGAGGCATTGTGCATCGCTGTATCGGTCGCCGGGTTTCACTCCCTTGGTTTCGCCAGCACAGACCGTCCAGACACGACCCAGCTTGTCGTAGTATGCCTTGTTCTCGACACCCTCCCACGGAACGGTGAGATAAGCTGCAGTTATTGCAACAAGGCCAAGTCCGGACGCCAACACGCCCTTTGCACGTTTACTCATTTGAGGAATCCTTTTGGGAAATGATGCGCGCCATGAACGCCGCGATCGTCACGACGAACATCAAAAGGCGAAACCACCGGTCGGGGATGAGGGATGTGTCAGCCAGGTAGGGCAACACGGCTTCGACGCCGGTCAGGATGCCGGCTGCGATTAAGAGGCGGATGCTCCACGCATAGCGAAGCACCCACCTCCAGTCGGAGACGAGTTTCATAAGAACCTCGATATTTTGAATTTTGAACTATTTTGTCCGTTCGCCGTTATCATCAGCGGGAGGGACGCCATGCATTGGTACTACTGGATCGAAGGCGCTCTGGTTGCAGCGCTTCTGGTCATCATCATATGGATGATCTGGCGGGAAAAACGCAGGTGACGCAATCAGGCAGCCAGCAGTTCAACTGCCCTCGCCTTGCCAAACAGATCGGTTGCCATGCTTTCTAACAACGGCCACAGCTCATGATCGGAGCGGAAGGCGTTGGCCGTCAGGAAGATTTGACGGGTGCGGAAAGGCTGGGTTGACATGGCAGCGTTGACTTGTTCCGCTTCGTCATTGGTCAAGCGCTCCCAAAGAGAGACAGCCGGAATTATTGTCACGGGCTCGACAGATGGCGGCGAATACTCGGCAATCCCACCATCCTTCCATTGCCTCAAGCCCTGATTGTTCAAGAACTCATGCCAATCATCTTCCGTGATTTCGATAGCGTCGGTCGGGTAGCCCTCCGGCCAAGCGTCATCGGGATAAAAAGCGGTCGGGAAACCAGCCACGTCAAATACTGCTCGGACAATCATCAAGCATCTCCTATTGCGATATAATTTATTCGAGCTGCACCGGAAATTCTTGGGTTGCCACCCGTGTTGTAGACCTGAAAACTACAGGCTCCTGGAGCCCGATCCCAAAGCACATTATAGGTCGGGATTGTTATCTCGCCGCCGATAGCAACAATCTGATAGTTGGCGTCGGCGAACGCGACAGGAAACACCGCCGTCAAAGCTGCATTCGCATCCGTGGTTCCAGCCGTCGTTCCAGCAATTGTTAGCTGCCCTCCCGGCGTTTTCCAGTAGATGTTGTTCGAAGCCGTGCCTCTCAACCCACCCATAGTCGCCCACATCGCAGCGCCGGTTGTGTCATCAAGGATAGTGCGAGCAAATGACGATAGAACTGTAAGGTTGGCTGAACTATCCCCTGTAAGGTAAGGTAACCTGTCTGCCTCCGCTGTTCCGCTCAGATTGAGCAAAGCTATTGCAGCAGCGCCAAGATCACTTAAAGTGAGTTCGCCATTGGCATCAGTTCGCAAGAACTTGTTCGCCGCAAGAGCAATTGCTTTAAGAGCGCCATTGGCGTCTGTCTGAAGTATCTGGCGAGCAGCAAGTGTCAAAGCAGTAAGCGCTCCGGCATCATCAGTCTGCAATATCTGACGATTACCCAATGTGAGCGCTGCAAGTTTACCAAGGCTGCCGTTTGGGTCTTGGATGCCAAGCTCTGATTTATCGATGAGATCATAAAGGCCCGCAACGTTACCGATCAGAAGCTTGCCATCTTCAACACCGATGTCCGCAATCCCGCGCAGAATGCCGTTGGCGAGAAGATTGATCAGAGCCGTGCTTTTCGCCGAAAAACGGGCATTGTCTGGCTGATAGCGCATCCGATAGGAGAATGTACCGCTTGCGCCCGGCCACGCCTCAGTGAACTGCCCTGTCGTGTTGGACAAGATCAGCGGATCATCGTCCGATGTGCCGGCAATCACTCCGGTGAAACCCTGTAGAAGGACAGTATCACCCTCGCGAAATGCAGCACTTCGCCAGAGCGTGTCCGTGCCCGTGAAATCAACCGATCCATTGGTTACGGTGATCGTGCCATCGGTATAGTCAGATAGAACAGCCATGAAATACCTCCCCGCGCTGTCGACGCGGTTCTTTCCGTTTAGATTTTGATGAAGGTCAGCGCTTCCAGAAGAGCGCTTGTACGGTTCCAACAGTATTATTGACTGTTGTGGTTCCGCTGCTGGCCAGAACGGTTACCTGAAGCCCGTAGACGTTGTTTCCGGGAACCGAACTGAAATCGACATTGCTGCCGCCAAGGGTCAGTGTGTTGCTACCGCCCGAAGCCGTGCCGGTGTTCGAGATAATCTCCGCCCCGGTTGTTATGTTCAGGAGTGCCAGTTTTAAAGTCATTGAACCCGTAGACGAATAGGTCAGGGAGACATTACAGCCGGGAATAGTCTTGTTGCCGACCGGGTTATTGATGGTCAAGGCAGCAACGGCACCGGTTGATCCATTCAGAAGCTGGTTGAATGGAGCGCGTGAACCGCCTGTAACCGCCCCGAAGTCCAGATTGCTGGTACCGACAATCAGATTGTTGATCACGGCATTCTCTATCTGCGCCCACTGGATCGAAACATTCACGATCTTCGCCCAGTCCATGACGAAGCCTTCGCCGTACATCACATTATTCTGGATGACGAAAGGCTTGAAAAACTCGGTACCGTTCGAAAACACGATCTGCTCTGCGATGAAGGCGATGCGCGCCTGAGTGCTGGTCACGTCAAGGAACATGCCCGCGCTCTTGAAGCTGTCGGCAGTCCCGCCACGCACTTCCATGCCGATACGCGCATTCCAGCCCGATGGAGCATTGTAAGTGCCCATCCGGAAAGTGGCGTTTGCTGACACTTCACCGATATTGGAGGAAAGCTGCGTGATGAGATTAGCTTGCGCCGCCACATCATCCTCGACACCATCAACCCGCACTTGCAGCAACTGAATGATGCTCGCACCGTTCACGTCGAACAGCTGGGCATTGATAGTAGTAAGCTGTTGCGCGATGGCACTGTTTGGCCCGGTGGCTACGAAGATTGCTTCCTCCCACTGCGCCTGAGCGCTGCCGAATGTGCTTTCCAGCCGACGAACCAGCATCTGCCGGTCCTCATAACTGTTGGCGTGGTTGTCAGCGATCTGTGTTACCAGTTCCTGACTGAGACGGATCAATTCACGCACCTGCGGACCGATCCAGCCGAGATAGCCCTTTAGATCATCTGCCAGACCTTCGTAATCAATCGGCTTCTGATCGCCTCTGGCGTCGAGAGTGCGGAAAGGAACAGGAGCAGCCCATGCAACCGGGCGCGTACCAGATGCCACGCGAAGACGTGTGCGCACCCACCAATCGGTCAGGCTTGTAAGGCCATTCACGATCTGAAAAACGGTCACATCTTTCGTCACATAGTCATTGAAAACCTGTGTCGGGTCATTGTCGGGCCAATACTGGATTTCAACACCCGCCACGGTCACGTCATCGATCGCATCCCACAACAAACGAGCGCCGGGATGCTCGTCGCCACCATCGCCCTGCACGATATTTGGAAACACGTCGAAGCCCTGAACCTCCCCAAGATAGTCAGGAGGCCCGACCGGGATTGGAACAGGCGGGTTGGTTTCATAGGCCGTCGGATCGAAGATACCATTGCCGACTTCCTGCAAGGTCACAGCGACATCACGGGTTCCATCCTCTCCCATCGCGCCAAGGCTCTTGGAAAGTATTTGGAATGTCTTGGTGAATTTGTACCGTTCAGACTGATAATTGACCCACGAACCAACCTTCAATTCCAGAAACTTCGGATGAATGGTGAACTGCCCATTTGCCTGATAGCGGGATGCACGGATCGCGATATCGCCCAGACGGTCGCCCACGCGATGATCGGTGACAGCCGTGAAGTCCACCTTGGCGGCAAGCCGTTCCCTATCCAGAGCAAGCGCCGTCTCATCGATACGTGTTGCCAGCGGGACGGTTTCATAGAAAGCATCCGGGCTGATATAGCTACCGGCGACCGTATTCACGAGTTCAGCACGTGGCCGTGTCAGCGACAGCGTGAACGGTTTCTCCCAGTTGATATCGACATCGGTGATCGTTGCGATAACAGCTTGGTTTGCACCAACAATCGGATATTCACCAGAAACGCTCTCCACCCACGAACCGGCGCATGCTTCGCGCAGCGGGGTCATATTGCTGTCGTGAGTGACGCCATCACCGGAAGAAGCGATCAGTGCCGCTGCATAACGCTTGCTACCGTCGGGCATGACTTCATCGCAGATGTTCATTGCGGTGAACCATTCAGACAAAGGCAACCGGCTCATAGCCGTGCCGCGTCCGACAATCCGTTCCGTACCGTTATAGATACCCCGCTCAAGGTTGAACATCATGACAGCCGGATTGTCAGAATAGGCCCAGGTATTCTGGTCATTCTGGCGCTGCGGCCCGGAACCGCCGACCGTCGTATCAAAGCGAGGATCGTAAAGCCGCGCGCCTCGAACCTCGAACAACAGGCTTGCCGGTGACGTGAGATTGTCGGTTTCCATGCGGGACGTGACGACGACATAGCAACAGCCAGCGCCGCGATGGGCAGGCGTCCAGCGGCCAGCAGGATTAGCGTGGGCGATCAGCTGCGGGTCTGCCGCCTGATCCATGGTTCCAGCATAGAAACGCACCCAGACCTCACCGCCCTCGTGCACGTCAAGAATCTTGCGGCCCCATGTATCGCCGTACTTGGTTTCCTCGTTCGGAGCGAGGCCCTTCCACTCACCATCCATCGACACGCGGAGCAGTTCAAGGCAACGGAAATCCGACAGCTTGTAAACGTCCTGAACCATCCGGTTGCCCTTGCCGAATGCATTTCTATAGACGTGATGCCCCATGGTGCCGAAAATGCCCATGCCGACTTCGCGGACAAGGTTTTCGCCATACTGGGTTTCTGTCTTGGACGCCTCTGACTTCGGCTTGGGGCGCATTGAACCCAATGCGTACTTGGCGGCAGCAGCAAGCCCACCCAGAACCAGATTGGCAAGCAACGAACCACCGAACAGCCACGAGCCAGCAGAGCCGATAGCGCCGACAATCAGCGTAACCGGGTCTGCGGCCGCAGGCGATGCCAGCAGCGCGAAAAGGATAACCAGCAGATATTTCATCAGGAAACCTTGAAAGCCTTCTCGGCCATGGTTCTTGGCAGGAAGCGCAAGCCGTCCTCGCCCTTCACAGCGAAACCGTATTCACAGAAGTAACCGGCTGTATTCTCGTAGACGCCGAGATCGCCACGTTGGGCCAATGCGACGGGGATTTCCTCGAACAGGCTGGAGAGCGCTTCAGCCACCGATTTGAAACCGCGCTGTTTGATCAGCCGGTAAGCGGCAGTCTTGCTCTTGTACTTGCCCCGGATATCCTTCGCCGGATCATCCCCCAGAACCGCCTCAACAGCGTCAGCAGCGGTCAGAATGCAGTCGGACTGCCCCCAGACCATAGGCGAGTTCAGATGCGCCTCGGTGATAGCCACGAGGCGTTTTTCCCAGTCGTGATGTCGCATGGTTTACGGTGCCGTTATGAAGAAGTTTTCGCGTCGGACGGTCGAGGCGTACTCGAAGAACCTATCGCCGGGAGAAACCAACTGCTGATCCTCATGCGAGGCCGTGCGATAACCATCCCGGTGATTTTCGAGCGCGGTAGTCTCTATATTGGCCTTCAGCATGAACTCGCCATTGTCGAAGGCGTGGTCAATCGTATCGATATAGCCCCGGTACATCGGTTCAACGTGCAAGAGTTCCCGCGTGTCCGGGTCGAAATAGGCATCGTACAGGATGACAGTTCTACCCTTGTAATCGACGCTTTCAATCTGGGCGAGCTTGTCAGGCGTGATCCCGAAATCGGTAGCCACCGGCATTGTGATGGTGATCGGCAACGCCTCGGAACCCATCTGATAAGGCGGCTCCTCGATGGCTATCAGCTGGTTTGGGATATAGGTGTTTCCGTTCCAGACCAGTTCCGACATGCCGTTCCACATATACCAAGCGCCCGTTCCGAACATGAAATCGCCCATCGATCGAACAACGATGCGGCCTTCCGTCAGAAGCTGCTGAAGTCGCGTGGGGAAAGCCATCAGCGAGGAACCTCCATCAACTGGAAAGAGGCCGTAGGACGCGGCCCACGGCTCATCTGGAACGATCCCGGCACAAGGCGGGTATTCAGTTCAGGCTTTTTGAACCTGACTACAGCCGCCGCCGCGATATAGGATGCAATCGGCTGATCGACCGTTACCGTCATCTGGGTGCTTGCCGCTGTTGCCCCGACCGTGATTTGCGCCATCTGGCGATAGGTGCCACTCGTGAAGGAAATCAGATCGCCGGGCATCAGGATCAGACCGGGAACGACGTTTGTAAACTGCACCTGCCTGCCATTTGTCACCGTGCCACGTGAGGCGGTTCCGGTGATATGCGGATCGTCTGAATTGCCCCAGTAGGCTTGTGGAGTACAGATATGCGTCGGGCGATAAACAATCGTTTCCATCCCACCGCGAGCCGATGCAATGAAAGCCTGAAGTGCAACAGCCTCGCGAGCCTTCATTGGAGCCGTTTCCATGTCGATTGTCCGATAAGGGTCAGCATATTCGACAAAGGAAATTGCCCGGTTGCCATACTTTGACATGCTGACCGGGCTGTGAAGCTGCGGATATGACGGCAGGAAACGAACCGTCGAAACAAGATCGATCATACCATACCCCGCATATTGGCTTGCCTGCTGTCACGTTTCAGTCGCGCAGGGCCGCTCTTGTCGTACCCCTTGATTGCGCTCTGGCTGGTTTGCTTCGCGACGTTCTTGACGTAGGCCTGAAGGTTCCCGTCATTGTCGACGCTCACACCGACATCAACGCGCATTCCGCCGGACGCTGCCGATTGCCTTGCCCCTTGGATGCTTGGAAGCGTGGGAGCCGTAAGCTTGTGGTTTGGGATCACCTGCGCGCCGCGAGGCAGATTGACCAATTCCGGACCACGCTCACCGACCAGAGAAAGGCCGCCGCGAGCGCTGTTCGTGCCGTCGGCATACTTGCCTGTGATGAGGCTACCAATTGCGCCCCAGATGCTCCCGCCGCCTTTTCCAAGGCTGTCGAATATGCCGTCGAAGGCGAAATCGAGTAGCTTGGAGAGTATTTTGTCGAGAGCATCCGCGAACGCATCTGCTGCCGATTTCCCGGCAATCAGGTCATCGACCACGCCGCGAACAGCATCCTTTTCAGTATCGCGCCATTCTTCGGCCCGCTGACGGATTTTGTCGTGAGCTTCGGCAAGCTTGTTTGCTTCCGCACTCGCGAGCGCCCATTGGTTGGCCGTCTCTGCGATCTGGGCGCGCAGTTCCGGCGTGATGGCAACACCAGCCTTTTGCGCCGCATTGAGCAGTTCCTGTTCAGTGCGCGCCTTCTCAATGGCATAGCCATAATCATCAATCAGCGGGTTAAGCTGACGCATCGCCTCAGTCTCGGCCACAAGTGCCGTGGTGCGATCCGTGATGTTCTGTAGATCCCGGTCGAACTTCTCCGCTGGCGTCCGCTTTTTCCGGCCCTTCTTATCCTTATCCGGCGTTGCGGCAATACCGCCACCGTAGCCGGAAGGCGTGGAGGCAAGGATTTTCTCGGCGCGCTTCTTCTGAACTTCCAAGTCACCGACAGCGCGAGATAGTATGCCAGCCTGCGCTTGCGCTTGGTTCGTAGCGTATTCGAATGGAGCGAACTCCAAACCTGTCATCTTTTTGAAGGCATTTGCGCGCTGAAGAGCCGTGTTGAAATCGGCGTTCGCTTGGGCCTCGGCTGTTTTTGCCGCCTCCAACTGCAAGCTTATCTGTTTAACGAGTTCGGCCTGGTACGCTCTTGAGGCCGAAGCAGCATTGTTAAGGGCTGTTTCGTTACCCTTTACTGCGCTCGTGAAGGACTGGGCGGCTGTATCGCCGCTCGCCATGTTGTTGTAGAGCAAGAGGACTGCAGCGGCAGCGGCGCCAGCCAATAGCCCGATTGGACCAAGAGCAGCGGCAAAGCTTGTCGCAATAGGTACGCCCGTGCGCAGTGCAGTGAGGAACTTTCCGAGAGAGCCAAGTGCCGTCACAAGGCTTGCTGCCAACCCGCCCAGTGCGCGGCCAGTCAGTGCGGTGATAATAACTGTCGCAAAGGTTGCGGCAACATCGGCCACTTCCTTGAAGTTATCGGCAACATACTGGAGCGCAGCAACGAGCTTCGCGCTTGCGCCTGCCGATGCATCTGCATTGCCGATATAGGCCAGAAACTCATTGTTCACCTGGGTGAAGGCGTCGGCTATCGTGGCATTGGTGGCCTTAAACTGGGCTTCAATCGGCTTCTGCGCGTTCAGGATTGCCCGGAAAACACGATCCGATGTCAACTTGCCTTCAGCGCCCAACTGCTTCAGCCCAGCAATCGACACCTTGAACTCATCCGCGATGGCTTTTGCCAGAATGGGTGCGTTCTCGCGCAGTGAGCGCAGTTCGTCACCCTGAAGCACACCAGAGCCGAGAGCCTGACCAAGCTGTAGGATGCCCGCTGCCTGTTCCTGAGCAGCCGCCCCACCGGCCTTGAATGACTTTGATACAAGATCGGTTGCCAGCGCAATTTCGCCTTCCGATTTGGCGACAGCAGACGCCGACCGGATCAAACGTGCATATAGGTCTGTATAATCAGAAAGGCCCGTGCGGGCATCATTTGCGCTATCCTTCAGTTCATCGAGAGAACGAACCTCGACACCTGCCGACGTAGCAGCAGAACGAATGAGGTTTCCCGCCCGCGTCCATTCATCGGCATAAGCTGCAATTTCTCGTGCCCCGAACGCGGTACCTACTGTCCCAAGCGCCGCGTTAAGCGAACGAAACGAGATACCGTTAAGCGCCTTCTCGATGTTTTTGCTCATCTGTCCGGCGCGGCGTTCAATCTGGGCCATCTTCTGGTTTGAGACGCCGACAGCGCGATTGAATGTCCGCTCGAACTGCTTGACGTCTGCCGCAAGCTGAACGACAAGCTTTTCAAGATCAGTTGCCATGGAGGGGCCTTATGAAAAAGATTGTTGCGACCGCCGCCGTGATGGCCACGCTCGTTTCACCGGCCTTTGCCGTTGATGATGCGGCGTTTCAGAGCGCCGTAATGAAATGCTGGAATACTCCCGTGTCATTTGAGGACGCCGGGAGGTTTGTTCTTGCTGTGGAGATCGATGGTGAAGGCACGCCAATCGACATAACGGCTACGGACTATGTGAAAGGCGGATCGTCACGTGCCTTGGGCGATACCCTCAAGCGCGCTGTTATGCGATGCGCGCCGTATAAGTTTCCAGCCGCAGTTTATTCGATCACCTTGAATGCAAAAAAAGGAGGGAAATCCCTGAAGCCATTCAAGAATTAATCCCGCCCTTGTAGCCAGTCCCAGAGTTCATCCTGCTCGCGCTTTGACAGCGACTTGCTGTCATCACTCGAATTGGCCTTGATGTAGCCGTCCAGTGCGGCAAGGTATTGCCAGACTGACATTGCATCGACCTGTTGCGGGGTGAAGCCTATGGCTGCGCCGTTACCGTAGATGGCGGCAAATCGGATTTTCCCGTTCGGGAGTTCATCGATTT
The DNA here is from genome assembly GCF_024539785.1 of Ochrobactrum sp. BTU2. Classification (NCBI taxonomy): domain Bacteria; kingdom Pseudomonadati; phylum Pseudomonadota; class Alphaproteobacteria; order Hyphomicrobiales; family Brucellaceae; genus Ochrobactrum; species Ochrobactrum sp. BTU2. The sequence goes on along the minus strand of NZ_JAHWRG010000001.1, from coordinate 292,133 downwards.
TTTCTTTCGACCTGCCGCCTTTGGCTCCCCCACTTCTTCCTCCGGCGCGCCAATAAGGGCGACCGTCAAAACAGCTTGGGCAAGCTTGACGTTTTCGAGAAGTGGACGATCTTCGACATATCGCCTGACCAGTTTGAGCGCCGAAACCGGGTCCATTCCGCCGCCGATCAGACCAAGCCGAATGTTTTCGCGAATGTCATTCAGACGCCAAGAGCGGTTTTGCAGGCGTTCAAGGATGACATATGGACCGGCATCGCAGTTTTCCTGCAACTCTGCCAGTTGCCCCCATGCGAGACGGAACTTGTATGTTCCGTCCGCGAAATCGAGGGTGATGGAAGCATCACGGCTCATTATGGCGTTACCGGCGTAACTACGCGGACCATTTCGCCGTCTGACTGCAACGAGACATTGTTCGTTGCCCGCTGACCATTGTTCGCGCCAACTTCCATGCTTTCAACATGCATGCGGCCTGTCCACGTGATGGTTTTTGCCGGAAACTCCCATTCGACCTTTGCGGGAACACTGTCGATACTGTCAAAGGCATCCAGCCAGGTATCAACACTTTCCGAAGCAAGAACGCCTTCGCCATTGACTGCCATGGAAAGACTGGTCGCATCACGGCCAACCCAGTCCACCTTATCCGGATCCAAACAATCCGGGATATTCAGTTCTTCGAGGTTCTTCGTCAGCGTGATCGAGCGCTGAGTGAAGCCGCAAGGATTTTCATAAACGATAGGATCAGCATCGTTTCCGAGGAGAACTCGGATTTTGCCGCCCTTGATGGTTGTGGCTTGTGCCATGGGGTTTCTCCATTTAACAAAGAAAAGCCGCCACAAAGGGCGGGCGCTAAAAGACCGGGATCCGATCTTATTCTGTGATGTTGTTAGCGGCTGGCTGCGACTTTCTTCCCAGCCTTATTAATGCCTCGACTTATGCGGGCACGAGCACGTTTGCGGTTCGCTCTATACGCTGGAAGAAAGAATGGCTGCGCCTTCATCTTCGAGGTTCCGAACTCCACCCAACGCGCCCAGTAGGCTTCACTTCCACCGGCATAGATCGTGATAACGAGATCATTCTTGTCTCCGACGACACGGCCAAGGATCATCGTACCTTCAGGTGCATCGCCCCAAGTCCACGAAATGCTCATCTGAAGGTCGCCGGTATCGACAGGAGCGAGGCTTTTCGCGAACCTAACTATTTCCTCCGCTGACGTTTCCATCGCCTTGCGAATTTCGGCCTTTGCTTGTTCGGGAATGGCGAGAAGCTTGCGCTTCAGGCTTTCAAGTCCGAGAACTTTTGATTTTGGTGCCATTGTCTTTTCCCGGTGTTTTCATTTTCTCTGCAACGCCCTTGGCAACGGCTGCATTGGCGCAAGGCGTTGTAACGAGACGGCATTGGCCTTTGCGATAGGCGACAGTCACCTGTGGCATGGGCTTCCAGTCGAAGTCCGCCGTAAAACGAACCCATGGCATCGGGTTACCCCTCTATAATCGCGGTGAACTGAACGATCCCATGGGCCATAATCCCGTCAGGATCATCTATGACCCGCGCAAGATTGATCCGGGTTTCGACCAAAGCACCATTCGACAAATCACCATCAGCATGGCGAAGCGCGTTCACCACTGCATCGACTATCTGACGGCAGGGCCACTTGCGACCCTGCTCACGAGACCAACAATCAATCTGGATGGTTTCCTCGCGCATATCGATGCAGTCAGCGTCATCGGGGGTGAATTCGGAAGCTCCAATACTAATGTAAGGAAATTCCGGATTAGGCTGAGGCCCATCCCAGATTCGATTAGCCACAAGTGACGCCACAGTCGAATCCGCTAACAGTTTGGCGAGAATGAAATCCTGAAGAGCCACCGAAACACTCATATCGCCACTCCGCTCTCAACCGTAAATTCAAGATACAAACGGTCATCAGTTTCGACGGGACCAGACCTAATATTATAATGAGTGCCATCTCGCGAGGCGCGCATTCGCCAGCTCGTGTCAATCTGCCGAGCTTGCGTGCAGTTTCTAACGGTAACGACGACAGGTTGCTTGCCTTCCAGTCGCGCCGCTTGCACGGTCTCACCGCCTCGCAGAAAGCGGAAATTTGCCCATAACATCACAGCGTCACCGGGAACCGTCCAACCGGTTTCACCCCCGCCATGCCCGTCTGGAATAATAGTCGGCGCATCAAACTCGACGCGCCGGTTCAGTTTTCCGGGATTATCCATTATCGATAAATCCTGTAAGGCTGCACCAGAACACGAACAGCAAAAGGAAGTTCGCCAACTGTCTGACCAACTGTGAGGCCCTGCCGATTTTCGTACCACTGCGAAACCAGCATCATCACTGCAACGCGGATAGGATCGGGCACAGTGTTGATCCATTTCAATGGATCAACCGGATCCTGCTTTCCGTAACCAGCTCGATATCGAATCCTCACATCACCCGGATTGCCGCGAACATCCGGCAGATCGGAAACGTCATCTGGAAATGGCAATGGCAAAGACTGTTCATCACCGTTCGGATCAATATAACTGACACTCACAATCTCTATGACGGGTCCGAACGGCAGGCAGAGCACAGATTGCGGCCAGCCGCATCCAGCAAATTCAAGAACCTGCACACCTAATGAACGGCCCAGCCATCCGGTTGCACCGTCGAGCCATGTCGTCGCCGCAGAGATAAGAGTTTCGACATAGGTCTGGTCGCTCTCTTCCTCTATCTTGCCATGGGTCTGCATTTCTTCCCACGACACGAAGGGTGCAGGCGCTACGATGACGCTGACGCGGTGATCCATTGTCCCTACCCGTTACTTGTCGGATTTGCTTTTCTGAGGCTCGCCCGCCCCGTCCTGCGACTTCGGCGCCGTCAAGGCCTCCAGCGCTTCGCGATCCGCCTTGGCCGCAACTTCCATGTCAGCAATGCGCGCCTCGGCATCCTGCTTGTACTTTTCGTATTCCTTGGAAATCGTTGCCAAATCATCTTCCAAGGTTTTGATGCGACTATCGGATTCGAGCTTGGCCCTACCTTTTTCAGATGAGGCCTCAGAAACGGCCACCTTCAGATTGTTGATTTCCGTCTCGGCTTCCGTCCGGAACTGTGCGAGAGCGTCTTCCGCCGTTTTTGCCTTGGCATTCGCAGCCTCGATTTCAGTCTTGGCATTGGCAAGATCACGCTCCAGATCGCTTTCCGGCGCGGCGGCTGATTTCAACAACAGAGCCTTGGCATCCAGAATACCCAGTTCCGTGCGGCTGCCTGCGGCCCTGATATCGTTAGCTGTCGCCTCGACGTAAGCGCCGCTCTTGATGAGTTTCTCGGCAACAGTTTTTGCGACATTCTGGAGTATCTGGCCTTTCTGGACGCGACCAAAGTCGCCGAAACTGCCACGGATTGCTTTCAGGTGCATGGAACTTCTCCTTTGGTTCATAGAGCGGGCAGTTTTCACTGCCCGCCTTGATGAGCCAAAAGCTTGACGTTTTCCGGCTTACGGCGTGAGAGCGGTTGTGAAATCGCCCGTCACCAGAGCACCAGGGCGCTTGACTGCAAGAGCCAGACGCTTTTCGGCACGAACCGTGAGCATATTCTTGATGAAGTTGTCGCGATCCTCGGACGAGATCAGGACTTCGATATCCATCCGGTCCCAGATTTTCGCAGCTGTACGGAAAGCACCGACAAGGAACTCATCCAGATCCATGGCCTGTGTTCCGATAACAGGACGGCCCCAGAGCTGCGGACCAGCAAGCTGGATGACATTGGCGAAGATGTAACGATTTTCACCGTCCTTCGTCAGTTCGATGTCAGCCCAGTCCGTCGGGTGAAGGACGATGCCGTCAGCAGGATATTCTGCAAGCGATGCCTGAAGGATTGCGAGGCGCAGAATATCGATCTTGGTTGGATTGATGACGGTTACGCCGGGATTGGCATATGCAGTCGCCTGCGGAACGAGCCCATGCAGATGCTGACCAGTGCCGTCACCCTTGAGAATTTCCGCTTCTTCGACCAGATCCAGACCGTAGCGGAGCTCGCCATCAATCTCGCTTTCCAGCTGCGGAATATCGTCCATGGCCTGCCGGGAAACCGGAACCCAGTGAGCAATGGTGCGAACCGGCGCATCGTCCTGTTCCCAGACATAGTTCGATTCCGGTTTCTGTGCAGTTTCCGCGGTAGCAGCTGCATTGTTGGTGCGTGTGACCATCCGCGCATATTCGATCGAATTGCTGGTAGTTGGCCCAACAGAAAGCAACTGACGAATGGTCATCTGGCGCTTGGGCATGCCAACAATTTCAGTGTCCCGTTCAGGCACGATCAAAGCGCCCGCCGACCCGGTAGCCGAGGTGATAGCGTTTTTGACCACGACGCGAACGGAACCCTTGGCACCGCGCACAGCAACAAAGTTCTTCAGATCATCAGAGGCACCCACCATCTGACCGAGCGACTTGACGCCACTATCGCCACCGCCACCACGTCGGGAAGCCATTCGCTGCTCGATATCCGTGCTCTTGGTTTCGAGCGATTCCAGCCGTTCGGTAAGCTTGTCTTGAGCCGCAGAAAGCCTGCCCTGCGCCATCAGCAGCTCATCGGCTTTCTGTTTGGTCTCGGCGGTAAGAGTGCCGGACTCCTTCGCCTGCTTCAGTGCCTCTTCGGCAGTCTGCTTGACGTTACTTCCGACGCGCTCAAGCTCCTGCTTCACTTCGCCGAGCAGTTTTTCAATGTTCTGCGATTCATTGCGCACAGTACCGATAATACCGGCAGGACGTGCGGCCATGAGTGCCGCCAGTGCAACTGACGGCATGAAATGCTTGGACATGATAGCCTCCTTGGCTGTCCTAAATGGATTTCAGGGATGCGAGGAGGTTCGAAACCTCCGATATAACGGCAGCGTCCTGCATGCCGGCTGCGGTAGCGCTGGGCTTACCGCCTTTCAAAGCTTGGATGAGTTCGCGCCGCTCGGATCGCGGTACGTTCAACCTTGCAAGAAGCGTATCGAGCTTATGTGCAGCCGCTTTCGGTCGCTCATCGTGCGATTGTGCGGCACGGCTCTCGATTTCGTCTGCCGACAACAAGCTGTCAGCAAAACCTCTATCGACGGCATCAGCGCCGCCGATCCAGGTTTCACGGTCGAGCATCCCGGCGATGTCCTTTTCGTCAAGGCCGGTGCGAGCCGCGTAAATGTCGATGGCGGTCATATCGAACGGTTCAAGCCAGTCCGCAATATCACGCAGCGCGTGACGATCCCCCGCCCCAACGACCCATGTATTATGGATCATGATGAAACCGGCGCGGGCAATCTGGACTTCATCCGCTGCCATGGCGATAACCGATGCAGCCGAGGCGGCAATGCCGACAATCTTGACCGTCACTTTCGCTGGATGGTCACGAAGCAGATTGTAAATCGCCAGACCCTCGAAATAGTCGCCACCGGGCGAGTTGATCGAGACAGTAACGTCCTTCTTGCCGATGGCTCGCAGTGCGGCAGAAACCCGCTTGGATGTGACGCCATTCCCGTACCAGTCCTCGCCAATCGGATCGAGGATGGAAATTGTGTTGTCATCCTCGCTGGCAGCTTTCACACCGCTGTTCCAGCGATCCAGCGCCGACGGAGCCATTTCCGACCTTAAGCCAGGTCGAGCATTCACCTTGGCGGAAGGCAGGTTACGCATCGTCATTGGAATGCCTTTCTTGGCTCTGCTCTGCCTGTATTCCCAGCCAAGCCCGCATAGCTGCGCGTGCAGCATTGTTATCGTTCGCGGTGCCGAGCTGGTGAAGCGGGGCAAGATTGGTTTGCGCAGTTAGTTCGTCGCCGCCATCTTTTCGCGGCAGGTTCAGTTTCGCCCTGCCCTCATTGCGGGTCATCAGGCCGTTCTGGGTCATGGTCGAGAGGAACGCCGCCTTGGACTTGCTATCCATCTGAAGCAGGGCTTCGCGGTTGAACTCAGCATAGCGATGACGATTGCCGGTTGGGCGGATAAGCTGTTTTTTGATGCGAGCTTCGATACGGTCACAAAGTGGATCGATGCCGAGCGTCAGCCATGTCAGCAGGATCTGTTCAACGCCCGATCCCCACATTGTCTGACCTTGCGCCGCATGTCCGATGATGATTGGCGGCATTCCCCACCAACGGCACATTTCTTCCACGCTGAAGCGGGCATTTTCCAGCATCTGCGCATCAACCGGCGACAGCGCCAAACGGTCATATTTCAGACCGGCTTCGAGAACCATGAGCTTGCCAGCGTTCCGGGAACCGACAAACTTTTCCATGATCGCCTGAAGCTGCTCACGCTGATCCTTGTCGAGCGTCTTATCAGAAGAGAGGACACCACTTGCCTGCAAACCGTTCCCGTAAAGCTTGCCGCGCGCCTCATCGAGCGCGATTGCCGATCCGAAAGACTGGGTGCCGAACTGGATCGGCGATAGCCCCATATCGCCGCCGAAACCAAATCCCTTGAGATGGAAAACCTTCTCGCGGGGCAGGATCTCCGATTTGCCGCGATCATTGACGTTATACTGCAAATCACCATCGCTATTGCGAAACGGAAAGCAGTGCGTGCTGGCAACAGGTTGAAGTGCAACAAGCCGACGGGCGCTATCCTCTCTAACTGAATAGGCGTTTCCGGTCGCTGCCATCCAAGCGACCATCGTTTCCCAGTATTCTAGCGCCGTCTGATCTTCGTTCGGGGAATCGCAAATCACGTCTGACAGATCGTCATCGACGCGAACGCGGTCATCATTGCCCCGTTTCTCGTACATCGCCAATGGGAGACAGGAAACAGCCTGCGCTGTCAGTCGGATGCACGCCCACGCCGTGGCTAGCTGCAACACGGAATGAAGGTTGACACTTTTCCCCGCATGATTCCCGGTTCCGAAAGCAGCCGCCCAGCCGGAACCGTTTTTCAGCGTAAGCCGACGTTCCTTGGCGATGGTTTCCTCGCGCGTCATATTGGCCGGTAAGCTGGGCTTCCGGTTTCGCGTCTTTTTGCGATTAGCCATTAGACTCCGACCATTACCGGGTTAGAGAGGAAATCATTGAGGTGTCCGCCAGAAGCTTCCGGGTTCCAGCTCATGAGAATTGCCGCATGTATCCCTGCAATCAGCGGATCAATCTTCGCGATGCCCGCATTCTGCTTGGTGATCATGTCGGCGTTGCCCTTGCGCTCGACCTTGGCGTTGCTGACGCACCATTTCATAAGCTCGCTGCCATCGTGGCAGATCGAACCATTCTCAAGCTTTCGCTCAAGCCCATAGACGGCAGATGCGAGCCACGATCCTTGCCGTAGCCGAACCATTTCCTTGTCGGTATCAATACCGGCAAGGGCCAGTTCATCGACCAGTTCTGCGATATTGTTGGGATCGATACCGATGGCACTTTTCTCAGGAAATAGCCCCGAAGACTTGACCCTGCTTATTATGGCAACGATTTCGCGCAGATGCTGGGTCGTGTCCTTGCTGATTGTGAGCGATCCCTCTTTCTCGAAATCGCGCAACCTTTCGGCAATCTCCTTGCGGCGCTCCAGCGCGATAGGATGCGCCCAGGCATGAAACCATGCATACCAACGTCGCGTCACCTTCTCGCGCCCGAATATGGCAAGTCCGAACAAGTCGTCGAGTGAACCACCGTCAGCGCCAGCCGTGCAAACCTCGCAACGCTCCAGAATGAAATCGAGCGTCACTTTTGGCTGTGAAGCTTGTAGCCAGAAATCCGCCCCACCCCATCGGTCGCCGTGGAGCGCCATACCCACCTGAACATTCAGATGCTGCGAAGCCCAGAGGATTTCGGATTCACTGCCCTTGCGCTGCTCTGCCTCGAAATCGGCGACCATCGTGTCGATGTCGAGCGACAGGCCAAGGTTCGGCATGACCAGATGCCAGTTTCGCGGGTCGGCCCATGGCTTGTTCTTCTCATCGACCTGCCACTTTTCCGGGAACTCGTACAGGATTGGAAGCATCCGGACATTGCCGGTGATCTTGCCGTCCCGAACCCCACGCGCATATTCCAGCTCGGTTTTGAATGCACCGGCTGGCTGTTCATCGCTCTGCGTGGAAATGATGATAAGCAGGCTATCCTTGCGGCGGACAAGTGCACCCCGGATCTGACGAATGACGCGGCTGGCATAATGGATGGAACCCATGATATGCAGCTCATCAATCAGGACGATGACGGGTTTCGAGCCGGTCATGACCTTCATGTCGAACGTCTTGATCTTGATGAACGCCTTCGTCACCCGGTCACGGATGGTCTTTTTATGCTCCATCACGTGGAAGCGCTTCTGTAGAAACCCTTCCTCATCTTCCTCGATCATGCCGACTGCAGCTTGAAAGGCCGTATCGGCAATTTCCTGTGTCGGACCAACGAACAGGATTTCGGCGCGAGGCGTCTTGTTCGCGAGCAACAGTGTCAGAATGAGGCCACCGGAATAGGTAGTCTTGGAGTTCTTCTTGCCCACGAGCGCGAAAATCTCGGAGACATGGCGGACATTGTCATCATCCACCGACCCCATGACAACGCGGACGATATCCTTGAACCACTGGCCGCACGCATCGCGCAGCAAGGGCTTGTCGTCAACGTCAGGCAAACGCAGTTTGCTGAAAATGCGCTCGCCACGATCTGCCTTTTCCTTGTCGAGCGGCAAATCAGGGATTGGAGATTTGCCAGCCTGAAGGCGCTCAAACCAATCCGGACAAGCAAAATTCCAGCGAGCGCCCGACGAACGAAGCTCATCAAGAGATTTTGTCATTGCAGGATCGTTCCCCACTCACTGTCTTGATGAGCCGTTTGCGCATCAATGTTCGCCTGCTCTTTTTTGCCCGGTCTCTCATCGTCAGCCGCCGACTTCGGTTTTGCTGGCGGAATCGTGAGATTTGCCTTTTCGGTGATGTCGAGGATGCGACCCGTCGCAACCGAGTTACCCTGTCGCATTTTCTGGAGCGTCACCTGCAAAGCCATGGCCTCGATAATGTCCGCACCCTGCTCAAGCTCGCGGGAAAAATGTTTTCGCAAAGTCTTTTCATCGCAGCCCAGATGACGGGCGATGCGGGAAACCGTCCAGTTGGCAGCCTTTAGAAGCGCCACAAGCTCTTGGTTTTCTTTGCTTTTTGCGAACGATGGCCTACCCCACCGCTCCTTGATCTGCCCGATAGGAGCGCCGAAGAGGTCGGTTTCCAGCTTTCCATCGTCCGACTTGCCGGAAAAATCACTCATGACAGGAAAAAAACCTCTGCGTGAGGGGGACGCGGGTCTGGGATGAAGAGGGCTTCTGACTTTTGACCCACCCCCCACCAATACGAACCAATCGTTCATTGTTATCTGGTATGAACACCGTCAATTTATTCAGGGGGCAAGATGTTCAGAAACGTAATCGGTTGGACCAATACCGGACTGTTCTTAGCAATGGCGGTCACAGCAGCAAGTGTAGGCATCTCAATTTTCGTCAATAAAGATAGTCCGTACATTGGAATGCTTGCATTAGGTGCCATGCTGTTACAGGCGATCATACTTTTGGTGCAGGCCGCCCAAAGCAAAGATATCGCTGATCAGCTGGAATGGATCGAGACCAGATTAGCGATGATACCTGCGCCCGTTGAACAGAATACTGTGCCCGAATTAGGAATGGTTGATCCAAATTAGTCCCACACACCACGATGGCGCAGACTGGCCTGCTCTTGTTTCTGCTTTTCGCTGTCGTGGCATGTCTTGCAGATGCAATGCAGGTTGCGCTCATCCCAGAACTTGCGCTCATCGCCGCGATGCGGGTCAATGTGATCGCATACCAGTTTGGAAGTTTGGGCTTCGATGCGACCGCAGCCAAGCATCTGACAGGTAAACAGATCGCGCTGCAGGATTGTCCATCGAAGCTTCTGCCAACGCGAGGTCTTGTACCATTTGCGCCAAGGCGCGCCTGCGTCACGCTCGCGCTCAATACGCCGGATCAATTCAGCCCTCATATACAAATGGAACGAGCGCCACATGAGCGCTCATCATCGTTCGTGATTTCTGGACATAGCTTGCGCACTGGCCCTGAATCGATATCTGCCACGCTGGCAGTCAGGGCGGGGTCCGAGCGCGACCACCTCAGGAACTAGTCCCCACGTTTTACCGTGTCTTGAGGCTCACTATTCTCTACCGGATCATCCCGTGACAGGATTACGCTCATAACGGAGAAAGAAATGCAAGTGGCATGATCATGGGTGTCGCCTGACCAAACAGCATCAATTCGACGACGGCAACGCCTTTGCCTTTCACTCCACCTGATACTAGTTCCGCAGTTCTTCCAGCAAATATTCCATCGCGAATAGCGACCCGTTTTACACCGACGAACACTGACTGGGGAACCTCATGATTGAATTCACCTTTATCCGCTTTCTCATTGAAATCATTAACGTGTGTGGCTTCAACCAGATATGGCTTTTCGTAGCCGCCCAATACACCAACGACATGGTCGAACGTAAGTAAACCTGCCAATGCCTCATTGATCAACCGACACCGCACCAATATGTAGCCGACCATAACCGGCTGGAGCTTTGGTGGAATTTCCTTATGAAAACGACGTAGCTTCGGCCCCAACTTCATGGGGACAACCACCTCGACATCCGCCACCGTCAACGCATCTCGAACTGCAATTTCGCGCCCGGTCATCACTCGAAGCACCAACCAAGGCGAATCATCACCTGCGCGAACCGCAGTCGCAGCCCTCATCTTCGCAATGCGTGCGCACTCAGCCTGCGCCCTATCGATAGCATCCGACTGCTCCCGCGTCGGACGCATGGAGATCGCGAAATCGATCTGACGTTGATCAATTGCCATCATGTTCACCCAATCCCCTCAATGAAGTTTCAAAATCGTAGATGGCAGAAGGGCCACCGCGCGGGCAAAAGACGACTTGCATGCGATCGAACTCGGCAGGCCATGGCCACGCACGCCGCCTGAACTCATCACGCCAAGCTGAAAGCATCGTCGTCCCTTGCGGCACAGGCTCCATTAGCTCACCTGCTGAATGCCAGACTTTCGGAAACACGGTGCCAGTGCGCTGTTGCTGTACTTCACGCAAGCGTGTGAGTGCTGGCCATGCCTTGGCGAGCTGAGCACGCAGCAGGAATGGGTTTTTCGCCAACTCGGCGTCCGCAGGCCCATCCAGCAGATAAGCAAACATACGAGCCATTCCGACAGGACCATACCCAGCCGCCCAGCCATCTGGTTTCGCGTCGTCAGCACGAGCAGCTTGGGCCTTCATAGTCTCAGCCTTTTTCAGGATCTCTGGATCGAGTGCATTCCAGAGCCGATCCCGAAAGAATGCACCCACAGGCTGCGGCTTCACTTTCCGCTCAGCTGCATCCAGCAGATACCCGTCACGCCAACGCTCAGCTTCCTTGCGTTCTACAAGGGACAATCCTGCGAACTGCCGCTTGATCCAGTCCAACGTTGTGTTGTGATCCCACCGTGGCCAGATACCGGCGTGGAAGCCAACGCCATTAACAAAATGGATCACCCGCTTCTCGAACGCCGCAGTTTTCGGATCGTCGTCCAGCGAGCCAGTATATTGGTTTTCAATCCCATCCATATTTTCGCTTGCGCGCTCTTTTTTTTCTTCGTTTGAAGGGGAGGTTAAATAAGGGTCGTTAATAGGTGCCGGTCCAGAGGCGGCAGGGGGTGCCGGTTCTAGACCGGCAGGGGGTGCCGAAATACCGGCAGGGGTGCCGACATACCGGCAGGGTCCGTCAGCATCTTGAACTGACGCCGGATCCGGGTGCTTCGGATCAAGAATGACGCGATAGACGTGCGCACTATCACGCCCGCTGTCACTTTCTTGCTCATGACGCTCAAGATAACCCGCTCCAATAAGGCGATTGATTGCGTCGAATACGGTCGCGCGCCCACAGTTCATCTCTGCCGCCATTTTCACCTGACTGCGACGACACCAACCATATTCATCCGTATGGCGTCCGAGGACGCATAGCACTTGCAAGTCGCGCGGCTTCAATGCCGGGTCTGTTGCGGCTCTTGCAGGGATGATGGATAGACGAGGATTACTCACCCTTATCCCCCTTCCCGCGCGCCCATACGCCGCCAAAATCGACAACAACTGATCGGGTAGTACCTTCACTACCAACGAACACTGGTGCTTGTGTGCGGCCCGAAAATACGGACAGGAACACTCTTCCCGTGCGTATGACCTCGGCGAGCTCTTCAGCGGAAAGCTCCCAGCACGAAACAGAACAGACACCGTTCGTAAACGTATGAAGAGGCTCGACATTCTCAGACCCTTGAGGCGGGTTGAGCTTCATATTCGTGCCATGGAAATTGACTGGATATCCCATATTCACCCCGCCCTTCGCCACGCTTCGAAACCGGCGCGCAATGAGCGCCACCGATCCGCCGCGGCGGTATCGCTATTGAGTTCGCTTCTGGATGTAATGCTAAGCAGCGTGCGCAATCTGTGTGCCGCACGATCATCGGTTAATGGCCGCTCAAGGCCGTGCTGTTGCTCAAGGAAAACCTTGAACGCAGGTTCGTTACATTTCATCGCAGCTTCCGCCGCGAAGTCTTTGGGTTTGTTTTGCTTTTGCTGGCGCGGCGCGTCCTTGCGGGCCTTCGCTATCGCTCGATCGACAAGTCGGAGTAGGAAGGCAACCATTTCAGGCGCACCGACAACAAAGTCGATTTCTTCCGGCAGCGCGCCGGGATGAAAGCGGGCGATCTCATTGAGTTCGCCCATTTCCGTTCTGGCCTCAACAAATTGGCCGCGATCGTCAGCGGAGCGGTACCATTTTTGCCCTGACAGCCCGACAAGCTTGCTCCGGATCCGATGCAATTCCATCGCTTCGGGGTTCATATCTCGCCCCTCCAATCGATAATCTCTAGGCTGCAGTTGAGCGCGAGCTGACGTTCCGCGAGCGCCCCCTTGGAACGCTCCCAGCCCGGAAGCAAAACGATGGTGTCAGCCTCCAGACAGATAAAGTTGCAGTAGGATGCAAACGCCCGCCTGATTGGAAACTCTTCCGGTGGGCCGTCGTGTGGAAACTCTGCAGGATTGTAGACGCGGTGCCCGGACGCTCGCAGCTGCGCCGTGACGCGGTGAAAAGCCGGGTAGTTATAGTCCGGCAAACCCGTCATCGGTCCTGACAGATAAATATTGCGCTTGCGGGCAGGCATGACAGCATTGGTCATTCTTCCACCCTCCCCGAAGCTTCATAACCCCAGGCATCCCAGCCTGGACGCGGCGAGCGGCAGAAAAGTTCAAGTTTCGGCAGATCCGGCCAGATACGCTCTATTGTTTCTGCGAAAAAAGCTGGTTTGGCAGAATGTCTACCTTTTGCTTCCTGATAGATCGTGCGCGGCTGAGTACCCTTGAGCGGCGGCACAACATCACCGCGCCGGCCAATCAACAAACATTCGTGGCAATCAAAGCCCCAATGGCCGTTGCCCTGATGCACCTTGTCCCAGACCCAGTGATGCACATAGTCGAAGCCGCATTCTTCCAGCACACGGATGCCCTGCGTGCGCAACCCCGCATTCGTGCACCACAAGAACATGATTGCCGGATACTCATGATCTGCGATGCCGAGACGATGGAACAAAGCGACAATCTCATCGACTTCCATTGTCGGATAATGGTTTTCCGCGCTGCGATCCATGCCGGTTTCTTCGGACCAGACCTCATATTTCCATGGTGGATCAGCGTAATAGATTGAGTATCGCCGCCCCAGTTCTTGTGGAGCGGTTGCCGCACCTTTCTCAGCGATATGGGCCATTCTTGCCACGCGGACGGCGCGCTTCACCTTTTGCGAGTGCGCCCGCACCTGCTTGTTTTCAGCCGCAATGCGCCGATCTTCCGCAATCAGACCCTCAACAAGAGCGATCTGGGCCACGTCACTGGGGAGCTTTTTAAGCTTGTCGAGTGTCGCCCCGCTATTGAAGCGGGTTCCACGCAAAAGACGAATTGCGGCTTCGCAGATCTTTTCACCACGTTCAGCATCCTGCCGGATTGTCCGCTCAGATTTCCCTGACAGTTCCGCAGTTGCCGCCACAAAGCTTTTACGCTCTTCCCGATCGATCAAGTGGCGTTGTTTGCCATTTGATTTCCTGTCACCGCCATGCCCGGTTTCAGGATATTTCTGCAGATACAGCTCCTTGCGGCGGAACGTAAAAACCGCCCTATCGGCTGGCGACAGCTCTGAACGGGCGAGATTCTCATCAATTTCCCACAATTCGGCGTCAAGCTTGCTTTCATCGCGGACATAAGCCGGAATTTCATCCCAGCCCAACTGGCGAGCAGCTTCCAGACGATGCGCACCGGCTGATAGCGCATATGGCCGCACCTTTTTGCCTGATAAACGAACCGTAATCGGCGTTCGCATGCCCAACTCGGCAAACGACTGCTTAAGAGATTCAACTTTAGCAGCGTCAACTTCGCGCAAGCGGTCACGCACATCGATATCTGTAATTTTAATGACAAGCTCCGAGGTCATACCCGCCCTCCAAGCTTGCGTGTGCGAGATAGAGAGGCTGCTTTTGCGCGATGCCCTTCCAGCAGAAGAACCGCCCGCTCCAAGGTTGCCGCTCCAACTCCATCCGCCATCGCCGTAGCGAACCGAACATGCAGATCCAGTTCGCGATCGGAAACCGGGCTTCCGCGCTCTTGACCGACGCGAGCTGCAAACGCCGCATCGAAAAGCATCTGCGCGAATGCTGATGGCTTGTAACCTTTGCTCTCAGCCATAGCGGTTAGGCACCCATAGGCTTTTGCATTCAGGCGAACCGGAACCTTAAAACTTGACGGATTCATACGAACGAACCTCCGCGAGATAGATGACGACGAAAAATGGAGAAGCCGCCCCGAAGACACAGAGGGTCGCCAGAAGAGCTGCGAAAAAGAGGTCGTGTTTGCGGATGAAATTGATCATCGGCCAACCTCACGACATACCAAGCGCGTCCATGTAGAGCTGCAGCATCGCCTGCTCTTCCTGACGCTCGTGATCTTCTTTCTTGCGAAGGCGGATGATTGCCCGGACGGTTTTCGCGTCGAAACCCGCACCTTTCAGCTCGGCGTAGACGCCTTTAATATCGTCGCCGATCTCGGATTTTTCCCCTTCCAGCCGCTCGATACGCTCAATGAAGGCGCGAAGCTGCCCTACGGCGATTGTCTGGGCTTCCGAGGTGATGGTGTCGCCAGTCGTTGGATGAACTTCGGACGCATCCAGCTCGTCAGCTTCAATATCGACTGCTTTAGTGCGCCGTTTCCCAGCCTTTACCGGCTTGGCGTTCCACGGATCGTATCCCTCATGAACCTCAACCATGACGAACAGCCTTTCCCGCACAAAGGCGCGAGCCACCTTCAACAGTGGCCCGCGCTATCGCATCAGCTTTTTTAGGAAATCGATCGAGTATCCGTCGGGAGCGATCGCAACCGAAACGGCAGGTCAAACGCCTCCAGCGAGGCGGATGAACTTCGCCTACCTCATCAATGATGATGAACTTTGCAATTTTACCGGAGATCATGTGCCCGCCTCCAGTCGGCGGACGAGATCGTCCATTACGCGCATGAGCTCGCGAGCTTCCTTCCCGATGTTCTTGCGCTCACCAGCATCAATCCGGTTATCTGTCAGGGCTTCGATGATCGCCTGCGAGACGTCCATCCCCTCCTTCATGATGCGCATTGCATCCTTTTCAGAAATCGGAGCTGCCGACGGCGCGATGTCTTTCCGAACGCCGACTGGCACCAGCTCGTAACCGAGTAGCGCCGCCATCTCTTTCGTTATCGTCGGCGATTTGGCGGCGCGGTCGATCTCGACCGCCACGTCGATCGGCGCGAAGCTTTCAGTGTTGTCCTCGCCAAACGATGCGTACTTTGAAAGCTGCGAGGTGGAGACGCGGGTAAAGTCCAGAATGCGGGAAATGCCGCCTGACAGCACATAGGCACCGTCAGTTGCGGCCTTTAGCGTTCGGCGTTCCGGCTCAGAAATAGTGCGCAAAAGAACCTCCCTGAAATTTCAAGGAAAAAAATCGCTCAAAGGATTCGGTGAAATGAGTCAGCCCTACCGATAGGACTGTCTGGTCAAGTCAATCAGGTGGCCCGCAGGCTGGAGAACAACGAAATGAACTCATCGCAAGCCCTCCGAAATTGCAGCCGGGGCGCATCCAGCCAGAGAATGCTGCGCCCCGGCGTTTCCGTCCGACTGGGAGGAGATGCCGGACGAATCGAAACTGGTTGCAGGGACCGGAATCGAACCGGCGACCTCCGGGGTATGAACCCGGTGAGCTACCTCTGCTCTACCCTGCTCAGAATTGGCTGGAGCGCCGCCGGGGTTAGCGGGGGGCGACAACGCTCCAGCCTCACCCGAAGAGGAACCAACGGGCGCAGATTGTGGCTTTCCGAATACATCGGGTCGAAGAAGATGGCGGGATATTCCCGTCAATCGCTCCACATCAAGAACCCGCTCAGGTGGCACAATGAACCATTGGTTCACTGCCTGCGGGGTGATGCAAAGCGAACGCGCCAAGGAGCTGGCACCTTTTGCCCGGTCTTTAGCGGCCTCAAGGGCCATATGCATTTCGTCTCTGTCAGCCATGCGCGATTTTAAAGCATAGCTTTCATTTGAATGCAAGGGATACTTAAATGGACGAAATTATCCACATTGAGTCACATCCAATTATGGATGAGACACAGCTACCGCAAAAAATTGGCTTGGCACTGCGCACCGCAAGGAAACAGCGCGGACTAGTTATGCGCGACATTGCGAAAGCTGCTGGCGTCAGTACTGGCGCAGTCGGCAATTGGGAACGTGGCGCAAACGTGATGTCCATGGAGAACCTTCAAGCGGTTGCAGCCTTCCTAGACATCGATCCAATTGCCTTAAGCAAGGGCAACGTCAGGTACTTGTCCAATCAAGACGACGTTTCGGATGCGGAAATTGTATCCGACATGACCCACATTGACACCGGACCACTTGATGTGGAGATACTTGGCGTTGCCGTAGGCGGCGACGATGGAGATTTCACCTTAAATGGAGAAGTGGCCGGATATGCTCGGCGACCTGCAGGGATAGCCCATCTCCGAAAAGTATTTGCACTTCACGTACTTAGCGACAGTATGGAGCCGCGATACGAGCCGGGAGAACTGCTATATTGTGGCGGTCGAGACGCCGTTGCAGGTGACGATGTTGTAATTGAAACCTTTCCGGCAGAAGGCGAAACCGTCGGAAAGGCCTACATCAAGCGCTTGGTTAAACGGTCGAAAACCGAGATCGTATGCAAGCAATACAACCCTGCCAAAGAGCTGATATTCGATCCGTATGCCATCAAAAACATGTGGCGAGTAATACCTACGCGCGAGCTTCTCGGCTATTGATAATATACGCATCAGCATAAATCCGAGCGCTTGAGGACAAGAACCTCGGACTTAGATTGATGTTGCGCCCAGGCATCCCCTCATCCCGACAACCAGTGCAAAACAGCTTCAAACCGAGCTGCCGAATGGTTGTCAGGGGCGTCACCCTCGACCGAGACCGGTACAAATCATGGGGTTTAAGCCAGCGGATTCGCCCGCAATCAGCGCATTCAATCTCAATAACCGACGTAGATCCTACAGTTGGCTCCTGCACACAAGACATTCCACAAACCACCCTGTTCTAATTTTGTTCTCACTATTGATTCTTTTTTTCGCGCTGTCGAATCGATTCTTGCTTTAATAATTTTAAAGTATCACTTGCTTTTAATTTAAAGCAGTGCTTTCTTTTGTCCCGCAATCTGATCCCCTCAGATATCAGAAGGATGAAAGAAGATGATCCGGTTTCAAACGAAAACGCATTCCGCTGCTCACCAAACCTGCATCAGCAGTGTCGAAAACCGTCTCGCCGAAAAGATGCGCGAAATGGCCTTCGCCGGTGAAAACGTCACACCGGAAACGCTTGAGAACCACGGCTTTTCCCGCGAGGTGGTTGCGAAGCTCGGCCAGCGCGCCGCAGCCCTAGCGCGCCGTCGGTCCATCAAGAGGATCGACAGCCATGCGTGACGAGATCCAGTTCCGAACCGAGGCTGGGTTTTCCTTGTCTGCCAACTACAAGATTGAGGATCGCGACACGACTTTCCGCGTCATGCTGGCGGTTTTCGGATGTTGCTTTGCCACTGGCGTCGTTCTCGGCCTGCAGATTGCGGGGCTGATATGACCGGCAAGACCTACGAGCTGACATGGCTGCCCGCAGACTGGACGGATGAATTTGTGCCGGCTCCGCTGCGGCATCCGACCGACTTCCTTCATCAATGCGACGATGGCACGTACATCGTCATCCCGAAGGAGAGTAAGGACGACCTTCGTCCAGACGGCGGCATCGAAGATCAGGGGCACCTTCTGTTCAAAGTTGCCGAAGGCGATATCGTCCGCTTTCATCCAACCGAACAGTACGGGACGTACATCCTACACTTGGCGGAAGATCGGTCATTCTCGATCAATGGAGACTATCCAAGCAAAGCCAACTGCTTTTACCACAACGATCTCGAAACACTGAGCAGCTCGCTCGACGAGTTGATTGAGACCGGCGACGGCATAAGCGGCCCGCTGGAACCGGGCAGTTATTACGTCGAAGTCTATTGGTGGGGCGATGACGTAGCTTTCCGGTTTGAGGTCGAAGCCGACGGCAAAGCGCATTTCGTAACAGCTGGCGAGGTGCACTGACATGGCCGACAAGACCAAGATCGAATGGACAGACGCCACTAGCTTACTTCCTTTCGAAGCGACCCCGGAAATGTCTAAAGCCGCGCTTGATCTTGTCTGGGAAGAAAGCCAGACGGAGGATGATCTCGTTTGCCGCATCTGGCGCGCTATGGCAGCTGTTGCACTGGCACCTGACCCCACAGAGGCCGATCATGGCTGATGGGATTTCTGGTCAATCCCAACCCATCACGAGAGAGCGCATTGAGCGAGCGCTGAATGTGCTTGCTCAGTGGATGGTGCGACTTGGCCCGGAAGGCGTGAAATGTCTCCCCATATATGAGCGCCTTGAACAAGAACTAGACCAATTGAAATCAAGGGAAGCGAAATTGTCGGAGATTAGAAAGCGGGCTTCTAACGCATCATCGCGCGCATACAGCGCGCGATGATGGTTTTTTTAACGTCACTTACCAGACAACAATGAAATCACACGCGATTTAATATTCTGAAAAGTTAGATTCAAATGGGCTTTGGCGAGTTCTGTTAATAGGCCAGTATGTCCAACGGCGTTTCGGACCGGTTTAAAGTTCGTAGCGTCTGACCAGAGTGATTGCTTTCCATTGGTCGACTTCGTACCTTCTGCGATCAACGCAAGATGGTCCATTCCTAGGTAACCTAGATCATCGTTTCCTTTTCTAATTTGGAAACTAATGTTCGCTTTTCCAAGATTATCTAATTCACGCTTTTTCCATTCCGAAATTTCATTCGCGGCCACAGGGGGGAGCTGCTTCTGCTTTTGATGAATATACTTCCTAATCAAATTTTCTGACAAGAAACAGTCAACGTAAGCAGTTAAATTAAATTCAGCGTCATTTCTTAAACTATCCAGCCATGAATCAACAGTATCTCGCTCTGGATCATCTTTGGACAAGGTGTATTCTTCTCGTGATGCATTATATAGATCACGAGCCTTCCGCTGTTTTTTTGTTTTTCTGGTGTTCTCATCATCCCCCTCTTCGCCGCGATCAAGGCGAAGCTTATCCCATTCATCAAGCACCTTCGGGATCAACTCGTTCTTCAAATATTCGAGCAACGATTGGAAGAGTGTATCATCTTCCACGATCCCTTCGCGGCTGCTAGTGAAAGGGTCGAAGCCTTCCCTATCCAAAGTGTCGAAGTGAATTTGTCCATACAAATAGCTTTCAACAATACGTTGAGTAGGAATGTGGCGAATAATGTTCTTCTCTCGAAGGCGACCATTCACAAAAAGGTCGACGGTGGCGCGTTCTTCCGTACCGGTTATTTTTAAATGCCTTGGGAGTCGAACCGTGGCTAAGAAACCCTTTATATTGAGCGGGGTTGTAACAGTTATCTCTTTTTCTTTTAGATTATCCAGTGACTTAACAAAATCGTCAGAGTATTTATTGACGTTCCACAGAAACTCCGTTTCGCGGGACAGATCAGCCAAGTCTGATATGCCCACCGGATCACCATTAACATGAATGTTGAAATTTGAGTCTAATATCGAAAATTTAAAGCTTAATGCGAGCAGCTTTTTAATATATGCATCCGAGTTTCGAAGCTGATCTTTTGATTTTTCAAAATAGATTATTGTCCCATGTTCTAGATCATCGGTAAGTCCTTTTATTAATTCATAATTTAATGCTTCCAACGGATACTCATCCGGGGTGTTATCGTGCTGTATGGCGGCATCAAGGTCTGTGTTATCGATCACACCACCAGTGAATTCCCCTCCGGCGACTTTGGTAAATATTGATATTCGTTGTGCACAGGACAGGAGCGCGAGCTTCCCTATCCCTTTTGCACCAATATACGGGCGCCCGGAATCAGATTTGCGCTGCCCATCTTTGCGCTTCGAATACCCGACCTTAAGAAATTGATTCTGAAAGGCTTCGGCATCCATACCTTTGCCGTCATCTTTGATCGAAAATGAGCTTTTCTCTCGATCAATTGTGATCCAGACATTTTTTGCGTCGGCATCCCAAGAATTTGAAATTGCCTCGCCCAGCACCGTTACAAAGTTACGGTAAAGATTGCGCCCCAAGTGATTGAGAACACTTAACGAGATTTCAAATTGGAATTGCTTGTCTTGCCTGTTCGCCATTTTGCCCCCCAAATGATGACTGAATTACTCGCCCGATAGCTTCGGCAAGCCCGACGGGCACAGCATTTCCGATCCATCTGCCCACTTCCGTAAACTTAGGCCGCATGCCGTCAGGCAGAAACTTATATTCAGGAGGAAACGATTGCAGGATCGCTGCCTCACGCAACGAAATAGCCCGATCTTGATCGGGATGCCCAAATCTTCCATTTCCAAACCCGTAACATTGAGTCGTCATGGTCGGGGCAGGTTCATCCCAACTCATCCGTGCATACACGCCGGGATAGGTCTTACCCGAACTCTTCTGATGGCATTTTGCTCTCAACTCAAACGGCCAATCTCGCCATGTTCCGCCGGGTTTCGAAACACGAATTCTCTTGAGATTTATGTCGGTTAAGGCCGATGCGATATGAAGCGGATCCGCGAAATTATCTTCCCCTGCGTTGATAGGAGGCAACTTCTGCAAGACATCCTTGACTGTTACTGGCCTCGAGTGAGTAGGCTGTAAATCAGGCAGGGGCTTATGATGAGAAGCAATGACGACCAGTCGTCGCCGACGCTGCGGCACACCGAATTCTTCACACTTGGCCACTGTCCAGTTAACAAAGTAACCCGCATCTTCCAAGGTTCGCTTGAAATCGTCAAAGACCTTTCCTTCTTTGTATTTCAGAAGGGACGGTACATTCTCCATGGTTATATAATCTGGCTGAACTTGAACCGCCAGCTTTGCAAAGCGATCCACCAAATTCCAACGAGGATCCTCATCGTAACGCTGCTTATATGTAGAGAACGGCTGACATGGAGCGCACCCAGCAAGTACCGACGGCAATTCACCAGAGAATTGCTCTCTGATCTCATTTGCACTGACTTTAGCGACGTCACCTGTATAAAATTTGGCGTCATTATTCGTTTCGTAGGCAAACTTGCAGCTGGCATCAATGTCATAGCCAGCAAGGATCTTAAAACCGGCGCGTTTTAGACCATGGCTTAATGCGCCGACACCACAGAACAAATCAACAACTTCTCCAACAGGAGAGTTACTACAATCAGTTTTAATTGAAGAAATACCCACCCCGAACACTCCCTATTTTGAATCATATACGCAACGACGTGGAAATGTGAAGATAGAAAAAGACGCCCTGGAACTATACGATTGTCGCATCAAATGGCAGCGCAATCTTCTGCAGCTCAGCGCGCCGCCACTCCAGAGAACCACCCTCCCCATAATTGGGCCGGTCGATGGTGTGCCCCATCAACGACCGGCGCAGTTCTGCATCCAGACCAGCTTCTTTCATCCGATCTTCAAACGCATGACGAAACGAATAGATCTTGTGCTTGTCGGTTGGGAACAGCCCGTTATTTTTGAAGAACTTATTCAGCGTGTTCGACATATGGGTTTCTTTATGCCGGTAACGGGGAAATCCCCCACTGTGCTTTTTAAACACTTCAACAGCGATACCCACGAGCGGAATAATCCGCTTGGATGATTCCGTTTTGATCTCCCGCTTGCCTTCGCCATCTTCGATAGCTGTTACCTCTATGTAAGGCAACTTTTCGTTTGCATGTATATGCTCAGGCAGGAGGTTGCAGATCTCGCTGGGGCGCGCGCCTGTCTCGATCATAGCGAGAACAACGCCTCGCGCTTCATCATTCAGGCCAGCCAATGCACCTTTTTTGAGAATGCTATCCTTGATCCACGTGGCACTGAAAGGCGGTCTGGATCTATTCTTCTCGATAAAACCGAGATCTGCGAAAGGGTTTTCGCGGTTTTTGTCACCAATGTGAGTGAAGTAACGACCGTAGAGAATTTTCAGATCCGACAGGATCCGGTTGCCAGCCGTCGCTGTGTGCGTAGGTTCACCCTTATCAGGAGCAATCCGCTTCAACCAGAAATTATAGACCTTCAACGCGTCAGCGCGGGTGATCTCATCAATGTGCTTATCCTCATTCAACTCGACAAAATAATTCACCGCTGACTGTTTCTGCTGCACCCATTTGCGGCGCTGCGCCTCGCTCTTGTCGCGGAGCTGATCGGCTGCAATTTGAGAGCGATAAATCTTGAACGCCTGATTGATAGTCACCTTTGGCGCATCGACTGTGCCAAGAATGGCAGCTGCCTGCATGACAGGCGCACTCGGCGCAAGGATTGTCTCGATGCGCTTGAGGATCTTATCCAGCGGCTCTGATGCGATTTCCCTTGCCGTATGAAATGTGAAACCTAGAGCTTCCACGCGTTTAACTGCAGCGTCGTATTTCGCTCTGGCCTCGTCCTTGTCGCCGCCCATAATTAGCGAGGCCCAAAGCTCGCCATCTGCCTTTTCGAGCAGATCACGCTTGGATCGCGCAACGACCAGATCTGTCGTTTGCAGTGACTGTTTAATGATGGGAGAACGAGAATCGAGCGTTCCGATGGTTCCCGGTACGCGACGGCGGTAATAGTAAATGCCCCTGATTTTGGTCAGATGACGGTCTGCACTGCTATCGTCAATCCTGCGCCCCATAGGCAGCTCCACATATGCAACCCGGTGATTTGTGCACCCGTAAGTGCGCCCGTTTGTGTCCGCATATGTAGCCAAATTTTCCGCAAGCGACAATAGCCATACAGCGCGATTGTCATTTCTCGCTGTAAATTCAATGTCTTATAGTGGTGGCCTGAAAGTGAAATTGGTACGGTCGGTTGGAGTTGAACCAACGACCTCAGGAGCCACAATCCTGCGCTCTAACCAACTGAGCTACGACCGCGTACCTTTGTGTCGGCTGCGTAACGCTCTGGCGTCGCCGACAGGGGGTCACATACGGAGAATCGATCCATATTGCAAGTGATTATAGCTCTCTTTTTTGAGAAATTCCCAATTGCGGGATTCAATATCAAATCCTGCTGTTAACGGTCACCGGCTGGTAACCATTATAGGTGACCGGCTGTGCACAACCCGGATATTGGCCCGAGCCTGTAAAATTGCCTTTCCCGTATTAACTAATGAAACAGAAAATGCAGCCCATACCAAATGGCAATGTGGACCCGCGCCCATAAGAGGCTTATTAACAGGGTGTTAACGAGCACTGCGGGCGGTCGAAAGAACAGGTAAGGACAGGTATGTCAGGATCATACCCCTTCATCGATATTGCCGCGCTGGATTCTATCCGCGAGGGCTTTGCAAAGGGCGATGCGCAGCTCGTGCTGACGCACGACCTGTCGGCAGTGCTTTGGGTCAACGGCCCCGGCGCGAAGCTTTTCGGCTTCGATCGCGTGGAAGACATGATCGGCGGCGGCCTTGATCTGCCCATCGCCACACGCCGGCAGATCGCCTCTTCGAACAGCAATGCGGAGGGTGAAACCCGAACCGTTTCCGTTCGCCTCGGCGGCGGACTGCGTTCCGACCTTACCCGGTTCAGCGTGTCACATATTACGCTTCCCGACGGCGTGTCCGGGCTGCTGCTGACTGCCGATGGCAAGGACGCAGAAGCTGAAGACATCATTTCCGGCCTCAGCGACGACAGCACGCATATTGCGCTGATCGACGCGAACAGCCGGGTGATTGCCGCGAGCCCGCGTTTTGCTGCACTCGACATTTCCTCCACGACGCTGGAAGACCTTGTCATTGAAGCTGCAGATGCGACTGACCGTATCGTCAAGCGCCGCATCCGCGCCGGAAAGCATTCCGTGCCGGGAGCGATTGCGCGACTGACCGATACGCCGCCCATGCATCTTCTTTGCATCATCGGTGATGCTCCCGTCGCGACATTGGAAGCACCCGCCGCTCTGCAGGGTGAGGCCGAAGAAATTCTGGAAGAGATACTTCCAGAGCCTGTGGAGAGCGCAAATACTGAAGATGCTTCCACCGATCAGCAGAAGCCCCGTAGCTTTGTGTTCGAACAGGATGCTCCGCCCGCGCGCTTCATCTGGAAGGTGGGACCGGACGGCACATTCAGCGAAATATCGCCGGACCTTGCCGCGACGATTGGGCCGAATGCGGCTGATGTCGTCGGGCGTCGCTTTGCCGATGTGGCCAATGTCTTCGGCTTCGATCCCGATGGCAGTATTGCGGCACTGCTGGACAAGCGTGACACATGGTCGGGAAAACGGTTGATGTGGCCGGTAGAGGGCACGGATTTGCGCGTGCCGGTCGAGCTTGCCGCCCTGCCCGTTTATTCGCGCGATCGGGAATTTACCGGTTTCCGCGGCTTTGGCCTGGTGCGTCCGGCTGAGGCCGAAAAGGACCCGGAAGAAATCGGGCTGGTGCTTGCAGGCGGCATTCCGCAGGCGCGCAAGCCCGTCAGCGAACCGGTCGAAACGGCAACACCTGTCGAAGACGACGATGTTCTGGCGCTAGGCGAAGAAGTTGCCAATGACGACAGCCCTGTCGCAACGCTGCCCAAGCCGCCGCTGGATATCGCGCCGACACCGGGACGTCGGGAATCCGATAAGGTGATCAGCTTACTGAACGCTTGCGCAGAAGAGAAAGTGGCTGCGGACCAGGCGCGGATGCTGAAGGAACGGGAGCGCGAAGAGCGTCCCGAAGGCGGGCTGACCAAGACCGAGCGCAACGCATTCCGCGAAATTGCTGATCGTCTGCGCAAGCAGGGTCTTGCCAATTCGCGCGCCGAAACCGAAACGGTCGCCATATCGGACGAGCCTGTTATTGACAGCTCGCAGCCGGTCGAAAAGACCGAAGTGAAAGCGTCGCTCATCGACGAAGTTACCGCCGACGAAGCATCACTTCCGTCATCCGGAATGGCCTATGGAGATGAAACGGCCCTGCTGGCCAATCTGCCTGTGCCGGTCATCATTCATTCGGGCGATAAGATCCATTACGTCAATCAGGCCTTGCTCGATCTCACCGGCTATGAATCGCTTGATGATATTCGCGGTGCGGGTGGCGTCGATGTGCTGTTCAACAGCGAAAGCGACGATGGCGAAACGCGACAGGGCATGGTGTTGCGCCGCGCCAATGGCAGCGAAGAACCTGTCGATGCGCATCTCAACGCCATTTCCTGGCGCGAAGGCCGCGCACTCATGCTGAGCCTGATGCCGGTGGCAGCTGCACCGGTATCCGTTGAAGCCGTTGCCGCCCCGGCTGAAGCGCCGGTTGCGATCGACAAGGACGACGAGAAGCAGGCACTTGCGGATCATGTCGAGGAACTGAAGACCATTCTCGACACGGCGACGGATGGCGTTGTCCTTATTGACCCTGAAGGCCGCATCCGCTCGATGAACCATTCGGCCTCGGCTCTCTTCGGCTATGAACGCGACGAGACGGAAGGCAAGTTCTTTTCTATGCTGTTTGCCATCGAAAGCCAGCGCGCCGCCATGGACTATCTGCACGGCCTTTCCGGCAACGGCGTTCTGAGTGTCCTCAATGATGGGCGCGAAGTGATCGGCCGCGAAGCCAAGGGCGGCTTTATTCCGCTGTTCATGACCATCGGCAAACTGCCGCACACGCGTGGGTTCTGCGCCGTCCTGCGGGACATCACGCAGTGGAAACGCACCGAGGAAGAACTAACCAATGCGCGCAAGGAAGCTGAACGCGCTTCAAGCCAGAAAACAGAGTTTCTGGCACGCATCAGCCACGAAATCCGCACGCCGCTCAATGCAATCATCGGTTTTTCCGAGCTGATGGCCGACGAGAAGTTCGGCTCCATCGGCAATGATCGCTACCGGGATTACCTGCGCGACATTAACCGTTCCGGCAATCACGTGCTGGCATTGGTCAACGATCTGCTCGACATTTCAAAGATCGAAGCTGGTGCTCTCGACATGCAGTTTGAAGCGGTCTCACTCAACGATGCCATTGCCGAAGCCATCGCACTGATGCAACCGCAGGCCAATCGCGAGCGTGTCATCATCCGTTCGAGCTTCCAATCCAACCTGCCCGACATCGTTGCCGATACGCGTTCGATCAAGCAGGTGGCCCTGAACCTTCTGTCCAACGCTGTGCGCTTCACAGCTCCGGGCGGTCAGGTGATCGTGTCGACAAGCTATGAAATGAACGGCGATGTCGTGATGCGGGTGCGCGATACCGGCATCGGCATGACCAAATCCGAGGTCGAGCAGGCACTGAAACCATTCCGGCAGGTCAACGCGCTGGAACGCCGCAAGGCCGAGACCGCGAAGGACTGGCGCAGCGAAGGCACCGGGCTGGGCCTGCCCCTGACAAAAGCCATGGTAGAAGCCAATCGGGCGCAATTTGCCATCGATTC
Source organism: Ochrobactrum sp. BTU2 (assembly GCF_024539785.1). Lineage (NCBI taxonomy): Bacteria > Pseudomonadati > Pseudomonadota > Alphaproteobacteria > Hyphomicrobiales > Brucellaceae > Ochrobactrum > Ochrobactrum sp. BTU2. The sequence continues at coordinate 265,178 of NZ_JAHWRG010000001.1, read as the reverse complement.
CACTCCGGGACACGGAACGGTGGTCGAGATTGCCTTCCCGCCGACACGCGTACTGGCTGACTGATCGGCACCTTGAAAGGCTAAAGAACCTCCCCTTGCGGGAGGTTTTTTCATGTCCTTGTTCAAGCTCAAAAAAAAGCGCCGGACGAACCGGCGCTATCAGAATCTCAGAGACAAAGGACACAAAAGCAATTCGCAATGGAGCACCGGAAACGGCAGCTCGATCATCACTCAGTGTTGCATTCCTTATCGCGTGAAGCCGGTTAACGACGCCTTAAGTTCTTCGTTCAGAATTTACGCATTAGTAGCGACTGTAAAATCAGGGTTAATTTCCGCGCAGCAATTGATTAACCATAGGAAGAAGCAGCGCTGTTGATTTGATTCCGTTCTCTGCAACCGTAGACGACTTATCATAAAACTAGCGTCTTTGCTTTGACCCATTGCTGGTTTACAGCTTGAAATATGTCGCGCAAAAGTGCTCAGCAATTTTGCGATAACGATATGCAAAAAAACGAATACCAGAGGCGCGGCGCGAAGAAAAAACGTGGCGTGTTTCTATGAAACTTCACTGATTGGACGGTTGATGCGCTGGCCCCGATTTACGCGCCTCATAATTGCGCTCGTCATTCTCTGCGCCGCGGCTGCAGCAACCTTGCTGGCCGTGGTACCTTTTATTGTCTCTACCGATGCCATCCGTATCCGCGTTGCACAGGAAATCAGCGCCTGGACCGGCTATAGCGTTGAACTGCGACAAGCCCCTCGCCTGAAGGTGTTCCCCGTTCTGCGCGCATCGTTGAACGGCGTGACGCTCAGCAAACTTACCGATCAGGGTCAGAAACCACTCATGAGCGCTGATCGCATCGATGTGGAGCTTTCTCCGCTCGATGCTATCATGGGACATATCTCGTTTTCCGAAACGCAGATCGTCCGTCCGCATGTAAACCTCGACGGACCGATTTCGAATTTCTCACAGCTCCTCGATGCCATCGCCAATTCCAACGGACGCCTCGGCACCGCGATCCGTGCGCAGCGCGCCCTGCAGAAAGACGGTTCCGGGGATAATGCACAGGCAACGCAGCAGGCTTCACAACCGTTTGGCCGTGTCGTGGTTCGTGATGGGACGATTGCCTTCAACCGTCCGGATAGCGAGCCGGAAATCACCAGTGACGAGCAGATAACCGATGTCAACGCAACACTGGAATGGCCGCGCACATCAAGCGCCGCAACGCTGAAGGGCAGCGCCAAATGGCGCGAAGAGACCTCCCAGTTCAGCCTGACTGCCGCACAAGCGCTGCCGCTTCTGGCGGGCGGCACATCGGATGTGACCGCAAGCCTGACCGCCAATCCGCTAAGCCTCACATTTCAGGGCAAGGCGAATATTTCCAAGGATCGTTTTTTCGAAGGCGATCTGACTGCCAAAACCCCGTCACTCAGCGGCGCGGTACGCTGGCTCAGCCTTCCGCCAATTGCGGGCAGCGCCGAAATTGGTGCATTCTCGCTGGAATCCACCATAACCGCGACACCGAAACGGCTGAAATTCGCCGATGTGGAAATGACCGCCAGCGACAGCCCGGCCAAGGGCGTGATCGAGATCGGTCTGGAACAGGAACAGCCTGCGGTAACCGGAACACTGGCTTTCGACAAGCTTGACCTTGGTCGCCTGTTTTCAGCCTTCATTCCACTGCCCGATAGCGGCGCGCGCTCGCCGAACGAGCGCAACAATCACGACCGCGACGTGGTCGATACGAGCTTCATTGATCGCGCAGAAGTCGACCTTCGCCTTTCCGCGCAGAGTGCCACGGCGGGCCCGGTGAACATGACGGGTGTAGCTGCTGCGGTTCAGATACGAGGCGGACGTGCCATCTTCGACATCGGCGACGCCAAAGCCTTCAACGGCATCATGCAAGCCAATGTGCAGATCGTGCGTGACCTGAAAAGTGCGAGCGGCGAATTGCGTTTCAACGCCTCGGATATCGACAGTTCGCAGTTCTTTACGGCACTTGGCTTCGACAAGCCTTTCGTAAGCGGCAAAGGCAATGTTTCCCTGTTCATGAAAGGTCCGGCCAATCGCTGGTCCGGCCTTTTGACCAACGCGCAGGGCAATGTTTCCATCCAGCTCAACAATGGTCAGATGCAGGGCTTTGCCGTGCAGGATTTTCTGACCAAGGCGCAGAGCCAGCGCTTCTTCGCTCTGGAGCGAAAGGAAAACGTCGCGCTTGCCTTCAATCGTCTGGATGTGAAAGCCAATCTGTCCGATGGTGTGGCGACGCTGGAAAATGCGCGTCTCGACACTTCCGATGGCACGCTGACGCTGGCAGGCATTGTGCCTTTCGTGGATCGCAGTCTGGCGCTGAGTGGTGAAGTCGTTTTCCCGAACAGCCAGCCGCAGCAGCCACAGGAAGGCAGCACAGACGGTCAGGATAGCCAGCCGCCAGCCGAAACTCCGCCCGCCAAGCCGCCGCTCAATTTCTTCGTCGGCGGCTCGTGGGATCGGCCATTTATTTCACCGTCATCCATGGGAACGGGGCAGTAAGCCCCGTTTTTCATTATCCCATACGGAATGCCGCCTGCTCGTCGCGGCGGCGCTGCACTTCACGACGCTTGTTGACGACCGAGGCGATGATGACACCGATCGTCACCAGCGCGATCAGGATTGTACAGACAGCGTTGATTTCCGGCGTCACACCAAGGCGCACCTGGCTGTAGATCTTCATCGGCAGCGTGGTTGCGCCCGGACCAGAGGTAAAGCTTGCAATCACCAGATCGTCGAGCGACAGGGTGAATGCAAGCATCCAGCCCGAAACCACCGCAGGCAGGATGACCGGCAGAGTTACCTTCATGAACGTCGTGACCGGCGGCGCGCCCAGATCCATTGCCGCTTCTTCCAGCGAACGATCAAAGCTCACCAGACGCGACTGCACGACGACCGCCACGAAACACATCGAAAAGGTGATGTGCGCAAGCGTCACCGTCCAGAAGCCACGGTCGAAATTCATCGCCACGAACAGCAGCAGCAATGAAAGACCGGTGATGACATCCGGCATGACCAGCGGTGCGTAAACCATGCCCGAAAACAGGATGCGTCCGCGAAAGCGCGTATAACGTGTCAGCGCCAGCGCTGCGAGCGTACCCAGAACCGTCGCAATCGTTGCGGACAGAAGGCCGACGCGGATCGTCACCCATGCCGCATCCATCAGCGCCTGATTGCGAAACAGCTCGACATACCATTTGGTCGAGAATCCGGCCCAGACCGTGACCAGTCGGGATTCGTTGAACGAGTAGATAACCAGCAGGACGATGGGCAGATAGAGGAAGGCAAAGCCCAGAGCCACCGATGCGATATTGAAGCGGGACCAGTTGTTCTGCATCCTATTTCCCCTTTTCCTGCGCCCGCGCCTGCGCCTGCTGGAAAATTACGATCGGAATGATCAGCAGGATCAGGAGCACCACAGCCACCGCCGACGAGACCGGCCAGTCGCGATTGGAGAAGAACTCACTCCAGATCGTCTTACCGATCATGAGTGTCTGCGAACCACCGAGAAGGTCCGGAATGACGAACTCACCTACGGCCGGAATGAACACGAGGAAACAACCGGCCAGCACACCCGCCAGCGACAACGGGAAGGTGATTTTCCAGAAGGCGGCAAACGGTGTGCAGCCCAGGTCCTGCGCCGCTTCGATGAGCGAATAGTCCATCTTTTCCAGCGAGGAATAGATCGGCAACACCATGAACGGCAGATAGGAATAAACGATCCCGATGAAGATGGCCGTATCGGTATTGAGAATATTGAGCGGCGTATCGATGACGTTGAGCCACATCAGAAACTGATTGAGCAGGCCTTCCGGCTTCAAAATACCGATCCATGCATAGACGCGGATCAGAAACGACGTCCAGAACGGCAGGATCACCAGCATCAGCAATGTCGGACGGATTGTCGTTGGCGCGCGCGCCATGCCATAGGCCATCGGATAGGCGACAAGCAAGGTCAGGAAGGTGGAGATAGCCGCAATGCGGACACTGGACAGATAGGCTTTGTAATAAAGCGGATCATCCAACAGCCAGAGATAATTGTCGAAGGAGAGTTGTTTGATTTTCTCCCACGTTGCTGCGAACCCCTGTGCCAGATCGAAAGTTGGCATATAGGCCGGGATCGCCATCGCGACTTCCGACAGGGAAATCTTGAAGACGATGAAGAACGGGACCAGAAAGAATACCAGCAGCCAGAGATAAGGCACTGCGATGACGAGACGGCTGGCAATGGAAGCGACGAGCTTCTGCATGGTGGCCTCCTCAGGCGGTCAGCACCAGACCGGCATCGGTATCGAAGGAAACCCAGACGCGCTCGTCATAGGTCAGCGGATTTTCCGTCTTGCGCACGGCATTGAGGCTTGCAGCCTTGATCGTGCGCCCATTTTCCAGCCGCACATGGAACACCGTCATATCGCCGAAATAAGCGATATCCCAAAGCTCGCCTTCCACCGCATTGACCGAAGCATCGTCCGGCTTTTCGCGTGTGATGCGTGTCTTTTCAGGACGCACCGCATACCAGACCTTCTGGCCCGGATCGAGTTCTTCGCGGGTCTCGGTCTGAATGTGAAAGCCGAATTTTTCCGTGGCGATTTCTGCCTCGCCGTTCGCGGCTTTCACCACTTCGCCTTCGATGATGTTCACATTGCCGATGAAGTCAGCCACGAATTTGGAGCGCGGCGCCTCATAGACTTCCGCCGGCGTCGCCACCTGCTTGATGCGGCCCTTGTCCATCACCGCGATGCGGTCGGACATGGTCATTGCTTCTTCCTGATCGTGGGTGACGACCATGAAGGTCATGCCAAGCTTGACCTGCAAATCCATCAGTTCGAACTGGGTCTCCTCGCGCAGCTTCTTGTCGAGCGCGCCGAGCGGCTCATCCAGCAGCAACACCTTGGGGCGCTTGGCAACGGAGCGGGCAAGCGCCACGCGCTGGCGCTGGCCGCCGGACAACTGATGTGGCTTGCGCTTGCCATATTGCTCCAGCTTCACGAGCTTGAGCATTTCGGCCACGCGCGCGTCTATTTCCGATTTCGCCATACCGTCCTGCTTGAGGCCGAAAGCGATATTGTTCTCGACCGTCATATGCGGAAACAGCGCATAGGACTGGAACATCATGTTGACCGGGCGCTTATAGGGCGGGATGCCGCGCATATCCTGGCCGTCGAGCGTGATGCGACCCGATGTTGGCTCCTCGAAACCTGCCAGCATGCGCATCAGCGTGGTCTTGCCACAGCCGGAAGCCCCCAGCAACGCAAAGAACTCGCGATTGAAAACATTGAGCGACAGATCATCGACGGCGGTAAAATCGCCGAATATTTTCGTCACATTCTCAAAAGAAATGAAGGGCTTGGCCGCCGGATCGTTCCAGGGCGCAAATTTGCGGCGAAAACTGCCAAAAGATTCCATTCCGTTCCCCTATCCGATCTACCCGGAACCAAAAGCCTGTCTTTAAAGCGGGACCGCTCTCGATAATTATGCTGTATTACAAGACGCAGAGCGGCCCTCCGTCTGCACAGTGGGCCGCTCTTCACGATGTCGGGCGGGACATATCGGTCCCATAGTATTTCGGCTCTTACTGGCCGGTGACGATCTTGGTCCAAGCGCGGGTGACCACGCGCTGGGTCTTGGTGTCATAAGGCGTGGGCACGAACAGCTTCTTCATGACGTCTTCGGTCGGATAGATTTCCGGATCGTCAAGAATTTCCTTGTCGATGAACTCCTGCGAGGCCTTGTTGCCATTGGCATAGAACACGTAGTTCGAAGCCTTGGCAGCCACTTCCGGACGCATCATGTAGTTCATGAATTCAAGCGCTTCCGGCACATGCTTGGCGTCTGCCGGGATCGCCATCTGGTCGAACCAGATCAGCGCGCCTTCCTTCGGGATCGAATAGCCGATCTCGACGCCCTGCTTTGCTTTTTCAGCGCGATCACGTGCCTGGAAGATATCGCCCGAATAGCCGATGGCCATGCAGATATCGCCATTGGCCAGCGCATTGATATATTCAGACGAGTGGAACTTGCGGATATTCGGGCGGATCTTCAGATAAAGATCCTGAGCCTTCTGCAGATCGTCCGGCGACGGCGAATTCGGGTCGAGACCCAGATAATTCAAAGCCGGGCGCAGCATTTCGCTGGCCGAATCAAGAAGATAGATGCCGCAACCTTTAAGCTTCGCAGACTTTTCCGGGTCGAAAAGCACGTCCCAGGAGTCGATTGTGTCGGTGCCGAGCGCTTCCTTGATCTTGGCCTTGTTGTAGCCAATGCCGGTCGTGCCCCACATGTAGTTGACGGAATATTCGTTGCCCGGATCGTAGGTTGCCGCGCGGTTGGAGATTTCATCCCACATGTTCTTGAGGTTCGGCAGCTTGTCCTTGTCGAGTTTCAGGAACACGCCTGCCGGAATCTGACGGCCAAGGAATTCGCCCGATGGCACCACGAGATCGTAGCCGCTGCCACCGGCCAGGAGCTTGGTCTCCAGAATTTCGTTGGAGTCGTAAACGTCGTAGACGACCTTGATCCCCGTTTCCTTGGTGAAATCCTTGAGAATGGAGTCGTCGATATAATCCGACCAGTTATAGATATTGACCACCCGCTCCTGCGCGCTCGCGGAAAATGTGGCAGCCGCTACAAAGCCCGTCACGACGGTCGTTGCCAGAAGGAAGGATTTGATCCCCATCGTTTGCTCCAATCTGCACGATAAATTCCGGTGCAGGTTCAAGGTGTATATACTGTTTCTTTATTGCACTTTTTTAGATTGCACAGCATTCGTCAACAGGGTCGTGACAGGACGAACATAAAAATTGCATCGCAGGACCCATCCGCCCCCATCCGTGGGGCAATGAGATTTCGGTTATGCCTGACAAACACCAGCTTACTATTGGAAGTCGAAGGCCGATATCCCCGCCACCATCTCATCCAGCCCGAGCGGACGTGTCAGCGGTGGCTCGGCACGAGTGATGCAGCCCTGCCTTTCGCACAGACGACAGGCCGGACCGATCTCGGTATTACCAGCCTTTGAAAGTGACGCGCCATAGACCGTGTCGGCCCCCGCTTCCAGCGCACAACCAAGCAACAGCGCTGTCCGGCGCGGACGCTCGCTGAATGCGCCCTGCGGCCCCTCCAGCGTGCGGGCAATTGTCAGGAAAGCCGAGCCGTCCGGCAGTTCCGCCGGTTCCACCAGCACCTGCCCTGCCTGAGCGAAAGCCGCATAGACCGGCAGCTTTGGGCATTGACCGCCGAAGCGGGTCGGAAAACCTTCCGCTCCTGCAACGCGCAGTCGATTGCCTGCATGATCGATTTCCATCACGAAGAAGGGCAGCGCACTTGCCCCCTGTCGCTGCAAGGTGGTCAGCCGGTTTGCCGCCTGCTGGAATGAAACCCCGAAACGCGTGCGTAGCACATCGACATCATAACGGGCCCGCACAGCTGCATCGCGAAACTGGCGATAGGGCATCATCAAGGCCTGCGCCGCATAGCGCGCCAGTTCGAACCGCGCGATGCGCTTCGCCTCGCCCGATGACAGTTTCAAGCCCTCCGTTTCTGCGCCGATCACCACCTGCATCCGGATCAGCGCCGCCTCCATGGCAATTTCCTGCAGCTGATCGAAGGGCGACAGACGCTCCGAGATGAAAAGCCGCTGCGAATGCCGGTCATAACGCCTGCGCCAGTTCGGCATGGTGGCGACCGGCAACGTGCGAACCGTGATGCCATGCTCGCGGCGCAGCCAGTCCTTCAAGGCGCTGGGTAAATCCCCGTCCGGCTTAAGGAGGGTGTAAAAGCTCTCCGCCTCTTCCTCGATACGCGGATAATGGTTGGCCCGCCGCGCCATCACATCGCGCACTTCATCGAGCGGCAGGCGCGTCGCGGAAAGCTCAGCCCCGCTTCCCTCATGCGACAGCAATTGCGACAAATCGGACAAGCGTTGCTGCTGCTCGCGATAGGCACGGTAAAGCTTCATGATGCCGACGGCAGCATTGGGCGCGGCCTCGCCGATTTCGACCAATTCCTGATCGCCCGGCAGTTCACCGGTCAGAAGTGGATCGGAAAACACTTCCTTCAGCCCCGTGATCGTGGAGCCGCTTTCGGCCTGAAGACTGTCGAGGTCGAGCTTGTAAACACTGGCGAGCTTCAGCAAAAGCTGCACCGTCAGCGGTCGTTGATTGCGCTCGATCAGGTTCAGGTAAGACGGCGAAATACCGAGCGCCTCGGCCATCGCCGTCTGGGTCAAGCCCCGCTCGTTGCGGATGCGCCTGATGCGTGGGCCGGCAAATATCTTGCGTTCGCTCACCTGGTCCTCCCGACCCATAACGGCAGTTTTACAATTCATGACAAAATAGCTGTAAAATTCATCTTTGACAAGATTTACAAATTTACAGTGCCATCCAGTCAAAACTCCGACAGCATTACCTCAATTATAAGCTCTTTTTATTGGTTTTTCTGGCGCACTAACAATCTCGATTGTAAATCTGGTCACAGAAAGAGCGCAGACAAATTGCTCTTCCAGAACCAGTCCAAAGTGTGAGGAGACACCGAAATGACAGATTTTTACAGCCTTATTCCTTCGGCACCAAAGGGTCGCTTCGACGGCATCCAGCGTGCGCATACGGCCGAAGATGTAAAAAGGCTGCGTGGTTCGGTGGAGATCAAGTATTCGCTGGCCGAGATGGGCGCCAACCGCCTCTGGAAGCTGATCCATGAGGAAGATTTCGTCAATGCGCTGGGCGCACTTTCCGGCAATCAGGCCATGCAGATGGTTCGCGCCGGACTGAAGGCAATCTACCTCTCCGGCTGGCAGGTTGCAGCGGATGCGAACACGGCTTCGGCCATGTATCCGGACCAGTCACTCTATCCGGCGAATGCCGCCCCAGAACTGGCCAAGCGCATCAACAAGACGTTGCAGCGTGCCGACCAGATTGAAACCGCCGAAGGCAAGGGACTTTCGGTCGATACCTGGTTTGCCCCCATCGTTGCCGACGCTGAAGCAGGCTTCGGTGGCCCGCTGAACGCTTTCGAGATCATGAAAGCCTTCATCGAGGCGGGTGCAGCAGGCGTTCACTACGAGGACCAGCTCGCCTCGGAAAAGAAGTGCGGCCATCTTGGCGGCAAGGTTCTGATCCCGACGGCAGCGCACATCCGCAACCTTAACGCGGCGCGCCTGGCTGCTGACGTGATGGGAACGGCAACGCTGGTTATCGCCCGCACGGATGCGGAAGCCGCCAAGCTTCTGACTTCGGATATCGATGAGCGCGACAAGCCTTTCGTCGATTACGATGCGGGCCGCACGGCGGAAGGCTTCTATCAGGTGAAGAACGGCATTGAGCCATGTATCGCCCGTGCGATTGCCTATGCGCCTTATTGCGATCTGATCTGGATGGAAACATCCAAGCCTGATCTCGAACAGGCCCGCCGCTTCGCGGAAGCCGTGCACAAGGCACATCCGGGCAAGAAGCTCGCTTATAATTGCTCGCCGTCGTTCAACTGGAAGAAGAACCTCGACGATGCCACGATTGCCAAGTTCCAGCGCGAGCTGGGCGCGATGGGCTACAAGTTCCAGTTCATCACGCTGGCCGGTTTCCACCAGCTCAACTTCGGCATGTTCGAACTGGCACGCAGTTACAAGGATCGGCAGATGGCAGCCTATTCCGAATTGCAACAGGCGGAATTTGCAGCCGAAGCCAACGGCTACACCGCGACCAAGCATCAGCGTGAAGTCGGCACCGGCTATTTCGATGCCGTATCGCTCGCAATCACCGGCGGCCAGTCTTCGACCACCGCCATGAAGGAATCGACTGAAACAGCACAGTTCAGACCGGCTGCTGAATAACAGCCCGGCGACAAACAGGAGGAACAGTTCCATGAATTCGCCAGCACGCGTCAAGGAAAGAGCAGAAGAACAATCTTCAAGCATGACCACGGATCAGCAGACCGTTATCCGTATGCTCGCCAACGATCTGCATCGCCTCAACTACACCGTCATGAAGGCGGTCGAGGCAGGCGTTTCCGTGGAACTGGTCCGCTCGGCCCGGCATCATGGCGGCGACGGCAACTGGGGTGATCTATTGATCCCAGTCATCGTCACCCACGACAAATGATGATGCTTTCGACAATCGCCGTCGCCGCCATGTTCCTTCATTTTGTGTGCCTTCGGCAGCACGGGAACGGCGACGGCAACTGGGGTGATCTACTGATCCCAGTCATCGTCACCCATGACAAATGATGACGGTCCTCGCTCTCATGCTCGCTGCCATGCTCACACACTTCTCTTTTGGCAGCGACACAATGTCCAAACTGGCAGTTGCCCGTAAAATTCGATGAAACAGGGTTGATCTGCCACTCGCTTTATGGTCGGATTTCCTCAACTGACCTCCCCGGCTGGCCCTGCCAGTCGGGGCTTTTTTTTACATAAGAAGATAATCGACTGGTTGAGGAAGGTCGGGCAGGTTTTCCTCGCCCAATGCTTCCCGCAGATTGATTTCGATTGTATCGGCGATAGCCCCGATGGGCAGATCGTTGGGCAATGTTCCGAACGGCTCCTCCAGCTCGTCGCCCAGCGCATCCAGCCCAAAGAAAGTATAGGCCACCAGTGTCGTCACAAATGGCGTTCCCCAACCAAGCATATCGGCAAAGCCGAACGGTATGAAGAAACAGAACAGATAGGCCGTGCGATGCAGAAGCAGCGTATAACCGAAGGGAACCGGCGTGAACCGCAACCGCTCGCAGGCCGCCTGAACCTCTGCCAATGCAGACACTGAACTGTCAAGCGTCTGGAAATCGACCGGATGCAGAGCGTCTTTCACACGCATATCCGCCAGAGCTGCACCAAGCCGACGCAAGATGAAATCAGGCTTGTTGCGGCTTTCCGCCAACGCTTTCCGCTCTTCCGCAGACAACCATTTGTCGTATTTGTTTGAGCCACCGGTTTCCTCTGGCCGAAGATGGCTGACCATGGCCTGCGAAAACGCAATCGCATAACGGAGCAGCTTTTCCCGTCCGCCTTCCAGTCCCGGCACATTCTCCAGCAACAGCGTCTGACGCCCCAGACCGCGTGTCGTATAGACGAGTTTACCCCAGATTTTGCGAGCCTCCCACCAGCGGTCATAACAGGCATTGTTGCGGAAGCCGAGAAAGATCGAAAGCGCAATGCCGAGCAGCGCCAAAGCCGTCCCGTTGTTGACGGCTGGCACCCAGCCGGGAAACGCGCGATGCGCCCACACAACCAGCACCGACAGAAGGAAAACCGCAAAAATCTGCGGCAGGATACGCAGGATGATGGAGCCCTTGAGTATGAAGAAGAGCTTCCACAAAGGAGGGCGCGGGCGAACGATCATTTCAAGTGGGTCCGACGAAGATGAGCAAATGCAGCCTATACGCCTTCTTGCAACACACGACCAGAAGCACCCTGTATTTTCTTACCGTATAAGAGAATACAAAATTATATTATTCTAAATAACAGTATTACTTCTCATAAAATTGTTCTGACAAATATTATTTTATCAATTTTCATGGGTGAGAAATGTCAATCCAATCCTTGATAGACAATATTGCCTCAAACGCCAATATAGATCCTGGAACCGCCGAGCAAACAGTTGGTATATTGCTCTCCATCATCCAACACGAGGCTCCCATTGTCGCGCCGCAAATATTCAACCTGATTCCCGGAGCGCCCGCACTGGCACGCGCCAATGATGTGCTCAACCCTGAAAATCATCATGCAGATGGGATCCTCGGAACAGTTTCGAATGTGGCCGGAAATTTTGCGGGCGAGCGAATAGGCGCTTTGGTCTGCGGTCTGGCGGCATTGAAATCCACCGGCATGAGCATGGATCAGGCCAATCAGGCATTCCTGACAGTCATCCGTCATATCAGGCAAAAAGATCGCGAACTTGTGCGAAAGCTCTTTGCTTTCGTCCCGGCACTGAAAAGCCACTTCAATATTCCGCAAACTGAATCTTGACCGAAAATTCACCGAACTCCAACAAAGCCGCGCCTCATGCATTGACGCCGGTGCACCATTGGTGGTCCCTGCACCCCGATCCGGCGCACAAGCCTGCGGGTCACTTGTAAATGGTTGGTCGTGGAAGCCATAGGGTTTGCTCGCCGACTGCGGTTTGAACCGCCCCTTGCGGGGGCAAGGAATTTGGAATTTTCATGTCTGTTCAGTCTCTCATTGACAGTATCGCCACCAAGATCAACATCAATCCGCAGCTTGCAGAAAAGCTGGCTGGCTCGGTGTTTTCCGTTCTGCAGCACAGCGCACCGGAAATCGGCAACAAGATCTTCGCACTCCTGCCGGATGCCCAGCAGCTCGCCAGCGCCCACGACGTGCTTGCCTCGAGTACCGGCGGCATTATGGGTGCGCTGTCGGGACTGATGGATAATGTGGCCGGCGAAAAGATGAGTGCGCTTCTCAAAGCCGCTGCCACGCTTCGTTCCAGCGGCCTCTCCAGCGACCAGATCACCGAAGCAGGCGGGCAGGTGATCAATTATGTGCGCGACCATGACCCGCAGCTGGTCGACCAGCTGGTTGCAAACGTACCCGCTCTCAAGGGCCATTTCGGTCTCTGACACATTGATTTTCTTTTGTGTGCGCTTTCTGCGATGGCGCACACAAAAGCTTGCCGGACCCATTTGTCATTGAGGCCGGTCGCAGCTATCATGCCGTTATCGAAATCATTTTCTGGTGATTGATGTCTGCTGATACGACGGAAAAGAAGGTTACGCGCGCCCCGCGTCGCCGTACGCCTGCCTATGTCAAATCTCTTCGCGGTGTGAAGAACTGGAAGCAGGCGACCGAATGGCTTGCCTGGCGTGACATCGAAGACATCGAATGCATTACCCCCGATCAGGCGGGGGTTGCCCGCGGCAAGATGATGCCGTCGAAGAAGTTCACTTCCAATACCTCGCTGGCATTGCCTTCGGCCGTCTTCATGACGACGATTTCCGGCGACTATCCGGAAGACGGCTACGGCTTTCATTACCCGGAGGATGACGGCGACCTCAAGCTGGTGCCGGACCTCTCGACCCTTTCGGCTGTGCCGTGGGAATCCGATCCAACGGCACAAGTTATCTGCGATCTCGTCTATCAGGACGGACGCGGGGTGGAATTCACTCCGCGCAACGTGCTGCGCAATGTCGTTGCCGCCTACAGCAAGCGCGGCCTGAAACCGGTCGTTGCCCCGGAAATCGAGTTCTATCTGGTCCGCAAGAACCCCGACCCCGACTATCCGCTGACGCCACCTGTCGGTCGCTCGGGTCGCGCCATTGGCGGCGGACAGGGCTATTCGATTGCAGGCGTGAACGAGTTCGACGAACTGATCGACGACATCTATCATTTCTCCGAAGGCCAGGGGCTGGAGATCGACACGCTGATCCACGAAGAAGGCGCTGGCCAGCTTGAGATCAACCTGCGCCATGGCGACCCGGTGGAACTCGCCGACCAGGTTTTCATGTTCAAGCGCACCATCCGCGAGGCGGCGCTCAAGCACGACATGTATGCCACCTTCATGGCCAAACCCATTCAGGGCCAGCCCGGATCGGCAATGCATATCCACCAGTCCATCGTGGACAAGAAGACCGGACGCAACATCTTCACCAATGAGGATGGCAGCGAAAGCGAGGCTTTCCGCCATTTTATCGGCGGCATGCAGCGTCATGTGCCGAATGCGCTTGTCATGTTCGCGCCCTATGTGAATTCCTATCGCCGCCTGACGCCGGATGCTTCCGCACCCGTCAACGTCAAATGGGGCTACGACAACCGCACCACCGCTTTCCGCGTGCCGCGCTCCGACCCCAATGGGCGCCGCGTGGAAAACCGCATCCCCTCCTCCGATGCCAACCCCTATCTCGCGCTGGCGGCTTCACTTGCCTGCGGCCTGATCGGCCTCGTGAACAAGATTGAAGCTGAACAGCCTGCGACCACCAGCGTCAACACCAAGGAAATCGAACTGCCCCGCGGCCTGATCGACGCGGTGGAACTGTTTGAGGAAGACACGGAGCTGCGCAATCTGTTCGGCAGTTCCTTCGTCACGACCTATGCCGCCATCAAGCGTGCCGAGTTCGAAACCTTCATGGAAGTCATCAGCCCGTGGGAACGCGAGTTCCTGCTGCTCAACGTCTGACCGGTTCCACATGCCCTACCAAAGCCCAATCTCGCCCGGCATTTCCTGGTACGAAGCGAGTGTCCCTGATCGGCCGCAATATCCTGAAATGGATGGCTCGCGGCAGGCCGATGTCGTTGTCATTGGTGGCGGATATACAGGGCTTTCGGCTGCCTACCATCTGGCGAGACAGGGCGTGGACGTCACACTCATCGACGGAGCGCGGTTCGGCGATGGGGCGTCGGGGCGCAATGGTGGCCAGTTCGGCACCGGCCAGCGCACATGGGCCGAAGACCTTGAAGCCGAATATGGCTTTGAGCGCGCCAAGGCTCTGTTCGACGTGGCGGAAGAGGCCAAGGCCTATCTCCTTGCCTTTGCCGACGAACACAGGATCGATATGGAATATGTGCCCGGCCAGATTTCGGTCGTGCACAAGCCGCGCTATCTGAAGTCGTATGAACGCCATGTCGAGCTGATGGCGAGTCGCTTCAACTATCAGCACCTGCGTCTGCTCGACCGCGCTGAAACAGCGAGTCTGCTCGGTTCAGAACGCTATTTTGGCGGCGTTTATGATGCAGGCACCGGCCATATTCATCCGCTGAAACTGCTAGTCGGAACTGCAAAAGCCGCCCATGCGGCGGGCGCAAAGCTGTTTGAAGACACCAGAGCCACCAAAATCAGCACCGCAAGCGGACGGGTCGAAGTCGAAACCAATCGCGGAACCATATCGGCGCGAAATGCCTTCATCGCTGTCAATGCTTATGGCGGTCTGCTGGAACCGGTCAGCGCATCGCATGTCATGCCGATCCGCTCATTCATCGGCGCAACAGTGCCGCTTGGCGACGACAGCCCCATTATTCCGGGCGGTGAATCCATCGACGATTCCCGCTTCGTGGTGCGTTATTTCCGTCGTTCAAAGGACGGAAGGCTGCTGTTCGGCGGGCGCGAAGCCTACACTGCCGACAATCCGCGCGATATCAGCACCCACATCCGCCGCCAGATAGCCGAGATTTATCCGGCGCTGGACAAGGTCGAAATCACCCATGCATGGGGTGGCTCGGTCGGCATCACCATGCCGCGCCAGCCCTTCGTGCGCGAAGTGATGCCCGGTGTCATTTCCGCAGGTGGCTATTCCGGTCATGGCGTCATGCTGGCAAACTATATGGGCAAGCTCTATGCCGAAACCGTTGCTGGCAATCGCGACCGATTGAAACTGTTCGAAGAACTGCGGATTCCCGCCTTCCCCGGCGGTCGCACCTTCCGCTCACCGCTGCTGTTCCTTGCCCTGTCGTGGTATGCACTGATGGACAGGATTTAGAGCGCATCCCGAAAAGTGTGAAACGGTTTTCGGAACAAGATGCGCGTATTGATCTGATTGAATAAGATCGATACGCGCTCTAAGCCGTTACTTCGGCTTGTTCGCTGCACGCTCCAGCTTGGTCAACACATCGATCAGATTGGGGGCAAGCTCGCGTATCTCGGCAAGGTGCGCGGCGCTGAGCCGCTCAAGAACCTGCTCGGCCTTGTCGGTCAGCGCCAATGTGTGGCGGCGGCGGTCCGAAGGATCGACCATCCGCATCACCAGATCAGCATCCACCAGCCTGCCGACCAACTCCGTTGCCGTATGCGGAGCAATGACAAGCCATTCCGCAAGGTTGCCAACCGTCAACGGTGCATCAGCGGCATGGGCCTTGATCGCAAGCAGCGCCTGATGCTGTTGCGCCGGAAGCCCTTCCGCTTCCGCAGCCGTTGCACTGAAACTCATGAACCGGCGCAAACGATAGCGAAGTTCCGCAAGCGCCTGATAGTCGGCTTGTGTCAAAGCATCCGGATTTTGTTTCACAACAGGCTTCTTCCCTGACCTCGATATAAACACGCCCGTTCGGCTTTTCCGAAGGCGCTTTGCAGCAATCCCTTCCCCAATAGCAAGCCCCTTGCCCAAACACAAAGATGGCAATTGATTTATATCGTATTACGATATATTTAACCCGCCGTTTAGAGTGCGTCCCGAAAAGTGTGAAGCGGTTTTCGGACAAGATGCGCGTCAAAACAAACATCAAGACGCGCCGGTCTGATTCAATCAGATCGATACGCGCTCCAAGACGCTCTCCCCCAAGCTAGCGTATCCGCCGAGAAAGACAGGAGTTTGCTATGGCCCGGCAAAACGAGTTTCGAAGACCGCACGATTTCACCGGCGGCGTCGCGCGCCGCGTCGCGGGCGATTTTACCGCCGACAGGCGAATGCTGCTCCTGATCGCGATGGCGATCGTCATCGGTGCCGCCAGCACCGCTGCCGCATGGGTGCTTGTAAGCCTGATCGCCCTGGTCACCAATCTGGTCTGGTTTGGCCGCATCAGCATTGACCCGGCAACACTGGCGCACCTTTCGCCGTCCTTCTGGATCGTGCTCATCCCCGTGGTGGGTGGTCTCGCAATCGGGCTGATGGCACGTTACGGCTCCGAGAAAATTCGCGGGCACGGTATTCCGGAAGCAATCGAAGCCATCCTGATCGGCGGCAGTCGCATGTCGCTCAAAGTGGCGATACTGAAGCCACTTTCATCGGCGATCTCGATCGGTACAGGCGGCCCCTTTGGCGCCGAAGGTCCGATCATCATGACGGGCGGAGCTATCGGATCGCTTTTTGCGCAATTGTTTCAGATGAGTTCAGCCGAGCGGAAGACCTTGCTCGTGGCCGGTGCCGCCGCAGGCATGACCGCCATTTTCGGTACGCCCATTGCCGCCGTGATGCTGGGCGTCGAATTGCTGCTCTTCGAGTGGAAGCCCCGCAGCTTCATTCCTGTGGCAGCTGCAGCAGCAGTCGCTCACACAAACCGACCCTTGTTTTTCGAAACAGGTCCGCTGTTCCAGACCCATTTTCATCTGGCATTGCCCTGGTGGGGAATAGTCGCATGTGCCCTGATCGGCATTGTCGCCGGCCTGCAATCCGGCTTGCTCACGACCCTTCTCTACAAGCTGGAAGATGCATTCGAGCGACTGCCCATTCACTGGATGTGGTGGCCGGCAATCGGCGGCATCGCCATCGGCATTGGCGGTCTGATCGAACCGCGCGCGCTTGGTGTCGGCTATGATCTCATCGACGGTTTCCTCAATGATAAATTTCTGGCAACCACAGTGCTGGTGGTCCTGCTTGTCAAAAGCGCAATCTGGCTCTGCGCTCTGGCATCGGGCACGTCCGGCGGTGTTTTGGCCCCGCTTCTGATCTTCGGCGGCGCGATGGGCTGGCTGCTGGGCTTGATCTTGCCAGGCGGCGAACCCGGCTTCTGGGCGCTGCTCGGAATGGCCGCCATGATGGGCGGCACGATGCGCGCACCGCTGACCGGCACGTTCTTTGCAGTTGAAGTCACTGGCGATTTCGGCCAGATCGTTCCGGTGTTCGTGGCGACGGTAACCGCCTATGCGGTCACGGTTCTTCTGCTCAAGCGTTCAATCCTGACCGAGAAAATTGCGCGGCGCGGACAGCACATCACGCGCGAATATGGCGTAAGCCCGTTCGAGTTCGCCCGTGTGCATGAAGTCATGGTGACGAATGTGGACACGCTACCGGGAAGCATGACCGTGCAGGAAGCCTCTGCCTTTTTTGCCTCGGAAGCGGCACGGCATCGACTTTATCCGGTCATCGATAACGACCGGATACTGATCGGCATGGTGACGCGCGCTGATGCGCTGGAATGGCAGCGGAAGACGGATTTGTCCAGCCAGACGCTTGCAGATGCCGTTTCCGACACCTCCACACCTGTCGGCCATCAGGACGACAGCGTGGCGTTCATCACCGACATGATGATCGCGACTGATTGTGGACGTATCCCGATTGTGACACGCGACGGAAAACTCTGCGGACTGGTCAGCCGAAAAGACCTCTTGCAACTGAGAGGCCAGATCAACGGCAGTGAAATGGAACGGAAATCCTTCCTGCGCACGGCAGAAGCTGGCTAAACTCGGTTCACGAGAAAGGCGGGGCACCACAATCAGCGCCCCGCCTTTCTTACCACCGCCCGGTACTATTCATTATTCTACGCTACGCTTTCACTCGTCTTTGCTGCCAGACGCTGATAGGTTTCCTCAACCACGTCGCGCAGCGGAAGAATGCCGCTCATGCACAACAATGCATGCATGTGCTGGCGGGCACCTTCGTAGCCCATAAGCGGCGCATAGGGCCGCATGATGATATTGGCTTCGTCCGGATATAGTTCCTGATACTCGGCAAAGTTGGTGAAGCCCTTGTAGCTGTCGCCGCGCATCAGATAGGTTTCGACGGCTGCCCCTTCCGCCAGCACGGCATCATGACTGTCGAGAACGATGTTGTAATAGTCGATTGTCGTATCCATCGACACGCGCGCTATGCTCTGGCCGTTGACCAGATCCTTCGCGCGGATCAGAACGCCGTCGATAAGCAGCGCATGGTTGGGCGAAAGGTAAAGGTCGCGCTGCGGGGTTTTGCTGTCGATGGCATAACGTTTGACACGGATCGGCATCACGCTCTCATTCCATTGCGTGCCGCCTTTTCTGCAGCTCTGCCATCCGACCCACTTGACCGGACGCGTTTCACCGCAAGCCGTAGTCACAAGATCGCCAACGGATAATGTCTCCACCGCCACCGGGCCGGTGGGCGTTTCGATAAGTGTGCCTTTCAAAAGGCAGTGCGATCCGGAGCCTCCTCCGCCACCATGACCACCATGCCACCATTTCGTGCCCAGGGCTTGCGACGGGCGTGATGACATTGTTGAAGCCAGAGCACCCAGTGCCACAACCTTGGCGGCAGTGGCTGCTGTGAGACCCAGAAAATGTCGTCGCGCACGACTTCGCGGCGAATGCCCGTTCTTTTCTGAAGACATGAATCCCTCCGCTCTTCTCGTTACGGCACCGGCCTGAAAATCAGCGTGGATTTCTAGCAAAGCACGATGCACAGCTTCAAAATCTGAAGCGTCGTTCCGTGTTGCCCGGATCAGCGGCGCTTCAGTGCTTTGCCCCAAGTTAACAAGTCTGATCTTAACTGATCCCGACCTCGAAAAGATTCCGGCAATCAGGTCTAAAGCCTCCTCGAATAGGCGTAAGCCCTACATCGAAAGGTGAGTTTTTCTGCCGTTGAAAGGCGTTGCCAGCGGTTGCCCCTGCTGATCGAAGTTAAGTCGGCTCCTGAAAGTGTGATTTGTAGCGCTCCAGAAAATAGTATACCCCCCTATTCTAATAGAGAGGCTGTTTTCATGAGCGCACATCATCACTCCCACCATTCCGGGCATCAGCTGAGTTCCAGACACGACCATGTCTTTCTGGGAGAAAACCACCGACGCAATGAGAAGCGAACCTGGATCGTGATCGCCATCACGACAGCGATGATGATAATCGAGATCACAGCCGGAAGCCTTTATGGCTCCATGGCGCTCACTGCCGATGGCTGGCACATGTCCACCCATGCAGCGGCAATGCTGATCGCGGCCCTTGCCTATCTCTATGCGCGCAAGCACGCACATAATTCGCGGTTCACGTTCGGCACAGGCAAGCTCGGCGATCTCGCTGGCTTTGCCAGCGCCATCGTTCTCGCACTGATCGCCCTCCTGATCGGATGGGAAAGCTTCTGGCGCTTCAGTTCCCCGGTAAACATCAATTTTCACGAGGCTATTCTCGTCGCAATCATCGGACTGATCGTCAACCTCGTCTGCGCCTGGCTTCTCAGGGACGATCATTCACACCATCATGGCCATCACCATGACCACGATCACGATCACGCGGGTGGCTATGACCAGAACTTGCGTGCAGCCTATATGCATGTGCTCGCCGATGCGCTGACATCGGTGCTTGCCATCGCAGCGCTCCTGCTGGGCAGCCTTTATGGCTGGCTCTGGCTCGACCCGGCAATGGGCATTGTCGGCGCTGCGGTGATCGCACACTGGTCATGGGGGCTGATCAAAGACACCGGCTCAACCCTTTTGGACTATCTGCCCGAAGACGAAGACCTGCCGGACGAGATCGCGGAGATCATCAGCCGCGAAGGCGGAGAGATCGCCGACCTGCATGTCTGGCAACTCGGGCCAGGCCATCACGGTGCCATTGTGTCGATCGTCGCGGAGCAGCCGAAGACACCGTCCTACTATCGGAACAAGCTTGCGGCGATCCATGATTTGTCGCATGTGACGGTGGAGGTGGAAACGCGCGCTGCCTGAAAATCGCAACATTGCCATGAAGGACCGAAGTTCCCATGACCCACACTATCCGTGAAAAGCAGAAGCTCATCAATCGCGTGCGTCGCATTCGTGGCCAGCTTGAAGGCGTGGAACGGATGCTTGAGGAAGAAAAGGGCTGCGCCGAAGTCATGCAGGTGATTGCAGGCGTCCGTGGTGCGGTCAACGGGCTGATGGCGGAAGTGATCGAAGACCACATCCTGATGCATGTTGCCGATGGCGCCCTTCCGCAAAAGGAACGCGACGAAGGTGCCGGCGAACTCGTCGACGTGGTTCGCGCCTATATGAAATAGACGGTGTGTTGACATCGACCAAAAGCAGGAATAGCTAGGCGGCATGAACAAAGCACTCATCAGCACCCGGTCTTATTACGCCCCGCTCATATAGCGGCGGGTTTGCTTTGTCATAGTTCAACCGCTGCATTGCCAGCGGTTGAGTTTCAAGGACAGCACCTCTGGCCATGCGGCCCTAAAGAGGTCAGTCCATGTCTTGCGACAATAATCAGCATATAAAAATTGGCATTATCGGCTTTGGTGCATTCGGGCAGCTTATCGCCCGCCACCTGAACCCGTATTTCCAGTTGTATGCCTACGACCCCGTCGCAGACCTTGAACAGACGGTGCTAATGCATGGCGTTACCCTGACCTCCATGGAACAGGTCGCCCGGTGCAATATCGTCATCCTCGCAACGCCGGTCGCGACGCTCGACCGCGTGGTGGCGATGATCGCGCCGCATCTGCGCCCCGGTGCGCTTGTTCTCGACGTCGGTTCAGTCAAGGTCGGGCCCGCCGATATCATGCAGCGCGGCCTGCCCATGCATGTCGATATTGTCGCCACACATCCGCTCTTCGGTCCGCAGAGCGCGCGTGACGGCATTGCCGGTCTGAAAATCGCCGTCTGCCCCGTGCGCGGTACAAAATTTCGCCGCGTTGCAGCCTTCCTGAAAAAGCATCTTGCCCTCGACGTCATCGTCACGACACCAGAAGACCACGACCGCGAAGCTGCAATGGTTCAGGGTCTGACGCATCTGATCGCCAAGGTTCTGGTGCAGATGGAGCCGTTACCAACCCGCATGACGACAAAGAGCTTCGACCTTATGATGCAGGCGGTCGGCATGGTCCGCCACGATGCGCCGGAAGTGTTTCAGGCCATCGAGCGCGCCAATCCTTATGCTCCGAAGGTACGCAAACATTTCTTCGCACTTGCCGACCGCATCAACGAAGAACTGGATCATCAATCCCGTCGACACAGCTCGCTTGACGACATGCAACCAATACTCAACGAGAATACAGCTAAACTGCTGAATATGGCCGACGCCTATCCGAAATAATAGGAGTTTATTACTCATCTTTTTTCGCACTGTGCTAACAGCTTGATAATTCCTTCGGCAGATTCGGGTTTTCAACATGGCATCCACTCAGAAAACCGCATCCATACCGTCAACGGTATGGATTCTTGGTTTCGTCAGCCTGCTGATGGATATCTCTTCGGAAATGGTACAGACGCTGCTGCCACTCTATCTGGTGGCCGGTCTCGGCGCTTCGGCCATGATGGTCGGATTCATCGAAGGGCTGTCAGTCGCCATCGCAACGGTGACCAAGCTTTTCTCGGGCGTCATCTCCGACTGGACAGGCCGAAGGAAACCGCTTGCCGTCGCAGGCTATGGGCTGGCCGCCATTTCCAAGCTTATCTTCCCGCTGGCAACGACAGCGGGCGGTATCGTAATGGCCAAGGCGATAGACCGTGTTGGCAAGGGCATACGCGGCACGCCGCGCGATGCCTTGATTGCTGATGTGACACCGCCGGAAATACGCGGCGCAGCCTTCGGGCTGCGCAAGTCGCTCGACACGGTCGGCGGCTTCGTCGGTCCGCTCATTGCCATAGGGCTGATGCTCGTAACCGGCGGCAACATCATCACCATTTTCTGGATTGCAGCCATTCCGGCTTTCATTGCGGTCGCGCTTCTGATTTTCGGCATTCGTGAACCGGAAACGCCCCCTAAACGCCCCCTTGCTCGCTCCAAGGGATTTCCACGATTTGCCGATGCGGGCAAGCTGAACGCGACCGTATGGATCGTGATTGCAGTCGCATCGATCCTTACCATGGCTCGTTTTAGCGAAGCATTCCTGCTCCTCAAGGCGCAGGAAGCCGGGTTTGCAGCCGCATGGGTCCCGATCACCATGGTTGTCATGCATGCCGTCTATGGGCTGACAGCCTATCCGGTTGGCGCGCTCTCGGACAGGTTGGGGCGCAAGGGCCTGCTTGCCGCCAGTCTCGGCTTCCTGATCGTCGCCGATCTTGTGATTGCCCAATCGACCACGATCTATCCGTTCCTTGCCGGCATCGTTCTTTGGGGCCTGCATATGGGTTTTTCGCAGGGCATTCTCGCAACGCTCATCGCCGACACGGCACCAGGCCACCTCAAGGGTACGGCCTTTGGCATGTTCAACGTGATAACGGGTCTTGTCATGCTTGTCGGCAACATCGGCGCCGGTTGGCTGTGGGAAAGCTATGGCTCCTCCGCCACCTTCCTTGCCGGTGCAATTCTATCCGCCGTCGCCCTGCTTAGTCTGGCGCTGCTGCCCGGCATCGCCGCCCGCAAGACAGGTTAGAGCGGCATTTCGGAAGTCTGCTTGACCGTCTGGCTCGGTACGTCGGTCTTCAGATTCTGAACGCCCTTGATCCGGCTCAGATATTCCGACTGGAAGCGGCGGTAATCCTCGATATCCGCCGCCACCACGCGGATCATCGCATCATAATCGCCGAGCATGAAATAGCATTCGAGCACCTGCGGCAGCTTCAGGATTTCCTTGGCGAAAGTCTGAAGCGTTTCCTCATCCTGCTGGTCGAGCCGGATGCGCGTGAAGAAAGTCAGCCCTTTGCCAACCTTGGCCGGGTTCAGCACGGCGACATAACGGTCTATCACGCCCGCCTCTTCCAGAAGCTTCACCCGCCGCAGGCATGGTGACGGCGAAAGGCCGACCTCGCGTGCGAGATCGTTATTGGCGATGCGGCCATCGCGCTGCAACACGCGCAGAATCCGTTTATCGATATCATCCAGCTTCATTGGCGTTCGATTCCATTTATGCTGACCTTACTGGCATTATCTGCCAAATATTGGTGCATAAGGGCATAATTCGCAACCAAATTGCTCAAGAGATTGGTTATAGTCGCGAAACTTCTCAAGCAAACACGCAAGAGACTGAGCAAGGGGCAACCAGTTACCGGTTGGTCAACGGGAATTTTATGGATATTTCACAGGCCTATGTGCCTCAAAAAAGCAGATCCGGGCGCGGCTCGGAATTCCGTCGCGGGGCCGCAGCCGGTCTGCCGGTTCTGCTTGGCATTATTCCCTATGCGCTGGTTCTGGGCGCGCAGGCCGCACAAAAAGGCCTCAGCGTCATCGAAGTCCCCCTGATGACCGGACTGAACTTTGCAGGCGGATCGGAATTCGCAGCCATCCAGCTCTGGACCTCGCCGCCGCATGTCCTGCTGATTGTTGCGATCACCTTTCTGGTCAACAGCCGCCATCTGCTGATGGGCGCAGCTCTGGCCCCCTTCATCCGCCATCTGCCCAAGCGCAAGGCTTTTGCGAGCCTGTTTCTGATGTGCGATGAAAGCTGGGCGCTCGGACTTGCCGATGCGAAACGTCGCCAGTCGAAAGGCGTCAATCCGGCGCTGAGCCTCACCTTCTATGCCGGCGTGGCCATTCCTTTCTATCTCGCATGGGTTCTATTCACCACGCTGGGTGCCGCCTTCGGGCCGATGATGGGAGACCTGCGCCCCTATGGTTTCGACATGGCATTTCCGGCAGTGTTTCTGGTTCTGCTGGCGGGCATGTGGAAAGGTTTTGCGGCAGCGCGCCCGTGGCTGGTCAGCCTTGTGGTGGCCGCGCTGACCTATCTCACCATTCCCGGCGCCTGGTATGTCGCCGCGGGTGCCTTATCCGGTCTTGTTGCAGCCTATCTGCTGGCAGGTGAAGAATGATCGATCCATTGGCCGTTCTGACCATCGTTCTGATGGCAAGTGTCACCTATCTCACGCGGATCGGCGGCTATGTGCTGCTGCGCAACCGCACGCTCAGCAAACGTGCGACGGCGGTGATGGAAGCAGCTCCCGGCTGTGTTCTGATTTCGGTTATCGCGCCCGATTTCGTGTCCGACAAGCCTGCCGACCTGATCGCGCTTGCAATCACGATCTTCGCCGCAACGCGCTTTTCCATGCTGCCAACCGTGCTGATCGGCATCGGCGCGGCAGGCGCCTGCCGCTACCTGATCGGGTAAAGCATGTCTCCAAAAAGTGGAAACCGGTTTCGGGACAAAGACATGTTTGAAAACAAATAAGCATGTCGCCCGAAAGCGGGGCCCAGTATTGCTCAGTGCAGATGCTTTAGCTTGTCTGGGTTGCGCACCACATAGATACCGACAATCTTGCCGTCTTCTATATCGAGAGCTGTCGTCTGGATTTCGCCATCGGCTTCACGCGTGATGATGCCGGGCAAACCATTGATGAAAACCGTACGCAAAAGCGTGGACTGGTTGCCACGGAAATAACCCGCCAGTTTCTCGTGGGTCTTCATCACCTCTTCGAAGCCGAAAACAGGCTTCGGGAAAGCCGGGCGCTTGCCGCCACCATCGGCCTGAAGGTTGACATCTGCTGCCAGCATCGCACCAAGCGCATTCATGTCGCCGCTGCGCGACGCATTGAAGAAGGCCTGCGCGAGTTCGAGCCCGCGCTGCTTGTCGACCTGAAAACGCGGACGCTCCTCGCGCACATGCTTGCGCGCCCGTGCAGCAAGCTGGCGGCAGGCAGCGGCATCGCGCTGGATTGTCCTGGCTATCTCGTCGAAATCCAGCCCGAAGACATCATGCAGCAGAAAGGCGGCGCGTTCCAATGGCGAAAGACGCTCCAGCGCCAGCATGAGCGGAAGGGTGACATCGTCATCCGCTTCCTCTTCGACAACCGGATCGGGAATCCACGGCCCGAAATAGGTTTCGCGCTGGTTGCGACCGGATTTCAGAAAATCAAGGCACAGGCGGATAACAGTGCGACGCAGAAAGGCCTCCGGCTCGCGCACTTCGCTGCGATCAGCGTTCATCCATCGGATGAACGCCTCCTGCACCATATCCTCGGCATCGGCGACCGAACCCAACATGCGATAGGCAACGCGGATCAGTTTCGGGCGCAGCGGATCGAAGCTGTCAGCTGCATCGCCTTGCAAGGATGTGTCAGCCATCAGACGGCTGCCTTTACTGCCGGCTTCTTGGCTTCCGGCTCGAACCAGAGGCCGAAGCCAACCGCCATGCGGTTCCATCCATTGATGATGTTGATCATCAGCGTAAGGTTCACTTGCTCCTCCTCAGTGAACTGTGCCTGCATGGCAGTGCGGGCGTCTTCCAGATCGTGACCTTGTGACAAACGGGTCAGCGCATCGACCCATCCCAGAGCCGCACGTTCGCGCTCAGAGTAGCACGGTGCTTCGCGCCATGCGGACAACAAATAGATGCGTTGTTCGGTCTCGCCAAGAGAGCGTGCTTCAAGCGTATGCATATTGATGCAATTGGCGCAGGCATTGATCTGCGATGAGCGGATTTTGACAAGCTCGATCAGGCTCGCTTCCAGACTGGATGCGATGGTCATCGAAGCGTTCAACCAGGATTTCATCGTGGCAGGGGCAACATCGAACGGGTTGAGCAGAGGGGTCATGGTATTGTTCCTTTCGGTTCAAGGGGTTCGATAGACATGACGAGACAGCAACGCCGAATGTGACATCCGGTGGAAAAAAAATTAAATGCCCGACATTTTGGTTCTTATGCGATGGAACAAACTACCTCCCACGAAACCAATCGACGGAACTAATCGACGGAACTAATCGCCACGTTATGGAGAAATTGATGCATGAGAACGCTACAAGATAGGCTGCTTTTCCGTGATCTGTTTAAATCCAAACAGCACCAATCCGCTCCTCCTTTCCCCGTTTCCTTTCACCTGCTCCCACCTTTCCAACGCCCATCTCCCGGTTTCCTCCTTCTACCCTCGCTCCGCCCCCTTGTCCCATCTTCCTGTCTCTCCACATTGACAACATACCAACCGGTCGGTATTATTTAATAGAGGAGATTTTCCCGATCATATCGGGAACCGCTCAGAGCAAGCGGCAGCAGGCTGCCACTGAACCGGCGCACGGTTTGCAACATACCTTGCGAACAGCCTGTGCTGTAGTGAGGAGGAACCATCATGAAAAACGCGTCCACCAACAGCAACAGTCCGAAACGTCCCGTCATCACCGCATTTGAAAATTCGCCTGATCGCGGCCGAGGGATGGCGCGTGACACGCCCGTTCGATGGGCGCTTGAAGAGACCGGGCAGGACTATGATGTCCGCCTCGTCTCGTTTGAGGCGCTGAAAGCCCACCCCCATCTCGATCTGCAACCTTTCGGGCAGATACCCACCTATGAAGAGGGTGATCTGGCCCTGTTCGAATCCGGCGCGATCGTGCTTCATATTGCGGAGCAGAACCCCGGCCTTCTGCCGGATGACGCCAATGGTCGGGCGCGCGCCATCACATGGATGTTCGCCGCGCATAACACCATCGAGCCAGTGATCCTCGAAAGGGAAGTTGCCGGTTTCGTAGAGCGCAAGGAAAGCTGGTACGAGCAGCGCATCCCCATCGTGGAAGCGCGTATCCGCAAAAGACTGGATGCCCTTTCCGCCTGTCTTGTCAACAATGACTGGCTGGAGGGTGCGTTCAGTGCCGGTGATCTTCTGATGGTGACCGTGCTGCGGAGGCTGAAGAGTTCAGGCATATTGAACGATTATCCGAACCTTGCAGCCTATGTCGCGCGCGGAGAAGCCCGACCGGCCTTCAAGCGTGCATATGACGCCCAGCACGCGGTTTTCCTCGCCGTGTCGAAAGATTGAGCCTGTCTTGGCAGGCATCTATCCACAGTCGAGCTCGCTCAATATCCATTCCCTGAATGCGCGCACCTTTGGCGTATTGCGACGGGATTTGGGATAGACGAGCCAATAAGATCGCCCATCATCGCCAAGAATATCGAACGGCTGGATAAGCTGGCCGGTAGCGATTTCGATCTGGTGGAAAGCAGGCGTGAGAATGCCCACCCCCTGCCCTGCGACTGTCGCCCGACCTTCGATATGCTGCGCTCCGAGCCGGCTCTGCGTATTGCCTTGCATTTGCGGGTTTTCGATCCCCGCCGCCTTGAACCAGATATTCCACCACGGATCGCTCACATCGATGATCTTGAGCCGCAGGAGGTCCGCAGGTTCTTTCACCCCGCCTATAGTGGCCGCCAAGGCCGGGCTCAGCATGGGCGTGAAACTCGCCTTGATGAGCTGATGTGCCTCCAGCCCCGGCCATTTGCCGAAGCCGCTTCTGATCGCGATGTCCACATTAGTCGTCGCAAAATCGATCATGCTGTCGGACGTATCGAGCCGGACCGCGAGTGACGGATGCCGCATCTGGAACGAGCCGAGCCGATGCGCCAGCCAGTTGGCGGCAAAAGTGGCGAGAACGCTGATCGACAGCGTACCTTCCGCATCTTCCCGCAGGCTGGCAAAGGCATTGCGCATCGTCTCGAACGCTTCCGTGATCGCGGGAGCAAGCTGCCTGCCAAGTTCGGTCAGTTCCACCTGTCGCGGCATACGCAGAAACAGGGGCGCGCCGACACGCTCCTCCAATATCTTTATCTGATAGCTGACCGCAGCCTGTGTCATGCCCAGCTCCTCCGCAGCGCGGGTAAAACTTGCATGGCGGGCGGCGGATTCAAAAACGCGAATGGCCGATAAAGGGGGAAGCGCTGTCGTCATGATGCATAAGTCCTCCTTATGCATACTAATCGAGGTTCGATTGGAAAACAAAGGTTTTCAGGCGCATACCTATAGGCAGAGTTTAACGAGCAGCTGCCTCCCACAGCCGCTTCATTCGATAGGTGAGATCATGAAAAACGTCGATTCTGCCTGCACAACCGCCACAGCGCCCACGGTCAGCCACGGATCGGAAAGCGGCTGGAGCGCACTATTCTCCCGCCTGTTTTCGCGCAAACGTACTCATATCGTCGTTACCGAACATTCGCCGGAATATCTCTTGCGGGATATCGGCATCGGTGATGGGCGCACGCAATATTATTCGCGAGACGGCCATAAGCTGCCCGAATGGTAATGATTGCGTCACGTGCTGATGACGGCAAAGCCCCGCGCCTTGAGGCCGCGCCGGTCCTCGTGCAGACTATTGACGAGGCGGCTGCGGCTTCCGTCCAGATGCGCGCTCATCAACGCCGTCGCCTTATCGGTATTTCCTTCGCGCACCGCATCGAGAATGGAGCGGTGTTCGGCCCATGCGCGAGCGAGCGCCGCCTCGTCGCGCACTTCCAGCCAGCGCGCCCGGGAGAGGCGCTGCATAGCATCGCGCACGCCACGGCTGAGAAACTCGTTGCCGGACAGGCGCGCCAGTTCGATATGAAAATCCATGCCGATCCGGTGCCATTCCTCGCGCGATGTGTCCGCATCACAGCTGTCCAGCATCGCTAGAATCAGCTCCACACCACTGCGATCTTCAAGCGCGCAGGTGAGCTTTAACGCGGCAATTTCCAGCGCTTCACGATAGACACCGATTTGTTCAATTTCGCTGAGATTGATTGGCGAGACCGTCCAGCCGCGCCCTTCACGACAGATCAGGCCTTCCGCCTCCAGCCGCAGAAGCGCTGCCCGGATCGGCGTGCGTGAGGCTTCAAACTGCGCCTCGATCCAGCGCTCGGTCAAACGTTCGCCCGGCCCCAGTTCCAGACCGAGGATCATGTCGCGAAGCTGCGTCTCAACCTGCCTCATCTGTGACATTGGCGACCATTCTCCATTTTAGAGCATAATCCGACCGGAGTGAAACGAGGATCGATAAGATTATGCTTCAAATAAAAGGGCTTAGAGAGCGTTTTGATCTGATACAATCAGAACAAAACGCTCTCTAAGGCAGCGCTGCAATTGACAAGCCTCATCAACAGGCGCATTCATGCATACCGTTTTGGTATCCCAAAATGGAATACATTGCAATCGCGAGACATGACATGAGCACCGCCCAAGCCGCTGCAAGCGACGAAACCGTCGCTGCAGCCCGCCAGGAAAATATGGCCGTCGAAGATAATCACGAGCGCTACTGGAAGCAGAATCTGCTGATCTGCCTCATCGGTTCGTTCACGACGCTCATTGCCATGTCGCTCCTCCTCCCCTTCCTGCCGCTCTATGTGGAACAATTGGGCGTCACCGATCACGCGGCAATCGTGCAGTGGTCAGGTATCGCTTACGGCGCCACCTTTCTGGCAGCAGCCTTCGTCGCGCCGCTGTGGGGCAGGCTCGGCGACCGCTATGGACGTAAGCTGATGCTGATCCGCGCCAGCCTCGGCATGGCCATCGCCATGTCGCTGATCGGCATGGTGACGAGTGTCTGGCAGCTGGTGGCGCTGCGCCTGTTCGTGGGCATCGCAGGCGGCTATTCGTCCGGCTCGATGATCCTCGTCGCTACCCAGACGCCAAAAGAAAAGACCGGTTGGGCGCTGGGCGCGCTTTCGGCTGGCATCATGGCGGGCAATCTGGCCGGCCCGCTGCTCGGCGGCGCTTTGCCGCCGCTGATCGGCATTCGCGCAACCTTCTGGCTAGCTGGTGGCGTGATCTTTCTCACCTTTCTGGCCACCACCTTTCTGATCCGCGAAGAGCGCAAGCCACCGAAGCCGACCAAAGAGCAGAAGGCGGAATCCATCTGGGCTGCCATTCCTGACAGGAAACCGGTTATCGCCATGCTGGTGACGGGTATGCTGCTGCTTTTTGCCAATATGTCGATTGAGCCGATCATCACCGTCTATGTGATCCAACTGATGGACGATCAGACGAAAGTGACACTGATTTCCGGCGTGGTGATGGCTGCTGCAGCCCTCGGCAGCATCATGTCGTCCTCGCGACTGGGGCGCCTTGCCGACCGCATTGGCCACACCCGCGTCATCATCGGGGCACTGTCAGTTTCCGCGCTGCTTCTGATCCCGCAGGCTTTCGTGACGGAAGCCTGGCAGCTGATCGGCCTGCGTTTTCTGATGGGGCTGGCGCTGGGCGGATTGCTGCCCTGCATCACCAGCGTCATCCGGCACAATGTGCCCGACCGCGTAGCGGGCGGCATTCTGGGCTATTCCGTCTCGGCCCAATATGTCGGGCAGGTTGCTGGCCCCGTTGCTGGCGGTTTCGTCGGCGGTCACTTCGGCATGCGTTCCGTTTTTCTCGGCACATGCCTGATTATGGCTCTCGGCGCATTTTATAACTGGACCGTCCTGCGCAAGAACCGATAATTTCGGCCATCTCCCGAATCCGCAAAACCCACGGCAGAATCAGAATGACAGCACATATCTTCGCGCCTTTCGCAACGCTTGCCGAAAGGCTGCTGCCTCATGCGCTCGAACACGGCGAGGACGGGTCACATGACCTGTCCCACCTTGCCCGTGTTTGGAAAAATGCCGCTGCGATCCAGCGTCAGGAAGGCGGCGATGCCGAAGTGCTTTGCGCCGCAGCCCTGCTGCATGACTGCGTGAGCGTGGAGAAGAATTCGCCCGACAGAAATCGCGCCTCGCGTCTGGCGGCAGAAAAGGCAATAACCTTGCTGCGGAACCTCGGCTGGAATGACGCTCGCATCGACCTCGCCGCCCATGCCATCGAGGCGCACAGCTTTTCAGCCAATATCGAGCCTGTCACGATGGAAGCGAAAATCCTGCAGGATGCGGACCGGCTTGATGCCATTGGCGTGATTGGAGCTGCCCGGTGTTTCTACATTGCGGGCCGCATGGGCAGTGCGCTTTACGACTGGCGCGATCCACACGCCGAAAACCGCCCGCTGGACGACAAACTTTTCGCGCTCGACCATTTCCGCACCAAACTGTTCGGCCTCGCCTCCGGTTTCAAGACGGAAACCGGAAAGCTCATGGCCGCCGAACGGCACAGGCGGCTGGAAGCCATTTTTGATGACTTCCTTGCCGAAGCCGATGGCTAGATTGAGTAACCACCGTCGATATTAAGTGCCGTACCCGTCACCATGGAGGCGGCGTCCGAGGCCAGCCAGAGTGCAGCTTCGGCCACATCCTCCGGCGTCGAAAACCGATTGAGGGGAATGGTGGCCTTGAGTGCTGCACGAGCCTCCGGCGTGTCCTCCTCCAGAAACAGTTTCAGTGCCTCACCGTCGCTTTCGGCCGGGCAGATGCAGTTCACGCGGATATTCTTGTCCGCGAGTTCCAGCGCCATCGCCTTGGTCGCGCTGATGATCCAGCCCTTGGACGCGCTGTACCAGACGAGACCCTTGCGCGGACGCAGCGCGGTTGCCGAAGCCGTGTTGATGATGACGCCTCCGCCCTGATGCTCCATGATCGGTACAACGATCTGCGTCGAATAATAAAGCGCCTTCATATTCACGGACGCGATCAGGTCGAAACTGTCCTCCGTCACTTCGGTCAGCGGCATGTTGCGATGCGTAAAACCGGCATTGTTGATCATGATGTCGATGCGGCCGAACGTTTCGAAGGCTGTGCGCGCCACGCGCTCCATGTCGTCCTTGCGCGAGACATCGGCCTGCACGGAAAGAGCGTTCTTGCCGATATCGGCAAGCTCATCCTCGACACGCTTCACGTTCACATCGGCGAGAACGACCTTTGCACCTTCGGCTGCAAATCGGCGCGCCATGCCTGAACCGAAGCCCGAGCCGGCACCGGTGATGATTGCGACCTTATCCTGCAGCCTCTTCATGTCATTCTCCTTTTGAGCATTTCCAGTAAAGTGCAATCACTTGAATCCAGATTATTTGTTTCAATATGGCGTAAAGAGCCTGAACCAAAATGAACATGTCATGTATGCACAACCCGTTAATCCGTCAATTATGGCAGGGCGCCTTCAATTTCGTGCGATTGCAGCATTGCGACTGTTGAATTTAAATCGATTAGATAATAGACAAGGGCAGCTTGAAAATCGCATGCTGCCCACAGGCAGACTGATTTGCGCAAGAAGAGAAGAGAGCGATAGATGACCAGCCAGACAATTCCGGTAGAGCCTTTCGACTGCATCGTGTTCGGCGGTTCCGGCGATCTTGCCGAACGCAAGCTCATTCCGGCACTGTATCAGCGTCAGCGTGCAGGCCAGCTCACCGACCCAACGCGCATCATCGGCGCATCGCGCAGTGCCATGACCGATGAGGAATATCGGCAGTTCGCACGCGATGCCATCCACGAGCATGTGAAGGCTTCGGAAGTCGACGAGAAGGAAGTCGACAAGTTTCTCGCCCGTCTCAGCTATGTGGCGGTCGATGCCAAGTCCGAAGAGGGCTGGGATGCGCTCAAGACGCTGATCGGCAAGAAGCCGGAAAAGATTCGCGCTTTCTATCTCGCCGTCAGCCCCACGCTCTTCGGTGATATCGCCACGCGCCTCAAGGCGCATGGCCTGATTACCCGCGATACACGCATCATCGTGGAAAAGCCGATCGGTCGCGACCTGGAATCCGCCATGGCGCTCAATGATACGCTGGGCAGCGTTTTCCGCGAAGATCAGATTTTCCGCATTGACCACTATCTCGGCAAGGAAACCGTGCAGAACCTGATGGCGCTGCGCTTTGCCAATGCGCTTTATGAGCCGTTGTGGAACTCTGCCCATATCGACCATGTGCAGATCACGGTTGCCGAATCTGTCGGCCTTGAGGGCCGCGCCGGTTATTACGACACGGCAGGCGCGCTGCGCGACATGGTGCAGAACCACATTCTTCAGCTGCTCTGCCTTGTGGCCATGGAACCGCCATCCTCGCTGGAGGCCGATGCCGTCCATGACGAAAAGGTCAAGGTTCTGCGGTCCCTTCAGCCGATTACCAATGCAAATGTCGAAGACTTGACCGTTCGCGGCCAATATCGTGCGGGCGCATCCGCAGGCGGTCCGGTCAAGGGCTATCTGGAAGACCTCGAAAACAACACCAGCAACACCGAAACCTTTGTGGCGCTGAAAGCTGAAATCGCCAACTGGCGCTGGGCTGGCGTGCCGTTCTATCTGCGCACCGGCAAGCGGCTTGCCACGCGCGTTTCGGAAATCGTCGTCACGTTCAAGCCGATCCCGCACTCCATCTTCGGCGAAAGTGCTGGCAAGGTCATCGCCAACCAGCTTGTCATCCGCCTGCAACCGGATGAAGGCGTGAAGCAGTGGATGATGATCAAGGATCCGGGTCCGGGCGGTATGCGCCTGCGTCACGTGCCGCTGGATATGAGCTTTGCCGAATCTTTCAGCGAGCGCAATCCGGATGCCTATGAACGTCTCATCATGGATGTCGTTCGCGGCAACCAGACCCTTTTCATGCGGCGCGACGAAGTTGAGGCGGCATGGCGCTGGGTCGACCCTATCCTTCAGGGGTGGGAATTGAACAGCCAGCCTGTGCAGGGCTACACAGCAGGAACTTGGGGACCGTCATCGTCCATCGCGCTCATTGAGCGTGACGGACGCACATGGCACGAAAGCCTCTAGAGCGCATCCCGAAAAGTGTGAAACGGTTTTCGGAAAAGATGCGCGTCAAAACAAAGAGATAGAGCGGCTTCACGATTTTATCTGATTGAAACCGCTCTGGTTTCTGCTTTGGAAAGGTATGGAATGAGCATTGAACGGCACGATTTTACCAGCGGAACGGAACTGGCGCAGGCATTGTCGGAAGCCATTGCGAACAAGCTGAATGCCGCCATCGCTGAACGGGGACAGGCCACCTTGGCCGTCTCTGGCGGCACCACGCCGCTCAAGCTGTTCGAAGTGCTCTCCCGCAAGATGATCGACTGGAACCTCGTCACGATCACCCTTGTGGATGAGCGTTTCGTCCCCGTCGATAGCGACCGTTCCAACGAAAAGCTGGTGCGCGAGCATCTTTTGCGCGATCATGCGGGCGTGGCCAAATTCGTCGGCCTTTACAATCCGGCGGCGACGGCCGAAACGGCGGCGCTTGCTGCCGCCAGCCGCATTGATGCGTTGCGTCGTCCTTTCGACGTGGTGGTGCTTGGCATGGGCAATGATGGTCATACCGCCTCCTTCTTTCCCGGTGCCGACCGGCTTGATCAGGCGATCAACCCGGAAACAAGGGCGCTTGTGCTGCCGATCCATGCCGAAGGTGCTGGCGAAAAACGTCTGACCCTGACCCTTCCCATCATTGCCGAAGCCGACATGCTGGTTCTGCATATCGAAGGCGCTGCCAAGCAGGCAACGCTGGAAAAGGCGCTTTCCGGCGATGACGAGAATGAAATGCCCGTGCGGGCTGTCTTCCATCATGCGCGCACACCAATCCAGCTCTACTGGACAAGTTAAATTCGATTCAAGCCAGATTGGCACAGGTGATACCCATGCCCACCGAGACGGCACATAAACGCATTCAGGAAATCACCGCGCGCATTCGCGAACGGTCCAAGCCGACACGCGAAGCCTATCTTGGCCGTGTGCGAGAGGCTTCATCCAACAAGCCAAAACGCGCCGTGCTGGGCTGTGCCAATCTCGCGCATGGTTTCGCCGCCTGCGGCCCGCACGACAAGGCGGCGCTGATCGGCGACGAGATTCCGAACCTCGGCATCATCACGGCCTATAACGACATGCTGTCGGCGCATCAGCCATTCGAAACCTTCCCGCAGCTCATCAAGCAGGCTGCACGTGAAGCGGGTGGCGTGGCGCAGGTTGCTGGCGGCGTGCCTGCCATGTGTGATGGGGTTACGCAGGGTTTTGCGGGCATGGAACTCTCGCTGTTCTCCCGCGAAGTGATTGCGATGGCAACCGCCGTCGGCCTGTCGCACGATATGTTCGATGCGGCCGTCTATCTCGGTGTCTGCGACAAGATCGTGCCCGGTCTCATCATTGGTGCGCTGACCTTCGGCCACCTGCCTGCCGTGTTCGTGCCTGCCGGTCCGATGACCAGCGGCCTGCCGAACGATGAAAAGGCCAAGACCCGCCAGCTCTATGCCGAAGGCAAGGTCGGGCGTGCCGAGCTTCTGGAATCGGAATCGAAGTCCTATCACGGTCCCGGCACCTGCACTTTCTACGGCACGGCCAATTCCAACCAGATGCTGATGGAAATCATGGGCCTGCATCTGCCGGGCGCATCCTTCATCAATCCGGGCACGCCGCTCCGCGACGCCTTGACCCGCGAGGCTGCCAAGCGCGCGCTGGCGATCACTGCCTGCGGCAATGAATATACGCCAGTCGGCGAGATGCTGGACGAGCGTTCCTTCGTCAATGGCGTCATCGGTCTGAATGCGACCGGCGGTTCGACCAACCATACCATCCACCTGATCGCCATGGCAGCTGCGGCCGGTATCAAGCTGACATGGCACGATATTTCCGAGATTTCGGATGTGGTTCCGCTTCTGGCACGCGTCTATCCGAATGGCCTTGCCGATGTGAACCATTTCCATGCCGCTGGCGGCATGGGCTTCCTGATCCGCGAACTGCTCGATGGCGGCATCCTGCATGAGGATGTGCGCACCGTGTTCGGCGAAGGTCTGCGTCCTTACGCGATCGAACCGAAGCTGGGTGCTGACGGTACAGTCGTGCGTGAGCCGGTGCCGGAGAAAAGCGGCGACGACAAGGTTCTGGCCAAGATCCATGCGCCATTCCAGCCGACCGGCGGCCTCAAGGTTCTGACCGGCAATATCGGCAATGCGATCATCAAGGTTTCCGCCGTGAAGCCGGAGCGTCAGGTCATCGAAGCGCCCGCCAAGGTCTTCAACGATCAGGCAGAAATGCAGGCCGCGTTCAAGGCTGGCGAGCTGACCGGTGATTTCATCGCGGTGGTTCGCTATCAGGGGCCGAAAGCCAATGGTATGCCCGAGCTGCACAAGCTGATGACGGTTCTGGGCATTCTGCAGGATCGCGGCCAGCGTGTTGCTCTTGTTACCGACGGTCGCCTGTCCGGTGCATCAGGCAAGGTGCCCTCCGCTATCCACGTCACGCCGGAAGCTCTCGATGGCGGCGCCATCGGAAAAATCCGCGACGGCGATGTCATTCGTCTGGATGCCGTGAATGGCACTCTGGAAGTTCTGGTCAATGTGGCCTTGCTGAATGATCGTGGCGAAGACCGTCCCGATCTTTCAGGCAACGAACATGGCATGGGACGTGAATTGTTCCGCGCTTTCCGCCAAATCGCCGGACGGGCCGACGAAGGCGCTTCGGTGTTCTGAAAACAGTCCGAATGAAATTAAGGCAAAACAGCGATTTCAGCTGTTTTGCCTCTCAAACCATCAAAACCGGAATAAAACCGCGCGAAAAGCGCGGTTCAATTGTGTCAAAAAACTGGCTTTTTCACGCCAGCAGTGCGGCAGGCCGCAGTCAGCGTGTTGGCCATCAGCATGGCGATGGTCATCGGACCGACGCCACCTGGAACTGGCGTGATCGCTCCGGCAACTTTTTCGGCTTCCACGAAATCGACATCGCCGACCAGCCGTGTCCTGCCTTCGCCCCGTTCCGGTGCCGGAATGCGATTGATACCGACGTCGATCACCGTTGCGCCCGGCTTGACCCAATCGCCCTTGACCATTTGCGGGCGTCCGACCGCCGCCACCAGAATATCCGCCGTGCGGGCAATCGCGGGCAGATCTTTCGTGCGGCTGTGCGCAACCGTAACGGTTGCATTGGCAGCGAGCAGAAGATTGAACATCGGCTTGCCAACAATGTTGGAGCGACCGATTACCACGGCATTGAGACCCGAAAGATCACGGCCATGGATGCGCTCAATCATGATCATCGCGCCCGCGGGCGTGCAGGGAACGAAAGCCGTTTCAACTTCGCCGGTGCCAAGCTTGCCGACATTGATAAAGTGAAAGCCATCGACATCCTTGTCGGGCGAAATGGTCTGGATCACCCGGCCTGAGTCGATGTGCTTCGGCAGCGGCAACTGCACCAGAATGCCATGAATGGCGGGATCGTTGTTCAAGCTTTCGATCAGGTCGAGAAGCTCCTGCTCCGACGCCGTTTCCGGCAGATCGTGCTGCACCGAGTGGAAACCGCATTCCTTGGCCTTCTTGCTCTTGGAAGCGACATAGACCTGACTTGCCGGGTCTTCACCGACAATCACCACCGCAATGCCGGGCACGATGCCGGTTGCGGCCACGAGCTTTTCGGTTTCGGTCTTCACCGTGGAAACCACATCCTCGGCGAGCTTCTTGCCATCAATCAATTGAGCCATAGCGAGCGCTCCGTTCTTTTGTGATATCGGGCTTAAGTGTCTGGGAGATACACGACATCTTTTTCGTACACATGCCCATAAGCGTCATGATGCCCGATGACAATTGGCGAATGCGCGACAATGCAGGATTTTATGAAGTTTCAGAACGGAAAGTCCTGCGAGAACCGGTCAGGACTTTGCAACACGGGATGAGCGCACATCATCGATGGCACGACCGAGGGCGGCATTTTCCGTGGTGCTGTTGGTGCCTTCATTCTCGGCTTCCCAGCGCGCATTGGCTTCGCGGATAACGGCAGCAAGCCGGGTTTCGCCATAGGGTTCCAGAACCTCGTCCGGCTCGACTTCGCTTCTGACCGACGATCGGGGCTTGCGACCGGCCAGCATCATCGCAAGAAGGCCAAGCAAAAACCCGCCCAGCAATCCAAGGGCGATAATCCCTTGTGGAGAGAGAGTGCGCGGGCTCGGTTCCGCCATCGCTGGCGTAACGATCCGCACTGTCGCAGCAGACCCCGCCGAGGCAGGTTCGCCCCGTGCCGCACGCATCTGCAAATCTTCAAACAGCGCCTGCTTTGCCGCCGCATCGCGTTCCAGCATCTGCAGGCGTGCTTTGTCTTCGTCCGTGGCAGGCGTCGAGCCGAAACCGGCAATGGCAGCTGCTGCCTTTTGCTCGCGTTCGACTGCATTCTTAAGATCGGCCTGTAACACACTACGCTGGCTGGAAATCTCCTTGTCGATTTCCGCTTCGATCTGGTTCGCGTCAGCCCCCTGCCCTGCAGCGCGATAACGTTCCACCAGAACACCCAACGCTCCAGATCGCATGGTTTCAGGCACGCCCTTACCGGCGAGGCTCTCCGCAGTCGCGCCGTTCAGGCTGTTGGCCTCCGCTGCGATGCGCGCTGTCTCGGCCTTGCTGTCGGCGAATTCACGTTGAAGTGCGGCCTTGTTGTCGTCGTCGCCAAAATCCCGACTGACGCGAAAAGCAGTTGCCGCCTGCTGCGCCGCTTCGGCATCCGCCTCCAGACTTTGCAGGCGCGCCGGAAGATCACCATCAGACCCATTCAGTTCCGCGCCACCCTGCAGATGATCGCGAAATGCCTGCACAACGGCATTGGCCAAAAGTGCTGCCATTTCTGGCCTGTCAGCCATAGCCTCGACATTGACCGTGCCGCTGTCGAGTGCCTGTGTAAAATCAAGACGCTGGCGCAGCAATTGCGCACCCGACATCTTTTTGTGTCCGTCCAGGGCCGGAGATTGCTGGTCTTCGGGCAACAATAGGGTCAAGCGAAAGTGCAATTCCTCCAGAAATGAAGGGGCGCCGAGATCGGCTGCACGTTCAATGCGCGCCATCTGTGCGGCGCGCTCAAGCACAGCATTCGAGGCAATTTCACTCCGCCGCTCCGGCGGGAAAACCTGCAAGGATGCTGTCGCGCTATATTGGGGCGGCTCCAGAACAGCATATGCGGTTCCGATAATTCCGCCCAGCATTGTGAAACCCGCCAGAAGCCCCCAGCGACGCCTGCGGCGTGGCAATTGTAGCGGCTTTTCAAGTTTCGGGACGATGGTTGATGTGGGGGCAGCTGGCGCGGGTTGCGTCTTGATCGGTGCACCGTCGAGATTGGCTTGCAGCGCCTCCCGCACGGCATTCATCCGGCCCTGCATATCCGCCTTCGGATCAACTCGCTCGCTCGCTTCAGCGTCTAACAAATCCTGTTTGCGGCGGAGCAACTCCTCGCGGCGCCTTTGATGTTCGCGCTCTTCGTCATTGTCTTCGGTCGCGCGAGCGGATGGCACAGGCACAAGGAATTCCGGCGCATAGGCCAGAAGTGGGCGCGCAGCAGCACGTCTCCTTTCTCCGTCCCTTTCCACCATCGCTCCGTCCCGTTTTTCACCCGTGGCTATTAATCCAGATTAGTATTCATCATGGCAAATAAATCGTTAAAATTGCAATTATATGTATTGATTCATACAGATAAATCAGGAGGCCGTTGTGAGCACCGAAACGGAATACCCGATCGATCCAGAGCGGCTGAGTGGCATAATCCAGTTTATCCAGAATGCAGAGCGGCTGAAAAGCACTTTGCGATCCGGTCATACCTCACAGGGCCGACCGGAAAGCACAGCCGAACATAGCTGGCGGCTATGCCTTCTGGTTACGCTGTTCCACCGTGAGCTGGGCGATTGCGACCGGCTGAAACTCATCAAGATGTGCATCGTCCACGATCTGGGCGAGGCGATTTCCGGCGATGTGCCCGCAATCCACCAATCTGCCGATGACGGGCGAGCCGAGCGCGAAAAAGCGGACCTCATGACGCTGTGTGCCCCGCTGCCGGACGATCTGCGCGCAGAAATCATGGAGCTGTGGGCGGATTACAGCGAAGGCAAATCGACGGAAGCTATTTTTGCCAAGGGCTTCGACAAGCTCGAAACCATGATGCAGCATAATATCGGGCTCAATCCGCCGGATTTTGATTATGCATTCAATCTCGACTACGGCGTCAAGCAGACGGCGCGCCACCCGCTGCTACGCCAGTTCCGCGAAATCGTGGACGCGGAAACCCGGCGCAATGCCGAAAAGCGTTAGAGCATTTCCTGTTTTGATTGCACCATCGGAAATACTCTATCTCTTTGTTTCTACGCATGTCTTTATCCTATCGTTGCGGGATAAAGACATGCTCTAACTCAACGTCGCGAAGTGGCGCAGTGTGAAGGTGATCTGGTAAATCAGCGCGGCGGCGGCGAAAATCGCATGATAGCGCCGGTTATCCCAGAACACCGCAATCAGACTGAACAGGATAAAGCCTGCAACCTGAATCGGATATTCAGTGCCATAGAGTCGGTAGTGATCGGCTCCCTTCAACAACGTATCGATGAAATCGGCCACATAGACCAGCGCCAGAATGCCGAAAAACCACTTGCGCCGGGAAATGAAGTAATCGCGGTAGCCGGTATATTCTTCCATACTGTCGGGGAAGAGCAGCGTGCAGAGCAGGAAATACAATCCGGCATAAAAGATTACGAACAGATACTTCTCGAAAGTCCAGAGCGGAATGGTTCGCAAGTTGAACTCGAACCACCAGAAATGGATCACCGAAAGCAGGATGAAACCCACCCAAGCCAGATGGACCGGGTAAATTTTCTGCTTGCCGGGATGCTGGATAAAGCGTGCCAATCCAGTCAAAAGGCGTGAAACACACAGGCCGAGGATCATGCCTATGATGATGCGGACATGGCCAAAGGCTTCGGCTGGCGGCACACCCGTTGTCAAAGCCGGATCCATTCTTCCCCTCCGAAGCTTCACTCAACTTTGGTTCATATTGGTCGATATATTTTGGGCGATCAATGATTTAACCTCAGAAATTCGTGGATACGCCGCATATACTTGCGGAGTGTAATAAGGCGGGGCTATACCATCGCGGGCCATGTCCAAAGGAAATCCAAAGGTGGAACAATCAATATGCATGACACGGTAATTCTGGTCGGTTGCGGCAATATGGGCTTCGCCATGCTGAAAGGCTGGCTCGATAGCGGTATCCTCAAGGCAAAAGACGTTTATGTCGTGGAGCCGACCGAAGCGCTTCGCGATCGCGCCGCTGGTGCTGGCGTCCATGCCTTTGCCGATGCTGAAGCCCTGCCCGGCGATCTGAAGCCGCGCATGGTTCTCGTGGCGGTCAAGCCGCAGGTCATGGCACAGGTTCTGCCAGCCTATAAGCGCTTCGCACCCGCTGCCACTTTCGTCAGTGTTGCAGCCGGTATTCCGGTCGCCCTTTTTGAAAGCAAGCTTGGTCACGATGCAGCCGTGCTTCGCTGTATGCCGAACACGCCTGCCGCCATCGGCAAGGGGATGCTCGTCACCTACAAGAACACCAATGTGAGCGACGAGAACGAAGTCTTCGTAGGCCGCCTGCTTGAGACATCCGGCAAGGTCGCAAGTGTGGACGATGAAGCGCTGATGGACGTTGTAACCGCCGTTTCGGGTTCCGGGCCTGCCTATGTGTTCCACTTCATCGAGGCGCTGACCGATGCCGGTGTGACCGCCGGTCTGCCGCAGGAAACGGCAGCTTTGCTGGCCATGCAGACGGTGATGGGTGCAGGCGCGCTGGCCGATGCCAGCACGGACACGCCTTCAAAGCTGCGCGAACAGGTGACAAGCCCGAACGGCACCACCGCTGCCGCGCTCGAAGTTCTGATGGGCGGCGACCGCCTCAAGACGCTGGTGGCTGAAGCGGTGGAAGCGGCTCGCAAGCGTTCCGTCGAGCTTGGCAAAGCCTAAACTATCAATCTCGGCACAGCCTCGATGAGCGCTTTGGTAACAGGCGCTTGCGGTGCCGTTATCAGCTCCCGCGTCGGGCGGCATTCGACAATCCGCCCACGCTCCATCACCGCGATACGATCCGCCATTTGCGCTGCCACTGCGAGATCATGCGTGATGAAAAGATAGGCCGTCTGTGCGGCTTTCTGTATATCCCGCAGCAGGTTGAGAATAGCGCCGCGCACGGTGACATCGAGCGCCGAAACCGCCTCGTCCAGTACGATCAGCGACGGAGCGGTTGCAAGCGCCCGCGCAATCGCGACGCGCTGGCGCTGCCCACCGGAAATCTCATGGACGCCGCGCCGTGCCAGCGCCGGATCAAGCCCAACCGTTTGCAAAAGGCTGGCAATATCGCGCTTGAGCCCATGAATGCGTAGCGGTTCGCGTAAGAGATCATAGACGCTCGCACGTGGATTGAAGGCCGAGAGCGGGTCCTGAAACACCATCTGCATGCGCGCACGCTGCTTGCGGAGAACGGCTCGTTTGAGCGCCAGCCAGTCCTCGCCCTCAAAACGGATTGTACCGCCTGCAAGCGAGTGAAGCCGCAAAAGTGCCCGCGCCAGCGTGGACTTGCCGCTGCCAGACGGACCGACCAGCGCCAACGTCTCGCCCGGCTGGATCGTGAGGCTGACACCGTCGAGCGCAAGGGCGTCGCCATAGCGCAAAATGAGATTGTCGGCCTTCAAAAGCGGATCAGCCATGGGCCGCCTCCAGCACCGGCACGGCGGTGATCAGCGCTTTCGTGTAATCTGTTTGTGGGTCTGAAATGATCGTTCGAGCGGGTCCAAACTCCACTAGTTCACCTCGCCGGAAAACCGCGATGCGGTCAGCCAGTCCCGATGCCAGTGCGATGTCATGGGTGATGAAGATCAGCGTCATTCCGTCTGCGCGCACCAGTTCCTGCAGAAGAGAGACAATCTCCTTCTGCACAATGGTGTCGAGTGCGCTTGTCGGCTCATCCGCAATCAGCAGGCGCGGACCGGCAGCAATGGCGAGCGCAATTGCGATGCGCTGTTTCTGCCCGCCCGAAAACTGGTGCGGATAGCGCGAAAAACTTGCTTCGGGTTGCGGAATGTGAACGCGCTGTAAAAGGCTGACTGCCTTGGTTTTCGCTGCTGCTTTGTCGATTTTCGCATGGGCGCGAATGGTCTCGACAAGTTGCGCGCCGACCGTCATCAGCGGATCGAAGCTCGATGCCGGGTCCTGAAACACGAAGCCTATATCGCTTCCCGGTCGCGGCTTTCCATCTGCCCATTCCATATTGCCCGAAATGCGAGCATTGCCCGGCAGGAGCGAGGCCAGCGCCAGTGCCAGCGTGCTTTTGCCCGAGCCGCTTTCGCCAATGATCGCCAGCGTTTCACCGCGCCGGACATCGAGATCGATATTCTCCAGCGCCATTTCACGGCCATAGCGCACGCAAAGCTGCTCCAGCCGGACGATCACCGTCATGACTGCACCTCGCGCCGGGACAAGGCGTTCGTCAGTCCCTCGCCCGCCAGATATACGCCCACAACAGTCAATGCCAGCGCCAGTCCCGGCAGGATCGAAAGCCAGGGTGCGGAACGCAGGACCGTACGCCCCTCGGCGATCATACCGCCCCAGGTGACGCGGTTCGGATCGCCCAGCCCCAGAAAGGACAGAGCCGCTTCAATCAATATGGCGGAAGCGACGATCACCGGCACCAGCGCCAGAACCGGCGGCAGGGCGTTGGGCAGTATCTGGCGGAAAGCGATTTCCATCGGATGCATGCCGATGACGCGAGCCGACGCCACGTAATCGCTTTCGCGGATTGTGAGCACCTGCCCGCGTGTGAGACGCGCAGCCTGCGTCCAGCTTGAAAGCGCAATCGCGGCAATCAGCACCGGCAGTGTCGGCCCGGCAATGCTAACCAGCGCCAGCGCCAGCAGAAAGCCCGGTACGGTCTGGAAGGCTTCGGTAATTCGCATCAGGACTTCATCGACGATACCGCCCGCAAAACCGGCCAGCGTCCCGATGATGCTGCCAAGGATAATTGAGGCCAAGGCAGCAGCCAGCCCAACGCCAAGCGATGTGCGCGCACCATAGAAAAGCTCGGCCAGAACATTGCGTCCCAGCCGGTCAGTTCCGAAAATAAAATCTGTATTGTCAAAGGGTTGCAGCAGCGGCGTTGAGACAATGCTTAAAGGATCGGCGGGAAAGAGTAGCGGAGCGGCAAGTGCTGCCAGCACGAGCAGCACCAGCAGGATTGCACCTGCTATACCCTCACCCGTACTGAAATAACGTTTCACCCCGCTCATACCCCGCCGCCCCCGGTCGCAATACGCGGATCAAGCCAGAGATAGATCAGGTCGATAAGGAAATTGACCACGATCACCATGACGGCGCTGACCAGAATGACGCCGAGCAGAAGCGGCGTATCGCGGCTTGCGACGGCCTCCTGTGCAAGCCGCCCCAGCCCCGGCACGGCGAAAACGCTTTCGATCACCACGCTGCCGCCGAGCATGGATGCGGCCTGCAAGCCCAGCACGGTAACGAGCGGCAGCAATGCATTCCGCGCCACGTGGCGCAGGACAATGTGCGCATGCGAAATGCCCCTCGCCCGCAAGGCGCGCACGAAATCCATGCGCCACATGTCGGCCATGGCGGCGCGCATGACCCGCAGGTAAAGCGCCAGATAAATCACCGCCAGCGACACGACCGGCAGCACCAGATGACGCGCAATGTCGCCTGCCCGCGCCAACCCGTGCTTGCCGGAGGCAATCGTTTCAATGCCGCTCGACGGCAACCAGCGCAGCCTGATTGA
This sequence comes from Ochrobactrum sp. BTU2, assembly GCF_024539785.1. Lineage (NCBI taxonomy): Bacteria > Pseudomonadati > Pseudomonadota > Alphaproteobacteria > Hyphomicrobiales > Brucellaceae > Ochrobactrum > Ochrobactrum sp. BTU2. The sequence continues at coordinate 220,548 of NZ_JAHWRG010000001.1, read as the reverse complement.
AAACAGGATGACCAGCACGAGCGCCAGCCAGAAACCGGGGATCGCATAAAGAACCAGCGATGCCACGGAGAGAAACCGGTCGCGAAAGCTTCCGGGCTTCGCCCCTGCCACAATGCCAAGAAGCGACCCCACGGCAAAAGACAAGGCAGTCGCCGCGCCCATCAAAAGAAGCGTGTTGGGCAAGCGCTCCAGTATAACGTCGAGAATGGGTCGATTGAAACTGACGGACCAGCCGAGATTACCATGTGCAAGGGCTGCCAGATAGGCCCCGAGCCGATACCATATGGATTGATCCAGCCCCCAACGCGCGCGCATTTCGGCAATCGTTGCCGCATCACCGCCGAATGTTACGGCATAAGCGTCGACGGCATCGCCCGGCGCGCTTTCCAACATAAAAAAGCAGCCGACAATGACAATCAGCAGCACCATAATGCTGCCGACCAATCGTTTGCGGAAAAGGGACAGAATCTGTTTCACGATGGCAGGATACAATCAATCGGAAAGGTTCGTCACTGTTCCAGCCACGTATCCGCCCAGTTGGAAACTGCCCAGCGCGGGTTGCTGGAAACATTCTTCACGCGGTCGCGAGCAACGGTGATGAAACCCCATTCCGCAACATTGATGAGCGGCAAATCTGCGTCCACCATCTGCTGGAACTGATGATAGAGCGCCGTGCGCTTTTTCTCATCGATTTCGCGTGCGGCTTTGGCGATCAGCGCATCCAGTTCAGCATTGGCATAGCCGCCCTGATTGGAAAACGGCACGCCTGCCGGGATACCGCCCTCAACCAGAATTGTCGTGGATATGGCCGGATCACCACGATAAACCGTCGGCGCAATGGCCAGATCAAAATCGTGGTCAGTGTAAACTGCCTTCTGGTGCGCGGCGGAATCGTTGTTGACGATGCGCGCATCGATGCCGACTGCAGCGAGCGCCTGCCGCAGATAATCACCGAACTGTTTCGTTTCGTTGAAATAGGGCGCCGGAAGAAGCTTGAGCGTGAAGCGCGTTCCGTCCTTGCCCCGCTCGTAACCAGCCTCGTCCAGAAGCGCATTCGCTTTCGCGACGTCGAACGGATAGGACGGCACGTCATCGGTATAGAACTGGCTGTCATAACGCGGCACAGGACCGGTCGAGGTCTTGGCGTAACCGAGGAAAATTGTCTTCACCACGAAATCGCGATCAATGGCATGGGCGACTGCCTGCCGAACCTTCAGGTTCGCCAGTTCCTTGCGGCGATGGTTGATCTCCACCACGAGCTGGTAGGTCAGCGCTTCATAGCCCTTGGAGATGACCGTGAGGCCCGGAACCTTCGAAATTCGGTCCAGATCGGCGAGCGGCACGGCGGAGAAAGCAGCCAGATCGACTTCTTCGGCCTCCAGCGCGCCAGCCGCTGCGGCGCGATCCGGCAGCACGCGATAGACAATCTCGTCCAGATAAGGCTCACCCTTGCCCCAATAATCGTCGTTGCGCGTCAGCCGGTAATATTCGCCGGTCTTATGTTCGGCATATTTGAACGGGCCGGTGCCTACGAGCTTTTCATTGGCCGGGTTGGCCATGATGTCACTACCCGCGAAGACATGCTTCGGCAGCACTGCCGTCAGCGCCGGCAGGGCATTGCGGATAAGCTGGAAGGGCGTCGGCTCGGAGAAATGGAAAACGGCAGTGAGGTCGTCTGGCGTTTCAACCTTTTCCAGCGCCTTGAACACAACACGGCCCAGGTTTTGCAGCGGTTTCCAGACTTCCATGGCCGAAAATGCCACATCCGCCGATGTGAACGGCTTGCCGTCATGCCATTTAACGCCTTCGCGCAGACGGAACCTCACCGTCAGCCCGTCGGCGGAGCCTTCCCAGCCTGTCGCAAGCCGTGGCGCGAGACCATTTTCGCCCTCGAAGGACGTTTCCGCCAGAGGTTCGATCACCTTGCTTGCGATAAAGAAAACGCCATTGGAGGCCACGATGGCCGGGTTCAGATTACGTGGCTCTGAATCTGCGGCCACAACCAGCCGCCCACCTTTCTGCGCTTCACCAGCCGCATTCGACCGTTGCGGCCAGACGGCGACAGCGGCCAAAGCGGTCGATCCCGCCAGAAAAGCCCTACGTGACAGAACCAGTTGAGCCATATCCATTGCCCCGCAATCACATTTTCATTTGACGACTTTTTATACCAGTCACCCGTAAATGACAGGATCAAAACCTGTTACCGGAACAATAAATATCGAAAAACACTTCGCTTTCCGGCATCTTTAACCGTCAAGTAAAAATGATATTTCAATTATTTGCTAGCTTATTAATGAAGTATTTCAACCTATGCGTTTGAATTATTTTTTCGATTAAACCCAATTTAAAGAAAATCCCCTCTTGCCAAACAGGGCTTCTTCCGTAGATCATGGTTAATTATGTGTTGTCGTATTTCGTGAGCTTCATTTCGACACGGCACGCATAGACCACTGAAGAGCAATTCATGGCTCTTATTTGAATGCATTTGTGCGCCCCATTTCATTCATCTGGCCGCAAATGCCCCCTGAAAGCTGAACCCATTGGAAGAGAGGAAACAGAAATGTCTAGTTTGCTGCCCCCGCTTCATGACGGTCACGCACCGATCTATCTCCATCATGCATTCCAGGATGCGGTCGATGCTTATGAAGATTGGGCTCTGGAAACGACCGAACCGTCCGTTCAGGTCAACGGCAAGGTCACACGGATCAGTGTCATCTTCCGCCGCCTGTGGAACTGCACCGACATGGTGCCGCGCCACACGCTGGAAGCGCTGAGGGATATCGTCCCGACCGGCATCATCCATGCTGAACACTGGAAGGAAACGCCCACATTTGCAGAAGCTGCCCGCATCATGCGTGCTGCTCTGGAAGGGCGCAAGGCACGACGGCTCCCGGTCGTGTGCTGATTTCCTGAAACCCATAAAGGAAACGGGCGGATTTTCCGCCCGTTTTGCATTCAACTGCTGATCCTTCGACAAGCTCAGGAAGAAGTTCGACGGTTCTGGATGAGGGAAGCCGAGCCTATGCAGCCACCAGCGCTTGAGAGCCTGAATCAAAAAGCTGCATGATCACCGGAACGCAGACAAATTGCCATTTGCAGCCACACAGGATGGCTTTTGGAACAGGCTCTAAACAACAGGATCAAGTTTGCGGAAGCGCACGCGGGCGCTGCGTTCGATGGCGGCAACGGTCAGTTCATCCAGTGTCCAGCGGTCACGCAGCATCTGGAGAAATTCCAGTTCTTCCTGCTCCACATGGAGATCGGCAGCAGCGACTTCGACAGCCAGCGCATAGGCCGTATCGTAGAGACGTTCCGGCAGTGCTTCATGGGCAAGGTCGAGAATTTTTTCCAGGCCGTCTTCATCGGCAAGAAGCGCATAGCAATCATTGGCAATCTGCGGCAGGCGCCCGGTATCGAAACCGCGGAAAACCGGCAGGCGCGTCACCACATTGCCGATGGATTCCAGCTCGGCATCGGTCATGGTGGTGTCGGCGGCAGACGTCGTAATCATAATATAGACGAGTGCATCCTGCTGGGTGATCTTTTTCATCGGGTACTCCTGCACAACAATAGCCGGAATCAACTTCAACGGCCCAAATTGTTTTGAAAGTTAGGAAGCCGCATCCCGTTGCGCAAGGAAATTCGGTCGCAACCGTTGACGGACAGTGGTTGCCGCGCCATAGAGCAGTATGCGCCTCCCTTGCGCGCAAGTTTTCAATGAATAAACTTTCTTCACAGGATTAAACCATGACCTCGCACCGCCTTCCCGACATCACGCTGACCCCGGAACTGACCGCGGCGGCTGCGGAAGCGAAAGCATGGCCTTTTGAAGAAGCGAAGAAAATCCTCAAGCGTTATGCAAAGACCGGCCTGCCGGAAACGGTGATTTTCGAGACCGGTTATGGCCCTTCCGGCCTGCCGCATATCGGCACGTTCGGCGAAGTGGCGCGTACCTCTATGGTGCGCCACGCCTTTCGCATCCTGACCGAAGACAAGGTCAAGACACGCCTGATCTGCTTCTCCGACGATCTCGACGGCATGCGCAAAATCCCGGACAATGTGCCGGACAAGGCAGCCCTTGAACCCTATCTGCAGATGCCGCTTTCCGCCGTTCCGAACCCGTTCGGTGGCGACTACAAGAGCTTTGCGGACCATAACAACGCCATGCTGTGCCGCTTCCTCGACACTTTCGGCTTCGATTATGAATTCGCCAGCGCGACGGAATATTACCAGTCCGGCAAGTTCGACGCCGTGCTTCTCAAGGCTGTCGAGCGCTATGACGACATCATGAAGGTGATGCTGCCGACGCTCGGCGAAGAGCGTCAGGCGACCTACAGCCCATTCCTGCCGATCTCGCCGAAGTCTGGTCGCGTGCTTTACGTGCCGATGAAGAGCGTGGATGCCAAGGCTGGCACCATCACGTTCGACGATGAGGACGGCGTTGAAACCACGCTGTCCGTCACAGGCGGCAAGGTGAAGCTGCAATGGAAGCCGGATTTCGGCATGCGCTGGGCAGCGCTCGGCGTCGATTTCGAAATGTTCGGCAAGGACCACCAGACCAATGCGGGCGTTTATGACCGCATCTGCGAAATCCTCGGCGGTCGCGCGCCGGAACATTTCGTCTACGAACTGTTCCTCGACGAGCTGGGCCAGAAGATTTCCAAGTCCAAGGGCAACGGCATTTCCATCGATGAATGGCTGGCCTATGCGCCGACTGAAAGCCTTGCGCTTTACAATTTTCAGAAGCCGAAGACCGCCAAGCGGCTTTACTTCGATGTCATCCCGAAGGCGGTGGACGAATATTTCACCTATCTCTCGGCCTATGAGCGTCAGGAATGGAAGGACCGGCTGAACAATCCGGTCTGGCACATTCATTACGGCAACCCGCCGAAGGTGAACCTGCCAGTCACTTTCGCGCTGATGCTCAATCTGGTCAGCGCATCGAATGCCGAAAATCCGGCTGTGCTGTGGGGTTTCATCTCGCGCCACGTGCCGGGCGTTACGCCGGAAAACAATCCGGAACTCGATGCGCTCGTCGGCTATGCGATCCGCTACTTCAACGATTTCGTGAAGCCGACCAAGCAGTTCCGCGCGCCGGATGATGTGGAACGGGCAGCCCTTGAAGCATTGGATGCGAAGCTCGCAACGCTGCCTGCCGGCACTGATGGCAACGACATCCAGAACGCCATTCTTGACGTCGCCCGTGCCATTGAGCGTTATCAGGACCACACCAAGAAAAGCCCGGAAGGCGGTCCCGGCGTTTCGGTTTCCTTCTTCCAGATGCTCTATGAAGTGCTGATCGGTCAGGAACGCGGACCGCGTTTCGGCTCCTTCGTCGCGCTTTACGGCATCGACGAAACCCGCGCGCTGATCAAAAAGGCGCTGGCTGGCGAACTGGCCTAAGTGCCCAGACACGACAGGAAACAGCCCCGGTCTTCCGGGGCTTTTTTCATTGGATGACCGACGTTGCCCTGGGCCACATACCCATGCGCTGAACAAGTTCTTGCTGACAGCGCCTGATCTGTGGGCTCTGCGCGGTTTCAATACCCTCCGCCGCCTAGCTGCTATCTATCACTCGACCCCAATATGCCTGGGATGATGAGCCATGTTGGCACTCCCGGTCACCTATTCACTTCTGCGCTCCGGCGCCGGAGTATTTCAAAGTAAGTTTAAATATACTCTTGATTGTCATTTTCGACTTTTCTTGTATTAACATATGTTAATCTGGAATAATCTCTATTAAATAATGACACCGGAATATAAACCAAAGATTATTTGGTAATCCCACCATCATCTGTGATAGGATGTATGGATAGTATCCAATCTTCACACACAGTGCGAGCATCCCTTTACTCCATCGAATGCTAGATTCGATGGACATTCGGAACTGTCGAGAAGACCTCCGGCGATTGAAGAAACGGAGCCTGCAGTGTCAACCGAGTTTGAAAAGATACGGCGCACAGTGCGCAGACGTCGGACCATGATCATCGTGGCCAAACATACGCTCGTGCGGACATCCATTGTAAAATTCCTGGAATACGAACTTGCCGATTGTAATGTCGTTGGCATGGCCTCTTTAACAGAACTGGTCAAAGCCAGCAGACGTGACATAGCTCTCATTGCGTTGGATCTGGGAGGCAGGGCGATGGATAGCTCCGCACTGCGGGAAGAGCTCCTCACCGTAGAGAGCCACTTTCAAGCGGCGTCGATTGCCCTTTTCTCTGACAAGGACGATGTTCTGCTGGAATCTCAAGCGATTAAAATGGGCGTGCGAGGGTTCTTTACGTCGTCCCTTCCGGTAGAGATCGCTCTGGCTGGCATTCGGCTGGTGCTCGCGGGAGGCATATTCTGTCCGCATCCGCAGGGCGCTCAGAGTACGATTCAAACAACGATCTCCCTCAAGGACAGATCAACGACTGAATTGACCGACGATGGAACCGATAGTGTGAACTACAGCTGGTGCCAGCCAGCCATTACCGGTTTCACACCACGGGAAGTTGACGTTCTGACTGAGTTGCAGCGCGGTCATTCAAACAAGGTCATTGCTGAGAAGCTCAATCTTTCCGGAAATACCGTGAAGATGCACTTGCAGCATATTATGCGTAAACTACATGTTCAGAACAGAACCGAAGTCGTTCTGTTGCTTGGTGCCAAAGCGACTGCCAATGGGAGCGCCATTCAATAGGCGCAGATAATTCAGTTTTCGCGGAAAGCCCGGTGAAAACTGTCCAGCAATGGCCTGACAGCATAAAGTGCGACACTGCTTTCCCCGGTTTCTATCAGGGCCTGCACAGGCATTCCAGGGATCATTTCCACGTCTCCGGCCTGCATCAGTTCATCGTCGGTCACGCGGATCGTCGCAGCATAATAGGGCTGCCCGGTCTGTTTATCGATAAGCCGGTCGGCCGAAACATATGTCACTTGTCCTTCCAGAAGAGGCACGCGCCGCTGATCATAGGGCAAAAGATGCACCTGAGCGTTCAAGCCGGGACGCACAAGGTTGATATCCTCGGGCCGAACATGCGCTGACACGATCATGTTGCCATCCTGCGGCACCAGATCCAGCAACGGCTCTCCTGCCCCGATAACGCCGCCCGTCGTGTGGATGCGCAAATCCATGACAATCCCGTTTTCGGGCGCCTTGATATCCGTCCGGATCAGTTGATCGTTGATTGCGCGGTATCGTTCGCTTAACAGGAAAAGCTGGTTTTCGGTCTCGCGCAGTTCCTTTGCGATCTCGTTTTGGCGATCACTCTCCAGCTTCACGAGATTGGCCTGCGCTTCATTAATCACCTGATAAGCGCGGGACATCTGAGCTATGGTCTCTCCCAGCTGTCCGTCCAGATCAGCTTTCTCGCGTGCGAGATTCAATACGCTCGTTTTGCGCTCGAGCCCCTTTTTCACAAGCGGATTTATCATGTCCAGTTGCTGGCGCGTGATCTCGATGCGGGACGACAAGGCCATTTTTTGCGCCGCCAATCCGGTTATCTCTTCCTTCACCTGCCCCATTTTCTCGTGCGTTATGGCAATTTCAGATCGATAGACGTCGCGACGGGCTTCAAATATTCTTCGTTGTCCGACGACAATGGCGTTGACTGCCGGATTGTGCGGCGCGAGTTGTTCCAGCTCCGGTGGAAACAAAAGTTGCATCTCGTTCGCCTGTTCAGCGACCAGCCGAGCCCGGCTCGCCTGCGCGTCCCACAGCTGGCCCTGAATGCCAACCAGCTCCGTCCTGGGTTTTGTATCGTCCAGCTTGATCAGAATCTGACCGTTGGAGACCAAATCGCCATTGTGGACATAGATCTGCTGAACAATACCGCCTTCCAGATGCTGAATGGTCTTGCGGCTGGATTCCGCTTCGACAACACCCACAGCGACCGCCGCACTTTTAAGCGGTGCGAAAACTGCCCATATTCCGAAGCCTGCAACGAATATCAATACGAGCAGGTTTCCTGTCCAGGCCACGCCGCGCAGCCTTGGCCGTGATGTAAGCGGCGTTGGCAAAGTGTTTTTCCCAGGCAGCAACAGCGGTAAAGACGGGAGCTTCAGCTGTATTGCACGCAAACGAGCCAGCAGCAGCGAATACTTCAATGCATTTGCTACCTTCGCCGGGAGTTCGATGGGAACGAGGGTCATGACGAGGCATCCCTTACGGTCCAGTTTTCGCGGGGACGCGAAGGAAAGCATCGAAGATTTTCTCGCTATCTCCAAAAGCGCTCACCATACCGTCGCGCATCACAGCGATTTTGTCGGTCACCGGCAGAATGCCCATTCGATGCGTGATGATCACAATTGTAATTTGCCTGCACTTCATGCGCTCTATGGCGTCGAACAACAGCCGCTCACCCTCATAGTCGAGACTGGAATTCGGATCATCAAGGACCACAAGAGGAGGGTTGCCATAGGCTGCGCGCGCCAGTCCCAATTGCTGGCGTTGCGCCCGCAGAAGCAAGGCGCCACCTTCGCCGATATCGGTTTCGTATCCCTGCGGCAGTCGCATGATCGTCTCATGCAGTCCGACGAGTTTGGCAGCCTCGATAACCTTACGCGGATCCGAACCGTCGAGCCGACCGATGACATCTTTGATCGCGCCGCCGAAAAGTTCGATATCCTGCGGAAGATAGCCAATATGGCGGGCATTGTCGCAATGGCGAAGCAGCGAAATATCGATGCCGCCCAGAAGAGCACATCCGCAGGTTGGCCGTGAAACCCCAGCCAGAATTCGTCCGAGAGTCGATTTGCCCGATCCAGAAGGGCCGATCAAAGCAACACAATCACCCGGAGCGACCTGAAACGATACGCCTCGCAGGATGAACCGATCCGATGAGGGGAACCGATAGCCGACATTGTCGAGAACGAGCTGGCCTTTGGGCTCCGGTAGCAGAATGGTTCGCTTGTTGTCTCCGGGTGCAACCAGAGTGAGCATCTTGTTCAGGCGGTTGAATGCGCCGCGCACGAAAGCCAGTGCCCGCCACGCGCCTATGGCGCCTTCTACAGGTGCCAGTCCACGCCCCAGCAACAGACTGGCGACAAAAATAATTCCGGGGTTGCTGTTGTTCTGGAGGACGAGCCATGTCGCGGCTCCCATCATCAAAATTTGCGTCAACGCACGCACCGATTTCGAAAATGCCTGAAGCACCTCTGTTCGACGCGCCACACCATCCTGAGCCGCTCTGACAGCCTCGGCATCCCGGTAAATGAGGTGAGCTGCGCCATGTTGCATCCCCATCGCGCGGATTACACCGATATATTTGAGAGCCATTGTGAAGCGGGAATAGCTTCGTGCCTGCGCAATATTTGCCTGTTCATTCAATTCGCGCGTCGTGAACTCATTCAACAAGGCCAAAAGCAGCAGGCACAATGCACTGCTCAAGCCGATAAACCCGAGGAGCGGATGAACCAGAAAAAGCAGCACGAGAAAAACTGGGGCCCAAGGAATATCGAACAATAGCGCACATGATGGGGAATCCAGAAACTGGCGCAAAACGGAAAGGTCACGATAATTTTCAGCGGCTGTTCCGGCATCAGTGCGCGCCGCATATTCGAAGGATGCATTCATGACGACAGGACGCAATTGACGATCGAGCCAGCTACCGATCCGGGAAAGCGCGGCGCGGCGTACGATATCGAGCAGAGACCCGACAATAACGGCTATCGCGATGATGATCGTCAGCATCAGCAAAGTATCAACACTGCGGCTCGACAGAACACGATCATAAATCTGAAGAAGATAGAGGGAGGGAGCAAGCAGAAAAATATTGTAGCCGCAACTATAGGCGAAGACCAAACCGAAGGCACCGGCACACCGACGCAAGGCAGCGACCAATGGGGTCACCGTATAGCGCGCTTGCGTAAATGCCGCTGTCATGTGTCGCCTCCGTCGAGATCTCCATTGTTATCGTAGGTTCACAATACCCATTGGCCTGTGAGGCAATGTCAGCGTATCGGCAATTCCGGGTAAAATGGGGAGCAACGATTTCAACCGTCGCTCCCAAGTCGGATTTCTCGACCACCCAGCAAAAGCCAATTGCCGATCACAGCGGCAAGTGGCTCAGATCGATATCGTGAAAATTGTCGTTAAAGCTGTCGATAAAGTTCGCTATATCGTTGGTCGTCGTAGTGGTTGTTGTGGTCGTCGTTTCCGGATTGGAGTGCACGAGCGCAGAGGAAATATCACCGCCGCGAGCCATGTTCCCATCGCCGCCGTTGCCACCGACCCCTGCAAGGATCGTTGCGTGCTGGTCGGCCAGAAGTTCGGTATATTGAACGGCACTGGTGTCCGCCTGACCGGCTGCTACATTGCCGCCGCTCGAAGAACCCAGACTGCCGTTGGAATTCGCGTCGCCGCCAGCACCGCCAGCACCATTGTTGGTGATGTTGGCGAGAAAGCCATTCGCTGCATCAGCTCCGCCGCCATCTCCGGCATGGCCTGCGTCCCAGCTGGCGTTTAACCACGGGGAATCGCCACTATGCACATCAACGGCTGCGCCTGTTACGTTTTGCGTATTGGCCACGACTGCACTTGGATTGTAATTGATATTCCCAAAATTATAGCCATCAGCACCGTTACCGGCATTAGCGTCGCCTGCATAAACGTCACTGAGATGGATTGTGTCGGAAACTCTCGGAATAGGCATTGTTTAATTCCTCCCTGTTGAGCCCCAGCCCTGTTTCGGATTGAACATCAGTCTTGGTGGTCGGCATTCCCAGATAAGAGATTGGCAAAATCGCGTTACCGACCGCGTTCCAAAGAGTGCGCGTGTTGATGTTGCGGGACTAGCTAGAAATTCGGGTATCTACTTTAGGGTGGGCCAGACCGGAATGTATCAAGCGTGAAGAAGGCCAAGAATGTCGTTTGCAAGAAGCGCATCATGGCTTGTGTCGGTCAGATTATCGTAGCCGCCTGAACCACCGATACCGGCAATCTGCAGAGCATGCTGATCGACAAGCAGATGGTCTATCTGCTGGGCATCAGCGGTTCCGCCAGCGGGAACTGCAATATTGATCGGGTGGAAATACCCGATATTCACGTCCACCATACTGCCCAGGGAAACACCGTCACCACCGCTTCCTGCAGCTGTATTGCCGGTGAAAATTGTGTCCGAGGCCATGTTGAAGCCGCCGCCATTACCGCCGATCCCGGCAATCTGCGTGCCGCCCTGATCGAAAATCACGTTGTTTGTCTGGTGCGCCTCTGCATTGCCGCCAGCGGCAGCGACAGCGATATTGATGGGGGAGAAGATCGCCACGTTCACATCGATCATGGTGCCGGCAAAAATACCCGCGCCACCATGACCCGCATAATTATCACCGGTGAAATAATAGGAATTTCCAGCGTCTGTATGTATCGGAGAGGCTGAAACGGACCCGGCGGCATTATGGTCTCCACCCGAGCCTCCAATACCCGCCATCTGGTCCGCGCCTTGCAGGAAGGCAGCGTTGTTGGTCTGGTTGGCAGACGCTACGGAATTGGATCCGCCTGCAACCGCTGCATTGACGGGAGCAAAAACCGCGACATCGGAGCTGACAAGTCCGCCAAAGAAAACCCCGTCGCCACCGCTTCCTGCATGATTGGAGGTCGCGCCTTCTGTACCTCCGATCACGGCGTTGCCGTTTCCGCCGTCTCCCCCCATTCCAGCCATTTCAACGACATGCTGATTAATCAATGCATTGTTGAACTGGTCCGCGCCCGCCCCGGCTCCCGGACCGGCAATTGCCGTATTGGACGGAACGAACACAGCGGATGCGTCGCTGCTTATCACACCGACGCTCAGTCCCATTCCACCGCTTCCGGCGGAATTGCCAGTTGTGCCTGAAGCGACACCGAAAGGGAGCCATGTCGGCACGAGCGCCAGGTGTCCGGCTGCGGTAGTTAAAGACGTACCTTGAACACCACCTGCAGTGAGGGTCTCGTTGGATATGGGACGTAGTTCATTCATCACCATTTCTCCTCGCCGGGCCCAATTCCCAATGGTGTTGAGAAATATTCGGCTCCATGGCTATTGTGCCGTCAAATGACGCAAAAGAAGAGCCGGTAATTTGTCTACATCTGTTTGGGTGTAATGCACCCTTCGGGTTCCGTGCGGGTAACTTGAGCTTATATGGATCCGCTGCTGGAAACGTGCTCTGCACGGACCATGGCTATACCGACAGCCACCATTTCACATGGCTCGCGACGGTCTGCCCACATTTCGCAAGTGAAACAATTATCTTCATTTGACTTTCTTTTTGTTTTCGATTTTCATTGTTTGGCTTTCACACTCGCAATGGCCGAACGTGTGAACAGGGGGAGGAACATGTCAGTTACGAGTGCGCATGCCCTCTTCTCGGACAGTGGCGATCACGGTGTTCGGCACCATCGCCAAAGCGACAAGCTGCGTGCTTGTCGAAGTCATCCAAACCGAGTTTGTTCAAGCGTTAAAGATCACGGTCGCGCTGCCGCATCTGCTGGCTCGCGCTCATTGAGCGCCGGGTTCGGTGTTGTGTTAAGCTGGATGAAATCCGTTGGGAAACATCCTGTTAACAGCGCCCGGATTGTCGTTGGAACTTGCATGTTTCCTGAGAAAGTGTGGAAGCGGTTCGCAGAACACGGATTGCTCATAAGGGATAAGGCACAGTCCCTGGAAGTTCATATTGAGAGGAATTGCCAATAAGCGCAATAATTCCGACGGTTGGAGGAGGCCTCGGGACATATGCTGGAATTGCGAAATATCTCGAAGACGGTTGGTGGAGCCACCCATATCCATCCGACAAGTCTGGTACTGCCTCGCGGGAGCCTGAATGTCCTGCTCGGACCGACCTTGTCCGGGAAGACCTCGCTCATGCGCCTCATGGCGGGCCTGGACAAGCCAAGTGAAGGCTCGATCCTGTTCGACGGACAGGATGTTACAGGCATGCCCGTGCAGAAGCGCAATGTGGCGATGGTCTACCAGCAGTTTATCAATTACCCGGCTCTGACGGTCTATGAAAACATTGCTTCGCCGATGCGCATCGCTGGCAAGGCACAGTCGGAGATCGACAGCGAGGTTCGCAAGGCGGCGGACCTTCTCAAGCTGACGCCTTATCTGGACCGCACACCGCTTAATCTCTCCGGCGGGCAGCAACAGCGCACTGCAATTGCCCGGGCCATTGTGAAAAAGGCCAATCTCGTCCTCCTCGATGAACCGCTGGCCAATCTCGACTACAAGCTGCGTGAGGAACTCCGTGAAGAGCTGCCGCGCATCTTTGCCGAATCCGGTGCGATCTTTGTTTACGCAACAACCGAACCTTCGGAAGCCCTGCTGCTCGGCGGCAATACGGCGGCACTTTCAGAAGGCCGCATCACGCAGTTCGGGCGCACAATCGATGTCTATCGCCGCCCGCTCGACCTCGTCACGGCACGAACATTTGCCGACCCGCCCCTGAACACAGCACGCATGGTCAAGTCGGGGGATCGTTTCCTGCGCGCCGACCGCCCGGCCATTGCCGTACCAAGCCAATTGGCTGATATAAGCGACGGTCCACTGACGATCGCGTTTCAGCCGCATCATCTGCTGGTCCGTCCGGCGGAAAACGCTACGGTTCCCATTCGGGCCCGCACGCTGGTATCCGAGATCGCCGGATCGGAAAGCTTCATCCATCTCGATTACGAAGGCGACCGCTGGGTCATGCTGGCGCACGGTATCCAGATCGTCGAGCCTGATCGCGAAATCGAGGTCTACCTCGACACGCGACACCTGATGGCATTCGATGAAACTGGCCGCGCGGTTGGCCGCACGGTTGGTTTGGCGGCATAGGAGGGCGACGATGGCACGTATCACTCTCGATCATATCCGCCACGCTTATAATGCGAAGGCGCAAGCCGCAGGCGAATACGCTCTCAACATGGTCAATTACGAGTGGGAGGACGGCAGCGCCTACGCGCTGCTCGGCCCGTCCGGTTGCGGCAAGACGACCCTGCTCAACATCATTTCCGGCCTTCTGCAACCAACTGAGGGGCGCATCCTTTTCGACGGGCAGGACGTAACCGGCCTTGCCACCGAAGACCGCAACATTGCGCAGGTCTTTCAGTTTCCCGTCGTCTACGACACGATGACCGTGTTCGACAATCTGGCCTTTCCGTTGCGCAACCGACGGATGCCGGAAGCGGAAGTGGAACGTCGCGTCAAGGACATTCTGGAAATGACCGACCTCGGCGGCATTGCCGGGCGACGCGCACGCGGACTGACGGCAGATCAGAAACAGAAGATTTCGCTCGGTCGGGGACTGGTACGCGCGAATGTGAACGCAATCCTGTTCGACGAACCCCTGACGGTTATCGATCCGCACATGAAATGGGTGCTGCGCTCACAGCTGAAACGCTTGCACCGCCAATCGGGTTTCACGATGGTCTATGTCACGCATGACCAGACGGAGGCGCTGACATTCGCCGACAAGGTCGTGGTGATGCATAACGGAGAAATCGTGCAGATCGGCACGCCTGCCGAACTGTTCGAGCGCCCGAGGCATACATTCGTCGGCTATTTCATCGGCTCGCCGGGTATGAACCTCATGCCCGCACGGATCGACGGCCAGACTGCCACAGTCGGCGCGCAGGCCATTCCACTGCCCGGCATACCGCAGATTGGTGATGCAAAAAGCATCGAACTGGGCATCCGTCCGGAATTTGTCAGGCTCGGTCGCGAAGGCCTGCCAATCCGCATCGACAAGATCGAGGATATCGGGCGCTACCGCATCGTGCGGGCAGGCTTCGAGGGGCAGAAACTCGCCGTCGTGATCGGCGAGGACGACGAGATACCAGCCGAACCGCGCGTGACCTTCGATCCGAAGGCAATCGGCATATTCGCGGATTCCTGGCGCGTGGGAATGGAGGGCTGACCATGGAAAAAAGCTGGAACAACAAAGCCTGGTTCCTGGTCCTGCCGGTGCTGGTGCTGGTCGCCTTTTCCGCCGTCATTCCGCTGATGACAGTGGTGAATTATTCGGTGCAGGATACGTTCGGCAACAACCAGTTCTTCTGGGCCGGGACGGACTGGTTCGAGCAAATTCTTCACTCCGGTCGTTTCTGGGATGCGCTCTGGCGCAATCTCATTTTCTCGTTCATCGTGCTGGCGATCCAGATACCGCTCGGCATCCTGATTGCGCTCAACATGCCGAAAAAGGGCTTCTGGGTCCCCGTCTGTCTGGTCACCATGGCATTGCCCCTGCTGATCCCGTGGAACGTGGTCGGCACGATCTGGCAGGTTTTCGGACGCAGCGACATCGGCCTGCTCGGCTATTACGCCAATTGGCTGGGGCTGGACTACAACTACGTCAACGATCCGTTCGACGCCTGGGTGACGATTATCATCATGGACGTATGGCACTGGACCAGCCTCGTGGTGCTGTTGTGCTATGCAAGTCTCGTATCCATTCCGGATGCCTATTATCAGGCAGCCAGAATCGACGGAGCTTCGCGGTTTTCAGTGTTCCGTTACATCCAGCTGCCGAAGATGAAGCGCGTTTTGCTGATCGCCGTCCTGCTCCGTTTCATGGACAGTTTCATGATCTATACCGAGCCCTTCGTGGTGACTGGCGGCGGAC
Organism: Ochrobactrum sp. BTU2; assembly: GCF_024539785.1. Lineage (NCBI taxonomy): Bacteria > Pseudomonadati > Pseudomonadota > Alphaproteobacteria > Hyphomicrobiales > Brucellaceae > Ochrobactrum > Ochrobactrum sp. BTU2. The sequence goes on along the minus strand of NZ_JAHWRG010000001.1, from coordinate 204,987 downwards.
CGGGCAATTCGACAACATTTCTGTCGATCGATCTGGTCAAGATGGCGCTGGGTCAGTTCGATCTTGGACCGGCGGCGGCGATGTCGTTGATCTACTTCCTCATCATCCTGCTGCTGTCATGGGTGTTCTACACCGTCATGACCAGCCACGATCAGGAGGTGTGAGATGAACGCCATACAGGGAACTTCCGTGGGCAGTGCACCTGCAATTGCACCGATCTCAAACGCCGTCCGACAAAAATCGAGCAGACGTGATAGGCCGCGGTTCGGCTGGCTGATACCGACAATCTATATCGTTCTGCTTCTGATACCGATCTACTGGCTCATCAATATGAGCTTCAAGACCAATCAGGAAATCCTGACGTCGCTAACGCTCTTTCCGCATGAGCCAACATTGCAGAACTATCGCGCCATCTTCACCGACTCCGCCTGGTATTCGGGTTACATCAACTCGATCATCTATGTGGTCATGAACATGGTAATTTCGGTTTCGGTGGCGCTGCCTGCAGCCTATGCCTTCTCGCGCTACCGGTTTCTGGGCGACAAACACCTGTTCTTCTGGCTCCTGACCAACCGCATGGCGCCTCCGGCGGTGTTCGCCCTGCCGTTCTTCCAGCTCTATTCGGCATTCGGGCTCATCGATACGCATATCGCAGTCGCACTGGCGCATTGTCTGTTCAACGTGCCGCTGGCGGTGTGGATTCTGGAAGGCTTCATGTCGGGCGTACCAAAGGAAATCGACGAGACAGCCTATATCGACGGCTATTCGTTTCCAAAGTTCTTCGTGAAGATCTTCATGCCCCTGATCGCATCCGGCATCGGCGTGGCAGCCTTCTTCTGCTTCATGTTCTCATGGGTGGAATTGCTCATCGCCCGCACGCTCACGACGACAGACGCGAAACCCATTGCAGCCACGATGACACGCACCGTTTCTGCTGCCGGTATGGACTGGGGGCTGCTCGCTGCGGCAGGTGTTCTGACCCTGATACCCGGTGCGTTGGTGATCTGGTTTGTCCGCAATTACATCGCCAAGGGCTTTGCCCTGGGGAGGGTATGACGATGTTTCATATGCCCGACTTCTCATGGATGGCCTGGACCTGGCAGACGGCGGCGTTTTTCTGCGCCATAGCATTTCTGCTGCTGGGCATGGGCGTGTGGGAATATATCTCGCCCGGCGGCTCGCCGCGCAACGGTATCCTGCGCTTCGAGACAACACGCGGCGACCGCCTGTTTATCTCGCTGCTCGGCAGCGCATTCATCAATCTGGCATGGCTCGGGCTGGTTGGTCCGAACCTCTGGTGGGCTCTTGCCATTTCAGTGGTCTACGCCATCGGCGTATTCCGCTTTGTGTGAGAAATCCGGAGCGGAAACCTTCCGCTCCGCGCAAAATGGGCTCGGGGGACAAACCGCGCCCGGAAGTCGATATGCAATGCACTCGCAAGCTTTGGGAGGATCAACATGCGACGGCATCTAATGACGACTACAGCACTTATCGTGCTGGCAATGACAGGGGCAGCTTCAGCGGGAATGGATGAGGCGAAGCAATTTCTCGACAAGGAAATTGGCGACCTTTCATCCCTGTCGCGCGCCGATCAGGAAAAGGAAATGCAGTGGTTCATCGATGCGGCCAAGCCTTTCCAGGGCATGGATATCAAGGTCGTTTCGGAATCGCTGACCACCCATGATTATGAATCGAAGGTGCTGGCGCCCGCATTTACCGCCATCACCGGCATCAAGGTCACGCATGACCTTATTCAGGAAGGCGACGTCGTCGAAAAAATTCAGACCCAGATGCAGACCGGCCAGAATCTTTATGACGGCTGGGTCAACGACTCCGATCTGATCGGCACGCACTGGCGCTATCAGCAGGTCCGCAACCTCACCGACTTCATGGCCAATGAAGGTAAGGATGTCACCAATCCGGGCCTCGATCTGGACGATTTCATCGGCAGCAAGTTCACGACGGCTCCGGACAAGAAGCTCTACCAGCTTCCCGACCAGCAGTTCGCAAACCTCTACTGGTTCCGCTACGACTGGTTCAACGACGAGAAGAACAAGGCCGACTTCAAGGCCAAGTACGGCTACGATCTTGGCGTACCAGTCAACTGGTCTGCCTATGAAGACATCGCCGAGTTCTTCACCGGTCGCGATGTCGACGGCAAAAAGGTCTACGGCCATATGGACTATGGCAAGAAGGACCCGTCTCTCGGCTGGCGCTTTACCGATGCGTGGCTTTCCATGGCTGGCAACGGTGACAAGGGACTGCCAAACGGTCTGCCGGTCGATGAATGGGGTATCAAGGTTGATGATCAGTCGCGTCCGGTCGGCTCATGCGTAGCCCGCGGCGGCGACACCAATGGACCAGCTTCGGTCTACGCCATCCAGAAATATCTCGACTGGATCAAGGCCTATGCTCCGGCAGAAGCTCAAGGCATGACCTTCTCCGAATCCGGCCCGGTTCCGTCGCAGGGCAACATCGCCCAGCAGATTTTCTGGTACACGGCTTTCACCGCCGATATGGCCAAGCCCGGCCTGCCGGTCGTGAACGAGGATGGCACGCCGAAATGGCGTGTTGCCCCCTCCCCGCATGGCGTCTACTGGAAGGACGGCATGAAGCTTGGCTATCAGGACGTGGGTTCCTGGACCCTCATGAAGTCCACCCCGGATGACCGGGCCAAGGCTGCCTGGCTCTATGCGCAGTTCGTGACGTCCAAGACGGTCGATGTGAAAAAGAGCCATGTGGGTCTGACCTTCATCCGCGACTCGTCCATCCATCATCAGAGCTTCACGGATCGGGCACCGAAGCTCGGCGGTCTGGTCGAGTTCTATCGGTCGCCGGCCCGCGTCCAGTGGTCGCCAACCGGCACCAACGTGCCTGACTATCCAAAGCTGGCTCAGCTCTGGTGGCAGGCGATCGGCGATGCATCGTCGGGTGCAAAAACGGCACAGGAAGCGATGGATTCACTTTGCGCCGAACAGGAAAAAGTTCTCTCGCGTCTGGAACGTGCGGGGGTACAGGGCGACATCGGACCGAAGCTCGCCGAGGAACATGACATCGAGTACTGGAACAAGGATGCCGTTTCCAAGGGTAACCTCGCTCCTCAGCTGAAGATCGAGAACGAAAAAGAAAAGCCGGTTACGGTCAATTACGATGAACTGGTCAAGAGCTGGCAGAAGTAAGCCTTGCGCATAAACACTGTCGGGAAATCCGTGGGATGACACGACAGGCTGAACATTGAACCGCATTGCGTACATTCATTGCGCAATGCGGTTTTCATATCAACTTGAGGACAAGAAGAAGGGCGGCAGGTAATGCCGCCCTTTTGTATTTTGGTCACAATCAGCCACGCTGTGAATCGAGCTGTTCGTGGTTCTTTTCGACGTCCTGCGCCTTCAAGTAGCTTTCGATGAGAAGCTGGTAGGGAGGGAAAATCTTGGTGTAGACATTGGCCCATTCCTGCGCATCGTCACGATGCCATGTCTTCTGGAGTTCCGAAGCCACCGCAGCCGTATCCATCGGCACGACACCGGCCTGAACAACACGAGCGAGCGTAATTTCCTGCGCCATCTTGGAATAGGTTCCGGATGCGTCCACCACGGCGAAAACCTTATAACCGTCCTGAACGGCACTGATTGCCGGGAAGGCCATGCAAACGCTGGTGATGGTGCCTGCGATGATCAGGGTCTTGCGGCCCGTGGCCTTCACGGCAGCAACGAAATCCGGATTGTCCCATGCGTTGATCTCGCCACGGCGCGCTACATATTTGGCATGAGGGGCGTTCTCATGAATCTCGGGGATCAGCGGACCATTGGGGCCCTGCGGCACGGATGCCGTGGTGATGACCGGCATCTTGGTCAGCGTGGCCATCTTGGCAAGCGCGGTCGCATGATTGCGCAAAACAGGCATCGGCATGTCTGCGACGGTCTGAAACAGGCCGCTCTGATGATCGATCAGAAGCATGACGGCGTCGTTGGGGTCGATAACCGGACGCTGGCCGTTAAAGTTAGCTGGGCTGCTCATTTTAAGTCTCCTTCTTCAGGCTTGGACGTATTCAGGGCCGAAAGCATTTCCGGTCCGGGGATACCCGTGGTTCTTACTGACGCTACGGGAATGGATCAGGCAGGAATGGCGCCGAATTTCCCTGTTCGGAAATCCGCGAAAGCATCCTGCAATTCTTCATTTGTGTTCATGACGAAAGGGCCACGCATGGCGACAGGCTCTTCAAGCGGTTCGCCGCTCAGCAGAAGGACGGTTGCGTCGCTGTCAGCCGTAACCTCGAAACTGCCACCTTTTCGGTCGAGCAGAACGAATTGCGCATCCCGTGCCGATCTGTTGCCGTTGACGGTGATCGTTCCGCGCAAGATTGCCAGGCCGGTCGTATGTTGATCGGGAAGATCAAACACAACGCTTCCGCCCTGTTTCAGGCGCAGGTCCCATAGATCAATCGGCGTGAAGGTGCGTGCTGGTCCGGCATGTCCGGCATAGTTCCCGGCTATGACACGGACAATTCCAGCTTCATCCGGCAGGGCCACGGTCGGAATATCCCGATCGAGCACCGTCTGGTAAGCGGCGGGCGCGGACTTGTCCTTGGCAGGCAGGTTGACCCAGAGCTGCACCATTTCCAGCGTGCCTCCCTGTTCGGTAAACGCCTTCGAATGGCGCTCCTCGTGCAAAATCCCGGCGGCAGCAGTCATCCATTGTACATCACCGGGACCGATCATGCCTCCGCTTCCAGTGGAATCGCGATGTTCAACTTCGCCCTGATAGACAATGGTCACGGTTTCAAAACCGCGATGGGGATGGCTGCCAACCCCGCGCGGGGTTGCCGTGGGTGCAAACTGTTCCGGCCCGGCATAATCAAGATGCAAGAAGGGGCTGATGTGTTCGCCCATTGTCGCATGGGAAACCATGGAGCGAACCGGAAATCCATCACCCACCCAATGGGGTGATGAGCTGCTGTAAATGCCGATAACCTGTCTCATCTCGATCTTCCCGATTTATTTCGTTGCCTTGCAGACACTGAATTGACTGTCTGAGAGCAAAATAAATCTGGAACAAATTGACCGGTAGATCGAAGTTCAGGCTATACTGTCCTGAAAACAGGACAATGAAAGGCCCGGCCATGGCTGATCTCAACGATATGCGGTTTTATGTGGAAGTCGTGGAGCAAGGCGGCTTTTCCGCTGCCTCCCGAAAACTGGATATGCCGCGCTCCAGGCTGAGCCGCCGGATCGCCCTGCTGGAAGATGATCTCGGTGTCAGGCTTATCCAGCGCACCACCCGACAATTTGCCGTGACGGATATCGGCCAGGAATTTTATCGCCATTGTCTGGCGATGATGGTTGAGGCCGATGCTGCGCTGGACGTGATCGACAGAATGCGCACGGAACCGCAAGGCACGGTGCGGGTGAGTTGCCCGGCATCGGTCATTTATTTCCAGGTCGGTGAAATGATCGCCCGTTTCATGGCGCGATACCCAAAGGTGAAAATACATCTGGAAAGCACAAACCGGCGCGTGGATGTTATCCGCGAAGGCTTCGATCTCGCTATCCGCGTCCGCTTTCCACCGCTCGAGGATAGCGATCTCGTCATCCGCAAGCTGGCGGAAAGCGAGCAACGACTGGTGGCAAGCCCTGTATTCGTCAAGGAGGGATGCAACGCCGTCCCCGCCGACCTCGTCGACATGCCCGGCCTTGCCTGGGGATCATCCCACAACAGTTTTGAATGGAACCTGCTTGGTCCGAACGGCACCACGGCTGAAATTCCCTATCAACCGCTGCTGATCACGGAAGATATGGTTGCGCTGCGGCTGGCCGCTCTTCAAGGCATCGGCGTTTGCCAGTTTCCCACAATGGTTGTCCGGGATGATATAAAGACTGGGCGGTTGGTTGATCTTCTGCCCGACTGGGCACCCCGCAGCGGCATCATCCATGCTGCTTTTCCCTCGCGGCGTGGCCTGCTGCCTTCAGTGCGCGCACTTCTCGATTTTTTGGTCGAAGAGTATGCCGCTCTATCCGCAAGCGAACACAGGTCATGACGACCCAGAGACCTTCTCCAACGTATGGTCTACCGCTGGCTAAAGAATAGTTTCGTCGATAGCCTTGCGTTGAACAGCGCATTCCCGCGCCAGAAAGTCGATCAGGGTACGCACCGAAGGCAGCAAGCCACGCCTGGATGGAAATACTGCATGGACGATGCCCGCAGCCGGGCGCCATTCGGGCAAGACAGGCACCAATGTGCCTGCGGCAAGGTCACGCCAGATCATCATGGTTGGCAGCTGCACGATCCCGGCACCGTCGAGCGCGGCATCGCGCAAGGCAGCCATGTCATCAGTCAGGAAGCGGGGACGGTGCGGAATGACTGCCCGCTCGCCATTGTGCTTTTCAAGCCGCCATTCATAATTATGGGAGGCTGATGTCCATGCAAGGCTTGGTAGCCCCACCAGATCAGCCGGTGTGGTCACAGGTTCATTGAGGAAACCGGGTCGCGCGACCAGATACTGCGAACTGTCGTCCAGTTTGCGCATCAGAAGGTCGGTTTGCTCCAGCGGCGGAAACCGTACGCGGATGGAAACATCGAAACGTTCGCCGATCACGTCAACACGGCGATTGGTGCTTTCCAGATGCAGGTCCACCTTCGGATAGGCTGTGAGAAACTTGGCAAATAACGCCCCGAACTGGAATGAAATCAGCGCTGTCGGGCAGCTTAACCGAACCACGCCTTGCGGCTCGTCGCGATGTTGCGCGATGAAAGCAGTGGCAGCTTCCGCTTCAACCAGAACTGCCAGACAGCGGCGATAATATTCACGCCCGATATCGGTGACGGAAAAATGGCGCGACGAGCGCTGGATCAGGCGGACGCCCAACCGTTCCTCCAGAATCGCGATACGGCGGCTCAGTTTCGATTTTTGCAGGCCGATGGCGCGGCCTGCCTGTGCGAAGCCGCCATGATCAACCACCTGCACAAAGTAATAAAGGTCGTTCAGGTCTTCCATCGTTCCATTAATAGAACGCAGCGTCGATTTTGACAATCTTTTGCGCTTTTCGTTGCTGAGATAGCTTTCATTCATTCCACCAACGCCAAACGTTACACGAATATACGGGTGGCGATCTATCCTCTGACTTCCTGAAAGGAAACGTCGATGACCAAGCCATATGTACGCCTCAACAAGGATGATGTTGCTGTTCTTCTCGTCGATCACCAGACTGGCCTGCTGTCGCTGGTACGAGATTTCGACCCGGACAAGTTTAAGAACAATGTGCTGGCGCTCGCCGATCTCGCCAAGTATTTCAAGCTGCCGACTGTTCTGACCACCAGTTTTGAAAACGGCCCGAACGGCCCATTGGTGCCGGAGCTGAAAGAAACATTCCCCGATGCGCCCTATATCGCTCGCCCCGGCCAGATCAACGCCTGGGACAATGAGGAATTCGTCAAGGCGGTGAAGGCTACCGGCAAGAAGCAGCTGCTCATCGCTGGTGTCGTGACCGAAGTCTGCGTGGCTTTCCCGGCATTGTCCGCTATCGAAGCCGGTTTCGACGTCTTTGTCGTCACTGATGCGTCGGGCACCTTCAATGAAGTGACCCGCCATTCGGCATGGGACCGCATGAGTGCAGCCGGTGTGCAGCTGATGACCTGGTTCGGCGTTGCCTGTGAACTGCATCGCGACTGGCGCAACGATATTGAAGGTCTGGGTACGCTGTTTGCAAACCACATTCCAGATTATCGCAACCTGATCACCAGCTACAACACAATGACGTCCGGCAAATAAGCCGTCGCGACAATTCCGGTAAGCGAGCTTTGCTTGTCGGTTGGAGCATTGCAAGAGAACGCCGGGTTATAGCCCGGCGTTTTTTGTCATTTCTGATGAGTCAGGCCTGGGAGACTGTTATCGCTTCGCGCAGAACGGAGCGCAGCCAGGCGACAGCCGGATGCGCCCCGAAAGTATTGTGCGACAGCATGTTGATCTGAGTGGCTGGCAACGGATAGGGTGCCTCATGCAGAACAAGACCGTAAGTATCTTTGTAGGTTTCCGCGACACTGCGCGGTAACAGGGCGATCATATTGGTCGCCGCGACAAGCGGCGGTACGGCAAGAATGAGGGAAACCGTTGCGCCAATACGGCGTGACAGACCGACCTCCCGTAGCAGCCCCTCAAGAAATGGCGGATTGCTGGTTACAAACGCGCGCTCGAGACCTTCCTGTTCTTGCATGCCGGCAGCTTCCATTGCCGCGCGGCCTGACAACAAGACATCAATGTGTGGATAATGCCCGAGTGTTTCAATTGTCAGCGGGCCGGAAGAAGCCGGATGGTCTTTGCGCATGATCCAGACATTATCGACAGATACCAGCGTCTCCCGCCTGAATCGGCTGGGAATGCGTCCGAAAGCACCGACAACGAGATGCAGGGTTCCGCGATCCAGTTCTTCGACCAGATTGAGATCATTGAACAATCGAAGCCAAAGCCGGATACCCGGCGCTTCCTTTTCGAGTCGCTCCATGACGGCAGGAAAGAGCGTGCCGATATAGAAATCGGAAGTGGCGACCACAAAGCTCATATCCGCCGTGGCGGGATCGAACTGAACTGGTGAAAGTGCCGCTGATATGTCGGCAAGAGCCGAACGCAGCGGCTGCGACAGCTCTTCGGCGCGTGGCGTCGGATGCATGCCCTGCGGGCCGCGCACGAACAGTTCGTCTGACAGAATATATCGCAATTTTCCGAGTGCGTGACTGACTGCCGACTGGGTGAGATTGAGCCTCTCCCCGGCCTTGGTCACGTTCCGCTCTTCCATCAACGCGTTGAAGACACGGATCAGATTGAGGTCGATATTATGAATGCTGCTCATAATTCAAATTATAACAAATCATTTCAATCATGAAAGGAGGCATACCATATTCGCTCCATCAAACGGCTTTGATTTTCACAAGCCAAAACAAAGTCCCAAGGAGACAGAAAATGAAAAAGATCGTTTTTGCTATTACCGCAATTTTTCTCAGCACCGGTGCCGCTCTGGCTGAAAACCCGTTCGTCGGCCAGCCGGAAGCCATGGCCGCACAGGACAAGGCATTTGTTCTGCCCGGACGGGATGTGAACTCTTCGTTCCTCAAGCTCGACTTCACCAGCACGGCGGCGATCGTTCCTGCAAAAGAGGTCACAGAGAACGGCTCGGCACATCGCTTCGGCGATGCTTCACCTTCCAGCTTTCAGAACTAACGATACTCATCCCATGTCGAAACTGAAGGCGAAGCCGCGGCTTCGCCTTTTGGTTCTCACAGTCGGATATCAATTCAGACAATCAACTCAGGAACTGCGTGTTATGAACAAGCCAGTTGTTCTCTTTCAGCAGCCAGCTCCGGTCAAGGACAAGCCGGAGCCCCTCAAAGCAGCAGGAAAGCCCCGCCGCCGGGCCTATCTCAGTCTTGCCCGCGCATCTGTGATTGTCGCTGGGATCGGTCTTGCCATCGTCATTCCGCTTGGCTGGGGAAGCTGGGTGGCAGGCATGACCAACCAGACGACCGACAATGCCTATCTGCGTGCCGACACAACACCGGTCAGTGCTGAGGTTGGCGGGCGTATCGTGCATTTACTGGTGGAGGATTACCAGCACGTCAAAACTGGACAACTGCTGATGCAGATCGACCCGACCCAGTATCAGGCACAGGTGGATCAGGCCGGAGCTAGCGTAGCCGCCGCACAGGCCGCAATCCGTAATGCGCAGAGCAACATCACCTTGCAGCAGCGTGTGATCGAACAAGCAGAAGCCGGACTGGCGGCGCTCAACGCCGACCGCGAGCGCGTCGTCAGTGAAGGTCACCGACAGACATCTCTGACGAAAGACGGCTGGTCGACAGCGCAAAAGCTGGAAGCCGCGATTGCCGACGTCAAACGCATCGAAGCGCAGATTGCTGAAAAACAGGCCGAAATAGCAGCCGAGCGTCAGAAGCTGGACGTTCTTGCCACCCAATCCGACCAAGCCCAGGCTGAACTGTCCAATCAGCAGGCTGCATTGCGGCTCGCGCAGATCGACCTGGATCGTACCCATATCACAGCACCGATGGATGGTGTTGTGGGTGTCAGCGGCGCGCGCGAAGGACAATATGTACGGGCCGGGTCGCAACTCGTTTCAGTCGTGCCTGTCTCGAAGCTCTATATCGTCGCCAATTTCAAGGAAACGCAGCTGGCCAAGTTCAGGCCGGGTCAGGTTGTCAGCGTGACGGTCGATACATTCCCGGGCAAGGAACTGCGCGGTTATGTGGAGCGGTTGTCACCGGCAACCGGATCGGAATTCAGCCTGCTGCCACCGGACAACGCGACCGGCAATTTCACCAAAGTGGCCCAGCGCGTTGGCGTGCGCATCGCGCTTGAACAGAATGGTGAACTCGACGAACTGCTTCGCCCGGGCATGTCGGTCGTGGCAACCGTGCATACAGACCAGAGCATTGAGACGACAGCCAGTCTCATCAAATAGCTAATTGGGCCGCTTGCCGCGAAACTTCGTTTGAGACGGCAGGCGGCAGGAGCCGAAAAGCCATGTCCACCGCTACGACCGTTCGGGGTTCTGCCCAATCGCGCCCCACAAGCCTACCCAACATGCGGGCTTTGATCGGCGTCGCCGCCGTCCTGCTTGGCACGACGACATCCCTGTTGAACTCGCGCCTCACCGATATCGGGCTTGCCGATATTCGTGGCGCACTTGGTGTTGGCATGGATGAGGCGAGCTGGCTGACGACGGCTTATGTCGTTGCCGAAGTGGCCGCCATACCATCCGCCGTCTGGCTGCGCTCGATCCTCTCGCCCGCTCGCGGGGTCATGATCGGAGCACTCATCTTCACGATTGCATCGATGCTGGCGCCGTTCAGCCCCAATCTCCAGACGCTTATCAGCATTCAGGCGATACGCGGCCTGAGTGCAGGTATCCTGATGCCGATGGCTTATGCCGTGATCATGCGGCATTTGCCACAGCATCTGCGGCTTTACGGCTTGTCGCTCTATGCGCTGGCTTCGTCACTTACACCAAACCTTGCTGTCAGCATCGAGGGATGGGTGATCACTCACTTGTCTTGGCAATATCTGTTCTGGATCAACATTATACCCGGCAGTCTTACACTGCTGGCGGGAGCCTACGGGCTTGCCAACGATCCTATCAAATTCCTGCGCTTCCGCAGACATGACGGTTTCGGTCTGCTGGCACTGTCTTTCGGGCTGGCTGCATTGGTTACGGCACTCGATCAGGGCAACCGCCTCGACTGGCTCGGATCGGGATTGATCGTGGGTCTGCTGGCGTCGGCCTTGTTCTTTCTGAGCATTTATCTCATCCATGCATTGTGGCATCCAGATCCGGTGGTCAGTCCGCGTCTGCTTGCCAGACGGAATATTGGCTTCAGTCTGTTCCTGATGTTCGCCATGCGCATCGGGTTGATGACCTCTGCTTATCTGCTGCCGCAATACCTGATCCGTATTCAGGGCTATCGCGCGCTGGAAAGCGGCACGATGTTCTGGGTCTCTGTTCTGCCGCAGATCGTTCTGACGCCATTCGTCGCCTGGCTGACCTACAGGATGGATCCGCGCAGTCTGGCAGCATTCGGGCTGATGCTGTTCGGCGCAGGTGTTCTTATGCTGTCCGGTCTCACGCATCTGTGGACCTCGGATCAGATATTGCCTTCGTTGTTCGTGCAGTCCATCGCCGCACCATTCACCGCCATACCTCTGATGGTTCTGATAACGGAAGACATCAGCGTCAGGGAAATACCGTGGATTGCGTCCCTTGTTCATATCGTTCGCACGGTTGGCACAGCCATCGGTCTTGCTGCGGTCAGCACATTTACACGCGTGCAGGAGCAGTTGCACTCCAATCTGCTTGGCCTGCATCTGGAACGGGGCGCTGCGGATGTGCAGGGCCACATCGACCGAACCGCAGCCATGCTGGAAGCTCACAACAGCGATCCGACGAGAGTGACTGCCCAAGCCACGGCCATGCTCGCCAGAACCGTTCAACGGGAGGCTTTCGTGCTGGCCTACAGCGACATGTTCGTCATGATCGGTCTTGCCATTGCTCTTGCAGCGCTCGCAACACTCTTCATGCGCCAGCCAAAGCTGCCAGGAAAATTCCTGTGATACCGGCTGTATCTGCTGCAGTTCCCGCTTCAACGCAAGCAACCGTCCTATTTATAGGACATTGAGTACCGAAATCCGAACTACACAGCGTTGCGCCCGACAGCTACTTACAAAGGCATCGAAGCGATCACTGTATTCACGCTTCACGGCTAAATCTCGACAAGGAAATGGACATGAGAAAGTTCGTACTGCCCCTCTTAGCCTCGTTGCTGTCAGTCTCGGCTGCCCAGGCTGCGGATTACAAACTGGACCCAACACATACAAAAGCTGTTTTCTATATTGATCACTTCAATACATCGACAAACAGCGGCGGTTTCTATGAAATCAACGGCGATATCTCGTTCGATCCTGAAACCATGGATGGGAAGATGGATATTTCAATTCCCGTCAAGACGCTGAATACAGGCATGGCCGCATTTGATAAGCACGTGACAGGTGCTGACATGCTGGACGCGGAAAAGTTCCCGACCATTGAGTTCAAGTCGACCAAGTGGAATTTTGACGAAGACAAGCTGGTATCAGTGGATGGCGATCTGACCATGAAGGGAAAGACACTGCCAATCCAGCTCACGGCCACCAAGTTCGGTTGTTACCAGAGCCCGATCTTCAAGGCAGAAGTCTGTGGTGGCGATTTTGAAGCAACTATCGATCGCACCCAGTGGGGCGTGGACTTCCTTGTAAAAGAAGGCATGGCCAAGATGGTCAAGCTTGAAATTCAGGCTGAGGCTATCAAGCAGTAAATCAACTGCCCTGACCACGCATATAGTTCTTCGTCCCCATATGGCAGCCAGCGAGCCAAACGGCTCGCGTGGCCATGGGGACAATTTAGTGTCGATCAACCCGCCGCTTTAAACGTCGCGTCGGCGTTTCAGCTGAGGAACAATTTGACGAGCAGCGGCACAACGAGTGACGTTGCAATAGCGTTCAGCGCCATGGCAATCCCGGCGAAGAGCCCAGCCGTCTCATCGACATCGAAAGCACGTGCAGTTCCGATACCGTGCGACGTCAGCCCAACAGCAAATCCACGTGCGGCGTAGTCCCTTATCCGCATGGCATTCATGAAAGGGGTGACGACAAGTGCGCCGATGATACCGGTAAGTACGACCAATACCGCGGTTAGCGACGGTGTGCCGCCAAGTGTGGAAGAGATCGCCATGGCAACCCCGGCAGTTGCGGATTTTGGCAGAAAAGAAATCAGCACTTCATTGGAGAGATTGGCCCATTTGCCCATCACCACAATGGAAAGAACCGCAAAGAAGGAGCCGACGACCAGCGCTGCTCCCATTGGGATCAGCGCTTGCCGCACCTGATGCCATTGGCGGAATAGAGGCACGGCGATGGCTACTGTGGCTGGACCGAGCAGGAAGTGGATAAACTGGGCTCCTTCAAAGAATCGTCCATAGGGAACATCAAAAATCACAAGCAGACTGGAAAGCAGCACGATGGAAATCAGTACAGGATTGGCCAATGGATGGCGCTTCAGTCGAACGGAAATATGCGTCGCCACGATCCATGCGCATAATGTGAGAGTGAGCCACAGCAAAGGTGATGCTGAAAGGTAAACCCATAGTTCCAGTGGATGTTTCATGACGCTACCTCCGCCCCATGAAGCGTTGCACAAGAATGAAGGTCCAGACCGTCACCGCCAATGTGAGAATTGCCGAGATCACCACAATAGCCAGAATTGCCGTGGCTTGCCCCTGAATCTGGCTCCACATAGCCACCACTCCGACCCCCGCCGGGACAAAAAGCAGGCCGAGATTACCGAGAAAACCATCGGCCGCCGTTTCTGCTTCGGCAAAGATACCCCAGTCGAATATCTTGCACAGTTGCATGGCAACGAACAGAAGCACGAGCCCCACAACGGGGCCCGGTATAGGAAGCCCGCTCGTGAAGATAAAGCTTTCGCCAAGCAGCTGAAACAACAATAGCAGCGCTATACCCTTGATCATGAAGGCTTCATCTCCGGTTCAAATCTCAAGAGCCAAGGTAACCGACCGGCCATCCTACCGTCTATACGGTCGGCAGTGATAGTGTTTCTGATTTGCAAGAACATATGCTCGCCGAGCCGGCCCCGGAGCTTTGCTCCCGGCACAGGCACGTCCAAGGTCGGCGGCGTGCAGCACCACAGTCCAACCGGAAATTCAATATACGGGGTGCCGCCCGAGGCGTTTCTACCGAAGGATCATTGCGCGCGGCGCACGGTTTCCGATGGGAGATAGCCGAAGCGCTGTCGGTAATCCGCTGAAAACAAGCCCATATGATTGAAAGCCCAGGCCATGGCGATACGCGTGATATCCCCCGGCCCGGCGTGGCCGCGGACAAGCTCTGCATGCACCTTGTCCAGCCGCATGTTCTTGAACACGCCGAGCGGCGTGTTGCCCCGGACACTGCGAAATGTGCGGTGCAAGGTACGTGCACTGGTGCCCGTTGCATCGACAAGCTCCTGCAAGGTCAGCTGCTTGTCGAGATTGTCGAGCATGAATTTTTCAGCACGCTGGACATAGCTTGGAACCGCACTCGTCAGCGGCCTTGCGCGCGGCTGCGTGTCGAGCGCCGCCGCAAGCGATGCCATCAGGCTGTCTTCGAGCCGCTCCGACAGACCGCCATGGAAGAATGCTTCCTTATCCTTCTCGATCTCGTTTATGACGAAATGCGCCAGCTGATAGAAGGCATGACCCACTAGAGTATCGAAGGATACGACGCGCTTGTTATGGGTAAACTGTTCGATGAATTCCTTGCCCCCCAGAATATCGATCTGGGTATCGTTCAGGCTGAAGATCAGCATGCGCGTGGAAGGGTGAAATTCGAGATCAATCGCCGAATGCGCGTCGACCAGCTGGGCATTCATGCCGGACTGATACAACAACTCGTCACCGCGCCGGTCGCGCGAGACGAAGATGCCCTGCAACGGAACCTGCAACAAAGTCATGTCGTTATGCGCTTCAACTTCGATGCGGGCATGGCCGCCAATGCGGATCGCAGTCAGGCCGAAGGGACGCATGCGCCCATGTGAAACTTCCGTCCGGTAGGTCCGGCTGGATTTCTTCGAGATGCGGCAAGGCCTGAGGAGACCCGACATGGTGTCCTGGAACGAATCGATGGACGGCGAAAGCCTGTGCATATAGCTCGTAGTCGGCATCACGATATTCCCCGTATCTCATTTAGAGAGCATTTTATTTTAAGATTAAAGTATCACGCTGGAGCGAGAGCGCAAGCGCCACGAAAATTTTGCACGAAAGCGCGTTTCTGGCGGTTTCCTGTTAGGAATGGCGTTTTGGTGATAGACAGCATTGTTCCCGCTTTTATCGTTGGTCCCAGGCGCCAAAGAGCAGCCACGAAAAAGGGAACCGCGAATGAAAGCGATTATCGTCGGAGGGGGCATCGGTGGCCTCACGATGGCATTGATGCTGCACGCACGAGGCATTGACTGCCAGATTTTCGAAGCAGCACCGGAAGTCCGTGAACTGGGCGTTGGTATCAATGTCCTTCCGCACGCCATCCGCGAACTGGCTGAAATCGGCCTTCTGCCCGCGCTGGACGCCACCGGCATCCGCACCCGAGAGCTGATTTACGCTACACGGCAGGGCCAGGAAATATGGCGCGAGCCCCGCGGCGTCGATGCAGGCTATGATGTGCCCCAGTTCTCAATCCATCGCGGCTATTTGCAGAAACTGCTTTATAATGCCGTCATCGAACGGCTTGGACCGGATGCCGTCATCGCGAACCAGCGCTGCGTGGGCTACACCCAGAACGAGGGTTCTGCCACGGTTCATTTTGCCGAAGGTTCAAAAATTACCTCGGCAACTGCCGACATCATTATCGGCGCGGACGGTATTCATTCCGTCATTCGACATCAGATGTTCCCGAACGAAGCCGGTCTCAAATGGAACGGCGTCATGATGTGGCGCGGCGCTGTTGAAAGCGATCCGTTCCTTGACGGTCGCACCATGATCGTGGCTGGCGGCTTTACGTATAAGCTGGTGCTTTACCCGATAGCCAAGGGCACCACGCCCGGCAAGATTCTCAACAACTGGGTCGTCACCTATCGTCCCGGCGCCGACGGATCGCCTGCGCCGAAGCGCGAGGACTGGAGCCGTCGCGGCACGCATGAAGAGCTGATGCCCCATGTCGAAAAATTCGGCATCAATGTCGTGGACCTTGCCGCTTTGGTGCGCGCAACCGATACATTCTTCGAATATCCGATGTGCGACCGCGACCCCGCCCGCTGGTGGACGGATGGCCGCGTGGCGCTGATCGGCGATGCCGCCCATCCGATGTATCCGGTGGGGTCGAACGGCGCGAGCCAGGCGATCATCGACGCACGCACGCTTGCCGACCACCTTGCCGCTGCGGAGCACGGTCGCGCGGCGCTGGCGGCCTATCAGGCAATCCGGCTGCCCGCGACGGCGGAAATCGTCCGGCTCAACCGGCTGGGCGGCCCGGAAGGCGTCATCGATGAGGTTGAACGCCGCGCTCCATCCGGTGTTGCCGATCTGGACGGCGTCATCAGCTTTGCCGAGCGCGAGGCAATCGTTCGCGGCTATGCCGCAAAGGCTGGCTTTTCAACACAGCAAGTCAATCGGGGAGTGTCTCGGGCCTCTGCCTGAAACCTGCGTCTGAATATTTTTTAACGCGCATCTTTTCCGAAAACCGTTTCACACTTTTCGGGGTGCGCTCTAATGAAAGGGAATTAGAGTGACTGTTCTTCAAGCTGGCGTGACCAAATCCGGTTCCTCCGTGGACGGTGTTGTCTGGCATATTCTCGGTCAGACCTATGTGCCCAAGCATGTCTGCGAAAGCTCCATGTCCTGGCACGCAACCTTCCCTCCCGGCACTTTCGTTCCGCCACATATCCACACCACGCAGGAAGAATTCATCTACGTGCTGGAAGGACGCTTCGACCTGCTTCTCGACGGCAAGGAAGCCGTTGCCGAAGCTGGCGATCTCGTCTGCCTGCCACGCAACGTGTCGCACGGTATTTTCAACAAGACCGAGCAGCCAGTGAAGTGCGTTTTCTGGGTTTCGCCGACTGCAAAACTTTGGGATCTGTTCGTTCGCATCGACAATGTCGGTGATCCTGCTGAAATAGTTCGCATTGCACCGGCACACGAGGTTGAATTTTTGCCCGCTCCAGCAGAATAATGCATCCGCCCGGCAGAAGTATGGGAGTACATCTGCCGGGTATCAGAGCATTTCCAGCAAAAGTGTGAAGCGGTTTTGCACCGGATAATGCGAAAGAAAAATAAGACAAAGCAGAACGCTGCAATCGAGGTGGAACAATGAAAATTTCGACGAAAGCGGCCTTCGCGCTGCTCGCCGCAACCATGTTGAACGGAACCGCGCAGGCCGAAGAAGGCAAGATCAAGATCGGTTTGATCTATACGCTGAGCGGGCCAGCGGCCTTGCTGGGCGAACAATCCCGCGACGGTTTTCTGCTTGCCATGGACAAGCTGGGCAACAAGCTCGGCGGCCTCGATGCTGAAATCATCATTCAGGACGATGAGCAGAAGCCGGATATCGGCGTCAACAAGGTCCAGCAGATGATCCAGCGCGACAAAGTGGATTTTGTCGTAGGCCCCATCTTCTCCAATGTCCTGAACGCTATCGTCAAACCAGCGACCGATTCCGGCACGTTTCTGATCTCGACCAATGCAGGCACGTCCAATCTGGCCGGCAAGGATTGCAACCCCAATCTGTTCGTCACCTCCTATCAGAACGACCAGATGCATGAAGTTTCCGGCAAATATGCCGAAAAGCAGAACTACCAGCGCGTCGTGCTGATCGCCCCGAATTATCAGGCTGGCAAGGACGCTCTGGCCGGTTTCAAGCATTCCTACAAGAACGAAGTCGCGCAGGAAATCTATGTGCCGCTTGGCCAGCTCGACTATTCGGCAGAACTCGCCCAGATCGCAGCCGAACAGCCTGACGCGGTCTATGCTTTCCTGCCCGGCGGCATGGGCGTAAATTTCGTCAAACAGTATCGTCAGGCCGGTCTTGAAGGCACCCCGTTCCTTTCGGCATTCACCGTGGATGAGACCACCCTGCCCGCGCAGCAGGATGCGGCAGTTGGCTTCTTCGCCGGTTCGAACTGGGCGCCGGATCTTGATTCCGCACCAGCCAAGGAATTTGCCGCCGCCTATGAAGCCAAATTCAAGCGCATTCCGGCGACTTTTGCGGTGCAGGCTTATGACGCCGCCATGCTGATCGATGCGGCCGTCAAGCAGGTCAACGGCAATATTGCCGACAAGGATGCCTTGCGGGCCGCCATGAAAGACGCGAAATTCACCTCGCCGCGCGGTGAATTCAGCTTTGGCGACAACCACTTTCCGATCCAGAATTTCTACCTGACCAAAGTCGTCAAGCGTGACGACGGCCAGTTCGCCACGTCCTACGTTGAAACGGTCTTCAACGATTACAAGGATAATTACGCAGCTGAATGCAAGATGTAACCCGGTGGAAGGCGGGTGCTCCGATGAGCCCAGTCCTCTCAATTTCCAAGTCTGAAACAGTTCACGCCAGTTTGTCTGGCGTGAAACGGACTTCAGTACAACGAGTTCCGGACGTCCCCCATGCTCAATCTTTTTCTGCTGCAGTCCCTTAACGGGATTCAGTTTGGCATTTTGCTCTTTCTCGTCGCAGCCGGTTTGACACTGATCTTCGGCGTCATGGACCTCATCAACCTGGCGCATGGCGTTCTTTATATGGTCGGCGCCTATCTGACTGCGACTTTCACTGCCATGACAGGCAGCTTCTTTTACGGCATCCTGATCGCCCTGCCCGTCACCCTTGTCATCGGCATTGTGTTGGAAGTGCTGGTCTTTCGACGATTATACGAACGCAGCCATCTCGATCAGGTTCTGGCTACATTCGGGTTGATCCTGATAGTGAACGAACTCGTGAAGATCATCTGGGGCGCGGCTCCGCTCAGCGTGCCGATGCCGGATTCCCTATCCGGTTCCATCCAGCTCTTTGGCAACCTGCGCTATCCCGTCTATCGCCTGCTGATCATCGCCGCTGGCCTCGCCACGGCGGCAGGTCTTTATGTCCTCGTCAATCACACGCGCATCGGCATGTTGCTGCGTGCCGGAGCGACCAATGGCGACATGGTTTCGGCTCTCGGCATCAATATACGCCGCCTGTTCATGGTGGTCTTCGGACTTGGCGCGATGCTTGCAGGCTTTGCCGGTGGCATGATCTCCCCCATTCTCTCCGTTGATCCAGGCATGGGCGATTCCATCCTGATCCTCACATTCGTCGTCATCGTGATCGGCGGCGTCGGTTCCGTGCGCGGTGCTTTCGTTGCGGCCATCACCGTTGGCCTCGTCGATACGCTTGGCCGCACCTTCGGGCCGATGCTGCTCCGCAACCTGCTCGATCCGGCCGCTGCCTCCCAGATGGGCCGCACGCTGGTGCCGATGCTCACCTATATTCTTATGGCAGCCGTGCTCTATTTCCGTCCGACAGGTCTCTTCCCGGCGCAGGGAGGAACCCGATGAGCGAGATTACCCATAACAGCACCCGCGATACCGCCATGCCGGAAACGGCAAAGAGCCGAACCTCGCCTTTGCTGGATGCGGGCCCGTGGCTGGTCTTCGCCGCCTTTGCAATCGTTCCGCTTCTCGCATCCGTATTGAACGACAGCTTTCTTCTCGTGATCGTGACACGCATCATGATCTTCGCGCTAGCCGCGCTTTCGCTCAATTTCATCATGGGTTACGGCGCGCTCGTGTCCTTTGGTCATGCCGCCTATATCGGGATCGGCGCTTATGCAGTCGGCATCCTGTCCAGCTATGGCATCGACGATCTGATCCTCCAGCTGGTTGCGGCCATCGTTGTTGCGGCGTTCTTCGCCCTCGTCACCGGCTATATCTCGCTGAGAACCAGCGGCGTCTATTTCATCATGATCACGCTGGCCTTCGGGCAGATGGCCTTCTTCTTCATGGTTTCCCTGTCAGCCTTTGGCGGCGACGATGGAATGACGCTGTCCACCCGCTCGACGCTGTTCGGCAATATGCTGCTTTCCAGCAATCTGGTGTTGTTCTACTTCGTGCTGGCGGTTCTGATGGGCGCATTTTTCATCTTCCGCATGCTGGTGCATTCACGGTTCGGTCGTGTGCTGCGCGGAACGCGGGACAATCCGGTACGCATGCGCGCCATCGGTTTCTCGCCCTTCTCGTTTCAGCTCACCGCCTATGTCATCGCCGGTGTGGCAGCGGCCATTGCCGGTGTTCTGCTCGCCAACCAGATCCAGTTCGTTTCGCCTGCCTTCATGAGCTGGCAGCGTTCTGGCGAACTGATCGTCATGGTCGTGCTGGGTGGAATGGGCACGCTGATCGGCCCGGTCCTCGGCGCAACCGCCTTCATCGTGCTGGAAGAGGTGCTGGCGCATTTCTCAGAGCACTGGAAACTCGGCCTTGGTCTTTTCCTTGTTCTCGTCGTGCTTTTCAGTCGCGACGGTATCGGCGGGCTGCTCCGCAAGCTGCGTGGAGGTTCCGATGTCGGATGAACTGCTTCAGGTGCGAGACCTGCACAAAAGCTTTGGCGCGCTCAAGGTCACAGACGGTGTGAACCTCACCGTCAAACGCGGTGAAATTCATGCGCTGATCGGCCCAAATGGCGCCGGAAAGACGACATTGATCCACCAGCTTTCGGGCAATCTCAAAAGCGACCGCGGTTCGGTCATCTTCGATGGCCGTGACATTTCCGGTCTGCCTATGCCCAATCGTGTCCATCTCGGCCTTGCACGTTCGTTTCAGATCACCTCTGTTCTTGAAGGTTTCAGCGTGCTTGAAAATGTTGCGCTTGCCGTTCAGGCACGATCCGGTTCGAGCTTCCGCTTTTTTCAGGCGGCAAACAAGGAGGTCCAGATCAACGAACAAGCCATGACAGCGCTTGCCCGCGTGCGGCTCGACGACCGCGCCCATCGCCGGGCCGGAGCGCTGTCGCACGGCGAAAAGCGCCAGCTTGAGATTGCCATCGCGCTCGCCACCGAAGCGCAGATGCTGTTGCTTGATGAGCCACTGGCTGGCACCAGCCATGAAGAATCCGTAGTGCTGGTCGAGCTGATGCGCGCATTACGTCAGACGCATACGCTGGTTCTGATCGAGCATGACATGGATGCCGTTTTCTCGCTGGCGGATCAGGTGAGCGTCCTCGTCTACGGATGCGTCATCGCGTCCGGAACACCCGCTGCCGTACGCTCTGATCCGGACGTGCGCGCCGCCTATCTCGGCGAAGAGGAGGCCGCGTGATGCTGAAGGTCGAAGGACTCCAGAACGCCTATGGCCAGTCTCGCATTCTCTTCGGCATCGACTTTGAAGTCAGTGCAGGAGAAGTCGTCACGATCCTCGGCAGAAACGGCATGGGGAAAACGACGACCATCAAGTCGATCTTCGGCTTGCTGCCGCCCAAGGGCGGCAAGGTGTTCGTCAATGGCCATGACGTTACCGGCAAACCGCCCTACGCAATTGCCCGCGAGGGGCTTGGTCTCGTCCCGGAAGGACGGCAGATATTCCCGACGCTCAGTGTCGAAGAGAACCTGCTGGCCACCCGGCGTTCGGAAGCGCGTTCATCCAAATGGACGCTGGAAAGCATCTATCGGATGTTCCCACGCCTGAAGGAGCGGCGGCGCAACATGGGCAACCAGCTTTCCGGCGGTGAGCAGCAGATGCTGGCGGTTGGTCGCGCCCTGATGACCAATCCGAAAATGGTCGTGCTGGATGAGGCGACGGAAGGCCTGTCGCCGCTCATGCGCGAAGAGATCTGGTCCTGCCTGCGCAACATCAAGGATGAAGGCGAGGCAATCCTTGTCATCGACAAGAATGTCGATGCGCTGGCGCGCTTCGCAGACCGTCATGTGGTCATCGAAAAGGGCCGTGTGGTGTGGAGCGGCGACAACGCCGCCCTTTTGACCACCCCGGACATCAAAGAACGTTACTTGCACGTTTGACCCAGCAGTCGAACGCAAACTGGCATTGACAGGAGACGAGCATGCACCCCAGCGCTCATGTGGACACATTCGTTCTGGATAATCTCCCGGCTGCGGAATTTCTACCGGATATCATCAACCTCGACGCACTCGGCTACCCGGAACAGCTCAACGCCACCTACGAACTGGTGGATGCACATCTTGCAAACGGCAAAGGCGACCGCATTGCACTGCAGGCGCCGGGCGTACGCTGGACCTATAGCGATCTCGCCGCAATGATCAACAAGATCGCCAATGTGCTGACCGACAAGCTCGGCATGAAAACAGGCAATCGCGTGATGATCCGCTCGGGCAATAACCCGACCAAGATTGCGCTCTATATGGCGATCATCAAGGCGGGCGGCGTTGTGGTCGCGACCATGCCACTCCTGCGCGCCCGTGAACTGGTCCAGATCATCGACAAGGCCGAAATCAGCATTGCATTTTGCGATCACGCGCTGATCGGCGAGATGCAGAATGCCGTGGCACAGACCGATTTCATCAAAACTCTGGTGACCTGGGAGGGCAATGCTGGCGGGGAACTTGGCGCATTGCTGGCCGGTGCATCCAGCGATTTCGATGCGGTCGCAACACGGGCCGACGATCCATGCCTGCTGGGCTTTACATCCGGCACCACCGGCTTGCCGAAAGCGACGATCCATTTCCACCGCGACCTGCTGATTGTCTGCGACTGCTATGCACATCATATATTGAACGCGACCGAAGATGACATTTTCATCGGCTCGCCGCCGCTGGCGTTCACGTTCGGTCTTGGCGGGCTGGTCCTGTTTCCCTTCAGGATCGGCGCTTCCACGGTGCTGCCAGCAAAGACAGCACCGCACGATCTGGCCGTGGCTATCGGAGAATATAAACCGACTGTCTGTTTCACCGCGCCGACGGCTTACCGAGCCATGCTTTCCAAGATCGATCAGTACGATCTTTCTTCCCTGCGCAAATGTGTTTCAGCTGGTGAAGCCCTGCCGCTCCCTACTTTCGAAGCGTGGAAGCGCGCGACCGGGCTTTCGCTGGCCGACGGCATCGGCGCGACGGAAATGCTGCATATCTTCATCTCCGCGCCGGAAGACGACATCAGACCCGGAGCGACTGGTAAACCCATCCCCGGTTATGAAGCACGTGTCATCGATGACAATGGGCAGGAATGCCCGCCCGGCACCCCCGGACGACTTGCCGTTCGCGGACCGCTCGGCTGCAAATATCTGGCCGACGCGCGCCAGACCAAATATGTCGAGAACGGCTGGAATATCACCGGCGACACCTATGTCATGGATGCGGACGGCTATTTCTGGTATCAGGCCCGCAACGACGACATGATCGTTTCCGCTGGATACAACATCGCCGGACCGGAGGTCGAAGCCAGCTTGCTTGCCCATCCCGCCGTGGCGGAATGTGGCGTGGTGGCTGCTCCAGATGAGGAACGAGGCTGCATTGTCAAAGCCTATGTCGTGCTGAACGAAGGATATCATGGCGACACGAACTTGCAGGAAACACTGCAAAGCCACGTCAAAAGCGAACTCGCGCCTTATAAATACCCCCGCGTGATATGCTGGGTTTCAAGCCTGCCCAAAACAGAATCCGGAAAATTGCAGCGATCCGCCCTGCGCGCGCAGGCGGCAACCGAAGCCCGCGCCTGACGTGCGGCTTCAAGCATGAAATACGCAGGAGACTTCTGTGCTGCACGACTACGATACCGCTTACGACAATATGAAGGCCATCAGCGATTCCGCCACCTATCCGCCGCGCTGGACGGAACTGGCATCCGGCTTTCGCGAGAAGATGCGCGATCAGGGTCGCTTGATCCCTGACATCGCCTATGCCGACGGCGCGCGGAACCATTATGACCTCTTCCTGCCGGAAGGTACGGCCAAGGGCACACTTGTTTATGTCCATGGCGGCTATTGGAAGGGACTGGACAAAAGCTTCTGGTCGCATCTGGCGCAAGGCGCGCTTGCGCGCGGCTATCGCGTGGCCATGCCAAGCTATACGCTGTGCCCCGAAGCGCGCATTTCCGGTATCACACGGGAAATAGGGCGCTTCCTCGACCATCTGGCGCAGGAAGTGGACGGTGATATCGCCTTGACCGGCCATTCCGCCGGGGGGCATCTGGTCAGCCGCATGGCGTGCGAAAATGCGCCCATTGCCGCCGCAACGGCGGAACGGATAAAGCGTGTTCTTTCTATCAGCGGGCTGCACGATTTACGCCCGCTTCTCAAAACCGCGATGAACAATATTTTCTCTATGGACGAGGCTGAAGCTGTCGCGGAGAGCGCGGCACTCCAGCGCCCGCGTATAGATATTGCCGTTCATTGCTGCGTCGGCGGCGATGAGCTGATGGAGTTCAGACGACAAAATGCGCTGCTGGCAAACATCTGGTACGGGTTGGGGATAGAAACCAGCGCTTGGGAAATCGACGGCACCCATCATTGCAATGTGATCGATACGCTGTGCGATCCCAAAAACCGCGCCGTTAAATTCCTCTGCCCTTAGTAACGCGGAAAGCGTTTTCAGAAATGCTCTATGGGAAGGCCGCGCCGTTCCTGTCCCGACAGGACAAATCCGACCGGCTCGGCTTTCCTCCCACCGCTCATGCGGTTGATCAGAACGGCCACTTCGGTTCTGTTACGAACACCGAAACGCTTGATCAGGTCGTCGACATAATCCTTCACCGTATGGGGCGAAAGCTCCAGATGTCGCGCAATCTGCTTGTTGGTATTGCCAGCTGCAAGCAACCGGGCGACCGTCGATAGGCGCGGCGACAAGCTGGTCAGATTGGCGTTGGGCGTCTTCGCCGGACGCGCTTCCTGAATGTTGCGCAAGGCAAGCGCCGACGAACGGCACAGCAGCGAAACCTGTTCTTCGAGCTGTGTTGCGTGCATCTCGAAACCGGCGGCATAGATCAGCGCCTGTATGTTGTCGCCGACGTAAACCGGACAGCACAAGTTATCGTTGTAGTTCCATCGATAGAGCAGCGTTCGCATCAGCGGCACATTTCCCGCCGCATTCTGGGGCAATCGCGAGCCCGCAATCGCGCCAGCATTCTGCACCACTGCCGCAATCATCGGATCCGAATCCGCAAGCCCATTCTGATATTCAAGAAGAAAGCCGGTGGGTGTGTTGATGCTGTGAAAAAGGCGCGGCCGATTATTCTCCAGCAAATAAATTCCAAGCGATCGAACCCGCAGGACATTCGCGGCAAAATAATCACAAGCTATTGTAAAATCGTCATAATTACGGCTCTCCGCAACGGAAAGCGCTGCAGATATCCGCTCGTCTGTCGATAATATTTGCCTGGGCATTCTCTCTCCCGAGTTCCCAAGCCCCCCATCTGGGGGGAATGTCCGTTCCCACTCTTATCCGTATCATTCCTGCTTATAACCACTAAATCAAGGGGAACTAACTTGGATACCAGCGTGCACCGGACTCACACGACCGACAACTATTCCGCAGTCCTTCAGGGCTTCAATGATCGCCTTCAAGCGATTCTACCCTTGATTGAAGAAAAGGCGGAAGAGGCAGAGACACTCGGACGGATGCATGACGACGTCGTGGACGCCATGCGCAAGGGGGGCTTCTACACAATGCTGTTTCCCAAGGAAGTCGGCGGCGCGGAATTGCGCCCAATCGATGCCATGAGATTAATGTCCGCGCTTTCCTATGCCCACGCATCATCGGGCTGGTGCACGATGGTCAACAATATGGAAGGCACCACCATGGCGATCTACCTCGACGACGAGGGGATTGCGAATGTCTTCAAGGACGGCGTCGATGTCACCATTGCAGGCAATGGCGTGCCGCGCGGCTTTGCCCGCAAGGTCGATGGCGGCTACATGATCCGCGGCAACTGGGCTTATGGAAGCTCCATCTTCCACGCGGAATGGATTCATTCCGGCTGCTTCCTTCTCGATCCCAAGGACCCGAGCGGAAAGGCACTTCTTAAAGACGAAACCGGCGCACCGCAGATCATCGTCGCACATCACCCGCGCTCGACGATCCAGCTGCTTGGCAACTGGGATGTGCTGGGCCTGCGCGCCACGGGCAGCTTCGACTACACGCTGGCAACCGATGAAGACCTCTTCGTGCCGGATTCAATGACCTATAGTTTCACGCAGTCCGCACCGAAGCGCGGTCAGACACAGGGCCATCTCGGGCTGGCAGGCTACAGCGCCCTCACCCATACAAGCTGGGCCATCGGCGTCGGTCGCCGGATACTCGACGAACTCGCCAAGGTGATCCGTCAGCGACAGGATCCGTTCGGCAAGAGCGCAGACAGCGCCAGCCTGCGGTTCCAGTTTGCCAATGCCGAAGCCCGTTACCGGGCCGCACGGGCGCTGGCCATGGAAACATGGGAAGACGTCTCGCAGACCACCGCATCCGGCGGCGTCCCGTCCCTCGACCAGATGACGATGGTGAAGCTCTCGCTGCGCTATATGCACGACATCGTTTCAGATGTGGCGACATTCGCGCATCGTGCGGCTCGTGGAGCCTCGCTGCACAACACGGCCATGCAGCGCTTTTATCGCGATATCCATTCCGGCACCCAGCATATTTTGCTCGCCGACCAGATCGTCGAGGAATGCGGCAAGGGGCTACTTGGCCTTTCAGGCGCCGATGCGCGATGGACCGTTTTCGGCATCAGCGAAAACTGAGACCGGCCATGGCGCGAAATATTGTCAGCTTCGTCGGGTGTGATCGCCCGACGAAAGTTCACCGGCTAACCCAGGCGATTGCCGCAAGGCTGGAAGCGGAAGACGATGTGTCGGTCACGCATCTGGACCTGTCGCATGCCGGGTCGAACCTGTTCACGGTCAATCGCAAGGCACTGGACCGGCAATCCGAAAGCCTCATTTCAGAGATCGAGCATTGCGATGCGTTGATCGTCGGTTGCCCTGTTTATCAGGGAAGCTATCCCGGTCTTTTCAAACACGTGTTCGATCTCGTCCATCCGCTCGCGCTGCGCGGTCGCCCGACCGTGCTGTGCGCAGTGGGCGGCGGGCATCGTCATGCGCTGGTCGTTGAACATCATCTGCGTCCGCTCTTCGGCTTTTTCGAAGCGGGAACCGTCGCAACGGGCATCTATGCCTGTTCGGCGGACCTGGAACCGGATGGGCTTCTGCCCCCGGCCTTGGAAGCGCGGATCGACAGCGCTGTCGATCAGATGAAAAAGCAATTGGTCCAGTCACACCAAGCCAGCGGCATAAGGTGGAAAGATGTTGAATTACTCGAGCAGTTTTGAAAAACGCACGGTCGTAATCCGAGGCAAAACCGTCACCTATCTTGTGAAGGGTGAAGGTAAGGATGTGGTCTTTCTGCATGGAACCGGGACATTTCCCGGCTTTGACAGCCTGGCCGACATTGCTTCGCGAAACCGGCTCATCATCCCGTTTCATCCGAATTTCGGTGAAAGCGACGACGACGCCGATATCGTGCAGATCGGCGACTATGTGCTCCATTACATGGATTTCTTCGATGCACTCGCACTGGATCAATTCAGCCTTGGCGGCTTCTCACTTGGCGGCTGGATTGCAGCAGAATTCGCGATAAGACAGCCGGAAAGGCTTGCCGCGCTGTTTCTCGCCGCACCTGCCGGTCTTGATCTTCCAACAATCCCTCTCCCCGATCTGTTTCAGGTCGCGCCTGCCGATATCCCAGCCCATCTCACGCATGATCCGGCAGTTGCGCTCCGCTATTTCCCGACCGAGCCCGACAGCCGGTTCGATGCGGCGCTCGGACGCGAAATGGGTGCGCTGGCGCGGGTCCACGCAACGGACGGACGCGGCAATAAAACGCTTGGCCATTGGCTGCACCGGCTTCACATGCCGACCCTGATCCTCTGGGGCGAGGAAGACAGGGTCATCCCCGTGCAATATGCCGAAGAATGGCAGCGCGGGACCGATGAAGCACGGCTGGAGAAACTCGGCGCGACCGGACATTTGCTGTTTGAAGAGGCGCCAGCTGCGGCGACACTTGTGCGCGATTTCCTGTCTACGGTCTGATATCCGACTTCAAACATTGGGCACCGCACGCTCCCGCGAGGAAGCATCATAACTTTGCAGGTAAAAATAAGGGGAACCAGACCATGCAATGGGAAAGCCTATCGGACTTCGATCAATCCAGAATAAAGCGCTGGCAATGGGGAATGCTGGCGCTGGCGCTTTTATGCGAAATGTTTCTCGCCGCTGACTGGTACGCCTTTGCGGCAGTGATACCGTTCATTTCAGAAACGCTCCAGCTTGATTCCGCGCAGGCCGGTCTGGCACAGGGGATTTTCGCACTGACCTATGGTCTCGGCATGATTGTCTGGTCGCAATTGAGCCGTCGCATGAATGCGCGGTCGTTGCTGCTGATCGGTCTGTTCTGCACCGCCATCGGCATGGTGGCGCAAGTCTATGTGCAAACCTACGCCCAGCTGATTGCGTTGCGCCTGTTCATCGGTTTCTTCGATGCCGCAATCTTCCTCGGCAACATGAAACTCATCATTGGCTGGTTCCCGCAGAAGCGGCGCGGCAGCATGATCGGCTTGATCCTCGCGGCCTATAGTCTTGCAATCACGCTGGACTTTGCGATTGGCATTCCGCTTTCCATCACCTACGGCTGGCGCACCTTCTTTGCCATTCTTGCCATCGGAACGCTGGCGACGGCGGCTGCCGTGCTGCTCTTCACCCGCAACAATCCGGCTCATATCGGCTATAAGGATTTCCGCTGGGAACCGGAAAAGCAGCAAACCTCCACGGCGTCTCTGGCCAGCATCTTCCGCTCGAAATGGATTATCGTCGGCAGCCTCGGCATTTCGGCCTGCACGATGGCCATTGCCGGAACCGCCACCTGGGTCATTCCCGGATATATTGCCGTGCATCAGATGCCGGTGGAAGACGCCGCCCTAATCGGCACCTTGATGGGACTGTCGCAGGTCGTGTTTCTCGTCATCGGCGGTTACGCCGCCGACCGCCTGAACAAAACAGGGATGATCAAGTTCGGAACCGTGCTTGCCGTCCTCGTCGCGGCAATGTTCACCGTCGGCATGGCCATACCGCTTGGCTTCGGCTGGCTCATCCTGATGGCGCTCCTGAGCGGCATGGCACTTTTCGGCGGCGGTGCGATCTTCGCCTTTCTCAGTGAAAAATACCCAGAAGAGCTGGCAACAGCAGCGGTTGGTTATGCCGAAATCTTCGCCATCCTTGCGACGTTCATTTCGCCCTGGGTCATGGGCGTGGTCATCAAGGTTTCGGGCGGGTCCTTTGTCAGCGCCTTCCTGACCTTCGCGATCATGGAAGCGATCATTCTGGTTATCGTTCTTGTAGTCACCCGCGAGAGTTTCAGCCTCAACGACGATAAGGTTGCCATTGCCACCAGCGGCAACGGCATCTCGGGTGAGGCCTCCCGCCCCTGATCCAGAAACAGCAGCGGATGCGATTGCAAGATCGCATCCGCCTTTTTCTCTGGCATCTTTCCACAACCGATATTAACACCGATGAGAGCGCCTTGTTGCGCCTGATGCCTCACCGCATCGGGCGCATGACTATTGTAACCATGATCTAAAGTGAGGGAATTCATGGAGGAACGCTTCTCAGGTACGGTTCTGGCTTCCGAACATCAGGAGGAGAACCCCGCGCGTTCGCTGGGCGAAATCGGCCTGAACAGTTTTGCGCCCTACCTGATGAACCGCCTGATGGCACGCTACAATGCGAACCTTGCGGAGGCGCTGAAAGGCCGCCAGATCACGACAGTCAAATTGCGAACGCTGGCTGTCCTGAGTGTCACGCCTTCGGCGACGATCAATGAGCTTGCGGTCTTTACCGTGACCGAACAATCAACGATGAGCCGCACGCTCGATTCCCTTGAAGAGCAGGGTTACATCCGCCGTCAGGCGCGTGCAGAAGACATGCGCATTCGCGATATTTCGATGACCGAAGAAGGCCGCAACATTTTTAACGAAGCATGGCCGGTCATGTATGATCTGCTGTTGCAATTGTTTGAAGGCATCGATGAAGACGAGCATCGCGCCTTTGTCGGCACCTTGCAGAAAATGCTGCGGAACATCCGTAAAAACGAACTTTGATATTATGTTCGATAATAGGCCGATCCGCTCTTGGGAGCGGATCGGCTTTTTGTGGCTTAGTCCGTCGAGCGTGACGGGATCAGCGCGGTTGCCACAGCGGCCAGTGCAGCGACAATGGCGAAGATATAGAAGTT
Organism: Ochrobactrum sp. BTU2; assembly: GCF_024539785.1. Lineage (NCBI taxonomy): Bacteria > Pseudomonadati > Pseudomonadota > Alphaproteobacteria > Hyphomicrobiales > Brucellaceae > Ochrobactrum > Ochrobactrum sp. BTU2. The sequence goes on along the minus strand of NZ_JAHWRG010000001.1, from coordinate 174,697 downwards.
CCATTGCGGACCGACATTAAGGCTTGCGATCAATCCGCCCAGCAGCGGACCTGACAACGCTCCAATGCGTGAGAAGCTCAGCGCCCAGCCGGTTCCGGCAGAACGGATCGAGGAATCGAGCCGCTGGGCCAGAAAGCCTGTCAGAACCAGCGACGCGGACACGGTGCCAAAACCGGCAATCGCGACAAACACATAGTTCATCAGCAGCGAGCCCTTGAAGGCGAGCGCCACAATGCCAAGCGCGCCCAGCGCATAGGAGCAGGCAACCGTGCGGCGCACGCCAAAGCGATCCGCCCATGTGCCCAATACAATACCGCCAATCGCCGAGCTGAGGCTGAAGACGGCGAGAAACAGCAGGCTGTTGCCAAGATCATAGCCATTCTTGCGCATGATCTGCGGCAGCCATTGCGCGAGACCATAGACCAAGAGCAGCCCCATGAAGAGCGCGATCCAGAAGCAGGCTGTTTCGAACGCCTTTTTCGGGGAGAAGATTTCACTGAAAACAGTGCGCCAGCCGACCTTGCCATGCTTGCGGACAATTGCCGCCGGAACGCCGACGCCCATGCGCGCTGCCGTCTTGCGCGCTGCATCATGCTTACCGCGCTGGACCAGCGATTCCACGCTTTCCGGCAGGAATGCGAGGAAGATCGGAACAAACAGCAGCGGGATTGCGCCGATCAGAACGATGGTGCGCCAGCCATGGACTTCCAGAAAGCCACGACCGCACAAGGCGGCGGCAAGCAATCCCATTGAATAACCCGAATACATGAGACCGTAGTTGAAGCTCTTCTTCTTGATCGGGGAATATTCCACCGTCAGCGCGGCGGCGACCGGAATAATCCCGCCAAGCCCGATGCCGGAAATGAACCGGCTCAATCCGAAGATGAAGGGTGTCGGCGCCATGGCGCTGACGATCATGCACAGCGAAAACAGGGTGATACAGGCGACGAATAGCGGTTTGCGCCCATGAAACTCGCTCAGCGTGCCCGCAAGAATGCCGCCGATCAGCATGCCGATCACCGTATAGCTGCCGATAGCGCCAAGCTCTATCGGCGTCAGTTGCCAGACCGGATCGACCGACAAGGCGGGCAGAATGGCTCCGATGACGCCGACATCATAGCCTTCAGCAAAAATCGCAAGCCAGCACAGGCCGACGACGAGCAGGCTTTTGCCTGCCGATATTTCCTTTCCGGCAACAGCCGGCGCATCTATGCTCTGCGCTTGAGACATAGTCCTTCCCCTTTTTTCTTTGAAATAGCGGCGCGCTTCTCTCAGAGCGTCGCGATTGTTTTCAGCGCGCCATCAAGCGCGATACCCTGTTCGTCCAGCAAGGCTGCCTGCCGCAGGCGCCGCAACCAGGCCGCGCCGTCGTCCCGCTCGGTCAGAACAGGCAAGGCGGACAGAACGCGGTCGAATTTCGACAGGCCACGCGAATGCGTGTCGGAGTAGCCCTTGACCAGACGGCGGCAGGCTAGAACTTCAACTGCGAGATCGTAATTCTTTGGTAAGGTGGCCAGCGCCTGCGCCAGCCAGGCTTCGCGATGTTCAACCTCGCGCTGATGGCGCAGGCTGCCGCGTCGAAAACGTCGCAGGCCAGACACGACATAAAGCCCGGTGAACCAGAACAATGTTCCCGTATTCACCCGGCGACCCTTGCTGATGCGCTTGTCGAGCCAGGCAAAGAGTTTTGGTCGATTTTCGATCCAGGCGCCGATGCCTTTCGGCAAAGTGCCGCACACTTCTTCCATGCGCGGATGCATATATTCGGTCGTATAGGCAATCTGGTCTTTCTTGAGGCCGATTTCCTTGCGCACCCGCTCAAACCGCGAGCCGCGCACCTTGATTTCGGCCACCCGGACCACATCGTCATAGGCCATGGCGATAGCCACATATTTTGCCGCCTGCTCGGTGAAGGCAAAGCCGTGAGCCGTGCCGCCATTATCGCGATCGGCCTTGAGCAAGGCAGCGCAACGGGTCAGATATTCATCCGCATAGGCCGGGTCCTGAAACTCGGTCAGTTTCTTGATGCCCGCAAAAAGCATCGGATGACATTCACCCGGGAATTCGCTGCGAATGCGCTTGATAAGCCCGTCAAGTGCCGGATGATCGGACCGTTCGGGCAGAGGGTCGAGCCGCTTTGCGGGCGTTGCCGCAAGCTTGTCATTCGCGCCGCCAAGCGTGCGCTGATAGGCAGCCTCAAAAGCTCTCAGACTTGCCTCGATGCCCTTGCCGCCAGACTTGATAGTCGTTTCAAAGGCGGCCTTGTCGAAAGGCAAAGCGCCGGAAGCCGCAAGCGCGCCGAACAAAGCCGAAGACACCACGCTGCCGCTTTTTGTCGCCAGCGCTTCCATGTCGAAAGCGATGGTCTTGCGCGCAGCAAAAGCTGTCGCGTCCTCGACGACCACCGGATTGCCGATGCCGTCACCCGGCTTTTCCTTTTCGCCCACCGCGAAGGAGCGATGGGTGGAAGTGATGAGCAATGTCTTGTCGGGCGTCACGAGGCCGCGCAGCACCGAGCGCCCCGCTTCCATCAATTCAGCCGCGATGACGATATCGACGTCGCCGGGCGTGGGCATCAGCGACAGGATCGGATGCGCCCCTTCGCGGGCCCGCAACAGTTCGAGATAATAGATCGTCGCGCCGGTTCTCTGCGCCACGCCGGGCACGGAGGTGGTCTGCGCAACCCAGCCATTGTTTTCCGCCAGTGCCACAACCCAGTCGGCCAGAACGCCACCGCCCTGCCCGCCCATGGCGAGGATGGCAATCGATAGCGGTTTGTCCTGCGAAAGAAGGGCGGACGGCGATGCATTCAATGTAGACATGGCCTGTTCCTCAATCCGCAAAGACAATGCGAGACGCGCGGCGGCGCTTTTGCAGCCAGCCGATGACGCCGGAGCGCAGGCGATGCACGAACTTGTCCCAACCCGTCGGGTTGTGGATGACATCGGCGCGATAGAAGGACGGGCACAGAACTGCAGCTTCCGAAACCTCACCGCAATTGCCGCAACCGACGCAGGAATTGTCGATGGCCGCAACCGGATCGTCCTTCAGCGGATCGTCGGTGTGCTTCACCGAAAGCGACGGACAACCCGACAGACGGATGCAGGCGTGATCACCGGTACACACATCCTCATCGACACCGAAACGCTGCTTGACCATCCGCTTGCCGTCCTTGACGGCCTTGGCGAATTGCGGCTTCACGCGGCGCTGCTTGTTGAGCATGCATTCCGACGACGCCACGATGATCTTTGGGCCTTTCTCTTCCGTCGTCAGCGCTTCCTTCAGCGTGTCGCGCATCTTTGCAACGTCATAGGTGTGGTCGATCTGGCGGACCCAGCCCGCACCAATTCCCTTGACCGCATCGACGATGGAATTGTTGGTCTTGCGGCGCGGATTGATCGCTCTGGAGGACATCACGTCCTGACCGCCCGTCGCCGACGAATAGTAATTGTCGACCACGAGGATGACGCCGTCCTGCTTGTTGAAGACGGCATTGCCGACCGAAGTGGCAAGACCGTTGTGCCAGAAACCGCCGTCACCCATCACGGAAATGGAGCGTTTGCCCGCAGGCACGTTGAAAGCGGAGGCCGAGGCCGGACCAAGGCCGTAACCCATGGTCGTGCCGCCGAGATTGAACGGCGGCAGAATGGAAAAGAGGTGGCAGCCGATATCCGCTGACACGTGATGCTCGCCGAGCTCCTTTTCCACCAGCTTCATGGCGGCGAAGATCGGGCGTTCCGGGCAACCGGTGCAGAAACCTGCGGGGCGCGGCGGCACCACTTCGGCCAGCGCCTTGACGCGCTCATCGGCCAGAACCGGCGACGGATCGGGCAGCGGCGGACGGTTGCCGAGCAATTGCGGCGCATGCGCATCGAAGAACGCCGTCAAGCCCTTCAAAAGCACAGGCGTTGTGTATTCGCCGCCGAGCGGCAGCACGTCCTTGCCGGACAGTTTTGTCTGGATATCGCGGCGGCGCAGCAGCGTATGCAGCGCCTGCTCGATATATTCGGGCGCACCTTCCTCCAGCATCACCACGGCTTTTTTGCCGGCAACGAAGTCGATGACCTCGTCGTCTATCATCGGATAGGCGACATTCATCACATAGAGCGGAACCCGGCTTTCGCCGTAAACATCGGCCAGCCCCATTTGCTGCAAGGCGCGCATGGCGCTGTTGTAAAGCCCGCCTTGCAGGATGATGCCGACATCGCCCTCTTTCGGGCCGAAATATTCGTTGAGACGATTGGCTTTGACGAACTCGACGGCTGCGGGCCAGCGCTTTTCGAGCTTTTCCTTCTCATGCAGGAAAGATGCAGGCGGCAGGACGATGCGGTTGACGTCGCGCCTTGGATTTTCCAGTGCTTCGGCCAGCGTGTGGGCAGGCCGCTTGTTATCCTTCGCCACAAACTGACCATGCACGTGGCAGCTGCGAATGCCGACCTGCAACATGACCGGCGTGTTGGAGGCTTCCGACAGTTCAAAGCCTTTTTCAACGGCTTCCACAATCGAAGGCAGGTTGGGCCGTGGCGTCAAAAGCCACATTTGCGATTTCATCGCATAGGCATGGCTGCGCTCCTGCATGATGGAGGAGCCTTCGCCATAATCTTCGCCGATGATGACAAGCGCGCCGCCAGTCACACCGCCAGAGGCAAGGTTGGACAGGGCATCGGAGGCGACATTGGTGCCAGCCGTCGATTTCCACGTTACCGCGCCGCGCACCGGATACATCACGGAGGCGGAAAGCATGGCTGCGGCTGCGGCTTCCGACGCGGACGATTCGAAATGGACGCCCAGGTCTTCCATCACGTCCTTCGCATCCGCGAGAACATCCATCAGATGCGAAATCGGCGAACCCTGATAGCCGCCGACATAGGACACGCCCGACTGCAACAGCGCCTTGGTGATGGCGAGAATGCCTTCACCACTGAAAATTTCGCCTGAGCCGAGTTTCAGATCCTCGACCTCGCGGGCGAATGACCGCTCCGCCATGATAGTTCCCCTTTTCCGTTTGCCGGAATATCAATTCATTTGCATCAGCATATTTTCCAATTCTAAACTGTGTCAATAGCGGTTTTTGGTGTGATTATAATTATTGCATTTGCATATTTTAGTTCACAGCCATTTCCCCTGTGTCGCAGGCGATATGAAAAAGATGGCGATTTTTTCACTTGACGCGTCGAAGTCGCCAATTATATTTTAAACTTAAAATAATTAACCGGCGCCGTTTGGCAGCATATCGGAAAGGGAACTCAACATGCGTATCGTGTGTATTGGAGGAGGTCCGGCCGGCCTTTATTTCGGCCTTCTGATGAAAAAACTTCATCCGGAACATGACATTACGGTCGTGGAGCGGAACCGCCCTTACGACACGTTCGGCTGGGGTGTGGTGTTTTCCGACGCGACCATGGAATCCATGAAGGTCTGGGACCCGGAAAGTGCGGCCGAAATTCAGGACGCCTTCAATCACTGGGATGATATCGAGGTGCTGTTCAAGGGCACGCGCCAGCGCACCAGCGGTCACGGCTTTGTCGGCATCGGGCGCAAGCGCCTGCTCAACATTCTTCAGCTGCGCTGCGAAGCGCTGGGCGTGAAGCTTCAGTTTGAAACCGACGTGGAAAGCGATCTCGATTTCCCGGACGCCGATCTCATCATCGCTTCGGACGGCCTGAACTCCCGCATTCGCAATCGCTATGAGGATGTGTTCGAGCCCGACCTGATCGTGCGGCCCAATCGCTATATCTGGCTCGGCACGGAAAAGCTGTTCGACGCCTTTACCTTCGACTTCCGTAAGACCGATCATGGCTGGTTCCAGGCGCATATCTACAAGTTCGACGACAAAACCTCGACCTTCATCATCGAAACCACCGAGGAAGCCTATCTGGCGCATGGCCTGGACCAGATGGACCAGACAGCATCCATCGATTTCTGCGAAAAGCTGTTTGCGGAAACGCTGGAAGGCGTGCCGCTGATGACCAATGCGCGCCATATGCGCGGCTCGGCCTGGCTGAACTTCAACCGTCTGATTTGCGGAAAATGGAGCCACTTCAACGGCAATTCCCATGTGGTGCTGATGGGTGACGCAGCCCATACCGCGCATTTCGCCATCGGATCGGGCACCAAACTTGCCATCGACGACGCGATTGAACTGGCCAACCAGTTCCAGAAACTCGGTCACGGCAAGGAAGGCATTCCTGAAGTCCTGCATGCCTATGAGGAAATCCGCCGCGTCGATGTCGCACGCATTCAAAACGCTGCGCGCAATGCCATGGAATGGTTCGAGGTCGTAGGCCAGCGTTATGCCGACACGCTGGAGCCGGAACAGTTCATGTATTCCATGCTGACGCGCTCGCAGCGCATCAGCCACGAAAATCTGCGCCTGCGCGACAAGAACTGGCTGGAAGGCTATGAGCGCTGGTTTGCCCGCAAACAGGGGTTGAACGTGACGGAAGACGAGCGTTGCCTGCCGCCGATGTTCACGCCCTATACGCTGCGTGGCGTGACGCTGCCAAACCGCATCGTCGTGTCGCCGATGGCGATGTATTCCGCGACCGATGGCCTGATCGACGATTTCCATATGGTGCATCTGGGCAGCCGCGCCATGGGCGGCGCGGGACTGGTCTTTGCCGAAATGACCTGCGTGTCTCCTGATGCGCGGATTACGCCCGGCTGTCTCGGCATCTGGAACGATGCACAGGCCGAAGGCTGGAAGCGCGTTGTGGATTTCGTGCACAACAACAGCAATGCCAAAGTTGCCATGCAGATCGGCCATGCCGGGCGCAAAGGTGCTACCAAGCTTGCATGGGAAGGGATCGACCAGCCGCTGGAAGAGGGTTCATGGCCGCTTCTGTCCGCTTCCGCCCTTCCCTATCTCAAGCACAGCCAGACGCCAAAGGCGATGGACCGCGCCGACATGGATCGGGTGAAAGCGGACTTTGTCGCCGCCACCAAGCGCGCCGCAGAAGCTGGCGTCGATTGGCTCGAACTGCACTGTGCGCATGGCTATCTTCTGTCGAGCTTCCTCTCGCCGCTCACCAACCGGCGCGAGGATGAATATGGCGGCGCTTACGAAAACCGTGCGCGCTATCCGCTGGAAGTCTTCCACGCAATCCGCGAAGTCTGGCCGCAGGACAAGCCGATCTCGGTTCGTCTTTCCTGCCACGACTGGTTCGAAGGCGGCAACACGCCGGAAGATGCAGCCATCTTCGCGGACATGTTCAAGGCCGCAGGTGCCGATCTGATCGACTGTTCGTCGGGTCAGGTCTGGAAGGAAGAAAAGCCGGTTTATGGCCGTCTGTTCCAGACCCCGTTCTCCGACAAGATCCGCAACGAAATCCACATTCCGACCATTGCCGTCGGTGCGATTTCGGAAGCCGATCATGCCAACTCGATCATTGCTGCCGGGCGCGCCGATCTGTGCGCCGTGGCACGCCCACATCTTGCCGATCCGTCATGGGCGCTGCATGAGGCGGCAAAAATCGGCATCAACTCCATCGCATGGCCGAAGCAATATCGCTCCGCCAAATATCAGTATGAAGCCAATCTCGCCCGCGCCGCCACAGCGCCGCAAGGCGCGAAGTAACGGGAGATTGCGATGAACGATGCCGCTGTTGGCCTTGCCCTTTCCGGCAAGCATGCGCTGGTCACCGGCGCCGGTAGCGGCATCGGCGCCGCGATCGCCGTTGGCCTTGCGCGCGCCGGGGCGAATGTGACCCTGGCGGGTCGCCGCCGCGAACCGCTGGAAGCAACCGCCGCCCTTCTGGACTGGCAGCGATGCTTCATTGCCGATGGTTTCGATGTGACCAACCGCGAAGCCATTGCAACCGGGCTGGACAGCGCGCGCGCCGCTTTCGGACCGGTCAGCATTCTTATTAATAATGCAGGGGAAGCGCCGAGCGCACCTTTCGAGAAAACCAGTCTCGATATGTGGAGCCGCGTTCTCGATGTCGATCTGACCGGCGTGTTCAATGTAACGCAGGCCACCCTTGACGACATCAAGGCGGGCGGCAAAGGCGGGCGCATCATCAATATCGCCTCCACGGCGGGCCTGAGCGGTTATTCCTATGTCTCGGCCTATTGCGCCGCAAAGCACGGGGTCGTCGGGTTGACCCGCGCGCTGGCGTTGGAACTCGCCCGCAAGGGCGTGACCGTCAACGCCGTTTGCCCCGGCTTCACCGATACGCCGATCATTTCCCGCTCGATTGCGGCCATTGTCGCCAAGACCGGGCGGTCGGAGGAAGATGTGCTGGCGGAATTTGTCAAGGCGAACCCGCAGGGACGCCTGATACAGCCGGAAGAAGTGGCTGAAACCGTGCTGTGGCTCACATCGCCCAGCGCGCAATCGATAACTGGACAGGCGATTGCAATCGCCGGTGGGGAGGTAATGGCAGGATGAACGACGGCACAATTTCGATGGCGAGCAATCTGAAGCCTTTCAAGGATTATCAGGCGACGCATTTTCTATGGCAGACGAGCGAAGACGGTCGCGTTGCCACGCTGACCCTGAACCGCCCGGACCGGAAAAATCCGCTGACGTTTGAAAGCTATGCCGAGCTGCGCGACCTGTTTCGCAATCTCGTCTATGCCTCCGACGTGCGCACCATCGTCCTGACCGGCGCTGGAGGAAACTTCTCGTCGGGCGGCGATGTTTTCGAGATCATCGAACCGCTGACCCATATGACGATGCCAGATCTTCTGGCTTTCACGCGCATGACCGGCGATGTCGTCAAGGCCATGCGCAAATGTCCGCAGCAGATCATTGCCGCCGTTGACGGCATTTGCGCCGGTGCTGGCGCTATTCTCGCCATGGCATCGGATTTGCGCATCGCCACGCCGGAAGCCAAGACGGCCTTCCTCTTCACCCGCGTCGGCCTTGCTGGCGCCGATATGGGCGCATGCGGCATTCTCCCGCGACTGATCGGTCAGGGCCGCGCGTCGGAACTTCTTTATACCGGACGTTTCATGAGTGCTGACGAAGGCGAGCGCTGGGGCTTCTTCAACGCGCTACATCCGCAAGGCGATCTTTCGGGTAAGGCCGAAGCGCTGGCGCGTAGTATTGCCGACGGTCCATGGTTCGCGCATGGCATGACCAAAACCATGCTCAATCAGGAATGGGCGATGGGCATTGAAGAGCTGGTGGAATCGGAAGCGCAAGCACAGGCGATCTGCATGGCAACGCAGGATTTCCGCCGTGCCTTCGAGGCTTTCGCAGCCAAGCAGAAGCCCGTTTTCGAGGGGAACTGACGATGGATAGTTCCGCAGCAAAACCGCTGACGCGGGAGCATCTCGACTGGCCGTTTTTTGGAAGCGCCCATGCCGACTGGGCCGCAAAACTGGATGCCTTCGCGGCAAGCCCGGCGCTGGCCGGTGTCGACCACAGCGACACGGACAATGCCTGCCGCGCGCTGGTGAAGGCACTCGGCCAAGCCGGGCTGCTGGAAGCAGCAGTCAGCCTGACGGGCGGCGAAGGTATAGATTCCCGCAAGCTTTGCATTGCCCGCGAGACACTGGCCTATCATGACGGTCTCGCTGATTTCGCTTTTGCCATGCAGGGCCTTGGCACCGGTGCGATCAGCCTCACGGCATCGGACGAACTCAAGCAGACCGTGCTGCCGAAAGTGGCAAGCGGCGAATGGATTTCGGCCTTTGCCCTGTCGGAAAAACTGGCGGGGTCCGACGTGGCGGCGATGAGCTGCGCCGCCAGAGCCGACGGCGATGATTATGTGCTCGACGGTGAAAAGACCTGGATTTCCAATGGCGGCATCGCCGATGTCTACACCGTCTTTGCCCGCACGGGCGAGGCACCGGGAACACGGGGCATTTCCGCCTTTGTGGTTTTCGCTACCGATCCCGGCTTTTCCATCGCAGAACGCATTGATGTGATCGCGCCGCATCCGCTCGCCACGATCCGCTTCGACAATTGCCGCATCCAGGCCTCGCGTCGCCTCGGTGCGCCGGGCGAAGGTTTCAAGATCGCCATGCGCACGCTCGATATTTTCCGCGCATCGGTTGCGGCGGCGGCACTTGGCTTTGCGCGCCGTGCAGCCAGCGAGGCGCTGTCCCATGCGCAGTCGCGCCCGATGTTCAGCGGCGCTTTGGCCGACTTGCAGCTGACACAAGCCACGCTCGGCGACATGGCGACCGATATCGACGCCGCAGCACTTCTGACCTATCGCGCCGCATGGCGGCGCGACGTTCAGAAGCTGAACACCACCAAGGAAGCCGCGATGGCCAAGATGGTTGCGACGGAAAACGCCCAGCAAACCATCGACAAGGCCGTGCAGATGTTTGGCGGTCGCGGCGTGAAAAGCGGCGAAATCGCCGAGCGGCTTTATCGCGAGATACGCGCACTTCGCATCTATGAGGGCGCAACGGAAGTGCAGAAACTCATTATCGCGCGCGAACTGCTGAAGGCCAACTAAGCCTTTCCCGCACGTATTTTCTGGAGACACAACATGCATAAGACACTTCAGCCGCAAGGCTGGGCCCGCCCCATCGGATATGCCAATGGCGTTGAAGCGCGTGGGCGCACCGTCTATATCGGCGGCCAGATCGGCTGGAACGAACAGCAACAGTTCGAGACCGACGATTTTGTCGAGCAGACCGAGCAGACATTGAAGAACATTGTCGCCATTCTGGCGGAAGCTGGCGGCAGGCCGGAGCATATCGCCTCCATGACGTGGTACTTCACCGACAAGGCGGAATATAACGCCAATCTGAAAGGCATCGGTCGCGCCTATCGCGATGTGATCGGCAAGCACTTCCCCGCCATGGCGGCGGTGCAGGTGGTCGCGCTGGTCGAAGATCGGGCCAAGATCGAAATACAGGCTTTTGCCGTAATACCGGACTGAGACCACCATGGCCGATAGACGCGAATTCTCCCCCGTTGTGACAGGCATGGTTGTCGATGGCATTCTTGTCGTCACGATCGACAACCCGCCGGTCAATGCCACCTCTGCCGAGGTGCGCAAAGGGCTTGCCGCAGCCATTCACCATGCTTCCGCAACAGCTGCGATCCGGGCGACCGTGCTGAGCGGCGCAGGCAAGATCTTCATCGGTGGGGCGGACATTCGCGAATTCGGCAAACCGCCGGTTGAACCGACATTGCCGGATGTCATCACGATCATCGAAAGCGCCGACAAACCCGTGGTGGCCGCAATCAACGGCCCCGCTTTGGGCGGCGGGCTTGAAGTAGCACTTGCGGCTCACGCCCGCATCGCATCGACCAGCGCCTCCTTTGCCTTGCCGGAAGTCAAGCTTGGGATCGTGCCCGGCGCTGGCGGCACGCAGCGCCTGCCCCGATTGATCGGGCCGCTCGCAGCACTGGACATGATCGCCACGGGACGCCAGATTGCCCCGGACGAAGCGCAGCAACTGGGCCTGATCGACCGGATATCGAGCGGCGATCTTGTGGCCGACGCCGTTGAGCTTGCCAAAGCGCTAGTCGGCACGTCCTTGCGCCGGACCGGCGATCTACCCGTTACCGCACCCGATGCCGCCACCTTTGAACAGGCCAAAGCCAAGATACTGAAGAAAGCGCGCGGCGCGACCGCGCCCATTGAAGCGGCAAGGCTCGTTCAACTCTCGACAACGACCGCGATTGCCGAAGGTCTGGCTGAAGAACGCACAACCTTCATCCGTCTGCGCGACAGCGAAGAGGCAGCCGCCTTGCGGCATCTTTTCTTTGCCGAACGCGCCGCTGGAAAAGTCGAAGGCATGGAGGCAAAACCTCTGGCGCTTTCGACCATCGGCATTGCCGGGACCGGCCTGATGGGATCAGGCATTGCCGTCGCCAGCCTTGCCGCTGGCTACACGGTTATCGGCTATGAAACGACCGCGGAAGCAGCTGCCAAAGGCCATGCGCGGATTACTGATATGATCCAGAAAGCCGTCGATACCGGCAGGCTTTCCACCGAAGCCGCAGACGCGCAACGCTCAAAGCTCTCCGTCAGTGCCGATATGGCTGCGCTTGCCGATGCCGATCTCGTCATCGAAGCCGTCTTCGATGATTTCACCGTCAAGGCATCGCTGTTCCGCGAGCTCGACGCTTTACTGCCTCCGGCAACCATACTGGCAACCAATACCAGCTATCTCAATCCGGATGAACTGGCCGCCGTTACGAACCGCACCGACCGGGTGCTGGGCCTGCATTTCTTCTCGCCAGCCAATATCATGCGGCTCCTGGAAGTGGTGCGGTGCGCGGAAACCTCCGACGAGACGCTTGCAACGGGTATCGCCTTTGCCCGCAAAATCAAGAAGCTGTCCATCGTCACCGGTGTCTGTGAAGGATTCATCGGCAACCGGATGTTTTCGGCCTATCGCACGGAAGCAGAGAAAATGCTGGCTGAAGGCGCCTATCCCGAAGATATTGATCGTGCCATGGAAGCCTATGGCTTTCCGATGGGACTCTTCGCGGTTTACGACATGGCCGGCCTGGAAATTGCCTGGGCGCGGCGCAAGAGAGCGGCGGCAAGCCGCGATCCGAACCTTCCCTATTTCGACGTTGCCGATAAATTATGCGAAGCCGGGCGTTTTGGCCGCAAAGCCGGTCTCGGCTGGTATCGCTATGCGGACGGTGTCCGCACAAACGACCCCGACGTCCACGCGCTGATCGACGATTACCGCGCGCGCAACGCCATTGTTCCTCGCAGTTTCAGCGATGAAGCGATCATGCAGCGCCTGCTCGCCGCCATGGCGCATGAAGGGCAAGCCCTGCTTGAAGAAGGCATTGTGCGCCATTCCGACGACATTGATCTCGTTCTGGTCAATGGCTACGGCTTTCCCTCGATCAAGGGCGGCCCCATGTTCGCGACACGCCAGACTGGAGAAACCCGATGACAGAAGCTTTCATCTGCGACTACATCCGCACCCCCATCGGACGTTTTGGCGGGGCGTTGTCCAGCATCCGCACGGACGATCTTGCCGCTATTCCGCTCAAAGCACTGGTCGAGCGCAATCCGGCACTGGATTGCGAGGCGATTGAGGACGTGATTTTCGGCTGCGCCAATCAGGCAGGGGAAGATAACCGCAATGTTGCGCGCATGGCGGCACTGCTTGCTGGTTATCCCGTTACCGCCACCGGTACGACGATCAACAGGCTTTGCGGTTCCGGGATGGACGCCGTGCTTGCCGCCGCGCGCGCCATTCGTGCAGGCGAAGCAGAACTTATGATTGCGGGTGGTGTGGAAAGCATGAGCCGCGCGCCCTTTGTTTTACCTAAGGCAGACAGCCCGTTCTCCCGCCGCGCAGAAATTCACGATACGACAATTGGCTGGCGTTTCGTCAATCCGGTGATGAAAGCTCAATACGGCATCGACTCCATGCCGGAGACCGGGGATCACGTGGCTGTCGATTACGCGGTCACACGCGCCGATCAGGATGAATTCGCCTCGCGAAGCCAGAAGAAGGCTGCTGCAGCACAAAGCAACGGCCGACTGGCGCAAGAAATAACGCCCGTTTCCATTCCTCAGCGCAAGGGTGATCCCGTGGTCGTCGGTGCTGACGAACATCCGCGCGAAACCACGCTGGACGCACTGGCCAAACTGAAACCAATCAACCGGCTGGAAGGTGCCACGGTTACAGCTGGGAATGCGTCGGGCGTCAACGATGGAGCGGCAGCGCTCATCATTGCTTCGGAAGCCGCTGCCCGCAAGTTCGGCCTCACGCCTGTTGCTCGAGTTCTGGGTGGTGCTACGGCAGGAGTTCCTCCACGCATCATGGGTATCGGCCCAGCGCCAGCCAGCCAGAAATTGATGGCACGGCTGGGAATGAAGCAGGAGCAGTTCGATATAATCGAACTGAATGAAGCCTTCGCCAGCCAGGGATTGGCCACGTTACGTCTTCTTGGAATTGCCGACGACGACATCCGCGTCAATCCGAATGGCGGTGCCATCGCTCTCGGACATCCGCTCGGCATGTCCGGAGCCCGTATCACCGGCACGGCAGCACTGGAATTGAAACTTGGCGGCGGTCGCTTTGCGCTCGCCACTATGTGCATCGGTGTGGGGCAAGGTATCGCCATCGCGCTTGAAAGGGTTTAACGTCCATCGCAACGATCAGCCCTTTAGAGCGCGTCAGTCTGCGATCAAGGCAAGCGTATCTCGATGCCTAACAAAGTTTCTGCAAAAGCCGTTGCGTTGCTTCAATGTCCTGGATCATCAGGCTGCCCGCTTTTTTTGCGTCGCCGGCACGAATGGCATCCAGCATTTCGTAATGATAGGCTGAATAAGGATGGATAATACCCTGGTCCACTTGCTGACGGACATGATTGGAAAGAAGGCGCATATAGGGTCCAAGTCGCAGCCACAGCGTTTCAATCATCTGGGGTAATGTTTCCGATCCCGATAGTTCGTAGATCGTGAAATGAAACTCCTGGTTCTTGCGCAGCATCTCATAGATCTTGCCTTCTTGACCGAGAGCTTCATGCTCCCGCGCGAGCGTCAGACAGCGGTCAATATCGGCAGCCGTCATCCGCGGCGTCGCAAGTTCGGTGGCAAGCCCCTCGAGAGCAACGCGGACCCGACAAATGTCATCCAGCCGTGTCCGCGAAATATCAGGCACACGTGCCGATCCATTGCGGGCGATTTCCAGTCCGTTCTCCGCCGCCAGCCGTCGCAGCGCCTCACGTACGGGCATATGGCTTGTGCCGAACTCCTCGGCAAGTGAAGCGATCGTCACCGCCTGCGACGGCTCGAATGAGCCCCACATCAAAGCCTGGCGAAGCTGTTGGTAGACACCGTCCTGCACAGTTACGCGCGAGGATACCTTCAACAGACGGGTTTCACCGATCATTTGCTTCAAATCCCTTGTCTCCGTGTTCCTCAGTTATAGCATTTTACCACCCGATAGGATCACCGGGTGTCGCATAAATACGGTGAAAACAACAGGTTCGAGCAGAAGTCAGCATGGAACCAAAAGGTTTAATCGAGCGCCAGCCTATCCAGCGCATCACACAAGGCTTCCGTTTCCATCAGGGAGGTCACCGACCCAGGTGAAAACCGCAGAATACGACTGCGACAATCACAGTAAAAATTTTCAACCTTCAATGCGGTTACGATCGCGGCCGCCCTTTCAGCCGAAACCGCTTGCACCATCACACTGCCGCCGCGCTCTTCAGGCCTTTCTGGAGAGACCAACGACAGTGCAGTGTTGGCAGCGACCCGTTCCACAATCTTGCCGGTCAACAGTTCGTTGTGCCGGGCCAGCACGTCGACACCTGTCGCGGAAACAAAATCAAGGCCGGGTTGCGAGGCTATAGCCGCCAGCACGGCAGGCGTGCCATGGTCGAAGCGCCGCGCATCGTCGGCATAGGCAAAAGTATCAAGATCCCAGGAAAACGGATTAGGTTGACTAAACCAGCCACGCAATTCCGGCTTGCAAGTCGTCAATAGTCCCGGACGCACATAGATTGCCCCTGCTCCCGAACTTCCACAAAGCCATTTGAGAGACGATCCCACCACGACATCTATCTCTCCGACGGAAAAGGGGCGGATGCCTACGCCCTGGGTGACATCTGCAACGATGATCGTGCCGTGCTGCCTGCCGTGTTGGGACATCAGGTCCAGGTCGGCGCGCTTCGATGTCGTGGACGACACCCATGTCACCAACGCAATCGCAACATCGCTGCCCCAAGCATCGATGAAATCCTCGTCGCGTACAAAACTCTCGCCCTGTCTCATGGGTACGGTTTCGAGCGTAAATCCGAACCGCGCCTGCAACCCGGCCAGCAAAAAATGCAGACTCGGGAAGCAATCGGCGGCGGCCAGAATTCGGCGGCCGCGCAATAATTCCTCAGGCAGTGCACCGATCAGACTGTAAAGGGCCAGTGTCACATTCTCTACGGTAGTCATGGAGCCTGCGGGGGCGCCAATCAGGTTCTCCCAGCTTCGGATGAAATGCCCGCGCTCCGCCAGCATTGCCGGCCATTGAGAGTCATTTTCTGCCGACCAGATATCCGAATAACGACTAAGTGCCGCTTTCACCTTTTCCGCTTTACCCGGAAAGGTACCGATCGAGTGATAGAGAAAATAACCGCTCATATTATGCCTGCCATTGCTGTTGCCGATATCCGTCGATGAAACCGAAATTGGAACTATCGGACTCTTTCCTTTTTGAACCGCGCCTCAAGAAGCGCGACCAAGCGCACAAGCGGCAGCAGGAGGATGAGATAGATAAGCGCTGCGCCGATCAACGGTGTCGGATTGGCATAAAGCGCCTGCGCGTCCTGCGCTTCCTTCAAAAGCTCGGGCAGAGCCACAGTAGACGCCAATGCGGTGTCCTTGAACATGGAAACACAATTGCTGGTAGTCGGCGGAATGATGATACGGATCGCCTGTGGCAAAACCACTTTCCACAGAGTAACCGGGAATGGAATTCCAAGCGCAGAAGCAGCTTCGAACTGGCCGCGTGGTACACTTTCGATGCCGGACCGGAACACTTCCGCCGAATATGCCGCCATAACCATGGAGAAAGACATGATGGCAGAGGTCCAGGCAGAAAAGCGTATCCCGATGAATGGCAGTGCATAATAGATCAGGATCAGCACGACCAAAACCGGCATGGCGCGGAATACATCGATATAGGCGATCGCGAGATAACGAAGAACCTTCGGTCCGTAGATACGGACAATACTGATCAGCAAGCCCGACAGAACACCAAAGAAAATGCTGGCGATACCGATGAGAAACGTATTGAGCAGGCCACGTCCAAGCGCTGGCAGGCTCGAAACGAGAACATCGGTGTTCAAGAAGGTTTCGACGAATGTCATATTGGCGTCCTTCGCAGGCAAATCCTGGGAGCGCACGACCGGTCAGTCTGAGAAGTAACGGTCGAAGATGGGCCGATCCTGCAAATGCGGCCCATCTGTCACCAACGTCAAAAGATTACGGCTGCGGGATCGGCACGACGGTGACTGTCGAGGAATTGGCGGCAGGGTCCGTACCGAACCACTTTTTGTGAATAGCCGCAGTGGTCCCATCCTGCTTCATGGCGGTAATCGCATCGTTGAGCTTGCCAAGCAACGGATGGTCCTTCGCCATCATCAGACCATATTGCTCCCCGGTCTGAATTCGGTCTTTCACGGCAAACCCCTTCATCTTCAGAAAGAGATGTTCCATGCCGGGTATGTCGGAAATGACGGCATCTATGCGGCCTGCACCGAGATCAAGAAACAGATCCTGTTGCGAGTTATAGCCTTTGATATCGGCGAAGCCTTTGGCCTCTTTGTTTTCCTTGACCCATTTTTCGCCGGTAGAGCCGGAAAGGGCACCAACGGTCTTGCCCTTCAAATCGGCCAGTCCGGTGACAGCGCTATCGGTCTTGGTCGCAACCCCGATATCTGAATCGTAGTAAGGCTGGGTGAAGGACTGTGATTTCAGGCGTTCCGGCGTGATTGTTATGGACGAAACCGCCACGTCGATACGCCGGGAAGTCGTTGCGGCAAACAGGGCCTGAAACCCGTAATCAGCGATTTCCGGCTCCAGTCCGGCCCGTTTGGCTGCCTCGGTCGCGATATCGATTTCGAAGCCTTCGAACGTCCCATCGGCATTTTTCAACTCGAAAGGAGGGTTGCTGGGATAGGCACCGATATTAAGTGCGTCGGCAGCCAGAGATGCAGATGTCATGGCAAAGGAGCTCGCAGCCAGAGCGCTTGCAAGGCCTGCCATAGCCAGAAAATTACGGCGACAGATCATCATGTTGTTATTCCCTCTATGGGTCGTTTCTTTTCGGCAGAAGTCCCTGCTCCTACCTGCGTCGACCTATTTGATTATTTGATCATATGGAATTTTAAGTTTCAACTAAAATCGCATTGGTCTGAGCAACCAGACCGCAGCGAAGATGCTCCAGTCATTCAAAGGGAACCAAAGAACCGCTGAAGGCGATCCATGGCTTCATTGACACGTGCAAGCGATTGCGAACCGAAACAGACACGCAAATGCCCTTCACCGCCCGCTCCGTAAAAACTCCCCGCTTCCAGCACAACGCCCGCCTCTGTCATGATGCGTTCGGCCATGTCCTGCGACTTAAGACCCAATGCAGCGATTTTGGGAAACGCGTAGATCGTGCCTTCCGGCCAGTCGCACGTGACACCAGACATTTGATTTAACCGCGACACGACAATGTCGCGCTTTACTTTGTCTTCCGTCACCAGTTCGGCCAATATCTCCTCCGGCCCTGAGATCGCCGCCAGCGCCCCCGCCTGAATGAATGTGTTCACGTGAGTGACGTCGTTGGTCGTGATCTTCAAGATACCTTCGATCATATGCTGCGGTGCTGTGAGATACCCAAGTCGCCAACCATCCATGGCAAAACTCTTGGTAAAAGCGAACATTGAAATCGTTCGCTCCTTCATGCCGGGCAACGAAGCGATCGAAACATGGCGCGCGCCATCGAACAGTATCTCTTCGTAAACCTCGTCAGAAACCACCACCAGATCGTGACGGCGAGCAATATCCGCCAGAACTTCCAGCTCCTCGCGACTGTAGACCCGTCCCGTCGGGTTACACGGATTGATCAGAACAATCATTTTTGTGCGGGCCGTGATCTTCGGTTCGATCAGTTCCGCCTTGATCGAGAAACGGTCGCTGGCATCCAGCGGCGCCAGAACAGGTTTGGCTCCGGCGAGTTCTATCTTGCCGATATGCTGAGGATAATAAGGTTCCAAGAGGATTGCCTCGTCGCCCGGGTCAAGCAGCGCCATGAAAGCGGCAAAGGACGCATGGGTCAGCCCGTTAGTGACAACGATATCGGAGGCTGAAACATCCATGTCATTCTTCTCACGCAGACGGGCGGCCAGGGCTTCGCGCAATTTTGGGATTCCCTGAAAATGCGAATAATGGACATCGCCTGCCATCAATGCATTGACCGTCGCCTGCTTGATATGCAGTGGCGTATCGGCATGGGGGCTGCCAAGCTCCATGTGGATGAGGTCACCGGCATCCGCTCCGAGTGCCGCTGCCCGGGCATACATGCCAAAAGATTTGCTGGAACTTTCGGTGATGCGTCTGGCAAGGCGGATCATGAATCTATCTCTCCTGTTGTTTTCCGTCTCAGCCCCGCCCCTCAGCGAGTGTAAAAGCCGGCCTTCCGGGAGCCTGGTCAGCTTGGCGTAATCAAACCAGCACCGTCCTGTCCCTTTGTTTTCACATCTTCGTCGTGAGCACACTGCATGAACGCAGCTTCAACCTGGATTGGCTTCCCAACATGCGCGCATCTAAAGATCATTTGATCAAATAAGCAAGTGAAATATTTCCTGATAATTTCTGCAAGTGCAGGAATTATATCATTCCTCATATCCAATTGTTATTGTTGTGTTTTTTATCGTATCTCAACGCGAAGGCAGAGAGTAGATCAGTCATCCATATCGAATGGCGGAGCTGGGAATGCTATTCCTCATTGTCATCCATGAGGTGATTGCCGGCCGATTTTTTGAGACGCTTCATATCTCTCAGCAACGAAGCGATGGTGTCGCGATCGACCTCGGCCATCAGATCACGTAACCAGCTTTCATGGACCCGCGCCATTTCTGCGAACACCGTCTGCCCAGAATCAGTCAATCGCGCGACGGTAACGCGTCTGTCGGCACCGGGTGTTTCACGACGCACAAGACCGTCGGCTTCCAATCGCTCAATCAAGCCGGTGATGTTGCCATTCGTCACCATGGTCCGGCGCGAGAGTTCCCCGAGCCGTAACCCGTTCGGTTCCCGGTAAAGTTGGGCAAGAATGTCGAATTGTGGCAGCGTGACACCAAATTCTTTGCGCAGACGGCGGCGGATTTCCTGTGAAACCAGTCTGGTTGTTGCAAGCATACGCAGCCAGAGGCGCAACTCCTGCTTTTCGCTCTCATCGACTTCGGTGACTATAAATTCGAGATCCATTATCCGCCCGGTGCATATCGTTGCGCTGCAATCAATGAGAATTGCGCCAGACAGCCGATATTTCAAGCCTAAATTAACCTGACCGCTACACCCCTGCCCTTTATTGGTCGGCAGATCACACAAAAACCTTCCCTTAAAGCAATCGAACTGTGAAGAATGCCGTCGACATGCGAGCCCAGTTTTTACAGATGACCGATATTATACTTGAATGCATATAACTGCATTACCTTGCACGAGGTTTCACTACCAGTCACGACAGGACGCACGGACAAAAAAGTCCAGAAAATTCGGTTTATTGGCGAACGCTCTTCTGCCGCGAGAAAATTCCTGGAAGATTCTGTAAAAGAGATACTTGCAAGAGCATATTCCCTGCCATAGGCTTCGAGTGAACGTCCGAAAGAGACCGGTTCATCAAGGACCGCACAATAATGCCGGCGCCGGCTCAGGGCGAAATGGGGATTTCATGAACGATACATCTGCTCTTTCCAGCCTTGCGTCCGGACTGCTGTCTGGCACCGTCAAGGTCGTTGACATCACCGCGCCACTCGGTCCGGATACGCCCGTCCTTTACCTTCCCCCACAATTCGGCAAAAACACACCGAACGTTAAAGTTCACACTATCAGCCAGTACGATCAGGACGGTCCGTTCTGGGCCTGGAACTGGATAGAGCTTGGCGAGCACACCGGCACCCATTTCGATGCCCCGTGTCACTGGATCACCGGCAAGGATCACTCCAACAACACCACCGATACGATCCCGCCACAGAACTTCGTTGCTCCCGTAAACGTAATCGACCGTTCCGCACAAGCCGCCGCCGACGCTGATTATCTGCTGACGGTTGATAGCATCAGGGAATGGGAAGCAGAGCATGGCGAAATTGAAGCCGGGTCATGGGTTTTGATGCGCACCGACTGGTACAAGCGCAATGGTTCAGCCGATACATTTCTGAATGCCGATGAAAACGGTCCACATTCTCCGGGACCAACGGTTGAAGCAATCGAGTATCTGCTTTCCAAAGGCATTATCGGTTGGGGTCAGGAAACAGTCGGTACGGATGCAGGATCCGCAGGAGCCATGACCCCTCCATTTCCGGCACACAACCTCATGCACAAGGCAAACCGATACGGACTGGCAAGCCTGAGCAACCTTGATCAGCTACCAGCCAAGGGGGCGATCCTGATCGCAGCACCCTTGAAATTCGTGAAAGGAACCGGCTCGCCGGTCCGTGCACTCGCACTCGTCGTCGGAGAAAAAACGACCGGACAGTAGCATCTGCGACAAGGAAGTCCTGCACCGAGCCAAGAAAGGCTACGTCACATACTATAAAGTATGTTGCGTTTCACTGTCTCCAGCGATTGGAGGCAGTGAAAGCGCGCTTTGATTGAACTGATTTCGAACGGTCGGTGATTGAACCACTTCTTCCGACCACAGTGCGCGGCAAACCTCATGTCGATGAACAGCACATTTCGAACGGTATTCTCTGGCATCTGAGAACAGGTGCACCCGCATTCCAGTTCGGTACGATCCTCTTCTTGGAGGCTTGCTTTAGGAGTTTTTGCCTCTTTCGTCATTGCGCAGGCGGTGCGGGCGGAAAATCGCCTTGCAACTGTGGCGACGGCGACGGCGACGGCGAAGATAGCTGCGGCTCCGGTTCAGGTGCCAGAGGCGACGGACTGTCGATCATATTGCCGCTGTCCGGCTCCGCATTGAGCAGAGACGTATCGGGTTTGTCACCGAAGATGCCGAGACGCGCTTCCACAGCCTTACGACCCGCTTCGTCATAGGCACCACCCGGAACAGCCTTCGCCCAGCCATTGGCAACCAGCCATGCGGCTGCATCTTCATTGCCCAGCATGCATTCGGTCGCGACCGCAGCACCGCTGTCATTTTGCGGCAGGCGGCACATAACGGCACGGGAACGCAACCATTGCCGGAAGGCAGTGCGCGCCTGCATGCCGCACGGCCAGCTTTCACCGGAAGCGGTCTGGCAGGTCTGTTCTAAGGGTACGATTTCGATGCCCTGCAATTCAATCATACGGCCCTGACTTTCAAGCCGTCCGGCCGCCACAGCGACAGGTCGCTGCAAAAGCTGCATCTGTTCGCCCGCATCGACAGGCGTGGCCGGTGCCGGTGGCTCTGGCGGTTTGGGCGTGGATGCAAGACCGAGATCGCTCAGCGGTGGACGCGGTGCCTCGCGTTCAATGCCGTTGTCATTCACCTGGTCGTTGACCTTGCCGTTCTCTTTCCACGCAGGCGGCTGCCCTTCAACGGGGGCGGCTTGGCCCGGTTGCGGCGACGTCTCCTCTGAGGCATTGCCCGTTTCAGGCGATGTCCCCGGCTCGTTATAGTCGAACTGTTCGACGACGATGCCGCTTCCCGTACCGGATTCTGTCTTCGTATCACCGGAGTTGATGACGACCACCGGGCGATCCAGTGCACCATAGAACGGCGCCACGAAGGCTGCGATCAGAACTGCGCCTGTTATGCCAGCCAGACCGCCGAAAACGGCGCGTGCATGGCTTCTATCCTGCGATTGCGCCATTACTGGCTCGCCCATAAAATGCGGGCGACCCATTCGATATCCTTGGACTCGAAAATGCGGTTCGGATGTTCGGGATTGAGCGAATGGAGCTCAATGGTTCGTGGCGTCTGGCGATGCAGGATCTTGGCCATCACTTCTCCGTCTTTCGTCCGCACCACCACGCGATCGCCCCGGCGAATGGCGGTATTGGGTGCTACGATCAGCGTATCGCCATCACGGTAAAGGGGCAACATTGAGTCGCCCGAAACCTCCAGCGCGTACACACCTTCTCCCGATCCGGCTGGGAATTCCACAATGTCCCAGCCTTGTCCAGCCGGAAACCCGGCATCATCGAAATAGCCGCCAGCGCCCGCTTCGGCCATGCCGAGCAATGGAATGGACTGCATGTCCTGCGTATATTCGCCGAATTGCGGCGTGCGGTTTCCGCCACGGATGAGCCGCGTGAATTCATCGAACGTCGAGCCGGTTGCTTCCATCACCTTGGCCAGCGATTCCGTCGAAGGCCAGCGCGCACGCCCATCGGAAGCATAGCGCTTGGATTTGTTAAAGGTCGTAGGGTCGAGCCCTGCACGACGCGCCAGCCCGGACGCGCTCAGGGAATGACGTTCAGCCAGGGCATCAATGGCCGCCCACACGCTCTCGTGAGAAAACATAGTAATGATCCGCCACCTAGGTTCCGACATATCTTCCTGAATAATCCCCATCAGGAAAGATATGTTTCAAAGGATTTTAAACCTATTATTCCGTCCCATCTTCGGCTTCAACCTACCGAAAAAGCAGTAGTTGCGCAAGACGGCTGAATTAGCAGGGAAAATTTTCTTACCCGGGAATGGTGCAGTTCAGCTATGGCAAGGAGCACAAACAAAAAGCGCGGCATGAAACATGCCGCGCCTGATAATCTTGCGAAGGATTAAGCTTACGCTGCCTTCTTTGCTTCCGTCTTGTACGGGTTGAAACGCTGGTAGAAGCTTTCACCGTTTTCGGCCATGTCGAGCAGAAGTTTCGGCGCCTTGAACTGCTGGCCGTACTTCTTCTGCAACTCCTTGGCAAGCTTGACGAATTTCTTCGCACCCATGCCATCGATATAGGACAGCGTACCGCCGGTATAAGGCGCGAAACCAAAGGCAAGAATGGAGCCGACATCGGCTTCACGCGGATCGGTGACAATGCCTTCTTCCATCACGCGGGCCGCTTCCAGAGCGATGGTGACGAGGAAGCGCTCTTTAAGCTCCTTCACATCGATCTTGTCCGGATTCTGCTGTGGATAGAGATCCTTGAGGCCCGGCCACAGATGCTTCTTGGCAGGCTTCGCCGGATAATCGTAGAAGCCCTTGCCGTTCTTGCGGCCCTTGCGGTCGAACTCGTTGACGAGACGATCCACCAGTTCTACATGGCGCGGATCGACCGCCTTTTCACCGAGATCGGCAAGGGTTGCCTTGAGGATCTTCTGTGACAGGTCGATAGCGGTTTCGTCGTTGAGCGCAAGCGGACCAACCGGCATACCGGCCATACGGGCGGCATTTTCGATCATGGCCGCCGGAACACCTTCAACCAGCATGTTGTAGGCTTCCGACATATAGCGCAGCACGCAACGATTGACGTAGAAGCCACGCGTGTCGTTGACGACAATCGGCGTCTTCTTGATCGCACGAACGTAATCAAGGGCTACGGCCAGTGCCTTGTCGGACGTCTTCTTGCCGAGGATCACTTCCACCAGCATCATCTTGTCGACAGGCGAGAAGAAGTGGATGCCGATGAAGTTCTTCGGACGCTTAGAGACTTTCGCAAGACCAGTGATCGGCAGGGTCGAGGTGTTGGAAGCAAAGACTGCGGAAGTCTTGAGCACTTCCTCGGCCTTCTCAGTCGCAACACGCTTGACTTCGCGGTCCTCGAACACGGCTTCGATCACCAGATCGGCACCTTCGAGAAGCGCATAATCAGGCGTTGCGGTGATGAGCGACAGGAGCTTTTCCTTGTCTGCTTCCGTCGCGCGGCCCTTCTGCATTTCCTTGGCGATGAGGTCAGCCGTATGCGCCTTGCCCTTGTCGGCAGACTCCTGATCGCGGTCGATCAGCACAACCGGGATGCCTGCCTTGGCCGTCACATAGGCGATGCCTGCACCCATGAAGCCAGCGCCGATAACGCCGATCTTCTTGAGCTTGGTCGGCTTTTCATCGACCGGACGGCGTGCGCCCTTGTTCAATTCCTGCAGCGACACGAAGAGCGAACGGATCATCATGCCCGCTTCGGTCGTCTGGAGAATTTCGGTGAAATAGCGCTGCTCGATCTTGAGGCCGGTATCGAACGGCACCAGCAGGCCTTCATAAACCGACTTCAGAATGGCAAGCGCTGCCGGATAATTGCCGGATGTTTCGCGACGCAGGATTGCCGTTGCGGCAGGCCAGAGATTCGCACCGGCAGCCGAATAGATCGCGCCACCCGGCAGTTTGAAGCCTTTTTCATCCCATGGCTGAACCGGCTTGAGACCGCCCTTGATGAGCTTCTTTGCGGTTTCGACCAGCTTCTTGGCCGGAGCAATCTCGGTGACGAGACCCATTGCCTTGGCGCGCTGCGCGGTCAGGCTGGAGCCGGTCGTCATCATCTGGAGCGCATCCTGCTGATTGGCAAGGCGCGGAACGCGCTGCGTGCCGCCAGCGCCCGGAAACAGACCGACTTTCACTTCCGGCAGAGCCATCTTCACGCCCGGTGCATCCGACACCACCCGTGCATGGCAAGCGAGCGACATTTCAAATGCGCCGCCCATGCAGGTGCCGTTGATAGCCGAAACCCAAGGCTTGCCGCAAGTTTCAAGCTTGCGGAAAAGACCGCTCATCTTGCCGACATTGTCGAACAGGGTCTGGACCGCGCCCTGCGGGTCTTTGGCCTTCTGCTTCTGGAATTCCTTGAACATGCCTTCCAGCATGGTCAGGTCCGCGCCGCCAGAGAAGCTGTCCTTACCTGACGTAATAACAACGCCCTTGATCTTATCATCGGCAGTCACCGCGTCGATGATGGAATTCAGTTCCTGCATCGCCTCGACGGTGAAGACATTCATCGACTTTTCAGGCATGTCCCAGGTGACGAGAGCAATGCCATCGGCGTCGGTTTCAACTTTGAAATTTACATAAGCCATTCGTAAAACCTCCCTCGCCTTAAACGCGCTCGATGATTGTCGCCGTGCCCATGCCGGCACCGATGCACAAGGTCACCAGTGCGGTGTTGAGATCGCGGCGTTCCAGTTCATCCAGCACCGTACCGAGGATCATAGCGCCGGTTGCACCGAGCGGATGGCCCATGGCAATGGCACCGCCATTGACGTTCATCTTGTCGTGCGGAATGTCGAAGGCCTGCATGTAGCGCAGAACAACGGCCGCGAAGGCTTCGTTCAGCTCAAACAGGTCGATGTCCGAGATTTTCATCTTCGCCTGCTTGAGAAGCTTCTCCGTCACATCGACCGGACCGGTCAGCATGAGCGCCGGTTCGGAACCGATGTTGGCAAAAGCACGAATGCGCGCACGCGGCTTGATGTCGAAGGCCTTGCCAGCCTTCCTGGAGCCAACCAGAACGCCAGCCGCACCATCGACGATGCCCGACGAGTTACCGGCATGGTGGACGTGATTGACGGTTTCGATTTCCGGGTG
The DNA here is from genome assembly GCF_024539785.1 of Ochrobactrum sp. BTU2. Lineage (NCBI taxonomy): Bacteria > Pseudomonadati > Pseudomonadota > Alphaproteobacteria > Hyphomicrobiales > Brucellaceae > Ochrobactrum > Ochrobactrum sp. BTU2. The sequence continues at coordinate 148,645 of NZ_JAHWRG010000001.1, read as the reverse complement.
GGCCTGAATGCCGACCGCATTGAAGCCGCCCATTTCGCCCGGCATCACAAAGGACGGATTGAGCTGGCCCAGAGCCTGCATATCGGTCGTCGGGCGCATATGCTCGTCATGATCGAGAATGGTCAGGCCATTCTGGTCCTTGATCGAAATGACCGAGTTCTTGAAATAGCCCTTTTCCCACGACTTGGCGGCACGCTTCTGGCTTTCGACGGCATAGGCATCGACGTCATCGCGGCTGAAGCCATATTTCGTGGCGATCAAGTCGGCGGAAACACCCTGCGGCATGAAATAGCCGGGGAAGCCGACCGATGGGTCCATGTACCAGGCACCGCCCGACATGCCCATGCCGACACGCGACATGCTTTCCACGCCGCCTGCAATCACCAGATCGTCGGAACCGAAGGCGACCTTGGCTGCTGCCAGATTGACCGCATCGAGGCCCGAGGCGCAGAAACGCGAAATCTGGATGCCCGGCGCCTTGAAGTCGTAACCGGCTTCAAAAGCTGACGACCGCGGGATGACCGCACCAGCTTCACCGACCGGGTCGACGCAGCCGAAAATAATGTCATCGACCTTTGCCGTGTCGATACCGTTGCGGTCGCGCAGGGATTCCAGAACTTTCGCACCCAGACGAACGGCAGGCACTTCGTGCAGGCTGCCATCCTTCTTGCCACGTCCGCGCGGTGTGCGCACGTGATCGTAAATATAAGCCTCAGCCATGTTGACTCCTTCCCGCTAAATTCGAAATTTAGCTCAATCCCTAACTCAGAATGTGTCCGCGTTGAGCGCCATCATCGAATCCGCGCCCGACTGGATGCGTGCGAGATGTGCTGCGCTTTCCGGCATGATCCGCTCGAAATAATAGCGCGCGGTAACAAGCTTAGCTTCAAGGAACGCCTTGTTGCCTTCGCCACTGCCAAGCTTTTCTTCCGCGATCTTGGCCATGCGTGCCCACATGAAGCCGAGCGCCACCAGTCCGAAGAGATGCATATAGTCGTTGGAGGCAGCACCGGCATTATCAGGCTTGGCCATCGCATTCTGCATCAGCCACATGGTGGCGGCCTGAAGATCGTTGAGACCCTTCTTCAGATGCTTGGTGAAGAAGGAAAGCTTCTCGTTCTCGCGATTGGCTTCGCAGAAATCGCCCACTTCCTTGAAGAAGGCGGTGATTGCGCGGCCACCGTTAAGCGCCAGCTTGCGACCGACGAGATCAAGCGCCTGAATGCCGTTTGCACCTTCATAGATCATCGCGATGCGCGCATCGCGCACATACTGGCTCATGCCGTGTTCTTCGATATAGCCATGGCCACCGAAGACCTGCTGCGCCATGACGGCGTGTTCAAAACCCTTGTCGGTCAGAACGCCTTTCAGAACCGGCGTCAAAAGACCAACGAGATCATCTGCTGCCTGACGTTCCGCCTCATCGCCTGCACGATGGGCGATATCGGAGTTGAGCGCCGTCCATAGGATAAGCGCACGACCAGCTTCATTGAAAGCACGGATATTCATGAGGTTGCGGCGGATATCCGGATGCACGATGATCGGATCGGCCTTCTTGTCCGGTGCCGCGGCACCCGAAAGCGCACGACCCTGAATACGTTCGCGCGCATAGATGGCGGCATTCTGGTATGCGGTTTCGGCAATCGAAAGGCCCTGCAAAGCCACACCAAGACGCGCTTCATTCATCATGGTGAACATGGCGCGCAAGCCCTTATGGGCTTCGCCGATCAAAAAACCCTTTGCCTCGTCATAATTCATGACGCAGGTGGAATTGCCGTGGATACCCATCTTTTCTTCGATGGAACCGCAGGACACGCCATTACGCTCGCCGGGATTACCGTTTTCATCAAGAATGAACTTCGGCACGATGAACAGCGAAATGCCCTTCACGCCCTCCGGCGCGCCGTCGATACGAGCCAGCACCAGATGGATGATGTTTTCGGACATGTCGTGTTCGCCAGCCGAGATGAAAATCTTCTGGCCGGAAATCTTGTAGGAACCGTCTTTTTGCGGCGCGGCGCTGGTGCGCAGCAAGCCCAGATCCGTACCGCAATGCGGCTCGGTCAGGTTCATCGTGCCGGTCCAGGTGCCTTCCACCATCTTCGGCAGATAGGTGTCCTTCTGCTCATCGGTGCCGTGGGTCAGGATTGCGGCAATCGCACCCTGCGTCAGGCCCGGATACATGGTGAGCGCCATATTGGCTGACGACATATATTCGCCGACAGCCGTGTGCAGGAGATAAGGAAGCCCCTGCCCGCCATATTGCTCCGGCACGGCAAGGCCGAGCCAGCCGCCTTCGCGATAAAGGTCGTAAGCCTGCTTGTAGCCTTTCGGCGTCGTCACCGAACCATCCGAATGACGCTTGCAGCCTTCGCGATCAGCGGTCTGGTTGACCGGAAACAGGGTGCCCTCGGCGAGCTTCGCACCTTCAGACAGGATTGCCTCGACGACATCGGGCGACGCGTCGGCAAAGCCCGGCAGATTGTTGTAGCGCTGATAATTCAGAACGTCATTGAGAACGAAATTCGTATCCTCAACTGGCGCGCGATAGCTCGGCATAGAAATCCTCCAAATTCACCACCTGAGCCGTTCCGCGATGGCTGGAACGAGCCCGTAACCGCGTTTCATGCCTGCATGCCACATTATAGCAAAACGTTGTGACAGCGCGCATGTTGCAACAAAAAGGGATGATTTTCTGCGAAAACAGCCATTTTTGCCGCTTTTTTGACTGACCACATCACGGAATTCGCGCTCGTCCAGTCAATTTCGGCTCGAAGCTAACCTACTTTGACGTTTCCGTAAACGTCAAAAATTACACAAGTTCGTGCGGGACGGGGAAATGTTCATGTAAAGACGCTTTTCATCCTGATAGTGGTCGAAGGGAAAGTGTGATAAGCGCCCGCAAGCAACAACAGGAGTATAATGGTGAGCGAACCTACTGTAGCGGAAGCGACAGACCGAATTTATGAATCGCTTCAGGCGGATAATGTCGACATCGATTTACATATCGCCGCCCTGAAAGCAGCGCTTGAGCGCGCGGGCCTAAAAGAGGCTGTGTTCGATCCGGCCAAGCTGGTGCAGAACAATCGCTCCGGCAGGAAGCTCATGCAGGCATATTTTCGCCAGCATGGTGTTATGGTCAAGTTTGCGGCTTCGTGAACGGTCATTTTTGACCGGTAACGCGAGCTGAACGGTGAAAATCACGCCGATTGCGTAGACCGGATGACCACATGTGAGACATGAGAAAGGCGGCAATTCTGCCGCCCTTCTACTATTCATCGCCCCTTGAAGGCTTACTTGACCCATACAACGCGGCGGGTCTGCGTATCGATCAGAGCCGGACGATCTTCCACATAAACATAGGAATAAGTCGGCTGCTCCGGAACAGCCACCAGCGGCACATCCTCGGGGATGACCATGCCTTCGGCTATATCTCCTTCGATGATGACCGGATCAACCGGATTGGTTTCGATGTAGGTCACGACTTCATTCGGCACCAGCGGACCAGCATTCGGCCCTTCGGTATAATAGACGACCTGACGGTTCTGCATGGAAAGGATCACCGGTTCACCATTGACATAGATGTAACCGAAACCCGGATTGTCGGGGATCGGATGAACCGCGATTGTATCGGGGAGAACATAACCGTCACTGATTTCGCCCTCAATGACGACCGGGTCCGAAGGATTTTCGATGACATAATCGCGTGCTGTCTGAGGCACTTCGATAAGCACTCGATCCTGCGCCAGCGCAAAACCGGAGCTGGTGAGAAACGTCGCTACGGTCAGAACAAGAGCTTTTTTCATTGTCAGCCTCACTTTCGCATCAGAGCGAATTCGATCTGATTGGATCAGACCGGCGCTCCATCTGTTCGTTCTGGGCACATCTTGGATGCGCCATCAGTCGCAAGGCTGGAATAACCCCGTCGATGCGTCGAGGTTCCCACTCCACGGCACACTTCATGCAACAGGCTGAAACATTCGGACCTGCCAGGCGGAGTTCGCTCCGACTTCGATCTGGCCGAGGCCGCACATTCGTGGATGCACACATATACCCAAATTAAAAAGATGACGGCGAATAATTGTGAACCGTAGTTTCATCGTCCAAAGCCGCCCCAGAGCGCACTTGGCGAGACACAAGTCGATACAAGTTTTCAGGAATCCCAGAACGAAGCCTTCCGGAAGCTTCCTTGCGGATAATTCAGTTATCCGAAAATTACATTTCAATTTTTAGCGCTAGTTAAATTAGACAATGGAGATTGAGAAATCTTACCCAGCAAGTTGCTATTTTAAGATCGATCTAAATCCAGTTAAGATGGCTTTGTTTTCAACGAACAGGAGGTTTTAAAACTCTTTCTTATTGCTAAACGCGACCCGTTCTCGCTCTGCAAGCAACATCTGTGTTGGTGGATTAGACCAAACACAGCATGCGGAGCAAAAACGGAGGATGCAAAATGGCTTGTATATTACCGATACAGGATAGGCTATTCCGTCATTCCCCGTATGGCGTCAAGGTCTAGATTGCATTCTAAAGGCGTTGATTTTTATATATATTTTTTATTACGAGCAAATAGGCTGCCTTTATCTGTCCTGCCAATCAGATAGGGGCAGCCACATTTTCAAACTTCATACACCCGCAATCAAAACGACTGTCGCCCCATTCGTGCGAGGATGGTTCGCAGCTCTTCAACCGACCGATCCACCTCGTCCTTCTTCTTCTCAAGCTCGACCAGTTTTTTCTTGAAACGCTTGCGTAGCTTCTCCACTTCGACAGCGTCGCGGGTCTCATTTTCCCACACGCTGATCAACTGTCCCATCTCGCTCAGTGTGAAGCCGATGCGCCGCCCAAACAGGATAAGACGCAAGCGTGTATGGTCGTTGTAATCATAAAGCCGCGTCACGCCCGCGCGGCGTGGATTGAGCAATCCCTTGTCTTCGTAGAAGCGCAAGGCGCGCAACGTCAGGTCGAACTCCTCCGCTAGATCGCCGATCCGGTATAGTTGACCGCCTGACTGACCTTCCTTTCGCATATTCCCGCTTGCGCCGGTTAGCAAATCCGCAATTGCTAAATCTGCGACCAGCCCTGGTGCGTTAGCCTGTTTACTCATGTCCTACCCTGTTTCCGCCCCCGGAAACGCCCGGTCACCGCGCGATTGCGCGATGGAACCACTGTTGATGACAGCTCACATTGACATTGCTGTCAGTGCCGTAGCTTCGATTTACATTTTGCCGCCGCGGTTCACGCATCTTTCGTATTCGATAGATCCGCTTTTCATGCCGGGTCGCGTTTGACACGCTGAATTCAGCCCGCTCAACCATGGGATGCTATTCGGCATCCACGAAAGCACTCACTTAGCCGCATATATTAACGAGTTATTTACCACGTTTGTACAAATGTAAGCAGAGCAAATTCTTGCCTGTTGCGCTGGTGAAATTTGCTCCCGGCGGCCTCTATCATTAGAAAAAGTGAATTTATCATGGCAAATCCAGATATGGCGTCAGGTTCACGATCAATTATTGACGATTTGAATGCCCGCCGCGAGCGCCGAGCGTCATCACCTGCCATGGAAGAACTTAACCGCACGCTGGCGAGCCTTGAGAAACGCCTGATGGATCTGGAGCACGACAGCGCCCCGGACGTGCGTGATATTCTGCGTTCCGAACGTCACCCAGTTCGCCATCCGGACGAGACTGTAACCGGCCTCGCCGAGATTGCCGAAAATCTCCGTCGGATGCGCGGTAGCCATGAAGAGCCGCAGCCACATTATGCCTCAAGCGCCGAGGTCAGCCGTGCCAGCCGCGAGATGACCCGCCTTCAGCGCGCCGCAAGCGAAGAAGGCTTTTCACAGCAGATGAGCGATGATTTCGAGCGTATCAACGACAGTGTACGCCTTCTCGCCGAACGCAGCAGTGAGGCAAACGCGCAGGCGCTCCGCCGCCAGCTCGAAGAGCTCAATCGCACCGTCCAGAGCCTCGCGCGCGAAGAAACACTGCATCGTCTCAACAATCGTTGGGATCGCTTCGACGCGCGTTTCGAGGCCTTCGAACAGCGCCACAACGCCGTCGATCCGGCGTTGGATGCGATAGGCTCGCGACTTGAGCAGGTGCGCGACGCCATCGGTACGTTGCCCCAGTCGAACCGCCTGAGCGCAATCGAGGATCGCATCGGCCAGCTCGCGAATTCCATCGAGGAATCGCTCAGCCCACAACACGCGTCGTCGCTCGATCAGAGCCGTCTGCAGCAGATCGATGAGCGGCTGGACGAAATCAGCCGCGCTATCATCGCCACCAGCCGCGCCCAGCGCCCGGATCAGGACAGTGCGCGCCGACTGGAGCGTATCGAAAGCCGTTTGGCAGAGCTCGCAGAACAGCTCGCCACTTCGGCAACGCAGCAGAATTCCGACACGCTCTATCGCAAGCTCGGCGAACTTTCCTCTCGCATCGACGGTCTTTCAAGCGGCTCAGCGCTACCGGAAGGCGTCATCGACCAGCTCGCACACCAGATTAACCTGCTTGCCAATCAGGTTGGCAAGGTCATGGAGAATCTGAACCAGTCCGACTATCACGTTGTAGAGGCACGTCTTGAAGCCATCGGCGAGAAGCTCGAAGCTGCCGAGCGCCGGGTAGAGGAGCCGCATCCTTCCGTTCTGGACAAAATCGACCGCCGCTTTGCAGAACTGACCGAGCGTCTCGACGCGCAATATGCCACGCAGCATGTCGACAACAGCGCGATCCACACTCTGGAAGGCCGCCTCGACGATCTTTCGCAGCAGATTTCACTGGGTCTGCTTCAGGCGCCGACCTATGACGGCCCTGGACTGGATGTGAAGGCAATCCGCAGCCTCGAAGATCAGATTGCAAATATCGCCCATCATCTTGCGCAGCCCGTTGCCGAGATCGCAGAATTGAAGCCGCGTCTCGATTCCATCGAGCGCTCCATCGCCTCCAATCGCGAAACAGTGCTGGATGCAGCGCGCGAAGCTGCCGAAAGTGCTGTCGCGCGCGTTCTGCAGCATGGATCACATGGCGACAGCGTGATCGCCCGGCAACTCGCCGAAGACATGAAATCGCTCGAGGCCCTAGCGCGCAATTCCGACGAGCGCAACGGCAAGACATTCGAGACCGTCCACGACACATTGGTCAAGATCGTTGATCGTCTGGCCAGGCTTGAGCAGGACGTGGCAGGCAAATCAGACACGTCGGACACTGAAAAACCGGCCTTCACCAGCCCCAACGCTGGATCGCCGCGTCCGTCGGCACCGCGTTCCCCGGCTGCAGCGGCAGCGGAAGCAGCTTTTGCAACCGTCCAGAGCGAAGCCGGTCCCGCCGATATGCAGGCAGGTGACTTGACCGGGAAGTCATCGCTCTTCGGAGGTTTCGCGAAAGCTATACGCGGTCGCCGCGCCGACAAATCCGTCGGAAAGAACGACGAAACACTCGAAGCCAGCGCTTTTGACGCGACGCTTGATGCGCCAGCCTTCGAAAGCGATCTTGCGGCCATCGAGCCGATCACACGCGAAGAACCGGAGCTGGAAACGACTCCATCCCCTCGCCCTCAGGGCGAAGGCATGCCGGACCTCAATTCGATTATGAAGCGGGTGCGCGAAGAACGCCGTCAGCGCGAAGACGCTGCCGATCTGGCCCTTGCCGCCAACGGCAAGGTGGACTTCATCACGGCAGCGCGGCGCGCCGCCCAGCTTGCGGCCGCAGAATCCGAACAGCTTCAGAAGGGCGCGACCAAGCGCACCGGTAAGAAAAAGTCATCAGTCGGCGACATGATCCAGCGCCAGCGCAAGCCGATCCTGATGGCAATCGGTGCTGTGATGATCGCGATGGCTGGCCTGCAGATCGGCTCAGCTTTCCTCAACCGCGACGAGCCGGTGGAAACGGCAATCGATACAGTACCGCCGCAGATCGACACCACTGCCACCGACAACACGCCTGCGCCAGCCGACGAAATCGCTGCAAAAATCGCGTCGGAAACGGCACCTGCGCTCGAGCCGTCCGCCCCCGCAACAGTGCCTCCGGTTACGGAGCCGCGCTCGGAGAAAGTTGCGCAGGAAGAAATCCCGGAACCAGCAAACGAGCAGCAGGCAGCGGTGGAAATACCGACAGAGGTTGAACAGCCTGCCGCAACAATCGCCAATCCGGTGAAGCCTGTTGAAACGGCGGCATCGGCCGAACCTGCCGCAAAGCCTCAGGCGGCCATTCCGCCTGTACCGGAAGAAGCCGGTCCGGCAGCGCTTCGCGAGGCTGCGGCCAAGGGCGATGCTCGTGCGCTCTTCGAGGTCGGCAATCGCTATATGGAAGGTCGCGGCGTTGCCGCCGACTTTGCCAAGGCGGCGAAATGGTATGAGATTTCTGCAGGTCAAGGCTTTGCCCCGGCGCAATATCGTCTCGGCAACTTCAACGAGAAGGGCCTTGGCATGGCCCGCGATCTCGAAAAGGCCAAGACCTGGTACCAGCTTTCAGCGCAGCAGGGTAACGCCAGCGCGATGCACAACCTCGCCGTCCTTTTCGCAACCGGCGCCAATGGCAACCCTGACAATGCTTCCGCCGTGCGCTGGTTCACCGATGCCGCCGAACTCGGCGTGAAGGACAGCCAGTTCAATCTCGGAATCCTTGCGGCCAAGGGACTGGGCATGCCAGTCAATCTGGAAGAAAGCTACAAGTGGTTCTCGCTTGCCGCCAATGCTGGTGACAAGGATGCTGCCGACAAGCGCGACCAGATTGCCAAGGCATTGAAACCGGAACAGCTTGAACGCGCCAAGGATTTGGTCAAGCTCTGGAAGGCCAAGCCGCTCGATCAGGCAACCAACTCCATCGACGTCCCGGATGCTTGGACCGAGAGCAAACCGCTCACCACCGGCTCGGTGGATATGAAGAAGGCTGTTCGTAACATCCAGCTTATTCTCCAGAAGAACGGCTACGACGTCGGCACTGCCGATGGCTTGATGGGCGGCAAGACCCGCGCTGCAATTGCCGCCTTCCAGAAGGCGAATGGCCAGACGCCGACCGGCGACGTTGACCAGCAACTGGTCCAGCTTCTTCTCGAGAAGAACAAGTAACACATTGAAGTAAATCGGATTTTTCGAGGGCAGCAGAAGCTGCCCTTTCTCGTTTCAATCACAAGCGTCTGAAAGAAGTGACAGGTTGAATCGACTCGTTGAGCCTTATTATCTAAGCCCTATCAACGAGGGGATAGACGATGCTCTTGCACGTAAACAACGACATGGAAAACGGGATCATCGCGAAGATTCCCCTCGCGCTCGACAAGGACATCAAAAGCTTCCAGGGAGATGCGATCGACTTTGAGATTTCTTCCGGCGACAAGCAACTTATCCCTGCCGAGGATATTCATCCGTACAAATCCATTTTCAAAGTCCTATCCGGCAGTTTCGAGCTGAAGAACATCTTCATAGGCGTGTCGTTCAATGCGAATTTCACCACACCAGACGGCAAAAAGACCTGTCTCACACGGTCCAGCCCTATGGAAGAATGGAATGTCATGAATGGCAACTACTATGCCGAAAGCATGAACTGCTTTGGCTTCAAGTCCAGCAGCCGCTTTGCTGGAAACTTCAGCGTAAACCTGACCAATCCCTATCTTTATATCATAAAGAACGGCAGCCTGACCGACAGTAAAATGTCCGACAACATTTCGATCCGTGCACAGTTTTACCCATCGTCTGGTCATTCCGTCATCACGCCGAAAGAAGATATCAATATCGTCATCAGCAACCGACAGAACGCTACCGACTGATCGACAGTGCATCGTGGCCAGATTGCGCTCATGTATTTCCTATATATTCTATGGGATTATACCAACAATGACTGTTTTAAGCTCTCTTCAAGGCTCTTTTTGTTGTTCTTAAACAACACCTAGCATTTTTCCTCGAATAGAGTTTCGCGAGATAACTTTATCAGCAATCGGCGTTTGACTTCGCGATGGCGACAGAGCAAGACATTATGAGAAGTGGCCGGGCTGAAACTCACGTGTGGAGTTAAGCCTAACTACTTGTTTTCATGCATTTCCGCACGCAGAACAGTTTCATAATTTTGCCGGAGATGTTTTAGTAGAGTGAAACATCTTGCGGAGAAGCGCGACCGCAAGCAGCTGTGTGTCATGCGTTCGTGAAAGCCGGGTTCGGAATTGGGTATTTATCTTCCCATTGCGGAATTATCGGTCAACATGCTGGTTCTTCTCGGCATGGGCGCCGCCGTGGGTTTTCTCTCCGGACTGTTCGGCGTCGGCGGCGGCTTTCTGATCACGCCGCTTCTGATCTTTTATAACATTCCACCTGCAATCGCGGTCGCCACCGGTGCCAATCAGGTCATCGCCTCGTCGGTTTCCGGCGCACTGGCGCATTTCAAACGTCGCACGCTCGATATCAAGCTCGGCCTGTTTCTCGTGGCGGGTGGTGTATTGGGTTCCCTCGTCGGTATCTTCGTGTTCTCGTGGCTGCGCGATCTCGGCCAGTTGGACCTCATCGTTTCCATCCTCTACGTCTTTTTTCTCGGCACTGTCGGCGGTCTGATGCTGGTGGAAAGCCTGCGCGCCATGCGCCGCGTAAAAAAGGGACAAGCAGGTGCTGTGCGGCGGTCCGGCCAGCATACGTGGATACACCGCCTGCCATTCAAGATGCGGTTTCGCGCCTCCACCATCTATGTCAGCATCATTCCGGTTCTCGGCATCGGCTTCTTCATCGGCCTTCTGTCATCGGTGATGGGTGTCGGCGGCGGTTTCATTATGGTTCCGGCGCTCATCTATCTGCTGCATGTTCCGACCAATGTGGTTGTCGGAACCTCGCTGTTTCAGATCACCTTTGTGACCGCAGTCACGACCGTCCTGCAGGCAACGACCAACCAGTCCATCGATATCGTACTTGCTTTCCTGCTGATGGTTGGCGGCGTTATCGGCGCGCAATACGGCGCACGCGCGGGCCAAAAATTGCGCGGCGAACAGTTGCGCCTTTTGCTGGCGCTTCTCGTGCTTGCCGTTGGCCTGCGCCTCGCCTTTGGCCTGTTCGTGCGGCCCGACAATCTGTTTTCCATTTCGATTGCGGATATCTGACATGCGGAGCCTTACGCTTTCCTCCGCATTGATGTTCCTTCTAATGACGGGAAGCGCATTGGCGCAGGTCGATTCGAGCGGCAACGGCAACACGGTTCCGCAATTGCAAAACCCTGCGGATGAAACCATCGAAATCGGACTTTCAACCGAAACCATCGCCATCACATCGAATTTCGGCGGCACTGACCTCACCATATTCGGCGCGCTCGACAATGCCGATCCGATGATCCAACGACAAGGCCGTTACGATATCATCGTCGTGCTACAAGGCCCCTCGCGCGATCTCGTGGTGCGCAAGAAGGACCGTTATCTCGGTGTCTGGGTGAATTCGGATTCGGAAACCTTCATGGGCGTGCCGCTCTCCTACTCGCTGGCCTCTACCCGCAATCTGCAGGACATTACCGAAGAGAAAATCTACCGACAACTTTCGGTGGGCGTGCGCAACTTCTATCTCGTCCCGGAAGATCCGGGTAGCCTGTCGGGCAATATCCCGACATTCGGCAACGAACTGCGGGAAATGAAAATCCGCCAGGGCCTCTATACGCAGCGCATCGGGGGCGTGGAGTTCATTTCCCGCACCTTGTTTCGCGCCACATTGAACCTGCCCGCCAATGTGCCGGTCGGGCGCCACAAGGCTCGGGCGCTTCTGTTCCGCAACGGTGTTTTTTTGCGTGAAGCCAATGCCAGTCTCGAAATCGTCAAGGCTGGTTTTGAACAGAGCATCTACAACGCCGCCCACCAGAACAGCTTTCTCTACGGCCTTTTTGCCGTTTTCCTTGCCGTCTTCACCGGCTGGTTCGGACGCATTCTGTTCCGCAGGGATTAACCCCCATAAAGCGCGCCGCGCGCAATCGGGTAAACCTTGCCCTGTCCCAGCATATAGGCGCGCAGGGTCTCGTCAGCGAACAGCCCTCGGAAAGCGCGATCCAGAATATTCAGCGCACCCGTATAGGCGCCGAAAGCAGGCATAATGAGCCTTTCCCCGTCGCTTACAAAACAGGGGCGGCGTACTGACCGTCCACGTCGCACGATGCGGGCCGCGGGGTGAAGGTGCCCTGCAATCTCGCCCTGCCCGGCCTTGCGCGATGGTTCATGCCGGAAGGTAAGCGGCCCGATTGCCAGTTCCTCCACACAATCGCCCGGCAAGTCGACCGGGCGATCCGGATCGTGATTGCCAGTGATCCAGAACCAGTCCCGATGCTCCATAAGCGATTTCAGCCGGATGGCATAAAGCGACGGCAGGCGTTCGCTGGCGGTTGCATCGTGAAAACTGTCGCCAAGGCTGATGACGGTTCGCGGCTGATAACGCGCGATGGCCAGCGCCAGCATATCGAGCGTCGCTGCTGTGTCATAAGGTGGGATGAGCTGGCCGCGCCGGGCAAAGGATGAACCTTTTTCCAGATGCAGATCGGAAACGATGAGCATATGCAGGTCGGGCAGGAACAGTGCACCGGATGGATCGCACACAGCTGCAACGCCACGCACTTCCGTATGGGCCAGACTGTAGGCCTCTCCATTGCCCCATACCGCAGTCTTCATTGCATCGCCTCTTTGATCAGATCATCTGCGGCCTCTTCAAGCAGCATTTCCTCGCCATCGCCTGCCACACGCTCACGTCCGATTTCGAGCATCACAGGCAGCGCCAGCGGTGAAATCCTGTCGAGCGGCTTGTGCAAAAGATGACCTTTCACGCGTGCCAGCATGTCGCCAAGGCGCTTGATATCCAGAAGCCCCGTCGCGGCATCCGCACGCGTCGCCTGCAGCAATATGTGGTCCGGCTCATGGGTCCGCAGCACGTCATAGATCAGGTCGGTGGAAACCGTAACCTGACGGCCTGTTTTCTCCTGTCCCGGATGACGGCGTTCGATAAGCCCTGAAATCACGGCACAATTGCGGAAAGTGCGTTTCAAAAGGTAGCTTTCATCAAGCCAGGCTTCGAGATCGTCCCCCAGCATATCCTCGTCAAACAGACGGGTGAGATTGAGCTTTCCCGTGCCGATCAGCGCGCCCATATCCTTGAGGCCCCAAAGCCCCAGCGAATAATCGGTAGCGACAAAGCCAAGCGGATGCGCGCCCATGCGTTCCAGACGGCGCGTCAGCAACATGCCGAGCGTTTGATGCGCCAGCCTGCCCTCGAACGGATAGGCGACCATGTAGAAGCGATTGCCGCGCGGAAAGGTTTCGATCAGCAGCTCATCCGTTGCAGGCAGCACGGATTTCCATTGCTGCACTTCAAGCCATTCCCGCACCTGTTCCGGCAAAAACTGCCAGCGCGTGCGGTCGGCAAGCATGGCGCGCACCTGCGCGGCAAGATAGGTGGAAAGCGGAAACTTGCCGCCTGCATAGACAGGAATTTTGGCATCCTGCCCGGCAGCATTGGAGGCGATGCACTCGTTTTCACGGATGCCTTCAAACCGCAGCACCTTTCCGGCAAACAGGAACGTGTCGCCAGCCGTCAACGTCTCAAGGAAGTATTCTTCGATGCGACCAAGAACACGTCCGCCACGCGCGTTTCCACCCTTGCCGCCACGAGTAAGCCGCACATTCAGCTCTGGCGCTTCGACAATCGTGCCAATATTGAGCCGATATTGCTGCGCGATGCGCGGATTGGACACCCGCCACGTGCCGTCCACGGTCTTGCGGATTTTCGCGAACCGCTCATAGGTCTTGAGCGCGTAGCCGCCAGTCGCCACGAAATCCAGAATACGGTCGAACGTGTCTCGCGGAAGGTTCGAATAAGGTGCAGCACTCTGCACTTCACGATAAAGCTGATCGGCGTTGAAAGGCTCGGCACAGGCCATGCCAAGCACGTGTTGCGCCAGCACATCCAGCGCCCCGTCGATCAGGGGTGGCGTATCCTGCGCGCCCAGATAATTGGCGTCGAGTGCGGCGCGGCACTCCATCACCTCGAAGCGATTGGCGGGCACAAGAATGGCACGGCTTGGCTCGTCCATGCGGTGATTGGCACGGCCAATGCGCTGCGCAAGGCGGCTCGCCCCTTTCGGTGCGCCGACATGAATGACCAGATCGACATCACCCCAGTCGATCCCCAGATCAAGCGTCGAGGTCGCGACCACAGCCCGCAATGTGTTGGCAGCCATGGCTTGCTCGACCTTGCGGCGCTGGCTGGCATCGAGCGAACCATGATGCAGCGCAATCGGCAGCGTGTCCTCATTGACCCGCCAGAGCTCCTGAAACAGCATTTCCGCCTGACTGCGCGTATTGACGAACAGAAGCGTCGTGCGATGCTGGCGGATCGCCTCATAAATATCGGGAATCGCATAGCGCGAGGAGTGGCCAGACCATGGCACCCGCTCATCGGAATCGAGAATCGTGATTTCCGGCTTGGCACCGCCATCCACCGTCACAAGACCGGCCATGGGCCCAGTGCCGTCCTGTTCCACCAACCAGCGGCGCAGTTCATCGGGCTCCGCCACCGTTGCGGAAAGGCCGATCGTCTGCAATTGCGGTTGCAGACGGCGCAGCCGCGCCAGCCCGAGCGCCAGCAAATGCCCGCGCTTGGAAATCACGAGCGAATGCAATTCGTCCAGCACCACGTAGCGCAAACCCTTGAAGAATTGTTCCGCGCCTTTGGAAGCGATCAACAGTGCAAGCTGCTCTGGCGTCGTCAGTAGAATATCCGGTGGCGCCAGCTTCTGCCGCTGGCGTTTGTGCGCAGGCGTATCGCCGGTCCGGGTCTCGATTGAGATGTCGAGACCCATTTCCTCGACCGGCACCGTCAGATTGCGATGAATATCGACGGCCAGAGCCTTCAGCGGCGAGATATAAAGCGTATGCACGCCGCGCTTCGCCATACCCGGCTTTTTACGGCCATTTCGTTCCAGGTCCACCAGCGCCGGCAGAAACCCGGCCAGCGTTTTACCCGCACCGGTCGGCGCAATCAGAAGCGTGGACTGTCCCTGTTCGGCACGGGCCAGAAGCTCAAGCTGATGCGCGCGCGGCGACCAGCCCTTGGCCGCAAACCATTCGAGAAAACGGTCCGGCAAGGGAAAAGCGGCAGATGCGGCGGCGGATTTCAGGTTCAGTGTCACGCCGTCAATCTAATCGCAGCGAGGCAAGCCGCCAAGGTGTTTGTTCACTTTTGTTCTCATTTTGTCAGCAGACGCAAGCTCCCTCTCTTTTCGGGGCGAACTTCGTGACCTATCTTCAAACCATGCGTTTCAACCAACTTCTCTGCTCCTCTCCCAAAGGTCTTTATTGCCCGCCCGGCGATTTCTACATCGACCCCGTGCGTCCGGTGGAACGCGCGCTCATCACGCACGGACATTCCGATCATGCCCGCTCGGGCCATACCCATGTACTGGCAACGCCCGAAACGCTCGACATCATGGCGCTACGCTACGGCGCGAACTTCGCCGAAACCACACAACCGATTGGCCTCGGTGAAACCCTGACGATCAACGGTGTTCGGGTCCGTTTTCATGGCGCGGGCCATGTGCTCGGCTCGGCCCAGATCGCGGTGGAAAAAGATGGAACCCGCATTGTCGCTTCGGGCGATTACAAGCGCGCAGTCGATCCAACCTGCGCGCCTTTTGAGCCGGTGGCCTGTGATGTCTTCATCACCGAAGCAACCTTTGCGCTGCCGGTGTTCCGTCACCCTGATGCGTCACACGAGATCGCGACGCTTCTCAAATCAATCCGGCAATTTCCTGAACGCGCACATCTTGTCGGCGCCTATTCACTGGGAAAGGCACAGCGGGTTATCAAACTCATACGCAATGCCGGCTACTCGGAACCGATCTATATTCACGGTGCACTGGAAAAGATCTGCGATTATTACCAGGCACAAGGTATCGATCTCGGTCCGCTCGAACCGGCAACCGTGGAGCGTGACGAGGCGCAGCCGGATTTTACAGGCAAGATCATCGTCGGTCCTCCATCGGCTTTTTCCGACCGTTGGGCGCGGCGTTTTCCCGATCCCATTTCAGCCTTCGCCTCCGGCTGGATGCGCATCCGCCAGCGCGCCAAACAACAGGGCGTGGAACTGCCACTCATCATTTCCGACCATTGCGACTGGGATGAACTGACGGCGACAATTACGGAAATTGCACCCGCCGAAGTATGGGTCACACATGGGCGCGAGGAAGCGCTCGTTCGCTGGTGCGAACTGCAGAACATACCAGCCAAGCCGCTGCATCTCGTCGGCTATGAAGATGAGGGCGATTGATGCGCGCTTTCGCTGAACTTCTTGACCGGCTGGTTCTGACACCGCAGCGCAACGGCAAGCTTCGTCTGCTTATTGACTATTTCCGTGCTACTCCCGACCCGGATCGCGGTCTGGCATTGGCGGCAATCACGCGCGATCTCGAACTGCAAAGCGTGAAGCCCGCCATGCTGCGTGCACTGATAGCCGAACGCACAGATCCCGCACTCTTTGCCTATTCCTATGATTATGTGGGAGACCTCGCCGAAACGATTTCGCTCATCTGGCCCGGCCCTAGTGAAACCGCGCCCGGCGCAAATCTGCCACTTGGCATCGTTGTCCACGAATTGCAGAATGCTTCGCGCCGCGAAGGCCCGATGCTTGTGGCCGGATGGCTCGATCTGCTCGGCATTTCGGAACGTTATGCACTGTTGAAGCTGGTCACCGGCGGTTTGCGCATCGGGGTTTCGGCCCGCCTCGCCAAACAGGCTCTTGCTGATTTCGGCGGCGTCAACGTTGTCGAAATCGAGGAACTCTGGCACGGCCAGTCACCGCCCTATGAGGTGCTTTTCGCCTGGCTGGAAGGCCGTGGCGAAAAACCTGCTGCCACCGCAGCCGCACCGTTTCGCCCCGTCATGCTGGCGACAGCGCTTAATGAAACTGAAATCCCCTCGCTCGACGCATCCGCCTACAGTGCCGAGTGGAAGTGGGACGGCATTCGGGTGCAGGCCGTTGCGGAAAACGGCGTGCGCCGCCTCTATTCACGCACCGGTGACGATATTTCCGGCGCATTCCCGGATATTCTGGAGGTGATGGATTTCGAAGGGGCAATCGATGGCGAATTGCTCGTCGGGCATCACGGCGAAACCGGCATAGAAACGGCTACGTTTTCCGACCTCCAGCAAAGACTGAACCGCAAGACCGTGAGTGCAAAACAGTTACACGACTATCCGGCTTTCGTGCGGGCCTATGATCTGTTGCAGGAAGGGAACCAGCAGACCGGCACCGATTTGCGCGCCCTGCCCTTTTCCGAACGCCGTGCCCGCCTGCAAAAATTCCTCGGCAAGCTCGACCCCCGCCGGTTCGATCTTTCGCCACTACTGCCTTTCGCTGACTTTCAGGAACTGGCGCAGTTTCGCGCCAATCCACCCCATCCCGTCATCGAAGGCGTGATGCTGAAGCGTCACGACAGCACCTATCTGCCCGGGCGCCCCAAGGGGCCATGGTTCAAATGGAAGCGCGATCCTTTCACCGTCGATGCCGTGATCGTCTATGCCCAGCGTGGGCACGGCAAGCGCTCCAGCTATTATTCAGATTTCACCTTTGCCGTCTGGACGGGACCGGAAGACGAGCCAGTGCTGGTGCCGGTCGGCAAGGCTTATTTCGGCTTTACGGACGAAGAATTGAAGCTGCTGGACAAGTTTGTGCGCGAGAACACCACCGAGCGCTTCGGCCCGGTGCGATCTGTCCGCGCCGAGCCCAATCATGGGCTGGTGGTGGAAGTTGCCTTCGAGGGTCTCAACCGCTCCACGCGCCATAAATCCGGCGTTGCCATGCGCTTTCCGCGTTTCTCACGGCTTCGCTGGGACAAGCCGCCCCGCGAAGCGGACCGGCTTGAAACGCTGGAAAAGCTGCTGAGCTGATTATTCAGCCGCCGTTGAAACGCGGATTTCGTAGATATTGACCGGCTTGCCGGAACCGCTCAAATCCGAGTTGACCGTGATCGTGCCGGCGCGACCTGCCTTCTGGCCGGACGAAATATCCATATCGAAAAGGAAGTCGCTCACGGAATCGCGAACGTCGTAGCGCCTGCGCCCGCAATCGCCAAGACCGCCGAAATCACAATTGACTGACATCTGGGTCGTCTTGCCATCATCCGCTCGCGCAACAATGTCGAAGGTCGCCTTCTTGCCTTCCAGCTGGTTCAAAATGCCTTCGCCCACATCGAATGTGACCGTATCTTCGGCACCGGAAGATTGTACACGTGCGAAACTGCGTGTGCCTTCCTGCCTGATTTCCGCCGTCGCACGTCCCTTGACGGACATTCGTGTTGCCTCAGACGGCTGGAAAATCGTGATCCATTTCAATCCGCCGGGCTCTTCGCCTTCTTTCAAAGGCGCAATACTGCCATCGCTATGCAGCGGATTGTTCGCCGGTCCACGGCTCAAATCGATAAAGCTGTTATAGAGCGAATAACCGATGAAAGCGGCAACAGCGAGCACAAGCGCCGGAATACCATAGCTATAGAAAGGTGAATGACGTTTCTTTTTCCTGCGGTCCTTACGCGAAACGCCGCCCTCATAACCGAGATCGGCATTGCTGCGCTTCTTCTGCCGCGAGGTCGCACGGATGTCGCTGGTATCGAGCGCAGGCGATGCCTCTTCCGCCTTACCGCCAAGGATCGGATCTTCCCTGTGCGGAGCATCAAGTGACGGGTCGTGACGCTCAGTTTTGTCACCACCGGTCTTGAATTCCTGTTCAATGTGCGAGATCGCGTCCTTTAGCTTTTGGCGGCGCTGTTCCTTCTGCACATCGCTGAGCGCGGTATTTGCCGCAAGAGCGCGCTCATGCGCACCCCAAGCGGATTCATAGATTCGCTGGCGGGTCGCCGGATTATGCGCATCCGCCTTGGCAAATGCATTCCTGATCGCGCGCTCAATACTTTCCAAAGGTTGCTCTTCCCTTGTTCGTTCTTCCCGCCGTTTCGTCACGCCCTCAACAGGAGCAAGCGGTCTCCGATGCAGACGATTTCATAAGCCTCAGCGAAATTAACGTCTGAATCAAGGCATTTAGCTGTTCATCACCCGCTTTGACTAGCCAATAAGCATGTCGGAGACACCAAATATTAACTCTGACTGCGGTTTTCCCCCATCCGTATGGTTTTACAGCGCCGAACTGCCCCATGCGAATGAACGAGACATCCCGAAGTAGGCTGGCGATTCCCTCCCCTCCGGGCAATTCTGCTAACCATGGAGTGTCCATGCATCAAGAATGTCCCAATCAGCTGGTTTCCGTCACTCCCTGTCAAGATTCTCGGAAAACCGCGGGCGACCTGTATTGATAGATCGGCTCGCGCGCTTTTGATATTGCCGTTGAGCGAGGAGATGCTAAAACTATTACGTTTACGGAAACGTCAATCATGGAGGACGATTGAAGATGGCCTTGCCGGATATCCTGAAAAGCAGACTGCGCATCCCGGTGGTTGGTGCTCCCCTATTCATCATTTCGCATCCGGCTCTGGTCATGGCGCAGTGCAAGGCAGGCGTCGTCGGTTCCTTTCCCGCACTCAATGCCCGTCCTGAAGCACAACTGGACGAGTGGCTGGCAGAGATCACAGAAGGACTTGCCGCTTACGACAAGGCCAATCCGGATCGGCCATCCGCGCCCTTCGCGGTCAACCAGATCGTGCACCGTTCCAACAACCGCCTTGAGCACGATCTCGGCCTTTGTGTGAAATACAAGGTGCCGATCGTCATTTCCTCGCTCGGCGCTGTGCCGGAAGTGAATGCGGCAATCCATTCCTATGGCGGTATCGTCCTTCATGACGTCATCAACAACCGCCATGCCAATTCAGCAATCCGCAAGGGCGCGGACGGCCTCATCGCGGTCGCTGCCGGTGCTGGCGGCCACGCCGGTGCGCTGTCGCCCTTCGCGCTTGTGCAGGAAATCCGTTCTTGGTTCGACGGCCCCTTGCTCCTTTCGGGCGCCATCGCCAATGGCGGATCGATCCTCGCCGCTCAGGCCATGGGCGCCGACCTCGCCTATATCGGCTCGCCCTTCATCGCCACGACCGAAGCGCGCGCGACAGATGCCTACAAGCAGATGATCGTAGACTCGAATTCATCCGACATCGTCTATTCCAACTACTTCACCGGCATCGGAGGCAATTATCTGAAGCCGTCGATCGCCAATTCAGGTCTCGATCCGGAAAACCTGCCGGAAGCCGATCCATCCAAGATGGATTTCGACAAGGCTCAGCAGGAAGGCGCCAAGGCCTGGAAGGATATATGGGGCTGCGGTCAGGGTATCGCCGCCATCCACGAAGTGGCACCTGCCGGGCAACTGGTCGACCGGCTGGAGCGTGAATATAACGACGCCCGCCAGCGTCTTTGCGCAGGCGTTTGATTCTTTGATGGTCACGGAACCGCGCCAGCTTAAAGGCTGGTGTGGTTCCAGCGTTTCACACTCAACGGGTCATTGTCGCATGCCTGCTGTAAAAACCGGTTGATTTCCGCCCTGCCTGACGCTGGCGGTATACATGTTGTGAAAGCTTTTGAACAAACAACGAGATTGTTTGATTTGGGCCTTGCTTTCCTTCATGCTTTTGGTTATCAGCGCACCGTTCAACCGGAAACGGTTGGCTTCCTTCGGGAAATTGGAATGTAATGTTCCGGGCCGCTTTAGCTCAGTTGGTAGAGCACATCATTCGTAATGATGGGGTCAGGTGTTCGAGTCACCTAAGCGGCACCATAAAATCAATGATTTAGCCAGTTTTCGTTTTCACCACATTGACGCTAGCAATCAAATAGCAATCATCGTCGTGTAGCGCGCAAAATCGAATGACAACAGTTTTACGATTTCAAAGAGCTGAGCGGAACGTTCATTGAAGCCCCACTGAAGGGGCCGTTAAGCCCTCCCGCTAATTATCAGTTCGTTAACCACGGTCCCCTTACCGTCAGCCGCTGCGCAGGTCAGGCCCACATCTTCGATGTCGAAGGCCGAAAAGATCGATCGGATCTCCGGCACGTCGTTGATGGACATGATAAAGCGACCCTTGATGCGACCGAGGCGCTCGGCCATCACCTCGTATTGGCCTCGGCTGAACAACTCCTTCCCATAACAGTCCTCGCTGCCCCAATACGGCGGATTGAGATAAAACAGCGTCTCCGGTCGGTCGTAGCGGTCGATGAAGGCGCTCCAGTCGAGGTTCTCAATGACGCCAGACGCAAGGCGTTCATGGGTTCTGTCGCAGTGGCGTCAGTCTCACTGCATGAAGCGGGCAATAGCACCACTACGCGGCTGAACCGAAAGGTCTTCATCATCCTGATCGGTTTCGAGCCGCTGCAGAATCGGGCAATGGGGGCGATGGTCGCCGTGACAGGCGTTGACCAAGGTCGTGAGTGTCTGGGTCATGTCTTGCAGATCGGCGATCTTCTTCCGGAGTTCGTCGATATGAACTTGTGCCAAACGTTTGACTACCGCGCTCTGTCGCGTCTCGTCACGCCATAACCCGAGAAGATCACCTATCTCCGCAACGGAAAAGCCGAGATCTCTGGCTCGCCGTATGAAACGGAGCATATGCACGTCTGTGTCCGAATAGTCGCGGTAGCCGGAAGCTGTTCGGTCGGCAGCAGGTATGAGGCCGGTCTGCTCATAGTAGCGGATCATCTTGGCTGATACGCCGGATGCTTTAGAGGCTTGTCCAATATTCATGTAATCACTCCCGCAATCTTCAGGCCAGCAAAGCCTTAAGAGCATTTTCGCGAGAGCCGATCTGGAACGTGCAAGTATCGCCTTTATTGGGTAGACAGATTGCTGCGTTCCTCGTCTCTGGAGTTCTAACAAGACCATTCATAGCTGACTCCTTTTTCGTTCCGAAATTCAGGTTCAGTCGAAGTATGGTTCTTCCAACCGTGGGAAGGTCAATGATATTTTCTTGTTTTTTCCGCTTGACCTTTCCACGGTTGGAAGAACCACCTTGCATGTCATGAGACCCAAACAAGGAGAAATCTCATGGAATTGAAAATCGAAGGCATGACCTGCGGCGGGTGCGCCAAATCTGTAACTATGGCGATCCAATCGGTAGATTCCGGCGCTAAGGTCGACACCAATCCGACAGAGCGCGCGGTCAAGGTCGAAACAACTGCGACACTGGCGTCTGTCTTGAAGGTTCTCGAGGAAGCAGGTTATCCCGCAACCGCTAACTGAATAGGAACAAGATCGCGCTGATATTCATCACGGATGTGCTTGCGATCAGCGCGGGCATGGCGATCGCACAAGGCTAGATGACAACGGATAATCCATGCACTGTCACGATATGTCTGCAATGTAGAAGCCCTTTGTCGAGCAGCCCTTCGACAAAGGGCTTCTACAGTCTCCATGGATACCATGATGAAGAAATGAATCGCCGATCACAGCGACTAGCTGCCTGGAACCGCCGCCGCGTATCATGACCATACGCAGCGGCGGCTTTTTATTTCAGTATTATTCTCCGCCGGATATCATCGGTATGGGGCTGTCCTGTCTGGAATGCATCTCGGAAAAAGTGAAAAGGTTTCGAACAGGTCGGCTTTCGGAGCAAAGTTAAAGGGCGCAAATCTGATCCAGACCTGCGCTCTATCATCACGTTGTCCACTTCGTCGACTTGCACAGCGATTTTAGTGGCGAGCAGCAATATTCTGAGTTTTCGCCGCCTGCTGCCGGCTCATCTGTTCAAGCAAGGCTCGCAACTGGTTTTCATCCACAGCATCTGCAGCCATGACAGCGCGGATTATGGGATCCGAGAGTAGTTCCTGAGCGGTTGGCTCCGGGTAACAGTCGAATCTATTGCACATATGAATTCTCTCCCTTCGCACTCTCTCAGGATTGATCCTTGATCCAGTTCACTGGGCTGGTGTTTGGTTGGGGCCGTCATCGGGCGTGAAAAACACATCGGCATGCATGTCCTCACCACGTAATCCGCGCGCCAAGGCGAGCTGAATGGCAGCGTCAACCATTCCCGGTGGGCCGGCGACATAGGCCTTCCACCCATCAAGGTCCATCAGGTCGTCGGCAACCGCCTTTGTCACAAAACCACAGCGGTACTGTGTCGCTTCTGCCTCGGATAACACCACCACAAAGGTAAGATTGGCATACTGTTCGGCCAAGGACTGAAAATGCTCGACGAGGTAGAGATCACACTCGCTGCGTGCTCCGAAATAAACATGGATCGGCTGCTTCATGCCGTGAGCAAGGGCGGTCTCAACGATCGACTTGATCGGCGCAAGGCCGGAACCGCCAGCGATGCACAGCATCGGGCCGGAATGATTTTGGCGCAGATAGGAGGAACCAAGGGGAAATTCGAGTTCAACTTTGTCACCGGACTTCAGCGCGCCGTGTATGTGTTCGGACGTAATACCTCCTGCGACGCGGCGAACGTGAAATTCCAGACTGCCCTCACCTACACGGTTGGCCATGGAATAGCTGCGCACCGGAGTTCCGGTAAATCTGATCTGGGCATATTGTCCGGCGGTAAACGGCAAAGACGAGCCATCTGCAGGCGCAATTCGTATCAGTTTGATGTCGTGCGTGAGGTCATATAGTCCGATCACGACCGCATCAAGACGCCGCGGAGCCTCCACGGCCTTTTCGTCGCTGACAAGCCACGCGACAGCGACATCCGTTTGCGGCAATGCACAGCACGCGAGGATCAAGCCGTCGGATTTCTCCTCCTCAGTCAGTGCAAAGCG
Source organism: Ochrobactrum sp. BTU2 (assembly GCF_024539785.1). NCBI lineage: Bacteria > Pseudomonadati > Pseudomonadota > Alphaproteobacteria > Hyphomicrobiales > Brucellaceae > Ochrobactrum > Ochrobactrum sp. BTU2. The sequence continues at coordinate 124,960 of NZ_JAHWRG010000001.1, read as the reverse complement.
CGAGTGCTGAAGCAATTGAACCTCACCCTCGATCAGGCGCGATTTGCATGAACCGCAGCGACCGGATCGGCAGCCATGAGGATAGGAAATACCGGCAGCGAGTGCGGCTTCGAGGATTGTTTGTCCGTTCGAGACTTCCAGTCGGGTCCGTGTCTGTCGTATATCAACGTTTCTTCTGGTCATCCGGTTTTCCTTACAGTCCATCATTCAATCCGAGGGCCTTGAGCAAACCTGGCTTCTGCCGCACGAATGTTCCGTAGAAAATTTCAGAACCGACAATCGTGATCGGAGCCACCCGAACCCCTGTGCGCGCTTTGGCTTCCTCGGCAATCTCCGGCTCACTGAGGTCGCGCTCCTCATAGGAAAGCCCCTGCTCGGAGAGCCAGCGCTTAAGGGCATGACAATCCGGACAAGTCGGGGTTGTGTAAATGAGAATGTGCGGCGTACTGGTGTGCGTCATATCTGGGCCTTTCACTCGGTGGACGTGCTTGCGTTCCCAGTCCGGCCGACAATCGACTGGCGTTCTGAGCGGAATTTTTGTCAACCTGCAGCTTCCAACACTTGTAAGGTCAAGACCGTTTTTTTGCGCAGGGACGTGACCCGATCACGAACAGTGCGAAGGCTCCGGCCCTCACATGCAAGAGCAGCATCGTTTGATCGATCGCTTCTTCCCTTTCCCGGAATATTGGCGAAACAACGCGCCAGATTGGCCGCCAAACGAGGTTGCAGCTGCCACCAATACTCTCCTTGGGAAAATAACTCTCAGGGCCTTGACCTTTCCACCGTTGGAAACAGCAAGGTCGTCAAATGACCGTCGTCATGTCCCGCTGGCAGACGCTGCGGCCCTATGAAGGAGAACGAGAATGAGTAATAGAGCCGCCGCCCTGTTCCTGGCCGGCGCCGTCATCGTTGGTGGTACCTTTTATGCGGTCTATCGAGACGATATCGAGCCATATACCCAAAGATTCCTCTCGCTTGTTTCATCCGCAGCCGCACAGCCCGCTCAAATGCCTGCTCCCCAAGTACCGATTGCCGAGGTCGTCACACGCAATGTTGCCCCATCCGTAGAGTTTACCGGTCATACCGAGGCAACAAGGACAGTTGACCTGCGTCCACGTGTAGGTGGGGCCATAGTTAGCGTCAGCGTTCCTGAAGGCCGCCTTGTTCGACCCGGCGATCTTCTGTTCCAGATTGATGCAAGGCCGTTCCAGGTCGCATTGGATGCAGCCAAAGCTCAATTGCAGCAGGCTATTGCTTTGCTTGATCAGGCTGAGATCGATTTCAAACGCGCTGAAGCGCTGGCTCCGAATGGGACTGTATCGCGTAAGACCTTTGATGATGCGAAGGCTGCACTTCGGCAACGCAAGGCTCAGGTGGAGATCGTCAAGGCTGCCATTGCAGCTGCAGAACTCGATCTGTCTTTCACGCGTGTCACAGCACCGATTGCCGGTCGCGTTGATCGCGTTCTTGTCACAGAAGGCAATCTCGTTACCGGCGGCAATGCGGGGGCTGCCACGCTTCTCACCACGATTGTTTCGACCGATCCACTCTATGTTTATTTCGATATCGATGAAGCAACCTATCTGGAATTCGCAGCTCGTGGACGCGCATCCGTGACGGAGGGCGAAGCGGACAGGCTTCCGGTTAAGGTCGGCTTGATGACCGATAATGGCCACCCGCTTGTCGGCGAACTCGATTTTCTCGGCAACCGCATCGACCGGGGCACAGGCACGATCAGAGCCCGTGCAATCGTTCAGAATTACGACGACAGACTGGCTCCTGGCCTTTTCGTGCGAGTGAAGCTCGTGACTGCCGAACCGACCCAAACCGTACTCATTGATGAGCAGGCGATTGCCGTCGACCAGGGGCGACGCTATGTGCTGGTACTCGGAGCGGAGAATAAGGCAGAGTACCGCCCGATTGAACTGGGGCCGATGATCGACGGAATGCGCGTTGTTTCTGCGGGGCTCAAGTCCGGTGAAAAAATCATCATCAAGGGGCTCGTTCGCCCCGGAATGGAAGTCGATCCGCAGATAGTGCCGATGCTCTCCAACCAGCAGGGCGAAGCTGCCCAGGCTGCAGCAGGTGTTCGGGAGGCGCATCGATGAACATCCCGCGCTTTTTCGTAGACCGCCCGATCTTTGCGGTTGTCCTCTCTGTCCTGATGTTGATTGGTGGAGGGCTCACACTCCTGAAGCTGCCCTTGAGTGAGTATCCGCAGGTAACTCCTCCAACGGTGCAGGTTACGGCGAACTATCCGGGTGCCAGCCCTGAAGTGATCGCCGAAACGGTCGCCGCGCCGCTGGAGCAGGTCATTAATGGCGTGGAGAATATGCTCTATATGAGCTCGCAGGCTGCCACCGATGGACGTATGACGTTGACCGTGACGTTCCAGCAGGGCACGGATCCTGACATGGCGCAAATTCAGGTGCAGAATCGTGTCTCACGCGCGCTTCCGCGTCTGCCGCAGGAGGTTCAGCGCATCGGCGTGGTGACGCAAAAGACTTCGCCCGATATCCTGATGGTGGTTCATCTCGTATCACCCGATGATCGCTATGATCCGCTCTATCTGTCGAATTTCGCCACCTTGCAGGTACGCGACCAGCTTGCGCGTATCTCGGGTGTAGGCGATGTGCTTGTCTGGGGGGCTGGTGAATACTCCATGCGGGTCTGGCTTGATCCGGCGAAAGTGGCCGCCCGCGGTCTGACCGCTTCGGACGTCGTGGCAGCAATTCAGGAGCAGAATGCCCAGGTAGCCGCAGGCTCGGTAGGCCAACAACCAGATGCCTCGGCTGCACTTCAGGTTACGGTCAATACACTCGGCAGGTTATCCAATGAGGAACAGTTCGGCGATATCGTCGTCAAGACCGGCGCTGATGGTCAGGTTACCCGGTTGCGGGACGTTTCACGAATCGAACTAGGGGCTGACGGCTATGCTCTACGCAGTCTTCTCGATGGAAAACCGGCACTGGCGATGCAGATCGTCCAGAGCCCCGGCGCCAACGCACTTGATGTAGCCAGTGCCATTCGCGGCACCATGGAAGAACTGCAGAAGGGGTTTCCCGAAGGGATCGAATATCGCATTGCCTATGATCCCACAGTCTTCGTGAAAGCCTCCCTTGAGGCTGTCGTGATGACATTGCTTGAAGCCATTGTCCTGGTCGTAATCGTTGTCGTGCTCTTCCTTCAGACTTGGCGTGCTTCGATCATTCCTTTGGTCGCCGTGCCGATATCGTTGGTCGGCACATTCGCCCTCATGTATATGTTCGGTTTCTCGCTGAACACGCTATCTCTGTTCGGCTTGGTGCTATCCATCGGAATTGTGGTCGATGACGCTATCGTCGTCGTCGAAAATGTCGAGCGTCACATCGCGCTCGGCGAAACGCCCAAGCAAGCTGCTCGCAAGGCTATGGACGAAGTGACGGGACCAATCATTGCCATTACGTCTGTGCTCTCGGCGGTCTTTATCCCCTCCGCATTTCTGTCCGGCCTGCAAGGTGAGTTCTATCGCCAATTCGCCCTTACAATCGCAATTTCGACCATCCTGTCGGCAATCAACTCCCTCACACTTTCTCCTGCGCTTGCAGGTGTGCTCTTGAAGCCGCATCACGGCGACGTCAAACGTGATCTCCTGACACGGGTGATCGACGGTTTGTTCGGCTGGTTCTTCAGGCTCTTCAACCGGTTCTTCGACAGTGCATCGACTGCCTATGTCTGGTCGGTGCGACGGGCCTTGAGGTTGAGCGCGGTCGTCCTGTTCGTCTATGCTGGCCTGCTCGGCATGACATGGATGGGGTTCCAGACTGTACCTAGCGGATTTGTTCCGGCTCAGGACAAATATTATCTCGTTGGTATTGCGCAGCTGCCAACGGGAGCGTCGCTCGACAGAACCGAGGCGGTGGTTAAGAAAATGTCGGAGATCGCACTTGCCGAACCCGGCGTGGAAAGTGTGGTCGCTTTCCCGGGGCTTTCGGTCAATGGCATGGTCAATATCCCGAACGCTGCTGTCATGTTCACGATGCTCAAGCCCTTTGACGAACGCAACGATCCCTCCTTGTCCGCCTTTGCCATAGCAGGCCGCTTGATGGGCAAGTTCAGCCAGATACCTGATGGTTTTGCCGGTATATTTCCGCCACCGCCGGTTCCTGGCCTCGGTACGACTGGAGGTTTCAAAATCCAGATCGAAGACAGGGCCGGCCTGGGGCTTGAAGCGCTTGCCGGGGCGCAAGGGGCAATCATGGCCAAGGCGATGCAGGCACCGGAACTCGCGGGCATGCTTGCAAGCTTCCAGATGAATGCGCCACAGGTTCAGGTGGATATCGACCGGGTGAAAGCCAAATCGCAAGGTGTGCCCCTCAACACAATTTTTGAAACGCTGCAGGTGAACCTTGGTTCTCTCTATGTGAATGATTTCAATCGTTTTGGCAGGACTTATCGGGTGGTTGTCCAGGCAGATGCGCCTTTCCGGATGCACCCGGAAGATATTGGCCGACTGAAGGTGCGCAACATGGCGGGCGAAATGATTCCGTTGTCGGCGCTTTTGACGATCCAGCATAGTTCGGGACCGGATCGTGTCATGCATTACAACAGCTTTCCATCAGCTGATATCAGCGGCGGTCCGGCCCCCGGCTATTCGTTCGGACAGGCAACAGCCGCAATAGAACGCATCATGACAGAAACCCTGCCATCCGGCATGGCCTTCGAATGGACGGAGCTCGCCTATCAGGAGAAGCAGGCCGGAAACACGGCAATGTATATCTTCCCACTTTCCGTTCTACTCGCTTTTCTCATTCTGGCTGCCCAGTATAATAGCTGGTCATTACCGCTTGCTGTATTGCTGATCGCGCCGATGGCTCTCCTTTCGGCAATTGTCGGAGTCTGGCTTACCGGTGGCGACAACAACATTTTTACTCAGATCGGTTTCGTCGTTCTGGTTGGCCTTGCTGCCAAGAATGCGATCCTGATCGTCGAGTTCGCGCGAGCGAAGGAAAATGAGGGCGTCGATCCGTTAAATGCGGTGCAAGAGGCGGCACGGCTTCGACTTCGACCCATCCTGATGACTTCGCTCGCCTTCATTGCCGGTGTCGTGCCACTTGTGATCGCAACAGGAGCGGGTGCCGAAATGCGGCATGTCATGGGCATAGCCGTGTTTTCCGGCATGCTCGGTGTCACGTTGTTCGGGCTGCTCCTGACGCCGATATTCTACGTCGTGGTGCGAAAACTCGCATTGCGTCGAGATAAAAATGTTGCAGGATCGGCACAAGAACAGAAACCATGACAATAAGCCGAAGCAACCTGACATAAGGAATGCAGAAGAAAACCTGGACTATCAAGAAGATGGTTCATGTATTCATACGAAGACAATATCCGAGCAAAAACACATTAAACGGCCAATTCCAAGAATACGGCGTCGGCTTGATCTGCGTTCAGAGTTTGCTCCCCGAGCCCTGAATACTCAAATGTTCACAGGGGCCGTTGTTGAACAGTTTAAAAGAGAAGGCGGTGCCATAACGGCGAAAGGCACTAGCCGGAACTCCAACGGATTCCGGCTAGTGCTTCGTTCTCTCTTTGCCGTCCGGTTATCATGCCTTATGGAGCGATTGCCCGTAGCGATCGTGACGGCGCACCCAGTCCATGCCTCCGGCTTCGTTGCGACCTTTCGGAGCGAGATCGAGCATATTGTAAGTGCCCATCATTACCTCGACGCCGCGCCCATAAGTGGAGTAGGTCCGGAAGACCTCGCCCGCATCGTCTTTGTAAAAAGCGCTGACGCCCGGCCATTCCTCGCCAATTTCCCTCCATTCGCCGAAGTTGTAATCGATTTTTCCGCCAGCAACCTCATCAGGTGTGAAGCTTACTCGAAAATCGTAGTTGAAGTCGGTACCGAAGGATGACACCCACTTGAACTGCCAGCCCATACGCTCGCGGTAACGTTCAATGTCGGCAAGCGGCGCGCGGGAGACGGCGATCATGGTGACGTCGTGATGCGCAAGGTGCTTGTTCATACCATCGGTGTGGTCAGCCATGAAGGAGCAGCTGGGGCAGCCTTCCTTCCATCCCGGCGCGAACATGAAATGCTGCACCAGAAGTTGAGATCGGCCATCGAAGAGATCTGCCAGCGTGCTTGAGCCGTCCGGCGTGTCGAAGACATATTCCTTGTTGATGCGCACCCACGGCAAGGCGAGCCGCTGCTGGGCAACCTTGTCGCGAAGACGCGTCAACTCCTTCTCCGCTTTCAGGAAATCCCGGCGAGCGGTCAGCCAGTCATCATGTGAAACAACAGCGTGTTGCATTGTGAGTCTCCTATGGTTTGGTATTGGGGAGTTGGAAACGGGCGGCAAAAAGCTTCATCCACGGCGGTAGGTGAAAGAGGCTCATCAACACGTACATCACGGCCATACTGTTGACGGAGACGAAGGTCGATGCGCCAGAACACATCATTATGTCCTGCGAGCCGACTGCAGACATCCACGCCATCAGCGCGAATGTCGGGGTGGCGGCGAGCCCAATCCAACCGGACGCATCACTCGTCAGCTTGGACGACGAACCAACTTTTTCTGTTAAGGTGCGCCTTGGCATTTCTGCTTCTCCCATCGAATTGCCGTTTCCAGCCGTTGCGATACAATCAAGCTAGCTCGGATGGAGGGGATCATGAGAGTTACAAGTATGACGGGATTTCAATGGACCCGCTGATCGCCGCCGCTGCAAACGCTCTCTCGGCAGGCGACCCCCTCGCTGCCCTGAAAAGGGTTGCACTACGCGACGATCCGCCGGCACTGGCGTTGCGCGGCATCGCAATGGCGCAACTCGGCGACTTCGTGCGTGCCCGAGGACTGCTGCGAAGCGCGGCGCGCAGCTTCGGCTCGAAAGAAATTGTAGCGCGTGCGCGTTGCGCCGTTGCCGAAGCCGAAATCGCACTTGTTTCGCGTGATCTCGGCCGGTCATTGCAAAGGCTCAATGCAGCCCGGTCGGCACTTCAAGCGTTCGGTGACCGCAGCAACGCGGCCCACGCCGGCTATCTCGAAGCCCGGCACCTTCTCCTGATCGGCCGTCTTGATGAAGCCGAAGCATTGCTCAGTCAATTGGATGACAGCGCTCTGCCTCGCGCGTCGCTGGCCGGTCGGGAACTAGTGGCGGCTGGCATAGCCATCCGCCGCATCAGGACCGAACCGGCGAAAGCAGCTCTGGAACGGGCAAGACAGGCGGCGACAGACGCACGTATTCCGGCGCTCTCGACCGAGGTCGACCGGGCAGCACAAGCATTCGGCGCGCCAGCAGCTCGCTTGGTAACCTGTGGCAAAGAGCGTTTGCTCCATCTCGAAGACATCGAAAGGCTTTTGGCGTCCGATACACTCATAGTGGATACCTGCCGCAATGTGGTGCGTGGAGGGACAACAATAGTTCCACTCATCACTCGTCCGGTGCTGCTTAAACTCATGCGCGCTCTGGCGGAAGCTTGGCCGAAGGATGTAGCACGTGAGACGCTTCTCAAACGCGCTTTCAACGCGCGGCAAGCTGATGCGTCACACCGCGCGCGCCTGCGTGTTGAAGTTGCCCGGCTGCGTGAGGCCGTCAAACCGCTGGCGACACTGAATGCAACCAGGGACGGGTTTGTTCTGCAACCTCACACCACGCGCAATGTCGCCGTGCTGGTGCCGCACGTAGAAGGCGACCGTGCCCAAATCCTAGCTTTGCTCAGCGATGGGGAAGCCTGGTCGAGTTCGGCATTGGCGCTGGCCTTGAACGTGAGCCCACGTACGGTGCAGCGAGCACTCGAAGAGCTTGCCCGCGACAACAAGGTCGAGACGTTCGGGCGCGGAAGAGCATGCCGCTGGATCGCGGCGAGTGTGCCTGGATTCCCGACAAGCTTGTTGCTCCCCGCCACACAGATTTACAGTTAGGATGAAGACATGAAACACTCAACCGCTGAAATCATCCGTGAATATGGCCCCTTCCCCGATGCAGATGATGTGGCCGGGGTCAGCTTCGACGGCAATAAAGTTTGGTTTGCAACGGGCAAAAAACTGAATGCTCTTGACCCCGAAAGCGGGGAGATCCTGCGCTCGCTCGACGTCGCGGCCGATGCGGGAACCGCGTTCGACGGCGAGCACTTGTTCCAGATCGGTGATTCCGTCATCCGAAAGATCGACCCCAAGACCGGGGAGATAGTCGCCACAATACCGGCTCCCGGAAATGGCGGAAACTCCGGCCTGGCCTGGGCAGAAGGTTCGCTCTGGGTCGGACAGCATCGTGCTCGAAAGATACATCAGGTGAACCCCGAGACAGGAGAAGTACTGCGCACGATCGAATCCGATCGGTTCGTCACCGGCGTCACTTGGGTCGACGGCGAACTTTGGCACGGTACGTGGGAAGACACCGGGAGCGATATTCGCCGCATCGATCAGAAAACGGGTGCCGTGCTAGAACGTTTGGACATGCCGGACGGAACCGGAGTATCGGGACTTGAATCCGATGGCGGCGACCTCTTTTTCTGCGGAGGTGGAAGCAGCGGAAAGGTAAGAGCCATTCGTCGGTCCCGGCATGACATCAAATGAGCGCATCGTAGCGGAAGCGCCGGTATAGGCTGAGTGCTGTTCGGGGCACTACTACATCCGACAGCTGGACATAATGAGCGAAAGCCTTCGCCATATGCGTTCATTGTAAACAAAAGGGTCAATACGATCAGACTAATTGCAACAGGTTGGTGCATGACGAATGGGCATCCAGACAGGGAAGCCGATGGCCCACGACAAGCCTGACGCCTATCGTCTCATGTTGGGGCGATTTGAAAGCATCCCTCAGCTTCGTAGACCGGCTAACACTGGGAGGCGCATCGCCGCTTGTCATACCAGAAGCCGCCCTCGCCTTTTCGTAAGCTGACAATCCTGTCGAAGTCTGCCTGTCACCGATTTGATTTCATCTGCAGTTTCCTTAACTGCTGACCCACAAATTGAAGTGCGAACTCATAGATGCCTTCATAAGAGATTTTCTTTTTATGTTGTGTAACAATGCCTTATGGAAACTCTTCTTACTCTCAAATACAATTGGCACCATCATTTGACATTAGTCAAATCGTATGCTTGTCGTGTTGATTGAAAGACTTTTCTGTGCAACTCAGTCACAACAGAGACAGTAGGAAACGAGTATGACATCGGGCGCTCAAACACCGTCTGCGCATGCCATCCCGGCCGAGTTCGATGACGCCATCGTCTGGGCGGCATGGCTCTATTACGAGAACCAGCTGACCCAGAACGAAATTGCACAAATGATTGGCGTTTCACGCGCAACCATAGTTAACTATCTGCAGGAAGCGCGGCAAAGAGGCGTTGTACGCATCCTGATGAATCCTGAAATCGCGACACGCACGCATATCGCACGTAAATTGGCTGCGCGGTTTGGATTGTCGGAAGTGCTCGTCATTCCATCGGAAAAATCATTCACGACAGAAACGCGTCTGAAAACGCTGGGCGCAGGTGGTGCACGTTTGATGGAACGCATAGTCAAGCCAGGCCAAACCATCTGTGTTTCATGGGGACGCACAGTACTCGCCGTCGCGGACGCTATTTCATTGCCGCAAGCCATGGAAGGGGTGGTCGTAGTGCAGGTCACTGGTTCCTCCATCGGCAAAAGAGAGTTTTCCGCTGAGCTTTGCACATCGATCATGGCGCGAAACATGGGAGCAACCAGCGTCAATATGCTGGCTCCGGCAGTGCTGAGCACGGCCAAGCTACGGGATGCCCTTATGAGCGAACCCGTACTCCAACGACAGTTCGAACTGATCGGCCAGGCCAATATGATCGTGTTCGGTGTCGGCGGCCTGGCCGCCGACAGCACGATGCGCATAGCCGATGTGACCAGTAATGAAGAGATTGATGCTTATGCTCGTGAGGGGGCCGCAGCGGTCCTGATATGCCGCTTTCTTGATCGCGACGGTAACCAAATCGTCCGCGAATTCGACCAGCGCGTTATCGGCATCGAACTGGATGAACTGCGTGGTGTGCCAACGAGGCTCTGCGTTGCGGGTGGAGTCCAGAAGGTCGAAGCGATCCGCGCTGTTCTAAAGGGTCGTTACGCCACGCATCTGGTTACTGATATGGACGCCGCCGAACAGCTTCTTGCTGATTAGAGGGCGAGCCGATTTTCGACCGGCCCACCATCCGTCAGTTTATTGATGAACAGGCACGGTGTTCATGAACGTAAGCGTATCATCGAACGAACGGATACCCGCATCTGAACCGAGTCCCGTCGCGACCAGCGCTGCGGACGCCTGAGCGAAATTCAAAGCAGTTTTCAAGTCCATCTTGCGACGCAATGCTGTAATGAATCCGGCGTCAAAAGCATCACCGCATCCGGTCGTGTCAACAACCTCAATCCGGAAAGCAGGTTGACGCACGATTTCTCCCGATGCGTCCATGAAACAGACACCGTCGCCACCCAGCGTGAACACGCAATGCTTCACACCGCGTTCGAGGAAGAATGCTCCCGCGCCTTCGGCATCCGCTGCCCCCGAAATCTGCTTCGCTTCCTCGATGGACGGCATGAAGTAATCGATATGTGGGAAGAGTGGAGCGATAAGGTCAAGCGTGCCATCATTCGCGCCAAGCAGATCAAAGGTTGTCGTCCTTCCGCGCGCCTTTGCTTCGGCAAGCAACTTACGGCTCGGTTCGCCGTCGAGCTTTGCCAGCAGGCCGGTGCCTCCCAGGTGAATGATCGGTGGTTCCAGCACTGCATCCAGCGCATCGTCGGCGATCTCGAAATGATCGGATGCACCACGTGCATGCAAAGCCGGGCGCTCGCCGTTGCGGCGGATATTCAGAATCGTCGATGATGTTGGCACGCCTCTAAGACGCTGCATCTGTGCCGTATCGACCCCAAAACGTTGTAGCGTCGCGATAACAAAATCGGCCTTCTCATCGTCGCCAACTGCACCCACAGCCAGACAGTTGAGACCGAGTTTGGCTAGGTCCACCACCGTACCGCCGGCGGTGCCTGCAACGGTCAACCGAATTTCATCTATAAACTCAACATTTCCGCCTGGCGGAATTGCATCGACCGGCCGACCGAGCACATCAAGAATATAAAGCCCGACGACAGACACATCGTGTGACATGAAAAACCTCCCAGAAAATGCACAAGACCGCATCAAGAGCGCTTAAGCCAAAGCGCGATTATTTTGGTTTCAGCCGCGATCACGCAAAGCAAAGATTGTGCCAGCAAGCAGAATGAAAATACCTACGATAGCGAGCTGCAGCGTGCTTGGAATGCCAACAAAAATCAGCACATTACTGACAATCGTGATGAGAAGCACGCCGAGTAACGTCCCTATCACTGAGCCTGAACCGCCCGTGATACGCGCTCCGCCCAGCACAACGGCGGCGATAATTTCAAGCTCCATACCTGCAAGGTCAAAAGGATTTGCAAGACGATTGCTCGAAACGTGCACGACGCCCGCAATGCCCGCCAGAAGGCCCGCATAAGCAAAGACGAAAATACGCACACGGAAAAGGTTGACACCCAGTCTTTCGGCAATGCCCGGATTGCCGCCAACCGCAAAAATCGCGCGTCCCATCAGTGTCCGCTCAAGAATGAACCACGTCACGAGGGCAGCAGCCACAAGAACCAGAACCGTCGCCGGTAGAACGGAGACGACACCATTCGATGCATGATGGGTGAAGAGTGATGTCTTGCCAAATGCATCCATCGCCACCGGAATATTCATGAACAACGCGGTCCCGACAAAGGTCAGCAGAAAGCTGCGGATCACGTATTGCGTGCCGATGGTGACGATAAGCGAAGGCGCTTGCAGCTTCTGGACCAGCAGGCCGTTCAGCGCCCCGAAAGCAGCCCCCCCAATTGCCGCAAGGATCAGAATGATCGTCATCGGCATTTCGGGGAACCAGTTCGTAACCAGCATGGTAAGAGCGTACATCACAAAGGCCGCAATTGCGGTGAACGAGACGTCAATCCCGCCCGAAGCCAGCACGACCAGCACGCCCATCGCAAACAGTCCGCGCACGACGGAAGCGCGTAGAATATCCACGATATTGCTCATTTGCAGGAAATCAGGATTGGCTGCGATCACGACGACGCAGGTCACGATAATCAAAAGAAGCGTGAACATTTCAGGTCTGCGGCCCATCATATCCCAGAGCCGCGCACCAATACCGGGCTGACCTTTGTCCGTAACGTTGGCTGATACGATCTCGGTCATTGTGCCACTTCCTTCGACGTGCTGGCCATGGATTGGTAGATGGCATCTTCGGTCAGGCCTTCGGCAGCATGTGCTGCAACGATACGGCCCTGACGCATGATGAGAATGCGGTCACAGTTCTGCAGAAGCTCCGGCAGGTCGTCGCTGATGATGATGACGCCCATGCCATCATCGGCTAGGCGCTGGATGATGCGGAAGATCGTATCTTTCGAACCGACATCGACCCCGACTGTTGGCCCATGCAGAATTAACAGTTGCGGGTTAATGGTCAGCCAGCGACCGATCAAAACGCGCTGTTGATTGCCCCCCGATAAAGACAGTACCGGTATGGTGACATCCGGCGCTACAATCTGAAGATCCGCGACACTTTCCTCCGCAACACGGCGTGCGCGACGATCACTGATGATGCCTAGTGCATTGCGCAGGCGATCGAGGATCGGCAAGGTGATATTATCCTGTATGGGCTTTTCGAGGAAAAGGCCTTCCGTCAGCCGATCTTCCGGCACATAACCGATGCCATATTCAATGGCCTGTGCCGTCGATTGTGGTGCGATTTCGCGCCCGTTCAGGCGTACCTTACCATTCGTTGCCGGTTTGACGGCAGCAAGAGCAAGCGCAAGCTCGTTACGACCAGAATCCAGCAGTCCCGTGACACCGAGTATCTCGCCTTTTCTGAGACTGAATGAGACATCCTGAAAGGCTTCACCGTCGCCAAGCTTTTCAACTTCGAGCATGACTTCGCCCAGCTTGGGCTCGGTGCGATAGCGCGTTTGGCTAATTTCGCGACCCGTCATCCAATGACTGAATTCCGCTTTGCTATGCCCAGCGACGTCAAGTTCGGCCACTTTCAATCCGTCGCGCATGATAATTGCACGTCCGCCAAGCAATTTGCATTCATCAAGCTTGTGCGTGACGAACAACACCGCGACACCCTTGTTGCGAAGGCGCTCTACCACATGCAACAGATTTTCAACTTCCTGACGCGTCAGCGATGTCGTGGGCTCGTCCATGATAACGAGACGCGCTTCGGACGCAACGGCGCGTGCAATGGCAATCAGCTGGCGGGTCGCCAGTGGTAGCGTGTCGGTTCGGCGCGAAAGAAACGCCTTGTCGGTTGGTAGGTGCACTTCGGCAAGCGCCCGTCGCGCTGTTTCATTCAGAAGGGAAACGTTCAATCGGCGAGCAAGGCGCCCAGAGGCTTCAACAAGCTGTTCGGTAAAGGCCACGTTTTCCGAAACGGAAAGATTTGGAAGCAGCGACAGGTCCTGATAGACGGTTTCGATCCCGGCGCGAAGGGCTCCTATAGCGCCGAGATCGCCAGCACGCGAGCCTATAACCTCACCATCAATCAGTATTTGCCCTTCATCGGCAGGTTGCGCACCCGAGAGAATTTTGATCAGCGTACTCTTACCGCAACCGTTCTCTCCCATCAGATGGTAGATTTGTCCGGCTTCGATCGTCAGACTGACGTCTTTCAGTGCCTTCACGCCGCCAAAGGATTTCTTGACGTTTCTGACCTCAAGAAACGGTGGTACAGGATGTGTCGTGGCATTGACGGCGTGCATGGCGAATTCCTGAAATTATCGAATATTCTTTCCAGGACCGCCGTAGTGTGGTCGGCCCCGGAAGTCAGCTTTGGTGCGTTATTATTCGATCAGAACGGGAAGTCCTTGTAGTTGGATTTGTCCGCATCGACCCAGGCCTGCCCCTGGATGATGATGCCCTTGCCCGGTCCCTTGATAACAGTCATTTTCTCGTAACCCGGTACACCAAGGTCGATACCATCCTTGATCTCCTCGCCCTTCAGAACGAGATCGGAGACCTTGTTCATGACATAGCCAGCGTCTTTCGGATCCCAGAAGAAGATCTGGTCGACGGCGCCGCTTTCCAGATATGGGCCGGTATCTTTTGGCAGACCGAGACCGTACACACATGTCTTGTCTTGAAGACCGGCCTCCTCGACAGCGCGGCCAATCCCGATCACATCGATGGCAGAGGATCCCTGAAAGCCCTTGATATCCGGATATTTGCGGAGAATCTCCTTGGCTTTTTCATAGGCGCGGTTGGCATCGTTGAACGACTCGTTCTTTTCCGCCACCAGCTCCATGTCCGGATATTGCTTGGCGTTTTCTGCACCAGCATCAACCCACTGATTGTGAGTCAGGCTGCCCAGTGATCCAACGAAAGAAGTCCACTTACCGGACTTACCCATGCATTCAGCAAGCTTTTCGTTGATGCGTGCGCCGAAAGCCTTGTTGTCGAAGGCTTCGATATCGACGTCCGTATTGACCAGACTATCGCCTTCATGGGTGATGACCTTGATACCACGCTGCGAAGCGCGGCGCAGTACACCTTCAAGCGCTGATGGGTCCATAGGCACGATCGCAATCGCTGAGACGTTCTTGGCGACGAGATCTTCGATAATACGGGTCTGCTGGGCGGCATCCGCTTTTGCGGGTCCGACCTGGCTGGTGCTCACGTTGGGATTATCTTTGCCAAAAGCATCAACCCCTTCGTTCATACGGGTAAACCAGTTTTCGCCGGTAACCTTGACCACTGTCACGATGGTGGGCTTGTCTTGGGCAAATGCCGCCCCTGCCACGACTGTACTGGCAAGCATTGTGCCAGCTATTAGTTTGGAAAACATGCTCATATGACTCCTCCATGAATATAAGCAGATTGTTTCTTTAGGTGTTTGCCAGCATCCTTCATCTCGAAGTTGCCGGCTTTGTTTCTATTGTCGTTTTGGTCGTAACCAGTAACCCAAGTGCACGCGTGCCGATGCGAGCAACGCGAGAAGCAGAACACCCCAAGCGAGGTCGCGGAAGAAATTCGAAATGTTCATGAAGTTAAACAGGCTTGAGAGAATCTGCAGCGCGGTTGCAGCCAGCAACACACAGATGACCTTGCCATATCCACCTTCCGGCTTGACGCCGCCAAGAACGGCGATGAGGATAGCAATCAGCACATAAGACCCACCGTAATCCCACTTTACGGACGAGTTGCGTGCCGCGATGATAATTCCCGCAACGGACGCGAGCAGGCCGCACAGCGTATAGGTGATGAGGAGCATGCGTTTCTCATTGATGCCACCGTAGCGCGCTGCCTTGGCGTTGCTTCCGAGCAGCATGAGTTTCACGCCGAAAGGCGTATATTTCAGCAGAAATGAAAGCGCCGCAGCGATAACCAGAAATAGCGCGAAACACATGGGAATGCCGAGAATGGGCATGTTGCCGAAATTATCCAGCGGCTCGATGTAACCCATGCTGACGGCTGAACCGTTAGTGAGATAGACGGCTATGCCGGTAAAAAGAAGCTGTGTTCCAAGCGTAGCGATCAACGGAGTCAGGCGTGCATAGGCTATTACAACCCCATTGATAATGCCGCCAACCAGCCCGACAACGAGCGCTAGACCAGCGAATACCCATGAAAACAGCAAAGGCGCATCAGCAGCCGGAATGTAGTGGCGTGTCAGTAAGAACGCGATAATGCCAGCGAGATTTGCTAGCGCTATGCCGGACAGATCGATCCCGCCATTGCCGGAAATCATCGCCAGCATAACCCCCAGCGCAAGAAGTCCCAACTCCGGGACCTGTGAAGCCATCGACTGCAGATTATAACTGTCCATGAAATTGGAGCCGGCCAGAAAGCCGCCCGCTGCCAGAACAGCAACATTGATCAACGCCAGAAATAGCGTCTGTCGATCCAGGCTATTCGATGACACGTCCATCCTCCCGCTATCGAAGCACCTCTTTGATCATCAAACCCTGCCGCCTCCAGACAGTCTTATGACTTGAAGATCAAACTCACTTTTGACATTTGTCAGTCACTTTTGTCTCTTGTCAATATATTTCCCCCATTCAACGAGATCCTCTAAAAATGGAGCTGCAGGCTGAAACAGCCGAGCACATAGCAACACGCTCTGTCGAAGCCTAACAAGCGCGCAGAACTGCGCTAACAAATTGAATAGAAACGATCATTCATGCCTCCCAGTCCTTAGCCCGGTTATCAAAGGCCAGCGTTTCTCCCCTTTTTTTTACTTTCATACCGCATGGGTTGACATTTGTCGATCATTTATCGAATATTGTCAAAATGGCGACGGCGCTAACTGTTGCCAACGGAGGAACTGCATTGGAATTTCTGCTGGAAGTAGAAGGACTCAAGAAGTCCTTTGGTGGCGTTGCCGCCTTACGGGATGGACGGCTGAAGTTGCGAGCTGGTTCAGTTCACGCACTGTGCGGCGGAAACGGTGCAGGCAAATCCACTTTCCTGAAGATATTGATGGGGATTTATACCCGCGACGACGGTCACATCCGGCGACGTGGAAAAGACGTTGTTTATTCCAGTCCCGCTGAAGCGCTTCAGGCCGGAATCGCCATTATCGAGCAGGAATTAAGTCCGGTTCCGCATATGACTGTCGCTGAGAATATCTATCTCGGTCGCGAGCCGCTCCGTCGCTTCGGCGGAATCGACTTCAAGACGATGAACCGAAATGCTCAGAAACTTCTAGATCAGCTCGAATTCAAGATCCGTGCCAACCAGTTCATGATGAACCTGTCTGTTGCCCAGGTTCAACTCGTCGAGATCGCCAAGGCGCTCAGCCACAATGCGGAAGTCATTTTTATGGACGAGCCGACTTCGGCCATCGGCGAAAAAGAAGCGCAACATCTCTTTGCCGCGATAGAGCGCCTGAAAGCGAGCGGAAAAGGTATCGTCTATGTCTCGCATCGCCTGTCGGAAATTTTCCAGATCGCCGATACCTATACTGTGTTTCGCGACGGCAGCTATATAGATAGCGGCAATCTCGATGGCATTACCCGTGCCGAATTGATCCGGATGATCGTCGGACGGGAGCTGGGCGACGAATATATCAAGACCAATACACCAACTGAAATACCAGGCATTGAGGTCTCCGGCCTTAGCGCGCCCGGCAAGATAACCGACATCTCCTTTACAGCACATAAGGGCGAGATTTTCGGCATTTACGGATTGATGGGGTCTGGCCGATCAGAAATATTCAACTGTCTTTTCGGGCTGGATGAAGCCTCCCAGGGTGCAATCAGACTTGAGAGTAAACCCGTCACCATCCGGCGCCCCTCCGATGCCATGGCTTTGGGACTGGCCTTTGTGACAGAAGATCGCAAGCTGACCGGCCTTAACCTTGATGACAGCGTTCGCAACAATATCTGCCTTGCCAGTCTTCCCGAGATGAGTCCGCATTTTGCAATGAACCAGCGTGAGGAAACATCCGCCAGCAGAGACATGATCGAACGGTTCAGGATCAAGGTCGCGCGCGATACGATGCCCGTTTCCGGCCTTTCGGGAGGCAATCAGCAGAAGGTCGTTCTGGGAAAATGGTTCCTGAGAAAACCACGCGTTCTGCTGCTTGATGAACCCACACGCGGCGTCGATGTCGGCGCGAAACAGGAAATTTATCGCATCATCTGTGAATTTGCCGCTGAAGGCGGGACCGTCATCATGGTCTCTTCCGAGATTGATGAAGTTCTTGGCATGTCCGATCGCATCATGGTCATGCGCAGCGGACAGTCGGCAGGCATTTTTCGCAGGGAGGAAACGGACGCGCAGTCGCTGGTGCATCTTTCGACATGAAAGCCGCCCCAAAAGCACCGTGTTTCGTTCTAGAGAGGTAGAACAGTGTCCACCACAGAAAACAATTCATCGACGAGCTGGTTTGGCTCCGAACGTCGCAGACTGGTCATCCAGGAATATGGCATATTCATCGCCTTTCTGCTCCTGGTTACGATCCTCTCATTCTCCAACCAGTATTTCCTGACAGCAGGCAATATCTCCAACGTCCTGCTACAGACCTCGATCAACGGCATTCTCGCCATTGGCATGACCTTCGTCATTCTGACGCGTGGCATTGACCTCTCCGTTGGCTCGGTGGTGGCATTGGCCGGTATTGTCAGCGCCAGCTTTGCAACCACGTCGGCGACTGCGGGTGTTGCAGGCGCTCCCTATTCGCCATTTATAGCCATTCCCGTTGGTCTCTTGGTGGGCGTTGGCTGCGGCGCGCTCGTCGGCACGATTGTCTCGCGCTTCGCGGTTCCAGCCTTTGTCGCGACATTGGGCATGCTTTCCGCTGCGCGCGGCCTGACGCTCATCTATGGCGGTGGCAAGCCGGTGCCTGCTCTCATCCCGGATTTCCGCTGGATCGGAACCGGAAACATACTGGGTATTCCGGTTCCGGTTATTTTGCTCGCCGTCGTCTTTCTGGCATCGTGGTGGATCCTCAACCGTTCACGGTTCGGGCGCTATATCTATGCTGTCGGCGGCAATCCCCATGCTGCCAATACATCGGGCATCAATATTTCCCGGGTGCGTTTTTCGGTCTACGTCATCTCTGGCGGCCTTGCAGGTCTTGCAGGCATGATCCTGTCAGCTCGCACCGGCTCCGCCCTCCCGCAGGCCGGTATCAGCTATGAACTCGACGCCATCGCGGCGGTCGTCATTGGCGGCACCAGCTTGTCCGGCGGCGTCGGCCGCATCACCGGAACGCTCATCGGCGCACTCATCATTGGTGTCATGAACAATGGCCTCGATCTGATGGGCATCCAGTCCTACTACCAGCAGGTTCTGAAAGGCGCCTTGATCGTCGGCGCAGTCATGCTTGACCAGAAGCGCAACCAAAATGCGTGATCTACCCTGACTTGTAACAACAAACGTGCCGCCCGAACGGGGCCAATTATCAAAGGAGGAGAATGAAATGAAGAAACTTCTCATTGCGCTTGCCGCAGCATCTGCACTGATGGTGACACCATCTCTGGCGCAGGACAAGAAACTCAAGATCGGCGCTGCACCATACGGGCTCAATGCTGAATTCATGCAGGTCTGGTCTGAAGCGCTGAAAAAACACCCTGCCGTGGAGAGCGGAGAAGTCGACCTGACCATCTTCGACGGACGTTACGACGCTCTCGTGCAACAGGAACAATTCAACACGATGATCACGCAGAAATTCGATGCGATCATCTTCGTTCCTATTGACATCGAAGCTGGTGCTACCGCCGTTCAGGCAGCCAATGATGCAGGCATTCCGGTTGTTGGCTCGAACACCCGCGTCAACTCCGAGCTGCTTGCCGCCTATGTCGGCTCCGACGATACGGTTTCGGGCTATATGGAAGCCAAGAACGTTCTCGACAAGATCGGCTGCAAAGGCAATGTCGTCATTCTGGAAGGCCCGATCGGGCAGTCCGCACAGATTTCCCGTCTGGAAGGTAACAAGAAGGCTCTTGCCGAATGCCCGGACGTGAAAGTTCTCGAAGACCAAACCGCAAACTGGTCTCGCGCTGAGGCCCAGACACTAATGGAGAACTGGCTGACGGCTCATCCCGGCCAGATCAACGGCGTGATCGGTCAAAACGATGAAATGGCACTGGGTGCAATCGAAGCGATCAAAGCCGCCAATCTCAAAGTGGGCGATTTTTCCATTGCCGGTATCGATGGCATTACCGATGCACTGCGTGCTGTCAAGGAAGGCACGATGACCTCCATCCTGCAGGACGCGAACGCTCAGGCGCAAGGCGCCCTCGACCTCGCGATCTTCCACGCCAAGAAGGGCGACTACAAACCTCAGTCCGATATCTGGGCCCAATATCCCGATATGCCTTTCAACGACGGCAAGGGCAAGGACTACAATGTTCCATGGACGCCGGTGACGGCTGAGAACGTCGACAAGCTCCTGGAAAGCCGCAAGTAAAATTGTCTGGGCGGCCCGGCACACCCTCTCATGAAAAGTGTCATGAACGCGCCGGGCCATCAGGCTCACAATCCAGAACTCCGAGGCAAAAATGTCCGATCAAGCTCCCCAAATTGACCTGAACTTTCCGCTCACCGGAAAAATTGCCATCGTGACCGGAGGCGCTTCCGGCATTGGTGCTGCAATTTCCAAAGCTTTCATTGCCAAAGGAGCTAAAGTTGCTGTGCTGGACATTAGTGCCGACATAGCGAAAGCCAAAGCCGAGGAGCTTGGCGAAAACGCAAAGCCCTTCGTTTGCGATGTTTCCAACCAGCAATCGGTCAACGATGCGATCGCCAGCGTTATCGAACAATTCGGTGTTATCGATATTGCGGTCAACAGCGCCGGCGTGGTCTATCTGGCCCCGGCGGAAGATATATCGCTCGACTATTGGGACAAGACGATCAACATCAATCTCAAGGGAAGCTTTCTTGTCACTCAGGCCGTTGGTCGCACCATGATTGCGGCAGGCAAGGGTGGCAAGATTATCAATCTGGCTTCCCAGGCCGGAACCGTGGCCATTGAAGAGCATGTCGCCTATTGCGCGTCTAAGTTCGGCGTCATTGGCATGTCGAAGACATTTGCCGCCGAATGGGGCAAATATGGCATCTGCGTCAACACGCTTTCCCCGACCATCGTCCTCACCGAACTTGGCAAGAAAGCATGGGCTGGCGAAAAAGGTGAGGCCGCAAAGAAACGCATTCCGATTGGGCGCTTCGCATATCCGGAAGAAATCGCCGCCGCTGCAGTCTTCTTTGCCTCAGCTGGAGCAGACATGATTACGGGCGCCGATCTTCTGGTCGATGGCGGCTATACCATTCTTTGAGCCCGGCGCTCATTCACCTTATAGGAGATACCATGCAGCGCTTCATCAACAATCCGGACGAAGTCGTTGAGGATACTGTAAAGGGCTTTGTCAAAGCTCATTCCGACATCGTTCGACTTGCAGAAAACCCGCGTGTCATTGTCGCCAGAAACGCCCCGATCGCTGGCAAGGTCGGTGTCGTCACCGGCGGCGGTTCCGGTCACGAACCGGCATTCATCGGTTATACCGGCAAGAACATGCTTGACGCTGTAGCGGTCGGTGAACTGTTTTCCTCCCCCACTGCCAAGAGCTTCCATGACGCAATCCGCGAAGCTAATGGCGGCAAAGGTGTTGTCGTACTTTACGGTAATTATGCCGGTGACAACATGAACGTGAAGATGGCCACGAAACTTGCCGCCAAAGACGGTATAGAAGTTGCCACTGTTGTCGCTAATGACGATGTCTGCTCAGCCCCGGTCGATGAACGTGAAAAACGTCGCGGCGTCGCTGGCGAGATATTCATGTGGAAGGTTGGCGGTGCAAAAGCGGCAACCGGAGCCACGCTCGAAGAGGTTCGCGCAACAGCTCAGAAGGCCATCGACAACTGCCGCTCAATCGGTGTTGGTCTCGGCCCATGCACATTGCCCGCAGTCGGACATCCGAATTTCGAGATTGCGCCGGGTACAATGGAAGTCGGTATTGGTCATCATGGCGAACCGGGCGTGCGGGTTGAGCCGCTTAAGTCTGCTGCCGAGGTAGCAAAAGACATGTGCCAGATCGTGCTTGACGATCATGCACTGGCAGAAGGTACCGAAGTCGCCGTTCTCATTTCAGGTCTCGGTGCAACACCGCTCAACGAACTTTATATTCTGAATGATACGATTGAGTCGGAAATTACCAAACGCGGCCTGAAAATCCATCGCACCTATATCGGCAACTACTTCACGTCACTTGAAATGGTAGGAGCAACGCTGACAGTCATGGCGCTGGACAGCGAGCTGAAGGAATTGCTCGATGTCGAAGTGCAGTGCACCATCATTCTGTAAGGAAGAGACCTGTGCAAACACTTAATAACGCAACAGCCGGAGACATTGTACTCGCAATGGCCGACCGGATTGTCGAAAATCGCGCCTATCTCAGTGAAATTGATGGGAAAATCGGCGACGGGGATCACGGCGTCAACATGGCCAAGGGCTTCAACATGGCTGCTGAACGCCTGAAGGGAAAGAATGAAGCGCTGGCTGCTTCCCTCGATACGCTCGGCACGGTGCTCATGACCGAGATCGGCGGTTCGATGGGGCCACTTTATGGTGTTATGTTCACCGAATTTGCAGAAAAAATCGATGGGATCGACAATATCGATGCCGCTGCTTTCAGCCGTATGCTTCATGCCGGACTGGAGGGCATTCAGTCCATCGGTTCTGCCAAGGTTGGTGACAAAACCTTGCTGGATACGCTTGTGCCAGCGGTCGAAGCCTTCGATGAAGCCACTGCTACCGGAAAAACCTTTGCCGAGGCACTCGAAGCTCTGGTTGCTGCCGCTGAGAAAGGCCGCGACTCCACAATTGATCTGGTGGCGAAAATCGGTCGCGCCAGCCGTCTTGGCGAGCGATCACTGGGCGTACTGGATGCCGGAGCGACCTCATGTGCGATCATCCTTAAAGAGCTTTCCAATGGTGCGCGGGAACGATTGCAGTAATACGAGCATCTGCATTCAAATAGATTTGGCGCACTGTCGCGAAACCGGGCCGATCCGTTCTCCGACAGACTGAATCCGGTAGGAAACAAACAAAAACATTGTATTGCAGGGCAAGCCGGCAGATAGAAGGAAAAACCACGGGAATTAGTGCAAACAAGATGGCGTCAAACGGAAAAACAACCGCAAGCAAAATCGGACAGCTGGTCCCGACTGATGGCATTCCACTGCGATATGGCGACGATCCTTACGTCTGGGCTTGCTGGCTTTACTATGAAGATGGACGCACGCAAGGCGAAATCGCCGAAATCATGGGAATTTCGCGAGCCACGGTGAACAGCTATTTGGCAGATGCACGTAGCCGTGGCATCGTCAATATCTCGATCGAACCCGCACGCCTCAGTTCTCTTGCAATCGCGCAGGAACTCAAGCGTCATTTCGGTTTGAATGACTGTCTGGTGGTGCCCAATGACGACGGTGCACAGACTCTTATTGACCGGCTCGGGACAGCCGCAGCGCAGGCCATCGCCAAGCTTCTGAAATCGGGAGACATACTTGCTGTAGCCTGGGGACGAACAGTTCTCGCGATCGCCGAAAATACTCGCATATCCAACCTGCAGGACGTAACCGTCGTACAGGCGACAGGCGGAACGCGCGCCAGTTTTGCTTACACCCCCGAACTATGCGCGGCCGCCATGGCCCGGGCAACAAATGCACACCTCGTCAACATCACCGCGCCTGCCATCGTATCCAGTCCCGATGTAAAAGCGGCGATTATCGGAGAACCGATTATTGCGGAGCAATTTCAGGCGCTCAATCATGCGAACAAGGCACTGTTCGGCATTTCTTCGCTACGACCAAATTCGACAATTCACACCAGCGGCTTTTTTGAGAGCGTCTCTATACAGGATTATCTCACCAAGAATGCCGTCGGCGTCGTGGCTGGACGCTTCATCGATTCTTATGGGCAGCCCGTGTCCGGACCACTTGACGACAGGACCATCGGTATCACGCTCGACATGCTGCAAAACATCGACACGCGTATCGCCGTTGCGGGTGGCTTCGACAAGGTACCGGCAATTCTTGCAGCGTTGCGAGGCGGCTATGTCAATATTCTGATTACTGATGCTGCGACAGGGCGCGGCATTCTCAATGCGGACGGCGTGACAGAAATCGACAGCAAGCTTTCCCAGAAGCTGCGTGCAGAACCAACAGTCAATGTGTCCAGCCATTATCGTACGCATATCAAGAAATTTCTGAACAGCCCAGACGATGTCGTCGAGGAGATGCTTGACGGTGTTATCAAAGCGCACCGATCCTATCTTGCTCCGATCAAGGAATCGAAACGTGCACTCGTCGCACGTCAGGGTCCGCGCCAGGGAAAAGTTGGCCTGGTGATTGGCGGTGGGTCGGGACATGAACCCTGCTTTCTGGGTTATGTCGGCAAAGGTCTTGCCGATGCTGTAGCTATCGGCAATGTCTTTTCTTCCCCTCC
Organism: Ochrobactrum sp. BTU2; assembly: GCF_024539785.1. NCBI lineage: Bacteria > Pseudomonadati > Pseudomonadota > Alphaproteobacteria > Hyphomicrobiales > Brucellaceae > Ochrobactrum > Ochrobactrum sp. BTU2. The sequence goes on along the minus strand of NZ_JAHWRG010000001.1, from coordinate 100,997 downwards.
GCCGGCCCCAATCCTTGAATGTGCCAAGGCGGCCTCCGGCGGAGAAGGCGTACTCTTCGTGTACGGTAATTATGTCGGAGACGTCATGAACTTCGAGATGGCTGCCGAAATGGCGCAAGAAGTTGCTATTCCGACGCGCACCGTTCTGACGACAGACGACATATCCTCTTCCCCCATAGAGGATCGCGATGGCCGTCGCGGTGTCGCAGGTAACTTCTTCATTTTCAAGGTGGCAGGTGCAGCCTGTGATCGGGGCATGTCGCTTGAGGCGTGCGAGGCGGTAACACGCAAGGCCAATCGGCGTACCTATACGATGGGTGTCGCGTTGGAGCCCTGCTCTTTGCCTCAGACGCGACGCCACAATTTTGAAATCGGTGCCGAGGAAATGGAAATCGGCATGGGTATTCATGGCGAACGGGGCGTTATCCGCGAAAAAATGATGCCAGCCGACGCTATTGTTGATCACATCATGGATCGGATTTTCAGTGAGATGAATGCGTCACCCGGAGACAGGGTGGCAGTGCTCGTAAATTCGTTCGGTTCAACGCCACTCATGGAACTGTACATCCTGTTCAGACGTGTCGAACAACGCTTAAGTGCTAAACAAATAACAATCGAAGCCAACTGGATCGGCCATTACTGTACATCGTTGGACATGAATGGAGCATCCATATCCATCATGCATCTCGATCAGGAATTGTCCGGCCTCCTATCACACCCTTGCGATACGGCTTTTCTTCGGATCAACTGACTAATGCCGCCGCCGGCGGATCATGAATTCCAGATCATCTGGGAGGTAAAAATGCAGGAAGCTGCAGCGCGTCGTCTTAGCCGAATGTTTCAGCTCATCGCCTTTTCCATGCAGGCGGAGAAAGAGCGACTTTCCGATCTCGACGGAGCTATCGGCGACGCGGATCACGGTATCACGATGGCTCTCGGCTTTTCAGCGGTGAATAGTGCGCTCGCAAAAATGGATCTCGAGAAAGCACTGCCCTCCGATATTTTCACTACTGCAGCATCCGCTTTTCTCGATGCCGTGGGTGCATCAACCGGACCACTTTATGCGACAGCATTCCGTCATGCATCAAAAGCGCTTAAATCACATGAAGCCCTCGATACTGAGGGACAAGCCATCATCGTAGAGGCGGTGACACGTGGCATTCAGGAACGCGGAAAGGGCCAACGCGGCGATAAAACCATGTTGGATGCATGGATACCCGCGATGGAGGTAGCCATCGACGCGCGAACACACAGTCTGGCCAGCCAGGAAATGTGGAGCAAAATTCTCGAAGTCGCCGAAAAAGGTACGGATTCAACCCGCTCAATGGTCGCTACGCGGGGTCGAGCTGCCCGGCTGGGCGAGCGCTCGCTTGGGCATGTCGATCCCGGTGCGGCTTCCGCAATCATCATCCTGCGTGCAATGCGCGATAGCTTCACGGAAGCCAACTGACATCTTACCTACACCGCTTTCTATCAGGGATCGGACGCTTTCGATTACAACGCAACCACGTCACGAACGGGATGCGGTCAAACGTCGAATTCGAAAAGCAGAAACACTAATCGCAGGTGTCTACAAAACTGGGGCTTTTCAGTCTGAGCTAATGTTATATGCCATGTTAAGGGCAATTATCATGGCATCAAGCACTACGTCTGAATCGCTGACTTTATTGATTGTCGGGTTGAACTTAGAGATAGCGACGCGGATTGGCTGCGAGATAGAACGTATTGATCAGCGTGTTGATATCGAACACCGGCAAACCGGATTCAGCAGCCACATAGGACGAAAACGGGCACATATTGGTGCATTCAAACAGAATAGCGCCCGGATTTTCACAGCTTGCCATGAACTCCCGCGTCATTTCCAACATCTCTTCCTTCAGCACTTCCGTGTCAAGATAATCGCGGCCTTCAATATAGGTCTGCGGAAATTCAGCATTCTGCTTCATCCCCTGCACCTGCACGGGGATTACATCGGACGACCAGCCAACGCCTTTGAAATGTGCATCATTCATATGATGCGCGCGCTCGGTAAAGACGCCGATGACTTTGCCAGGAGCCAGCATTGCATGGATGATCGGCGCCTGCATCAAGGATGAAGTGAAGACCGGAATGTTGACCGCTGCTGCGATATCCTTTTGAAACGGCCCAAGAAAGCCACAGCTCGTGGTGATGGCGCGCACGCCTTCCGCTTCCAGTTCACGAGCAGCATCAATAAAGGGTTCGATGAGTTTTGGATCAGGATTGTTGCCCATAATGCGTGTGGCATGAGCACCTTTTACTGTCTTGTAACGCACAGGAAAATCATAGGACAGCGCATTGCCGATATCGCCAGCAGGACGAGGAAAAATCGTGTCCAGCATCAGAACGCCGATCTGCTGGCCATAATTGGTGTAGCCACCTTTTAGCATCATAGTTTCATTCCTTTGAATTCAGGATAATTAGCAGCCGAAGCGTGCGGGCGAGAAGGCGCGAGCGCTTTCGGAAGGTAAGTTGTTGATTTCATCGAGCACCATATCGGCGGTCTTGGGCGCAGCGGCGATCCCGATATGACCGTGACCGAAGGCGGCAACGATCCCCTGATGGTGCGTGAGTTTGCCTATCACCGGAACGCCATCTGCAGGCGATGGCCGGTGCCCCATCCAGAGTTTGAGATTCTGCAGATCCTGCTTTGCCAGGTCGGGATAGCTCGCCAATGCGTGCTTGAGCAGCACCTCCGAGCGTCGCCAGTCGGGCGCTTTCTCCACAGTTGCCAGCTCCACCTGACCGGATAGACGCAAACCCATATTGGTCGGCGTATTGCCCATCCGCCCGGTGCTCGGCATGATCGGGATATCAAAGGGAAGCTCGGCCATCGGCAAGGTTACATGATAGCCGCGCTCGCTTTGCATGGGCACATGCATGCCGAGATCGTGCATGATACGCCCGGAATGAATACCCGCTGCCAGCACGATGTGATCGGCGGCAATACTCTCATCATTATCGAGCACAATACGCGGCGAAACACCGGTGAGAACTCTCACGACATTTCTTCGGATGAAGCGAACACCGGCTTTTTCAGCCTGCGCTGCGATACCTGCAACATAACCTCCGGTATCAAGACAATGCGCACCTTCCGTCACATGAATGGCAAAACGATAGTTACTCCCAAGAGCAGGAATACGTTCGCGCAGCTCCGCTTCCTGCCATTCGTCGAACAGAATGCCGTTATCACGGCGCAACTGCCAGCTAAGCGCTTCAGCTTCAAAGGCTGCACGATCAGGATAGGCGTAAAGCAGGCCTTTCTGCACGATGAGATGTTCCTGCCCGGTCTTGCTGGCCAGCTCAAGGTGGCGTTTCGGTCCATCATTAAGCAACCAGTTGAGCTTAGCCGCAGTTTTTGTCACCCGCGATTTTGTGGCGCCAGCAAGCAGGAAACGCAGAAGCCATGGTGTCAGCCTAGGCACCGATTTCCAGTCAAGGGTCAGTGGCCCGTTGCGATCAAGCAGAAATCCGGGGACCTGTCGCCACAGGCCCGGCATACTCATTGGAATAATCGAGGCGGGACTGATCCAGCCACCGTTGCCATAGCTTGCACTTTGCTCGCCACCCGGTTCTGAGCCGTCGCACAGCGTTACTTTCAGACCGGCTTCAGCGAGCCGCAAGGCGGTGGTGGAGCCGATAATGCCAGCCCCAACGACAATAACATTGCCTGTCATGACATTTATCCGTTCTGCGCGCGCATTTATGCGAGACCGCCATGGAAATGACTCAGAAACTCTCGGGTTGCAGCTTCGCGCGGCTCATTGATCACTTGACGAGCATCGCCGGTTTCAACGACGTAACCGTCCTGCATGAAGATGACCTTGTCGGCGACATCACGGGCGAAAGCCATTTCATGGGTCACAAGGATCATCGTCATGCCCTGCTCGGCCAGTTGCCGGATGACCGCCAGAACTTCACCGACCAGTGCCGGATCGAGAGCCGATGTAGCCTCGTCAAACAGCATCACATCGGGGCGCATTGCGAGCGCTCTCGCAATCGCCACACGCTGCTTCTGACCGCCTGAGAGCTGCTCTGGTCTGGCATCTGCACGGGCGGCAAGCCCAACCTTTTCCAGCAGTTCCATGGCCAGCTCGCGGGCAGCCTTTTTGTCCTGTTTGAGAACAGTGACCGGCCCGATCATAACGTTATCGAGAACGCTCATATGCGGAAACAGATTGAAGTTCTGGAACACCATGCCGGTATTGGCACGGAACGCCGCGAGATATTTGTCCTTGAGAGACACGCTCCCGGACGAGAAGTCTATTTTCTGCTCACCAATTGCGATGTAACCGGCATCAGGCAATGAAAGCAGATTGAGACTGCGCAGCAGTGTCGACTTTCCGGAACCGCTTGGCCCGATAAGCCCTACCACCTGCCCGCGCTCGACTGTGAGGCTGATATTGCGCAGCACCTCGATTTCGCCGAATGACTTTTTCAGCCCGCGTACTTCGATCATCGGTTCAGCGCTCATGGCTTATCTCCACAATGACGGTTCGCTCGATACGGTTCATCATTTCAGCCTGCCTTCCAGTCCATGAGCGAGCCGTGTCAGAGGGAAGAGAACGGCGAGATAAAGCACTGCAATCAGAGTGTAGGTTTCAAGCGGGCGATAGGTTGCCGAGGTGACGAGCTGGCCCTGATAAAGAAGGTCAGGCACAGCAAGAACCGATAAAAGCGATGTGTTTTTGAGCTGAAGCACGGACTGGTTGACCAGCGGCGGCACCATGCGGCGCAGTGCCTGTGGCAGAATGATCTTGCCCATGAGCTGGCCGCGGCGCATGCCGATTGCACGCCCTGCATCCCACTGCCCCGCATCAATGGAAACGATGCCGCCACGGATGATTTCTGCATAAAAGGCCGCGCCATAGAAGGTAAGCGTAATGAAAGCCGCCATGGCCGGCGAAATTTCAAATCCGATCAGCATCGGGAGTGCGTAGTAGCACCAGACCAGCTGCACCAGCACCGGCGTACAACGAAATATCTCAACGACCGTCATGATGGGGACGGTTATGATCTTGTTGCCGGAAAGCCTGCCGAGAGCAAAAACCGTTCCAACAAGAATGCCGGAAATCACAGTGATAACCGTGAAACCAACGGTGTAGCCAAGGCCCTGAAGGAATAATCCCCGATACTGCCAAAGTCCGGAAAAGTCCCATTGATAGTCCATTAATTCACTCTTTCTGACATCCCGGCAACGGCACGGGAAGACGTTGAGCTGAACAGCCAATGTCCAAGCGACAGAACATCGAATACCGGCAAGCCACAGGCTTTTGCGACGGCTTGAGCAAATGGCGGCATGTTCGTGCATTCAAGAACAACAGCACCAAGGTCGGGTTCGCGCGACTTCAACTCTCGCGTCGCATGTAGTATTTCAGCTTCAAGCGCAGCGCGATCATAAGTTCCACTGCCTTCAATCAGTTCACGAAAGGCCCCACCGTCTGGCATGCCAATCCGCGGCGTCCTGATGTCGGCGCCACAAGCAGCGAAGATCGCATCATCAAGGCTCGCTTCGTCATAGGTGATTACTCCCACTTTGCGCCGCGAGCCAACCAATGTGCTGACCATCGGCAACTGAAGCAGGCTGGAAGTGGCAATTGGCACCGAAAGCTTTGCACTCAGCGCGCTTTGGTGGCGTGCCATGAAACCACAAGATGTCACCAACGCGCTGCAGCCTTCAGCGATCAAGGCTTCACCAGCAATGACGAAGTCTTCGATCAACCCGGCGCCACCCTGACGAATAATCTTATCCGGCGATGCTCCGCTGACCTTCTTGAACCTTACCGGCATCTTCCATGATGCCGGATTGCCGACATCTCCAGGCGGACGCGGAAAGCCGGTGTCAAGCATGATGACACCGAGTGATCCTTTCTGATGCTGCATGATGGTTGACGCGTCAGAACTTCAAAGTTGGCGGCAGGTCAGATGGCTGCACGCCAACAAGCGACAGGCTGCTGACAATCCATTCATTGACCTTGCCTTCCTCGCGGCGCTTTTTAAGCCAAACATCAACGTAGTCGCGGAATTCGCCCTTTTCGTCTTTGCGCACACCAATCGTCGTTGGCTGGCTATCCAGCGGCTCTGGAACAAAAACCTTAAATTTGTTGCCAAGCTTGTGCGCCGTCACCACGGACATCAGAGCAACCTGCACAATCACATCTGCCCGGCCAGACTGTAGTGCGATAACTGTTTCATCCGCTCCCTTGAGTGCAACAAGCGTACAATTGGGCAAGGTTTTGCGGGCGAAAAGATCCTGTGTGGAACCGAGATCAACCGTGACGCGGATTTCCGGCTTGTTCAATTCTTCCCAATTTTTGACCTCGCGGTCCTTGCCGGTGATGACGGTAAAGACGTTATCCATCATGGCTTCGGTGAAATCGACGGATTTCGCGCGCTCAGGATTGTTGCTGAGGGCAAACATGATGTCGATTTTGCCGCCCTGAAGGTCCATGACGGAATTACCCCAGGTGGTTTCGACCATTTCGAGCGGAACACCAATATATTCCGCCAAGTCCCTGCCCATGGAAACGCAGAAGCCGTCCCATTCGCCGGTAGCGAGATTTTTCTGATAATAAGGCGGTGTACCATTGAACACACCTATACGCAGGGCACCCCGGTCCTTGATGGATTTCAGTGTTGCGCCGTCTTCGACAGCCCACGAAAAGCCGGGAGCAAGCATGACCGCTGCGCTACCCAAAAGCGTTGTCTGGATAAACTTACGTCTATTCATTGTTGTTTCCCTCTTTTTGAATCGAGCATTCCGTCGAATATTATTGGGCGCTTGAATGCGCCAGACTGCTTTCTCTATTAAACTTATTGGAAAGTACCACCGAGTAACTGACGTTCTCGATTCCTTCGATTTGTGCCAGCTCCTCGATGAGTGCTTCCAGATCTTCGAGAAATCCGACATGAACCCGGCACAATATGTTGGCCGGGCCACTAATAGCATCAGCGGTCAGGATTTCCGGATAGGCATGCAACGTTGCAAATAGACGCTGCACAATGCGTTGCGAGGCTGTGATAAACAAATAGGCGGAAATGCTGTTGTTGTCCTTTGCCCGGCGAACGATAGCCCGATATCCCAATATGACGCCGCGACGCTCCAGACGGCCTATCCGCTCCTGAACACTTGATCGGGCAAGACCCACGCGACGCGCCAGTTCACTCGCCGGGAGACGTGCGTTTTCCTCCAGGATACTGACCAGATTTCGGTCGATACTATCACCGTAGTCCATCGTGTTCCCTTATGTTTATTTTTAATGAGAATGCGGCGCTTTCTCATCAAATAAAAGCATTGAAAATTGGATTAAGCATGACTTAAACTCATGATGAAATTCAGAGGTATCCAATGCGCCGCTTTCTTCCATCCCTTTCGGCTCTGCACGCTTTCGATGCTTCGGTACGCTATCTGAGCTTCACGCGCGCATCGGAAAATCTTGGGATGACGCAAAGTGGCGTCAGCCGCCAGATACAAAATCTTGAATCTTTTCTTGGGCTTAAACTGTTTGAACGCGCTGGACCGCGGCTGGTTCTGACCGAAGAGGGGCAGAGCTATTACGAGGAAGTTTCGCGCATTCTGGCAAAGCTTGAAGAAGTGTCGATGGATGCAGTCCGTGGATATAAAACGCAAAGCCTGCTCAAAGTGGGCTTGCCGCCGACACTGATGCGGAAATGGGCGCCGGGTATTATCAGCACCTTTGCGAGATCTCATCCGCAAATCTGGTTTGAGGTGTTTCCCTGCTCCCACGATCTCGACTGGGGGAAGTCCGATCTCGATCTTGCCGTACTGCGCGGCATCGGCAATTGGGCCAATGTGCGTAGCCATTTGCTTTTCGATGAAGAGCTCGTCGTGATCGGATCGCCTGACATTGTGCCCAAAAACGGACTGTCCGGAGATGTCGAATTGCTCGATTTCCCACTGATCCAGAACTCAAACAGACCCAGCCTGTGGCTGCATTGGCTGCGCGGCGCGGGTATCCATTACAACAAGCGTATCTTTGGTCCGCGTCTGCCAACGCATGACGTTATTATCGAATGTGCTGTTGCAGGTATGGGGCTCGCCATCGCGCCCAGAATTTTTGTACAGGAAGAATTGCGTTCCGGAAAACTCAAACTGGCACTTGAGCGCGTGCAGACATCTGGCGAGAGCTATTTTCTTTGCTCAGCGCAGGCGCGTCAGGGTTCGAAAAATGTCCGTCTGTTCCGCGATTGGTTTATCACTGAAGCAAAACGCCACAAGCATTCTCTGCCTGTGGCGCCGTAAATTACGGTGTTCAAAAACGGCTTAGATGTAGGAGCGTTCAACCGGTTTCAGATTGAGCGGGTCTTCACCGCGCTTTAAAAGCCATGAATAGACCGGCGGCACACGGTCAGCGATCGATTCAACATGAATATCGACAAAGCAAGGACCATCCTTCCACGCGAAAGCTTCCGCCAAGGCTATATCAACCTCATCGGCAGTTTTTGCCGTCCATGCTTTCAGGCCATAAGCTTCGGCGATTGCCTGACCTTTGGGGGCAAGAAAATCGACGCCAAAACATTGATTGTGCCCCTTCAACCTGTGCAAACCTTTGATCCAGCCAAATGTCGCGTTGTTGAACAGGATCAGAATGGCCGGCACCTGCAAACGAACAAGCGTTTCAAGCTCGCCTACCGTCATGCCGAAAGACCCATCGCCAAACAATCCAATGGGACGCTTGTCCGGATCGGCACGCCATGCACCCACTGTGGCTGGAAGTGCTGATCCAAGACCACCAAAAGCACGCGGAATAGCAAACCGTGTTTCCTGATCGTTGATCTTCAAGAAACGTGTCATATAGGGCGTTGGTGTACCTGCGTCAGAGTAAATCAGGGCTGGCTGTCCCGATTGACTCAATGCATCATTGAAGGAACGCACAACCCGTTCAGGACGCAAAGGCACACGCTCGTCATTCAAAGCTTCCTCAGCATGTTCCCAGAATATGCGCCTGCGAGCATTCAATTCCTCGATCCAGCCATCGTGCTTTTTCGGTTCAATCGTCAGCTCGATCTGCAGTAATTCTTCAAGAACCAGCAATGCATCGCCCTGAATGGAGAGCAAGTTCTCATAGTTGTTGGCCATGATTTCAGGCGAAATATCGATCTGTGCAAGGCGCCGATTAAGCGTGATCTTGGGGAAGGTCCAGCCAATCGTCACGACAGAGCCGATGCGTGAGCCGACAAAAAGGGTAAAATCAGAATGTTCCAAAGCCCAATTGGCATGGGGATGATAACCATTGTCGCCGATCACCCCGATGGCCAGACGATGATCATCATCAATCGCGCCCTGCCCCGTCATCGTTGTGCACATTGGAATGTTGTATTTCTCGGCCAGCCTCGAAATCTGATCGCCCGCTCTGGCACGATTGACGCCGCCACCGGCAACGATCAAAGGTCGTTCCGCCTTTGCAATCAGTTCGAGCAGTTCATGTAGCTTCTGTTTTGGCGGCAGTGTCGGGAAAGCCGGGAAGGTTTTGCACTCTTCCTCAATGTGCAGTGAAATGCGCGCGGGATCGACCTCAGCGAGAAGCATGTCCTCGGGGATCTGGAGATGCACCGCACCCGGTTTACCGGAACAAGCGACGCGAAACGCGCGACGGATGATTTCCGGCAATTTCTCCGCTGACTTCACCTGAACGGACAGCTTGGTCACGGGCTCAAACAGTTTGGCGCAATCAAGCTCGGTGAGAACACCACGCCCTTCTCCCGGCAAAGGAATATCGATGGTCAAAAGGATAACAGGTATCGATGATCCATTCGATTCAGCGACAGGTGGCAGCGAATACATAGCACCCGCACCTGACGGACACTCGAAAACACCGGGCTTATTGGAAAAACGGCCATAGGCATCCGCCATATAACCGGCAGAGCGTTCATCCCGCGCCATAACATGGCGGATTTCACCTTCACGTTGCTGGAGCGCTTCATAAAAAGGCACGTTGGTATCGCCCGGCACCCCGAAGATTGTCTCCACGCCATAGCCAATCAACATTTGGACCAAAATATCCGCGCCGCGCATTCCACAACTCCTTCAGAAACTGACGGCCGAGAATAGACGCTATCATTTTCGGGCTGAACCATCGGATCGACGGCCGTAGCATATCAATGCCGACGAAACGCAGGTGTGGGGCGGCATGATCGCAAAAAGCGCACTAATTTTGATGCGACCGGACCTGAATCATGAAACTTATGAGTGTTTTAGACGCCGGCTGTCGTAGAACACAGCTTCTGTAGTGATTTGTCTGTTGGCTGATTTACGTTGCTTCTCAACTAGAACTAAACACGTTTTTGTGGCAAGCAAGAATCCAGAGGAGATAAAGTCCACCCAATAGTCCGGTCGTAAGACCAATCGGCATTTTGATGCCGAATGGCACATGCTGGCTTAACAAGTCAGCGCCGACCAGAAGGGTAGCTCCCATGAGCGCGCCCGATATCAGTGGGACATTCGAACTCGCTGTCAGACGCCGGGCCAGTTGTGGCGCTGCCAGAGCGACGAAGGCAATCGGTCCGGCGGATGCGGTAGCAACAGATGTCAGGGTGACCGCGACCAACACCATTGTCAGACGCGTACGCTCCGGCTGGATGCCGAGCTGGCATGCTGCATCATCGCCCATTTCCAGCAGATTGACAGATTTGGCGTAGTAAAGTGCCAACGGCATGGTTACCGCGAATCCGGCCATCGCCGGGACAGCATGTGCCCAGCTTCTTGTATTGAGTGACCCCGATAGCCAGAGTTGGGCCGACGCGGCCTGGTCCAGATCGCCCGCGACCAGCAGTACAGTATTGATGCCCGAAAGAATGGCCCCCACGCCAATTCCGACAAGGATGAGCCGATAGCCACCGGTTCGTCGCCCTTTGACAGCCAACATAAACACAAGAACTGCCGCCGCCATTCCACTTGCAACGGCTGAAAGCGCTGTTTCAAGCGGACCGGCATTGAACAATATGATCTGTGCAATTGCGCCAGTTGCTGCGCCTGTCGTAAAGCCGATCACATCGGGTGATCCAAGGGCATTGCGCGAGATTGATTGGAAGATCGAGCCCGCCATGCCGAGTGAAGCCCCCACAAACAAGGCCGTGACAAGGCGAGGCAAACGTACGCGCTGGATTATGCGGTCGGCGGTCGCATTGTCGCTTCCACCAAGAAGACTCGAGACGACCTGGGAACAGCTGAATGACATTGTACCTGTTGTGATATGGAAAACCGCAAGCAGCAGGATGGCTGCAAGCAAGAGGCAGCAGATCATCAATGGGCGCGATTTCCAGCGAACAGAAACAGGACCTATTCGCAACATATTCATTGAACTGCTCATAGTTTCGTCAGCCGGAATTTGCGTACGACAAAGATGAAGAATGGCCCGCCGATCAACATGGAGACAATCCCGGCTGCAACTTCCGAAGGTGCTGCAATCAGCCTGCCGATAATGTCAGCGCCTAGCAGCAGGATGGACGCCAGCAAAGCGGAATATGGCAGTATCCAACGATAGTCCGGGCCAGTGATGGTCCGGGCCAAATGAGGAGCAACCAGTCCGACGAACGCGATGGGGCCAGCTCCAGCAGTGGCGGAACCTGCCAGAAGCATTACGGAAAGACAGGCCAAAAGCCAGGTTACATGCAGGTTGACGCCCAGCGCAGCACCAAAATCCCTGCCCAGCGCCATTGCATTCAGGTTACCGGCGATCGACATCGCCACTGCAAGCCCTGCGATGACTGCCGGAGCCAGAATGGCGACGACATCAAGGCCGCGCCCCTCAACTGAGCCTGCGGCCCAGTGACGAAACTGATCAAGGACAGCGAGCGGTGCATTGATGACAACAATGCCCGTGACCGATGCAAGCACAACCGACAATCCGGCTCCGGCCAGCACCAGTTGCACGGGATTGTTCGCTTTGCCGTGGGCGTCTCCGAGAATGAAGACGGCAATTCCTGCAAGACCAGCGCCCGCAAATCCGAACCAGACATATTGCGCCATTGTCGTCAGGTTAAAGGTCACGATCCCCAGAATGACAGCGACGGCTGCACCTGCATTGATCCCCAGCAGTCCCGGTTCGGCGAGCGGATTGCGCGTCACAGCCTGCATGATAGCGCCAGCGGTTCCAAGAGCCATCCCTGCAATGATTGCAACGATGGTGCGCGGGATACGCAGTTCGCGAATGACAAGATGTTCGTTGTTCGAAAAATCAGGCTGCCATAGCGCATGGATGGTCTCGCTAAGGGCGATTGACCGGGAGCCCAGAGCAAGGCTGCAAAGCGCCATTGCGATCAAAACGACGGCGGCAACAATAAGGCCCCGAACACGCCTCTTCTGCAATGGCATGACAAACTGCATCCCGTTTGACGTCATTTGCGAAAATTGGACGCGACAGCCTCGATCATCTGGAGACCGGAATAATAGTCGATACGGAAAGAAGATGGTCCGAGAGGATAGACGTTATGATCGCGGACCGCAGGAAGGTTCGCCAATACTGGATCTTCCAGCAATGCCTGGACGTCATTTTGTGAGCCGCGCAAAAGAAAAATGCTCTTGCCTGTGATCGCTGCCGAAAGGTTCTCGTGGGAAATGAAATCGAAATCGGACCGGCGGGTGACATCCTTGGCTACCGTGTCGGGCAAGCCATCGACCTTGAAACCCAATGCTTGCAGAAGCTGTGACTGCGGGCTCGAAATTCTGCCGACCGAGTAACTGTTGCCAATATTGTAGCCGACGATTGTGACCGGTTCGCTGGGCGGCGTAATCGTTGCAGCCACTTCTGCAACCTTGGCGTCGAAACGAGCGATCGTCGCGCCGGTCCCATCTTCCAACCCCAACGCCGTGCCGAGCTCAGTAGCAATCTCCTGCCAGCTCTGGTTGGAATAATTGACGACCAGCGTTGGAATACCTTGCGCTTTCAATTCACTGTAATGTTGGACGACACTATCCGCTCCGGTCGCCGATGCGATCAGCAGATCTGGTTCAAACCCGATAATGGCTTCCATGTCGAATTCGAGATTGGGATATAGCACTTCAACGCCGCGCTCATCGGCGACTTCTGCCCATTGAAGGAAGAAGCCCTTGTTATCTGTCAGCGGGCTTGGGGTCGTGGCGGCCGTCGCAACCAGAGGAGCGCCCATGGCCAGCAGAATGCCGGTTATACTGGGCGTGGTCGATACGATGCGAACGGGTTTGGCTTTCAGTGTGATTTCGCCCGCTTCATGCTCTACGGTGCGTGGCCAGACCTGCTCGGCGGCCATAACTGTCCGATATGGAGAAAACAGTATGACCATGGTGGCGAGAAGCAAGAAAATCGGACGTGCGGCTTGCATGGCTATTCTCCACCGACGCAAATTGGAAATCTTCAGACGGAAAGCTTTCCGAACGAATGCGCTACCAGCCAGCGTTTCGAATAGGAAAACACTGCGCCGTTATCGAACGAGGAGCGAGCGGTCTGCTTCAGCTTCGAAAACTGGAGCTGATTACTCCATATTGCAGAATGCGTTCTACAATGCAATACGAACAGCCTCGTGATTTCTCAAGGGACCAGCCATGATGCAACGCCTGCATGCGGACGCCGTTACATTGCGCTACAACGATCAGATTGTCGTCGAGAACTTGTCAGTCATTATTCCCGATACGTCTTTCACCGTCATTGTCGGCCCCAATGCGTGCGGGAAGTCCACATTGCTGCGTGCCTTGTCACGATTGCTTGCACCGGCCAGTGGAAAAGTCGTGCTGGATGGCAGGAATATAAGCCAATTTCCGGCAAAGGAAGCTGCGCGCAGGCTCGGTCTTCTTCCGCAAACCTCGGTTGCTCCCGATGGCATCACCGTTGCCGATCTGGTGTCACGCGGTCGTTATCCGCATCAGTCCTTTCTGCGACAATGGTCGGTGAAAGACGAAGAAGCGGTAGCACTCGCCATGGAAGCCACCCGCATTTCCGACCTCGCCAACCGTTCAGTCGACGAACTTTCCGGCGGACAGCGTCAGCGCGTCTGGATTGCGCTTGTGCTGGCCCAGGAAACACCGATCCTTCTGCTCGATGAACCGACAACCTATCTCGATATCGCGCATCAGATCGAACTTCTGGAATTGCTGGCGGAACTTAACCGCGAGGGCCGGACTGTCGTTGCCGTACTACACGATCTCAATCATGCCTGCCGATATGCTTCGCATTTGGTGGCCATGCGAAACGGGGCGATCATGGCGGAAGGCACTCCATCCGAGATCGTTACAGAAAAGCTGATGGAAGATGTGTTCGGCCTTGCATCGGTAATCATTACCGATCCGGTTTCGGGAACGCCGCTCGTCGTCCCCCGAGGAACGACCCCGCAATCTCCGTGACATTTCAATCGCTGGCGTCGCCCCCCTCCCCGTCTACGATCCTTCCGCCAGTTGCCTGATTGACCAGTGACGCTTCATGAAAGAGCGCTCTCCGCTCGTCCTCGCTTCGCAATTGTCCAAGATCAGCCACCGTCGTCATGACGCAGACGATTTCCCGCTGCGCGTCGAAGACCGGGGCGGCCTGCCCTGTCACATTTGAAAGAAGATGGCTGGTCATTTCTGACCATCGTTCGTTGCGCACCTGTTCCAGCAGTGACTTTGCCGGCGGGCTGCCCCGAAAGTGAGCTGGCTGTACCTTACGCGCCGCATCGACCGTAGCTTTGGGTAGAAAAGCCTGAAAAACCAGACCACAAGCCGTATTATCGATGGGCAATGTGTCTCCCAGCGCCAGCGGATTGACCGAGAAATACGCACTTCGATACCAGCGCACGAGCGTCGGACCACGATCTGTCCAGATAGCAACACCACCGCTGACGGCATGTCGTTGCGAAAGGGCCTTCATGTGTTGCGCCGCAATCTCCACAGCGTCCACACGTTTCAAAGCGCCTATGCCGATGCTCAGCGCAGTCGGCCCCAGATCGTAAAGACCGCTTGCAGCGTCCTGTTTTGCAAGGCCTTCCTTGACCAGGCTCTGCAGATAACGATGCGCTGTCGATCCGCCCGTCTTTGCCCGCCGGGCGACTTCGCCCAACGCAAGCTCGGTTTCAGCATTGGCCAGAATCCGGAGAAAGCGCGCGGCAATGGAAACCGACTGTATTGTACCCGAGCGTTTTTCACTCGTGGTGTCGCTCTCATCGGACAGGTCGTTCTCGTTCAAATGCTTTGCCTCCTCCTCGGTAATAGCAAATCGATGTTTAGCGACAAGCCGTTGGAAAGTCATGTCCTCTGCGTTGCGAATGCGATGGGCGGACCTCGAGGGTTTTGACCGGATTGAATTGCCCCTCCCTCACTGTTGCGGGCATGCAACACATATCGGAGGCTTGATATTATACTGTATTGCGGTATGCATTCCTTATTGCGGAATGATGCCCTTATGCTTTAACAGAACATGACTAATATACTCATGTTTGGGGCGACTTATGAATATCCGTTTGAATCGTGGCTTGATGTCCAGCGCCAGTGCACTCACGCTGGCGGTGTTTGTGGTAACGCCTGCGCTTGCCCAGGAGGCTGCGAAAGCCAGCTCCGACGCGATCGTGCTTGATACTGTGGTCGTGACGGGGGAAAAAGTCGCGCGCGACATCAAGAACACGGCGTCATCGGTCACCGTCATTTCGGCCAAGGAGATCGACAAGGAAAAGACAGGCGATTCATCCGTGGCTGAAGTGATCGCGAACGTCCCAAACGTGATCTATACTGATAATGTCGGCGCTCCCATCATTCGCGGGCAGGATACGCAGGGCCCAAACACAGGGCAGAACGTGTTCTGGGGCGGCACCGTGCCGCGCGCCACGATCAATCTCGATGGGCATTATCTGAATTATAACGAATACTATTTCGGCGCGACTTCGGTGTGGGATCTCGACAGCATCGAAGTGTTCCGTGGCCCGCAGACGACATCTCAGGGTGCCAATGCAATTGCAGGTGCGATCATCGTGAACACCAAGGACCCGGTATTCACGCGCGAAGGTGCTTATCAGGTCGAGATCGGCAATTACAACACCAAGCGCACCTCAATCATGCTGAACAGTCCCATCTACAAGGATGAGCTGGCAGCGCGCCTTGCAATCGACTATTCGGGCCGTGATACCTTCATCGACTATGTCAGCCCCAACTTCATTTCCGAGAAGACAAATCAGGATTTCGAGGCCCTGAATGCGCGGCTGAAACTGCTATGGGAACCGGCAGAGATTCCCGGCCTTACGGCAAAGCTGACCTATTCCCACAATCGATCCAACCGTCCAAGCCAGGAAGCAGCGTCCGCACCATTCGACGAGCTCGAACATCTAACCACGACCATGCCAAGCTGGAAGCAGGATACCAATACAGGCATCCTTGATGTTGGCTATGATTTTGGCAATGGCGTGAAATTCTACAACCAAGCACAATATTCGGCGTCGTCGGTGCATCGACATACCGGAATTGCGAATAACGGCAAGGCCGATATCAATCAGAAGAACATTTCCAATGAGTCTCGTATCACGTTTGGCGAGCAGGAAGACGTCATCAGCGGTGTCGCCGGTATTTTCTACGCCAATACCAAGTCGGACGAGTTCATGCTGCTTCAAGGCACGACGACATTTGACGATACGAAAGACAATCTGGGGCTTTTTGCCGAAGTAAGCTACCGGCTCGACGACCAGTGGACGTTGACCGGTGGGCTTCGTTACCAGCAGGATCGTGTACAGCGCATCGGAAAATCGGCGCTAGCGCCAACGCCACTCGATTACGACGAAACATTCTCCGCGCTCTTGCCAAAAGTATCGCTGGCATATGCTGTCACACCCGATCTGACGATCGGAGCACTGGTCAGCAAGGGTTACAATCCCGGCGGGGTTTCCCTCAATCTCAATTCAAGGCAGTGGAAGCCTTTTGAGGATGAGACGCTGTGGAACTACGAGTTGTTCACGCGCGCCAATCTGCTCGATGACAAGCTGACACTGACAGGCAATCTGTTCTACATGGACTTCAAGAATGCCCAGTACAACATTCCTGTCGTCGTCTCTCCCGGTGTGGCGCAATCCTATACGATCAATGCCGAAAAGGCTCATGCCTATGGTCTTGAAATGGGGCTCGACTATCAGCTTTTGTCTAATCTGACGATCAAGACAAGTGCTGGCATTCTCCGCACCGAAATCGACGAAATTTCGAGCAATGTGAGCTATGAGGGCAACGAGTTCGCCAAGTCTCCCGGTTATATGTTCAGCATCGGTGCAAGCTGGGATGCAACGGAAAAGCTCAATATCTCCGGACAGGTTCGCCACACTGACGGCTACTATTCCGACCTTGCCAATACACCGACCTATGTCGTGGACGCCTATACGATTGCCGATGCGCGTGTGAGCTATGATTTCCATGAATCACTGCAGCTTTACGGCTATGTGAAGAATATTTTCGACGAGCGTACCCCGACCTATCTGCAGCAGAACCGCGGCATTGGTGGCATCGAGGCAAGCATGACCATGCCGCGCACATTCGGCGTCGGCATCAAGGGCACGTTCTAAGTATTTAGTAAACCCGCCAATCCAGCCGGTCACATCCGTGGCCGGCACAGCCTTTTTATACATTAACGGGAGCCCGAAATGGGTGAGCAACGGAAACTTCACATTGGTATGTCGCTGGCACCGACCTGGCTGAGTGGCGACGGGTGGCGGCATCCGGACAGCAACATCGAGGGGACACTCGGATCAGATTTCTATATCGATATCGCCCGGCGAGCCGAGGCGGCGAAGCTTGATTTCGTATTCCGTCCCGATAGCCTTTTCATGAACCATCAGATCATGGAAACCACTCCGGGCTTCGGCAGCATGGATGCGACGCTCGTCATGGCAACGCTGGCGCGGGAGACTTCGCATATCGGTCTTCTGACCACGATATCGACAACTTTCATGCCGCCTTATGTCGTTGCCCGTCAGGTCCAGTCCCTGCACTGGCTCAGCAATGGCCGGGCCGGGTGGAATATTGTCACGGCACTCGATGGCAACGAGAATTTCGGTTTGACGGAAATGCCTTCATCCGACGAACGCTATGCAAAGGCAGCCGAATTTACCAGCGTCGTGCGTGATTTATGGAAGAGTTTTCCCGGATCGGCCTTGAAACGTGATCGTGAAAGCGGCCGCTTTGCAGATACGGCAGCCATAAATCCGATAGATCACGACGGTACCTATTACCGGGTTAAAGGTCCGCTCAATGTCCCTTCTGTTCAGGATGCTCCCATCCCGCTTATTCAGGCTGGCGCGTCACCGGCAGGGCGCGACTTCGCGGCATCCGTTGCCGACGCCGTCTTTTCCGCGACCCCGGATATGGAAGCGGCAATCGATCTTCGCCGCAATCTTCGTGACCGTGCGCAATTCCATGGCCGAAAGTCGGACGACGTTCGCCTGCTTCCCGGTCTCAGCCTCTATCTGGCATCAACGCGGAAAGAAGCGGAAGAACTTTTCGCCTACACGCATGCGCGAGGTGATCGCGCTCGCAAAATCGCATTCATCCGTGAGATGACCGGTCTCGACCTATCCGAATGGCCCGCAAATCGTCTCATTCGACCAGCCGACCTGCCACCCCCACCCGAAAAGGTCCGAAGCAAAACCCATGCGGGATTGCTTCGGCGTTTGCTGCAACGTGAGGAGCTTTCGCTTGATGAGCTCTTGCGCAGACCCGAGGTCATCAGCGCCGCACATTGGCAGGTGATCGGGACGGTTGAGGATGCAGCCAAAGAGATTCGCAAATGGTTTGAGGCAGGCGCAATCGACGGCTTCATAACCGCACCCGGTGGCTCAACCGGCTCCATGAGGCTCGCCCTTGACGAACTTATGCCGAGGCTCAGCGCAGAAGGGTTACTGCGTTCAGAATATTCAGGAAATACCTTCTTCGGACATCTCACGGAGTAAGGTGATTTTGGTACAAAAGGTGGATGGACTTTTAGAGGACAACTTCCAGCCGAGTTGTTACCGGTCTTTCAGACATTCAGCACCGCAGACTGAAGTCAGTCAAGATTATCGCCCCACTCGCTAACCATTATATCCCTGCTCTTGAACGAAATATGAACCGCCAACTGATCATCAATTTTGTGAATGGCCGGAATGGGGCCAGGAATGGACTATCAGCTTGTGGCTTCCAAGATGGCGATAGCGGACGTTCTGCCCTATTAAGAGCGACATGCGGTTTTTTGGGGCACCGGAGGGAGAAAACGGGCACACCAGCGCGAGCTTAGATTAGAAACGAAAACAACGTCTTATGAGATTCCAAGCATATTTTCGAGCTTTCTTCTGGGTACTAAGCGATCCGATTAATGTCAATATTTCGCCTGAGGAGCGACAACCTTCTTAGTGTTTAGTTGCCGGCTCTTGGTTGAGGGAGAACAGGCCGGCAAGCACGTCCTCTTCCGGCAAGTCGACCGCCAAACCGTATGCTGCAGCTACAACCTCATCCAGAGCCTCGTGTTCAAGGCCCCACCAAGTAGGATGTTCGTTACATAGGTTTGTCAGCGTCCGCTTTTTCAATATTTTCTGCTTCTTCGTCAACAGGAACGATCCGGCCTGGAAATCCAGGCACAACTTCTTGGGTTCAGCCCGCTTTCTCGTAGCTCGTTTAGCTGTTTTTCGACGTCTGCAATTTTGACGGCCCTGGAATCAATTGTCTCGGATGACGTACGAATACATACCTGTATTGACTGGTATGGTAGTATGGTATATCCGAAATTCGAGGAGTCAAAATCATGCGAAGCCCATTGTTGCAACCGAAACACGTCAGTGTGGTCGATCAGCTTTACGCAACGCTGCGGGCTGCCATCATTGATAATGCATTGTCGCCAGGCATCCGGATTTCCGAGGCCGATGTGGCTCAGCAATATGGGGTTAGCCGTCAGCCTGTGCGTGAAGCCTTCATCAAGCTTGCCAACGAAGGGCTGCTGGAGGTTCGGCCTCAGCGAGGCACCTTCGTCGCGAAAATTTCACTTCAGGCCGTAATGGATGCGCGCTTCGTGCGCGAAGCGGTTGAAGCGGACATCGTTAAGCTTCTGGCCCAATCTCCTGATCAGACGTTGGTTACCGAGTTGCGAGCCCAGCTCGTTTGTCAGGAAAAGCTCGTTGGCGGGTCTGCACGGGATTTCATGGAGGCGGATGAAATATTTCACCGCACTCTGGCCGAGGGAGCTGACAAGGGAAAAGCCTGGCGCGTCGTCGTCGAGATGAAGGCTCAGATGGACCGGGTACGGTTTCTTTCCAGCATGCATTTCCCGGTTGATCGCCTCATTGCACAACATCGCGCAGTGGTGGAAGCAATTGCGGGCGGCGATGCCCTGCAGGCCGAACAGTCGATGCGAGGACATCTGCGAGGAATTCTGAGCGATTTGCCTGTCATCGAACAGGAGCGGCCCGAATATTTTCTGTAGGGCACACAGCAACAGCAAAGACATTATCCAGAGGAGGAAACAATGAAATTTCGGATTCTTACGCGTCTGGCAGCAACCTGTGCTGTTCTCGCTATCATGGGAGGAACATCGCTGGCGCAGGAGGTAACACTCAAGCTCGGCCATCTGGCCAATGAAGAGAATATCTGGCACAAAGCGGCACTGAAATTCGCGGAAGAGGTCAAATCTCGTACCGAAGGGCGCGTTGCCGTCGAAGTCTATCCGAATGAATCGCTCGGTAAGGAAATCGACGTCATCAACGGCATGCAGCTTGGCACGGCCGATATGACCATCACCGGTGAAAGCCTGCAGAACTGGGCGCCAAAAGCAGCCCTGCTTGCTCTGCCATATGCATACAAATCGCTTGAACATATGGACAAGATTGCCTCCGGCGAGATCGGAAAGCAGATCGAGGCAGAGATCGTCGAAAAGGCGGGTATTCGCCCGCTGACCTATTTTGCACGCGGCCCGCGCAATCTTTCAGCCAATCGCGAGATAACAAAGCCGGAAGAGCTGAAAGGCTTCAAGGTTCGCGTGCCGAATGTGCCGATCTTTGTCGCCGCATGGCAATCGCTTGGTGCGAACCCAACCCCGATGGCCTTCTCGGAGGTTTTCACCTCACTCCAGAACGGCACTATCGAAGGTCAGGAAAACCCGCTCGCGCTTTTCAAGTCTGGCGGCTTCTATGAAGTCCAGAAAGTCGTCAACAAGACGGAACACGTTCGCTCGTGGATCTATCTGGCCATATCGGAACGAAGCTGGGGCAAGCTTTCGGAGATCGATCAGGCTGCATTGCAGGAAGCCGCCAAGGCCACGCAGGCTTACGAACGCGAATTGTTCATCGCTGACGAAAAGGCACTCGTCACCGATCTCGAAGGCCGGGGCGTGAAGTTTGTCGACGTGGATCAGGCTGCCTTTGCCGACAAGGCGCGCGACGCTGTCATCAACTCTGTTCCGCAGGAAATCCGTCCCCTGGTCGAACAGGTTTTCAACGACTGAGATAATGGGGCTGCCGGACCCAATCCGGCAGCTGCCACGTCGAGGATACCATGACAAAACTATTCAAAGGATTGGAAGGCATCTGTCGCCTTCTGATACTGGCAGCATTTCTCTTATTGATGGGGGCGGTGCTATTGCAGGTCTATGCGCGCACGTTTTTGAGCAGCGCCCCAGTCTGGACCGAGGAACTGACCAGGTTCTGCCTGCTCTATATTGGTGCGCTCGGCGCGGGCCTCGCGCTGCGTAGTGGCGATATGGTCAATGTCGACCTTCTTTGCGAAAGCCTTCCCGGACGTATGCCGTGGCTTTTGCGACTGGTCAGCGCCGCATTGACGGTGGCTTTTGCGGCTATTCTTCTGCCCGCTGCGTGGGATTACACCATGATCGGCAGCCGTCAGACCGCCCCGTCGCTTGGCTGGCGCATGGATTTCATCCACGCAACACAGTTCATTCTTCTCGTCGCTCTGGGTCTCTGGGCACTGATGCGCATCATTGAAATGCTCTCGGGCCGTCATGATGGGCGCCCTATCCCCAATTCGGAGGAAAATTGATGGGCCTGACCCTTCTTCTTGGCTCGTTCGTGCTGGGCCTTGCCATCGGCTTGCCCGTAGCTGTGACATTGGGCCTTTCCTCGATGGCCTATCTTCTGTTCGCGGACATCCCCTTGGTTGTCATCCCGCAGAAAATGTATGCCGGGATGGACAGCTTTGTTCTGCTCTGCATTCCAGGGTTCATTCTGGCTGGTAACCTTATGAATTCCGGCGGCATTACCGAACGGATTATTCGCTTTGCAAATGCCCTTGTGGGCTGGATGCGCGGCGGGCTGGCACAGGCCAATATCGCAGCCTCGATGCTTTTCGGCGGTATTTCAGGAACCGCAGTCGCAGATGTAGCTTCCGTTGGCGGCATGATGATCCCCGGCATGAAGAAGGTTGGTTATCCGGCCGATTTCTCCGCTGCAGTCACAGCCGCCTCATCGACTGTCGGCCCGATGATCCCGCCAAGCGTGCCGATGATTATCGTCGGATCGCTCTCCGGCCTTTCGGTCGGCAAGTTATTTCTAGCCGGTGCGGTACCCGGCCTTCTGATGGGTTTTGCCATGATGGTGACGACCTATTTCATCGCCAAGAAGAAAAACTTCCCTCGCGAGGACTGGAAGGGCGCCCGAGAGTTGCTGTCGTCATTCACCGGAGCGATCTGGGCTATTGCAATGACCGCACTGATCGTGGGTGGCCTGCTGATCGGCATCACGACACCGACCGAAACGGCAGTGGTTGCATGCCTTTATGCAGCGGTGGTGGGGCTGTTCGTCTATAGAGAACTGCCAGTAAGCCGGATTCCGAAAATCATCATCGATAGTGCAATCAGTTCGGCAGGCATTCTCGTACTGGTGGGCACAGCCAATGTGTTCGGCTGGATTCTCGTCGCCGAACGTATTCCGCAGACATTGGCCAATGCGGTTCTCTCCATCACCGATAACAAGTTTCTCGTTATCCTGCTGATCAACATTCTGCTTCTTTTCGTCGGCATGTTCATGGAAACGATTGCAGCCCTGATCATTCTATTCGTACCATTGCAGGCTCTAGCCTTGGCAGTCGGTATCGACCCCATTCATTTTGCGTGTTTTGCGGTCCTGAACCTTATGATCGGCCTGACTACACCACCGGTCGGCGTTTGCCTGTTTGTCGCATCCAATATTGCGCGTCTCCCACTCTCGCCGGTGATCAGGGCGATCATTCCCTATATCATCACCAATCTGATTGTCCTTTTGATGGTCAGCTACATGCCGCCTCTGGCGACCTGGCTGCCCAACACGCTGATGCCGTGAGGTGGAAATGACTGAGTTGTCGAACACGCGCGTGATCTGCCTTCACGCGCAGGACGATCTGAGGATCGAAAGTCGGCCTGTCGGAACACCAGGGCCAGGAGAAGTGCTGGTCGCGGTCGAAGCAGGCGGGATTTGTGGATCGGATCTGCATTACTGGTTGGAAGGCGGCATTGGTACTATCCGTGTCCGGGAACCGATCATCCTAGGTCACGAGGCCTCGGGACGCATCAAGGCTCTCGGCGAGGGAGTGACGGGGCTGGTGCCGGGTCAGCTCGTTGCAATGAACCCTTCGCAGCCTTGCGGCACCTGCAGTTTCTGCCAGCAGGGTCTGACGCGCCATTGCAGTGCGATGCGCTTCAAGGGATCGGCAATGTATCTCCCGCACCAACAAGGCATGTTCCGCGACAGGATAGTGATTGCGGCGGACCAGTGTTTTCCTGTCCCGAACGGTATTGATCCGGGAGCCGCAGCCTGCTCTGAACCACTGGCAGTTTGCCTTCATGCCGCCAATCGTGGGGAAGCGATTGCAGACAGCTTGGTCGGTAAGGTCGTCATGGTGACGGGTGCAGGCCCGATCGGCGCCCTTTGCGTGGCGGTAGCGCGACAACGCGGCGCGTCGGAAATCATTGTGACTGATATTCAGGACGCCACTCTGGCTGTCGCCGCACGCATGGGCGCAGATCATACGGTCAATATTGCAACCGACCCGACAGGGCTCGCCCGCTGGCAGGAAGGCAAAGGCAAGGTCGATCTGGTATTTGAATGCTCTGCTGCAGCACCGGCCATCGGCGACGCAATTTCCTGCCTTCGACCGCTCGGCACCCTCGTACAGGTTGGCGTCGGCGGACCGACCGTCCTGCCTCTCAACGTCATGGTGGGTAAAGAAATCCAGTTTGTCGGCTCGCAGAGGTTCGATACAGAATTCGCCGAGGCCGTACGCCTTATCGGATCAAAAGCTATCGATCCTCGACCGATCATCACCGCAACCATTCCCCTGACGGAAGCCTTGTCTGCCTTTCAGGCGGCTACGGATCGTACGCGGTCCGTTAAGGTTCAGATTAGTTTCGCTGATGCGTCAGCCTAGTACTGAAAACAGAAAGACGAATAAATGAGACAGACCTGGCGCTGGTTTGGCCCCAAGGACCTCGTATCCATCGATGATATGCTACAAGCAGGTGTTGAAGGCGTTGTCACCGCCCTGCACCATGTGGCGACCGGATCCGTCTGGTCGCCCGCCGAAATCGAAAAACGGCAGGTCGAAATTGCCCGGATGAAGAACGGCGAACCTTCGGGACTGAAATGGGAAGTCGTGGAAAGCCTTCCGGTTTCAGAAGATATCAAACGCCAGACAGGTGACTGGAAAACTCATATCTCGAACTGGAAGACATCGATGCATAACCTGCGTGACGCAGGCATCGAGGTCATTTGCTACAATTTCATGCCCATCCTCGACTGGACACGCACCGACCTTGCCTATCGGCTGGCGAACGGGGCAACCTGCATGCGTTACGACGCCCTCGATTTCGCCGTCTTCGATCTGTTTCTGCTCGAACGCAAGGGCGCATCGGACAGTTACAAACCTGAACTCATCGAAGCTGCACGCAAGCGTTTTGCGGAGATGTCCGAGGAGCGACGGCTTGAGCTTTCCGGCAACGTCGTCTTCGGTCTGCCTGGCGCTGCCGAACGCATGTCGATGGACGATGTGAAGGTTCATCTCGCCCATTACGACAATATTTCGCCAGAGCGCCTGCGAAACCACCTGATCGACTTTCTGGCAGAGGTGAGTCCGCTTGCGGAAGAGCTTGGCGTACGTCTGTGCTGCCATCCAGACGATCCGCCCTTCCCCCTTCTCGGACTGCCGCGCATCATGTCCACCGAAGCTGATTATAAAGCGGTCATGGATGCAATAAACATTCCGGCGAACGGTATCACACTTTGCACTGGCTCGCTGGGCGCGCGCGCCGATAATGACCTGCCAGGCATGATGAAGCGCCTGGGTGACCGTGTGCATTTTCTGCATTTGCGCAATGTCGCACTTGAAGAAGCCCACCTTGGCGGATCGTTCCATGAGGCCGCTCATCTTGAAGGCCATACGGATATGGTGGCGATGATTGCTGCCATTTTGTCAGAGGAGAACCGCCGCAAGGCCGAAGGTCGTGCCGACTGGCGCATTCCTATGCGCCCTGATCACGGTCAGGATATTCTCGATGATCTGAACAGACGCGCTCAGCCGGGTTATCCATCCATTGGGCGCCTGAAAGGCCTGGCCGAATTGCGCGGAATCATGACCGCCCTGTCCCATCCAAATGTCAGGATAGACAAGTGACACGGCTTTCAGCACTGGTGAACGATGCCGTAGCAGCCAGCTGGCCCGCTTATACTCCCGAAAATCACGAGGTCGGTATTGTTCATCTCGGCCTCGGCAATTTTGCCCGCGCGCACTTGTTATCCTATACCGATACCGTGTTGGCACAGAAAGGTGGCAATTGGCGGGTGACGGGAGTGTCGCTGCGCGGAACCGCCGTTGCTGATAGTCTGAATCCACAAGACGGGCGCTATACCCTGATCACACGCGGTCCGGTCACAGAAGCACGTGTGATTGGCGCACTGAACCGGGTGCTATCCGGCCCGACGGTTGGCAATGATGCCCTGGATGCGATGACCTCGCCCGGATGTCGCATCGTCAGTTTAACCGTAACGGAAAAAGGATATGGCATCACCAGTGACGGTAGGCTGGATCGTGAGCATCCGGCAATCGTCGCTGACCTCGCTAATCCAGACGCGCCCACCAGCGTGATCGGGCTTATTGTGGCAGCGCTATCTCGCCGTATGACCGGTGGATTGCCACCCTTCACGGTGCTCAGTTGCGATAATCTCTCTCACAATGGTCAGAAGTTGCGGGACGCAGTATTGGCGTTCGCCGATCAAACGGGTGGAAGACTGCTTTCGCGCTGGATAGCAGAAAAAGTCGCCTTCCCGTCCACTATGGTGGATCGGATCACGCCGGCGTCAAATGCCCAGACCGTCAAGCTCGCCGTGGAGCTGACGGGGCGAGAAGATCACGCTGCCGTTGAAACCGAACCTTTCAGCCAATGGGTGATTGAGGACAAATTCTGTGCCGGACGACCGGAATGGGAATGTGCTGGCGCCCTCTTTGTCGACAATGTCGCCCCATATGAAAGCATGAAGCTGCGAATGCTGAACGGGGCACATTCTATGCTTGCCTATAGCGGGCAGCTCTCGGGTAAAAGCTTTGTCCGAGACGTGATGGCCGACCCGGATCATGCTGTACTCGTCCGTCGTCACCTTGCTGTCGCTGCGGCAACTGTAGAAGGACTGTCCATCGATCTCGACGCCTATGCTGCGGCTCTTGCCGAGCGGTTCGCCAACCCGGCTATCGCCCATTCCACCGCACAGATTGCAATGGATGGAACACAGAAGCTTCCCCAACGCATCACAACCCCGGCCCTGGAAGCTCTGGCATCGGGCAAACCGTACGGACCCTTCGTATTTGCTCTCGCTGCGTGGCTCGCCTATCTGGCTCGAAAGGAGGACGACGGCCACCCGGTTCCATTGAATGACCCCAAAGCGACCGAGCTTCAGACCGGCTTGAAAGACATCAAGACGCCCGAGGAAATAATCCGTGCGGTTGCGTCTGTGTGTCCCGATATCCTTCCCAGTAAGCTAACAAATGGCGTATTCGGTTCAGCGCTGCGTGATACGCTTCACACAATCCAGTCGGAAGGGATGCCAAAGGTCATCAAACAAAAAGCGGCAGAAGCTTCCTGAGCGTCGATACAAGCAGAAGACTTTGCTGTCATTGCTCTGAACACAAGAGCCTGAATCATAATGAACGTGACGATATCAGGCTCCGAGCGGCTAACCATGGCTTACTTTGTTTATAGTTCTCGGCGCATTTGGTAATTTTCCCTATCCTAAAATGAAATTCCGACAACGTTATTGCGATCTGATATAATAAGGAGTGCCTGACATTTTTCGGGCACATTTGTTGGTGAACAGCCGAGCTCTCTATCGCCACCATCCGGTGAAGCGTATGGGACGCCAACAAACAAAGGCTGGAGGCAACATGGTTCAATCAGCAGATGCCGTGCATAAAGCAGCGGCCGGACACATACCCGCATTTATAACACCCCCAGGTCAAGCCGATGTACTTTTGAACATCGTCATTATTTTTCTTATCTGCGTAGTATTCTTAACTGGTATTCTCTACCTGAGACTCCATGCTCTCCCCGAACACATCGCTCATCAGACGAACAAGATTCAGATTCAGCTTGTTGCTGTATTGGGCTTGATAGCGCTCTTCACCCACAATCAGCTCTTCTGGATTGCAGCTCTTTTGCTAGCAATGACGGATCTTCCAGACTTCCTGTCGCCGGTAACATCAATGGCAAGGTCTCTGCGTACCATTGCTCGGCGAGGACTTCACCTGACGATTCCGCCATCCGCCCCAACGACAGGCGATGATGTTTCGTCACAGACTGCATCACCGACGCCGCAAAATGTTGCCGCTTCGACAACCGCGCCCGACACCGGATTATCCCTCGATCAGAACAAAGAGGAGCAGAAATAATGTTCGAATTCCTGCTTTGTTCGATGATCACCATACTTCCAGATTATCTTTACCGTCGATTTGGCCAGGGAAAGCGAATTGGACACGAGATCACGATCTATTCCATGTGGTTTGAACTCAGATGGGGGATCACGGCGTGCCTCATCCTCACAATTTCCCTGATTACGATGATCTTCTATTACCATCCGTCTACATCTAACGTAACGGCTGCAATTCGAACCGTTACGATCCTTCCTGAAATAGGCGGACGTGTCGATGAGGTATATGTCTCGCGAAACCAGAAGGTAAAAGCCGGCGAGGCGCTCTTCAAGCTCGACGACAGCAAACAAAAAGCCGCGCTGGAAACAGCCCGGAAACGCATTGCAGAAATCGATGCGGAGATGGTTGTCGCCAAAAGCGATCTTGTCGCTGCCGACGCCCGTATCAAGCAAGGTGAGATAGCATTTGTTCAAGCACAGAACGATGTAAACACGCAGCTTGAACTGCAACGCCGCAACCCAAACATCGTCGCCCGCAAGGATATTGAACGTCTCCAGTCGATAGCCGATGGCAAAGGCAGCGAACTGGCAGCCGCAACCGCCAGCAAGCAGACGCTCGAAACCAAAATCACCTCATTACTTCCGGCGCAGAGGGCAAGCACCGAAGCTGCCGCCGCTCAGGCGGAAGTTGAACTTAATAAAACGATCGTGAAGGCGGGCGTTTCGGGAACCGTTCAACAGTTCACCCTGCGCGCAGGTGAAGTCGTCAATCCACTGCTCCGCCCTGCTGGCATACTGGTGCCAGAAACAGCAGGCCGAACGGCTCTTATCGCAGGATTCGGTCAGATTGAGGCACAAGTCATGAAGCCCGGCATGATTGCTGAAGCTACATGTATCGGAAAGCCGTTCACGATTATCCCTATGGTTGTAACCGAGGTGCAAGACGTTATCGCTGGCGGACAGGTACGCGCCAGCGATCAGTTGGTCGACATCCAGCAATTGGCGAAACCGGGAACAATCACAGTCACTCTGGAGCCTCTCTACGAAGGACAGCTTGCAGGCATACCCCCGGGTAGCAGTTGTGTGGCCAATGCCTACACGAGCAATCACGAGGAACTGCAATCCGGTGAAGCGGGTACGCTGCGGTCGATATTCCTGCATGCCGTCGACGCAACCGCGCTCGTTCATGCCATGATCCTGCGAATACAAGCCGTGATGATGCCAGTGCAGACCCTTGTGCTTTCTGGGCACTAATTCTCATCACATCGCCTATGAAACGGGGGGCCATCATGGCTCCCCGTTTTTCCCAGCTCACAGGCAGATCACGTCGCAGCAAAACGCTATTTCGCAGGTTCCTTGTGCAAAGCCGTCGCACATCAAGGTGAGCAGAACGAGTGAACTACAGGTAAAAGAGACCTAACTACACGACTTGATATGGATCGGTGTCTCCTCCGTCTTTCCAAGTTCAACACATTTTTGTTCCGAACAGAAAGTCCAGCCTCCAGTCGTCTTGCCGGAGGCAGCCAGAACAATTTCATGACGCGGAGGGATGGTTGGGTGATAGATATACCAACCGTCTTTAAGAACGGCATCGGCAGGTGGATCCATGCCTGCGCCAGAGCCTTTGATGCGAGCTTCTGACAATACCAAGCCCTGGGACGTAACATTCCAGAACTCCTGCCATGGCACTTTCTCAACGCTGTGCGTCCATGAAAGAACAAAGCTCGTGGCGGCGATTTTCAGTACGCCGCCAGCCGTCGCAATGCAGACCGCCATCAACCGGATGACGCGACGACGGAAGGTCGCGATCTCCAGAAATGCCATGCAAGGAAAGCTGCACAGGCAGCAAAACCGAGTTCATCGCTATAGGGATAGGTTGCGAGCATCAGCGCGATAGCGACGAAAGCCCATATGCGTTCCCACATGTTCAACGGCGTTCGAAGATGGCCGATAGCGGCTGCGCCCCATAGCAGAATACTGAGCAGTGCCTTGATGAACATATAGGCGAATGCAGGCCAGAACCCGAGCGTTTCCGAAAGAGGCCCTCCTTCCTGAAGCATGATGACCGGCTCGTACACCGCCATGAAAGGCACGGCAAAACCCGCAACCGCAATACGGATCGCCTGCATGCCGATCTTCATGCCGGACTCGCGCGCGATTGGCGCTGCCGCAAAAGCCGCAAGCGCAACAGGCGGCGTGAGATCAGCCATGATACCGAAATAGAAGACGAACATGTGCGATACCAGAAGCGGCACTTCCAGGTGAAGGAGTGCTGGGCCAGCGATCGAGGATGTGATGATGTAGTTTGGGATAGTCGGAATGCCCATACCGAGTACCAGACAGGCCAGCATGGTCAGCACCAGCGAGAAGAACAGTGAGTTTTCTCCAACGCTGACAATCACACGAGCGAAAGTAGACCCGGCTCCGGTAAGCGCCAGAATGCCAATGATGATGCCAACCAGCGCGCAGGCAACGCCCACGGGCAGCGCATTCTTGGCACCTTCCCCGAGGCTTTGAAGACACAGACTGAGCGTTTCCCGACCACCGCGCACCAGAAAATTTATCATGACCAGCAGCACAACGAGGGCGATGATCAGCGTAATACCGCGCAGGGCATAGCCGAAAATGTTGAAGGTCGTGCCGAAGGCTGCTGCTGACATGACGCCGAGCGCGACCCAGAACAGCACACGCAAAGGCATCGACATCGAGCCGGAAACCGGCACGCCGAGAATGATGAGCGCGGTCAGACTGAGGCCGACAGTGCCTGCAAAAAGTGGCGTATAGCCGGAGAAAAGGAGCCACACCAATGCGACGAGCGGCAGAACCAGAAACCAGCGTTTTCTGATTGCTTCGAGAGCGCTTGGCATTTCGCTTTTATTGAGGCCTTTCATCTTGAGGCGACGCGCCTCAAGGTCAACCATCACGAAGACAGTTATGAAGTAGAGAATAGCAGGTACGATTGCCGCTTTGACGATCTCAACATAAGGCAGACCCAGCGTTTCAGCCATGATGAAAGCAACCGCCCCCATGACCGGGGGCATGATCTGGCCACCCATCGACGCAACGGCTTCGACACCACCCGCGAATGCCGGGCGGAAACCGGAGCGCTTCATGAGCGGAATGGTGAAAGCGCCTGTGGTCACAACATTGGCGACACCGGAACCGTTGATCGTTCCCATCAAGGCTGACGAAATCACCGAAACTTTTGCAGGGCCGCCACGCGACGCGCCAACCGTTCCCATGGCAATGTCATTGAAGAGTTGGATCATGCCCGCGCGTTCGAGAAATGCGCCGAACAGAATGAAAAGGAAAATATAGCTCGATGAGACATAGATCGGCGTGCCGTAAATTCCTTCTGTTCCCAGAAAGAGAACTTCGACCACCTGCTCGAAATCATATCCGCGATGGTTGAACGGGTGCGGGAGATATTGTCCGAACAAGCCGTAAGCCAGAAAGATCGCGCAGATGAGAGGTAAGGTCCAACCCATCATCTTTTTTCCCGCCCAGAAGACGAGAGCGACCACGAGAATGCCGATTATGATATCCGGCGTGTTGGGTTCGCCA
Organism: Ochrobactrum sp. BTU2; assembly: GCF_024539785.1. Taxonomy (NCBI): domain Bacteria; kingdom Pseudomonadati; phylum Pseudomonadota; class Alphaproteobacteria; order Hyphomicrobiales; family Brucellaceae; genus Ochrobactrum; species Ochrobactrum sp. BTU2. The sequence goes on along the minus strand of NZ_JAHWRG010000001.1, from coordinate 69,617 downwards.
GCCCGGATCACCAGGTCTTCGTAGAAAACCCAATGATAAAGACTGAGCACGAAAGCAACGATGGCCGCCAGCCAGAAGGCCGCTCGCTTTGCAGCGACTGTGCTCGCATTGGCGTAAAGGCCGAAGAGAAGCAGAAGCAGAAATCCGACATGGACGGAGCGGACCACCTGACTTGGCAGTGGTGAATAAGCGGAAGTCCAAAGCTGGAAAACCGAAAAAGCCACGGCGATGGCAAACAGGACTTTTGCGCCTGTGCCTGTGCCCCAGGCGGGAATATGCTCGGCCGATTCTACGGCGCTGTTCTCGCTCTGCGTCATGAACGAACCTTCATCAGATTGTGCATTTAAAATGAACAGTTAAGGGAGCGATCCGATTAACAAGGATCGGACACCGTCTGTCAGAAAAAGGAAGGAACCCGGGATTGTCACCCGGGTACCAACCGCCGCGCAGGATTGCTGCCAGCCTATTCGATGCCTTTTTCCTTGTAGTAACGCAGAGCACCGGAATGAACCGGAACAGGTGACACGATGGTGCTTTTATCGAGCTTGATTGCCTTTGCGGAAGAATGGGCGGCAGTTAGCTGGTCGAGATTTTCGAATAGCCCCTTGGTCATCTGGTAAACCAGTTCTTCATCCATATCGGGGCGAACGATCAGATAGTTGATCACGGAAGCTGTCACGACATCCTTGTCCTGCCCGCTATAGGTATTCGCCGGGATCGTGTTGACCTGATACGGCGCGCCGATTTTCTCGATAACGTCTGCCGGAACCTCAACCACATTGATGTCCACGGAATTGGCAAGATCGCGCAGCGAGGCGACGCCAAGTCCGGAAGATTGCAAGGTTGCATCCAATTGGCGGTTCTTCATCAGCTCGACGGATTCCGCGAAGGGCAGATATTCGATCTTGCCGAGATCATCATAGGAAAGTCCGGCAGCCCCCAGAATGGTGCGCGCATTGAGTTCGGTTCCCGATTTCGGTGCACCGACGGACAAACGCTTTCCTTTGAGATCAGCCAATGTCTTGATGCCGGATTCCTTGGAGGCGACGATCTGCACATAATTCGGATAGATTGCCGCAAGCGTGCTCAGATTGGTGAGCTTCTTTTTAAAACCGGCTGCTTCATTGCCTTCATAGGCATCGCGCAGGGAATCGCCCAGCGTGAACGCCACTTCACCCCGGCCGCTGTTGATGAGATTGATATTCTCAATGGATGCTTTCGTCGCCTGAACCGAGGGACGCACATCAGGAATGCTCGAATAGATTTTTTCCATAGCGACGCCGAGCGGGTAGTAGACGCCACTGGTGCCACCGGTCAGAATATTTACAAACTCCTCGGCTTTCGCTTGAGCAGCACCGAACACAAGCCCCAATGCGGTAGCCAGAGAAACAGTCGTTTTCCGATTAAAGATTTGCATATTTCCTCCTCACTCCAATAGATTTTGCCATGGTGCAGACACCACGACTAAGCGGGAAGTTTTTGCAGATTACTTCCCCCACTGCATTTCATAAGGTCCTCCCACGGAACTGCGAAGACGCTAACGCATTCTGGGGAGAATCCAAAATGTTTTTGACCGTTATTGCCCAGTGAGTTTAATTCACCATGTTTGCTTTGAAGACGACGAGGTTCTGCCACCGTTATGCAGAGCGCACGGCAAAGCCGTGTTTCAACCAAGATCAAAGCCCACTCGTCCGGGGCTAGCAGTTAACTCGCCAGTGAGAGGTCTGTTACTGGTTCAAACCAGGATAGAAGCTGTCCGCTTTCAGGTCTTACCATTTGAGTAAAACGCGCCCGCCAATCATGCCCAAAAAACCCATGATTGCGATGCCGAGCGTATACCAGATTGCAATAAACGGCATTCCGGATTCCGGACAGTGTAGTGAATAGATAAGAACTCCTACGGCGCCAGCAACGATACCGGCGACAAGACCGGTCAGAGCAGGATCGGCCGGAGCAAGCCGCCGCATGGCAGTAAGCAGAAACCCGAGCATGGGAAGAGCGATGAGAACAATCAACCATGGACAGACCAACGCCGTCCGCCCCCATATCAACACCTCTGCTTGTCCGGGCTCGGCGTTCAGCAGCTGGATTGATGCAGCGCCTGCAAGACAAGCCAGAAGTATGGCCAGCGGCAACCAGTGCAATCCCGTGCGAACGGGCCGCGACAAGGTGAATAATGCGGGGATCAGTATCAATAAAAGCAGGACTGCGTAGCCGAATTTCATCCAATAGGCTGTCGTCGTCATCGCCAACAACAAATCGTGACGCACGCCAAGGAAAACCAGCATAATCGCAAGCCCGCCTACAATGCCTCCCGTCGCATAGCGCAAGAAAAGCTGGCGCATTGCGTGAGGGCCAACCGGTTTGACATCTGCTGTCAGCTTGTCGATCAGATCATCGGTCATGCCCTTTGCCTCCAAATCTTTGCGCTATTGTTGCAAGACCGCGGTGGATGGCGACTTTGACCGCGCTCTGGCTCAAGCCGGTGTCACGTGCGGCTTCATCTATGGATTGTCCCTCGATTTTTACTTTGCGGATCAAACCTGCCGTGCGTTCGGAAACACCGCTCAACATCCGGTCCACATCCATGCGCGCATCGGCGGCTTCAGCATCATCGGACACGGGAACATCCTCTTCCAGAGGTGTAGCAGTCTCACGCCCGTGACGGCGTAGATGATCGACAAGCTTGTGATGTGCAATTCCATTCACCCAGGGTAGAAACGCCATGCCCCGATCATAGGTTATGCGTCGGGTATGGATCGCCAGCAAAGTCTCCTGAATAAGGTCCTCCGCTTGCGATTTATCGCCGAAAAGACGCCGCAGAAAATAAGGTTTCAGTCGGCGCGACAGATCCTCAAGCAAGGTCCGATAGGCTGCCTTGTCTCCGTCGAGCGCCAATATCATCAGTTTTTTCAACCTCTCTTCGTTCGAATAGGTCAGGTTACAACTCCCAATCACCGGCATATTCGTGAAAGAAGCGGAAAAGGTTACATCTTCCAATGAGGTGATCACATCGCCGTGATCGGTGTAACCATTTGCCTCTGCCTGTCGAAACTCCTCCCGTTACGCGCCGCTGGCGCCCAGATGAACAGGAGTATCGTCATGACCATCAAACAGAACATCATCGTCCTTCCGGCGCTCGCCCTGCTTGCCGCTATATCTTTCACGCCGGTTTCTTTCGCGCAAGACGCGATGAAAACCGACACCATGAAGTCTGACACTATGAAGAAGGATTCCATGGGCAAGCATGACGCCATGAAAGGTGACGCCATGCATAGCGATACAAAAAAGAAAATGAAGAAACATGACGACAAAGCGATGAAGAGCGATGCCATGAAACAGGACGCAATGCAGTCCGACTCCATGAAGAAGCCACAGTAATTGTTCTGGCCCGCCAGTCTTCCCTCACGATTGGCGGGCAAATTACCGGAGCGCAACATCATGAAACAGCTCGTCTATCGCCAGCGTCTGCTGACGCGTCTCACACACTGGATTTGGGCTGCAAGCCTCTTCTTTCTGCTGCTGTCCGGGCTGCAGATATTCAATGCGCACCCCACACTCTATCTCGGCAACGAATCCGGTTTCGACTATGATAATGCCATTCTGGCAATTTATGCCGTCGAGGGCGAAAGCGGCCCTGAAGGTCGTGTCGATATCTTGGGCAAAAGCTTCCAGACAACCGGTTTTCTCGGCGTATCGGGAGCCACAGGCGCTCCCGACTATCAGGCATTTCCCCCAGCGTTGACCATTCCGTCCTATCGCGATCTGGCAACCGGACGTGTGGTTCACTTCTTCTTCGCCTGGGTTCTGGTGGGCACGCTCATGCTATGGTTGATCGGCAGTGTTCTGAACAGGCATCTGAAGAACGAGCTACTGCCATCTGCATTGGAAATAAAGAGCCTGCCCGGCGATTTTCTCAACCATCTAAAATTTCGTTTCCAGCATGGGAAAACATACAATCCTATGCAGAAACTGACCTATTGCATGGTATTTTTCGGCCTTTTCCCGATGGTTATAATTACGGGGCTGGCCATGTCTCCCGGCATGGATGCCGTACTGCCGCTGACGGAATGGCTCGGCGGACGCCAGACAGCCCGCACTCTTCATTTTGTAGCCGTTTTCCTGCTTTGCGCATTCGTCGTCATTCATATCGTGATGGTGCTTGCGGCAGGTCCGTTCAACGAAATGCGATCGATGATTTCCGGTTGGTATCGCGCCGATCTTCCGAAAAAAGACGAGGACAGGCACCCATGAGCAAGCTGAATCTTTCCAGACGACAGTTCCTAACTTTTTCCGGAGCCGCAGCCTCTTCCATTATGTTGAGCGGTTGTGATGCTTTCGATTTTGTCGGCAACAACGAAAGCGCTACGCGGCAAGTCCTCGAAAAGGCGAACGATCTGACCTACCTCATTCAACGGCAACTGCAGGGACATAATGCACTTGCAAGGGAGTATGGGGAAAGCGAGCTGCGTCAGGGTCAAAAACCGAATGGTGAAACCAATCCTGCGACGGAAGAATATGAAGCACTTCGCGCAGCCGATTTCTCAGACTATGTTTTGCAGGTAACAGGTCTCGTGGAAAAACCGACAAGTTTTTCGCTGGAGCAACTGCGCAACATGCCAGGGCGCACCCAGATCACCCGCCACGACTGCGTGGAAGGCTGGAGTACAATCGCCAAATGGACAGGCGTCCCCTTGAGCCAGATTCTCGATGTGACACGCCCCACGCCATCCGCGCGCTTTGTCGTCTTCCACTGCTTCGATAGGGTAGACGGCGCGAAAGGAGCAGCGTCATTTTACGGCAGCATAGATCTCATCGATGCCCGTCATCCGCAGACTATTTTGGCATATGGTCTCAATGATCGTGTCCTGCCGGTAGAAAACGGAGCTCCGCTTCGTCTGCGCGTAGAGAGACAACTCGGATACAAGATGAGCAAATACATCAAGTCGATTGAGCTTGTCTCAAGCTTTGCGGCCATTCAAGGTGGGAAAGGTGGTTACTGGGAGGACTATGGCTATGACTGGTATGGTGGAATATGAGCCTTTGAAATGCCCGGCTCCGGTGCTGGTTAAACGCAGATATTCCGAGTGGAATAAGCACTTTCCGCACTGGAACAAAGCGGCCACTAATTATTTTGGATCTTCGTGACCGGATTATCAGCCCCCAAAGCACGCTTCACCGCTGCACGCGCCGACGCCAGATCCGGCATGACCCAGTTCGGCTCGCTACCAAGAAACTTATCAAGAAATGCTATCGCATAACCCGGCATTTCCGAGACGTTTTCCTTGTAAGACCACCATGTCCGCAGCTCATCAGCACACTGATCGATATCCGGAACAGTACCGAATTCCTGCTCCTGCACAGCAGCAATCGCGCAGATACAGTAGTTTGTGTAGAGAAAACCTTCTGGCCAGAAGCTGACGATTTCGTAAAGACGCGCGGCATCGTCTGCAGCGTGCTTTGGCGGCGAAACGACCTTCGCAGGTGACAAGCGGATCAGCTCTCGCAACACAAGGCCCGCAGCAAAGGTGATGAAATCCTTACGATCCACCTTGGCGAAACGCTTGTTCTGATTAACGAGCTCCACCCAGTTCAGGAAGGCTTCTGTGAGCTTCTTTTCATCAATCTCATATTCGACGCCATAAAGCTCATGCAGTAAGCTCGCATGTTTACGGAACGTCGCCCTGAACCAACGCAGCTGGCGCAGTCGATGACGCAAATCTGGCATCGATGCCATTTGTTCTCTGAGTAGCAAATCCATGTTGCGAGCGGCCTCCCGTTTACAAACGACATTATGCGAAACCGATTGCAATGTCAGTCGTCATTCGTCTTCATTTGCTGACAAAATTATACATATTGACATTCAAGAAGACAAATGTTCTCTATTTACTGAAGGACGAACTCGGAAAATATCCTATTCGTCCTTCGTGGGAGGAGAACAAAATGGCTATCTGGCAATGGGCTTTGCTGGCGCTCGCCTTGCTTTGGGGCTTTCAGTCTCTGGGCGTCTGGTTTCAGATGCGTCACTATTCCGATGTGATGAAAGGCATCACCTCGAAATATTCTGACGGCTTTGTCGGCGCGGGTCATGTGCGAGGCCGCTTCGGCAGAGGCGTTATTGTTTTGCTCGTCGTAGACCGCAATTTGGTGGTGCGACGCTTCCTGCAAATGAGCGGACGAACAGTTTTTGCAAAATTCAGCCGCCGCGAAGGCTTTGAGGGCATGCGCCTCAGCGAGTTGCAGGACAATCCCGCAATTGGAGAAGGAACGCCTGAAGTGGTGGCTGCTGCCAAGCAGGCGATAGAGCAGATCGGTCGCATAAGAGATCAATCCGATGGGATCGAACTCGAAGGTCTGAAGGCAGTGGGAGCATAGGAGTTGCTTGCCTGAAACAAGCAATCGAGGAGGAGCAATGTCGATAGTGACGATGTTGGCACAACATGCCGACGTAACAATGCAATCTATACATATGGCCGGCAGCATGATTTCCGATGCGGCCCTGCATGGCAAACATGCTGCAGAGCACGCGGGAAATGATCTTCTGCAGCTTGCGCAAGCAACAACCACCGCGCCAGCCGATGTCGGCAGCGGCGGAATTACCGTTGATCAGTTCAAGGAACGCCTTCAGAACGTCCAGCAAGAAGAACAGCTGGGCTGGCTTGCTTCAATCGGCAAGCATTTCATTGGCGTCTTCCAGAAGGGCGGCGAAGTTTTTGCCGGGTTTGTAACGGGTATTATTCCGACGCTCGTCGTGCTGATGACCGCCTTCTATGCCGTAACCGAACTGGTCGGTGAAAAGCGCGTCCACGGCATTGCCCGCAGCGCCGGACGTATCGCGCTTACCCGCTATACGGTTCTGCCGGTTCTTTCGGTGTTCTTCCTGACCAACCCGATGGCCTACACATTCGGGTCGTTTCTGGACGAAAAATACAAGCCCGCCTTCTATGACGCGGCTGTTTCCTATGTTCATCCGCCACTGGGTCTCTTCCCGCATATCAATCCGGGCGAATACTTTGTCTGGGGCGGCGTGCTCGTTGCACTTCTCGAACTTGAGAAGAAGGGCGCAGTTCCAACGGGTTATCACATCAACGTCGCCATCTGGTACGCCATCGTTGGTCTCGTCGTGATCCTCCTTAAAGGCATGCTCACAGAACGCATCACCGCCATCATGGCGCGGCGTCAAGGCATTGAGCTTTAAGCGGGAATTGGGGAGGACGACATGGTGAAGACCTATAAGGCAGTTAAAATTTCCCGCGGCTCAAATGGCTGGGGCGGTCCGCTTGTCATTCAGCCGACAGAGCAACGCAACAAGGTGGTTTCGGTCACTGGCGGCGGCATTCATCCGCTTGCACGCCGGATTGCCGAACTGACCGGAGCAGAGGCCGTTGACGGCTTCCGCTCACCACCAATTGAAAGCGAAATGGCAGTCGTGGTTGTCGATTGTGGCGGCACTGCCCGCTGCGGCGTCTATCCGCGCAAGCGCATTCCAACGGTAAACATCACACCGGTTGGACAATCCGGGCCACTGGCGCAGTTCATCACCGAGGACATTTACGTGTCAGGTGTGAAGCCGGAAGACATCGTTTCTGCTGATGGCTCGGCCGCCGCTGCCCCTGCAGTTGCCGCAGTTGAAGAAGAAGAGTCTGCACCGGTAGAACAGCCGAGCGAAGGCGGCTTGGTCGGACTGATCAGCAGTATCGGTCGTGTTATGGGCCGTGTGGTTGGTATCTTCTTCCAGGCGGGTCGCCGCACAATCGATCAGGTTATCCGTAACGTTTTGCCATTCATGGCATTCGTGACCATGCTGATCGGTCTGATCCTCTATACAGGCATTGGCGATATTCTTGCCCAGCCGCTTGGCCCCCTAGCCAATAATATTGTCGGCTTGCTCGTGCTTTCCGCCATCTGCGGCTTGCCGTTCCTGTCGCCAATCCTCGGACCGGGCGCGGTTATCGCGCAGGTCGTGGGCGTGGCGATCATAGGACCGCAGATCGCCAACGGCACCATCGCTCCGGCCATGGCCCTGCCTGCGCTCTTTGCCTACAACACGCAGGTCGGTTGTGACTTCGTGCCGGTTGGTCTCGCGCTCGGGGAAGCGAAACCCAAGACAATCGAAATTGGTGTTCCGGCAGTTCTGATCAGCCGTCAGATCATGGGGCCACTTTCGGTCCTGATCGCATGGGTTGTCAGCCTCGCAGTGCTTTAAGACGTTCAGCCTGTCGCAGCAAAAGCGGCGGCAGGCAATCTCCCAAACATCTGCAATGTCGATGTCCCCTGATCACTATTTCCGGGCATCGAAGACCATACCAAGAAAGGACCGCCTCTATGTCGATACATCTGAAAACGCGGATCACCGCGATCGGCCCGGAAGTTGCGGATCTCGCTGAAGGCGGCGTTCTCATTCTTTTTGCAGATGGGTCGCCACCCGAACTCGCTGAAGTTTCCGTAATGCATGTCGTGGAAGAAGGCCCGGAAGCGGCCGCACCTGCTGTCGGAGCCCGCATCACCATCGGCTCGCTCAACGCAGAAATCACTGCTGTCGGTGATAGCGCCTGGCAAAAAGTACGCGAAATCGGCCACGTCGTTATTTCGTTTACGGGCGCACAATCGACAGATCGTCCAGGCGAAATTTGCGCTACTGAAATCGTCGGCGAAGAGCTTGTCGCTGCTCTCAAAGAAGGGCAGATTATCACCATTGGCGGCTGAATCTGGCCATCATTGGATTTAGAATTACGTGTTAAAACAGATAATTGGAACAAGTTTTGACATTCAGGATGTTGGAATGTTTCAGATGTCGCTTTGAGGCTTATATAAATGGAACGCTCGACTATCGTCCGGGTGCATGAAGGGCTGCATGCGCGCCCCGCAACCCGCTTCGTTAAACTGGCCAAGGGTTTTGAAAGCGACATCGAAATCGCCAAGGCCGGGAAAAGCGTAAGTGCCAAAAGCTCCGTCAAGCTGATGCTGCTTGGTGTGAAAGAGCTTGATGAAGTGACCGTTCGTGCCGATGGTGCCGATGCCATTGAAGCCATCGAAGCTTTGATTGGCTATCTGGAAAACCCGCAAGCTGGTCTTGAAGAGGCCGCTGCACCCACTGCTACCCCTCAAGCAGAAACCACGCCGCCAGCCGCTACTCAGCCTGCGATTTCGATAAAGCTGCCCACGGGTCAGATAAAAGGCATTGGTGCGAGCGAAGGCATCTCATTGGGTACTGCGTTTCCGTTTTTTCCTGAAGAAATCAAGCCGTTGGGCCGGAAGCTTGCAGCATCTGAAATAGACACCGAGATTGCCCATTTTAAGTCGGCTATCGCGACGGTACAGCAACGCATGGATGCTTCGCTCTCCAGCGGCAACCTCGCTGACGCTGACAGAGGCATCATTGCGGCATTAAAGGATATTGCTGCGGATGATAGCCTGACCGACGAAGCACTTGGGCTCATTCGAGATGGTTTAGATGCCATTTCGGCGATGCTTGCTGCAGCTTCCACGGTTGCCGGGCAGTTTGCGGCACTCGACGATCACTATCTTAATGCACGTGCAGACGATGTGCATGCTGTCAGCCGCCAGATCTGCCTTGCCCTTCTCGGCAAAGAAGACATCAATCTGGAAGGCTTGCCGGAAGGATCGGTGCTTATTGCCGAAGACATCGGCGCCTGGGATCTGGCACGTGCACCGCTCAAGAAAATCAAAGGTGTTGTCTGCGGACATGGCGGCGCCACATCGCATGTTGCGATCATCGCCCGCACGCATGGCATTCCGGCTGTTCTTGGCCTGGGGAGTGCAATCCATGAGCTCGAGAATGCAAAGACCGTAGCAGTGGACGGAACGTTCGGCATCGTTCATGCCGATCCAGACCTGGCTATCCGCAACGAAATCGAAGCGCGTATTTCCAAAGCAATGCAGGAAAAGCAGGCTCTGGATGCTTATCGCTCGATCACGCCGCGTCGCGCAGATGGAAATATTATCGAAGTTGCCGCCAATATGGGCGCACTTGAGGAGATCGACGTCGCGCTCGAAGCCGGTGCCATGGGGGTTGGTCTTTTCCGCACTGAGCTTCTCTTCATGAAGCATATTCATCTGCCGTCCGAAGACATGCAGGCCGAAACCTATTCGGCGCTTCTCAAAGCATTTGCACCACATTCGGTTATTGTCCGGACGCTCGATATCGGTGGCGATAAGCCCATTGCAGGCATCGAGTTTCCCGAGGAAGAAAACCCTTTCCTTGGCTGGCGCGGCATTCGCATGTGTCTGGATCGTTTGGATGTATTCAAGCCGCAGTTGCGCGCATTGCTGCGCGCAGCAGTCAATGGCAACCTCAAGGTGATGCTGCCGATGGTCTCGGATGTCGAAGAAATTCGCGCAACCAAACGACTGATTGCAGAATGCATCAGCGAACTTACAAACGAAGGTAAAGCTTTCGCCCAGTTCGACCTTGGCGTTATGATTGAGACACCGGCGGCTGTTTTTGCCGCCAGAGAACTCGCAAAAGAAGCGGCTTTCTTCTCCATCGGCACCAATGATCTCACGCAATATGTGATGGCTGCGGATCGGCTCAATCCAACCGTTGCGAAGCTCAACGACGTAAGCCACCCGGCTGTCATGGCGGCAATTGAGATGACCGCAAAGGCGGGTACCGAAGCAGGCATCATGGTGGGCATGTGCGGCGAAGCTGCAGGAAAGCCGGAACTCATCGGCGAATTCCTGCGCATGGGACTGACCGAGCTCAGCATGAGTCCGGCTTCAATTCCCCGCGCAAAAAAGCTGATCGCAGATATGTTTGGAAACTAAACTTCATCTGCGACGCATCTATAAAACAAAGCCCGGATCATCGTATCCGGGCTTTGTTTTATGGCAGGTGTGCAATCAAGGTCTGGAACAGATTTTCGAGCTGTGGATGATCTCGATCTTCAGCAGCCTGCATCAGACGCTCATGTCTTGCGTCCAAAGCCAGAATGGCGCTCTCAAGTGGGTCAATTCCTTCCAGGTCGCCAGCTTTCGCTGTGGCCAGTCCGCATGCCAGGCCAACAGCAGCGAAACACATTGTTTCGAATTTACGTAAAGCCTGCGGATCGCAATGGCCATCCAATGAAATAAAACGAACCGGCTTTTCCGCAAGAAGCTCGAAAAACATGGCCGTGATGGCCTTGGCCGTTTCGGCTACTTTTTTGTCGCCCGCCTCGGCGGCAACCGCGCTCTTCAAGAGAGCTCCATGTTTGCGCATTACTTTTGCATGCACGGTGACAAACACAGCTTCCTGAATCAGCACATTCTGCAACTGATGGCGGCGGAGCACTTCCTTCGTGAGATAGTACATATCCTTGCGGAACGCGCGCCCACCTTCAGCTCCTGCGCCGAAATAAACCGACAGGCTTCTCACATGCGGCGCACTGTTATGAACATTCGGGTTCGATGAAATCAACGAAATGGAGATTGTTTCAGCTGTGGTCAGCGCCTTGTCCATCATGCTCGCAGCATGTCCCAGCAGCAGTTCCGGTGACACGATTTCACCCGGACGCGAAGAGGCCTGTTCGCCCTGCAAACTTTCATGACGATTGCGGCGAATCATATATCGAACCTCACGCAGCCGGTCTTTCAGATTGACTGCAATTTCTTCCGAAAGAATGCGTAACATGTTCATTTTCCTTAACCGAAGCGCCACCGGAACAGCCTGGACAGAGCACATGAATTATTGTTTGCCTTCACGTGGAAAAGCAATAGGTTCGCTTTAAGAGTATCACTTCTATAAAGCAGTATTGCGCCAATAATTTGAGGGATTATTTTGAAAAAAGCTGGCAAGAAGACGCAAAAGAATCCGGAGACAGCTGACCTCATCATTGGATCGGAAGGCGTTGCCGCCGAAAACCGCACGAGCCGGTTGAGAACGCGTGCCGCGTGGATGTATTACGTCGAACAAATGACCCAGAATGACATCGCAGAAGCGCTTGGTGTTGGTCGTGTCACAATCGTTCGTCTTCTCGCTGATGCCCGTGCTCGCAATGAAGTAAAAATTACCATCGAAGGCAAGCTGGCAAGCTTGACCGCATTGGAAGTGGAGCTTGAAAAGACCTTTGGTCTGGAACGCGCGATTGTCGCGCCGCTCTCTTCATCCGACATTGATCCTATTCCACCGATCAGTGCTGCCACTGGCGCCTATCTGTCGGAAAAGGTGCAGCACGGCATGACGATTGGCGTCGGCTGGGGGCGTACTCTTTCCAGCACGCTTCAACATATTGGTGCGCGTCCGCTTAATGACCTCAAAGTCATTTCTTTGCTCGGCGGTATTGTGCAGCCACGGCGCTCGAACCCGCCGGAATTTGCATGGCAATTTGCGCAGATTTTTCAGGGCGAAGGCTATCTGATCCCAGCGCCTGCGTTGGTTGACAGCAAGGAAACCCGGATTGCGCTTATCGAGCGCTGCGGCTTGAACACTGTGCTTGATATGGCAGAGCAACTCGACATGGTGCTGCTCAGCGTCGGTGACATTCAGACAGCCAGCAGCACGTCTTATCGCGTCGGCCTGATTGACGAGGAACAGAAGCTATCGCTCATTGCAAATGGCGCTGTTGGCGACGTACTTTTCCACTTCTATGACAAGAACGGCAAGATCGTTGATGATCCCGTGCACGACCGCGTCATGTCGGCCAAAATTGAAAGTCTTCAGAAGACGCCGCAGCGTATTCTTACATCAGGCGGCAAAGAGAAGATTGCCGCTCTGCTTGGTGCAATCGAACTTCTGAAACCCACCGTTCTCATCACCGATGAAGAAAGTGCGACACAGATGCTGAAAGACAAGGCTTAATAAGGCTAAAAACAAAAAGCACATCGTCGCAAACGATGTGCTTTTTAAATTGCTTTAGGCTCGTATTAATTGGCAGCGGCGGCGCATTCTTTGAGAATTTGCAACACCGCAGCCCGCTCTTCGATTTGTGGCATATGTCCACAACCTGCGAAAATGTGGACGCCAACTTTCCCTGGCAAACCATGGGCCTGGGCAACGGGAATAACCCGATCTTCGGCACCGAAGATGAGCCGCACCGGCATTGCAAGCGAAGCAATGCTTGAACGAACCTCAAAAGTCTGTGTGCCATCCGCAAAAAACCGATGACCAATCGCTTCCTGCGTATCGCGCAGTTCTGCATCAGCGGCTTGAGCAACTGTTGCATTGATGAACGGCTTCGTCAGATGGCTCTCATCGGCAACGAGCAGTTTCAACCAGGGAACGATGCTGGCTTCGCTTTTCGCGCCGACGAGACCTTTTATGAACGCGCCGTTGACCTGCGGTCCCAAGCCCCCCGAAGAAATAAGCAACAGGGAACGCACATCGACAACACCACGCGCAGCGGTGACTGTGGCGACGGCTCCGCCAAGCGAGTGACCAACCAGCAGGCACGACGTCACGCCGAAAGCAGAAAGCGTCGCTTCGACTGCCGTAGCAATATCATCGATGCTTTCAGGAACAACACGTGGCGAATTACCGTGTCCCGGAAGATCAAGCGCCAGTATCGGGTGGCCAAGCGATGCCCCGGCAAACAAGCCACGCCATGAGTTGAGGTCTGCGGCAAAGCCGTGGATCAGCACAATCGGCAACCGATCGGCCTCGCCCTCACGCAACCAGACTGCATTGAGCTGACCGGGCGCGGATGGTTCAGCATTTTTAATCGCAGGCGATTTAGCCGATACTGTATGCTTCGCAATGCCGGTATTGCCTTCAACGTCCTTCTTCTGCACGCGGCCCTTCGGACCTGAGCCCTGAATGGTGGCGAGATCAATGCCTGCTTCACGGGCGAGCCGCCGTGCAAGCGGCGTTGCCCGCACATCATCAGCTGAACCATTTTTATCGTCTTGGGAGGATTTTGGTTCAACCGGGTTTGGTGCTACCGTCTCAATGATAGTTTCGACGGGCACAGCAACAATTGGCTCTTCAACGACGGGCGCTGACTTGGCACTACGTTCTTCACCTTCGTCGTAAATCCAGGCGACAGTCTGACCAACCGGGACAACAGTGCCTTCTGCGGCACTGATATCCGCAATGATGCCTGATGCCGGAGCATCGACTTCCATCGCCGCCTTGTCAGTCTCAATTTCAAAGAGAAGCTGGCCCTTCGTGACAGTATCACCATCCTTGGCATACCAGCGCGAAATCTGCCCCGTCTCCATATCCATATCGACCTTGGGGAGAATGACTTCCACAGCCATGGTCAGCGCACTCCTTTAGCCAGATCACGAGCGCTTTTCAGGATGTCAGGCACCTGTGGAACGGTCGCACGTTCAAGATCAGGATTGTAAGGAATTGGAGTTTCTGCCCCGCCAAGACGCACGATTGGCGCATCGAGATAATCAAAAGCGTCACTTTCTGCGACGATTGCGGAGATTTCAGCACCGATACCAAGCGTCTTCACCGCTTCATAAACGCAGAGAAGCTTGGACGTCTTCTTGACGCTTTTAATGATGGTTTCGCGATCAATCGGGCGCACGGTGCGCAGATCGATCACTTCAACATCAATGCCTTCCTTGGCAAGTTCAGCGGCCGCATCAAGTGCTTTGTGCACCATGATTGCGGTTGCAACGATGGTCAGATCGCGCCCCTCGCGAACCACTTCCGCCTTCCCGATTGGCACGGTGTAGAAGCCTTCAGGAACCGGACCTTTGGTTTTGTAAAGCAGCTTGTGCTCGAAAATCATAACCGGATCAGGATCTTCAACGGCTGCAAGCAACATGCCCTTGGCATCATAAGGTGTCGAGGGCTGCAAAACCTTGAGGCCCGGAACATGGCCAAGCCATGCCTCTAAGCTCTGACTGTGCTGTGCTGCGGCACCCGTTCCCGAACCTGCAGGAAAGCGCATGACCAGTGGCACAGAAACCGCACCGCCAAGCATGTAGCGGATTTTTGCTGCCTGATTGACGATCTGCTCCATAGCAAGTGCTGCAAAGTCGGAGAACTGGAATTCAAAGATCGGGCGCATGCCGGTCAGTGCTGCGCCGACAGCAACACCTGCGCCGCCCAGTTCTGAAATTGGGGTGTCCATAACCCGGTCTTCGCCGAAGCGATGCACCAGATCACCCGTCACCTGAAATGCGCCGCCATAGACGCCAATATCTTCACCCATCAGAAAAACGCGGTCGTCGCGTTCCATGGCAATTGCCATAGCTTCTTGAATGGCTTGCGAGTAGCTCAACTCACGGATTGTCGTGTCCATGTTCAAATATCGTCCGTGTAAACGTCGCGGGTCAGGTTGGTCAGATCAGGCACGGGGCTGTTCTTGGCAAACTCAATCGCGTCAGCGATTTCCTTTTCCACCTCAGCACGAATTGCCTCGATCTCGGCGTCATTGATGAAGCCATAGGCTTTCAAGTCGGCCTCAAAATGCGCGATTGGATCGCGATCATGCTGCCAATGCTCAATTTCTTCCTTGGTGCGATAGCGGTTGCGATCGCTCTTGGAATGACCACGAATGCGGTATGTTTTGTTTTCAATGAGCGTAGGCCCATCGCCGCGCCGTGCGCGTTCGGTGGCTTCGTTCACGGCCTCTGCCACTTCCGACAGATTGTTGCCATCCACGATCACGCCCGGCATGTTATAGGCCGAGGCGCGGTCAGCAACATTGGCAACTGCCGTAGAGCGCTTGGTCGAGGTGGACATGCCGTAGCCATTGTTTTCGCAGATGAAAACGACCGGTAACTTCCAGACCGCGGCCATATTGAGTGCTTCGTGAAAAGCACCCTCATTGTTCGCACCATCGCCAAAGAACGAAACGACCACCTTGCCGTTTTTCTGCTTCTTTGCAGAAAGAGCTGCACCTACCGCAATCGGGATACCTCCGCCGACAATACCGTTCGCACCGAGATTTCCCTTGGAAACATCGGCAATGTGCATCGAGCCGCCACGGCCTTTGCAATAGCCGGTTTCCTTGCCGAAAAACTCCGCAAACATGCGCTTCACGTCTGCACCTTTGGCGATGCAATGACCGTGGCCGCGATGGGTCGACGTAATCATGTCATCGTCGTTGAGCGGCAGGCACGATCCCATCGCACTCGCTTCCTGCCCGATAGAAAGATGCATCGTTCCGTGAATAAGGCCACGCGTGTAGCTTTCTTCCGCGCCTTCTTCAAAGCGGCGGATAAGATACATTTTATGCAGTGCTTCCTTCAGCTGTTCCGGCGAATAAGTGCGGAAAGCATAAGGCAAATTGTGACGGTCGCCCGTATCCTGCGGTTCGACTTTTTTGGCTTGAACCATGATGTTTTGTCCTCACGCTCCGTAAACGAGCTTGTCCTGACGTGCACGCAGTTCGGCAATCTTGGAACCAGGTGCCACAGCCGCATTATCGTAAGTGATGAGCTCGCCCTTCTTGATCGGCTTGGTCACGCTGCCGCCTTGCAGAAGCCCGCAAGGGATCGCGTGCGCATCGCGCGCTTCGCCCGAAGTCATGATCCACGCGCGGTAGCAATATTCGCCGATGGCATCGAGCTTTTCGCCCGGCTGCATGTCTTTCTTTGCAACGGCTGCCACTTCGGCGACCGGCTTTGAAAGCGGAACCATGTCCGGCTTGCCATAGAGCACAACGCGGGCGCAGGTGAGTGGCACTTCAAGGGAAGTCAGGTGATACGGACGATGGAACGTAAAATACGGCCCCTTGCCCATCTTCAGATCTTCCATGCGCTCGGAAATACGCGGATGCGACATGTCGGCCACGACAAATACGCCCGGCGCAACACCCTTGCCGATAGAGTAATCAACCACACCAACCTTCGACAGCACGCCGCCATCCTTTTCAGGGATCAGCGTCTTATTGAGCTGATCGAGCGTTGCAGCGGGGCCGTGCATACCAGCTTTATCGGGGACAAGACCTGTGGCATTGGCAATAGCCGCCATTTCAACCATGGTCTTTGAACCGTCAACGAATTCCACCAACATACGTACATTCATGTTACGGCGCGTGGCTTCTTCCAGATATTGATCCGGAACAGCATCAATATTGAGCGGATTGTTTTTACCCTTACCCGCAGCCACAATTGGGTGGCCCATAGCGCTTACGAACTCGATCAGCTCCATGCAGGATGACGGCTCATCGCCTGCGCCCAGCGAATAGGTCACGCCAAGGCGTTCAGCTTCGGCTTTCAGATAAGCACCGATGGTGACGTCCGCTTCGACATTCATCATGACAAGATGCTTGCCATACTCCATAGCGCGCAGGCCGATTTCAGCCCCCACAGCCGGAACACCGGTTGCATCGATCACGACATCGATAAGATCATTTTCGAGGATCAGATTGGCATTGTCGGTTACAGCAACCTTGTGCGCTTCCATAGCAGCAGTCAGGTCGGAAGCTGTCGAGACCTCGCGGCCATGGCCTTCTTCCTGAAAAGCAATATCCACGGCCTTGAGTGCATTGGGAACGCGCAGTTCAGAAATAGCGCCAACCTCGATGCCCGGCATATGCGCAACGCGCGTGACTATATCGGTGCCCATTTCGCCGGAGCCAATCAGTCCGATGCGAATTGGGCGCCCACTATCCGCCCGCGCCTGCATGTCACGCGCCAAACCTGTCAACGCCACATTGGTTGCCATCGTTTCCTCCTGAACATCCCTGCAAAATTCTCGCAGTCTCCTCTGATGCGCTATCGATTAATGAACATTTGTTTCTAAGTCAATACCAGTGTTCATTTCTCGCAGCGCTTACACCTCTCGAAATGCCATCTTGTTATTCAACTTTAGTTTGCTATAGAATACAAATGTTCTGCCGTTTCGCCCAATTCACATTTTGAAACGTCGATACGTGCGAGCTAATAATGATGTTCTGTTAGTTCGGTGCACTTTGGGACGTGCTCCGAGGGGGAGGAGAGATAAATGGACGCATTTCTGAGCGGACTTAAAACGGCAGTCGATACGCTTGGGGCGACAGTCCTGTTGCCTATCGTGATTTTCATTATTGCAGTGGTACTTGGGGCGAAGGTCGGCAAAGCCTTCCGTGCAGCCATAACAATTGGCGTCGCTTTCATCGGTATCAACCTGGTCCTTGGCCTTATGTTCACCTCCATCGGTGAAGTGGCTCAGGCAATCGTGACCAATACAGGCATAAAACGCGATATCGTCGATGTCGGTTGGCCTTCCGCTGCGGCCATTGCCTTTGGTTCATCCGTGGGCTTGTGGGTTATTCCAGTAGGTATTCTGGTCAATATCGTCCTCCTGCTCATGCGCTGGACGCGCACGCTCAATGTGGACGTATGGAATTTCTGGCACTTTGCTTTCGTGGGCTCGCTGGTTGTCGCTGCAACCGATAACCTCGCTTATGGCATCATCATTGCAGCACTGGTTGCAGCACTGTCGCTGTTGTTTGCAGACTGGTCCGCACGCGCTGTTCAGCAGTTCTATGGCGTACCCGGTGTGTCCGTGCCGCATCTGGCCTCGGCGCAGATCCTGCCAATTGCCATCGTGCTCAACTGGATCATGGATCGCATTCCCGGCATCAACAAGATCAACATCAGCACTGAAACCATCGAACGTCGCTTCGGCGTTTTCGGTGAGCCGGTCGTGATGGGGCTGATCATCGGCCTCGTGCTTGGTACTATCGCATTTTATAATGCTGGCGATTTCGGCACGATCCTCGCCAAGGTTCTCGGCACCGGCATGACGCTCGCAGCGGTCATGCTGCTTCTGCCGCGCATGGTGAAAATCCTGATGGAAGGCCTGCTGCCGGTTTCTGACGCTGCACAGGAATTTGTGCGCAAGCGCACAGGCGACCGCGAACTTCTCGTCGGTCTCGACTCGGCAATCCTGATTGGACACCCGGCTGCGATTTCGTCATCACTCATTCTGGTGCCGATTGCGATTATCCTGTCGGTCATCCTGCCGGGCAACCGCGTGATCCTGTTCGCCGATCTTGCCGTCATTCCGTTCATCGTCGCCATGACGGCACCGCTTCTGAAAGGAAACGTGTTCCGCATGGTCGTCGTCGGAACCATCACACTGGCCATCGGCTTCTATGTCGCCAATGCGCTCGCACCATTGTTCACCAGCGCTGCTGTTTCATCGGGCTTCAAGCTGCCTGAGAACGCCTTGCAGATTACTTCGGTGGTCGATGGATTCCTGTGGGTGCCTTACGTCATCATCTCGGCCATCCAGTGGCTCGGTGCTATTGGTATCGCGGTAATCGCCGTCGTTATTGCAGCACTTTTCATGCTCTATCGTCGCAATACGCAGGCATGGGAACGCGCTGCGGGTGCTGAGGACGAACCTGCAGACGAAATTGCTGCCTGAGGGCGACAATGATCGCTGCATGAAATACAAGTCGCACGTCGAGATCGGCGTGCGACCTTCTTTGAATGGAGAATGGAATGGCTGCTGGTCTGATTGAGTTTCTCGACCCACAAGCGATCGAGCTTCAGAGCGAAGCAAAAACCAACGAAGAGATTATCCGGATATTGGCGGGCAAGCTCGAGAAGCTGGGCTATGTAAAGCCAAGCTACGCCGATGCCGTCGTCCGCCGCGAACTGTCCATGCCTACCGGATTACCGCTTGAGCGCGATGATAACGTCGCAGTCCCCCACACCGATCCTGAACATGTGATCAAGGCTGGCATTGCATTCGCGACGCTGAAATCGCCCATCCAGTTCGCCAATATGGAAGACCCGGAAGAAGCTGTCCCGGTTGGATATGTGTTTCTGCTTGCCATCAATGACAAGGATAAACAGATTGAGACCTTACAGCAGATCATGGCAACCATTCAGGATGCTGATGCACTCGACAGGCTGAAGGCCGCACGCACGCTTGGGGACGTTCAAACTGCCTTGCAATAAAGGCTAGAGCATTTCCAGCAAAAGTGCGAAGCGGTTTTGCGTCGGATAATGCGAAAAAACAAAGAAATAGAGCATTTCCAATGATTCAAGAAAAACAGGGAATGCTCTAGCGCCCTGAACACACAAGCACCAATTGGAGGAAACCATGGCTAAAATGAAAACAATTCTCTTCGCTTGCGGTACAGGTGTAGCGACATCTACGGCAGTGAATGCAACCGTCACCGAAGAAATGAAAAAGCGTGGGCTTACCTTCAACGCTCAGCAGGCAAAAGCAACTGAAGTTGCTTCTCTGGCTGACAATGTGGATTTCATCGTTTCCACTACGCCTATTTCGGCTTCTGTGACCAAGCCCGTCATAAAAGGCCTCCCCTTCCTGACCGGCATTGGCAAGGATCAGGTTCTCGATCAGATCGAAGCCGAGCTGCGCAAATAAGCGCGGACCGTGAAACCTGACCGTTCACGCGATCTAACGGGTTTAATGCGGGTTATCTTCTGAAATCCGATAATCCCTAAGTTTCGCAACAGCGCAGCGGGCGGCGCCAACCCCTCCCGTTGCGAGTTCTCTCCCGCACTGACTTGAACCAAAGCCCTATCGCAGATCAACCAGATCGCCCACAATCGCCGCAGCCTCGTTCTGCAGGACATCTGTCGCGCTCTTGCGGTTTTTCTCAATCGCCAGATCAGCACTCAAGCTTCGCTCATTCGACTGCAGACCGTCATCCATCCCGGTATCAATACCGTCGTTGACCTTCCCGCGTGCCTTGATCCGCTTTTCCTGAGCAGCCATCTCGTTGCGACGTTCAGTTTCGTTGAGGGATATGGATTTTTTCTCGCGCTGCTCTTTCAGCGTTGCAACGTCTTGCAAAAAGTCCTGAAACTCCGGGGATTTCTGCACGCGCTCATCATGCAGGTTCTGCAGCCGGGGCAACAGCGTCTTTATATTGTCCGATGACTTGTACTTCGCAGCCTTCACCTGCGACCACGGCAACGCATTGTCGAAGCTTGATTCACCGACAAGCTTGAGATCGAAAAGCCCCGGTAGACTAATATCAGGTGTTACACCACGCAATTGGGTCGTACCACCGTCAACTCGGAAGAACTGCGCAACTGTAAATTTAAGCTCGCCATATTCCGGTTTGGGATTATTGGCCACTTCGTCGAGATTGACCACGGTCTGCACCGTTCCCTTGCCGAAACTTGGTTCGCCGATAACCACACCACGACCATAATCCTGTATCGCCGCAGCAAAAATCTCGGAAGCCGAAGCTGAACCGCGATTGATGAGTACGCCCAGCGGGCCCTTCCAGGCAGGTGCCGAAAGAGTATCGCTTTCCACCTTGACTTCGCCGCTTGCATTGCGCTGCTGAACGACCGGTCCTTTTCCAACAAACAATCCTGTCAGATCGATCGCTTCGCTGAGCGAACCACCGCCGTTGTTGCGCAGGTCGACCAGCACACCATCAACCTTGTCTTGCTTCAACTCAGCAATGAGCTTGGCAACATCGCGGCTGGCACTCCTGTAATTCTTGTCGCCCTTGCGCCGCGCTTCAATGTCTTCGTAAAACGCCGGCAGAGTGATCACTCCAATCTTGCGGGAGGCGTCTCCGTCTTTCACCGAAAGGATCTTCTTCTGGGCGGCCTGCTTGTCGAGACTGATCTTGTCGCGGACTAGAGAGATAACATGGTGCTTGCCGTCGGGGCCAGCATCGACGGGCAGGATATCGAGCCGCACAACCGAACCCTTGTCACCACGGATCATCTGCACGACCTCATCGAGACGCATGCCGATCACTTCCTTGATAGGACCTTCCTTGCCCTGTCCAACGCCAACAATACGGTCGCCCACGGCAAGCTTGCCCGATGACTGTGCCGGACCACCCGCAACCAGTTCACGGATCGTCGTATAGTCGTCTCTTTCCTGGAGCACCGCGCCGATACCGACCAGAGACAGCTTCATTGAAATATCGAATTCGGCTGAAGCCTTGGCACCGAAGTAATCGGTATGCGGATCGACCGACGTCGTATAGGCAGCCATGAATGATTGGAAAGCGTCGCTGCTGTTGTATTTAAACGTGCGCTCGATGGAGTTTTCATAGCGCTTGTCGAGGGTTTTGCGAATCGTCGCATCATCCTTGCCGGCAAGCTTCAAACGCAGCCAGTCGTTCTTGACGCGTTTGCGCCACAGATCATTGCTCTCCTCACTTGATCGCGGCCAGGGCTCCTTGTCGCGCACGATGGAGAAATCTTCCTGCTTGCTGAAATCAAACCCCTGCTTGAGCAGGCTGCGCGCAAAGGTCATGCGCTCGATGATGCGCATCTGGTAGGTGTTGAAGATGGAAAACGGAACAGTCAAATCCTGACGTTCGATGGCATCATCGATTTCCTTGCTGCCGGTCAGGAACTTGTCGACATCCGCCTGCAGAAAGATGAGCCGATCCGGGTCCAGCGAGTCGATAAACCGGTTCATGATCCGGACCGACAGCGCATCATCCAGAGGAATGGGCCGATAATGAAAACGCGTGAGAAACTCTGCCGTTAGATTGGCGGCTTGCATTTGCTCCGGCGACGGCTTCAAAATGGCCGGAGAACTGACTTCAAGAGCATGCGCTGACGAAATGCCTGCCAAAAAGAGCCAGACCAAGCCAATTTTAATGCGTTTCAAGCTGTGTTCCATTCTCGACATTGAGCGCTTAGTTCCAACCCTTGTTCAGCAATTATGTTTTTTTGGCAACCGTCTGCATGAATTATTCAGTCGAGCGGCACTTGGTACTGGCCCATAAGAGATAGACATTGGCTACCGGAGGGGCTTCTTCATGATCAATGGCCCATCTGAGGCGGGTGCCGTATATCGCATTACCACCCGGATCGTCCGCGACTTAACCGGAGTTCTGTTCGCGCACTCATTCAGCGCCTGCTGCGCGCTGATTGCGAATTCTCGACCCGCTCGTCTAACTGGTTGATACTCGACAGTCACGATGCGCACCAACTCGCCCTCAGCATTATATGTAACCTCGAAAGTTGCGGACGCTCGTTGATAGTCAATATTCTCGGGCAACTTCCAGCACTCGGAAGCCATATCGGCAACCAATTGCGCGTCGTTTGCAGCAGCGGGAAAGGCTGCGAACAGCATCAGGATAGTTCCGACGAAGCCAGTTCTGTGCATGTTTCTCCGTCGCGATTTCACGGGTTACGATTCCACCCTTATACGTAGTCGTTGAATCGCTAAGCTACCAGTCTGGGGAGGTTTGTGGTTGTAAAACTTGTATGACCATCAAGCCGGATTTTCCCCGCTTTTTCCCGTTCATCATCAGTTCATGCGCCAGATTTCAGGATGCGAGCTTGAAAGGAGTACGCAGAATGAACCTAGTTAAAGGACTGATCGCCGGTGTTCTCGGTGTCGGGATGCTGATCGGAGCAGGTGCTGCCAATGCCGCGCCGACACTGAACGTCGCAAAACCAGACGTGAGTTCGAATGTCGAACAAGTCCGGGATCATCGGGGGCATCATTCACGGAAACATTGGAAGAAACGGCATCACTACAAGCGAAACAACTGGCGCTCGCATCACCGCCATTATCGTGGGCCACGCTGGCATTCGCATCGCCATTACAGGCACAACGCCTGGCGCAATCATCACAGACACCACTATTATAGTGGGCCACGCGTGAGGCGGGGTCACTATTAGTAAAAGGGGCGCGTAACCGCGCCCCTTTTGTCATTCTCGCTGAAAATGATCGGGGTTGAACCACCCTCAGCCCCGATTGTTCATTCTTACCTTGCTTCGATAGCCTGCAGACCGGCAAGTGCGCATTCCGCATCGGTTGCACCCGATGGTGCGCCGCCAACGCCAATTCCGCCAACCAATGCATCCCCGATCTTGATCGGCAACCCACCCGCCTGAATAACGAAGCGAGAATCCATGTCCCGCATGCCATTATTGGCTGGTTTCGACGCGATAAACTCTGCGACTTCACCGGAATCACGGCCCAGAGCAGCCGACGTGAACGCTTTTCCTTCCGCGCTGCTGCCGGTATGCGGACCAGAAAGATCGGCCTTGAGCAGAACCTTGGTCGATCCGTCTCGCGCCACAACTGCAACGCTCACATTATTGCCCTTGGCGACACAGGCATCCAGTGCAGCCTGTGCAGCTTTGGTTGCCAGATCAAGCGGCAGATAGGGCGTGGTGGGAAGAGTCTGAGCGAAAGCGGTAGCCGGGGCCATCGACAAAACGATAATTGCAAGTTTACGGATCATGGTCGTTCCTCAGTTGTGATGAGGAACATTTAGTTCCCGTCAGCAAGCAGTGAAATCCGTAACATTTACGAACTTATCGGTAGTTCTACGGATGTGACTGTCCTTCAAGCCACAAGCGTGTCATTTCCGCTTGCGATGTCGTGCCCAGTTTTGCTCCTATGGCCGCACGGTGGCTATCTATCGTGCGTGGCGACAATTCAAGACCATCGGCAATTTGCCGGGTAGTGAAGCCCTGTGCAATACGATCAAGCACCTCACGCTCACGCGCCGTCAGCGCGTCCAGCAATGCCAGCGTTTCGGCTCTCAGAGCCTCGCTCCCCAGCTTGCGTTCAAGCAGTTGCTGAGCCTTCTGGATTGCATCGATCAAATCCTGCTCATCGACCGGCTTGGAAAGATAATCCACCGCGCCATTTCTAAAGGCGCGACGACAGGCTTCGATATCGCCGTGGCCCGAGATGATGATCACCGGCCAGTCAACTTCCTGCCCGGCCAGAAGCTCCTGAAGCTTCAGGCCCGTCATGACAGGCATGCGAATATCGAAAATCATGCATCCGGGTTTCAGTCGCGGCAGCTGCGCCAGAAAAGCGGAAGGATCAGCAAACCCCCTGACCTCGATGTCTATGGTCGACAGAAGAAGGCTGAGCGACTTTCGTACCGCTTCATCATCATCGACAAGATAGACCGGCTGAACCATCGTCTTAACTTCCTGTGCCATCGGCGATTGGGAGCACAACGCGAAACAACGCACCTTGCTCCTGAGGAATATAGGAAATTTCACCACCAAAGCGTTCAACCAGCCGCTGGCTGAGTGCCAGGCCGAGACCGGTTCCTTCAGGGCGATTTGTCGTAAAAGGGGTAAAAAGACGCGGCAACAACTCTGGCGCAACACCGGGGCCGTTATCGGCAATTTCCAAAATAGCGAGCGATCCATCAGCTTTCAGGGATGCGTTGACCCGTCGATCACCATCACTATCATGAAAGGATTCAATTGCATTGCGGAGAAGATTGAACATCACCTGTTCCATTTCCACCGGGTCAAACGCAGCCAACAAAGGTGTCTCGGGTATCGAGAGTTCAACTTTGACGCCTTGTCGTACAGCCTCCGAGGCGAGCAGTGTCTGCACGTTCTGCAGTGAAAGGCGCAGATCAGCATGTTTCGTCTGCCGGCGCTGCGGACGAGACCAATTGCGTAGCCGATCCAGAATGGCGGATGCCCGACGCGCCTGATCCACCATATCGTCCAGCGCTCCGGCCAGTGCCGTCATATTGTTGCGGCTCAACAAGCGGCGCCCCGCCTGAGCCCCCGCCAGAAGGGCCGTCAGGGGCTGCGTCAACTCATGTGCCATGCCGCTTGCCATTTCGCCCATCGTGTTGACGCGTGAGGCGTGTGCCAATCGGGCTTCGAGGCTACTCAGTTCTGCACGACGTTCCGCATGGCGCGTGCGTTGTGTCTGGCGAACGATGACCAATCCACCAAAGAACAGCAGGTTCGTAAGAACGAGGATCGGAATAAGCTGGTCAAACGGCAAAAGATCAGTCCAGCCCATGGCAAGGGCTGTCTGGAAGAGAAGCGGTTGCGTTGCACTGCCCAGTTTCTTGGAAAAATGCGCTTCACCAAATGTGCCCGCGCTACTGAATAAAACCTTCCCATCTGGCATGAGGATACGCAGCGCAACGCCATCCCGGCTCCAGAATGCATCGTCAGAACTGATAAGACTGCCCGCATTGATCGAGAGTGTCAGGCCGTCGTGCGGGTTGTCCGTATTCGGGCTGCGTTTTACGATCATGTAATGCCCGGGTCGCGCAGCAGGTGCCAGAAGCTCGGGGACGCCTCGCGATGAACGGGCAGCCACACGTATGGCATCAGCCAGTTCCGGTTCCAGCTTTCTTGTGCCGGTCACGGGCTCAGCCGGGTTCATCGGCACCAGTTGAATTTCATCGATGCGCGGATAGAAACGAGTGATCGTTGCCGCCACTTCGAGGAAAACGTCATCCTGCGAAACATCAGCCGTTCGCGCTTTGGATTGAGCGATCGTTGAAAGCGCCGTCAGATGGGCATCGTGTTGGTCGGCACGTTGGGAAGCCTCACGATGTAACGTAAAGCTGGCAGCTTGAAGTTCGGACAACAGCGCCGCTCGTTGATAAACAGCAAGGCTGCCTATCGCCAGAAGGTTGAACAGCAGACACAAGAGAAATGGAAGCAAGGCAGATCGGATGCTTCCATTGTAGAGGTTCATAAATTGCATCCCGGTATCAGGCTGTGTTCTGGTCTTTATGGCATCTCTGCTATCTATATATACCCGTATTTATCTCCCCGTCCAAACCGCACCATGCACGATACATGCCTGGGCTGTTGAACGGCAGGCTGACATTGCCTTTGCGATCCACCGCAACAAGACCGCCAGAGCCACCGATTTCACCCAGCTCGCGGACAACCGCGCCAGCCGCCTCATTGAGCGATTGCCCTGCCCAGCGCATCCGTGCATTCACTTCGTGACCCACCGCCCAGCGAATGAAATATTCTCCGTGACCCGTGGCGGAAAGCGCTACCGTCTCGTCATCCGCCCAGGTTCCAGCACCGATGACCGGGCTGTCGCCAACGCGTCCCGGTGTCTTGGCGGTCATGCCGCCCGTGGACGTAGCTGCCGCCAGATGACCGAAACGATCCAGTGCAACTGCTCCGACAGTGCCATGTTTGCGGGCAGGATCGCCATCGTCGGCGGCACCACTGCGACGACGTGCCATTTCGTCGTGCAAGGCCTTGCGACGCTGTTCCGTCGAGAACCATTCCGGCGCCATCATTTCCAGACCGGCAGCTTCGCAAAATCGCTTTGCCCCTTCGCCTGCGAAAAATACGTGTTCGGTCTGCTCCATGACTGCACGTGCCGCCAGAACAGGATTGCGTGGCCCGCAAATTCCGGAGATGGCACCGCATGCCCGCGTTGCGCCATCCATGATGGCCGCATCCATCTCATGGGTTTCATCCGTCGTGAAAACGGCTCCGTGCCCGGCGTTGAAAAGCGGATTTTCTTCCAGGGCAATCACAGATGCCGTCACGGCATCGAGTGCTTTGCCACCTTTACGCAGAACATCCAGTCCAGCCTGCAGGCATTCCCGCAGGCCGGCATGATAGGCTGCTTCCTTGTCTGGCGTCATATTGGCTTTAAGAATGGTTCCAGCGCCGCCATGCAACGCGATGACAGGTACAAATTCGGGCATCTTCATTAACTCGCTAAAAAAACCGGGGGCCTTGAAGCCGCCAGTGGATACGGTCTTATTTCGGCTTGACGTCCATTGCCAACGTGTCCTCGTCAGAGCGCGGCGTATAGGAAATCTTGTCCTTTTTTACACCCCATGCCGACATGTTCACAGCAAGCGGCAAATCTGGTCTGTCGGTTGAAACAAGCAGATTGGCTTTCTCAAGAAGAGCGCCACGCTTGGCCTCGTCCATTTCACTACCGGCATCCTCAATCAGCTTGTCCATTTCCGGATTGGAATATCCGCGCGTATTGAAAGCGCCCAGTGATTTCGCGGTGTCATTTGTATGCATCAATGACGACAGCATATAGTTGGATTCACCGGTCAGCGTGCCCCAAGACGCCATATAGAGCGAATAATCCCCGCGCGTCTTGGCCGGATTAAATACCGCTGCAGGGACGCCGCTGACATCGACCTGAACATTGATCGAAGCGAGCAACTGGGCAATTGTCGGCCCCAATTCCATCGGCATACGGTCATTGGCATAATTCAATGACACTTTGAAACCATCCGGATAGCCAGCATCGGCCATCAGCTTGACTGCCTTTTCAACGTCGTAAGCAGCCGGAGCAATGTCCTTGTTGTAGCCGAAAATATTCGAGGCCACCATTTGCGTGGGCACCGAGCCCATGCCTTCCAACGCTACTTCCGTGATCGTCTGGCGATCAATAGCCAGGTCGAAAGCTTCACGCACACGCGGATCAAGGAATGGGTTCTTCTCCAGCTTTTTGCCGGTTTTATCCCAGACCATTGGCGATTCTTTGCGGAAGTCGAACTCCAGATAGGGAATATAGACGGATTCATCCTTCACGACGTCCAGCTTGGAATCGGACTCCAAGGCAGCAAGATCTGTCGAAGGAACCTTCGATATCAAATCAACCTGACCGGCCTTCAGCTGGGCAACGCGAGCAGCATCATTGGGAATTTCCTTGCGCACGACGTGATCCCAAGGCTGGGCACCACCCCAGTAACCGTCAAATTTTTCCAGTACCAAGTCCTGCGTGGGAGCCCATTTCACAAATTTATAAGGACCCGTACCAATCGTAGCCTTACCTGAATTGAAACCGTCTGCGGCCGTTTCCTTGGTCGAGTAATCCGCTGCAGCCTTGTGGGAAACAATGAACAGACGTACGAAATCATTGGGCAATGTTGGCGCCGATCCAACCGTCGTCACACGGACGGTCAGCGGATCGATCACTTCCACACCCTTCACCCTGCGAACATAAATGGTCGAAGGATTAGGTCCCGTAACATTTGGAATGCGCTCGATGGAAAACTTCACGTCCTCGGCAGTAAAGTCCGATCCATCGTGGAATTTGACACCTTCACGCAGTTTGAACTCCCACGTCGTGTCATCGACAGGCTTCCAGCTCACAGCGAGTGACGGTTCGACTTCGAGCTTATTGCCCGATTTCAAGAGCGTATCGAAAACATGCTTGGTCGCTTCGGCATTCGCAGACGTTGCCGTAAAGTGCGGGTCCATTGAAGCTGGCCCCGATTTCGTGGCAATCACGAGGTCGGCAGCAATCGCTGACAACGGCATCATCAGTGTCGTTGCCAGTAAGGCGGTGTTGAATATCGAACGAATGGTCATTTTTTCCCCTGTAATTTTCTCATTGGCATGACGAGTAGTAAAATCCATGGCAAGCCGACTTGCCGATTATTGATCCGAGATGTGCTGTTTCAGGTATCTTCGCCTTCGATAGGCTCCAAATCCGCGACGAGCTGCTGCGGCCAACTTTCCGAAGCTACCACCAGCTTGGTCAGGATTTCAGAAAGGTTCAAACGCTCGGCGGGCGACAGGGATTCGAGCATCATGCGTTCGTGATCCATCATCTTCGCCTCGACAGCTTCCACCGCCAAACGCCCTTTTTCAGTCAGTTTTAAAGCAACTCGGCGCTGGTCAATGGGGTCGAGCTCGCGGCTGATCATGCCCAACGTGTCGAGCTTGTTCACGGCACGGCTCAAGGTATTTTTTGGGAAACCGGACGACCGGACAACTTCGGTCAGGGTCAACTCGGCGCTCAGATAGAGCGACCAAAGCACGACAAACTCCGGCCGCAGCAAACCAAGTTGCTGCTGGATCAATCCATAAACAGGATTGTTGAACCGCAACGCCAGATAGTTCAACCGAAATGAAAGCCAGCACGGATTTCGCCAGAGCTTGGGATAGAGCGGATCGCCCTCCGAAAGACTGGAAAGCCCCGGCTCCTCCCGTCCCGCGCGCCCTTCGTAAAGAGCCGTACGCAACAAATCATCCATCGATAAAACCTCAGCGGTTTTTCATTTAGTACTATTTGGAACGATATTTAAAAATTTTGTTGCGTCAACTCTATTTTTTTGTTCCTAATGGAACCGAATTCAAAAAAGCAAATGAATGCAGGGATGCCATCGCACAACCATCCCTGCGAGGGGTTAGTGCGCTCTGGTTGCCAATCCGGAAAATTGCAGGAGACGAAAATGCGCATTCAGGACATGCATTGGTCGCAGGTCGAAGCACGTGTAAAAGAAGACGACCGTTGCGTCATCCCGATCGGGTCTATTGAACAACATGCCTATTTGAGCTTGGCAACCGATATGATCCTGGCCGAACGCGTCGCCGTAGAGGCGGCCGAGCCGACAGGCGTGCCGGTGTTTCCTTGCCTGCCCTATGGAATGGCATCCGGGTTCGCTGATTTTCCAGGTACGGTTACGCTGACGCTGCGCACCTACATCAATGTGATCGAGGACGTTCTGAACAGTGTCTATCATTCAGGTTTCCGTCGCATTCTGATTGTCAACGGTCATGGCGGCAATTCGCCTATCAACCCTCTCCTGTCGGAATGGATGAACAGTCATCGCGACACTTCGGTCAAGCTCCACGACTGGTGGCGCGCGCCAAAGACCATGGCAAAAGTGCAGGAGATTGACCCTGCTGCCAGCCATGCCAGCTGGATGGAGAACTTTCCATGGACCCGCCTGGAAGGTGCGCCGATCCCGAATTTCCAGAAAGAGCGCATCGACTTTGCCGCATCCGCGCGCGTCGATGCTGGCAGAAAGCGTGAACGTATTGCTGAGGGCAATTATCACGGCGTCTTCCAAAGGCCCGATCGGGACATGATGGAAATCTGGAAAGTCGGTGTCGAAGAAACACGCCACGAGATCGAGCATGACTGGCATTAACGCGCCGGTCAAACCTTCCAAGTCCCTCGCAACCCTTGCCCGAATGCAACCATAGGGGCACTAGCCAGAGAAAAGCCAATGGCCTCATTCATTCTCCGCAGGTCGGGACAGGCGTTCATCGTCCTGGTGGTCATGTCCATTCTTGTGTTCATTGGCGTTTACGTCATCGGCAACCCCATTGACGTACTCATTTCACCGGATGTTACGCAAGAAATCCGCCAGCGGGTTATCGAGGAATACGGCCTCAACCAGCCCCTCTGGAAACAATATGCCGATTTTGTCGCCAAGACTGTCAGTGGCGACTTCGGAAGATCATTCGTCTTCAACATGCCAGTCAGCGAGTTGATTGCCCAGCGATTGCCGGCGACCTTGGAGCTCGCTGTTATCGCCGTTCTGCTTGCCTCTCTTATCGGCATCCCTCTTGGCGTCTATGCCGGTTACAAGCCAGAAGGGTTCGTTTCCAAACTGATCATGGCAGGCTCGATACTTGGCTTTTCCGTACCTACCTTCTGGATCGGATTGATGCTGATTATGGTGTTTGCTGTTCAGCTCGGCATGTTGCCCGCCGGTGGGCGAGGAGAGACTGCCGATATTTTCGGGATTCCCTTTTCGTTTTTGACCCGCGATGGCTGGTCACATCTCTTCCTTCCAGTTCTTAATCTGGCTCTGTTCAAGATGGCGATGATGTGTCGACTGGCAGCAGCAGGCACACGCGAGATAATGACGACCGATACAATTAAATTTGCACGGGCGGCAGGCATTCCTGAACACACGATCCTGCGCCGGCATGTATTGAAGTTGATCTCCATTCCGCTTGTTACGGTGTTTGGTCTGGAACTCGGCTCAACACTTGCCTTCGCTCTTGTCACGGAAACCATTTTCAACTGGCCGGGGCTCGGAAAACTCATCGTAGACTCCATCGCATCGCTCGACCGTCCAGTCATGGTCGCCTATCTGATGATGGTCGCGATCCTCTTCGTCGTCATCAACCTTTGCGTCGATCTGGCTTATGCAGCCCTCGATCCACGACTGCGTCAGAAAGGTCGCTGAGATGGCCGAAACGGTATCAACTCAAAGCTCCGCTCCAATAAGCAGCACGTCTCCTGTGAAGGAGTTTTGGCGGGCCTTTTCCAAGAACAAGGTCGCGGTTATCGCATTCGCTGTGGTTGTCATCATTGCTCTGCTGGCAATATTCGCGCCATGGATCACGCCACAAGACCCCTACGACCTCAAATCTCTCGTGCTGCGTGATGCGCGCCGGCCGCCCGGCTATGTCGGTGCCCAGGGCATGTATTATCTGCTCGGCTCGGACAGTCAGGGACGCGACCTGCTGTCAGCCATTATATATGGTCTGCGCATATCACTCGAAATGGGACTGATTGCAGGGGCCATAGCCTTCAGCCTCGGCGCGATTGTCGGTTGTTTCGCGGCCTATCTTGGCGGGCGAACAGAAACTTTCATAATGCGCCTTGTGGATGTGCAATTGTCATTTCCGGCCATCCTGCTGGCCTTCGTGGTTGCCGCCGTGCTCGGTCAGGGAAAGTGGCAGCTCATTCTGGCACTTGTCTTCGCGCAATATGCCTATTTCGTGCGCACGGCACATGGTGCGGCGGCGGCGGAACGGCAAAAGGATTACGTGCAGGCAGCCCTTTCCGTGCCGATGAGTGGCTGGCACGTCGTGACACGGCATATCCTGCCCAACTCCCTGCCACCGCTCATCGTCGTGGCAACTGTGCAAGTTGCTTCAGCCATTTCGCTGGAAGCCACGCTTTCATTTCTTGGTGTCGGCCTGCCGCCAACAGAGCCCTCCCTTGGAATGTTGATTGCCAATGGCTTCCAGTATCTTCTGTCGGGCCGCTACTGGATTTCCATCTATCCGGGCGTTGCGCTGATTGTTCTGATCATGGCCATCAATCTCATGGGCGATCAGATCAGAGACATACTCAATCCGAGGCTGCGCAAATGACAGCTCTGCTACAAGTCGACAATCTCTCCACTTATTTTGAAACTGACCGCGGTACGGTGAAATCCGTCGATGGCATCTCATTTGAAATCGGGAAAGGCGAAATACTTGGCCTTGTCGGAGAATCTGGTTCAGGAAAATCGATCACCGGCTTCTCTCTGATTGGCCTGATCGATAAGCCCGGCAGAATTCAACCCGGAAGTTCAATTCGATTTGAAGGCCGGGAGCTGGTCGGATTGCCGGAAAACCAATTGCGCAGCATTCGCGGTCGGGAAGTCTCTATGGTCTTTCAGGACCCCATGATGACCCTAAACCCGGTCCTCAAGGTCATCGACCAGATCGCAATGGCTATCCGCGCTCACGAAAAGGCTTCGGATGCCGAAGTTCGCCGCAGAGCAATCGAAGCTTTGGCGCGGGTGCGCATTGTCGAGCCGGAAAAGAAGGTCGACCAGTATCCACATCAGTTTTCAGGTGGCATGCGCCAACGCGTGGCGATTGCTATTGCGCTGCTTCACAAGCCCAAACTGGTAATCGCGGACGAACCCACAACCGCGCTCGATGTGTCGGTTCAAGCGGAAATCCTCAAAGAAGTGAAAGCGCTCGTCTCTGAACTGGGCATCTCGATGATCTGGATCAGCCATGATCTCGCGACCGTTGCTTCAATCTCACAGAGAATAGCCGTCATGCGGCTTGGCAAGATTGTCGAGATGGGGAGCGTTGCCGAAGTACTCGGTTCTCCCAAGCACTCCTACACTCAAGGCCTGCTTGATGCCCTGCCGTCACGAAAACAGCCAGGGGAGCTTCTAACCTCAAGCGCCACCGAGAACGCTGGCGAATATTCAATTATAGAGACGCAGAAGAATAAATCTCTCGCCCCAAGCCCGAACTTCGTCAGCGCCGATGACGTTACGATGATCTTCCAAAAGCCGGTAGGCTCGCTTGGCCATTTTGCCCAACGGCTCGGCCTCGCCAAACCAGCTCATGCCGTCCATGCCGTTCAGTCCGCAACTCTTACGATTGCACGCGGCGAAGTGCTGGGGCTGGTCGGCGAATCCGGCTCGGGGAAATCAACGCTTGGCCGCATCATCTGCGGCATCTCCACGCCAACTTCGGGTAATGTTCTGGTTGACGCTCGCAAGGTGCGGGAAAAAGACCGCAAGATTGGCACTTCCGTTCAAATGATCTTTCAGGACCCCTTTGCATCGCTTGATCCACGCCGCACAATATTTCAGTCCGTCGCGGAAGGGCCGATCGCACACGGGCTTTGCACCAAGAAAGACGCGCGCGAATATGTCAATCGCTGGCTGAAATCAGTGGCATTCGATCCGGCGCTGGCAGACCGTTATCCTCACCAATTCTCCGGCGGACAGCGACAGCGCATTGCTATTGCGCGGGCGCTGGCAATGCAACCGGAGCTCATCGTTTGCGACGAGCCAGTGGCTTCGCTCGACGTTTCCATTCAGGCACAGGTTATCAATCTCCTGTTGCAACTGAGGAAAAGCCTTGATCTGACATTGCTTTTTATCAGCCATGACCTGTCTGTCGTTCGCCATCTGTGCGACCGCGTTGTTGTCATGCATCACGGCAAGATTGTCGAAGAAGGTACCGTTTCTCAAATATTCACTCAGCCGAAACAGCCATATACGCGCATGCTGCTTGACGCGGTGCCCAAGCTGGCCTGGTGAAAGGGCCTATCGAACAGGTTTAAAGGCTTCACTCACCCCGTCTCAGAGTATAGGGCAGAATAAACAGATACAGCCCGGTTGCGAGTAATATAAACAGCGGTAGAAGCGGAGAATAAACGATCCACACCGGAGGCTGCCCGAACGCCATAGTGACGAAATTCGCAATCACGGTAAGCGTGAATATGATCGACAACCAGCGGTGAATTTGGCGTATGGATTTATTCAAGACCATATGTGCTTCTCCTTATGGAGTTCGCCAACCACATTGGCTGAACTCCAGCTCCTTCCAGCTCATTATGTTTTGCGGCACTCTCTCTAGGAGCAGGTTCAGTCCAAATCAGCGGCGACGGCATCGAGCTTTTCAAGGAAATTTCGCCATCCATGATGTGCACCGTGAAAGGCCTGTTTCTGACCCGGCATAAAGCCCGACTGTTCCATCCGCAGATGTGTCCCGGTGGCGGTCGGTATCAAAGTCAATGTTACGATACTTCTGAGATTGTATGCTTCGTCCTCATGGGTGTGGTTCCAGGTGTAGGATAGCCGCCTGTTCGGCTCGACCACCAGAACCTCACAATCCAGCACCCCGCCCCACTCACCTTTGAGCTTGAAACAATGGCCTACGGTCGGAGCGAAATCATTATTCATCAGCCATTCCGCGATGAGGTGAGGCTCCGTCAATGCGCGCCAGAGCTTTTCAGGCCGATGAGGCATTTCACGCTCAACAATTACCGTTCGCACATCATCTGATATCTCGGTCATTGATCCATCCTCTTCAACAGGTCTTCAAGGGCATCGAACTTCTGCTCCCAAAAACCGTTCAACTCTTTCGCCCAATCGATCAGTAGAATTAGTGCCGTGTATTCGGCCCTGTAGTGGCTTTGGCGCCCCTCGTGACGATCACTGACGAGGCCTGCCCTCTTGAGAGCGGCAAGATGCTTTGAGACGACCGGCTGGGACACACTCGTTCCTGCAGTCAAAACCGTAACCGTCTTCTCGCCCTCTCGGCAAAGTCGTTCAAATATCGACCGTCGGGTCGGATCGGATAAAGCTTTGAAAACTTCGTCTCGCATAGTCATCGCTCAATTCATACCCAATTGGCTATGCGTTGATACATAGCCGAATGGCTATACATCAGTCAAGTGCCTTTCGACGAACTGTCCGTAACGACGTGACACACTGACTGACCTGAGAGCCGTCCGATGCAAATAAAATAAGGATGGACAGGCGGAACATGCCGCCTCCGTTATCAGAACCGCTTCTTGAAATTGACCAGGAAACCGTGTTCACGGTCCCCGTCTGCAGCTATCAGACCACGATATTCAAGCAGTGCTGCTTGTCCCTTTGTCGCCAATATCGCTATCATCACGACCACAGCCGAAGCTGCCCCGACAGTCAGTTCTCTGGCAAGATGATAACCCATGCTAGCGCTGACGCCGGTGGTCGTGACCTGACGTGCTTGCCATTATCATGCTCACCCACATTGATCGCACCACACCGGTCCGCAGAGTGAGAAGATTGCACCGGAACCAATCACCTTGCCAGAATTCATCGTGACCTTCACCAAGACGACAAATGAGCGGTTGAACATCATGCGCTCATACACCTGTTCCGGTCTTTCGCCGCTTCAAAAGTGGGAGTGTTGCAGGATGACTACAAACCAACAAACATGACTCTTTTAATCATGTAATTTCTTGCCAGCACCAATACATGAATATATCACTCATGATTGTCAAAATCATGTTGGGAATATTCTATATGCGCTCCGATTGCATGCCTCTTCGCCGTACAATTCTGGCTGGTACATCCCTGATTGCTCTTGCCGCCACGGCAATAGCGCAGGACCAGACCACTGCCTCTCCAACGGAGAATGGTGCAATCGTTCTCGACAAGATTGTGATCGACGGCGGCAGCGGCGGCGTGATCGATGCGGACGGTTATGTGGCGCGCAGCAGTGCGACCGGCGCCAAGATCGACACGCCATTTGTGCAGACCCCGCAGTCCATTTCGTCCGTCACCCAACAGCAGCTTGAAGATCGCAATCCGCAGACCTTGCTCGACGCCATTGCCTATACGCCCAGTGCACGCGTTGGCGGCTTTGGTTTCGATCCGCGGTTCGACTCCTTCACCGTGCGTGGCTTCGACGTCACCTATACCGGTGTCTTTCGTGACAATCTGCGCCAGCCCGGAGCAAGCTCGGCGCTGTTCAAGACTGAACCCTATGGCCTGGAAGGCGTTTCCATTCTGCGCGGCCCATCGTCAGCCCTTTACGGCGCTTCCGGTGCCGGTGGCCTGTTCAACCTGATCAGCAAGCGCCCGACCGAAACCCCGCTTCACGAAGTACAGGTCCAGTACGGTACCAATAATCGTTATCAGACCCAGTTCGACCTCTCCGGCCCGGTCAAGGAAGGCGACCCACTTTACTACCGCCTGACAGGGCTTTGGCGCAACGCCGATACCGAACAACCCTCGGTTCCCGACGACCGTATTTACATTGCACCGGCATTTACGTGGAAGCCCGACGAAGACACGCGCCTGACAATCCTCAGCGAGTTCTCCCGCATCAAAACCGGCGGCACTGCCGCTTATTATTACGATGCCGTAACGGGCAAGGTATCCGACATTTTTGCAGGCAACACTGCCTTCAATGACTCAGTACAAACGCAGGGGCGTGTCGGTTATGAATTTGAAACCCGCCTCAACGACACGTTCGTGTTCCGCCAGAATGCTCGCCTTGCATCGACCAAGATCGGAGCCGACTGGGCCTTTGCCTATCAGGCCAATGAAATCGATCCGTTACTGCTCGACAGCAGCGCAGGCACTTTTGAGGAGCGGCTGACCAGTTTCACAATCGATAATCAACTGGAAGCAAGCTTCGATACCGGCAATTTCGAGCACACGCTTTTGGCCGGCGTAGACCTGACAAAGCTGCAATGGAAGGGATTGAACGGGTATGGCTATACGCCACCGCTGGATACCAGACATCCGTCCATGGGGCGCCCTGTAGCGCCAATCGATTTCCAGACAAAAGACGTTCAGGACCAGCTCATGGCTGGCATCTATCTGCAGGATCAGATCCGCTATGATGCCTGGACCATAACCCTCGGCGGTCGTCAGGACTGGGTCAGCACCGACACCAAGAACACCGATCTGGCAACCGGCACGTCCAGCGATTTTGATCAGAGCGACAAGGCCTTCACATGGCGCGCCGGGCTGACTTACGAAACACCTTGGGGCATCACGCCATATGCCAGCTATTCGACAGCCTTTTCGCCCAATGCCGGTGTAAACCGGGCAACAGGCAATCCGTTCGAGCCAACGGAAAGCGAACAGCAGGAAGTCGGGATCAAGTATCAGCTGCCCAACAGCAACACCCTGATAACGGCCGCCCTGTTCAACATCAATCAGGACAACGGTCTCTATTACGAAGTGGTCGAATTGGATGCTGGCCCGGCCAACATTCAGGTACAGCGCGGGAAACTGCGTTCGCGCGGCCTGGAACTGGAAGCCAGCACCAGTCTCGACAACGGCCTCTCCCTCATTGCGTCCTATAGCTACATGCAGACCAGCATCAAGGACGGTCCGGACGGAACAGTGGGCAATGAAATCTCATCTGTACCGACCCACATGGCGTCAGCCTGGGCTCACTATAAGTTGCCTGAGAACAGCTTCCTTTACGGGCTGGGTGTCGGCGCAGGTGTCCGTTTTGTCGGCTCAAGTTACGGCAATGACGAAAATACTATGAAAAACAGTTCGCGCGCCTTTGTCGATGCAGCAATTGATTTCGATTTTGGCGCGATCAAGAAGGACTATGAAGGTGTCAAACTGCAGGTCAACGCCACCAACCTGTTCGACACCAGCAAGCCGGTCTGCTCCGCAGGTTTCTGTTATCGTGATCAGGGCCGCACTGTTGTCGGCAGCCTGAAATATTCATGGTAAGCGCCGATACCAGAAATGAAGCACTGCAAGCTCTCAGGCCCCAAGGCCTGAGAGCACTGTTCCATGGTGACAATGCATGGTGTGCCGATAGTATGATGCTGTCCTGCGAAATGACTGACAGCATGCCTCTGTCGGAATTTCTGTACGGCCCTCTCCTGACGAAAACCCTGCATCAATGCGCAGCCGCCTATCCTGATGCCGACCTGCGGGCGGTTTCTTCGTTCTGGTCGCTCTATTATTTTTCGCTTCTGGTCATTCCCTATATCTGCGCCCGACAAAGTGGAGTGGCCCTTCCGGTCGAGCTCGAGAATATGACCATTGCCATCAATGATCAGGGCTTGCCACGTTCCTTTGGCTTGCCCCACGAAGGGCAAGCTTGTGACGCGCCGGATGTGATGACGGTTATCAGCCATGTCGCAAAAAGCCATCTGAACACTGTCGTTCAAGTCCTGAAAGACCGCACCGGCATCTCACCGAAGCTCGCCTGGAATAATGCAGCGGTCTATATCGACTACGCCGTCAACAGCGCAGCTGAAAACCATTGTCGTGATGGCTGGCCATGTCGCCCGCTTTTTGAAACGCAGATTTTTGACGATGGAACGCGCAACCCGTTTTTTGGGTGTCTGCGTCAAGAAACAGATCATGGCGCCAATTTGTGCCGGCGCAAGATTTGCTGCCTGCGCTATAAACTGCCGGGCGTTGCCGGATGCGGTGAATTATGCGCGCTCCCCGAACTTAGAAAGCAATGAAATGATCCGTCTTGTTGTGTGTCTGACTGTAATCTGGCTGGCCCTCGGTAAAAGCGCTGTTGCAGAGGTAACCTATCCCATTCACGTCAAGGATGCGCTTGACCGGGAAGTCACCATTACCGCCCAACCAAAATCCATATTGCTTGGCAGCGGATTCAATCTGATTGCGTTGTCGCTCGTCCATCCAGATCCCGTCAGTGTGCTGGCCGGTTGGGCCGGTGACCTCAAGGGGGACAATCCGGAAATCTATGCCGGCTTCAAACAGCGCTTCCCGGAAATTGAAAAACTGCCGATCATTGGCGACGGCATTACAGTTTCGGTCGAGAAAATCGTTTCTGTAAAAGCCGATCTGGTCATTCTTTCAGACTGGCAGATGCGCAATGATGAAGGCGTGCAGGCGATCGCCTATCTCGAGAAAATGGGCATACCGGTGCTCGTGGTCGACTTCGGCAATCATGCACTCGAAAATACTTCGAAAAACATGCGCCTGCTGGGCAAGGTACTCAACCGCGAGGAGCAGGCTAACGCTTTTGCCGACTTCTACGACGAGCGCATTGCCCGCATTCGTGATCGGGTGGCGAAGAGCGATGCCGGACCGACTGTATTGCTGGAAGCCTTTCCCAATGCCGATCAATGCTGCTACGCTTACGGGCGAACCAGTATGGGCGAGTTCATCACATTGACCGGCAGCCGAAATATTGCTGCAGATGGACCAGCACAGGGAGGGGTGATCAGCAGCGAATTTATCGTTGCCGCCGACCCGCAAGTTTACATCGCCACCTCATCCCCAGGCGGGAAGTATAGCGGTTTTTCGGTTGGGCCGGGCGTAAGCGAACAGGAAGCGCGCGACACACTTTCAAATGCCCTGAAAAATCCTTTCCGCGCTGGTTTGAAGGCCGTGAACGACAAGCGCGTGTATGGATTGTGGAACTTTTTCAATGCTGTTCCCTTGAATGTTCTGGCAGCAGAAGCCTTCGCCGTCTGGTTGCGACCGGAACTGTTCGCGGATATCAGCCCCGAAGCGACACTGGCGGAAATTAACCAGCGTTTCGCGGCTGTCCCGTTTGAAGGTTCATACTGGATCAGCCTGAAACCCTGACCCCGCATTTTTCTGGCGTATACTGCTATCGCAGGCCGCCAGAAGCCTGAGTGTGGGCGTCCGCAGCCAGACCCGGCCAGTAATAACCATTGCTGGTCGGACGCGGACCGAAAATGGCCTGCCCGACCCGCACCACGGTTGCCCCCTCCTCGATTGCAACCTCGAAATCGCCAGACATGCCCATGGAAAGTCCGTTCATATGCGGATGCACATCAACAACACGATCCCGCAGACCACGAAGCAGGCGAAAGCAGGCGCGCACGCGCTCTGTGTCGGAGCTGAAAATTGCGAGCGTCATCAGCCCACGTGGTTTGAGGCGGGGAAACTCTGAGAGGCGCGCCACGAACGACATGAGATCGTCCGGATGCAGCCCATATTTGCTTTCCTCGTCCGAAGTATTGACCTGAACGTAAACATCAAGATCACGATCTTCTGCGTCCAGTCTGCGATTCAGTTCTTCCGCGAGGCGGAAACTATCCAGCGCATGGAATTCCCATGCAAGACGAACGAGATATTTGACCTTGTTTGTCTGCAGATGGCCGACAATGCTCCAACGGATCGGCAAATCGTTCAGGGCCGTTTGTTTGTCGCGCGCTTCCTGAAGTTTATTTTCTCCGAAATCGAGAATTCCGGCCGCATAAGCGTGCCGCAGGATGCGAGCCGGAACTGTTTTTGTGATCGGGAGAAGGCGCACATCGTTCGGGTCGCGTCCGCTGCGATGACAAGCCGCGGCGATCCGCGCGCGAACCTCTTTGAGATTGCTCGCGAAAACAGAAGTCGGATCAGCACCGAAACGCGCTATCTCGTCTTTGATTGCCTGCCCCTCAACCGGCTGCGGCTCGACAGATAGTTGCATCGCCAATCTCCCTTCAAGCGCCGATACAAATGCTTGCCGCTGCGCGGATACGACATGGCAACCATCCCGCCAGCTTGTATCATGGAGATGGTCTGGTTCTCCCATCCACTTCCAGCACAAAGATCAGACCAATTTCCAAGTCATCCGGTAATGACGATCATTCAACGGCTGACCATTCGAACACCTATGGCTTCATGATCGCGCGAAAGGCCGTCGCCAGCTTTTTAACTGCGATCTCGATTTCTGTCGGCGTATAGGCTGCAAACCCCATCAGAAAACCGGCCTTTCCATCACCGGCAGCGTAAAGCCCGGACAGACCGAGGAGCTCGATACCGACACGTTGGGCTGCAGCGACGGCATTGCGCTCAGATAAATCACCGGTGAGCAGACAAGACATCTGTAACCCTCCGGCAGGCACATGCGGCTCGACGAAATCCGCCAGATATCGCTCGATCAGTCTGGCCAGTACATCGCGCCGTTCAGCATAGATGCCGCGCATGGCCCGGACATGCGCGCCGAAATGTCCACCTTCCATAAACCGGGCAAGCGTCAACTGCGCCATCGGTGCGGAATGCCCATCAAGCAGGGTGCGCGCAACGGTCATCGGTTTGACCAGTTGCGGCGGCAATACCATGTAGCCGATACGCAGGCCCGGAAAGAGTGATTTGGTGAAAGTGCCGATATAGATTGTCCGCTCATGCCGGTCGAGGCCTTGTACGCAGGCGGTCGGTTTGCCAGCGTAATGAAACTCGCTGTCATAATCGTCTTCGATAATCCATGTCTGCTGGCGGGCGGCCCATTCGATCAGCGCCAGTCGACGATCCAGCGACAGGGTCGCGCCGGTTGGAAACTGGTGCGAGGGTGTGAGAAACACGGCCTTGGCCTTGAGCGTTTCGCCAACCATCCGCTCGATCACAATGCCTTGGTCGTCCACATTGACCGGAATGGATTCAAGGCCTGCAGCATCGAACGCCTTGCGTGCACCGTAATAAGCCGGGTCTTCGATGAAGATGCGGTCACCGGGGTCGAACAGCATGTTGGCACATAAAGTCAGCGCCTGTTGCGAGCTGGTGAGGATCAGCACCCTGTCAGGTGTCGCGCGTCCTCCGCGTTCCAGGTTCATGTACTCGGCAACAGCGCGTCGCAATGGCTCTGTCCCCTGCGGATGACCATGCAGCAGCGCTTGCGTGCCGGCTTCCTTCAAAACCTGCCGTTCCAGACGTTCCCAAAGCTGAAGCGGAAAATTTCGTGTTTCCGGAACACCGTGAGCGAAAGGTCGTGGCGCCAGCAGCTCGCGTACACCACCGCTTCGGAACATGGCTGCTCCGCGTTTGCTCAGATTGGGCGCCTGATTGCGCAATAACGCTTCGCGCTGGGAAACGCTGTGTCCGGGTGTGAATTCCGTTATCTGCGCCACGAAACTTCCACTGCCCACCCGGCGGTCGATAAAGCCCTCTGCATGCAGCTGCGCATAAGCCGCTTCGATCGTGTCTCGGGAGACACCCAGCGATTTGGCGAGGCTGCGCGAAGCCGGAAGCGGCTTTCCCGGCCCCAGCGCACCATCGATGATCAATTGCCGGATCGACCGCTGAATACGCGCATGGAGCGGCATTGCCGCATGGGCGGGGTGGGCAATCCAAGCCTTGACGGATTCAAGTTGCGAATGCCTGAACAAATGGACTGGTCCTTTTGTCAAAAATGGATGGGCATATCAGGCCATTAAACAGCTAACTGTCAATCAATCTTTTCAGCCCGACTTGCAGGCCATGTGCCCAATTCCCAGAAGGTTTTTGAGGATGATACCATCCCGTGCTTCAACGTCATCGATCCGCTTGAGCGACCTTGCCCATCCTATCGTGGCGGGCCTAATCTCCGTCATTGTCAATTATGGCGGCACATTCATTCTTGTTTTTCAGGCCGCAAAGGTTGCGGGATTGAGCCCGGAACTGACTGCCTCCTGGGTTTGGTCGGTTTCGATTGGCGTCGGGCTTACCGGCCTTTATCTCAGCTGGCGCTACCGCGAGCCGATCATCACCGCCTGGTCGACGCCAGCTGCTGCCTTTCTTGTAACGGCACTTGCCACCACATCCTACGCCGAGGCAATCGGCGCTTTCATGATTTCGGCTCTCGCATTTGTCATCCTCGGCGTGTCGGGCTATTTCGAGAAAGTCATCCGGCTGATACCACCAAGCATAGCTTCAGGGCTTCTGGCCGGCATTCTGTTGCAATTCGGAATAGGGGCCTTCGGCGGCACCACCACCGACCCGTTGCTGGTTGGACTGCTGATTGTTGCCTATGTGGTTTTGAAACGGCTGTCCGCCCGCTACGCCGTAGTCGGCATTCTCGTGCTCGGACTGGCCTTCCTGCTTCTGCAAAACAGGGTCGACCTGTCTGGACTGCGACTGGAGTTTGCAACTCCAGTCTTCACCATGCCTGCATTCTCTCTCAATGCCCTGCTGTCCGTCGCGCTGCCATTGTTCCTCATCACACTGACGGGACAGTATATGCCGGGGATGCTGGTTCTGCGTAATGATGGTTTCAAGACCAGCGCCAATCCAATCGTTACCGCAACAGGTCTCGGCTCGCTCATCATGGCGCCATTCGGATCGCATGCCTTCAACATTGCGGCAATCACGGCAGCAATCGCGACCGGGCCTGAAGCACACGAAAATCCATCCAAGCGCTGGATCGCCGGTATTGCAGCGGGCGTGTTCTACATTCTCGTCGGCATATTCGGTGTGACGCTCGCAGCTGTCTTCATGGCCTTTCCCGCAAGCTTTATCACAACGCTCGCAGGTCTGGCCCTGTTGGGCACGATAGGCAGCAGTCTGGCTGGAGCCATGTCAGACCCCACGCATCGCGAGGCAGCATTGATTACCTTTCTCGCATCCGCCGCAAACATCAATCTCTTCGGCATCGGCGGTGCTTTCTGGGGACTGATAATCGGACTGGTTGCCTATATCGTTCTCAACGGTCGTCTGCCGCGTCGTGAACGGACCGAATTGAGCGTGAGCGAAGGAGCTGCAAAATGACTGCCAAAAGCACTGGAATGACCACTTCCATCATTTCAATCCAGAGCCAGGTTGTGCACGGGCATGTCGGCAACAGCGCTGCGGTTCTGCCCATGCAGGCCCATGGGTTGA
The DNA here is from genome assembly GCF_024539785.1 of Ochrobactrum sp. BTU2. Taxonomy (NCBI): domain Bacteria; kingdom Pseudomonadati; phylum Pseudomonadota; class Alphaproteobacteria; order Hyphomicrobiales; family Brucellaceae; genus Ochrobactrum; species Ochrobactrum sp. BTU2. Next base: position 25,716 of record NZ_JAHWRG010000001.1, on the reverse strand, counting down.
ATGTCGCTGCAGTCCCGACGACCTTGCTGTCCAACAATCCGCATTTCGAAACCATGCGCGGGCGGGTTCTCGAATCCGAACTGGTCGGCGATCTTCTGCGCGGCGTCGAAGAGCGCGGATTGATTGAAACAAGCCACTATATTGTTTCCGGCTATCTCGGCTCTCAGGCAAACGGGAATGTGGTCGCCGCGTTCGTCGAACGCGCCCGCCAGATCAATCCCGACATAAAATACATTTGCGATCCGGTCATGGGCGATATGAACCTCGGGATCTTCGTTGCCGATCAGGTGGTGGAATGTATCGTTGAACGGCTTGTTCCGCTAGCCGATCTGTTGACACCCAACCAGTTCGAATTGGGTCTTATCGCACAGACAGATGTAACCTCCTGGGCTGCACTTGAAACCGCGGCGGGGCGTGTGCAGGCACTTCACGGCGCGCAGCTGGTTGTGACCAGTTGCGAACTTGCCGACACTCCTGAAGGCTTGCTGGAAAACATCGTCTTCGACCACGAGACCCGCACGCGACTGATATCGCCGCGCCTGCCGATCGTACCTGTGGGGACTGGTGACCTTTTCACCGGCCTTCTGACCGCCAAGCTTACGCGGGGGAATACATTGATCGAGGCAGCCCGCAGCGCCGCTGCAACTGTGCTTGAAGTACTCAGGCGTACCATGGAGGCGGGTGAACGTGACATGCAGCTTGCCAGTGTCATCGATGCGCTCATTCCGAGCGAGAATGCTCAAGAATGAAATTCCAGACGATGCTTGTCAGATGAAATAATAGCTCAGCGCGATGAATCTGCCGGCTGTTCAACTGTTGCCCCGTAGTGCAGTCGGGATTTGCCGTGCAGTGTATCCCTATAAAGGAAACGGAAGAAGAAGGCGTCGCCCGTTCCGCGCAGAAGTCTGGCGAATATCGCGACCAGAACAATGGAGAAAATCAATCGACCGAACAGGACGACATAGATATCCGCGCCAAGAGCCACCACGATCAGCGTATCTTCGATCAGGCTGTGGCACAGCCCCATGAAACTCGACGCGAGAAAGACGTCCCGAGGCTGAATGTGTCCGCGCTGTGCTTCACGGATGATGAGACCTCCACCATAGGACAGTCCCAGCACCAGCCCGACCACGGTCAATGGAGCGGCATTTTTCGATATGCCGAGCAAGCGCAACAAGGGTGAAAGAAGCAGGTTGAGGAAGCGTGTCACATCCAGCGCGTCCATTGTTCTCAGCACGGCCACCAGACCGAGCAGGACGATAAATATCCAGACCAGCGTGGAGGCCGTATCGGTGACGAAGCTGCTCCAGCTTGAATCGTAATGGCCCGGCACCCAGCTCGGTGCAGTCGGTTCTGCCAGCCAGCCGGTATGACTGGAAATCAGGTTGATCCCCCATGCGAAAGCAAGTCCGCCAACAAGCCGTATCAGCGTCGAGACGATCAGGCGCGGGCCTGCCTTTTGTACGATACGCTGTTCGATGGGAAGAGCATGAGCGAAGAGGAAAAGCGAACCGAGGATCGTCACCTGAGCTGTGGTGAGCGTGTCGACCGGCAAGACGGCGAACATCACCACTGCCCCGCTCCACACGCCAACCAGCAGGTTCATAGCCCAAACAAAACCGGCTTCAGGCGGCAGCCCCACGAACTGCATGACGGGAGCGAAGGCAGGAGAAATGGCTTTGATCAAGCCCATCTCGATTGCCAGCTGCGTCAGCACCATCACCGGCAGCATGATCTTGACGAGCGTCCAGTAGACGCCGATCGCCTCGCGCAGGATAACCATGCCGAATGCTGCCAGTCGCTTTGCCAATCCAGTGGCCATCCCGTCCCCTCCGCTTTTGTCCGGAGCGTGCGACAGATCAGGGTCGATGCTTTCGGCTTTGGCGAGCAGAAAATCAGCCCACGCACGCCGATGCAAGCCATATTGCTTATGCTTCACGCGATTTATCGGGATTAGCGAAAGTCCACGACGATGCCGGTTGCGATAATCAGCAGAACCGTTGCGGCAATGACGGTGTAGACGTAATCACGCTCGCGCAGAAAAAGATACATCGTCAGCGCGACCCGGATGATCGGCAGGAGAATGAATACCGCAATACCAGCTTTCACGATGTCATAGCCGTTCAGTGCAAGCGACGGTGGTTCAATAGAAGTCATAACGACTCCGACCGCGATCAAGGCAGAAGCGAACCATGTGCCATACCAAAGAAGCGCTGCAATGATTTTGTCCCCTCGTCCGGCGTCTGCGGTAACTTTCATTCTAAGCCTCTAAATATCTCTATACCGAAAGCGCTCAGAAGCATCTGGACCGCGAGAACAAGGAGAACCACGACGAAGAAGATGCGCAGTTTTTCCGCTGGAAGGCTCATCAGCAGGCGAGCGCCGACCAGCGCACCGATGACCGAACCAAGCGCAATCGGTCCCGTGATCCCGATATCGATGTCACCGCGAACAAAATAGGCGCTTGCGCTTGCAGCAGCCGTCACGCCGATCATGAAATTGGAGGTGGCGGACGAGACCTTGATAGGAAGTTTCAAGGCGGTGTCCATCGCCGGGATTTTCAAAACGCCCGAGCCTATCCCCAGAAGGGCCGAGACCAGTCCTGCCCCATACATCAGCGCCATGCCCAGCGGAACATGGCCGACGCGATAGTGCACCTCCTGCCCGGATATGTGATCGGGAAAGCTGGAATGCAGTCGCAGGCTTGTGGCGAGGCTCTTCGCATCCGGCATCGCTGAGCCGATTTCGTCGCGCCGCCGTACCAGCATCTGCTTTGCAGAAAGCACCAGAATGGCTGCGAACAAACCATATAGAACCGAAGTCGAAACGATTCCGATCAGAAGCACGCCGGTCAGCGCACCAAGCGTGGTTGCCGTCTCAAGAACGACCGCGAGCCGGACATTGGTCAGCCGTCGCTTCAAAAGCGGAGCCGCGCTGCCGCAAGAGCAGGCGATGACCGAAACAATGCTCGCCCCGATAGCGACGTGAATATCCACGTCGAAAAACAGCGTAAGCGCCGGCACGATGAAGATGCCGCTTGCCATGCCCAGCACGCCACCGAGCGCGCTTGCCCCGAAAGCCGCTATGAACAGCCATAAAGCCAACATTTCACCCCCGGCTATCTTTGGCCGCGCGGTCGCCGGGCCAGGCGAGTGACAAAGCTGATGAGATCACCGCGATAGTGAAGCTTTTCGTAGTCGATTGCCCGATGCCCCTCGGTGTAGGACGTGCGCTCGATCAGGAAGACAGCGCTGCCCGGCTCGACTGCGAGGGCCTCCGCAACATCTGGCGAAGCAGTGACAGCCTCCAGCCGATACTCCGCCTCGACAAGCGGCAGATCATATTTGTCTTCCAGCAGTGTGAAGATCGGCTCGACGTCCAGATCGTGCGTAACAATCTTCTCACCGATTTCACGTGGCAGATATGTTTCATCCAGAGACATGGCGACGCCGTCAGCAAGCCGAACGCGCCGGATCCGCATCACCAGAGCTCCGGACGGCAGAGCGAGCTGGCGCGCAACGTCTGCATCGGCTGGCACTATCTCCGTGTCAAGCAATCGTGCCGTCGGCGCGCGGCCAAGCGCCTGCATGTCTTCGACGAAACCGGTCAGCTCCGTCAATTCCTGCGTGATTTTGGGCTGGGCAACGAAGGTTCCCTTGCCGCGACGAATTTCGACAAGGCCACGCGCGACCAGATTCTCAATGGCCTTGCGAACGGTCGTCCGGCTGACCCCGAAACGTTCGATCAGGCGATCTTCTGGAGGAAGCTGACTGCCAGCAGGCAGAGCGCCGGCTGAAATATCGTCCGCCAGCGATGTTTCCACCTTGGCATAGAGCGGAGCATGATCTTCTGCGATTTTCATCAGGAGATAGTGACATCATGATGTCATGATGTCAATGAAACTCACCGGCTGAGTGAACCTTTTCATTAGTTGTTTGTTAACCATGCTGGAGGACATCGCCATGCAGTTGATTTTTTGGATTGAGTTAACAGCGATCCTGGCCGTCAGCGCTGTTGTCTTCGGCATTACCTGGATCGAGATCCACAGAAAATGACGCGCTTGTTATTTGCCGATCAGATTTGGCTGTGGTCAGGCGTCATTTTTTCAACGGTCGTAGGCCTGTATCTGCTGTGGAGATTGCCCCATTGATTTCAGTGGGCGCTCCCTGTTACCGCGCAGTATGCTTCAGATAATCCCTTTCAGACGCAGAAGCCCGAAGGCGGCAATAGTACTCGCATCTTTGATATCGCCACGAAGGATCATCTCGACGGATTCCCCGATAGGAAAGCGGCGGCAGATAAGCCCCTGCTCTTCGGCATCGAGGTTGGGCTTTCCCATTTTCAGTCCTGTAGCGAGAAAGATATGGCACTTGTTAGCCGCAAAGCCGTAGGCTTCGTAAGTCTCTCCGAGATAGACCATTTCCTCAGCGGTCAGCCCGGTTTCCTCTCGCAGTTCTCCGCGAGCCAAAGTGAGCGGATCGACGTTCTCCTGCTCCTGCCAGGCCCCTTGCGGCAGTTCCCAGAAGCGGCGCCCGACGGGATAGCGGAACTGTTCCACTAAATAGACGCCGTCTTCGTCATCCATTGCGAAAATCATTGCGGCATCGTTTTTCTCGACAACGCCATAAATGCTTTCGCTGCCGTCCGGATAAACAATGCGGTCCTCGCGAACCTTCATCCAACGATTTTCGTAGACCCGTCTGGATCCCAGCGTTTTTATTTCCGACATCCAGCCTCCGGTCGAAACCTGCCGCTCTCTTTTACAGGCTAACGTTAAGGCTTTCCCATCGCAACAGACGGTTGAGTTGACGCGCAAACTGCGCCAAGGTGTCGGCCATGATTGATTGGCCACTCATATTTGCCAGCCTGCTAGCTATCGGCGTGGCAGTGTTTCTGATCTACTGTTTTGCAGTGATGATTTTTGCCAAGCCAGACGGCAAGCCCGTCGAGCCGACGACAATCGACACGGTCGATATGCTCCCCTTCATGAATCATGACGCTGATTGATATCCCGGTCTCAAATGCCAGCTGCCCGCGCATCCCGGAATCTGTCCGAGCGCAGCACTACCACGCGAATTTTCCTTGTTCACTGGATGTTTTGGCATTGAATGCCTCGTTTTCAACGCGGCGACAGTGCTAAAAATGCTCCTAGCAAGAAATAGAATTATTCTTAAAAACAATGCCCGAAACACAACATCACAAGAATGTAATTTAGTACATTTTATAACATCATTATATCATAAACAGACTCCACGATCAGCTCTATATCTTGCCATTGGAGATGCAGACCATGATCCACTCGACATCGAATACAGTCGCCTCAGGCGCACCGGAAGCCGGTGTTCGTGCGTTTGGCAATTCCGGCAGGCTTCAGGAATTGCTTGCCAAAGTCGAAGATGCCAAGCGCAAGGCCAACAACAGCTTGCGACGCGCCCAGTCCGCGCCTGAGCCACATGTAACGACGAATTCCATTTTCGTGTCTCTCTACGAAGAACATCTGCGAGACCGGGAATTGTTGTTTTCATCATTGCGGCAGCTTGATGATATGCGCAAAAATGCGAGTATCTGAGGCGACGCATCCATGAACATGCTTTGCCGTGAAAGAATGACCCAGAATTACGATCAGCCTGAATACGCCGCGCCTTCTGCCGATCTGTCCCGTATGGCTTTGACCGAGGAGCTCGTTTCGCTGAGCCTTCGGCTTGAGGTTGATCGCGGTCCTGATCCGAGCCGGGCACCGATCACCGACAATGAGGTCGCTGAACTGGCGGAACAGCTCTTTCACGAAGCAGGAGACAGCCCGCTCTGGGTTTTCGCCTATGGCTCCCTGATCTGGAAGCCAGATTTCGAGGCGGTGGACTCGCGCGCCGGAACGGCGAGCGGCTGGCACCGTTCATTCTGCCTTCGGCTGACCCGCTGGCGCGCAACGATGGCCCAGCCGGGCCTTATGCTGGCGCTGCGACCGGGCGGCAGCTGCAAGGGTATTGCTTTCCGGCTGTCCGATGAGGACCGCCTTGGACAATTGCGTCGAATGATCCGGCGCGAAATCAGTTCGATTGACGATGCCTATTCCATCCGCTGGGTTTCGATCGACACCGAGGATGGGCCAATACGTGCACTCGTTTTCTGGGCCGGACCGCGTGGAGACAGGCTTTCGGACAACATGCCCCTGACCTCCGTGGCACAATTGCTTGCGCGCGCCTGCGGGCATATGGGCTCCTGCGCCGAATATCTCTATCTCACCGTCAAGCATCTGGAAGAAAAAGGCATCCGCGACCGCAACCTCTGGGAGTTGCAGCGTCTGGTCGCCGAAGAGATCATCAGCATTTATTGCGGGGATATGCCCACGCAGAGCCTGAAACCAGCCTGAACGGAAAGCTGCGCGCTAATCCTGATAGGCCAGACTATCACTGAAATTGCCGCTGAAATTGCGCCCGGCTTCACGGGCGATATTGGCCACAAGCGTGATCAGGCGCGTCGCTGCGCTTTCGAGATAAATAGCGCTATAGCTCGTCGCCGGGAAAACGGCATTGGTATTCAGCACCTGCAGCTCACCCGTCCGAAGCTCTTTCTGGATCACCACCGGCGGAATCACGGAAATCCCGACACCAGCCGAAATCATGTTGATCGTTGTGGTGAGCGAATTGGAATAATGAACGGTCGCGTCTTTCAGGCGCTCTTCCGTGAAATAATTGATGATCTGCTGATAATTATAGGAACCGCTCTCATAGGAAATGAGATTGCAGCCAAGCAGGTCATCGCGTGACAGCATGTCTTCAGCCCCGCCCGGAAACTGATTGCTGCGCGATATCCAGAACATGCCGAAAGTGCATATGTCGACGATGCGCAGGTTGGGCGTAGGCTCGGGCTTGATGGCGAAAACGATGTCGAGTTCCCGCTGCTCCAGCTTCTGCACGATCCCCTTCGATGATGAGGTCGTGATCGAGATGCGTATCTGCGGGTAGCGCTGGCGGACGATATCGAGAATGCCCGGCAATATGGTCATGGCGAGGCTCGGAACGATGCCAATCTTCAGCGTGCCTTCAAGCCCGTTTTGCGGACTCAGACTTTCCACCAGATCATGATAACGGCGTACGACATCGCGCGCGCCCTCGACAAAGGCTTCGCCTTCCGCCGTCAGATTGACGTCGCGGGCATCGCGGTCGAAGAGCCGGAACCCCAGTTCCTGCTCCATCGCGCCGATACGATTGGATATCGCCGCCGGGGTCATATTGAGGCGAGCCGCCGTCGCCCGGAAATTACGCAGTTCCGACAACCAGATCACCGTTTCCAGAAAACGGATATTCATGGACGGGCATGTCCCTTCCCATTTCAATCACCCGCGCGCCTGCGTTTCTTGAAGTCCCTTATCGCGCTGCGGGCAATCAGATTCGTCCTTTCCTTCTAAGACACTTGCGGGATGAAAATAAGCAAATAGTCATATTCCATCCCACAAATGATCAGGGCCGGCCGAAACCGGCCCGTATCGGATCAGCTTCCCGCGTGGGCGAGAATTTTCTTGGTGGCGCCAGACACGTCACCGAGCTTGAGGCCGGTTTTCACCGAAGCCTCACGCACCTTGCCCTTGTCCTGTATATCGAGCGCGCGCGAGGCAACCGCGTTCACTTCGTCCCGCGGCAGGACCAGAACCCCGCTCTCATCGGCCAGAATGGCATCACCGGGATTGACAACCACACCGCCGCAAGAGACCGGAATGTTGATGCCACCGCCCAGATCATAGAGCCGGGTGGTGATGGGCGAGATACCCCTCGCCCACATCGGAAAATCGGAATCCTCGATTTCCGTCAGGTCCGTGCACGGGCCATCCACGATGCCAGCGACCGCACCCGAGGCCTTCGCAGCGATGGTCACACCGCCGCCCCAGCACGCATAGCGGTCGTCGCCCATCCGATCCACCACCAGAATATCGCCGGGGCGAAGCATTCCGGTTACGTGGTGAAGCAGGGTGGAATCCGGACCCGGTATGGCGATGGTGACGGCAGTACCGACCACACGGCGCTTCGGGAGGAGCGGCTGGATGGAACGGTGCATGAAACCGAAGAAGCGCCAGTGTCCGACAGTGGCTGTCTCGACCCCCGACAGAAGCTGGAGGTCACCGGCAGCAACCTGCTCCGGCATGGGATTGATCGTATACATATGAGGCCTCCTATGCGCAGGCTTGCAACTGCTTGCCGATACGGCGATGGCTGATCATGGGGATGAGCGAACGCACACGTTCGATCTGCGCGCGCTCGATGCGCGCCGTCACGAAGCCGACGCCGTCAGACGCGCGCGCCACAACGTGGCCCCACGGATCGCAGACGAGCGAGTGACCATAGGTATGACGCCGTTCGCCATTCGAAACCGTGCTGCCGGTCTGGCCGCAGGCGGCAAAATAGGTCTGGGTTTCGATGGCACGGGCACGCGCCAGCACTTCCCAGTGGTCCTTGCCGGTTTGCAGCGTGAATGCGGCGGGAAGCACGATGACATCGGCACCGGCCTTTTCCAGCTCCAGATAAAGTTCGGCAAAGCGGATGTCGTAGCAGATCGCGCAGCCGACCTTGAACCCGTCAAGGTCATAGACGACAACATTCTCGCCCGGCTTGACGGTTGCGGATTCCTTATAGGCCGTCCCGTCCGGCCCGACGATGTCGAACATATGGATCTTGCGATAATGCGCAATCTCCTTGCCTTCGCGATTGAAGACGAAGGTGGAATTGTAGATCCGCTTTTCGTTTGGAACCTTTTCCATCAAGGTTCCGGCATGGACGAAGACCTTGTGCTCGCGAGCAAAGTCCTGCGCCATCTTGTAGGCAGGACCACCGGGAACGCTCTCGGCTGCCGCAAGTTTTTCTTCCGGAGTACCGCCGTAATATTCGAAATATTCGGGCAGCACGATCAGGTCCGGAGAATCCGTACGCACGGCATCTTCCATCAATCCCCGCGTAATACGCAGGTTTTCTGCCTTGTCGGTCTGCGGGCTCGTTTGGATCAGGCTAATCTTCATTTCTTCCTCCAGCGAATGAGTGGGTATTCAGTTCAGTCAGGCAACCAGGGCTTCGCTTTTCAACATGTTCACAGTCGAAACCATGCCCTGGCGAAGCGTCATGTTCTGGGTGGCGACGACCAGCATCGCGGCGCCCTCTTCCTGTGCGAAGCGCCGTTCGGCTTCAGTCCAGGCGGGCATGATCCATGGCTTCCCGGCAGCGCGTGCAGCCGTCGCACAGCGGCGCAGATCGGCCTTGTCGTCATCATTGAAAGCGTAGGCTCCCCGACCACGCGCAAGCGCCAGATCCGAAGGGCCGGGAAACAAGCCGTCAACCGTATCGAGCGCGATAATCTTCTCGACGTCGGCAAGACTTTCCGCCGTCTCGATCATGGCGAAGCATTTGGTGCGCCTGTTCTCTTTTTCGAAGGCATCGGTCGCCGGGCGGGCATAGCCGAAAATGCGGCCACCCGTATAAGAGCGCGTGCCGACCAGCGGATATTTTGCAGCCTTCGTAACCTGATGCGCATGTTCCACGCCGAGAATATGCGGAACGATGACGCCATCCGATCCGAAGTCCAGCGCCTGCTGAATGGCTTCTGGCGTCGGTGCCAGCACCTTCGTCAGGGTGGAGAGACCTTGCGCCTTGGTGAAAGCCAGAAACTGGTCCAGCGTCGACAGGTCGAAGGTTCCGTGTTCGAGTTCCAGCACGAAGGATGAGAAGCCGCAGGTCCGGGCAATTTCGAGATAGCTGAAATGCGGTTGCGACATCCAGAGGGCGATATTTTCCATGCTTGCAGTCACTTTCAGTTGGGAGGTTATTTGCCGATTGTGCGTGACAATCCGAGTGTGCGTTCGATGACGAAGATGATGAGCAACGTGGCCGCGATCAGCACGACCGAGATGGAAGCGGTCATCGGGTCGGTGCGGCTTTCGACATAGTTGAAGATTTCCACCGGCAGCGTCGTCATGCGCGGTCCGGTGATGAAGAGCGAGATCACCACCTCATCGAAGGACAGAAGGAAGGACAGTGCGGCACTTGCCACCAGACCCGGCATCATCAACGGCAGGGTGATGCGACGAAAAACGGTGAACGGTGACGCACCCAGCATCGTGGCCGCCTCTTCAACCGATGGCGGCAGTGTCGAGAACGCCGTTATCATGATGCGGATGACGTAAGGGGTCGTCACGATCAGATGGGCGATCACCAGACCGGTGAACGTGCCGAGCAGTTCCAGCCGCACGAAGACCAGCAGAATGGCGAGGCCAAGCACGATGGAAGGCAGAAGCAGCGGCGCGGTAAAGAGGTTCAGCACCGCTTCGCGTCCACGGAACTGATAACGGCGGATGGCATAGGCGGCCGGGATACCTGCCAGAAGCGACAGGACGGTGACGACCGATGCAATGCCGAGGCTGATCCAGAACGCCTGAATGAGCGTTTCATGATGCAGCATTTCCGCATACCACCGCACACCCCAGCTCTGCGGCGGAAAGGTGAGATAGTTGTCGTTGCTAAACGATAGCGGCACGACGACCAGAATGGGGGCCAGCAGGAACAGATAGAGCAGGCCGACCAGAAGGCGGAATGGCAATGAAGTTGAACCAATCATCTCGTTTCTCCTTTGCCAATCAGTCGATGCGACGTGCGATGCGGGAATAGACCATCAAGGCGAGACCGAAGATGATCAGGACAATGACGGAGGTTGCGGCGGCTCGCGGCCATTCAAGCTGGATCACAGCCTGATCGTAGATTTCCGTCGCCAGCAGGAATACGCGCCCGCCACCAAGCAATTTCGGTGTGATGAAGGAGCTGATTGCCAGCACGAAGCAAAGCAGGCAGCCGAGTGCGATGCCCGGCAAGGTGAGTGGCAGGATGATCCGGCGAAACCGCGTGAAGGCATTGGCGCCGAGGGATGCCGCAGCCTCCTCAAGCGAGGCATTCAGGCGCCCGAAACCGGCAATCAGCGACAGCGCCATGTAAGGGATCAGGATTTCCACCATCCCGATGAATACGCCGAGCGTATTGTTGACGAGCCTGATGGGGGAGGAAATGATGCCGAGGTTCATCAAGGCTCCATTGACAAGTCCCTGATCGCCGAGAAGCACCATCCAGCCATAGGTGCGCACCACGCTGCTGACGAGCAGCGGCGAGACCGTCACCACGAAAAGGAAGTTGCGCCAGACCGGCGAAACACGGTGCAGGAAAAGCGCAATCGGATAGGCACAGATAAGCGTTGCCAGCGTGATGAACGCGCTCAGCCAGAGCGAGTTGAACACCAGACCCCAATTGAAACTGTCGGTGAAGAAATTGATATAATTCTCGAACGTATAGCGGTCTGTCAGGACACCGCCGCTCTCGCTCTGCAGGAAGGATATCTGCGCCAGGTGGGCAACCGGCGCAATGAAGGCAATGAGATTGATCAAGGCCATCGGCAGAAGAAGCGCAACGGCGACGAGGCTGTAGCGTCTGCGCCTTGATGACTTTGCCGGGATGATGTCGGTCGATGTGATCGCTGTCATGACATCAGCTCCCGAAAACCAGCATGTCTTCCGGTTTCCATTCGCATAACAGCCGGTCGCCGGTATGGAATGCATGTCCTGCACTGGCGGTTGGCACTTCTACTTTCAGGCAGGCGCCCTCAATCTCGATGTCATATTGAACGATGTCACCGATATAGGTCGTGCGCTCGACCACGCCGTGGGCGCTGTTGGTTACGACACTGACAAGATTGCGATCGCGGTTGGGTGTGAGATTGATGCGATGCGGACGAATGGCGATTTGCCCTGACCCGCGTGACTTTCTATGCGTGTTGCAGCGATAGGTGCCGCTGCCCAGACGGCAGACATTTTCGTCAACGATCTCGCAATTGTGGACATTGGCGCGTCCGACAAATTTGGCCACAAACAGGGAGGATGGCTTCTCATAGATTTCTTCCGGCGAACCGAGCTGTGCCAGCTTGCCGCTATCCATCACGCCGACGACGTCGCACATTGTGAGTGCTTCGACCTGATCATGCGTGACGAAAACCGTCGTGATGTCGAGGCGCTTCTGAATCTCGCGGATTTCGATCCGCATGTCGTCGCGCAGCTTCGCATCCAGATTGGACAGGGGCTCATCCAGCAGAAGAATGCGCGGACGGATGACCAGCGCGCGCGCCAGCGCCACGCGCTGCTGCTGACCACCGGACATCTCCTTGGGCTTGCGCGAACCGTAGCCGGGAAGCCGCACCATTTCGAGTGCTTCCTCAACGCGCTTCTTTGCTTCGGCCTTGCCGACCTTACGCATATCGAGACCGAAAGCGACATTTTCGGCCACGGTCATGTGTGGGAACAGGGCGTAGTTCTGGAAAACCAGACCGATATCGCGCTGATGGGGCGGCCTGTGCGAAATATCGTTGCCATCAATCAGGATGTTGCCGTCCGAGATCGAGGCGAGACCTGCAATCATGCGCAAAGTCGTCGTCTTGCCGCAACCGGATGGACCGAGGAGGCCAAGCAGTTTTCCGCGCGGCAGATCGAGATGAAGATCGTCCACTGCCCGGTAGTTGTTACCGTAAAGCTTGGTGAGGGCCTTCAACTGTAGAAATGAGCTTTCTGCTACCATATCGAAACCTGTGAGGGGTCGTTGCCGCCCCGGAGAAACGGGGCGGAAGCGTGAATTTCAGGGTGAGGTAGAGTTTTAACGACCAGCCGGAATGATCTGGCGACGCCAGGGATTGAGCAGCTTGTCGCGCATATCGCCAATGGTCATCCAGTTGACCGGAATGAGCTTTTCGCGTTGGGCCGCATCCATGTACGGAATGCGCTTCTTCGTTTCGTCGTTCACGTCCGCTTTCATGTTCGATGGCGCATAGAACATGATCTCGGCGAACCGGGCCTGCGTCTCGGGGCTTATCGCATAGTCGATGAATGTCTTGGTTGCATCCATATTTTTGCCGTTGGCAATCGCACTGATGACATTCACTTGCGCAGCCGTGCCTTCCTTCGGGCCGACCGACTGAAGCTTTCCGCCGGTCTGGTCGAAGTAGAACTGGGCGCGGGCATTATAGCCGATGGACAAGGTTGCGGTGCCGTTTGCAACCAGCGTATAGGCATCGGGCTTCGGTTCCCACGTCTGCACGGCAGGCGCCAGCTCCACCAGCTTGTCAACGCCCGGCTTCACAGTCTTCGTATAGTCGTCTTCACCAGCGAGACGGTTCGCGATGATCGTAAGCAGGATGGCTTGAATATCGCCGCCGCCCTGTGCCGGGATGATAACCTTGCCGCTTTGCTGCTTGTCCCAGAGCGCTTCCCAGCTATCCGGTGCACCTTGCGCAAATGCATCGTTGTTATAAAGAAGCGAAAGCGTGTCATATGTGATCGGAATTGCAGCGCCTGCGAGTTCCTTGCCAAGGTCGGCGACATCCGCATAATTTTTGAGCGATGCCGGATCGAGCTTCTCGACCAGCCCTTCCTCATCGGCGATCTTGGCGACCGAAAGGTCATAGATGACCACATCCGTCTGGGGAGAGGACTTCTGGGCGCGCATGTTGCCGAGCGATGTCGCTGCATTCTGCACACCGTAATAGGTGACCTTGATGTCGGGATGTTCCTTCTGGAATGGTTCGATGACGGCCTTGACGTAATTATCCTGGAATGCACCGCGATAACCCATCACCGTGATTTCAGCAGCATTGGCTGCGAAAACAGTCATTGCCGAAACACTCAACGCTAAACTTGCCAGAAAAGCCGATTTTCTGTTGATCGAACGTGCCATCAGTCACTCCCCTTTTGTTTGAAGGTAAGGTGAAGAATGGTGGCCGGAGCGTCCAACGACTTATTCTGTCCGCCTGTTCGATTTTGCTTTATGCCTTTGAATTTCAGGGGGTTCTGGGCTTGAATGACAGGTGTCAAGACAGGGATGACGCACCCGGTATTTCAGGCGTGATGAAATTCTAATCTGTTGCCTGTTTTTTGAGCAGACATTCTCCGCTTTCCGTTGTGTAAATTTTGCCCGCTTTATCGCTTGCGCCTGTGTCACCGTGGAAATGCGTCAAATTTGAAACTGGCACGGTCCTTGCTTCTATTAAATCGAACACCGAGCCGCGCGACACCGCATGACTTGTGGTGATCGATCAACCGAGGATGACAGAGAGACTAGCGATGACCAAGTACAAGCTCGAATACATTTGGCTCGATGGATGCACCCCTGCTGCCGGACTGCGCGGCAAGACGCAGATCAAGGAATTCGATGCTTTTCCGACACTTGAGCAACTGCCGCTCTGGGGTTTCGACGGCTCATCGACGATGCAGGCCGAAGGCCGCAGCTCGGATTGCGTCTTGAAGCCGGTCGCGATCTATCCCGATCCGGCGCGCAAGAACGGCGTTCTCGTAATGTGTGAAGTCATGATGCCGGATGGCATCACGCCGCATCCATCCAACAGCCGTGCAACCGTCCTCGAAGACGATGATGCATGGTTCGGTTTCGAGCAGGAATACTTCTTCTACAAGGATGGCCGTCCGCTCGGCTTCCCGGAACAGGGCTTCCCTGCCCCGCAGGGTCCATATTACACCGGCGTCGGCTACAAGAATGTCGGCTCCATCGCCCGCAAGATCGTTGAGGAACATCTCGATCTCTGCCTCGATGCCGGTATCAATCACGAAGGCATCAATGCTGAAGTGGCCAAGGGCCAGTGGGAATTCCAGATTTTCGGCAAGGGCTCCAAGAACGCCGCCGACCAGATCTGGATGGCCCGTTATCTCCTGCTTCGCCTCTGCGAACAGTATGAAATCGATATCGAATTCCATTGCAAGCCGCTCGGCGATACCGATTGGAACGGCTCGGGCATGCACTGCAACTTCTCGACCAAGTATATGCGTGAAGTGGGCGGCAAGGACTATTTCGAAGCGCTCATGGCTCAGTTCGACAAGAACCTGCAGGACCATATCGACGTTTACGGCCCGGACAACCACATGCGCCTGACCGGCAAGCATGAAACCGCACCATGGAACAAGTTCTCCTACGGCGTTGCCGACCGTGGCGCTTCGATCCGCGTTCCACACGCATTCGTCAGAGATGGATATCGCGGTTATCTGGAAGATCGCCGCCCAAACTCGCAGGGCTGCCCATACCAGATCGCTTCGCAGGTTCTGAAGACGATTTCTGAAGTCCCGACCTCGGAAGACGAAGCACTGGCTGCTTAATTTCTAGCCAAACGGCCTGCTTGAGGATTTCAGCAGGCCGTTTTGCTTCATTCTCGTGAAACTGCAGACAACAAAAAAGGCCGGGGCGAAAACGCACCGACCTTCCTGATCATCGCTTTCCTACCAGTGCCAGTACATCCGTGGTCAAAAGCATCAAGCGATGAAGGCTATTGCGAGCGACAGACGCGTTCCAGCGCTCTTAAGCAATGCCTATGACAGCCATATAGGTGCACATCTTGTTCAAAACAAGGTCGTGCAACAATTTCTATAAATTAGTTTGACGCTTTAACCTGACGTCGCGCCAGCAGATACACGACGACAATTCCGGCACCGATCGCATAGGCCAGAACGTCCAGCCAATCCGGCGTCGCTCCGAGAATAATACGCAGGGCCGGGTTTCCGATCACGATATCGAACTGCTTTGCAAGATACTGACCATATTCCACCGCCATTCCGGTCAGAAACGCGATCAAAGCCAGCAGCAGGCGGTTTCCGTCAATAAAAGTTCTGAGCACCGCATAGACAAAGATGACGGCGATCACATCCCCGATGAAGCTTCTGATCCAGCCCAATCCTGCCCCCATTGTCGCGAGCAGAGCAAGTAGCGCCAGAAGCATCAGCGTGAAACACAATGCCGATCGCGAAAATTTAAACTGCACGGGATTTTCCTGCCAGGATATAGATCAAAGCCTAATCCAGCTTTTTCCCGTTCCACGCAAGACCGACGCACCGGAATATTAGTGGACTACTTGTTACTGCGATGGCACAAAGCGCCATCGCAGTCCCTTTTCATCGCTGTTCCTATAAAGCCTCACGCCACGTTCAGAACGCTTTCAGGCGCAAAAGCTTCATAACCAAGCGCTTCCGCAACCGGTTTGTTGGTGATGCGCCCTTTGTGAACGTTCAGGCCATTGCGCAGGTGCTTGTCCTCGGCAATTGCCCTCAAACCACGGTCAGCAAGCGCCAGACCGTAATGAAGGGTGGCATTGTTGAGGGCGTGCGCCGAGGTCACCGGAACAGCACCCGGCATATTGGCCACGCAGTAATGGACGATCCCGTCCACTTCGTAAGTGGGATCGGAATGTGTCGTTGCATGGGATGTCTCGAAACAGCCGCCCTGATCGATAGCCACATCGACGATAACTGCCCCCTTCTTCATGCCCGAGAGCATTTCGTGGGTGACGAGTTTCGGCGCTGCAGCACCGGGGATCAGCACGGCGCCGATGACGAGATCGGCAGAGAAGACTTCATCTTCAAGCGCCTGAATGCTGGAATAGCGGGTATGAACGCGACCGCTAAATATATCGTCGAGCTGGCGCAGACGCGGCAGCGAGCGATCCAGAATGGACACGTCGGCGCCAAGCCCCACTGCCATTCTGGCCGCATGAAGCCCGACGACGCCACCGCCGATGATCGTGACTTTTGCCGGCAACACGCCGGGCACGCCACCCAGCAGAATACCGAGGCCGCCATTGGCTTTCTGGAGCGCCGTCGCACCGGCCTGTATCGACAGACGGCCCGCCACTTCCGACATCGGGGCGAGCAGCGGCAACCCACCGCGATCATCCGTTACGGTTTCATAGGCAATTGCCGTCACGCCGGAGGCGAGCAGGCCCTTGGTCTGTTCCGGGTCGGGGGCGAGATGGAGATAAGTGTAGAGAAGCTGGCCTTCGCGAAGCTGCGCCCATTCGGAGGGCTGTGGCTCCTTGACCTTCACGATCATGTCGCACTTCTCAAAAATGTCTTTTGCAGAAGCGGCAATTTTCGCACCAGCGGCGATGTAGCTGGCATCATCGGCACCGATACCGGCACCTGCCTTTGTTTCAATCCAGACTTCGTGGCCATGGGCCACATATTCACGAACCGCGGCGGGGGTCAGTCCGACACGATATTCATGGTTCTTGATTTCCTTCGGGCAGCCGACACGCATAAGCGTTCCTCTCATTTTTTGCCCACTTGCCGTGGGTCGTTGTCGATCCGAAAATGAGAACATCTGCGGCTTGCAATGTCCTTGCAAAGAAGATTTGCCTGCGCAGGTTTCTTAGTGAATTATTGTGCAGATGACCCTCTTTTTCGAAGGTTCTTCGAATGAGCAATCTTGATCCTATCGATCTTGCAATTCTCAGGACATTGCAGGCCAATGCGCGCATCACCAATGCAGAACTTGCGGAGAAGGTTGGATTGTCGCCTTCAGCCTGTTCGCGTCGCCTCGACATTCTGGAAAAAAGCGATGTAATCGCCGGTTATCATGCCCGCCTGTCCCAGAAGGCGCTCGAATACCGGATGATTGCAATTGTCCATATCTCACTCTCCGGACAGTTCGCCAAGACGCTGGCCGAATTCGAGGCTGCAGTGAAGCGTTGTCCCAACGTACTTGTCTGTTATCTGATGTCGGGGGAATATGATTATATTCTGCGCGTTGCGGCGCGTGATCTTGAGGATTACGAGCGCATCCATCGCGACTGGCTCTCGGCTCTTCCGCATGTCGTGAAGATCAATTCCAGTTTTGCGCTGCGTGAGGTGATCGACCGGCCGAATGTCGGTCTCTGACTGTTTATTTTGACGCGCATCTTACCCGAAAACCGTTTCACACTTTTCAGGATGCGCTCTAGATTAAAGCTTTCGAGTCCCTGATCGTTGGATCCATGTTGCAGTTCACCAGAAGAGTTTTGCAAGAGGCCGGTTGGGGCTTGCCAGCCTCAGTGGTCCTGCATCTGGTGCTGGCAACTCTGTTTCTGGTCCGCCTTCCGGCACTCCCTTCGCCGGCTTCGGAACAAAGCGTCAATGTGGAGCTGGTTCAACCACCGCCCCCTGAAAAGAAGCCTCAGCAGCAAACACCAAAGACGCCGGAACAGGCCGCCCCTCCACCGCAGCCACAGGCATTCGAATCTGCCTCGGCGAAGCAAGACGTGAAGTCACCGCCAGAGCAGGACCTGCCGCCCGCAGCGCCTGAAGAAATACAGAAGCCTGACGAACCCTCCGAGACTGCAGCCACAACGGATGCTGACAAGGCGGAAGAAAAACCTTCTGTGACGGCGGGCCAGCCTTCCGAACAGCTTCTTCAAGCGGAGAAACCATCTGAATCCGGTCAGGCCGCCGCGGAAAAAACTCAAACAGCACCGAAGCAAAAAGCCGATGCTCCCAAACCGGCGACGCCTGCCAAGAAACTGACGCGAGCGCGTGAAATCTATTCGAAGGACGCCATGTCCGATCCTCGTGTGAAACAGGCGCTGGGAAAGCTCGCGCCGAAGGACCGGATCATCCAGATTTGCGGCATCGAAGCCCTTGAACAGGTGCGCCGTCATAAAGCCGGTGCTTTTCCGGATATGCTTGCGCGTGAAGGCGGCTCCGTTTCGACAACCGGCCTGACCGTCAGCGACGGCGCCTTTCGCAGCCAGCGCAAGTGGTATGCTATCGACTTCACATGCAAGGTCGATGCGGAAACAATGGTGATTGGCTCTTTCAGCTACAATATCGGCAGGGCAATTCCGGAAAGAGAATGGGCCAGACGACAGCTTCCAAGGGACTGATAGCAGCCATGAAAATGTCGTCCCGCCGATGTATCACCATTCGTCAATGCAAACTGAACAGCATAACTGAAATTCAAGGAGACTGGCATGACTGTGCATTTCGCCCCGCAACTGACTGTGTGTGGAATTCAGGAACTGCCCGATCAGCGGACGCGCAAAGTCACCCATGTTCTTTCGCTGGTTGATCCGGACCTTCCGGAACTGGATGCGTTTCAGACTTTCGAGCAACACCATCGTGTAACGCTGCGTTTTCACGACATCATCAACGCAGCCGACAACCACACAATGCCAACGCCCGACCATGTGAATGCGATCCTGCAGTTCGGCTCGGAATTCCAGGCGGCACAGAACCCGCAAGCGCCGAGCCATCTGCTGGTCCATTGCCATATGGGCGTGTCGCGCTCGACGGCGGCAATGGTTTCGCTTATGGCACAGGCCAATCCGGACGAGACGGCAGAAAGCCTTTTCACCCGCCTTGTCGCCATTCGCCCGCAGGCATGGCCGAACTCCCAGATGATCGGCTTTGCCGACGAGCAGCTTGGACGCAGAGGCGAACTGACCGCTGCGTTGCGCAGACATTACGGACGCCAGATTGAACGCACCCCCCAGTTTACCGAATTGATGCAGAGGCTGGGACGTCATGCCGAGCTTCAGATGGCGCTGCGGGACTAGCTCCGCGCCCCATCCATATTGTTCAGTTTGAACCTTCGTCCCCGGCAAGCTTCGTAACCTTGCCGGGCGGCGTCAGCGGTTCAGGAACAGGAACGCCGGTGAGCAGCCGATCGGCCCCCGAATAAATATCGCCCTGCACCTGTGCCGTCAGCCGTTCAGCATCGCGCATGCGAATATCGCGTAGCGTATCCTCTGCGAGACTCTCATCCAGACCAAGCTCGCAAAGCGCTTCCTTTCCGAAAAGCAGTGCAGATTCGAACGTTTCGCGCAGTTCAAAATCCACACCTGCTTTCAACAACTCGATGGAATGCGTGCGGTCGTAGGAGCGCACCATGATCTTTGCTGCCGGGAAATGAGACTTGACCAGTTCCACGATGCGATTGGCCGTCTTTCGGTCATCCACGCAGATCATGATGACTTCCGCTTCGTCCGCACCTGAATGATGCAGGATATCGAGACGTGATCCATCGCCATAAAATATCTTGAAACCGAACCGCCCGGCTTCACGGATACGGTTGGGATCGGCTTCGATAATCGAAACATCCGATCTCTGGGCAAGAAGCAATTGCGCCGCGATTTGTCCAAAACGCCCGAAGCCGATCATCAACACCCGACCTTTGAGATTATGAGCGGTTTCAACGCCTTCGAGAGAAGGCGCTTCCTCGCGCAAAAGTCGGGAACCCAGAAGCAGCACGAACGGTGTCACGGCCATCGACAGAATGATGACAGTCGAAAACAGCGCATTGTCGCGTGCTGAAAGCAACCCGTTACCGAATGCCGACGTGTAGAGCACGAAGGCGAATTCTCCGCCCTGCGCGAAGAGCAACGTCCGTTCGAGCGCCGAACGATGGCTGGAGCCGAAAATTCGGGCGACGGCATAGATGCCGATTGCCTTGGTAATCACATAGGCAATGAGGAAGATGAGGACCGTGGGCCAGTCCGAAGCAACCACGCCGAGATCAAGCGACATGCCGACAGCCAGAAAGAACAGCCCCATCAGGAGCCCCTTGAACGGCTCGATGTCACTTTCGATCTGGTGCCGGTAACTGGAACCGGACAGCATGACCCCGGCCAGGAAAGCGCCCATCGCCATGGAAAGACCGCTCGCTTCCATCAGCAGGGCAGCCCCGAGCACAACGATCAGTGCGCCAGCCGTCAAAACCTCGCGCGCCCTCGCACGCGCCAGCAAGGAGAAGAACGGATCAAGCAGCCAGCGACCGACAGCAATCAGCAGCAAAATGGCGCCAATGGCCGTCGCAATGCCCAGGATTCCGCCGGATTCATGCTGGGAAGGCGAAAGGAAAGCAACGAGCGCCAGCAGCGGAACGATCATCAAATCTTCGAGCAGGAGAATGGAAACGGCCTTCTGGCCGTCGGGCGTGGCTATTTCGCCTCGCTCCTGCAGCATCGACATGATGACCGCTGTGGAAGACAGCACGAAGCCAGCCCCCGCGATCAAGGCCGTTATCGGAGAAAGGCCCAGAAGAACCCCCGCCCCTGTCAGAAGGGCGATACAGCCAAGAACCTGTGCAAGACCGAGACCGAATATCTGCTGCCGCATCGTCCAGAGCTTGCCAGGGCGCATTTCAAGTCCGATGACGAACAGGAACATGACGACGCCGAGTTCGGAAAAATGCAGGATCGTTGCGGGGTCAGTGAAGAAGCCGAAGACCGAAGGCCCCACCAGGGCACCGGCAGCGAAATATCCCAGCACAGAACCGAGACCCAGTTTCCGAAACAACGGCACCGCCATAACGCCAGCGGCAAGCAGAACCACCGCAGGCCCGAGTGTCTGTCCAAGTCCTTCAGTCGCCATATGGTCTCCGTGTCAGGATCCGTTTGTTATGTTTCACTAATATACCGAGTCAATAAAAACTGAACAATTAACGCATCTCCGTCAACCGGATTCAAATTCCATCCGCGATGTGGCAGCCGAACTGATTATGGCTTACATTCCATGTGGTTAGATAGAACGGAGCAAGAATGAACCTGATCGCCCATGTGGAAATACCGGTAGCTGATCTTGAAAGGGCTATGCGATTCTACTCCGCAGTGTTCGGAGTGACTTTTGGTGACGTCGTTACGATACACGGAAACAGAATGGCCTATTTCCCTTTTGAAGAAGGCAAGGATGGCGCGAGTGCCGCGCTTGCCGAAGGCGACGTCTATATTCCAACCGTGCATGGCGCGATTATCTATTTCAACGTCGACAATGTGGACACCGTCATCACCAAGGCCGTGCAAGAGGGCAGCGAAATGCTGTTACCGAAAACATCGGTTGGAAACGGCTTTGTCGCGGAGATCAGGGACAGCGAAGGCAACCGGATTGCGATCCAGACTACCTGATATCTAAACCGGTTTTGCAAGCAGGCCGGTTGCAAGCGCTCGAAAGGCATCAATCGCCTTCGAAAGAACCGCTTTCGGATCGTCACAGGCGGCAATCCAGAGCGCCGCATTCAATGCTGCCCCGTTGAGCAACCGTGCGGCGGCTTCCGGGTCGACCGGTTTCAGCACGCCTTGCTCTATCAAAAGAGCAATCTTTTGCCGGGACGCCTGCAGACAACTGTTCTGGCTCGGCCATTGTGACGGATCGCCGAGAAACGCCGGTCCATCAAGCAGCACGATGCGCTGGATATCAGGATCGAGTGCCGCCTCGATATAGGCAACCCCTTCCGCCAAAAGCCCCTCCCACAGATTATCCGCCCGCGCAGCAATCTCTTGAGCACGTTCGGCCATTTCGCCATCCATCTGGCTGACCACAGCCGCCAGCAGCCCGCGCTTGTCTCCAAAATTATGGTAGAGCGCACCACGTGTCAGCCCGACTTCCGCTGTCAGTTCATCCATAGAGGCGGCGGCATAACCCTTTTCCGCAAAAGCCTTCCGGGCTGCCGCTATCAGCTTCACCCGGTTTTCTTCCATCGCCTTGATGCGCAGGTTCATGGCCATCGTCACACCTTTTTTTGATATACGCACCGTATATTAATTGACATACGGATCGTATATGACTATTTAGTATACGTGACGTATATCAAATATCCCGGTTGTTTGTGAAGCCGCAGATACAAAAATCTTCCGATAACGCAGGCCTCAGCATCAAAAAGGAAAACGAAAATGACCAGAAGAGAAACAATTTTTCCCGCCGACCGCAGTGCCCTTTATGACAAGCATCGTTATTCCGCCGCTATCCGCTCGGGCGACCTGCTGTTTGTCTCCGGTCAGGTTGGAAGCCGCAGCGACGGCACGCCCGAACCCGACTTCGCAAAGCAGGTTCAACTCGCGTTCGATAATCTTGAAGCGACACTGAAGGCAGCCGGCGCCACTTTCGATGACATTGTTGATATAACCTCTTTTCATACCGATCCTGAAAACCAGTTCGAGGCCGTCCTGCAGGTCAAGGACCGAATTTTCAGCGCCCCACCTTTCCCCAATTGGACTGCTATCGGCGTCAACTGGCTCGCCGGTTTCGACTTTGAAATCAAAGTCATCGCTCGCTTACCGCAATAGAGACAGGCCATAAGTCGGAGCGGCTAATCCCGTTCCGGCAACTGTCATTCGCATTCCGCAATATAATTTGATTTGCAATTCAAACTATATTGCGTCTTAATGACCTCATGATTTCAGACACTCCCCGCTCTCAATTCGGTATTCGCTTTTCACTGCTGGCACGGCGCTGGCGACGTGCGCTCGACATCCACCTTGCCCAAGCCGGGCTGACTGATGCGACCTGGGTTCCCCTTGTCCACCTTCACCAGACCGGCGGCGGCCTGACGCAGAAGGAACTGGCTGCCCTGGTCGGCATAGATGGGTCCAGTCTCGTACGCCTCCTCGACATTTTATGTCGGCAAGGCCTGGCGGAGCGCCGCGTCGATGAAAGGGATAGTCGTGCAAGGCTGGTTCATCTGACAGTGCAAGGGGAAAAGCGGGTCGCCGAAATTCATCAGGAGCTGGCAAAGGGCGAGCAAGAAATGCTCGCCGATCTGTCAGACAATGACATTGCAATCATGCTTCGCAGCTTTGACAGCATTGAGCACCGACTGACGCTGATGCAATCCGATCGCGAGCAGGACCGAGAATAATGAAAGCGGACCGATCTCTTTCAGGACGGCGCCACGCCGCCTATAACCTTTTGAAGCCTCAGCAGTTTCGAGAAAGCATCGCCCTTGCTGGCCAGCCATCGCTCCGAAACTCATCGCTTGCCGGGCTTCAGGCTGCCGCCACGGTTGCCATCGCGCTTCCGCTGGTCAGCCTGTCCTCGTGGTCGCATCTGATCGGCTTTGCCTCGCTTGGCTCGCTCGTCGCATTGTTCGGCCGGTTTGCTCCGGAGGCAAAACGCGAATGGATCGTCCTCCTGTGCGCGATCTGCCAGACACTCGCGGTGTTTTTCATGTCGCTCGCCACATGGGTTGGCCTGCCCTTGCCCGGCCAGCTTTTGCTGCTGGCACTTTCTGCGGGCATATTCTCTTTCATAACCGTTACCGGTAAATTCGGACCACCCGGCGCGCTCATATTCATCTTCGCAGCCGGTGCCTCCATGACGCCGGTCGCGTCGCTGCACGTTGTGTTTCAGCGTACCGCCGCGACAGCAATCGTCTCGGCTCTCGCTTGCCTGATCTGTGCCCTGACCGAGAAGTTTCGTCATCAGGCATCGCCGGAAAAGCCATTTCCATCCGAGCCGTCACGTCCGACAGTTCACCGGCTTATTGCCGCCGGTCGGATTTCGCTTGGTGCCGCAATTGCCGCGCTGACCGCTTATGCTCTCGGCGCCATCCACCCAGCCTGGGCAGCCATGGGCGCTGTCGCCGTGATGCAGGGCGCGCATCTGCACATCAGCATGAACCGAGCCTTGCAACGCATGGCAGGCACGCTTCTGGGCGCCTTGATTACATGGCTGGTGCTTGCGCAAGGCCCCAGTCTCTGGTCCGTCATTGCAATCCTGGCCGGACTGCAATTCGCTACCGAGGTCATTATTGGCAGCAATTATGCGCTGGGGCAGATTCTGGTAACTCCGATGGCGCTTTTGATGACCTATCTGGCAATGCCCGGAGTGTCCCACAATGGTATGATTTCCGAACGTATCCTCGATACGTTTCTGGGCGCAGCTCTGGCGGTCATCTTCGCAATCATTTGTTCCAATCGCGACGACCGTATTTTTCTCGCCCAGCATAGGGCAAGAAAATAACGCACCAAAAGAAAAAGGCGCCTTACGGCGCCTTTCTGCTAGCTTACCAATCGGCCCAGCCATATCAATATGCAGGCACCGATAAAGCCCGCAATCAGATAGCCCAGCCAGCCGCCGAACGAAACACCGAGAAATCCGAAAATAAAACTCGCTACGGCTGCGCCGATGATACCGAGAATGACATTCATGAATATCCCGGTATTGCTGTTCATGAAATTGGAGGCAATCCAGCCGGCCAGGCCGCCTATGATGATCGCCGCAATCCAGCCAATTCCTGCGCTTCCCATCGGGAACCCTCCTGATTACAATCCGGCGGGAACTTTACCGCCATTATCCTTGAGTTTCTGGATAACCTGCTTGTGCAGCCAGACATTCATGGTCGCGGAATCGCCTGTGTCGCCGGTATAGCCCAGCTCCTTGGCAAGTTGCTTGCGGTGCTCCAGACTGCTGTCGAGGCCAAGAGCCTTCATCAGATCGACGATCGAAGTCTTCCAGTTGAGCTTCTGGCCGCTTTTGGCAACGGCAGCGTCCAGAATGGCGCCTACGTCGACAGCGGCAGCGGGTGCGGATGCAGATGGCGCCGGAGCGGCGGCAGTAGAGGAAGCGGTCGGTGTCGGAGCAGGCTGTGCAGCCGTTTCCGCCTCAGGAGTTGCCGCTTGTGCCTCGCCCCAAATGGCGTTCTTGATCTTATCGAAAATCCCCATAATGAACTCCAATCGTTGAAAACCGATATGCCCCCAAACTCCCGATTTGTGACGACCGGAAACCTGGACACAGCAAATCATCCGGTGATTCCCAGACAAACGCTCGAACTAAATGAATCTGAAGCCATTTTGTTCCCGATAAAGATGCAGTTGAAAGTTTCTTTCACGTATAGGCCGGTATTCGAGTGAGCTCGAGCGGCATAAATCCGGGCACCAAGACAGGCTCAGCGATCTGCACCGGACATATCGCCAGCACGAAACAGTCCGCTGACAACGCGCGTGCCAGGCATGTTTATGATGCAACGGGATTTCATGTGACGGGTATCAATATGAATAAGTCCCTCACTTAGTGGGCATTGGGAGCCAGGCTTCCGGACACACTCGATTTTTCATACGATGACTGATAGCTGAGGTTGTTACGCCGAGCTCGATTGCAGCCATTTTCATGCTTTTGCGGCGTAC
>NZ_JAHWRG010000019.1:0-39274 GCF_024539785.1 Ochrobactrum sp. BTU2 | reverse complement strand
TTGGCGCTTTCCAGATTGATATCATTGCCTGCAATGAGCGCAATATCACCGCGACCACCGGACAGCGTGCCATCTGCATTGTAACCGGCACTGATCTGAGCGCCAACGGCATTGATATCGCGCCCGGCTTCAACAATGACCGTATCGCCCGCACGAATTGTCGTTGGAACCGGTGTGGAGGACGATCCTTCAGCGCTGTTCTTCTGATACTGGAAACCGATACCGATGGACGTCTGCAGGAGTGGGCCACTCTGCTGAAATCCATCGTTCCACTTCTGACCATCCGTCAGTGCATCGTAGGCATATTTGCCGTTGACCCCGGCAATTGTCGCCATGGCAATAGAATTGGCTGCATTGCCATCGCCAACCTTCTTTGCCGCGTCATAGGCATTTCCAACAGCTTTTGCTGCCTGAGACGAAACCGTTGCAGTTATACCAGCAAATAGTTCCTCATGCATGGTCTCGTAGTTGGTCTTGTCCTGTGCCGAGAGCAGATTGACATCACGTTCCGCCAGAATATCGACCGTGGAGCCTGCCTCGACCTGTGCAGCCTGAAGATTGGCATCACGGCCTGCCGTGATAATCACATCGCGGCCTGCACTTAGCGACGAGGTGGCGTTGGTCTCTGCACCCTGACGTGTCTCGGTTTTGGAAGAACCGTAACCGATGCCGATGGAGGCTGAACCGTTGCCGGAACTGAACTGAATGCCGATGCCTGAGCGCTTTTCCTTGTCTTCGGAAGCATAGCTTTCAGCGCCCGGCAGGATGTTGACATCACGCGCCGCTTCAAGCGCGATATCGCCGCAGTCCTCGCAGGACTTGCCAGCTGCAACATGGCTGCCGATGATATTGACATCACTCTCACGGGCCTTGATCGAAACATCATTGCCAGCTGAAAGCGAAGAACCGACATTGGCCACGACATCGGTATCGCTACTCTTTTCCTCCTTGCCCCAGATGGAGAAGAACCCGCCACCTGAACCGGCACCGAGACCAGACTTCTTCTTGCTCTGGTCCAGATCGTGCGCTTCCTGCGCGCCAACCCGCTTCTTTCAGTTACCGACTGCCTCAACTCATTGACGCATTTATTCATCGCATTGGCGGGATAGATGCTGTCTTTCGTGTCAAATGATGCGGTCAAACGGGTGCCATTATCCATTTCAAGGATTTCAGCTTCAGCGGTTCCACGTCCGGCAAAACGCAAATTAACCGCCGTGTCGCCGTTGAAACGCTCGTCAACAGAGTAAATCACAGCTGCCACGGGGTCGGTTTCCGAATTTACAGTCTTGGCGACAGCAGAAGTCGTGGTGTAATCGCCATTGCCCATTCTGAAGCTGAAATTCAGGCTCTGGCTCGGCTCTGACAACTCTTGCCCGATACGCCCGTCAACTCGATTGAAGTGCAGTGCCAACGTGGAATATTGGGAAATGCGCCCATTATCGATCCGCATTCCAACGTTGTAAAACAAGCCCACCTTCTTAAAAACGTCCGTCGTTATCATCTTGCAGACATGCTCATTCGGGTCTGATGCCGACCGGTCGAGATATACTTCCCAGCCAGCCTCATTCATATAGACCTGCCTTTCAGCAGCAAATGCTGATGCACCGATGAGATTGGCCAGAACAAAGCCGCCCAAGAACGATACGGATCGAACCAAACGCATTCCAAACTCCAGATTCTTGCAGATTTAACGTGGACCTTAAGAGAAGCGGATTTTCACTTCTTCCATCAGCTGATTGATCTTCTTCGCTGTCGATTTTCGTTCTGAAATCAGAGCGATATAGAAAAACACGATCAAGACCGCACAGAACCAATATTCAATCGGGTTCACGACAAGGCAAAGAAAGCCGCCAATCATCAAGAGCATGGCCACATAGCCCATCAGCTGGAATTTCGGCCTTCCCCATAGCTTAACGATCAAAGCGTCATCCGAGGATGATTGAACTGTCGAAACAGCTTTGAACCCCCACGGTCGAATGATCGATCCACCCGAATAATTCGTGCGGGTCGCGTCTTTCTGTTTCGCCCTCACTTTCGAGAAAACTTCCGCAAACCGCTCCTGAAGGAATTCATTCACCCCTTCCCGCTCAGCATTCCGGATTTTTACCAGTGTATTTACCGTTTCCGCCATGTTGCCCTCCGCCTTAGCAAAACCCGATTCTGAATATTTTCAGGTCGTAAATTACGGGTATTCCTATAACGTGGCCGATCTAATGGCAACGGTGTTTCGTCTGCCAATGGAGATTCTAGAATTATTAGCAATTAATCTGAGGCGCATTCGCGTTGCTCGCGGCATATCGCAGGACGACCTTGCATTGATTTCAGGCGTAGAACGCGCCTACACGGGTCGTCTTGAAAGAGGAGCGATGAACCCAACAGTTAAAACGCTTGCCAAGTTGGCAACAGCGTTGGAATGCAGTGTTGCGGATTTTTTTGCAGAGCCGGATGAAGAGGCATTGTTAAGAAACAACCTGCGACCGGGACGCAGAGGCCAAACCGACATCAAAGAATAATTTCCGCCGCCTTCGGGAATACCGTTCGATCATACTGAGAACTTTAAAAGCCAGAAAACTCATTGGAGAGGCTGGCTTGGCGATACAAGCCGTGGTACAAAATGCCGGTTCGATAGGGAAAACCGAATAAGCTTTTTCAATAGCTTACAGAATATAGAAACCAAAATGGAGTCCTTCGCCCGCTCCAGTTTTCCGATCAGATAGGCAACAAAATCCCGGCTTTGCCCGGGATTTTTGCTTTTAAGGCGTATTTTGCATCAGCTAAGTTCCACGGTTTGCCAGTGCGGATTACCGCAGGATCACGAGTTCAGCCGACTTGGAACCAATCGCCGGCTGAACCCTTAACTTGCTAAAAGTGCAGCGTGTCAGGTCACCACGTTTTCTTCGTAAGTCTTTTTCACCCCCGGCACACAAAGGCAGGCTGGCACGATCAGAACGGCGATAAGCATCATCGCTACAAAAGTTGCGTGCAGGGCATGTTGAAGCGCTAGCCGAAGCTCCTGCTGATCTATCAACATCTCCGCGCCATTCAACAGATCCCGAAGTTGGTCTGACGTAATCGCTTCGCCATGATTGGCGTTGGCAAGACCATAGGTCAGCACCGCACCGAGAATGGCTGCTCCGAGCGTACTGCCCAAATTGCGCGAGAAGACGTTTGATGCCGTGGCGCTGCCGCGCTCCGACCAACTCACACTATCCTGTGTCAGGATGAGCGCCCCAATGTTGAGCAGCCCCATGCCGAAACCCATGATCAGAGAACCGGTTCCAGCCAGTGTGGCTGAACTTGATGGAGTCAGCATGACAAGCAGGAAGGTGCCAATCGGAATGCAGATGCTTCCGGCGATCATGATCGGGCGTAATCCGAACCGCGTGAACTGCCGTGATGCGATCGTGGCACCGCACGGCCAGCCCAGCAACAACATGGTCAGGGCAAAGCCCGCGACCACAGGAGAACGGTCGAGAACTGTCTGTACATACATCGGCAGGAATGTCGTCAGCCCCATGATCGACATACTGGCCAGAAAAACCGCCAGATTGGAGAAAGCGATAGGACGTTTCAGCCACAGGTCCGGTGCGACCATAGGCTCCTTCGTGCGACGTTCCTGCCAGATGAAGGCAATCAGCGAAAGAGCAAAGAGAATGAACGCCAGAATTCCCTCGAGCGAAACCGCGCTCTCCATCAGGGTGAGCGCAATCATCAGGGAGGAGATGGAGACGGCGAAAAGTGCTGCGCCAAGCACATCGATCGATACCGGCTTTGTCCGCTTCTCCTCATGAAGAAAGAGAAGAAAGCCCGATGCCGCCAGAATACCGACCGGCACATTAATCCAGAATACCCAGGCCCAGCTCAAATTGTGAATGATGAGACTGCCAAGCAACGGACCGACAACGGCTGACAATGCCCAGACGCTGGCAAGATATCCCTGAACCTTGCTGCGCTGCACTCCGGGGAAGAGATCTGCCACCACGGTCATCGCCGCAGGCTGGATCGCCCCTGCCCCAATGCCCTGCAATAGCCGGAAAACAATCATCGAAGGCATAGACCACGCAAAGCCGGCCAGCACCGAAGCCGTCAGGAACAGTGCAATACCAAAAACAAGCACCGGCTTGCGCCCGTAAATGTCGGCCAGTTTGCCAAACACGACTGTCGTTGCTGTCTGTGTCAAAAGAAATGACGAGAAAACCCAGGAGTAGAGATTGAGCTGGCCCAGCTGCGCCGCGATCTGCGGCATTGCGGTCGACACAATCGTTGCCTCGACGGCGATCATGGCCATGCTTGCCATAATCGCGGCAACAACAAGCCCGCGATGAGAATGTTTTTCTGTCATGGATTGCCTTCAGACCAGAACCGGTCGTCGTTGAGGGAAGCCTCCTCGCCTCCGACGTGTTTCTTAGACCTGCCCGATCACCATCGCAATAGGTTGCCCGTCCCGGCGAGTACACATTGTTGCTACCTCAAGACCATCGGGCTCACTCAATCGACGGAAATGATCAGGCTGCTTGTTTTAGCGCACAACTTATCGGAAAACCGCTTCACACTTTGCAGAAACGCCTAACCTCTTGGAGAATGACCATGACAAACAGCACACCGCCCTATTTTCTGGAGGATACGGACGAAAGCGAAATCTCTTCCGATGTCGCAGGCATCGGCAATCTTCTGGTAACCACCCATATCCCCATCCGGGCAGACGGCTCCATGGAAACCGGCGACATAACCGTCCAAAGCGAATGCACGCTGAACAGCCTCAAAGCATCGCTCGAAAAGGCAGGCAGCAGTCTGGCGAATGTCATTCACCTGACGATCTATCTGACTGACATCAATGAACGCCCCGCCTTCAACGAAGTTTATCTGCGCTTTTTCAAAAAGCCTTTTCCGGTTCGTTGCGCGGTCGGCGTCGCCGGGCTCGCCACGCCTGAAATGCGGGTCGAAGTCACGGCAATGGCCGTGCGCAATCAATAAGTTACGGAGCGGACGATCAGACGGTTTCGTTCAGCATATCCGGGCGTCGCGCACGAGCGACCCCGAGCTCAAGCAGGCTTCAGCGCACATTCTGCAAGAATTGCATATCATCATGCGCTAATTTCATAACCTACTTCTTTGGGCTGCCTAGCCGTTGCTTCCGGGTTTATGCAATGCTCATGCATCAAACCAGAGGAGGGGTTCGATAAAATGAAAAAAATCATAACAATAATGGGTATCGCAGGCGCTATTCTGGCTACCGGATTCTCTGCCTATGCGGGAGAGACGCTGGATCGCGTCATGGAAAAAAAGGCCATGGTTGTCGCGACCAATGCTGGCTGGCCGCCCCAGAGCTTTCTGGATGATTCCAACAAGTTGGTAGGCTTCGACGTGGACGTGGCCAACGAGATCGGCAAGCGTCTTGGCGTCACCGTTTCCTTCGAAACGCCAGACTGGGCAACATTGACAGGTGGTCGTTGGCAGGGTCGTTATGACGTTGGCGTCGGATCGGTCACGCCAACCAAAGCCCGCGCTAACGTCATCGATTTTGCTGGCATCTACTACTACAGCCCCTATGTCTATGTCGTTCATAAGGACAGCGCGGCAAAATCTGTCGCCGACCTCAAAGGCAAAATCATCGGTGTCGAGACTGCAACGACTTCCGAAGATTACGCTCGTCGGCAGTTGGAAATCGACGCCCCCGGCCTTCCCCCGATTGAATACAAGCTCGAACCAGGCGAAATTCGCACTTTCGCAGATTCCATGCTGCCATTCGACGATCTGAGACTGGGTGATGGCGTCCGCATCGATGCAATCATCGCTCCAGAGCAAACGGCACAGAACGCCATCAAGAATGGCTATCCCGTAAAGATTATCGAAGGTGAATACGCTTTCCGTGAGCCGTTGGTGGTTATTGCCGAAAAAAACGATCCAGACTGGACAGCCAAGATTGGCGAAATCATCAAGCAGATGAAGTCTGACGGTACTTTGGCGACACTCACTGCAAAGTGGTACGGCAAAGACTACAGCGCCGACTGATATTACCCTTACATCAATATTGAAATGAGCCATCGTGACGATGGCTCATCCGATATGCTTTTCCTGGTGTTGCGATGACTTATCCGGCCACTTACTACAGCCAAACAAAGGCGGACGATTTCGCGCGTCCAACGCTTGAACGC
Organism: Ochrobactrum sp. BTU2; assembly: GCF_024539785.1. Lineage (NCBI taxonomy): Bacteria > Pseudomonadati > Pseudomonadota > Alphaproteobacteria > Hyphomicrobiales > Brucellaceae > Ochrobactrum > Ochrobactrum sp. BTU2. The sequence continues at coordinate 33,119 of NZ_JAHWRG010000019.1, read as the reverse complement.
GAAACAACAGCAGATGTCGCAGTGATTGGCGGCGGACTTGCAGGCTTGTCGGCCGCGTTGCAGATGTCGCGAGCTGGCAAGAAAGTCGTTGTCCTGGAAGCTGAAAGCATCGGCTTTGGCGCATCCGGACGCAATGGTGGATTTGTCAGCCCCGGCTTCGCGTCCGGTGGCGATGACATTGCTGCCCGCACGGGCAAGACGGTTGCCAAAACACTTCATGAACTATCGATCGAAGGCGTCGGTTTTGTTCGACAGAACATTGACACGCTGAAGATTGAAGAAGCCCAACTCATTCCCGGCATTATGAGCGTGCGCCGGTATGACGACGGTGAAAGCCTGAAACATTATGCCGAAGCGCTTCAACGTGATTATGGCTACAGAATAGATTTTCACTCAACGGCTGAAACGCGCAATATTCTGAATTCCAAACGCTATTTCCAATCGGTCTATGATCCCAATGCGTTTCATATCCATCCGCTGAACTATTTACGGGCGCTCGGTCGCGAGATAGAGCGGCTCGAGGGGCGGATATTCGAGCACAGCCGCGTGCTCCAATTGCTCCACCACAATGATGGCAAGCTTATAAAAACAGCCCAGGGACAGGTCAAAGCGGGCAAAGTACTGATCACCACTGGTGGCTACACCGACGGGCTCGTCAGCCAGATCAGACGGGCCTATCTGCCCATTGCCACCTATGTGATGGTGAGCGAAGAAGCGCCCGAATTGATCGCGTCGGCGATCCGTACCACGGCCGCGATTGGTGATAACCGTCGTGCCGGTGACTACTACCGTGTAATCGACGGTGGTCGCAGGCTTTTATGGGGCGGACGCATTACGACGAGAGCAGCCGATACGCCCGGTGTAGTCCGTGAATTGCGCAACGAAATGGTTGGAACCTATCCTCAGCTTGCTTCACTGAAGACAGAGTTGGCATGGTCGGGCCTGATGTCCTACGCCAGACACTTGATGCCCCAGATCGGTCAATTGGACCGCGCTACATGGTACTGCACAGCCTTCGGGGGGCACGGGCTGAACACAACCGCGATCGGCGGAAAGATCGTGGCCGAAGCCATTTGCGGACAGAGTGACCGCTACAAACTCTTCGAAAAATTCGGGCTGGTCTGGGCCGGAGGCGCTGCAGGTCTTGCAGCCGCCCAGCTAACCTATTGGAAACTGCAGATGCAGGATTGGCTTGCGGAGCGAAAGGCAAGCTGACAGGGGAGAGAACATGCTCGGGAGGTTTTTTCTAACGCGGCCCGAGGCCGCTAAACGTACTGTCCAGATAGCGTTCTTTGTTATCCTGACAGCACTCTTCTGTTTCATGAATATCCGGTTCTCCGGCATAACAAACTGGCTTGGCATCGACCCGAAAGCCGCAAAAGCCGGTTTCACCAAGGCGACGCTAATCTCCTCGATACTGCTTAGTATCGTCATCTTCGCGAATTGGAGCTTCCTGAGACTTTTTCCGCGTTGGGCGCAGATCACGGCAATATGGCTGGAACTGTTCCTGCTGCTGATGATCTTCTTCTATTCATTCGATCTCTCATTTGATTTTATCGCAAGAAAGATCGGATTTCTGATCAGCCAGGGTGTCGTCACGACGCTTTATATTTCCGCAGCCTCGATATTCTTCGCAACCATTCTGGCGCTGATCGGTGCGGTGGCCAAGCTTTCTAAGAATGGCCTCATCTACGGCCTGGCGACGTTCTACACTTCGCTTTTTCGTGGCCTGCCATTGTTGATGCAGATCTACATTATCTACCTTGGACTGCCGCAGGTGGGCTATGTCATCGGACCTATTCCCGCCGGCATTCTGGCGCTGTCCCTATGCTACGGCGCCTATATGACGGAAATCTTCCGCGCAGGCATCGAGAGCATTCCCCGCGGGCAGCAGGAGGGCGCATATGCGTTGGGCCTTGGGCCCTCGCAAACCATGTGGCTGGTCACCCTTCCTCAAGCAATGCGCATCATTATTCCCCCAACCGGCAACCAGTTCATCGCGATGCTCAAGGACTCGTCTCTAGTCTCCGTCATCGGCGTTTGGGAACTCATGTATCTTGCCCGCACCCAAGGTCAGACCGAGTTCCGGCACATCGAAATGCTCATCACCGCATCGATGATCTATTGGGCCCTGTCCATCGTTCTGGAATACGGTCAGGCCAAACTCGAAGCTCGCTTCAAGCGTTCCATCGCGCGTTAAGCGCGATGGAAATCCACTTCTCATTCAGTCGCCCGATAAGGGGGACATGCTGATAAATGACAAGCAGAGCGACCATGGACAAGCGTCACGAAATTCTGTTCGAGCCGATCAAGATTGGCCCCGTTACGACGAAGAACCGCTTTTATCAGGTTCCGCATTGTAGCGGCATGGGTCATCGTTATCCCGAGCACGATCTGCGGCTGCGTGAAATGAAAGCGGAGGGCGGCTGGGGTGTCGTTTCCACACAGGAAACCGAAATCCATCCGACGTCAGATATCACGCCATCCAATCAGGGCCGCATATGGGACGAGAAAGACGCTGACCGTCTCCAGAAGCTGACTGAGGCCGTCCACCAGCATGGTAGTCTCGCTGCAATCCAGCTTGTGCATAATGGTATCCACGTCTCCAACCGTTTGACCAGACTGGCGCCGCTCGGTCCCATGGACATGATTGTCGATGTGGAGGACCCAGTTCAGGCAAGAGCCATGGACAAGGCTGACATCGCCCGGTTTCGCAAATGGCATCGCGATGCCGCACTTCGCGCCAAACGGGCCGGTTTCGATATTATCTATGTCTATGCGGGTCACGACATGACCTTACTGCAGCATTTTCTGCTGCAACGCTACAATACCCGCACGGATGAATATGGCGGGTCGTTCGAAAACCGCTTGCGATTGTTCCGCGAGGTTCTGGCCGATACGCGCGATGCTGTCGGCGACAAATGCGCGATTGCAGTCCGCTTTGCGGTCGAGGAGTTTCTGGGCGACCAGGGCATCCAGCACAATGGCGAAGGTCGGGACGTCATTGCCGCTCTTGCCGATGAACCCGATCTTTGGGATGTAAACCTGTCCGGCTGGTCCAACGACAGCCAGACGTCGCGCTTTTCACAGGAGGGCTTTCAGGAGCCTTACATCTCATTTGTAAAATCACTCACCAGCAAACCAGTTGTGGGCGTTGGTCGCTATACCTCGCCGGATACTATGGTGCAGGCAATCCGCTCCGGTGTTTTGGACCTCATCGGCGCAGCCCGTCCGTCAATCGCCGATCCATTTCTGCCCGAGAAAATTCGGAGCGGTCGCATCGATGACATTCGCGAATGCATTGGCTGCAATATATGCACGGCCAGCGACAACACCGTTGCACCATTGCGATGCACGCAAAACCCGACAATTGGCGAAGAAGCACGCAAGGGCTGGCACCCAGAGAAAATCGGCAGGCTGCAGACCACCGAGAAAGTTTTGGTGGTCGGCGGAGGACCAGCCGGTCTGGAAGCCGCTCGCGCCATGGCCGAGCGCGGTGCAGAAGTCATCGTAGCCGAAAAGCATACCCATTGGGGTGGGCGCGTCACGGAGGAATCTGCCCTCCCCGGGCTGGCAAGCTGGGCGCGTGTTCGCGATTGGCGCATGATGCAATTGCAGCGCGCGACCAATGTGGAGATGTATCTCGACAGCCAACTCGATGCAGACGAGATTCTGACTTACGGAATCCCGCATGTGGTGCTGGCCACCGGAGCGCACTGGCGCGCGGATGCAGTCGGTCGCTCGCATCGGCAACCTCCGGAAACACTGGAAGGACGCACGCTGAGCGTCGACGCTATCCTGAAAGACAAAACATCACTCGATGCGTGCCGCGGACCTCTGGTGATATTTGATGATGATCGCTACTACCTCGGATCAGTTCTGGCCGAGCTGGCCGTGAGCCGCGGTATTGATACGACATTGGTTACGCCAGCGCCGATCGTGGCTCCCTGGACGGAACACACGCTTGAACAATCAAAAATTCAAACAAGATTGATTGAGCTGGGTGTCAGGATAATCCCGCTGCATAAGCTCGCAAGACAAACATCGGACAGTCTGTCGGTCGCATGTGTCTATTCCGGCAGGGAAACCGAGATTCCATGCAGCACACTGGTACCAGTGACCAGCCGCCATCCCAACAACACGCTGCAAGCTGCTTTGGAAGCCCGCAAAAATGACTGGCAAGATGCGGGCGTGATATCCGTCACGGCGATTGGCGACTGTTACGCACCATCTATCATCGCGGCTGCGGTCTACAGCGGCCATTATTACGCCCGTAATTTTGGCGCACAGGCCCCGGAAAATATGGATATGTATCGATAAAGACCCATCCGGTCGGCCAGCGTTCTGTTGATAGGCGAGGCTCGAACAGGTGTAACGGCGCAGGCGTTCGGACCGTTAAACAACAGCTATCAACGGGTGGCTCCTGTGACCTTTAGTCTGGACGAACCAAGAGCTTGAATCTGACTCACCATGGCATGCGATTGGTCTCGCATCGCCGATGGTGTCATGCCGAAGTGCTGGCGAAACACCCGATTGAAATAGGAAAGATCGCCAAAGCCGACCTCATAGGCAATTGAACTGATAGAGCGATTGTTCTGTCGTGAAACACGCAGTCGGGCCATATCCAGTCGACGCTCAAGCACGTAACGGGAGAACGTCGTATTCTCAGCCTGAAAAAGCTTTTGGACCTGACGGGCAGTAACGCCAAACCTTGCGGTAACCGTACCAAGATCGAAGGTTGCATCCGACAGACCAGTCTCGATGAAAGCTTTGATCTGCGAAAGGTTTCGACCTGAGCGATGTTTACGGTGATCGTCCCGGAGAAACTCCAGAACCATTGGCAACACCTGTCGGAAGTGCGCCGCGATCATCTCGGCTTCGCCGGGCGCGTGCGCGCCTCGCATGAGCAGATAGGCACCATGCGTAATAAGGAGCTTTAATGGTGGATAGGCCTTCGGTATTGGGCGCATCAAAAAGTTTTTCACGGCCTGTTTTGAGACAGGAAAATAGCTCACAGGCAAACGTCCACAATCGACACGTCCGCCTTCAGGGAGCCACCATTCATACGCCTTGTCCGGCGACAGAAAAACTACGTCACCCGGCAACAGGTTCAATGTCTCACCGGATTGTCGGATGCGAAGCGGTCCTTCCATGCTTCGCACCATAAGCAATTGATCGGCCGAGCATCCGCCTTTACCCCGGATCAATATCTCGCAACTCGGAAAATAGCAGGTCATGATCCGGAGCGGATCTACCGAGCAGTAAATACCCCGGACAGCACCCTGTGCAGTTGCGCCTACGACCAGCGAGACATCTCCCACAATCTCAGTGAGCGCCGAAGCACAGAGTTTGCAGTCGGTTTCATTCCCGATATCGGCAATATGAAAGTGCTGCGGAACTATCGTTTCGATCTGCTTAGACGGAATCATGATGCATCCTTGCAACACGGGTAAATGACCAACGGTCAGTTCGTCCTGGTCCTATCAATTTTCGCCAGAAACCAAGCCGAACGCACAGGCCACCCTATAAAGTTGACAATAATAATCTAGTTTAAACGACTTTCGCGGAGACGGCCAGTCCTGTCTCCGTCGAATGAAGGCGGGACGACAAAAGGAGACCTTCATGGATCACCCTCATGACCGGGCACCATGTCCTTTGCGTCCAGGGGCGACTGTAACGGACTGATGGAAAACCGACGCCAAGGATTGGCCATCCATCGGATTCCATTGACTATTCTCACTCGGGGAAAAACATGAACAGGCAATTCATAGTTCTGCTGCTCTCAGGCTGCGGATTTACGACGGCAGCGTTTGCACAGGAAACTACAGGCAACGACGCAGGGGTTACGCGACTGGACCAGATTATCATCACCGCCGGACGCAATGAGAGCTCAATTGCCGCCGTTGCTCAATCCGTTCAGGTGATTGATCGGGAACAAGTCGAAGAAGCGATGCGAATCTCGCCGAATGCCAGCGACTTGATTTCGCGCCTGGTTCCCGGTTTCGCACCAAGCAACCAGACCATATCCGGCGCGTCGGAAACATTTCGTGGTCGCAGCGTTCTGATCATGGTGGACGGCGTGCCCCGCAACACACCACTGCGCGACCTGTCACGCATCCTGTCGATGATCGATCTCAATTCTGTTGAACGCATTGAGGTCGTGAACGGAGCTTCAAGCCTCTACGGTGCCGGCGGGACAGGCGGAACGATCAATTTCATCACCAAGCGGGGCACCAGCGATAAGCCGACCGTCACGGTACGCACCGGCCTTTCCGGCTACACGGAAAACCTTGGCAAATCGACCGCGCCTGAAACGAGCATCTCCATTGAGGGTCGAAAAGACAAACTCGACTATTACTTCTCCGGAACCGGCGACTGGACCCGCCGCACCTATGACGGACATGGCAATGAAATGCCATCCGACGCCATGCTTGGACAAGGTGGCGGCGACAGGACGGTCAACGGCAATTTCTTCGGTATCGTAGGCTATGAAAGCGGTCCGCGCCGGTTTGAAGTCAGCTTTGACTGGACCTACGCCAAGCAGAAGCCGGAATGGTTCACCAACTACACGACGAACCCGGTTTCACCGAGATTCGGTTCAGCCTACACCGGCGAACCGCTTCGCGAGGATTCCAAGTATCTGACTGCAAAATATACCGATCAGGATTTTGCGCTCGGCAATCTCGAAGTGAAGGCTTTCTATAACAAGATCTTCAAACAGTCCCCGTTCACCGAACTTTCGGCTGTGAACACTCAGGTCTATTATTCGGGAAATCCCCGACAGCCGACCGCATGGTTCAACCAGTCGAAATATGACTTCGACCGGACAGGCGTGAACATGACCATCACGACACCGATGGATTTCATCACCAATGGCAGCAAGCTGACCTGGGGCGTCGACTACGCTTACGACAAGGTGGCGCAGACACTGCTGAACGACGAAGATGCTATCGCCCCGATGACGCAGAATTCCATCGCAGCTTTTGCGCAGGCCGAAGTTCCCGTCACGGAACGGTTCCGTTTGCAGGGCGGCGCGCGTTTCGATCAGTTCTACCTCGATGTGAATGATTTCACGCGGCCTACAGCAGTTGCCTGGCCTGCGCGGTCACTGGCGAATATCTATCCGGCGATCAGCGTTCTTGGTGGTTCGTTTGACTACAACGCATGGACCTTCAACGCTGGAGCCGTGTACGACGTTACGGAAGAGGTGCAGGCCTTCGGTAATTTCTCGCAAGGCTACAGCCTAACGGATATTGGCGCATTTACACGCCGCGCGGGTGTCAATTCACTTGCAGAAATCTGTGATGCCTACGGCTCGATAGCTGCCATCTATGGCTGCCGCGGCACGCCTGACTACACGATCAGCTATGCCGACATCGCGCCAAAGCCTCAGCTGGTCAACACTTATGAAGTGGGTCTGCGCGGCGATTGGGGCGATCTTCGCAGCACTGTGAGCAGCTATATTTCCACCTCCAAGGATGGTGTGAACTATGATATCGCGGCAAACCGCGTAAGCCAGCAGAAGGAACGCATCTGGGGCGTGGAGGCACGAGCCGACTACGACATCAATTCGATGTTCACCATCGGCGGTCTGGTTGCCTATCAGGAAGGCAAATATGACGCCAACCGGGATGGCAGCATCGGTTCGGACGAATACCTTCCCAATAACCGTATTCCAACCACATGGAAGGGGCTTGCCTATACCACGGTGTCGTTCGAAGGCGGGTACAAGGTCCGGGGGGAAGTTGAATATTTCTCGGGTCGCGACCGTATCAAGGGTCAGCAGATAGACGACGCTACATTGGTGAATATGGCGTTCTCGAAAACCTTCGAGAACGGCAGCGAAGCAAGCCTCGCCGTCCGCAACGTCTTCGACACCTATTATATCAACCCCACGGCAACAGCCACGCGTAACGCACCTGTCGCAGGGCTGGGGCGCAGCGTTTTCCTTTCCTATAAAGTGACGTTCTAGGGCAGAGCCGGGCGATGAAGATGCTTTTCAGCACCACGGCCTGCCTAGCAGGCCAACACTCTCACAAGGGCAATCGATGATGACGATTGCCCCCTCTTCCATCGCCCGCCCCTCATCACGGACACGGTTGTTCTGTGTCCTTGCAGGGCTCTATCTGGCTCAGGGCATTCCGACCTATCTGTTTGCTGCCGCCCTGCCTCCCATCTTGCGGGAACAGGATGTGTCACGCACCGCTATCGGCATGTTTTCCATTCTGCTTCTGCCCATGGTCCTGAAGTTTGCATGGGCGCCTTTGGTCGACCGTTTCAGGCCATGGGCACGTTCTCACCGGGCTGGCTGGGTTGTGCTTACGCAAAGCGGGATCATCGCAGCCATATTGTGCCTCATCCCGCTGGGACCAGATAACGTCATCGGAATTTTCATTGTCGGTTTCATTGCCTCTCTTTTGCTTGCCACTCAGGACATAGCGACCGATGGCTATGCTGCAAAATATCTCGACGAGGCAGACAGACCTCTCGGCAACGCCATCCAGGGCGGTGCGGTCGCTTTCGGCGTTCTGATCGGCGGAACGCTGGGACTGGTTCTTTATCACCACGCAGGCTGGGCGATCATGCTTGGCACGATTGCATTTCTTTCGCTCATTCCTTTGATCGCCGCCTTATCGATGCGGGAAAACGACCCCGCACCTTTGCTCGACGGGCGGGCTCTTTCACGTCCCTCGATCATGCATTTCCTACGCCGCGCCGAAGCACGGCAGATCCTGTGGATTGCACTGATCTATCGAGCAAGCGAAGGGCTGATGAAAGCCATGGAGGGACCCTATCTGGTGGATGCCGGCGTTCCACTCAACGTGATCGGCTATCTGTCAGGTGCCGCCGCCGCAACCGCAGGCATTGCCGGTTCTGCCATCGCCGCCGTTCTTCTTCGTCGCAACGGTGTCGCCGCAGTGCTTGGGCTTCTGGGGAGCTTGAGAACAATCTGCTTTCTACTGTTCACCCTGCATGCTTTCGGCGCACTGGGCGGAATTTGGCCGCTTTACGGGGCATCGGCATTTCAGACGATCATCCGGTACATGGAGATCGTTGCGCTCTACAGCCTTTTCATGAGCGTCACCTCACCTGATCAGCCTGGAACTGATTTTACGATCCTCGCCTGCGCACAGATTGTTGTCTATCTGGCTGGTTCTATGGTTTCAGGCATCCTTGCAGATCGTCTGGGCTACGGCCCTCTCTTCGCTCTGGCAGCAGCGCTTTCGGGGCTGGCCGTTCTCGCCACGATTAGGATGCTCAAGACACTACCGAGGGCAGACGTTGATGCCATTGGCAGGCGGTCGTCATGATCCAGCATCGCTCTTGTTCTTCATGTATTTCGGACCTTCATCGAGAAGGCGAGAAGCGCTGCCATGCCAGCAAGGATCGCGCTGACAAAAAGCGGTGCCTGCGCAGAGACTGTGAAAAGATAGCCGCCGGAGATCGCGCCCGCTCCCTGGCCAAGTACGTGAGCACTTGCAAGCCAACCAGCCGCAGCCCCCTGTTCTCCCTGTTTCATCCGTCCGGTGAGCCATCCAAGATAGTTGGGCGTGGCAATCGCCATTCCTACCCCGGCCATCACCAGTCCGCAGAGATTCACATATGCGAGGGGTACCGCCACGAGCAGGACACCAGCAGCCAGCAGAACTGTACCGAGGATAACGCAGGTTCTATTGTCGAGCCGCAACCGGGGAATGACCAGTATCTGCGTCGCGATCATCGCAAGCGCCACGACGATCAGCGTGATCCCCGCAGCAGCGGTCGCCTCGGCCGGACCGACGGCAAGATGCAGTTGCAGCAGCGGTCCGAGGATCATCTGAACATGTCCGAAGGACATCGTGACCAGAAATCCAAGTCCGAGGAATGGCAGCAGGCGTCCGTCGAGTGGAGAAAGATATGCCCGACTATCGGAACGCGGACCAGCTTTGCCGACAGTGTCGTTTGCAGCAGGCGCCAGCAGGAGACTGAGCGGACTTGCAACGAGCAGCATAAGTGGCAGAAGCGGCATGACACTGGCGGTCACCGCCGCAGCCGAACCCAGAATGCGGCCAATGCTGAGCCCGGCGCTGAGCCGTGCCAAGGCAACGGTGCGCTCCTTTTGCGGCAACAATCCGGAAATCCAGGCTTGAGCAATCGGCATAATTCCAGCGGATGCCGCCCCATAGACGAGGCGCGATACTACGAGCAAACCGAGAGCCGGCACATAGGGCAGTGGACCCGCCACCATCAGCGCCAGAAAGATGAGTTGCGCCAGCAGAAGTACGCCCCCCAGCCAATACAGAGCGCGACGCGCTCCAATTCGAGCGCCGAGCATTCCACACAAGGGAGCGCTGGCAACGAAGGCCACGGCACCAAGCCCCGCTGTAAGACCGATCTCACCTGTTTGCAGACCCGTCGCAGTCGCGATGAGAGGGACGAGCGCAATGAATGCTGTCTGATTAAAACCGATAGTCGAAACGGCAACCGAAAGACGAGAAGACATTTTAAGCGCCGTATCATCGAAACCCATGGAAATCACCGCATGTTTAATTTTCGATATCGGTAGCAATGTCTGCATAGTATGTAAACAAAAAATCATAACTATTTCGGAGAAGCGAAATGAACAGAGTAATTAATACAAATTACTTCGCTGTATCGGAAAGTATATTCATAAATTCTCTGAAACGAGAATGGAAAAATTGGGAAATAGTGGATGGACCCCCATCACCTGCAGGAGGCACAACAAAAAAATACTTACTTCTGAAGCTTGCGGCATCAGATATTGAGGTCAGGGTGCCTGTGACTTTCTGGTCGCTCGCCGGATATCATTGCTTCGGCGCGCCTATGTGGAAATCCAATGGCGACCGGTTGGAACCTATAAGTTTGCCAGAACTCGCGCTCCTGCTTCTCAAAGAAAATGAGATCGGCGGCAGCGTTTCACCCAATGCGAAACTACTCTTCCAGCAAAGAGTGCTGGACAGCACGCGCTCAATTACCGACCTCCTCCGGGAAACCGCCGATGAACGACCTTTTGTTGAAGCAGACCCTGATTTCATCACGGCCGAAAAAGCGTTGCGGTTCGGTCATGCGGTACATCCGTTTCCACGCAGCCGGGATGAATTCACCGATGAAGACAACCGCCGGTTCGGCCCGGAATATGGCAATGCCTTTGCTTTGCGGTGGTGGGCTGTCGAACCGGAACTGCTGGCACAGGGAGCGGCTGATGGCTTCGACGTTGCCGAAGCTATCGTATCCATTGCGTCGGATTCTCGACTGATTGAAAAAGCGGCCGGGCGACCGCTCATTCCGTTGCACCCATGGCAGGCATCTCGCCTGTCGCTACGCCCGGATATCCAGCAACTGGAACGTCAGGGCAAGTTGATCGATCTTGGCAGCAGCGGCCCTGACTGGCGCGCGACAAGCTCGTTGCGCGCGATATATTCTCGCGAGAGCGACTGGATGCTCAAATTTTCGCTCAGCCTCCGGCTTACCAATTCGCGCCGCATCGTAGAACCAAGCGAATGCCTGCGGGGCATTAACGTCCATCGGCTCGTAACGGGAACAATCGGCAAGGCCCTGAAAGAACGTTTTCCGGATTTTCACATTATGGGTGAACCCGGCTGGATATCCCTGCGTTTGCCGGACGGCTCCATCAACAATGAAACGATTACAGTTTTCCGGGAAAACCCGTTTCGCGGTGAGCAGCAACCGCACGCGGCCGTTCTTGCAGCGCTTTGCGAACGTCACCCGGATGGAAATGGCAGCCATGTCGCAGACCTCATACACCGGATCGCCGCGTCGGACGGAACTCCAGAGACCGATGTAGCGAAGCGCTGGTTCGAACGCTTTCTGGATGTTGCCATTGCGCCTTTCATGATTGCCCAAGGCGATTACGGCCTGCTTTTTGGCGCTCATCAGCAGAATCTCGTTCTTGGCCTCCAGGACGGTTGGCCGAATGCGCTCTATTTCCGTGATTGCCAGGGTACAGGTTACGTCCGCTCGTTCTTGCCGTTTCTGCGCGAACATCTGCCTGAAGCAGGTGCTGCTACCGACCATGTCTTCGGCAGTGACGAAGCTGCTCAACTGATTGGATATTATCTGTTTATCAACGGCGTTTTCGCACTTATCGCCGCGCTGGGCTCGGCGCGTTTCATTGATGAAAATGAACTTTTTGCGGCCCTGCAACGCTTTCTGGAACGGCTACACAAGCATCCTATGCGGGACAAGACCGCGCTGGATTATCTCCTTCACAGCCCCACGCTGGTTGCCAAGGGAAATTTCATGATCTCAGCTGGAAACGTCAATGAAAACACCGACGTGACCGATCCCCTCGCCTCTTACATCCAGTTTCCCAACCCCCTTTCGACACGGTGAAGCCATGAATGTTCAAACGAAGAGTAGTGACTATCAACGCCTTCCACCACACGCGGAAATAGGTGGTGAATTATCCTGGCATTATTGCGCGACGAATTCCGAGCGGCTTGCGGCAAGGCTGGACAAGAGTGAACGTATATTCCTGTTCGGAGAAGCCGGAGCGTTTCGCGCCGAAGCAAGCCTCATCTTCGACCGGCAGACAATCATGCTGCGAGATGTCAGACTCGACCCTTTGCATAGCGATGCGACCGTGCTGCTTGCTGCCCTGTTGGATGCGGTGTTTCTGCGTTTTCCCGACATTGCGGCTTTGACACTACCACCAGCCAGCGAACTTGCTCCAGTCAGCACCTTGGCTCTGCGGGAAGTCGAAGGTTTGACCGTAGTGGATCGCTGTGTGTTACGCCAGTTGCCGTTGCTGTGGCGCAAACAGGCTGCCCATATGCCTTATCCCAGCATCCGATCGGCACTCGGTCCCGCTGACCGGCTGCCATTACTTCGTCCTCCTCGTCCATCCGGTGTGTTTTACGAACGCTGGATACCGGAATTGAACAAGACCGTTTCCTTCCGTCCCATCGATCGCCGTACGGATATGGACCTGTTCTATGGCTGGATGAACCAAGGACGCGTCTCCTTTTTCTGGGAGCTTGCACAAAGCCCGGAGGCGCTCGAGACCTATCTTCTGGACCAGGAGCGTGACCCGCATATCTTTGGTGTTATCGCGAATTTTGATAACGAGCCGACTGGCTATTTCGAATTCTACTGGGCGCGTGAGGATCGTCTCGGTCCGCATTATGAGAGCGAGGATTTCGATCGCGGCTGGCATGGCCTGATCGGCAATCCCCGGCACCTTGGCCGCCCCAAGACGCTCGCACTTTTCCGCTCGGTTACCCACTATCTGTTCCTTGACGAGCCTCGAACCCAACGCATCGTTGGTGAGCCACGGGCATCCCACCAGAAGATGCTCAGCTATTGCGCAGACGTGGCCTATGACAAGGTGAAGGAATTTGATTTTCCTCACAAGCGCGCCGCCCTGGTGTGTTGTGAACGGGACCGCTTTTTCAAGGAGGTGCCGTTATGAATCGTCAACCAGTCTCCGGGGCTCTTCTTGGCCCGCTTCCGGGCCGCAAAGCGGTTGATGACGAGATATGGGGAATAGTGAACCGAACAGCCATTGCCAAAGCCATCTCGGAACTGTCGTATGAGGAAGGCTTTGCGCCTGTCGCCTTGAACAAGGCTGAAACGATGTGGACGCTGACGCTTGGCGATGCTGTTTCCTATCGTTTTGAAGCACGCCGTCGCATCTGGGGACAGCTGCATATCAATCCGAAAAGCCTCGTGCGGGCGACATCGGCAGAAGAAGCCCCGGCAAATGACGTAGTCGGCTTTCTGGCCGATGCGCGTGATGTTCTGGAGATTTCGCCTGCCACGTTCTGCACATATGCAAAGGAGCTCTACAACACGCTTATGGCGGACGCCCGTATCGTGGCACGCCGTTCCACCTTTAATTCTGAAAAGCTGGCAAGCCTGTCCGATATGGAGTTGCAGACGCTTCTTGACGGCCATCCCAAGGCACCGGCAAACAAGGGACGGCTGGGCTGGGGATTGCAGGATACCGAAGCCTATGCGCCGGAATTCGACGCGCCGATCCAGCTTTTCTGGCTCGCCGCCGCACGCAGTCATTGCCAGTTCGCACTTGCACAAGACCTTGCAGAGTCTGAGTTGCTAGCCGAATGCCTCGGCACAGGAGAACGAGACAATCTGCTTGCTGCGATGAGTGACGCGGGTGTCAGCCTCGACACGCATATGCTGCTGCCCGTCCATCCCTGGCAATGGCAATCGATGATTGTCAGCCTATATGCCAGTGAGATCGCTGCCGGACGACTGGTACCGCTTGGTTATTTCGGCGATGCCTATATTGCGCAACAGTCCCTACGGACACTCGCCAATCAGGTTCGCGGACGAGCCCTTCATGTCAAACTGCCGCTTACCATCCTGAATACGTCTGCCTGGCGCGGCGTCCCCGGAAAATATATGCGGATCGGACCAAAGCTGTCTCACTGGCTCGCGGAAACAGCCAAGAGGGATCCGGCGCTGAAAAATGTCCGGATTCTGCAGGAAGTCGCCGGTGCGTTTTACCCTCATCCGCACTTCGCAGCACTGAAAGGCGCACCCTATCAGTTTTGCGAGATGCTGGGGGCCATCTGGCGGGAGAGTCCGGAAAAGCACTTGCCGCACGGTTGGCGCCCCATGATGATGGGAGCATTGGCGCAGTCTGATAATGCGGGGCGTCCCATTATAAGCGCCCTGATCGAACGATCCGGCCTGTCCCATGATCAATGGCTCGAACGTCTCTTCGATGCAGTCGCAGTCCCGCTCTACCATTTCTTGTGTTGTTATGGGGTTGGGTTCATTGCGCATGGCCAGAATATCACGCTTCTTCTGGACGGCGACATTCCTGCCGGTGTGGCGATCAAGGATTTCCAAGGTGACACCGATCTGATTGACCAAGAATTTCCGGAGCTGGCAACACTCCCCGCAGATGTAAAGTCGACGTTGAAGCGCCGACCGGCGGCCCATCTGCAGCAACATCTCCAGACCGGACATTTTGCGAGCGTGCTGCGGTTTCTTTCCGAAGCACTGGTCGCTCATGATAGCTATCCCGAATTATCGTTCTACATGCACCTCTCGGCTCGGTTGAGGCTTTATCAGCAACGCCACCCGGGACTGACCGAACGATATACAATTTTTGATCTATTTCTTCCGAAAATACCGCGCATAGCCATTAATCGTGTTCGTCTGGCGATCGGCTATGGCGACGCCAATGAACGACCTGTTCCCGCTCTTGGCACCGAACTGAACAATCCTCTTTACCTCGCGGAAATGGCGTCCCTCTCCTCCCGGAAGACGCAAACCAATATCAATGAAGGAGTTTCAGTATGACACATTCCATTCTTGATCTGTGCGGAATTGGCGTTGGTCCATTCAATCTCAGCCTGGCGGCGCAGCTGGATTCAATCAACGGCGTAAATATCCAATTTTTTGATAGCAAACCCAAATTCGACTGGCACCCGGGCATGATGCTGCCCGGTGCCGAACTCCAGACCTCCTTCATGAAGGATCTGGTTACAGCCACTAATCCGACGAGCCCGTGGACATTTGCAGCCTATCTGGTCGCCCATAAACGGTTCTATGAGTTTCTCAACGCTGACTACGACGCCATCCCCCGCAAGGAATTTGCGCGGTATCTGTCTTGGGCTGCGGGGAATATTCCGAGCCTGAACTTTGGTCAGAATATCCGCGAGATCACTTTTAGCGGCAATCATTTCCAGCTGGCCTTCGATAATGAGGTCCGAACGGCCCGCAATTTGTCCCTCGGTGTGGGGTTGAAACCTTATGTACCTGAATGGGCCAGATCGGTGATTGGCGATCGTGCATTCCATTCAAGCGAAGCCGTACAGAAACTGGACACGCTGAAAGGCAAGAGGATTGTGGTTATCGGCGGAGGGCAAAGCGGTGCGGAGATATTCCAGCATCTGCTGGAACGCAGAGATTCCGATAACGAGATCAGCTGGATCAGCAGACGGCCGAACTTCCAGCCACTCGACGACTCACCATTCACCGACGAGCATTTCACCCCGCAATACGTGGCCGAGTTCCATCAGCTTGCCGAACCGCGACGGCACGCGATCGTTGAGCATCAAAAGCTCGCAAGCGATGGCATTTCCGCTTCGACGATCAGAGCCATATATCGACGCCTTTATGAACAGCGCCATCTGGACCACGATACCCTGCAGGCCACATTGCTTCCATACCGCGAAGTTCTTGACCTTAAGCAGGATGGCGCGAGCCTGTCGATCGTGATGCGCAACGGTTTCGATGGCACGATCGAGATGCTCAGCGCCGATCATCTGATCTTTGCCACAGGCTACAAATTTTCACTACCTGAATGCCTCTCTGCAATCCAGGATCGGCTGTCAATTGTCGAAGGCAGGTCTTTGCGTGTCGGTGCAGATTTTGCTCTCGACTGGAATGGGCCAGTCGACCGCCGGATCTTTGTACTCAACGCAGGCAGGCTTTGCCATGGCATCGCAGAACCACAATTGAGCCTGATGGCCTGGAGAAGCGCTGTCATCACGAATGCGCTTCTAAAACGGGCACATTTCGATCTGGAATTTCCCGATACCGCTTTCCGCTGGACGTCAGGCAACCTTGATTTGAACCGCTCGGTATCCGGAATATCTTGAAGCCACACTCATCAGCCTAACCCGCGCCAACACATCCACCGGGGTACACCATGTTACTCCGGTGGATTGAGAATTACGCCAGGCATCTAGCTCAGAACGATGCCACCATCGGCATTGAGGCTCTGGCCAGTAACAAATGCCACAACTTTCACCCGTGATCAGAGCAACTTTTACCTGTTCTGTCATGTCACTCGCCGAGTTCGAGAAGCAGCAGAAAATCTGAGCTGTTCAAGACACCACGCGCCCAGGAGCAACGAAGCCCGCGTTGCGGCGGGTTTTGATTTGGTTTTTGGCTGGTGCCTGGTTGCGTTGTCGGGGGATTGTTACGCTGGATCGTTTCTTTTTGCTGCCCACCCTTGGGGTTATGAGCGCGCTGCGGTGCGTGCGTATAGAACTCGCTTCCGTGCATCGATATTAGGTCGAACGGTCTTCTGCGAGAAGAAGGAGCCAGCTCGCAAAGATACGAACATCGGATATGATCGAGAGATTTATGTATTTTCGTGGGAACTTGGTTGCGGGGGCAGGATCTAATCTTCACTTGCGCCCCGAGCAAGTAAAGATGGTTGCGGGGACCGGCGTCGATCATAACTTGCGATCGACGCCGGTAAAGATGGTTGCGGGAGGGCGCACCCATCATAACTTGCTGTTTCGGGCCGCCGCATAGCAACCTTGCCAAGGTTGGGGTCGAGGGTTCGAATCCCTTCGCCCGCTCCAGTTTTCTTCATGAAAATCAAAAGCTTAAGAAGCGCCCTACGGGGCGCTTTTTGCTGACACAGCTTCGATGACGGCGCGTTGTCAGCAGTTTGTAAGCGCGAGAAATAGCATTCTCGGATATTGTAGCGTGACGCTTCTGCCCCACGATCTGGATGGGGACATAATCCAATGTCGCCAAGACGCAATTTTTTGCTGACGTCTATCAAATTGGCGTTGCGACCTCCGGACAAACCGAAGGTCAGAATTTGGACCGACTGCAAGGCCAATAGAGCGTACTGGAAAGATGAAATGGAAGCTGACAATGAAGCCCAATTGAATTCTTACCGACAGCCGGGCATCAAACATCGCGCTTCTCTTTCCATCGAAGGACGCGCGGATGCCGGGCAAGCAGTGGACTTCCAATATCTCATCATAAGGCCCTCTGTCTGCTCAGGGCTCGAGATCAGATCGGAATGCCAAGATCCTGGACGTTATCGTTCGTTCCCGAACTGCTGCGAACGGACGGCCATACCACCGTCAGGCGATCGCTATTTATCTGTTTATCAAATTGTGTAATTGTGTAATCGTATTGCGTCAACCCGACGGGCGTGTGACAAACTCGGTCATGACGCTTTCGAGACCATGACTTCAATGAACGACGTATCGACCAGTATTTCCTCTCCCGCTTTGCGAATGGGCGACGCCGCCCCTGATTTTGAAGCCCGATCCACCCAGGGCCCGGTTCGGCTTTCCGACTTCAAGGGCCGGTGGCTGGTATTCTTCTCGCACCCGGCCGACTTCACACCCGTCTGCACGACGGAGTTCGTTGCACTCGCTAAGGCCCATGACCGGTTCGCGGCTCTCGACTGTGCGCTGTTGGGACTATCGGTCGACAGTCTCTATGCGCATCTCGCCTGGAGCCGCGCCATCCGCGAGCTGTTCTCGGTCGACATTCCCTTCCCAGTCATCGAAGATCCCTCGATGCTCGTAGGCCGAGCCTACGGCATGATCGACGAAGCGTCTGAAGACAGCGCTGGCGTTCGGGCGAGCTATTTCATCGACCCGGAAGGCGTGATCCGGGCGATCACCCATTACCCTCTGACGATCGGGCGTTCGGTCGACGAGATGGTGCGGATGGTGGCGGCCTTGCAAGCCACCTATTCGGGCGAGAAGCTGGCGCCGGCCGACTGGCAGCCGGGCCAGCCACTGCTTCATCCCGCCGACGAAAAGGCTCAGGATGAAGCCGACTGGTTCTGTCGGAGGGATGGATGATGACGCTCTGGCAATCGCGGGCGCAAGCGGATATCGCGGCCGACAAGCTTCGCAGGTTCGCTCAGCCGCAAAGATTGATGATCTTGTCCCTTCTGCTCGAAGGTGAAAAATCGGTCACCGAAATCGACATGGCGAGCGAGATCGGCCAGCCGGCACTCAGCCAGCAGCTCGCCGAACTCCGCAAGGCAGAACTCGTGACAACGCGCCGGCAGGCGAAGCAGGTTTATTACAGCCTCGCCGATGACACCGTCGTCTTGTGTGTGCGCAGCATCGAGGCGGTGTTCGGCGCCGGCGATCCTGAACAGGCGCTCTTGAGCATGGTCAAACCGGACGTCCGGCCGGAGCGAAGCGGGATCGTGCGGGGCGCGGCCAACTTCGTGCGAATACGTTGACCGGAAGGCATGCCTTGAACCACTCTTAAGTGTGCAGGCGGGGCACTCTCTCCGAGCATTGAATTGCCGCAGGAGCGCGTCACAACGGCAGAAAGGATACGCTACGATATCGCGCTTCTACAGGTCAATGAGATGCACAGCTACCCCGCGAGTTGATCGCAGGCTTCAAGCGCCTGGGCCGCGTACATGACCGACGG
This sequence comes from Ochrobactrum sp. BTU2, assembly GCF_024539785.1. Taxonomy (NCBI): domain Bacteria; kingdom Pseudomonadati; phylum Pseudomonadota; class Alphaproteobacteria; order Hyphomicrobiales; family Brucellaceae; genus Ochrobactrum; species Ochrobactrum sp. BTU2. Next base: position 13,967 of record NZ_JAHWRG010000019.1, on the reverse strand, counting down.
CCCCGCGCCCATATAGACGGCCATGGCCAAGGTCTCGCTGATCTGCTCACGGCTCGCGCCGGCTTTGACGGCACCTTCGGCATGATAGGCTATACAAGGCTGACACCGCGTCGCGACGCCAATGGCAAGTGCAATCAACTCCTTCGTCGTCTGGTCGAGCGCTTCGCCGCTATGTGCGGCCCGTGACATGTCGCTGAAGGCTTTCATAACATTGGGCGCATCCTGCCGGAGGGACTTTACGCCACCATTCATATTCTCGATGAGTTTTTTCCAGTCTTCGATCATGGTCATCTCCTGTGTTCAAGCATATTGCTGCGCGGCTCCAAACCGTTGGAAGCCGCGAAAGTACGAAATGGAATCAAGTCATGAAGGCGCCAGCGCTGCGATAGAGCACGTAGGCCGCGACGACAAAGATCAGGCCCGCAAAGATACGATTCAGCGTGTTCTTGCCCGTCGACAGGCGATTGGCGAGCATCATGCCAGCAACGCCGCCGGCGAGCCCTCCTGCGATGAACTCGAAGGCAACGGGCCAATCGACGAGGCCGGAAGCGGCATAGTTGAGCGCCGTGGCGAGCCCGAAGCTACCGACCGCCAAAAGTGAAGAGCCGATCGCATTGATTATCGGCATGCCGGTTGCCAGAATGAGCGCGGGTACGATCAAGAAACCGCCGCCGATCCCGAAGAAGCCAGATGCCGATCCGGCGACAAATGCGACGGCGGCCGTGACGAGGCAGGTGCGCAGATCCGCAGGACGTTCCGGAGCGCTTCCGGGCTTACGCGGACGCAGCATGAGGATGCCGACGAGGACCATCAGCAGGCCAAACAAGAAAAGCAGCCGCTGACCGTCGACGAGTTTGCCGAGGGTCGAGCCGGCGAACGCGCCGAGTGTGCCGATGCCTGCGAAGATGATCGCACAGCGCCAGCGGACATTGCCGCTCTTCGCATGGCCGATGAGATTGGCGAAGGCGTTGACGGATACGGCGAGCGCGCTGGTTCCTATGGCAATATGCGGTTGGGTTACTCCGACCACGTAGAGCAGCAAAGGCGTCGCCAGGATCGAGCCACCACCCCCGACGAGACCCAGGGAGAAGCCGACGAGGCCGCCCGAAGCGAATGCCGGGCCGAGATTGGCAAGCATGGCTCACACCTTCCCGGCCAGAAATCGATCATGGGTGACCATTCCGATGAACATGGCGACCGCGAAGATCACTGCGGGCAGCAGACCAAGCGAGAGGGATGCGATTGCAGGACCGGGGCAGAAGCCGGCCAACCCCCAGCCGACGCCGAAGATCGATGAACCGATGATGAGTGGGCGGTCGATGCGGGTCTTGGTCGGCAGCTGAAGCTTATCGTCGAACAGAGGCTTGTTGATCGCGGAGGCGATCCTGTAGCCGATGAAGGCGACGACGACGCCGGCGCCGAGAACGAAGATCAGACTCGGGTCCCATGCACCTGTGATGTCGAGGAAAGCTTTCACCTTTGCGGGATTGAGGAGGCCGGAGATCGCAAGGCCGAGCCCGAAGAGCAGGCCGGCGGCAAGGCTCGTCAGGATGCGCATGGCCGCCGTCATAGCCAGCCTCCGAGCCGCATCACGAGCACTGTCAAGATCGCGGTGATCAGAAAGGTCAGCACCGCCGCGAAGGACCGGGGAGACAGTCGTGCCAGTCCCGAGATGCCATGTCCGGAGGTGCAGCCGGAACCCATGCGCGTGCCGAAGCCGACGAGCAGACCAGCGACGATCAGCAACGGCCAGGACGCCGCAACGACCACCTGTGGGGCTGTTCCGAAGATGACGAGATAGGTCAGCGGACCGAGAAGAAGGCCGGCGACGAAGGCGATGTCATGACCCAAGCGCTGGCCGCGATGGCAAAGCAACCCGCCGACGATACCGCTGATCCCGGCGATGTGACCGTTGAGCAGCATGAGAAGACTGGCCGACAAGCCGATCAGCGCGCCGCCGCCCAGGGGAGCGAAATAGGTGTCCGTCACCAGACAGCCCCCTCGAGCACGTCCAGCGGGATCTTCAGGTAGCGCTTGCCGTTACCCTCCGGCTCGGGAAGCCGGCCGCCGTTGATGTTCACCTGCAGCGCATGCAGGATGAGCTTGGGCATCGGCAGGGTCGCGTCGCGCTCCTCGCGTAATTTGACGAAGCTTTCCTCCGTCTGGCCGACGATATGCGGATTGGAGCGCTTCTCCTCGCCAATGGTGCTTTCCCACAACGGCTCGCGCCCACCGGGCTGATAGTCGTGGCCGGTGAAGACGCGGGTTTCGTCAGGAAGGGCGAGTATGTCCTGGATCGACTTCCAGAGAACTTTTGCGCTGCCGCCCGGGAAATCGGCGCGTGCAGTTCCGGAGTCCGGCATGAACAGCGTGTCATGGACGAAAGCGGCGTCGCCGATGACATAGGTGACCGAAGCAAGCGTGTGCCCTGGCGAGAACATCACCCTCGCTTCGATCGTGCCGACCTTGAATGTGTCGCCTTCGGTGAAGAGCCGATCCCATTGGCTGCCGTCAGCCGGGAAGTCAGGCCAGTTGTAGAACGCCTTCCAGAGCTTCTGCACATCGACGACGTGCGCGCCGATCGCTGTCGGAGCTCCGGTCTTGTCCTTGAGGTAGCGGGCCGCGGAAAAGTGGTCGGCGTGCGGATGGGTGTCGAGGACCCACTCGACGGTAAGGCCCTTCTCCGCAATGTAGGCGAGAATCGTATCTGCCTGCTCGGTGCTGGTCGATCCTGACTTCTCGTCATAGTCGAGCACCGGGTCGATGATGACGCATTTCTTCGTCGCGGGATCGTTGACGACATATTGAATGCTGCCGGTGCGCTTCTCGTAGAAGCCCTTGACCTCCGTCTTGCCGGTGTGTCGATGCGCGGCCAGCCAGTCGCGGGCGTTGTCGGGCGCAATGCCGATCTCGCCGGCGACGGCAATCAGTTCGTCGTCGCGGAGGCCCACGACGTCGGCGTCACCGGCCAGAACCCACATGTAGAAGGACCGGGCCCCGGATCGGCAATGCGCAAGCACCGGACCGTCCGAGGCGACGATCGTCTCCGCGAAGCGCCGCACGTCTTCCGGCCCCATGTTGCTGCTCGTCACCGGGATGAAGACATAGTCGAGACCTGCCGCTCTCGCCGCGGCTTCCTCTGCCGCTGTCCCCGGCTGAGAAGCCTCTTCACCATCCGGCCGATTGTTGATGATCGTCTTGAAGCCGCGCCGGGCGAGTTCGACGAACTCCTCGGGTTGAAGCTGCCCTATGACAGAAAGCTTCTCTGTGAGCGGTATCGGTTTCATCGGGCGGCTCCTTGACACCTGCAGATATGAATTACACACTTACATAAAACCAGATATGTAATTCTGCAAGTGGGAGGAGCACCTTGAATGGCCGTTCAGGATGTCCGAGCAGTTCAGGTGTCGGAGTTGAGGCGCGGGATCATTATCGTTGGTGAAGGGGCAGCAGCCGTCACGGCTGGGGCCGCGCTAAAACGACACGATGGAAGTCGATATCGACGCCAACGTAGTTGCCGGCATATCTGTGGCCGAACCTTTTTCGCCAGCTAAATATCACTCCGCCTCTTCCGGCATCGCCCAGGAGCGGAACACCGATGCGTCCCTCACATCCGCCTTCGCGGCGTTTCTGTCTTGCTGGCGCTGGATGGTTTGCGAGGACGCATCATTTGGACGGACGAGCCTTTTTTTCGGCTTCCTGACTTCAACAATGAACTGGCCGGATTTGTCACTCTTCTTCGAAGATTTGGAACTGAACATCATCACATCTCCTGTGGTTGTGTCACTTGTTCGATATTTGCGTTGTCTTACGTGCGTATCGCGCCAATTGCCGATCCTTCCCTACCGCTGCCAGGCGATCCTTGTGTCCTCCAGAGGCAGGCGGGCCAGCGGGTGATAGGGGACGATGCGCGGCGTGAAGTCGGAGACCGGCCGGTTCGGGGGGATGGAGGCGCGGTATCGATAAGAGCCTTGGCCCGAATCCTGTCCTGTCATCACCGCGAGGAACGCCTTTTCGCCCGCCATCGGTTCGGCGTAGAGTTCCACTTTGACCATCTCCGGCGGCAGTTCGCCGAGATAGACCTCGACGGAGAAAAGGCGGGTGTCTTCAGCCTCTTCCGTATTTACGGCGCCGAAGCGCACATGCGGCCAGAGCCTGTCGAGGTCCTGTTTCCATCGCGCCAGTTCCCGCGCGACCTTGCCGCCTTCCGCCGAGCGCGCTTCATAGGCCACGGCGGCAGGGAGATAGAATTTCTCCGCATATTCCCGAACGGTGCGATTTGTCGAAAACCGTGGCGCGAGGCTGGCCATGCTTTCGCGGACCCGCTCAATCCAGCGAGTGGGAATACCATCCTGATTGCGGCTGTAGAATTCGGGAACGATGACGTCCTCCAGGAGCGAATAGAGTGCATCCGCTTCCGCCTCGTCAACAGTCGGATCGTCTCCGTGCTCCTCGCCGTCGCCTATGGCCCATCCGACCTCGGGTTCATAGGCCTCCGCCCACCAGCCATCGAGTTCCGACAGATTGAGCCCGCCGTTGGCAAGAATTTTCATGCCGCTGGTGCCGCTGGCTTCCCAGGGCCGGCGCGGCGTGTTGATCCACACATCGACCCCTTGGACGAGCCATTCGGCCTGGCGCATGTTGTAGTCGCGCACGAAGATAAGCCGGGATCTCAGTTCCGGCCGTCTGGCGAATTCGTTCCAGGCTTTGATCAGCGCCTGGCCTTCGGCATCCTGAGGATGAGCCTTGCCGGCCAACACGAGCTGGACCGGGTGCCGGGCATCGGTCAGGATGCGGACCAGCCTGTCGGGATCGCGCAGCAGAAGAGCAGGACGTTTGTAGGTTGCGAAGCGGCGCGCAAATCCGAGTGTCAGGGCATGCGGGTCGAAAATCCCATGGGCGGCGTCGAGCCCACCGCCGATCTCCGCGTCTTCCACGCGCTGGCGCAGATATTGCCTGCGAACCCGATCGCAAAGGTTTTGCCTCGATTCATTGCGCATTCGCCAGATTTGCTGGATGTCGAGCTTGAGGATGCCGGTTTCCAGTCCGGTCAGGTCGCCACGCCAGCGATCCTTGCCTGCGGCTTCGGTCCACAGAGCGTCGGACTGAACCGAGTCCCATGTCGGAACATGTATGCCGTTCGTCACATGCCCGATTGGCACGTCGTCGGTCGGCCAACCAGGGAAGAGAGGCTGAAAGAGCGACCGGCTAACCTTTCCGTGGAGCGCACTGACGGCGTTCACCGCGCCGCTCGAACGGATGGCCAGGTAAGCCATGTTGAACGGCTCAAGGTCATCGTTGCGATCCTTCCTGCCGAGGGCCAGAAAATCGGCGATGGCGATGCCGAGATGATTTTCGGCATAGGACCGGAAGTATTTTGTGATCAGTTCAGGCGCGAAGCGGTCGAAACCGGCCGCGACGGCGGTATGAGTGGTGAAAACATTGCCGACCCGTGTTGCCGCCAGAGCCTCGGCAAAAGATACGTCATGATCGACCCGGAAGCAGCGGATGCGCTCCAGAGCGGCAAAGGCCGCATGCCCTTCATTCAAATGGCAGACCTGCGGTTCGAGCCCGAGTGTGCGAAGGAGCTGCCAACCGGCCATTCCCAATATCATTTCCTGCATCAGACGCGTCTCGGGGCCGCCGCCATAAAGCTCGCTCGTGATGCATCGATACGTCGCGGGATTTGCGGGATCGTTCATGTCCAGCAGGTAAAGCTTCAGCCGTCCGATCTGGACTTCCCAGGTTCTGATCCAGAGCTTGCATCCGGGAAGGTCGATTTGCAGTCGCAACCATTCGCCATCGGCGGAACGCAACGGCTGGATTGGGAGCTGATCCGGCTCGTTGACCGGGTAGAGGGCTTCCTGGCTACCGTCCCGCCCTATCGATTGACGGAAGTAGCCTTGTGAATAAAGCAAGCCCACCCCGACGACCGGCACGCCGAGATCGCTGGCGGTTTTCAGCTGATCTCCCGCCACGTTGCCCAGCCCGCCCGAATAGATGGGCAGGGCTTCGGTCAGCATGAACTCCAGGCTGAAATAGGCTACGGTTTTCAGCGGCGAGGCTGGGTGTGCCTGTTGGAACCATCTCGATTCGTTTGCAGCCTCCCGCTTCTCCTTCAGCAATGCTTCGATAGTTTGCCTGAAATCGGACTGAGCAAGCAGAGCCCTTGTTTTGGAGCGCGAGACGGTGTGGAGAACACCCCATGGATTGCCCGTGGTTTCCCATGTTTCAGCATCGAGCTCCCTCCACAGCCGGTCGGAGGCGTGGTTCCAGGACCAATGCAGGTCGAGAGCCAGCTCCCGAAGGGCGAGCAACCCGCCTGTCTCTTCCGGCTGCCCGTCCATGCACTCCTCCGAAACTAGAAAAACTGAAAGCGAACTCTTCTGCGAATCTCAATATCCGTCCGCCTTAAAACAGCATGAACCCTATAGATGATCTTGTCATCAGTCGTTGACTAAAATCAATCAGAAAGCGCGGAGGGGATCCCGAGGGTAGCCAAATGACGGCAGTCGCGTCCGTGGAAGGCCGAAATGTTGCGCAATCGTCGCTCATCTACGCGCTCATGGGCGAAGACATCCTCGAACAGTGATCTTCCTATCACTGGGCACGAAATCCTTGTTCCGCTCCCACTGGTCGCTGCCAAGCGCATCACCACTGACAAAGATTCATATCGCTGGGCACTTGGGGGCCAGGGCTCCGCGACAGAAGTTATCATCGTCCGATGATTCCTGTTGTCATCGAGTGATGATTAATCTAAATTGCCGCCAAAATGAGGATGTCGGCAATTTCCTGTGAAGACGTTTCCAACACCAGCTTGGTAGGGTTTTGATTTGGCTTCTGCCACATCGTTGACTTGCTCGAATGGGCAGGCTTGCGCCGCTTTCTAATCGACCGGTGGGCGGTGACGCAGATATGCCGAGAAAGCGGAGGCGCATGACCGGATATTGACCTGCCGATCCGTTACAACCACAGAAACAATCCACACACTTGAGGAAGACGATCAAATGTCGGACATCGATGAGAACTGGGTTCGCAATCGCGCGCATGAAATATGGGAAGCAGTAGGGTGCCCGAACGGAAAAGAACTCGACCACTGGTTTCAAGCCATGGATGAATATCTGTCTTTGGTCGAAAGAGATGGAGAGAGCTCGCCCGGTGACCCTGTCCCGGTTCAGGATACCGGTAGTGGGGAGGCGGCCGTAAAGTCCAAATCGCCAGGAAAAATGTCGGAATAGGAAAGCGGCTTTTCGAGGCGTGCTTGCAGGCAGTCGGATCTGTCGGTGAACGGAGCCGCCCTTTCATCCAGATAGGTGATCGTGAGGTCTACGCCGACAGCACGGAACGCCGTCGCGCAGCCGACCGCAATGGGCGTCTCATTTGCTACGCTGACGACGAGCCCACGTTTCCCGCACAGATCGAGACCGCCTCCATATCTCACATCATCAGGACGCCCAGGGCATCGGTGGCGATCACCTGCTCCTCGTCCGTCGCAATGATGATCACCGGGATCCGACTCGCGGCGCTTGTTATGATCGACTGATTGGCGGCGTTCGCGGCGGGATCGAGATCGATGCCGAGCCACATCAGTCGGCTGCAGATGTCGGCCCTGATCGCTGGTTGATGCTCGCCGATGCCGGCGGTGAACACCATGGCATCGAGACCACCCACCGTTGCGGCAAGCCGAGCAGCTTCTCCGGCGACGCGCAGCGTGAAGAGATCCAGAGCCTCCCTTGCTTGCGGCGCCTCGCTGGCCAGAAGGTCGCGGCTGTCGGCGCCGATGCCGGAAACACCGAGTAGTCCGGAGCGGTGATAGAGCATATCCTCCAGAGCTGCCACCGGCATCCCTTCCTGCGACAGCAGATGGAGAAGCACGCCGGCATCCAGCGCGCCGCATCGCGTCGCCATCGGCACGCCGTCGAGGGTCGAAAAGCCCATGCTGGTATCGACGCTGCCGCCGTCCTGCATGGCGCAGAGGCTGGCACCGGAACCAAGATGGGCAGCAACGACCTTGCCGCCGGCCAGTTGTGGCCAGTTGCGTGCGAGCTCGCCTGCGATGAACGCGTAAGATAGTCCGTGAAACCCGTAGCGCTTGATCCCGCGCTCGTGGAGTGCTCGCGGGAGGGCGAAGCGGCGCACCAGGTCGGAATTTGTGCGATGAAAGCTCGTGTCAAAGGAAGCGGTCTGGCGAAGGTCTGGCCGGAGCCGCCTGATGGCGCGGATCAGTCTAAGGGCCTGCGGTTGGTGCAGCGGCGCTAACGGAACAAGGGCCTCCATCTGACGTAGTGAACCTTCATCGACAAGCACCGGGCCTGAGAATATGTCGCCGCCATGCACCACGCGATGCCCGATCGCCGCCAGACAGTCGAGCCTGTAGTGCCCTGCCAGATGATTGAACGCTTCGCCGAGAACCTCGTCCAGTTCCTCGCCCGGTTGTGCCTTGAGCTCGACATCGACATGCTGCGACCCTTCCAGGAATTGGAAGCGCAGCGGCGTGCTTCGAAAGTCGATCATGCCCTTGCCGACAGGTTCGAGATGCCGCCCTTCCACGGAGAACAGGCCGATCTTGACGGTCGACGAACCGGCGTTGAACGTGATCAGCAGCTTGGCGCTCATGCTGCTGTCCCCGCCGCGAGCCGCTCGCTGCGGCCCACAAGCAACTTTGCGAGGGCTGCCGAAGCGATCCGCGCGGCGAGCGGGTCGGAGCGGCTGGTCAGCACGATCGGCACGCGTGCCCCGAGCACGATCCCGGCTGCCGTTGCTCCGGCAAAATAGATGAGTTGTTTGGCGAGCATGTTGCCTGCTTCAAGGTCGGGGACCAGGAGGATGTCGGCTTTGCCGGCGACCTCGGAGACGATCCCTTTGGTCCGCGCCGCATCGATACTGATCGCATTGTCGAATGCGAGCGGCCCGTCGACGTACGCGCCAGTAATCTGACTCCGCGCCGCCATTACGGTCAGGGCGGCCGCATCGAGGGTCGCCTGCATCTTTAGATTCACCGTCTCGACTGCGGCGAGCACAGCAACGCGCGGCTTTTCGACGCCAAGTGCCCGCAGCAGATCGACTGCGTTCTGGCAAATGTCTCGCTTCTGATCGAGCGTCGGCTGGATATTGATCGCCGCATCGGTAACGATCAACGGCTTGCTGTAGGCGGGCACGTCCAGCGCGAACACATGGCTGATGCGGCGCTCGGTTCTCAACCCGGATCCCGGCGCGACGATGGCGCCAAGCAATTCGTCTGTATGCAGGCTGCCTTTGACAAGGACCGCCACCCTGCCGGAAACGGCAAGTTCCACCGCACGCGCCGCCGCGGCATGGCTATGCGGCGCGTGCTCGATCGCGATCCCGTCGAGGTCGGTTTTCGCGACTGCCGCCGCCGCCCGGATCTTGGCCTCGGGGCCGACAAGGAGCGGCTCGAACAATCCTCTTTCGCGGACTTCGACGGCAGCGAGTATTGCCTCGGTCGAGCATGGATGCACGATCGCCGCGCGTACCATCGGCAGTTCGCGGGCCTGCCGCACAAAGGCGTCGTATCGATCGCTGCGTGCCGTTGCGTGACCGGACGGTTGCGGCGTTGGCCACTCTATGGAATGGGCAGGCGCAATCACCGTCGCAGTCCCTGAGAGGACCTCTTCGCCCTTCTGGTTCGAGCATGTCGTGTCGAGGATCACAACCCGGTTTGCCGGCAGTTTCCTGGTGACGCGAACCGTCGCTGTGATCGTGTCGCCAGACAGGACCGGCTTGAGGAAGCGGAACTCCTGTCCGAGATAGGTTGTCCCGGGCCCGGGCAGTTGCGAACCCAACACTTCGGAAATCAGCGTGCCCGTCCATGCACCATTCGTGACGACGCTATTGAAGACGTGCATCGCCTCGGCAGCCGTATCCGGTGACGCATCGCCTTCGCCCGTTGCCATTGGCGGGTCGATCTCGCCTTTGTCCACGCCCGCGACCCGCACCAGAGAGGCCGTGTCTCCGAGCTCCAACTCGTCAAATGTTCGATTCCTCAGCCTGCCGGGAGCCACGATAGCCTCACTTCTGAAAAACATAGGTGCCGCGAGCACCGCAGAGCGGCGGAAATTCCGAGTCAGACGCGTCCATTTTTGGCGGAGGTACGCGTCCAGCCAGCGACTGCGCCGAAAGCCAGCCCTGCCATTCCTCCCACCAGGACCCCTCCTTTTGCATCGCTGCGCCAATCCATCATCCGGGCTGAGGCAGAGATCAGCCGTTCGGTTCAAGGCGACGCTATAGCGTCGACTACGATGACCGGGTTCGCTAACAATCCCGGCATTCTGGACGCGCTGGTCAACACGAAGGTGACATCCGTCGGGCGCCATGCGGGTATCGTGGCCGTCGCTGTGCGCTGAGAGGTTGGGCACGGCAAGTCCACTCGGAACTGTTTCAGTCATCAGCGGCGCGTTCGCGCGGAACTTAATCGCAAGATGTGTCGCGATCATTCGGGCCCAACTCAAGGATGGCCGCGATGACCATCCTGACGTCTTCTTCCAGCGCCGCGGCGTCTCCCTTCAGAAGAGGGTCGGCCTTGATCACGTCCTTAAGAATGCCAACACCCGCCAGAAACGCTGCGACCAGTGCTGCCCGCCTCCTCGGTACCATCGGGTGCTTGCTCACCAGTGGAGTAACGAAATCCTCTTCGAGGAACTCGTTGAGCACGCGCGAGGCTGCCGGGCTAGCGAACGATTGTATCACGATATCGAGTACCCGAATCTCGTTGGCGGCCTTCCTTGACAGGATCTGCTTCGTCAGAATTGAGGGCAGGCAGCCATCGTCATCGGCGAAGAGTTGCTCGGGTTTGCCGCTCTCCTTGACCGCCTCGTAGAAAAGTTTCTCCTTGGATCCAAAGGAGCGGTGGACGTAAGCCATGTCCACCCCAACGTCGGCCGCAATGTCGCGAAGGCCCGTATTGTCATAGGAATGGGCCGAAAAACGAAGGATGGCGGCTTTTAGAATGCGCTCGCGCGTCGTGTCGTTGGCATCCGGGCTTATGACTCGGTTGGGCATGATTTCTCCTATTGACCGAGTAGCAGGATTAGCTGCACAAAGCTTAACAGTCAACGCATGATGACTAGACTGAGTTCCCTGGGATGGGTGACGAATTCAGTATTATTGCAAATTCCGCAATAATTATTGAGGTTGCCGTCAATCCGGCAAAGGTCGTCGGGCTGCATTTGGCGGCAACGATAAGGCTGTCGACCGGTTCGATCGCCGGTCTGCCACGCATTGGATGCCGAGCTACCGACACCGCGCGATTTCAAGGGCACGCCACTCACTACTGCGCCCAGCTTTTCGAAAGCCGAGGAGAGCAAACGCCGAGACCGTCTGCCGTAGCGAACCCGAACGCACTCAGGGTGAACGAGTCGCCTTCACCAGACGGAGTATTATCAAACGACAGCAACGAAATCATCACCTGTTGACAAGGCGGTCAACAGGTGATGATATAACAAAATGCAACGTGTCCGTTTCGATGCGCATGCTTGTTGGGGGATTTCATGTAACCAACAATGAAGTGAGGGGCGATGAAAACCGGCAAGGCGAGAAGGCTACAGAATAGGTCGACACACGACGTCGGCATGATTTCATTCTATTTGATGAAATCATTATCATCGTCTTTAGCCGGTTTTTATTCTGGACGATATCGAGGAAGCCTCAAGGCGACATTGCGCCTCGTCCCAGAGCAAGCGACCTACCTTCGCAAACTGTCGACAATCGATCAGCCTGCCGAGATGCTTGCTGGTCGCGGCAGCAACATCCGCGAGTTTATGACGGGTTGGATAAGTGAAGGAAGGCATACGTCCAAACAGGGCATGGCCAATCTTTCGCCCGTCGGATGACCCCAGGTACATAGCGATCGATTGCTGCTCTGTGCCCTGCGTGCAGCGCCTTCGGTAGGGACACGTTAAACACCAGGCACAAGGCAGAGGCCGGTCATGAACCTCGATCGGCCGCGACACACGTCAATCAAGATAAGGTAGGTTTTTATGGCGAATACTCATTCCCAACATTCAAGCCCAACAACAAAAGAGTCCGACGGACTTTCCCTCAGTGACAGAAAAGCTGGGTGGATGCAGTCGTGAAGTCCGCTAAAAATTGGATACTGACCGTTCTCGGCGTCGCGGTTCTCGCTGGCGGTTACTATGGCTGGCGGATGTATGACGGTACGGGCCTGCCGGCCGGGATCGTCGGCGGCAACGGCCGCATCGAGGCAACCGAAATCGACGTCTCCGCCAAGACGGCCGGGCGGATCAAGGAGATCCTCGTCGACGAAGGGAGTCTCGTCACCGCCGGACAGGTGCTGGCGCGCATGGACACCCAGCAATTGGAGGCACAACGGCGGCAAGCCGAAGCCTCCCGTCAACGCGCCGTGATCAGTGTGGATACGGCGAAAAGCCTCCTCGCCCAGCGCGAGGCTGAAAAAGAATCTGCAGCTGCGGTGATCGCTCAACGCGCGGCTGAACAGGATGCCGCAGAACGAAAGCTCGCTCGAACGGAGCAACTGATCAAGACCAACGTGACCTCCCAGCAAACGTTCGACGACGACCGGGCGACGGCACAGGGGGCACGGGCGGCTACTGCTGCAGCCCGGGCTTCTCTTTCCGCTTCCGATGCGGCGATCGGCGCTGCGAAGGCCCAGATCGTCGATGCAGAGGCTGCCGTCATTGCCGCAGATGCGGCGATTGAAAGTATTGTTGCCGATATCGATGACAGCACCCTCAGATCGCCACGCGACGGGCGTGTGCAATATCGCGTCGCGGAGCCCGGCGAGGTCCTGGCCTCCGGTGGGCGGGTACTCAATCTCGTCGACCTCTCCGACGTTTACATGACATTTTTTCTCCCGACGGCTCAGGCTGGACGTGTCGCAATCGGTTCCGATGTTCGTCTCGTACTCGACGCAGCGCCGCAATTTGTCGTCCCGGCGAGCGTGAGTTTCGTGGCCGATGTCGCCCAGTTCACGCCCAAGACAGTGGAGACCGAGGAGGAGCGACAGAAACTGATGTTCCGGATCAAGGCGAAGATCCCGCCGGAGTTGCTTCGCGAACACATTCAGCAGGCCAAGACCGGTCTTCCGGGTATGGCCTATGTCCGGATAGACCCCAAGGCAGAATGGCCTGAACAGCTCACGAAAGCGCTCGTTCAATGACCGGGGAAACGCCGCGAGAGACGGAGGACCAAACGCAGACTGCGCCGGTCGCGAAGCTGGCAAATGTCGGCCTGTCCTATGGAAAAATCAGGGCCCTCGACAATGTGAGCCTCGATATCCCGTCGGGCATCATGGTTGGGCTCATCGGCCCGGACGGTGTCGGCAAGTCCAGCCTGCTTAGCCTCGTCGCCGGAGCCCGCACGGTTCAGGGCGGCCGGATCGAAGTGCTCGGCGGCGACATTGCCGACGTGAGGCACCGCAACCGCACCTGCCCGCAGATTGCCTACATGCCGCAGGGTCTCGGCAAGAACCTCTATCCCACACTGTCGGTGTTTGAGAACATCGATTTCTTCGGGCGCCTGTTCGGCCAGGACCAGGAAGAAAGGCAGCGCCGCATCAGCGACCTGCTGGAGCGGACGGGGCTTGCACCTTTCCCGGATCGTCCGGCCGGAAAGCTCTCGGGCGGCATGAAACAGAAGGTCGGTCTCTGCTGCGCGTTGATCCACGATCCCGACCTCCTCATTCTCGACGAACCGACCACGGGCGTCGATCCGCTGTCACGCCGGCAATTCTGGGAACTGATCGACGACATCCGGGGCGAGCGTCCGGGAATGAGCGTGATCGTCGCGACCGCCTACATGGAAGAAGCCGAGCGCTTCGACTGGCTCGTCGCGATGGATGCCGGCCGCGTGCTTGCAACTGGAACGCCCGCCGAATTGCTGTCCCGCACCGGAGCCGCCAATCTCGACGCCGCCTTCGTCGCCCTCCTTCCGGAAGAAAAGCGGCAGGGCCATCACGAGGTCGTCATACC
>NZ_JAHWRG010000018.1:0-40852 GCF_024539785.1 Ochrobactrum sp. BTU2 | reverse complement strand
TTCCTCTTTACCTCCCGCAATGACACGCTGTGATCATGACAGGACGCAGAAACAGTAAAAATTTTGCGACATAACCGCGAGGTTAGCTGTGTCAGGACCATACGGAATTTAGACTGGCAATCTGAAGCACGCGATATCGGACACCGTGCACTCTAAGGCACGGTTTCCAGATCGGTTTCGCGAAATTCGTTATCCGTCGCCAAGATTGGCACACGATAATATTTTGCGCACGCGTAATGAATGCAGTCTGCCAAGTTCAGACCACGACGGCCTTTCCGGTAGGTATTGGCCGCGTGGAGTGAAAGCGTCGTGGTTCGTCTTGCAGGCGGCAGATCGCGAAGCTCAATGGCGCGGGCGTCCAGAAACTCCATGATAATTGGCTCAACATGATCAATGGGAAGATCGAACTTGTCTGGCCGAGATAAGGCGAGGGCAGTTTCCAGAACGACAAGCGGTGATGTAAAGCGCTTTTTGGCATTCATGATCGCGGTGGAAACGCGTTCGGCTTCTGGTTCGTCGGACAAAACAGCGACGAGGGCGCAAGCGTCAATAAACATGTCGCTCACGATTCCCACATTTCGTCATAGGCTTCCTTCGGTAGAGGCTTTTTTGCTGCTTCCTTGCCTGCAACGTGATATTTTTCTCGCAAACGCGCTGCAGTCTGGGCCGGTGTTTCGACGTTCAGACGGCGCTCGATCGCTTCGCGCATGGCAATGACGATTGCATCAGAAATGCTTACCTTTGCGATCTTTGCGAACTTGCGCGTCAACTGGTCGGCGGTTTCATTTGTGACATTGATTGCCATGACTGGCACTCCATGTAGATAAATATTTACTTTAATGTAGATGCTTTTCTCTACATTCGCAATGGGGAACCGGTCGTGCGGGAGAAACGCACGACCGTCCTGCGGCTTATTCAGCCGCTTGGGAAAACTCCTCTTCATCGTCGACGCTTCCAGCTTCTTCGCCGGTTTCGTCGTCCATGGTTTCGGCTGCGGCTTCATCCGCGATCCGAACGGGGACCGGGAGCCATCCGCTTCCGGAAGCGAGCCGTTCTGCGATCAAACCGCTTCGGCTTTCTTCTTGGCGGCACGGACTGACAATTCCGCATCCTTGCCCTTGGCTTCGGCCACTGCCAGTTCAATCGTCGTCCTGTTGACGTGATTGAAATAGTTGTCGGCGGTCGGCTCGAACCAATCCGACATATCAACGTCAAGTGACCGGGCAAGTTGATTGGCCTGCGCCACATCGCCCTTGCGCTGGCAGAATTTCGGCTCAACCGCATTGACGGCATGAGCGGCGGCAAAAGCCAGAAGCGATAGAAGCATGTCTTGTGGCTGCTCACGCAGCCAATCGAACAAGTCATCAGGATTGCCGGGAAGAATGTCACCGTAGCGATCCGACAGGTCGTTGAAGGCCAACAAGCCTTCGCAGTTCGCGGCATCCTTCATCGAACCGTCAAGCCGCTCATGGCTGACGCGGATTTGCAAGGCGCTATGACCGCCGTAGGGATAAACAACCTCGATCAACATCGAATGCACCACGGCAACGAGCCCGATGTCCGCATTGTTCGCCAGTTCAATGCGCAGCGCCGCTGTCTTGTGTGCGGTCAGGTCCTCTATTAAAGCCGCACTATGCGTCATCACTGGAAGGGAGGGAGCCGTCAACTCGGACGAATGTTCCGTCTCGCTGTTCTCAGTCTCGTCATCAACCGTCGCCGTCTCGGCCTTCACAAAGCCACGCTCGATCCGAACCTTGCCGTAGTAGTCCATCATCACGAACGCACCAGCCTGTTCCAGTGCTTCGGAACTGAAAGCTTCCGTCTTGGCCGTCAGAGCGTCAATACGCTCCTGAACACCTTCAAGCTTTTCCTCGGCCTGATCGTCGGCGGCATCATGCTCAATCAATTCGGCAATTTCGTCATATTCTGCCTGTGCTGCATCAAGTGCGACCTGATCTTCAGCGGACAACGGCACGTCTTCGGGATAAAAGCGTTCCATGCGGTGCAACCCATCGGGAACGCCCGTGCTGCATTCGACCCACTGCCAGCCTCCGGCCTTCACCTGCTCGGCAATCACGGTGAATCTCTCTGCAACCAGCCTTTCCAGCAAGGCGGCATCCGTGGCATATCCACCGTCTCGCGTATCGAACAGGTCACGTTTGACCGCTCCGCCTGCCGCTTCATATGTCTCAACGCCACCGATGAACTCAAAACGCTTGTCGTCTGCTCGTATCATTTCCTCGGTCAGGGCATACCTGATCCGGTGCGCGTCACGATTCCAGTCAGGCAGGGCGTTCCAGACTTCCATCTGGCGCTTTTGATCATCGCAGATGGTAAAAGCTTTCAACTGGCTATAGCCAATTTCCTCGTCCCGGAACAATTGCAGCAATTCGGGTGCGACGCGCGCCAGCGCGAGGCGCTGCCGCACTATGGTTTCAGAGATCGCAAAGCGAGCGGCGATATCAGCAATGTCTTTTCCCTCATCTGCCATGGCCTTGAAAGCTTCATATTGGTCAACGGGGTTCATTTCTTCGCGCATAGCGTTTTCGGCAAGACTGATTGCCGTGGCATCCTCGGCGGCACGTTCCTTGCACTCGACCGCGAAATCTGCCGCAATCTCACCAGCCTCTGCCAGAAAAAGCAGCGCCAGACGGCGGCGTTCACCAGCCGTCACGAAATAATGGCCTTTCCTATCGCCCTCGCGCACGACCAGATTTTGCAACGGTTGATAACCGTCGCTACGCAAATTTGCCGCCAGTTCTTCAATACCTTCCTTGCGGTAGGTTTTGCGCACGTTCTTCGGGTCACGATCCAGCTTGTTCAACGCGATAATGATGGTTGTTGGCTTGTTCTTATTGATCATGATCTTCTCCATTTTCCCGCGAAGCGGTCTTGCTCTTGCCCATCGGGCAGGAGCCCCACTCCTGCTCCCGAGCTCGTGCGGAACAGCGGGAGAGGGGGTAGCAAGGAAAAAAAACGGAGGGGGTTCGCCCGCCCGAGGCGTAGCCGGAGGGTCGGTGCAGATCCGCGTATGCGGATCCGTATCGATCCTGCACGAGCTGAGGACCAAAGGGACGATGCGAGGAAGGACGGGGAGACCGTTTTTTTCTTGCGAGGGGGAGAGGGCAGCGCTCTTTCTCCCTCACTAGTGAAACTAAAGATGACCGCCGTTGCGGTCGCCATTCATCATCTGATTGTCAACGAGGGAGGGAGCCGACCTGTTTGCACGCAGGACGGCTCCCAGGTGATTGACGCCAAGGGCTAGCAAGACGTCAGCACCTATTCCGGTTGTCGCCGGATTGACGCACTATGCTGAAGTCGTCGGGTCGTGTAAACAAGAGATAGCCAATTCGGTAATTGAAATTTCTTTGAGCCGCTATGCGCCTTGCACGAGTGCGATCGTCACCCGCATGGGCAGAAACCGGCATAATGCCAGGTTCCGTGCCGAAAGCATAGAGCGCCGGCGCGCAGCTACGTGCCCAGTCCATTCAATCATAACTCTATTTTTCACCGCATTCAGCTAGCCAAATCGGCTACATCGATTTTCCCATAAAAGGAATGAAACAACGTTTGACAGGAGATATGAAGGGACGTTCGTTAGAAGAATGGATTGATATTCTTGGGCTTGAACAGGTCGACGATCCACAAATAAAGAAGCAGAAATGACGAAATCGATTTTCGACAAGCTGCGGACGCTCGACGCTCCTACGCTTGCGGCGATCTCTAATTTCATCCAGCATTTGAAGACCAAGCCTGACAGCATTGACGAAAGCGGCAATCAGGATGCGGCGTTCGCCGCATCCTGATTGTCCCTTTTTTTGAGGAGGAAGAAAGATGGACGCGATACCTGTGCTTTTGCCGGGCCAGACGCTGCAGGATGCGCGCAGCATGATTGAGGATGTCTGTTCGTTCCGAACGGCAGACACAAATCTGATCATAGAGGATTGCCGTGCTTACTACGGCGACAAGGCAAGCATCATGGCCGCTTGGTTCGGTATGGATGCGTGGTTTGAAGGTGATGATGCATCCAAAGCCAAGTGGGCAACAGTCCTCAAGCACATGATTCAATAGGAGCTGGATCGTGCGCATTTTGACTGATGAAGAGGCGACAGGCCTGGTCGGATATCCAGAGGATGGCGTGTATGTCGCCATGGCAGAGCATAGCGGCGACAATCCGCGGCTGCTAGGTGGCGAATATTGTGAAGGTGGCCTTTCTGGAACGGCTCTGAAGGCCGCGGCTTTGCCGCGCTATTATCCGGAGACAGCGCAGCTCGTCGTTGCTATCGTCGAAAACGGGCGTTTGATGACGCTTTGGGATTACAGGACTGGTGATGCGCGAGACCTGTCGCCGGCGACGCGAGCGATGTTTGAGCGGATTGGCGATCTGGAAGAGGAGGTTCGGCTTCTGAAATCCAATCAGGATTATTACCGGCAATGCCTGATCGCTCTAAAGAAACAGCATCCCGATTGCCAGGATTCCATCAACGACGTCTTTTTGTCGATTCCTTATCCGGGACTGGAAAATGAGCGACGATAAGTACCATCCTTACCCCCAAACCGGACCGAATTTCCTGACCGTGGCGAAGCCACAGAGCGGAAAAACAGCATCCATTATCGTTCAGATGAAGTGGGGCGGAAAATGAGCTCTCCACTGAAAACGGCTTTATTTATCGGCTTCCTCATGTTCCTGTTGCAATTCGTCGTGGGCGCAATTGTAGGGCGTTTCTTCCTCGGCCTGCTCATCGCCACTGGCGGGGCGCTATGGCTCGGTTATCAAGTTTATCAAACCGAAAAGTCGTATCATTCATGGTGATTGGCGTGGATGGATGCAAAATGCGACTTGCGGTTTACGAATGGACTTTAGCAAGCCGATCATGTATTATATAGCAATATCAACAACATAGTTCCATAATGCGTATTATGCGATTTTTGTATATAACAGCAATATACAGATGCGACAGATGGGCAAGATAGAGATGCGACATTTTTAGGTCGCGTGCTCTGTTCAGATCGAACGAGGAAAGGAAGACTGGCTCTCTATTGATGTGTATCAGTTTAGAGAGTTGCCATGTCTTGTTTGATTACTATGTCGCAGAGAGAACTCAATCGATTGGAAGTCATTCAGAAGATACGGGATCGCCGCCTGACCGTTATACAGGCCACCGCATTGCTCGATCTCAGCCGCAGCCAGATTCATCGTCTTTTACAGGCTTACGATAAACTTGGGAGTGCTGGACTGGTTTCGGGAAGACGCGGTCGCCTGAGCAATCATCGTTACAGCGAAGATTTCCGCAATGGTGTTCTGGATTTGGTGCGGGGTTATTATCGGGATTTCGGTCCGACACTGGCCTGTGAGAAGCTTGCCGAACGACACCAGCTTTCGGTCAGCAAGGAGACGCTGCGGCAATGGATGACGGTGGCTGGGTTGTGGACGTCGCGTCGTGAACGCAAGCGACAACTGCATCAGCCGCGCGGCCGGCGGGATTGTTTCGGTGAACTGGTGCAGATCGACGGGTCGCATCACTGGTGGTTTGAGGAGCGGGGTCCCAAATGCGCCCTCCTCGTTTATATTGACGATGCCACCGGCAAGCTTCTGCATCTGCGTTTTGCCGGATCAGAGAATACATTCGATTATTTTCATGCGACGAAGGCCTACTTGCAGGAATGGGGCAAGCCGCTGGCCTTTTACAGCGACAAGCATGGTGTGTTTCGCTCCACACATGGTTCAGAGAAAGATCGAACAAGCGGCCTGACACAGTTTGGTCGGGCACTTTATGAGCTCAACATCGATATTATCTGTGCCAATACTCCGCAGGCCAAAGGCCGTGTCGAGCGGGCCAACAGGACTTTGCAGGATCGCCTGGTGAAGGAATTGCGACTGCGCGGCATTGATACAATCGAAGCAGCAAATGCTTATGCGCCGGAATATATTGCAGACTTCAATGCCCGGTTTGGCAAGGAGCCGCGCAATCCGAAGGATATGCATCGACCGCTGGCCGGGCATGAGAACATCGACAGCGCGATGTGCCGGAAGGAAGTACGGACACTTTCGCAAACACTGACGCTGCGTTACGACAAGGTGCTGTTCATCCTGGAGCCGACGGAGCTTGCAAAGCGGCTGGCCCGACAGAAGGTGATTGTCTGCGATTATCCGGATGGCCGTCTGGAGATCATGCATGGAACGGACACCCTGCCCTATACAACCTTCGACAAGCTTCGTTCTGTTCACCGGTCGCCTGTTGTCGAGAACAAGCGATTGGATGACATGCTATCGATTGTGGCCGAGATGCAGGCAGGTCGGGAATTGCAACGCAGTAAGAGTGGACCACGCAGAACGGGGCAGACGAACCACATGTTTGGTGTTCGCGACGGCAGCACAGCCAACGGTTATCAGAAGCGTGAGCGCAAATCGCGCACCGCTTACATGAACGATCCTGAAGTTACTGCACGTCGGGAAAAAGCATTAGCCCGGTTGGCTGCAGCCGAGTGAAATGCCCATCTTTAATGACATTTGGCACTCTCAAAGCTAAAGCCGAAGAGGTGGATATTCACCCGCCCCCATTCCTCGCTTGCAACCCTGACCAGCCTCTCGGAATGGGGGCTGAACGTCAGCACCTGTCGCATTTCTATCTTGCTAAAAACGTCGCATCCCTAACTTGCTAAAACATTGTATGCAGTCGGCCAGATAGTCAGTAATTGTGCGGCAGAACGGATCTCGAGCGCAGTCCACTTACTCTCAATCCAGTCATTGTTTGCCAGGAAAGATATGAGTCGTGTTTTCGCGCTCGATTGGGATAAAACCAATCGTCGGCCAGAACAATTCCGCATCAGAGCCCGCTGAGTAGAGCACGATCGGGCGATCAAATGTCATCGCATGGTTAAGTACAAACAATGCAATCTGTCGATCAACCCCGCGCCTCCGGAAAGCCGGTCGAACGTAGAACCGCCGCATACGTAGCCAGTTGCTATCCATGAAATCCTGTGTTGTACCGCCAATACCGGCGATCTCACCATCGACAGTTCCGAGAGCTAGAATTTCGCCGGGGCGGTCAAAGCGATTGGCCCCGCTGCGCCATTCGTCACGAAGCATGGAAATCATATTGCGGCCTTCTGCTTCGGCCTCTTGCTGCAATTGATCCAATTGGGCGGGCAGTTCGACAATCTGCCTAATCACAAAAGCACTTCTGTCACCCGTCATCTGAATTTCGCCTCCTATCGAGTTGGTTCCACCGAACCTCAATTCGGACGCCAGTTTAATGTTCGGCATTGGCGGCGCAAGAGCGCCAACGAGCTCATTGTTTTTAAAGGGAAGAAAGGGCTCTGCCCTCTCTCCCCACAAGCATCGCCTCGACCTTTCGATGCAGCAAGTCGGTCGCACCATTCCAGGTGCAACCGCGTTGCGCACCATCAGGCAGGGCGGGGGCCTTGCCCGCTCTTCGCCGCTGCTTGCCCCCTCTCTCCCGGTCTGACTTGCGACGCCGCAGGAGCAGGAGCGGGGCTCCTGCCCCATGGGCAAGAGCAAGACCGCTTCGCGGGAAAAGGGAAAATGGAGAGCGAAATGGTAAAAAGAGGCGAGGAAATGCCTGTCAGGCTCGTCGTTGTGACGGATGCTCACATGCAGGCTTTTGGTAAGAGAACGGATCAGCGGGGCGTTGGCGAGAACTCGGATGACCTTTTCGATGCCGATCACGCAAAACGGCTTCTGGAACTGGCGGCCGCCGAGACGAACGCGAGGCGCGTGGTAATAGACTACAGACCGGGAAATGTCGCTGACGCTATCGATAAGCTGGTCTATATCGCGGCTTTTCTGATTTCTGGTCGATCAACGCTGGCAAAGGACGAGATGAGAAAGGTGCTGAGGAGTGTCGAGAATTTGGACTGAGATGGGCAAGAAGCCCGCTCAATTGCGGGCTTTGCCAGATTATATTTTGACCTTCAATGAGAAGGTCAATGCAGAAACGATATCATCATCGAAGTCATAGGACGCGTCCAGATAAGGACGGCCTGTTGCAGGGTTGACGACCTCATTCGAGACTTCACCGCCGGTAAGCACCCCTATCAATCCACCAAATCGAAGCTCATGGAATATCCTGCAGAACGCTCCAGTCGGTCCACTTTAACGACCCGAAGGCAAGCCAATCCGGCGCAATTCCCGACTGCATTTTCAATTCAAGGGATTGTGGCAGCTTGGCGGACCCGTTTACATCCCATGATCCTCCTGCAAGCGGATTTCCGCCAGCGCCAGGTGGGAGACCTGTGAGATCGAGCTTACCGGTGAACTCGTCAAGTTTAACCTCGGAATTATAAACCAAGCTGGCACGAAATGCGTATTCCGGAACCTCGTAGGCGAAGCCACTGCGCCATCCCCATCCGTCTGCTTCCAGCGTTAATCGACCGAGACCGTTCCAGCCAAACGGGTTAGCCGGGATAGGCGCGACCAGCTGTTCTTTGAAGCCGTCCATGGATTGGTAAAACACACCACCGATGAGCCGAAACTGGCCCTTCTCGCTGACGTCGAATTTATAAGAACAGGTTCCGGAATAGCCATCGCTATTCATTTTGGTTTCGGTGTTGTCGTTGGCGCCAGCCCAGTTTCGACCGGGATTTGTATGTGCGCCCCATGGCTGCGAATAGTCGAGAAGGCAATCAAGGGAATCGATGATACCGAACTTGAGACCGATCCGCGGAACCAATAAGCCTCAGATTCCTTAACACCGTCGGTTCGTCCCCCACCAACTGGTCCGTCCCACGGACTGCTATCTCTGACGTTATTTAGCTTCCTGTTTGGCATGACATAGATGGAGGTCGCCTCCGTGGCGAACCGATCCGGATCAAACAGAAGGTCTATGTTATAGCCGCCACGTTCCAGTCCGCCGGCAGAACCATGACTGGCCGTTCCCAATACAACGCAGCTCGTACAAAGCAGGGCCTTCAAAGGCAGTTTGACCATTAATTCCCCTCCGAGAATGGTGAAATTGATCCCCTTGATTAGGACAAACCCCTGCACCTGATGATGGATATTCACAATTGATAGTTCATGTTTGACGATCTGAACTGTCAGACTTCGACAGAAACCGTTTTAAATTAATTCCGGCGAAAATTATGTACGGCGGAATTGCCAGTGAATAGTGACCACAGTTTAATTGCAGAACATCCGGGTTTACGCCAGCATTATTCAGACTTTCCAACAGAGCAATTGACACTTCTGGCAATACAACCTTGTCTCTTTTTCCCAAAACGATCTGAATATCCAGATCAGGACGGGCGAGACTGTAAGCGTAGTTCCCCAGATCAAGCGGTGCCCAAGCCCTGTGCAGTTGAGAAAGGTTTATCGTGGGTTCAAAGCTCTCGCGTATTGCTCGCGTTGCTCGCCCGGTCCAGACCATTTCGGCCAGACTGCCACCTGTGAGAAACAGCGAGGCTTTCCTAACGTTGGTATCATGAGCGGCGACCAGTCCTGCGACCCATGAACCGAGGCTCATTCCGAGTACGGAGATTTCTCGATATCCTTCGCTTTTCAGCCAACGAATGAGCTTCTGTCCATCCCACACGGCCTGCCGTAGTGACTGGATCGTTCGGCCAAGATTTGCGCTTAGCATATAATCAGCGTAGTCGGCCCCCGGACGGCTCCTTTCAAAATGATACGGCATAGCAATCTCAACGACTGTGATGCCCCTTTTGGACAAATAACCCGCTATCTGTCGGTTGCGGGATCGTGCGTTCCAATGATGAAAGATTACCAGTGCCTTGTCGCGCGAGCCGCTATCGGTGATCTTCGACCAGACCAGGTTATTTTCCTCAATGTCTGTCGAAATATCAGATGGAAATTTGAGGAAATCCCCTGCCCGCTCAAAATCGTTGTCGTCGCCGAGTGGCGCTCTGAAGTACGATGGCGTGGCAGTTGCCTGCACCCCGAGCTTGCAGAATTCTTCGATGTTGGAAACATTCGCAGCGCCCGGAAACGCGCGTTCTGCATCAAGACTGACGATCGTTGCTTTTTTAGCATCTTCTCCGCGTCGTGCCCGTTTCTCATCCCATTGATCAAGCCAACTATGAAACACTTTGATTGCTAACCTCACTCGCACGCCCGCGCCCGAAGGCCGGATCAAATAAGCAGTAAATAGCGATTAGGAGCCCGGCAAACATCAGGACCGTAAAGCCGGAAAACGCGTCGATAGACAAATAGCTTGCGAAAAGCAGCGCCACAACTGCGGTCATTTTCCAGAGAGCGACTTTATAACGACTTCCCGATCCAGCGCGGATCACACCATATAGAAAAACAAAACAGGTTGATATTGCGATGAGCAGGCTGCTGAAGTGTGTCGGCATCCGATAGCTAATGCGACTGTGCACGTCTGTACGATCGAATAGGATCGATGAAAGGTCGCTAATCACCCATGCAACGATGCTTGGGTCATTTGACGCCAGATAAGAGCTTTGCAGCTTCATGACGGTAGCGATCAGCATACCTAAGAGTGTGCAGCGGAAAACCCACAGCATAACCCAAAACCCGGTATCGCTTAGATCGCCCGCGTCCAAGAGGATCCGTGATTTTGCCGCGCTGCGGATTTTCCAAAAGTCATTGATCACAGAATAAAGCAGAATAAGACCGGCGAAAAAAAGATAAAACGATAGGCACATATAGAGGTAGGCGAGCGCCGTGAAAAAGATCGCAACAGGTATCGTTACGATTTCAGGCCGGACTATCGCGACTGTGCCCCAATCGATCGCGTAATTACCTCCGCCTTTGATGAGAGGCATCAAACAGACGCCAATCCACTGGAAAACACCCGCAAATAATAAGCATATTAGGAACACTGCCCAGAATGAACCGGATGAAGCATCAATAATTCGCTTCCATGCGCTGTCGCTGTCCTCGATTGCGCCATCGACAAGCCCCCTCCGTTTTTCGTGCTTCCACGAATTCACCAGTTCAAAAACAAAGGCAAGGAAGAGCGGGAGGAATACCATGAACACTAATGTCCAGTTCGCCGCCCAAAGGAAGCCGACCTGCTTGATGACGCCATCGGATCGGGTGAACTTAACGTTGTGAATGCCTATGATGAACGAAAGGAATCCAAGGGCGGACATTCCGGCAAAAACAGAAGCAGACAGATTCAGGGGAGAACCTTCGCTGAAAAGCTTCTCAGACTGTCTGGCTAGGTTCCATCGCCTGCCATCGTCATCGCGTACGGAATCCGATCTTGCTATTCGAGCTGCACCCCGGTCTGGCTCCGATGGCCCAACACTTTCGGCCCTCTTCATCTCGCGTCTTTTCGCCACCAACCGGGACTGAGCCGCGCTAAGCTCCATAATCCATTCAC
This sequence comes from Ochrobactrum sp. BTU2, assembly GCF_024539785.1. NCBI lineage: Bacteria > Pseudomonadati > Pseudomonadota > Alphaproteobacteria > Hyphomicrobiales > Brucellaceae > Ochrobactrum > Ochrobactrum sp. BTU2. The sequence goes on along the minus strand of NZ_JAHWRG010000018.1, from coordinate 29,528 downwards.
TTCTGGCAGCCGAGTCACCGCAGCTTAGAACTCTCGCCAGCAAACCGATGTTGGTAGTGCTTATGCCTTTCTCATTCTCCTGAAACCAGAGCTGTACAGTCCGTAGATCAACGCCGACGCGCTTGGGATCGACAAGCGTTATGGCCTCCGCAAGTAGCTCCGGCGTCCAGGGACCAGTGCGAGCGCCGTCGCTGCCGAGCGGGCGACCTGCGCCCTCAGCGGCGATACGCTTGAACAATTCCTTGAAATCGCTCCCGTCTTTCGGTGGAACGAAAAAAAACTTTCCGTTTTTTATCAATCTCTTACCGGCTCAAATTTCGTTGCGTTTCGCTTCGTTTCGTATCCTAGCGTGCAAGATACCTTAATCAACGTTTTTATCATTTAGATTTTGGGATGGCTGTTTCGTCAGAATTTGGTGCATAGAGGTAAGAAACTGAGCATCGTACAGTAAGAAGTACCCGATCTTCTAATGAGTATGCTTCTTGCTGCTATCAACTATGCGTCAGTTTTGAGAATTGCACTTATGAGCTTAACCCATCTTCTGAAAATGACTTTCGGAGGCCATTATGGATGCAATTGGGAATGCGATAAGTTGGGAGAACGAAAGCGGCGGCGTTCCAGAATGTAACGCTGGCCCGACGAAACGGCTGCTGGAACTATCGTCTTTGGCTGACGACCCGCGCCGGGTCGTTGATTATGAGCCGCAAGATGTAGATGACGCAATCGGCAAACTGGTCTATCTCGCAGCCTCAATTATCTCAGGACGGCTAACCCTCGCGAAAAACGAAGTGGCCACAGTTTTGAAGAGTGTCGAAAATATCTAACTGTGATGGAAGCCCGCTCGCGGGCTTCATTTATTTGCGGTCTGTCGCAATCCATTCGCCAGATGATTGATCCTTGGCAAATCCAACCGTCCTCGCAATAGCTTGCGCTGACGGATTTTTTTTGACGTTGGTAACGCACTCGACTACGCCGTTGGCACCGTCAACAGGCCAACAATTCGCTAGTGAGACGGAAAGCTTTTCAAGTTCACTCCTATCCCACAAAAGCGGATTTTTCTCTTCCAGTTTCCTTACGGCAATCAGTGCTTCAGCTTGAGTTGGTACATCGAGTTTAGCGCTCGACGCTGGCTCATCTGGAACGGGACAAAGTGTCGGGTCGGCGTTGATGGCCGCAACTATGTCGGCCTTGGCCAGTGCTTTTGCGTTGCTCGTAGAGTTGGAGACTGCGAACCAAGTACCGCCCGCACCGACTGCGATGCCGGCACTAGCAGCCAGTGCGAGAAGTGCGTTCTGATTCATTAGAGCTCCTTAAAGTTTCAGGTTGAACCAATAGCGCCCCTTAAGACCTTGATAATCGGGAATGTCAATAAAGTAAGGGTCTTTTCGCATAGGCCGAGCAATGGAGACGACCTTTCGACAACTATTTCCGCGATCCGAGTTACCAATGTCTCGATATTGAACATCCTTGTATTGCTGAAGTTCTTTGTTCTGTTCCCTGATCTTGTTGGTGCAGGTGTTGATTGTCTTTTCGCAGCGGTTCGACAGCATTGCGCCGCGATCACTCATATTGCTGGCTTCCTTGAAACCAGATGGACAATCCTCGTAAGGCTGATATCCGGGTTTGCCAGACTTTGCCTCGTGGCAAATGGGCCATGAGAAACCCGGTTTTGCCATGGCCTTGATCAGTTTGGTCATTGGCGGGACACAATAAGGGACGCCATGCCACGAAGGGTTTGAGGATGCTGCGCACAAAAGAACCTGGCAACCCCAAGATGGCGTGCCTCCCGTGTCTTGCGCAATTGCAGCGGATGGCGTCCCGGCGATAGTGCCAAGGCCAGCGAGTGCAAACAGAAGCTGCTTCATTTCAGGTCATCCTCATATTGTAGCGGTTGAAACCAACCCGGTAGGCAACATGTCTCGGGCGTGAAAAGGGGACCGTGTGATGAGATCTCCGGCCGCGTAGCTGCATAGGGCGATAAGTGTGAACGCAGAAAACCAGTAAATTCCAATTCGATAGACCAAGAGCTGATTTGGTATGTCGCGGCATACCGCTGGATAGGCAAAGACGCCGATCAAGAACGCATCGAACGACATTTGCCGTTGTTCGTGGAAAAACAGCGATATGGTGAGGAAAAGGGCCGCGATTATGCCGTGGACCCACCAGATTTTCGACGACGGGATGATAAGCAAAAACGATAGCAAGATGGCCAACAACAAGCAGGCCATGGGATCGCGCGCGAAATTGAGCGCAATATGAGCGATCTCCGCCAACTATCGGTCTGTCCTTCTTGGTTTTCTGCGCGCGTCGGCAAACGGGGGAGAGATCTCGCTTTTGCGCTCTACGAGCAGGTTGAAATCCGCGATTGGCTGACGATCGAGCGTTTTGTCGACTGCCTTACGCCGCCACTCGTTCATATCCAGAACGTAAGTTCCCCACATGCCATATCGCGCCGACATGGCGGCACGCTGATAGCTGAGATATTGAGGGTGGTTGAGGTAGGGTGAATCCACCCTCGCCCAACCCACGCGAAGCATTTCGAGAGCTAGGTCGCGTCCCCGTGATGTGCATCTTGCTCGTGCCATGCCTTCAGCATCATAGCCGACGACACCGCAGGAGACGGCAGACGCCCCGATCGTTCTTTTGAGCCAAGCTTTGGCAAAGGGGCCACAGGGTACAGGCGGCGGTGCTTTCGTGACGTCTCTGTTCGTCCATTTCGGATCCAGCGCCCATTGAGGCAATTCGCACGCGTCAATATCCGCGAGCCGAACTCGTTGGGCATAAGCGGGAAACCAGAGGGTCCGACCATCAATAACCGCGACACGACCCTTGAAGATTGGAAGCGGTGCCGGCTGGCCAGGTTGAACCAGTAAGCTGACAGCTGGCGCGCTTTGAAGAGAGTCAGCTGCGAATGCTGGTGTCGATGCGAGGGCAAATGACATTGCTACGATCAGATATTTCATTGTTGGGCATTCCTCGTCCGTTCGTTTGCCGATTTGCTCAACAGGATGGCAGGATGCTGAACGTCTTCGAATTGCCAGAGGCCTGCCCGCTTCTCACGAGCTTCCTGTTCGGCCACTGCGTATGCTGGATAGTAGGGAAGCCCGTCAGCCTTCAGCGCGGCAAAGGCATAGCCGCTCGTAATCAATACCGTCGCTAAATCGAGGCGATTTCCGCCGATTGTGGCATAGCAAATGACATAAGAAGTATCGGCAGTTTGCGCTACGGGAGCGCACACGGGTTTGGTGTCTTTGATATAAGCGGCGAATACGGCAAGCGACGCCTCACCGCAGTCCTTCTTGTTTCCGGTCGTATCAGTGAAAGCAGTTCCTCGAAGGCATGACTGAACACCATAGAGGCGATAGCGCTGGCCTTCTGAGACCCACGTATCGCCAGTTTCCAAAGTAACGCCCGGCTGGAGGTCGAAATATCCCTCCGGGGCTGCAAAAGCCGTCGTCGATAAAAGGACCATGCAGAGCGATAATAGGGCTGGCTTCATTGGGCCTTCACCCGCGGATCGGCCCACATACCATAGGAGCCGTCTTCTCCAATCTTCTGCGCGTTCTCCAGATCGGGACGCTCTAGCTTCCCGTCTTTCGATTTCGCAATGCGGAGCGCGCCAAGAGAGAGCAATTGCTCTTCGAGCATATCAACCGTGTCCAGGCTCCCGGGGTAATTGTAATAGCCGTAGCACGTCACATTTTGTTTGGGTGCGCTCTCTTCACTAACAAATGCCCGACAAAAGAGAACCTTCGGCGACTGCAACATGATCTGCAGCTGCTGCTTGGCGTAGTCAGTGCAAGAACCAGCAAAATCATCCTTGCGATTGACCATTTCGCCTTTGCAGGCTTCTAGCCCGTACAGATTCAGAAGGGTCTTATCATCAACCCGAAATTCGGTCGGTGAAGTTGCCTTATAGCCCGAGGCGGATGCAAACCCCTTCCGAGCCGTAACTTTTCCGTCGCCGTCATAATACTCAATGACAAGCACGGTCTTCCCGGGCGATGCCAGCGACTTGATGTAGTCCTTGTTGATTGCAGGCGCGGCGATTGCGGCTGTTGCCAACATACAACTGCTCATTGCGATTGCGATGGTTCTCTTCATTTTCTAGCCCTTACCGTCTTGCTTATTCGTTATCCCTATTCATAGGGGGTTTATGATTTGCGAAAAAGCATGTATCACTTAGCCAAATTGGTATCATGCTATTATGAACTTAATCGGTTTTTGCTGCAACCTCAACAGCGCATGTGAGGTCTGCGACAGGAGCTAAAGGGCTAGAATGGAGAGGCTTTCAATCAAAGCGCTATTGTTAAGCGCCACATTGTTCATCCCGTTCGGGATTGCCGCCACTTGCGCAGAAGAAAGAGGCGCAATTGCGCCTTTCGCGCAAGATGGCGACGCCGAGGCCGCAACTCACGACGCATCCGGATCACGCTCGGATTTGACCGTATTCAACCGCCGCTGGACAAGCAAAAGCAAAGAATTTGTCGTGGGTTCCGATGGCATCGTTTCTGCGGAAAATAAAAGCGGCAATGGCACTAATACGAATAACCATATTGGCAACGTCTCCAGCGCCGTTATAGCCACTGGCTCTCTCGCTAGTATTACCAATCCGGCTATCTCTCTTCAGGATGAATCTGCCCGTTTAGGTGATTTGCGTTTTACTAAGCAGGCCGCTGTATCCACTCCCGAATGCGGCCCGTCCCCGCTATCACCAGAGGAAATCAAAACACTGGTCGAACAGGCCGCTCGCCGACATCAAGTCGATGCTCTGTTTGCTACCGCCATCACCTGGGCAGAAAGCCAGTTCGATCGTTCCCGCAATTCAGACAAAGGCGCACGCGGGCCGATGCAGCTCATGCCGGGAACCGCTGAGCGCTTCGGCGTCCGCGACGTCTGTGATCCGGCGTCAAATATTGAAGGCGGCGTTAAGTATCTCCGGGTGCTTTTGGACGAGTTCCAAAACCCCCTGCTTGTTGCCGCTGCCTATAACGCAGGCGAAGGCCGCATCTATGAGTACGGCGGCGTTCCACCTTTCAGGGAAACCGTCGGATACGTCGCAAAAGTCGTCAATTACCAGCTTGGCGTAACCATGCCAGCGCCGAAAAAGAAGCTCGTTGCGAGCGGTCGCAGATCCTCGCCGATCATGGCGAGCGAAACTCAATCCGGGGTCATTGCAGTCAAGAAAACCGGCACCTTCGTTGGTGGCGTGATGCATTTTTAAAGGAGAGAAGGATGATCAACGAACAGAATAAGGTTTGGCATATCAGCGCTTCAAAGCTGGCAGTCTGCCTTGGTTTGCTGGCTGCTGCGCAAATTGTCGGGGCGGATTTGGCGTTTGCACAGTCAGGTGGCGTTAATGGTGCCTTCGCGCCGGTTCAGACAGTATTTCAAGCTATCGTTGATTTCATTAGCGGCCCTATTGGTCGTCTGTTTGCGATCATCGCTGTTATGGCGCTCGGTTTCCTCGCATTTGCTGGCCGACTGTCCTGGTTTCTTGCGGGCGGTGTGATCCTCGGAATCGGTCTTGTTTTCGGTGCTCCATCAATCGTCGACGAGCTGATTAGCACGGTTGGAAACTAGCGATGGCTGAGTACGAGGATGTAAAGCCGCAGCTGACACCGTTGGTAATCGGGTTAACTCGATCTCCCACCATGTGGGGTGTCCCGTATATGGCAGTGGTCGTCGTTATCGGCATCACAATCATAGCATGGCTGGTCAGCAAGTCGTTCTGGACCCTGCTCCTGGCCCCGATCAGCTATGCGGTGCTGTTCTCCCTTTGCGCTTGGGACAACAAAATTCTCGATGTGCTTGAAGTCACCGCGCGCAAAACGCCTCGCACACGCAACAAGTCCTTCTGGGGAACAAATTCGTACGGACCTTAGCTAATGTTGAAAGTCGTCAGAGAAGAACTCGGATTTAGCAAGGTCGCTCATAATGAGCGGCCTATGGCTTCGCATATCCCATATCTGAGGCATATGTCGGATACAGTGATCGGCTTGGAAAACGGCGCACTCTTGTCGGTCATCAAACTCGACGGCCTCTTTTTCCAAACCGAAGATCAAGCCGAACTCAATATGCGCTCGAATGTTCAGAGTACGATCATTCGTGCGCTTGGATCGAGCCGCTTTTCTGTCTGGTCGACAGTAATACGCAGACAGGTTGACTCGGAAATCGGCGGCGCATTCGATGATGCGTTCTGCGAACAGCTGAATAACCGCTATATGAGCCAGTTACGCCATAAGCGCATGTTCGCCAATGAAATTTATTTCTCGATCGTGCGAACTCATATGCGTGGCGCACTCGGCCTCAGCGATATAGTAAGTCGTGCATTCACACGTTCTGGAGGCGCTGAGGTTCGAGATCAGCAAACGCGTGAAACCGTGACCGAACTCGAAGAGCTCGTTTCCAACATGGCGCGCGAGCTGCAGAAATATGGTGCGCGCGAGCTCGGGATAACATATTGCGATGGGGAGCCCTATTCCGAACCATGCGAGTTCATAAATACCATTATAAACTGCGGCGTGCCGCGCAAAATGCGCCTTCCCCGGATGGGCATTCGAAATTACGTCGGAACGTCACGCCTACATTTCGGTAAGCGAGCGATGCAAACGCAAGCCGCCACCGATGAGGACAATCGTTATGGCGCGATGCTCTCTATCAAAGAATATCCGCCATACACCGGTCCCGGAATGCTGGATGGACTGTTGCAGGTGAATCATGAGTTCATTCTGACGCAAAGCTTCACAATTTCCGACAAACCGATTGCGCTGGAGCGTATCACCCGGCTTCAGCGCCAGATTGCCGCGTCGGATGAGTCCGGAAGTGCAGTCGAAAGCGATATCGACTTCGCGCTTAACAGTCTCATGAATCAAGAGGCTGTTTTTGGCATTCACCACTTCTCTTTGCTTTGCCTGTCTCGCGACCTTGAAGGTTTGAGCAGAGCAGTTTCCGAGCTTGGTAGCTGCCTGACCGACATGAACATCAACTGGCTGCGCGAGGACGTGAACCTTGAAGCGTCCTTCTGGGCACAATTGCCCGGCAACCATAGCTATCGTGCGCGAAAGGCCATGCTGTCTTCGGCAAATTTCTCCGGCCTTTCATCAATGCACAATTTCGCGACCGGTCAATCGGACAATCTTCATTGGGGTTTGCCGATCACGATACTAGAGACCACCTCGCAAACCCCATACTGGTTCAACTTTCATCGTCGCGATATTGGTCACTTCCTTGTCACTGGCCCGACTGGCTCCGGTAAGACCGTCGCCCTGACATTCCTGCTGGCGCAGGCGATGCGCATCAGCCCTACCCCTAAAGCAGTCTTCTTTGACAAGGATAGAGGTGCCGAGATTTTCGTGCGTGCCATGGGGGGAGCTTACGAAGTCCTCTCGCCGGGAACACCGACGGGTTTCAATCCGCTTCAGCTGGAAAACACCGGCCCCAATCGTGATTTTCTGCTTCGCCTTTTGAAATCAATGTTGCGATCTAGCGATCAACGCGACTTCAGCCAGGAGGACGCAGACACGCTGGAACGCGCAATTGCCCGTATCATGGAAGAGCCGGCAGCTCAGCGCAACTTACCAAACCTTTCGGGCCTCTTGGTAGGCAGATCGCGGGCAGATGCGAACGACCTGGCGTCAAGGTTGCGTCCTTGGATCGATGGCGAAAAAGCATGGCTGTTCAATGCGCAGCACGATGTGCTGTCATTCTCCGGGCGTAGTGTCTTCGGTTTCGATATGACCAGCATCCTCGGCAACGAGGATATCCGAACCCCCGCACTGATGTACCTTTATCACCGTCTCGATGAGCTTCTGAACGGCGAGCCTGTCATGTTCTTCATGGACGAAGGCTGGCAGCTGCTTATGGATGAAACGTTCAGTCATTTCATCATCGATAAGATGAAAACCATCCGTAAGCTCAACGGAATTGTAGGTTTCGGAACTCAGTCGGCAGCGGATATTGCCAAAGCAAAGGCGTCTCACACCCTTATTGAGCAATCGGCCACGAATATTCATTTCCCGAACCCGCGCGCTGACGAAGAGAGCTACATCAAACGCTTTGGCCTGACGGTTAAAGAATTCAATTTCATCAAAAACACTCCGCCTGAAAAGCGCACGTTTCTCGTCAAGCACGGGAATGACTCAGTCATTGCCCGTCTGGATCTCTCGAAAATGCCTGATCTCGTCAAAGTGCTGTCGGGTCGAAAAGAGACCGTCGAAGAATGTGCTGCGCTGCGGGAACGATATGGCGATGAGCCTGAAAACTGGTTGGCTGAATTCTGCGGATGGGAGAGGAATGATGCATAAGAAAACTGCTCTATGCATATTTTTGGCGTCAGCGACCATGCCTTTGTCAGCATTGGCTGGTGGCGTTCCTGTCATTGACGGGTCGAATTTGTCCGAAAGAACGGTTCGTGATCAAAAAACGTCCGAGATCGAGAAGACGGATAAAGACCGGTTCTCCCTCAACAAGAGCGTAACATGTGCCGTCTACCGACCGGGGCGCAAGGACGATCCCGTTGCAGCCGCCAAAGCCAATCAGGAAATTTCCGGGTTGGTCAAACGAGTGGCGCGCGAAGAGGGTGTAGACGAGAATCTGTTTCTAGGGCTCGTTTATCAGGAAAGCCGCTTTAATCCATGCGCGAAATCGGGCGTGGGAGCTATCGGTTTGGCTCAGTTGATGCCTGATACCGCTAAAGAGTTGGGCGTAGATCCCCATAACATTGAACAGAACCTGCGCGGTGGTGCTCGTTATCTCAAACAGCAGCTCAAGCGCTTCAACGGCAACGCCAACCTCGCTCTTGCAGCGTACAATGCTGGCGCTGGCAACGTTAAAAAATACGGCGGCATTCCCCCGTTTAAGGAAACGCAGGGGTACGTCCGGAATATCACGCAGAAATGGACACCGGCGTTCGGCGGATCAAAGGACCTGCCCATGAACTACGGCGGTGGCGATACAGCATATTCCGGTATGCGGGATTCGACCATCAATGCGATGGCAACGACGCAGGCAACCCAGGAAAGTACCGCCAACGTCGCTTCATGGCTCACGCAGCTCGGCGGTATGCAATCCGGCACAATTCAAGACAGTTGGGATCACAACGCCGGCGCGCGAAATGCGAACCTCGAAATGGTCAACCAGGTGATTGTCCTCGGCAATTCAATGGCCGACCTGCTCAACAGCCGCAATGCAGTTTCAGCCAGTGGCATTTCTGGCGCATCACAATCGTCTGCGTCCAAGAAGAAAGACGACAAGCCCCGAGAAACGACCGGCGTTTGTGATCCCCGTACCGGCCTCGAATGGAATCCGGAAGAAAAGGCTTGCGTTCAGCAGCGTGAACGCGAGGCGAACATCAAACTTAACCTCGATCCTCAATAAGGGAGATTATTATGAAACGACTGATCATTTCGGCGTCAGCGATTGCCGTAGCTTCGGCATCGTTCGCTCCCACGGCGGCTTATGCAGGTGGTGTCCCGGTCATCGATGCTGCCAATTATGAAGTGGCAAAACAAACCTCCGTCACGACTGACAAAATCCTCGGGACAAACAAGGAAATCCTGACAACGGTCGAGGAGACATTGAAGGCCGTTACCGGTGATCGCGGCGGCGATGCCAACCAGATGCAAAACCTGGCCGTCGGAAATGGCTTCAGCGTATCGTCAATGCCCTCTTTTGACAGCCTTATGTCCGGCGGAGTGCCAAATTTTGGTAGCATGGGCGGTGACATCGCCAAAGTGGCATCCACTTTCATCAACGGGCTTCAGCTCGTTAAGAACTTGTCGGGACAAGCAAATAGCAGCTTCAGTGGAGACAAGTCATATGAACAGATGGTCAACACTGTGCTTGGTGTCGCCGCACTCGTAAATGGCTCGCAACAGGCGGTAACGACGCGCCGAAGCGCTTTTGAACAGGCCGGGCAGAGTATCGGTCAGGCAAAGGACATTAAAGGTTCCATCGACCAGAACACGCAGCTGCAAGTCCAAGCAGGGCTGACCATCAATGAACTGATCGGCGTCATGAACGGTGCCGTGTCGTCGTTGCAGACTGATAATCAGCGCCGCCTCACCGACATTTCCAATTCCAAGAAGGTGTTGACGTACAGTGCAAACTAATATCGCAAACATCTTCCTGAAGTTCTTTATCCTCACCGCCATCGCAGCCGGTGTTGCCGGCTGCGGAACGGTCAAGGAAAAGACTGCTCCGTGCAAACGTCCAGCAAATCTCACGTCTTTTGCCGAAGACATTCGGCACGACTGCGGACCTATGGCCTTTATCAATGGCGATCCAGCGACCGCCATTGCTGCAATCAATTCGATAGCGTCGGAATAGTCGGGGGCCGCTATGCATGATTTCTTGAGCGATCTTTTGGAGAGAATTGATAAGTCCGGCGAGAATTTTTCTTCGCAGGCTTACAATATTATCGGCTCTGAAATCACGCCGCTGCTCAAGGTGATGTTCGTCGCCTATGTTGGATATTACGGTATCCAAGTAATAATGGGGACTTCGCGTATCAGCGTGGCCGAAATTGTTACTCGCGTATTCCGCATGGTCTTCATTCTGGCATTGATCAGCAACTGGGGTTACTTCAACGATTTTTTCTACAAGTGGCTGAACAATACTCCTGAAGATGTTGGTCGCGCTATCTTGACGGCCACCAAAACAGGAATTACCGAACCGACAAACGGTCTTTCCATGATTTGGCAGACCGCCAATCAGGCAGCTTCGGCCTTTGCTGAGCAGTCAGGCTATTTTACCATTTTGCCGTCGATGATCGGCTTTCTCATAATGGCCTGCGTGGCAATCTTTATCGCCGTTGCTCTCGCAATACTCGTTCTTGCGAAGGTGATGTTATGGGTACTGATCGGAACCGCACCCATCTTCATCGCCTGCATGTTGTTTGAACAATCGCGCAGTCTCGGGCAGGCGTGGTTCCAACAAGTTCTTCTATATGCACTGATCCCGTTATTCGTATTTGTCGTCGCCGCCTTCCTTATCGCTGCAATGGACCCTGAACTGACGAAGGTATCCGCTGCCGCCACGGAGCGACGCCTTACACTCAGTGATATTTCAGCCTTCCTTCTGCTTTGTTTTGCCGGGGCATTTGTCCTTTTGAACATCCAGGTCCTCGCTCAGGGCATTGCAGGAGGATTGGCCGTTGGTATCGGCGCCGCCGCAACACGGCTTGTTCGCATGACCGGTGTCACCGCTCCAATGCAGATTGCGCGAGCTGGCTTCAAGGGGATCGGTGCGAGCTATCGCGGCGGAAGGTCGCTTTACAATCGTTTTGGCGGTGGCGGCGGTGGTGGTTCGATTTCCCCGACAAGCCAGGGCGCAAAAGAAGCAATGCAAAACCGAATAAGCAGCAACAGCCTGCCTCGCTGATGCTGCAGGTTCATAAGAGGTCAAAGGCCAGATCATGACGGATTCCAGAGAAGCTGCATTGAGAAGTTATTTTCAGGACGGTGATCGTTGGGAGAACGAGATCGTCCGGAAAGCAAAACGTTCAAAGGCCGTGGCATGGTTCGTAACCATCATATTCGGGCTCGTCGCGCTTTTCGCGTTGCTCGCGCTCGTTATGCTGGTTCCGTTAAAGTCGTTCGAGCCTGTGATTGTCGTCGTAGACAAGGCTACGGGCTACATCGAAACCAAAAGCGGGCTGACAAAAGCGCAAAATCTGACGGATTCACGCGCAATTACCCAAGCCAACGTCGTTCGGTATATTAGGACACGTGAAGGCTACGATCCTTACGCGATTGATACAAACTTCGGCACGGCAGCACTGTTATCGACAGGTGATGCCGCTCGCGAATTGCAGGAACAATACAGCGCTGCCAACCCGAAGAACCCGGCCAAGGTATACGGGAAAAACAAGCGGGTGCTTGTCGATGTGAAGTCTGTCACGTTCCCCAACGATTCCACCGCTCTTGTCCGTTTTTCAACGACTGAAAAGTCCGATACCGATGCGATCACCAGACACTATATTGCAGTCGTGCGCTATCGCTATACGGACGAACCAGCCACGAACGAATGGCGGTTTGAAAATCCTCTCGGCTTCCAGGTTTACAATTACAGGCGGGATCAGGAAACCGTCACGGAAGGGAGCAAGGGATGAGAAACCGCTTCCTTCTTGCGGCGGCGTTCTCGACCGTCCTCATTTCGCATGCCCACGCTGCCCAGACGCCTAGGGCTGGCTCGCTGGATTCACGTGTGACCAGTGTCGTCTATCAGCCCAACAATGTCGTCAAAATCTCTGCGACGTACGGCATATCGACAATGATCATCTTCGATGAGGATGAAAAGTTTGAGACCATTTCGCTTGGCGACACAGAGAGCTGGCAGGTTGCTCCAACCGAAAAAGGAAACATCCTCTTCGTTAAGCCGACGGCCAAGAATGTCGTCACCAACATGAACGTTGTCACGACCAAGCGCATCTATTTTTTGGAACTGCACGATTATGCGCCCGAAGCTGGCAGACAAGTCTTTGGCGTCCGTTTCATTTACCCCGAGAAGGATTTGAATGCAGCGATGCGCAAAGAGGCCGAATATCGTGCTGCCAATCCGAATATTTCCAAGATCGATAAGGCTAATGTCAACATCGACTATTCCTTTACCGGAGATACGAAACTGAAGCCGTCGATGGTCTTCGATGACGGCAAGAAGACCTTCTTCAAATTCACCGGTCGGACACCTGCAATTTTCGCAGTAAACAGTGATTTTTCCGAGACATTGCGAAACTTCCGCAAGGAAGGCGAATATCTGGTCGTAGATGGAACGGCAAGACAATACACCCTCCGCGATGGTAATCAGTGGATCTGCATCTTCAATCTTAGAAAGCCGGATTTTGGCGCACCCGATCCTGACATCATGGGTCCCGCACCTGATCATGCGGCAACCAAGAGAAGAAGGAGCGGCAACTGATGAAACAGTCTCCCGAATTGGAAGCACTGGCGGCGGCTGATGACTCCGGTGTCAGCAACAAGAATGCAAAGCGGAACCAAACGGCTGCGATGGCCGTATTTCTGCTGGCCGGTGTAGCTATGGCTTATTTTGTTCTCAAACAGCCCTCGGAGAAGCCGCGCGATCTCGTGCGCAGTGACGAGGAGTTTAGCACGACGTCGTTCAGACCGCCGTCTTTCGTGCGCGATCAGGATCAGCCCCCTGCCGCACCCGAGCCAAATATCATCAACATTCCACCGCCTCCACCGCCACCAGAGCCGGAGCAAGTCGACACCACGACATTTAATGTTCCTCCCCCTCCTCCCCCGACGGTCGCTGTGAACGAACCCGCTCAGGCATCCGCGCCGGAAATTGTTGAAGAATTTCCAGACCGGTTCAAATCGAAGCTGATTCAGATGGATCAAGCGAGATCTGGCGGAGCGAATGGCGGTCTTGGTGGCGATAGTGGCGAGGGAACACCGACTGTTGCTGGTGAAGACAGAAACAGCAAGTTTCTGGCGACGGCCTCGGCAATGGCCGACCGAAATGCCAAGGCTACGAAAATCAAGCGTATCGACGCGGTTGTGCCGGAAGGAACGATGATACCCGGTATTCTCGAAACCTCGATTGTAAGCGATCTGCCAGGCCAGGTTCGCGCCATTACGTCAGAGGACGTCTACAGTTTTGATGGTCGTCGCATTTTGATTCCGACCGGCACTCGACTCATAGGTGAATATCAAAGCGACGTAATGACAGGCCAGACCCGCGTTTTTGTTGTCTGGACCCGCTTACTGCGTGATGATGGTGTAAGCGTGCGCCTGAACTCCGTTGGAACTGACAGCTTGGGTCGTTCGGGTCTCACCGGCATCGTCGATAAAAAATGGCGTGAACGGTTCGGTGCCTCCATCATGTTGTCCGTAGTCGGCGCCGGTGCAAGCTATCTGACAGGTTTTGGTAGCGGTGAAGCCTTCGGTCGTAACAATGATGATGCGAAACGCGGAGAAGAACTAGCCCGCCAGACGATCGCCGACACTTTCTCTCAAATGGCAAATACCGCTCTGAGCGAGAACTTGCGCATCAAACCGACAATCAGCGTCCATCAAGGCGAACGCATTTTCATATTCGTGCGTCAGTACCTCGATTTCTCAGAGCTGTACGACGATCCCGTAACAGAGGCGATGAAGGAAATTCAACGTGAACGCAGGGATAAGTAGAGCGACAACGACCATACAAAGCAGATATTACTTTCTGGATCGGGCACTTGAGCCACTGCGGCCATTTCTCAACGATCCAAAGGTCGTTGAAATCTCGGTCAATAAACCAGGTCATGTCTATGTTGAGCGACTTGGTGCTGATCATATGGAGTTACATGAGGTTCATGCACTCTCAGCAGTTGAGATTCAGAATATCGGTGAACGCGTCGCCGGAGCAACCGACCAGTTCATCAGTAAATCCGCGCCCATCTTAAGCGCTGCGTTACCAACTGGTGAGCGTATTCAGATCGTTCTTCCACCCGCTTCACCGGAGGGCGGATCCATATCGATCCGCAAGCAGGTCTTTAGCAATTTTAGCTTGGAGGAATACAGAGATAGCGGTTCACTGGATAAAGTTTCTGTTGCTGTTGGCGGACTGAGCGACATTGATCGTGTGCTCATCGAATATCTGAAGCAGAACAGAATTTTCGATTTCATCAACACAGCAATCACGCAACGAGTGTCGATGCTGATCAGCGGCGGCACATCATCGGGGAAGACAACCTTTCTGAATGCCTGCCTGAAATCGGTCCATCCGAAGGAACGGATTATCACGCTGGAAGACACCCGCGAACTGTTTCCCATCCAAGAAAACCGCGTTCATCTGGTAGCTTCGAAAGGCGGGCAGGGCACCGCTGACGTCACAATTCAGCACTTGCTTGAATCATCGCTTCGTATGCGGCCTGATCGTCTATTCGTTGGCGAGATACGCGGCGCTGAAGCTTTTGCATTTCTTCGCGCCATTAATACTGGTCATCCGGGTTCTATGTCGACGATTCATGCCGATACGCCGCAAGGTGCCTATGAACAGCTCGCCATGATGATGCAACAAGCGGGGCTATCTGGCGGATACTCGAAGCATGATCTCATGTCGTATATCCGGATGGTCATCCCCATCGTCATCCAGTTGCGTCGCGACGGCGGAAAACGTGGCGTATCGGAGATATTTTTTGCACGAAATGAGGAGCCATGAGCAAGGGTTACAAAGCGGTCTATCTGACATTTTGTGCCGGCATAGCCTTCCTTGTCTGGACCTTAGCTTATGGGGTCGTACTCGGGGTAGTCTATAAAGACAGCCGAATTTTGAATATCACCATCACCGAAAATCCTTTTGCGCCGCTTCAGCAAGTCTGGGCCTACGCGTCCAACTCAACTCTGCAACGAGTTGCCATCGGTGCCTTTTTACCTGCCATCGCCGCCGCCGTATTTGCGGGCCATCTCGGTCTTAAGGCTCACGAAAATCCCTTAGGGGATGCTGCTTTTCAGGACGTCATGGGCCTTCGTCGCGGCAAGTGGTTCCGAAAGACAGGGCACATATTCGGGCGGTTCGGCCGCAATGTGCTGCGAGCGGCAGACAGTCGCCATCATCTGATTATCGGTCCTACACGATCGGGTAAGGGAGCGGGCTATGTCATTCCAAACGCCCTCATGCATGAAGGTTCAATGATCGTATCCGACTTGAAGGGCGAAATTTTCAAGGCGACAGCCGGATATCGCAAGAAGAATGGCAGTCAGGTCTTCCTCTTTGCTCCCGGCTCGGAGAGGACAAATCGTTATAATCCTCTAGATTTTGTGCGACCCGAGCGCGGCAATCGCACAACGGATATTCAGAATATCGCCAGCATTCTGGTTCCCGAAAATGTTGGCTCTGAAAACTCAGTTTGGCAGGGCTTGGCTCAACAGGTCGTAGCCGGAATTATAAGCTATGTTCTGGAGAGCCCCTATTATCACGGACGGCGCAACCTCGGCGAAGTCGTTTCCTTCGTGAACAGTGGCGTTGATCTTCAGGCGCAGATCAAGTTCATCAAGGAAAAAGAGCCGAACCTTTCAAAATATACGGTCGAAAGCTTTAACGCATTTCTTGCATTGTCAGAGCGGGCGGCGGCATCCGCGCTGCTGGATATCCAGAACGCGCTTAGACCCTTCCGAAATGAACGTATTGTAGCCGCGACAGAAGTAACCGACATGGATATCGCCGCCATGAAACGGCGGCCTATCTCTATTTATTTAGCACCTAATATTACCGACATTACAATCTTGCGCCCACTTCTCACTTTGTTCGTGCAGCAAGTCACGAATATTCTGACACTCGAACACGATCCCAATTCGCTTCCTGTCTATTTTTTGCTGGATGAATTTCGGCAGCTTAAAAAGATGGATGAGATTATGACGAAGCTTCCCTATGTGGCTGGTTATAATATCAAGCTTGCTATCATCATTCAGGATCTCAAGAATCTCGACGAGATTTATGGCGAGACTTCGCGTCACTCCCTTCTCGGCAACTGTGGTTATCAGCTGGTGCTAGGTGCCAACGACCAGGCGACAGCGGAATATGCATCCCGGGCACTCGGAAAAAGAACCATCCGCTACAAGTCGGAATCCCGTACCATTGAAATTCTCGGTTTACCTCGGCGCACAAAAGTTGAGCAAATCCGGGAACGCGATTTGATGATGCCGCAAGAAGTGCGGCAAATGCCAGAAAGTAAGATGATCTTGCTCGTCGAAGGTCAACGACCGATCTATGGCGACAAGCTGCGATTTTTCAACACCCAACCCTTCAAATCTGCTGAAGCTTATTCGCAATCGCACGTTCCTGATGTGCCGACGATTGAATATTTGCCCCATAGGCCGGTTCCAGCACTCACGAGCGAATACGCGCAAGACGGGCAACGGGCCGCTGAGCAGACAATTAGCCCCCTGCCCTACAGTCCTCAGTCAGATGAGAAAACTCGGCCGAAAGCCAGCATAACCGCCTCCCCGTCGATTCCTGAATCTGGTGACGGGAACCAAGAAAATACCAGGACGGTCAATCTGAACGTCAAATTGCCATCAACTGGCATAGACAAGAAATCAGCAATCCCACCGGGTTATATCGATGATCGGATAGAAGAAGTCGAAGCGAAACTTAAACCGAGCGCAGAACGATTATTGAAGGCTGTCAACGAGAAAGTTGATGCTTCTGGCACATCCCCTCGAAAGCGGAAAAGTTATCTCGACATATTCAACGCTACTGTCCCGGACCCAGAGGATATTGGGCTGATGACCATTTCCAACTAGCCCGTGAACCCATAAACGCGAACGACTGAGATGGGGTGGCTTTCTGTCTGTCCGCTGCTGACCGCATAAGCTGGAAAAGCTGTCGTTCAATTGCCCGCCGAACTTCGGCAGGGATGCGCCTTCATTCATGTCGTTCATTGATTATCTGACTGTTCGCGAAAGTGGACGTAGAGTGGCGACCAGTCATGCCGCCGAGAGCAACACCGTCTCTTCTTTGTATGAAAACCGCTTCGAGATGCAGACGGTGTCCCTCCGAGGGCCCCGCGATAGTTCAAGGGTCAGCAGGCTGTCATTCGAAAACGCAGGGCTGAGCTCGAGTTTGAGATACTCAAAGAGTTGTCGGTCATGCACAGCAATCATCACCTGCCGTCCATGCTCCTTGGATAGTGTTCTAAGCAATGCGGCAAAATGAGCGATATGGACGTCATCCATCGATTGTACCGGATCGTCGAGGATCAGCCAGGGGAGCTCTTTGGGCACTGAGAGATGAAGTGCCGTGAATAGAGTCAATGCACCGGTATTGAGATTGCCCGCGCTCAACATCGCACCAGGAGTTCCGCCAGCCTCGCCGCCGTCCCGATGCTCGGTGATTAACTTGGGCTGAAGTTTCTGGGTAGACGATTGGGGGATTCTGAATGCGGGAACGAAGGGCTCTCCCGGCGCGAGCCGCACAAATAGGTCACGCCACACGCGATTGAGCCGGTCGTTAAACTCGCGTCGAATTATGGCAGAGCGCACTGTGTCGACGGCGCTCCGAATTGCGTTGCCCTGATCGCGGAGGACCTGGGCCCGTGACAACGCCTGATCCGCGTGTTGCCAGGACGCGAGGTCTGCCGCAATCCGCTGGTCGACCTCCCCGCGGCGGGAGATTGCCGTACGGATTGTGGCGACGTGATCAGCGCCCTTGCGCCGCATGGCAAGTCGATGTTCAAAGTTCGTCGCGCCGGCTGCCAATATGCTTTCCAGCCGCACGACGGCAGCTTCGAATGATTCATCCTCCTCAAGCCCAGGCGTTCCTATCGAACGGGCAAAGTCGCTCAACGTATCACGTGCGGCCGCAAGCGCAACATTGCGCGACTGAGCTTCGCTTACCGCGCGTCGCGCGGCTACATCGGCCGCACGCAATTGCGCTCCCTCGTGTAGCGCATCATGCAGGCTTTCAAGTTCGGTTATGAGCCCATCTGTAGAAGCCGTTCGCCGATCGAGGTTGGCCAAAGTTTCTTCGTCAAGTTTTCGAGATCCAATGGTCTCGATCTCACGTGCCAGACGTTCAGCCGTAACCTGAACCTCACTACGGGTCCGCCCTAAGGTGAGTAACCTCTCCGCCGAAGCGGATAGTGTTCTTACCTTGTCGTGAACATGGTCGCTGAGCGACCCTTCGCCTCGCTCTCTGAAATCTCGATCGCATACCGGGCAGACGTCGTCAGTAATGAACGACGTCAATTCCGCCAATGCGGCCCCAAGACTACCCGCACTGCTCGGCAAGCGAGCGAGTTCTTGATCGATTGTATCGCGTTGGCGCAGCGTAACATCTCGCTCATCCTGCGCTAGAGCGTACCGTGTTATGTCGGCACGGGCTTGTGACGTGCGATCACTCAGCTGCTTTTTTTCGGTGTGCAGGCCTGCTAGCGCCACCTCAGCAAACCGTTCCGGTTCGCTTGGCAACGCGATAGCGGGTAGGAAGGCCTCAATACGACCGCGCACATTGGTGATGCGCGTGCCGTAATCGGCTTCCCAGCGTGCAAACGCTGCGCGGGCAGCCTCCGATCCGGACGGGGTGACAACGGCACTGGACAGAGTCGCGCTTTGTGCCGCGTCGATTTCGCGTCGGATCGAGGCGAGTCTCCGCTGCTGATCAGTCAGGCGTGCGAACGCGTCAATATCACTGCTTTCCGAAAGAGCGGCCGCCACGTTGGCTAGCGTATCCTCCCGCACCTCAGTTGGAAGCTGAAGCGCGGAGCAGAGCGCCGTAAGGTCGCCCATCGTGTTCTGGATTTGCTCGCTTAACTCCTCGCGCATTGTGCGTTCATCGGTGAGAAGTCGGTCCAGCCGAAATTGTTCGTTCTCGGCTCCCGCCCAGCCATCAATGATCTTGCGGACGTTACGCACATCCGCCAGAGGTTTCAGCCCAGCCTCCAGAGCGTCCAGCCGATCAAGGCCGAGCAGTTTGGTCACGAACTGCGCCAGAGGCGATTCCGCATCGTTGCCTGCATCCTGATAGATCTGCAGCAACTGGCCGAGCAGGGCTTGCGGCAAAAATACCCGCTCCCGGAAAAAGGCGGCTCGCTGCTCGTCAAGCGCGCTCACCGACCGCGGACCAGTTCCACTTAGTATTACGCTGAAGTTCTGTTCTGTGGTGCCCGCCAAAGCCTTGAGTAAGACGCGGCCTTCGGACGCCGAACGATGCAGCAACTGCTTCTCATATCCAGGGTCCGCACGCTCCAGCGACTGAACCATTCCGGTAAGTGCTAATTCAATGGCTGACAGAAGGCTCGTCTTTCCCGCGCCATTTTCGCCATGGACGAGAACCACCTTGGCGTCGAGTGGCGCATGGATTTTCCCCCGAATGCTGCGGAAGTTGCTGATATCGAGGCTTCTAAGGACGAGGTCGCTCACGATTGGTCCTCTTCCGGTTCGGGCTGAAACGCACTGTTAATTGCCAGCGCAACCGCATCGGTCACTGCCTGCTCCCCTCCACTGGATGCGTTAATCAATGCATCAAGGAGGGAGGTGTCGGAGTCTGCCGGAAGCGCACGCACGAGCTGATCCATAGCGGGGCCGCTGCCGTTCTGAGCTTCAACCATGGGGAGGGGCAGAGTAAGGGGAAGAAGCACTCGGATTCGATCATCGAGTTGGCGTTTGGCATCGTCGTCTGAAGGCTTTCCTTTATCGTCGAGGCTAATGCCTTCGACCTGGAGCACTCGGCATGTCTCCGACAGAGCCTCGATCCCTTCCGCCAATAAAGCGCCAGCGAGAATCGCGGTCACGACATAGCGCGAGCCGGTGACGTCGAGCGCTCGGCTCAAGGCTTCCAAGCGTTGGCGAACACGGTCGCCGTCGCGGTCGCCATAGTCTCCAGTTGTCGTGTCGACCAGAAGCACGAGGTCCAGCGCCCGACCGTCGCGTCCGCGCATAGCACCGGTGAAAGCAAACTCGACGCCCGCAACTTTGAATGGCGTCGGCAGGTCGCTGTATCCGGCATCTCGGAGGCGCTCTTGGACAACATGAATGAGGGGCGAGTTGCTCATAACATCATCTCCGCGACGAATTCTCGCTGGAGCGTCGCGGGATCGTCACAGCGCGCGAGTAGATTGCCAAGGCTGACATGCGTTTCTCCAATCTGTCCGGTTCGCCCGGGTGCGGAGCGAACTCGCCGCGCAGTTACACCACCCCCTGCCATTTGATGCCAGGCGTTGTCGGCATGGACGACGATTGCATTGTCATTCGCGAAAGCTCCGCGACTCTTCAGGCCAATCGCTTCGGTCGCCGATTTTACCACAAAGAATGGGCGGTCGACACCGTCTGGACGCAGGGCGCGAGCGGTAAGGGCCCCTGACGTCAGGGCGTCCGAGACAGGCCCGCGCAGCTCCCATAACCCAGCTTGACGCCCATTTTCCAGAAGCGACAAGGCAATCCCAAGGCATCCAAAACCCATGCTTTGAGCGTTTTGGTCGGCCGCGAGGAGATTAGGTGTCGAACTGGAGAGCGTTTCATAGGCCTCCGGGTTGGAAGGCAGAGCACCTGATCGGAAGAGCGAAAGCATTCGCGACCAAAGCGCGATGGCTTGGTTTACGAAAGCGGTCCTGTTCTTGGTCCCAGGAGCGGGGACAGCTAGGCCGGCGATGTCGTCTCGAAGCGTTTCCAGCAAGGGCGCAAGTGCGACAGCAATGTGCGCTTTGCCCAAAGGCGCCAAGCCAAGTTGCATTAAGATGGCGAGCTTGTCCGTAAGGAGCTTCAACACCAGCGCGATGAGTACCTTTTCGCCCCACGCGCGCAACAGCGTGGCCGCATGAACGGCAGCCGGATCGCCATTGTAGGCGTCCCCGTAAGACAAGCGGAGGACGTCACGCTGCCCTTGTTGGATTCTATCCTCGCAGAAGATATGAGCCGCTGAAGCGGGCGCGCATGGCCATGGCCATGCGTGTATGGCCCGCGCCCGCGCAAAAAGGGTTTGAAGATTGTTGTCCTGGATCGAGAGTCCCAGCACCAAGGTCTTTTGGGTTGTCGCAAGCCCAACGACTGCGTTGCACATTGCTGCGAACTCTGCCGCTTCCGGCCAACCCATTATCTGAGGGTAACTACCAGTCAGAAACCGACGAAAGACTGCCGGCTCACGCGTGGCATGCACAATGCACCCGTGGAATTTCAGCAGTCGGGCGCGTCCGGCGGGTCCCCGCAGCTGATCAGGATCGACGACGACTTGCAGCACGCCCTGAACACCACCGCTCAGCCGTTCGACCGCTGCCTCGATGAAGCCATCCCAATTGGCTGAGGCTATCGCTTGTACTGCTCCTTCAAGGATTAAAACCGCAATGCACAGATGCTCAGCGGCTGGAGCGGCCGGGTTTTCGAATGCCTTTCGGATATTTATGGCATCCCAGAGTACAAAATCGGGCTCGGTGCCAGGGATACGAATGTCGAGCACGCGCGAATATTTTGTCCACAGGCGCTCGATGATTGCGTCGTGTTCGGGCCACGCCGCCAATGGCTGTGGGTACTGCGCCTGGACATTGTCCGGTTTGATTTCCGCAAGATCGAGTGCTTCTTCGAACGCGGGCAAATAGGCTGCCGCAGTTGCCGGATTAATCGCCTTCGCGCGGATATAATCGAAAGCTTGTTCGATCAAGTTGCCAAGATTAGGAGCCTGCCGCGAGATTCCAGAACCGACCCACAGCGCGAATTCACCATTCTCCACCGCACGCGCCATTGAGGCGAATTCGACGCTGAACTTCGCAAGTACTTCTCGCACTGAGATTTCGTTCGCTGTCGGCCCCAGCGCCACATCGCCCCCCATTTTACGCGATTAGCGTTACCCTTTGGATTGACATTACATTTCAGCGACGCGTTGTCCAGTGCGAGAAGAGTTAGTTCTCTTCGTTTCACAATCGGCAGCTGTTCACCGAGGATGCTCAGAACCCGATGGTCGGCAAGAGCCCCCATTCCGCCGTTCGTGTCTCTCGGATGAATGGCGGGTTTCAGGCGCCGACGAAAACTCCCCGAACGGCTGGGATTAAGGTCGTCTGCTGACTGACTGCTTTGATGCTTTCATATCGCGCCCGATTCTGATTCAGGGCTCAGCATGAGCCGATATGACCTGACAGACTTTGAATGCCGCGTAATCAAGCCGCTGCTACCCATCTGTCGATCGCGCGGCGGGCTGACAACCAAGATACACGTCGTCGTTGACGCGCAAGGATTCCCGATCCGGATCGGTCTGCTCGCCGCCAACTTTCTCGCTATGGTGCAACGCGCCTCGCTCCTTGTTTATGAGTCTGATGGCCTAACCCTTACGAAAAAGCCGGGGCGCAAAAGCGCCCGGCTGATTTTTAATTCTCCTTGCCGTCAAAACGGCAAGAATCCTCCAAGGAAACTGATGGTATCAGTTATCCATGCGAAGGCGGCATTAAACCAACCTTGAATGACAGTAGCAACATACACGATTGCAACCAGTCCAAGCACGAGCCAGAACAGAACCGCAAAGAATTTTGCAAAAGCGTCGTCGGCCTTCGGATCGGGAGGTGAATTATAAATATAATCGTGTCGCATCGTCCTTTAACGCTCGTGTTCGTCGCGTTCCTTCTTTTGCTGCTGCTCTTGTTCTAGTTCCTGCAATCGCAGAACTTGTTGCTGAGGTGGATCGGTGCGCATGGTTTCTCCATCGCGAACAACGCCCTTCACTTCCAAATTAACCTGATTGTCGAGCTGTTTGGAACCTTCAACTTTTCCATCTGTCCGATCCCGCTCTTCAAGCACGTTCGCTTCCCATGCCCGGCGATCGACCATTTGCTCGACACGCTGCTTCTGACCGTCGACTTCCTGAATGACAGTTTTCAAAACGCGTTCCGTCCCAGTGGACCGCAAATGAACTTCATCGCCGATTTCAGCGCCGGCGCGATGCAACGCATCCGGTAATCCGACACCCCATACCGTGCGATTGCCATTGGCCGTTTCAATAACGACAAATGGCGAAGGCTCATTTTTTTCATTATCCTGATAAGGCTTTTCGCCTGTCTCAACGAGGATGCCCTGCACACCCTCCTTATAGTCGACGGTCTTGGAGTGGGACGTTCCAGAATTATCTGCATTCTGTGGCTCTCTATCGACCTTGCTCGACTGATCCGATCCTGCAGATTGCTCCTGATCCCGGTGAGCCGCATCCAGCGCCCTGCCCTCGATCGGAACAATTTCATTGCGCAAGTAGGACTGCTCGCGACGCGCCAGATCTTGCCAATCCAGTTCCGCCGGCTGATAGCCCTTGACCGAAATACCGTGCGCCTGGCCCTCCAACCAAGTTTCACGGCGGAACTCCTTGCTCCCCGTTATTTCGATGCTCGTCCAGCCTCGATGCGCTGCTGTTTCGATCATCAACCGAACGCCCTGAGCATCGAACGATTTAGCGCGCAGCTTCTCTCCATTGTCCTGGAACACTTCGCGCTCACCCTTTGAATCGGCAAAGACACGCTGCGTCCCCCCGTGATCCTCACGAATATAATATCGGCTCGTGATCTCATCCGGGAATGAACGATCCATTTCGGCCTGATAGGATGCTGCAGCTGCTTTCTCCTCGTCATCAATGCTTGAACGAGGTTCGTTAGCATTATCTGCCGATGGCTGACCCTGCTCTGCTTCCACGATAACATGCGCTGGCTTGGCAATTTCGGAATCGGCTTCGCGAGCGATCTGCATTGACGAGCTATCTTGCTCGCTTTCGCGAGATGGGGTTTCAACGGTCAATCCACGCTGTTCAGTCAGTTCCATATGCTCGCGCATTAGATTGACATGCTCGCGCGTATACTGCGCTACCTGTTCCAGATCGGCTTTCTCTTCCGGTCCGAGATTGCGGCCAAGCCGGAACAAAGCTGTTTCAACTTCTTTCTCATATGCCTCAAAATCGCTTCTCGACATTTCGCGCACTTTTTCACCCTCCAAAATGATGTTTTGCAACTTTACCAAATTGGTGCGGTAATGTGACCCGAATTCTGCATGAACGATGTTAGAAGTTTTAGCTTCCGATTGATGCGAACTGGTTGATACAACTATATCTCTTTGCTGGATGGCGTATGAGGCAATCTGATGATTGCCGCTTGCCATTGCAATTTTCTCCCAACTCTGAGTTACCTTTACGGTATATTCAAGGCTGCGCACGCTTCGCGCCACGCTCCGCCGACCTGACCGCTTGGCATCATAACGCGACTGAGCCGCCGCACTCGTCCCCTCATGTTCCGTTCGTCCCTCGCGATTAACCGGCCGCACCTGATTGCGCGTGTAGGCTGGAGCATTTGCAAACTCGCGCCTGTCCGTCATTTCCATAGCGATTCCGTGCTGGCGCGCCTTTTCAGCCATAAGTTCGCGCCATTGGCGAAAAACCTGTGGCGAGGTTTCTACCCGATCACCGGCATCCGAACGCATAGCGATAATGGCATGGGCATGGATATGCGGTCGCTTTCCGCCCTGCCCCATCTCCTTCGGATCGCTGAACGGATCATGCATCGCAAATATGTAGCGGTGTCCTTCGAACTGAGCGGCCAGAAAATCCCGAACAGCGCCTTCGAAAGCCTGAACATTGGTGCCAGCTTTAGCAGACATGATGACATGCATCACATCCCTGCCCTTGCGGCTATGCAACTCCCGACGCCACTGCTTTTGCACCAGATCGCCGGCGGAACGCGTATCGGAGATATCGCGCCCCTTATCATCGCGAACTTCTCCCTTATGATCCTCGACCAGATTTCGCAGCTTGGCGGCGCCATATTCCACGCCATTGCCATACCCGGTAAAACGGAACCGCGCCCTCGCCAGCTCGGACACCGCGCTTTCGTTGTAACGTCTCTGAATAATGTCAGCCGCCTTCGGGTCGCCGGTCAACCGTTCCCCTTCTGCGCTGCGCAAGACTACCAGACCGTCAACTTTCAAAACTCCATGTGATGGCTGCGAAACTGCATAAGCGAAGCTGCGATTACTTAATCCGCTCGCCAGGCTGTCGCGTACGAGCTGGTGCAAAGCTTCTTCTGTTTCGAAACCAGTAGCTTCGATCGTCACATGGAAAGTTCCAATATCCCTGCTCTCGGCACGATTTTGAAACAATGGCTCCCAATCTTCCCGCAACCGGGCTAGATCCTCGCGACCATGAAGGCGCTCACCATTTTCCTTTTCGACGTGTATTTCCCCGCTGCGTGATACGTAATTGACCATCGCGCCGAACCGTGCACCGCCACCGTACGATGCCATTTTTACCACGGACGGTTGACTGCCTGCTGCGACCGCGGCCAGACGCGCTTCCATCGGCCTAGCCGCCGCAATTGGCTTGCTTGCCGTACTTCCAAAGAACTGGAAACTCCGTGCCCTTGAGGATCCCGTGCGCATTTTCGGCACTGAAGCACTACCTGCTGCGGTGGCACCTCCTGCGATTTGCAGTTCGCGCAGCCTTCGGCGCATCTCTTCTTCCGCGCCACTCGCAGCACTCGAACCCAAAGAAAGCTCATGCAACAGCGCCGCGCGATGCTGCTCCCATTCACTCTCAAAGGCTCCGAGAAAAAACTCCATCGACTGCTATTCCTTGCTGCGATGCCTGTATCCAGATCGCTTGGTAACGCGCCGTAACTCGCTGAGGACGCCGATCTGCATCTTCTGCACATCCCCGACCACCATGCGGATTTCGCTATCAGATACCGATTTTCCACTATTCAGAGCTCTGGCTACCTGATTGAGATTGACGCCAATCATACGCATGTCCTCTAGCATGAGAGACAAAAGCGCCCGGTCTTCGTCATTAAAGACTGGCTTCACTCCTGCCCCTTGCAGGAATACAGCTTTAAAAAATGCACTCATCGTCATGTCAGCCGCCTTTGCGGCTACATCGATTGCATCATATTCGTCCGCCGAAACGCGGCTATGAATGGTTTGCGGCTTGGCTTTAACTGCCACCCCACCATCGGTAATTCCCTCATCCATAAGCTTCAACAGTTCCAGCACAGAGTAGCAATAATCAATCGCGGACGTGTTTCGCGATTGATTGGAAAAAATGTAGCACATTTTTCCGTATCCTGCCTAACCAAATAAATAGGAAATCATTAAAGATCGTCCAAATTGGTCTCGCTTCGCTCACCAGGGTTCACCTCCAGGCCGCTTTATTCGCCTTTGTGTACCCCTCGTACTCGCCAGCAAGGGAGGCTTCGCTCTTCGCCCTTGCCGGACTGCGTGCGAGCGGCACAGACGGCTCTTGCGCGGCTCCGGGGTTCATCATCAGCTAGAAAGGAACTGGGGAGATCAACCACACGACGATGTCATGTGGTTATGCGATGTGAACACACCGTGTGATCCATTGGATATAGTGTGTTGTCACATCGTGTGAAAATATCGTAGTCTGTTCCTCAGTCCATATAACTAACGATCACCACTCGATCCAAATGCTCGTTAGTCTGATATGGCCTGAACCGGACGTGGGTAAACGTTCATGCTCTCTTCGTTTGAAGGAGAATTCATGACAGCTCGATTTTCAGCAGTTAGTGGCAAAGGCGGCGCGGGGAAAACGACCACGGTCATTTTGACGGCAGGTGAATTCGCACTCCAAGGTCAACGGGTCCTTCTCATCGATGCAGATCCCCGCCAGAACCTGGCCGAGTGGTGGAAGCGCTGTGAAGCGAAGGGCAACTTACCTGAATCGATTTCTCTGACGACCGCACTTCGCCAGAGCTCAATCGAACAGGTTATGTCTTCACACGCGGAAAAGTACGACGCCGTGATTATCGATGCTCCCGGCGTCGATAGCGTGGTCATGGATACGATAATAGATCATTCTGATATCGTGATTACGCCCATTCAGCCTGCACAGGATGAAATAAAGGCAGCAGGCGAAGCCGCGGAAACCATTGCCACGCGAACAGATCACAACCAACGTGTAATTCCTCAGGCGGTTGTGCGAACACGCATCAACATCGTTAATCGCCACCTTGAAGAATATCGCATCATCCGTCCATTCGTAGAAAATTTAAGCCAACATGGTTACAATACGACGTTGCTCGAAACTGAGCTAATCGAGCGCAACTGTTACCGCGAGATCCGCAGCGGCTGGGGAACATTGCAAATGTTGGAATTAACGGATGCTATCTGTAAGGCCAGAACCGAAGTCAACGCGTTTGTTTCTGAGCTCGACTATTTAAGGGACCAGAATGTAATGGAGACGGTGAATGGCTAAAAGCAAGGTCACACTGTCAGACTTCCCTGTCGCATCCCGCAGACGCCCATCAGCAGAAGAGGAGAATGGCCCCAATGCTGCTGCGCTCCCAGCGGCGGAAAACGCACAAATGCAAACTACAGGGCCGTCAACGGAACTGGAAACGCGAAGAGCTCGTCCTAAATCACAATTCGTCACGCCAGAAGAAAGAAGGGCGAACGATACCCAACAGGCAAACCAGCGGGAAGATTCCCGAAATCGCTTACGTGAACTTCGTAGAAATCGTGAACGAGAAAGTAAGCATTTTGTAAATGTCTCACTTGATTACGACACCAAAAGGCGACTTGAAAAGGCAGCCCACGACAACGGACTTAAGATGTCGGTTATCCTTAGAGATGCCATCGACCAGTATCTAACAGAAAACGGATACTGACCGTGCTTGGTCGTAGCTTTCTTCTAGGCTTGGCCGTCGGGATCGGAGTCGGTCTATATTTAGCGCCTTATCTAGCTGCTAATGGCTTTGGCCACACGATTGAGCCAATCAACTCATTCGCTAACAGTCAAGTTAGCACGCCCGCCGTTTCAGTCGAATGGCCGACCAACCAGATTGCCAAAGAAGAACTCTTTCGCTTTTCCAACTGGAATTATGCCGCCTACGGCAAGGATTCCATCACTAATGTTATCCGCTGCATTCATATCAAACAGCAAACTATTGCTTGCGAACTGTCAGCTACACTCAGTTGGCTGAAGGACACAGCGTTGATCGAAGCAGTCTTTGAGGGAAAACCAGGGAACTGGCGAATGGCCGCGGCGAAAACACGTTAGTCAACATATTCTAGTTCATTTTTTTCCGTAAGAGGTCGCTTTCTGCATCCGTGGGGCAGAAAAGTTTGGTGATGAATTCCGTTTCATCAAACTCTACAGTGCCAAACCAACGAGAATAATTCATATTATTCAATTAGGCGGCATGGAGTTTAAGGGGTTTTGACGGTGAATAACGAATCTGCTGATTTCGCAACAGAACATTCATTGGAGAAAACCAATGATCCGGAAATCGATAAGCCCATCTACAGACGTCGCGGCTTTGAGGGTATCAGCACGTTTGAAGAAATAGACCAACGACTTGCAAAATATCTAAGAGAAGCGCGTGAACAGGCTGGCCTTAAACAGGCAGATTTTGCGCCACTTATGGGGCTGTCTACACCGGTATATGGTCGTTACGAACGTGCATTCTCAAAACTGCACGTTACGCGCATGATACACATCTGCGAAGTATTGGGTTTCATGCCAATCGATATGCTCTTCGCAGCAGCACCTCATCTCTGGGGTGAAAACGAGCAAGAAGCCAAAGATCGTGTCGAGCTAGCAAAACTTGTCAGCGATCTCCCACATAGTACGACACGCGATCTGCTGTCGTTGGTAAAAAAAATGGCGGAACTTCAGAACCAAGTTGATGCAAGCTCGAAGAGCTCGAGCCTGGCTGAGAAATAGATGATCGCGTAAACGGCCTCACATGATCACCCGCTTGCAATCTCATGGAGATAATCGGCAACCGCCTGTGCTTTGGCTGCTGCAGTGATAATGGCGCGCTTATCGGACTTCAGAACGGCTAGCCAGTTTTCGATATAAGCGGCTGTGTTTTCGCGAGGATCATGGGCCACGCCCAGGTCAGCGCAAAGGAAAGCTGCGGACAGTTCGGCCACCAGTTCTTCGAGTGCGTAAGCGTTTGTGCCGAAGCGGCCAGCCAGATCGCGACCAAGACGATGCTTTGCGCCTGACCAATGGCCGTTATGCCGATATCGGCATAACGGGCATTATGCCGTAAGTCGGATTATGCCGATTTCGGGTGCGTAATACTGAAATTGCAGGCCATGGTCCTCTTCGCGCTC
>NZ_JAHWRG010000017.1:0-41312 GCF_024539785.1 Ochrobactrum sp. BTU2 | reverse complement strand
AGGACTCTCCGTATGATTCATACGGAAAATCGCCCATCACGCCGACTAATGATATGTGGGGTAGCCTTACCGCTTACCCGGATCCTCTGGCGCAGGCAACACCAGCTGCCCCTTTTTTGCGAGAGTCCGCCACGTCGATACATGATTTGCAAGCAAACCGTGCCGACGTGCAACAGAACTCACCGTAGCGCCAGGCAGCAGCGTTTCTGCTACAATCCGCGCCTTCACCTCATCCGGCCACTTTCGGTTCCCGCGGCTTCTGCCACCAACTCGCAGAACCTCCAATGTAGTATCCATGGAGAAACTCCGTCCTGATCATCTCAAAAGTCTAATGAGACAATTAGAACTGTAATTGGAAGGTGGGGACTAGCGTACGCTTACTCAACTCGCATCCAATCCTCGCATAAGACACGTCGCTAACGACGTCGTTAAACACGTGTCTTATGCCACGAGGCCTTGGTTCAAAAGGCGGCAGCAATCGGGACGTTACGCTAAGACACAAGTGGTCCGCAGCGAACGCTTACCTTCAAGACGTCAAGCTAAGACACAAGTGGTTCGCAGCGAACGCTTACCGTTATTTGGCGGGGGGGGGTACCAGATGTTTCGACGTTCAACCCAATGGCGGAATGGTAACGCCATTGGGATTATGTAGGCTATTCGGCTAGCATATACGATTGTTTAGCGTGAATTGCTTTTAAAGCAGTCTTAACCCAACCGTTTTTTTCTCACAACAAAATGTAGACTCCGTCGCGCGAAACAACGATTGACTTTATTCGCGTACATGCCCAACATCAATTGTGTTATGCTTTCATCTGGCGTTGTCCCTAGTAGTTCATTCAATTTAGTTTCGAAACCATCCGCTACAACCTGTCCGTGAATGTCTTCTCCCAATGCAATTTCAAATTCGTGATAAGAGATCCCACTTCCCCAACCTATGAGAGTATCGGGTGATGAAGTAGCTTTATTTTCAAATGCTGTCGCAAATTCTCTTCGAGGAGACCGTTCAGCATACGCCAAACGAACTTCAAGAGGTAGCATATTGAAAAATGGTAAAAGTGAAGTGTGGTTGTCTGACACGTTTAGTCGATTTGGAGTATCAATAACGCACAGCCAACCTTCGTCCTCGACTTGCTCCCATGCTTGCTTCAAAGTTTGAACGCATTGAGAGAATGGCATATGTTCGAGACTAGAATAAAAAACTACTCCGTTGACTTTCGAAGGTAAAGCAACAATATCCTCGATATTTTCTATGAAATCAAAGTTTGTCAGTCCCCGCAATTTAAAGCGGAACTCTGCCACAGTGCGTTCAATGTCATTCATGCCTAAACAATGAACGTGTTTAACGTTGGGAAGCAACGCAACTGTGGAGCCGCCGGTATCGCATCCAATCTGAATTATCTCATCTCCCTCCGACAGAGCGGCTTCTTTCAACCAGGGAACATAGTAATCATCAAAAACGTCTTCAACTCCAAAAACATTTCGTTCAATAAATGCTGATTGCTCCTCATTTCCAGGCTGATACTTGGCCGCGCCTATACAATTCAATATTATTTCTCGTTTCATTGCTTCAAAAATTATTCTTCTGTCGTTATTTTCGGGCGTATGCATTCCCAACTGGCTATGATCAATCTCATTTTTATCAAACATTTCAGCTATATCCAATGCGTTAATTGAATCAGTAAATACTGTTGTGGATGTCGCAGCTTCGATCTGTGGAATTACTTCCTCGAAAAGCTCGGCGCTAGAAGTATACTTTTTAAATCCGTCGATACCCCAATAATCTATACTTTTCGACTCTTCTTCTTTCCTCTGGCGTATTATATAAAAGCAATGGGATGGGTGGATCCGCTCGTCCAATTCTACGTTGTAGTTTGGGCCGATATATTCAAGAAAGTTGTGTACCCAACAGCCGGCATGCCATATGTTCTCGAAGTGGGTAGTCGATGACAGTGGGTTTTCGATTAAAATTAATTCTCCTTCTGAAGATACAGTCATCAGAAGTTTCGATATTATTTCACGAGCGTTTGTTTCGTCGTTATGGATAAGCACTGAAATAGAGATAACGACATCGAAGTTTCCTGACAGAAAAGTTTCCGGAAGTTGTGACCCAACGTATACCCTCTTGTGTATGTCAGCCTGATATTCTGCAGGGGGAGATTCGAGCAGTGGTTGAACCATAGCTTCAGAAAAATCGAAGCCATAATAGTCAATGTCTCCAATTTCAGCACAGAGATGAGCAATTCGACCATACCCGCATCCGAAGTCAAGTAGCTTAATAGGGCGACCTAGAGTGGTAATTATATTACGCAGTCTTTCTGTCAGCCACTTTTCTTGTAGTTTATAGCTAGCTGTACCCTTCTGCTCGCGGATGGCGTGCGCCAACTTGTAGTCCGCGCCGCTTTTGGTTTTCCAGTACTGTTGGTTAGGTTTGATACCGCTCATGAACTATTTCTCCATCACTGTTGACGCTTCTGCCGTAATAGATGTCGCAACGTGAAATTTGTAGTGGACAGGACGTTTTATATTTTGCGCTATGCTGTAGCTGCAGATGCCGTCCACTTGATCGAAGAGAAAGCTGTCAGAATAGTCTTTTTGAGATACGCGTGTGATTGAGAGCGCGACCCCATAGCTTCCCACCCGTGTTATTGCAGGAAAAGTGAACTGTACGGTTTGTTTTTCTCCGACGTCCATCGGTTTCAATAGGATGTCTTCATCGAAAGTTGATGTCCCGAAAAGATCCAACCCGGTTGCATCACGCACGAGTAAATTCACACAAAGGTCAGAGACCGCAATTGTGCTTTGAAACTCGACTTCGATTGTGATCAAGTCCCCGTAAGTGAAAGCTCGTGTGCTTTGGCCACATTCATTCAAAATGTCTGTTCGAGTGATTTGAACATGTCCACTACCAAAACGGCGCTCACCTTCTAGTTGAAGAATTCGCTTAACGGGCCTCTTCCAAGGGTGTTCCTTTTCTGATCGAAGTTGGTCCTCGTTCGACTGTTCACGGATGAATGCGAGATAGCGATCCACTGTTTGATCTGCGTCACCAATATACATGACCTGGCCGCGATCCAGAAATATAGCCTTATCGCAAACACTCTTAACAGAATCCGCTGAGTGACTTACGAAGACGAGTGTCAATCCGTCTTGGCGCATTTCACGCAGTCGGTTTAGACATTTTTGCTGAAACCCCATGTCGCCAACTGATAAGATTTCGTCAACAAGGAGTATCTCTGGGTCAACGTTTATCGCGACGGAAAAAGCCAATCGCGCAAACATTCCACTTGAGTATGTCTTTACTGGTCGATTGATAAAATCACCTATATCAGCGAAATCAATGATATTCTCTTCTTTTAAGCGTACTTGAGATGGGGTTAGACCCAATACAGCTGCGTTTAATCGAACATTTTCAATACCGGTATACTCAGGATTAAAACCTGTACCCAATTCCAACAAAGGTGATACACGTCCATGCACGCTTACAATGCCTTCTGATGGTCGCATAACGCCAGCAATCAACTGCATCAGCGTGCTCTTGCCTGCGCCATTCCGGCCAACAAGCCCAAAAGAAGAGCCTTTGGGAATAGAAAGTGTGACGTCTTGAAGTGCGTGATGACGCCGCTCCAAGTGTGTGTTGCCAGAGAATAGCTTGAAGAAACGCTCACGAGGATTGTCGTATCGGTCAAACCACTTCGAGAGAGCTTGAATCTTTATTGCATCCATCATTGTACAACTTTCAGGCAATTAGAGAACGTCAGCAAATCCGACTTTTGTCTTGCGAAATAGCCAGAAACCTAACACAAGGACGACGGCTCCCGTAATAGTAGGAAACAACAATTGCGCAAAATCGGCGCTGTGGTCTCCCATAAGTATTCTACGCAATTCAGTAATGGGAATCGTAAGAGGGCTCCAGGACAAAGCTGCTTTGGCTCCCGGAGTTAAACGATCTGTATTGTAAAAAACCGGAGACAAAAACATTGTAGCTTGGAGAAGTAGTGGCACAATGACATTCGTGTCGCGGAAATATACGTTTAATGCGCTGGTGATCCAGCTTAATCCTAGAGCCCACATTAGAACGGGCGCAACACAGAAAGGAATCAGTATCCAGCAATAAGATAAAGTCAATAATCCCCAAAAATAGCCAAAAATGATCAGTACGACCATTCCAATTAAGTAGTTAATTGATGCGAAGCATAATTGCACGACAGGCAATATGGTGATAGGAAACACGATTTTCTTAACGTAATTTATATTCGACGTCAGAGATGTGGTTGATCGTGAAATTGTTTCTGCAAATAGATTGTATATCAGAAGCCCAATAAACATTCCTACAATGTAGTCACCATTCGAAGAATTTGAGTCTGACCACCTTGTTTTAAAGATGATGACCAGAACGTAATAAAATATAGAGACGACAGCAATAGGCTGTAATACAGCCCAAAGACTGCCCAGCAATGATCCACGAAAGCGTGAGCTCAGCTCTCGTTTCGTTAGGGACCATACTAGACTTTTGAGTCTTAATAGGTCGGATGTATAAAATGCTATCTTCATCTTAATCTTCTGAGTAACCGGTTGGTCCTTTATGGGCGACTATCAGATGTGGATTAAACCCGCATATGTGTCAAATCTAAGGACCCCTACATAAACGTGCATATTAAGAAAGCCTTAATACGCGCTTGATGCGATTTGCAAACTTTAATGCAAAACGAACAGTCCTGGCGTTGCTTAATGCTTCGTATGCTGCCTGCAAATGCCTATTTGAAGAGAGCGCGTCGCGGTTTATAAACCAGTCACTAGAAATGAACTCACCATCCCCGAGGGAAGTCCACGGCAGGTCATACTGTCTATCGCTCTGCCATGTATTTCTTCTAACAGCCTCCAAAGTGCTTCGTCTTTCATCTTCCGATTGAGGAGCCCAATGGGCCAGCTTATCCACAAAAACATTAATAGGATAATCAGTATCCACGACGATTTTTTTGCCTGAGTAAGTAAGTCGCAAAAGAACGTCCCAGGACCATTCGTTTGTCAAACTTTCGTCAAAACGTACACGTTTAAGGTCTGCTCGCCGGGCAACAAAGCACCCAAAGCCAAAACGGTTCACAAAAGTATTTACTCGTAAAGCTCCTCCATATGAGATCCATCCGCCGGAAACGGAATGGTCCCCGTCTTTGCTGTGGCGTAAAGTTCTTAACGTAGGCAATACAACATCGGCGTCCTTGCTATTGATAGCGAACGCTGCACCCTTGATAAAATCTTCGGCATGATACTGATCAAGAGGTAGAATAGCTACGATGGGATGGCTCGCTGCATCAACCCCGTCATTGACAAGCACAGCGAAGTTTGCTGCCTGTGATCGACGAACTACTTTCACCGATGCTTGATTGCTATTTAATACGCCCTCAGAGTCAATTTTATCCCAAACGTGTGCGGCGATGCTTTGTGTTCCGGAACCATCGACAACTACTATCTCGGTTTCGGGGCTGTGTGACTTGCGTAGACGAGCTATAATCTGAAATAACTCTGCAGATTCGTAATGTACGGGTATGATGATACTCAACGGCGTAGATACGACACGTTCTTTTGCATTTAGTACTGGGGCTATCTTGTTGTTGGACCAATATGGCCGTGTCTCATGTTGGTAATCTATAGGCTGAAGGTTTATTCTCTTTTGCTCTGTTGACGTATTGAACGCAACACGAAGAGCATCTGAAAGGCCCGCCGATGTACCATCGTACTTGAGGCAGTTCACCCCGTGAATCCATGGGGTCTGCGGACCGAAGCCGGGATTGTGGCCGTTAAGGATGACTAGGGCTCCTGCCATGCTAGCTTCATATGCTGCGTAACAAAATGTCTCATATACTCCTGAGAATACTGCAATACTTTGCGAAACTAGATCTTCACGCAATTCTCTATTATTGTTAGAAATAAAGTGAATCCTATCGCGGATTCCAGAGGGAATCGCGTTTTCGATCCTTTTTCTTTCTAGCGGATCCGACACAAAAGCCGCAAAAACTATATTTCCCTCATAAGTCGAAGTAGCGATAAGAAACTCGGCTGCGCCTTGGAGAAAAGAATAGGGCCTTTTAAACCCTTGGAACTTCGATGTGAAGCACAATGGGGTTTCTTTGGTGGGGCTGATGGTGGTTTGCGCATCCTTTCCCTTCCTCACCGGGGGTAGCTCTATAATGCACCGGGATAACCAAGCACTATCGAATTTGTAATGGTTACTATAAAATTGGGCATTTGGTAGAAGGTGCGAAACACATTTGTCTGCTAAAAACAATGACTGTTGTTCTAGATCAGCTACAATTAAATTCTCAAAGCCCCAAGGGCGATTCTCAAATTGGCGTAGTATTTCATCGCAACCATGTAATCGTACGGTTACTGCAGTATTTTGTAAGCTACGTCCGAGGAGTTTTTGTTGCAGTGAGAAAAATGCGGGGCCTCCCCAATCTATAAACTCAACAACATCATAGGATCCAAACTCACGTTCTAAAACTTCCAATTTACGCATGAGAATATAGGATATCCAAACGTGGTAACTTTCGAAACCATCCTCTTTGCGCAGTTGGTTTTCATCGAGGACTTCGGAGACATCTTCAGTGTCAATGCAATGCAATTTGACGTTGGGGTAGACTAGAGAAAATTCTGCTTCTGAAATGGGTTGTTTCCCATAGTACAGAACTTCGTACTCTCCTTCGTCGGCGTACTGGTCTAGTGTCGTTGCCAGCCAAGTACCGATGCCACCTCCGGTGAAAGGAGCGATCTCAAAAGTAGGAAAACAGACTCTCATATCAACCTTCAATAAATTCTGCATAACGCTGGATGCTGGTATTGAAAACCAGGTTACGATATTCGGAAACGATTTCAGCAAGTTCCTTCGATGGTATTGCAATGGTTGTCGTTAATGTTTCCGAAATTTCTCGTATATTGCTCGGCGATTTGACCGTCAATAATTTCTCGTAGGGGTGGTTCTCGCCGAAGTCCAAATCTAGATATGACCTTATTGATGGGGTGCCCACCGCAAGGGCTTCCAGTTCCACCATTGGATGACAATCCAATATAGTTGCATTTAGAACGACATCGGTAGTTGAGAGTAGAGCCAAGTGGGCTTCTCTTCCACCATAATTGGCTACCTTAACCTTTTCGGATCCAGGTAATTTTATATCTACGGAGTTGTATGAAATTATGTTAGTTATCTTTGGAGTCAGACAAGCTGCTGTTATATTGGAATACATGTTCTTCCATGTATTGTTCCAAGAGCCAAATAAAGCTACGCGGGTGGATCCGCTGTTAGGAAGGTGTATTCTTGGAATATTTACATTTGGTGGAAGATTGGGAACCAAATAGGGAACTGCATTCGGATGGAGGACGTGCGCGCCCCGTTTCATTATGCTGATGCGATTGAATACACCTGTATCAGCACACTCAAGTAAAAGGTTTGCCAATGATCTTTCTTCATCATAACACCATGCGGCAGGTGCACCGTGCCATACACAAAGTATTTGGATCTCTGGCAACGAAGCTCTAACTGCGCGCACTGCACGTACAACGCCAAATGAAAGCCCTTGAACGAGTATGGTCTTTATCTTCCGATCAGTAATAAAATCCAAAATTGACCTTAGTGCGAATGGACCAATTACAGCATCTTTCGAGATAGCCAACTTGTGAGTAGGCAGCGAACCGGAAGCCGCGCGAATCCCGACCCACTCTTGAGTGAATATGGTGAGTATATTGTTAAATATCTCTATACCCGAATGAGCATAGCGCTGATCTCTTTCTGCATCAAAAATTAATGCGGTATCCTCGGTACTCGTTTCATTATTGGGCAAGATTGCTTGAACGGCTGGTTTAATACGGCCTTTGATTGCAGAATATCGAAATATCGATTTAGCTTTTGATTTCATTGCGGCGTCCATTCGCTTTTCGCAACCGAGAGGAAATGTGTGTGCTTACTAAGCTGGTCAATTGCGTGCATCACTCGACAGTCACCGACTTCGCGAGATTGCGCGGCTGGTCGACATCAGTGCCCATCAGAACAGCGGTGTGATAGGCCAGCATCTGGATCGGCAGCGCATAGACAAGCGGCGTGATGAATTCCGGAACGTCCGGCAGAACGATGGTTGCCATCGTGTCAATGCTGGCAGCTTCTGCGCCTTTTTTGTCGGTGATAAGAATGATCCGACCGCCGCGCGCCGCCACTTCCTGCATGTTGGAAACGGTCTTCTCAAAAAGGCGATCCGACGGCGCGATGACGATTACCGGCATGGTTTCATCGATCAGCGCAATCGGGCCGTGCTTCAACTCACCGGCAGCGTAGCCTTCGGCGTGGATATAGGAAATTTCCTTGAGCTTCAGCGCGCCTTCCATGGCAAGCGGGAAGGAAGTGCCGCGACCGAGATAAAGCACATGATTGACCTTGGCCAGTTCATGGCAGACTGCGGCGATCTGGTCTTCCAGCTTCAGAACCTGATTGATGAAACGCGGCGCTTCGGAAAGCTGGCGCACCAGTTCCTGTTCGCGCTTGTCATCGATTGCGCCACGCGATTTCGCAACCGCGATAACAAGCGAGGCCATGGCCGAGAGCTGGCAGGTAAAGGCCTTGGTCGAGGCAACCCCGATTTCCGGTCCGGCAAGCGTCGGGAAAACGGCATCGGATTCACGCGCAATGGTCGAGCCCGTCACGTTGACGACAGCGGCGATTTTCAGCCCTTGCGATTTGCAGTAGCGCAGCGATGCCAGCGTATCAGCCGTTTCGCCTGACTGCGACACGAACATCGCCAGCGAATCCTTCGAGAGCGGCATTTCGCGATAGCGGAATTCGGAAGCGATATCGCTGTCGACCGGCAGTCGCGCAATCTGCTCGAACCAGTATTTGCCGACGGATGCCGCATAGTAGGCCGTGCCGCAGGCAGAAATCGTCAGGCGGTCAATTTTGCTGAAATCGATGCCGATTGCTTCCTGACGCACCTTGCCCGTCGTGAAGTCGAGATAGTTGGCAAGCGTGTGAGAGATCACTTCCGGCTGCTCGAACATCTCTTTCTGCATGAAGTGACGATGATTGCCCTTGGAGACAAGCATGTTAGCCGTCTGCGTCTTCTGGATCGGGCGCTCAACTTCGCTGTTGTTTTCGTCGTAAACCGTCACGCCCTTGCGTGTCAGAACGGCCCAATCGCCATCTTCGAGATAGGCAATGGTATCCGTGAAGGGCGAAAGTGCGATGGCGTCGGAACCGAGGAACATTTCTCCTTCCCCATAACCGACGGCGAGCGGCGGTCCCTGACGTGCACCGATCAAAAGTTCTTCGTCCCCTTCGAACAGGAAGGCGAGTGCGAAAGCGCCATGCAACATCGGAAGGCTGTCGCGCACGGCTTCAACCGGGGACTTGCCCCTTGCCAGTTCCCGTGTCACCAGATGCGCGACAGCTTCGGTGTCGGTTTCGGTCTGGAACTTGTAGCCTTCCGCCTCAAGCATGGCGCGAAGTTCGGCGAAATTCTCGATGATGCCGTTATGAACGACCGCAAGGCGCTCGGTAATGTGCGGATGGGCGTTACGCTCCACCGGCTTGCCATGCGTCGCCCAGCGGGTATGGCCAATACCGATGACACCGGGAAGCGGTTCTCCAGCCAGTCGCTTTTCCAGATTGACCAGCTTGCCTTCGGCACGGCGGCGATCGAGCTTGCCGTTCTGCAAGGTGGCGATACCGGCAGAATCGTAGCCGCGATATTCAAGCCGCTTCAGTGCATCCACGAGAAGCGGAGCGACTTCGTTATTTCCGATAATGCCGATAATTCCACACATGGGCTGCTCCAATATCTTCGTGAGTTCATAAATACCGCTCGCCTTATATTAACTTTGTTTCAGTTGCAATCGGTTGTATGTGGGCAACTCAAGATATTGAAGATATGTTCGTGAAGAAAGGAACGGATGCGGTCTGTTTATATGACGAAATAAGCTGAAAGTGCCACATAACAATTTATACCAATGCTTAAATAAGGTAATTTGCGAATCCAATTTCTGATCTCAAACTTTATGCCATTATATTGTGGTTCACATTCTAATCAAAATTCGAACAGATAGCCGCAACGACAAACACGAAAAATGCAAGAATCAGTCGACTGATTTGGGTCAAGTGAAGGCATTGTGGTAGCGTTCATGAGAGACTCGCCTCGTATTTGCATGGGAAATCTTATGAAAGGCATTATCCTCGCCGGTGGTAGTGGTACGCGTCTTTATCCCCTGACGATAGCCGTTTCGAAGCAACTTCTTCCGATCTATGATAAGCCGATGATCTATTACCCGCTGAGCGTGCTGATGCTGGCGGGGATCAGGGACGTTCTGGTTATCTCGACACCAAATGATCTGCCGCTTTTCCGCAAGCTGCTTGGAGATGGCAGTGAGTTCGGCATGAATTTCTCCTTCGCGGAACAACCGCAACCTAACGGTTTGGCGGAAGCTTTCATCATCGGTCGCCATTTTATCGGTAGCGACCATGTGGCGATGATTCTCGGCGACAATATCTATTTCGGCGATGGCTTGTCCCAGTTGTGCGAAAGCGCTGCCCGTCTAGATAAGGGCGGTTCAGTATTCGCGTACCGGGTGGACGATCCCCAGCGCTATGGCGTGGTCGAGTTCGATAAGACGACCGGCAAAGCAATCTCCATCGAGGAAAAGCCCATCAAGTCTAAATCCTCCTGGGCGGTTACGGGGCTGTATTTTTACGACAATGATGTCGTCGATATTGCCGCTTCGCTCAAGCCCTCCGCGCGTGGCGAACTGGAGATTACAGCCATCAACAATATTTATCTTCAGCGTGGCGATCTGGCAGTCCACCAGTTGGGCCGGGGTTATGCCTGGCTCGATACCGGAACGCACGACAGCCTTCAGGATGCGTCGTCTTTCGTGCGTACCATCGAGAAACGGCAAGGCATCAAGATTGCCTGTCCTGAGGAAATCGGGTTCGAAAAAGGCTGGATCGACGGAGCCGCCGTTCTCGAACGGGCGGAAAAACTTGGCCAGACCGAATATGCTGCCTATCTGCGTCGGCGGGTCGAGGAAATCGGTAGCGAAAGATGATAGTTCGTACCTTAAGTTTGGATGGTGTTTTTGAAATCAGCCCGCGTAAATTCGGCGATGATCGGGGCTTTTTCTCCGAGAACTACAATGCGAAATCATTCGCGGAAGCCGGGATTAATCTGACTTTCGTTCAGGACAATCATTCTTATTCGGGCGCCAAGGGCGTCGTGCGTGGTCTTCATTATCAGTTGCCGCCATTTGCGCAGGACAAGCTGGTGCGCGTCACGCGCGGTGCAATTCTGGACGTTGCAGTCGATATCCGCAAAGGCTCGCCCACATTCGGCAAGTGGGTTGCGCTGGAAGTCTCTGCTGAAAAATGGAACCAGATTCTTGTGCCGAAGGGCTTCGCACATGGCTTCATGACGCTCGTTGAGCATACTGAAGTCATCTACAAGGTGACCAATTATTATTCCCCCGAGCACGACCGCTCGATCCGCTTTGATGATCCGGCAATAGGCATAGACTGGCCGATAGCCGCATCAGACGTCCAGCTTTCGGACAAGGATCAGAAAGCGCCGATGCTAGCCGACGCAGACGTTTTTGCTTGAGGAAATGATATGAATATTCTCGTTACGGGTGGAGCAGGCTTCATTGGCTCTGCGGTGTGCCGGCATCTGGCTTCCGATCCCAGGATCAATGTCGTCAATCTCGACAAGCTGACCTATGCAGGCAATCTGGCGTCTCTCCGGCAGATTGAAAATCATCCGAATTACAGCTTCCTCCAGGCTGATATCTGCGATGACACGAGCGTTCTGGATGCTCTGCGCGCCAACGAAATCGATGTGGTCATGCATCTGGCGGCAGAAAGCCATGTCGACCGTTCAATCGATGGTCCGGGTGCTTTCATCGAGACGAATATTGTCGGAACGTTTCGCCTGCTGAATGCCGCACTTGCCTATTGGCGAGAACTGCCGGAGCCACGCAAGTCGAGCTTCCGTTTCCACCATATTTCGACGGACGAAGTGTTTGGCGATCTGCCTTTCGACAGCGGTATTTTCACCGAGGAAACGCCCTATAAGCCTTCGTCGCCCTATTCGGCTTCAAAAGCGGCCTCCGACCATCTGGTGCGCGCTTGGCATGAAACCTACGGCCTGCCGGTTGTGTTATCGAATTGCTCGAACAATTACGGCCCGTTCCATTTCCCCGAAAAGCTGATCCCGCTCGTCATTCTCAATGCGCTCGATGAAAAGCCGCTGCCGGTTTATGGGGCGGGGGCGAATGTACGAGACTGGCTCTATGTCGAGGATCATGCGCGCGCTCTGGCACTGGTCGCAACAACGGGCAAACTGGGCGAAAGCTACAATATCGGCGGGCGTGCAGAGCGCACCAACCTGAACGTGGTGGAAACCATCTGCGCCATTCTCGACAAGAAGCGGCCTCGGGCAAACGGCAAGAGCTATGCCGACTTGATCACCTCCGTAACGGATCGACCGGGACATGACCGTCGCTATGCGATTGACGCCTCGAAGATCGAGCGCGAATTGGGTTGGAAGCCGCAGGAAAGCTTCGAGACGGGATTGGAAAAAACCATTCAGTGGTATCTCGATAATGCATGGTGGTGGGAGCCGATCCGCAGCGGTACCTATGCCGGTGAGCGCCTGGGCAGCACGGCAGTAAAAGAGGCCAAGGCATGAAAATCGCCGTAACCGGGAGGGAAGGGCAGGTTGTGCAGAGCCTTCTTGAGAAGGCATCGCAGCGGGCAGACCTCGAGGTCATCGCGCTGGGCCGCCCGG
Organism: Ochrobactrum sp. BTU2; assembly: GCF_024539785.1. Taxonomy (NCBI): domain Bacteria; kingdom Pseudomonadati; phylum Pseudomonadota; class Alphaproteobacteria; order Hyphomicrobiales; family Brucellaceae; genus Ochrobactrum; species Ochrobactrum sp. BTU2. Next base: position 28,503 of record NZ_JAHWRG010000017.1, on the reverse strand, counting down.
AGCTGGATCTCGCAGAGCCGGACACGGTGCGCAGTGCCATTGAAGCGATCAAGCCCGACGTCGTCGTCTCTGCCGCCGCTTATACGGCGGTGGATCTGGCCGAGAATGAGCAGGAACTTGCCTTTGCGGTGAATGCAGCAGGCGCCGGGGCAGTTGCGCAGGGAGCGAAGAACTGCGGCGTTCCTGTCATTCATCTGTCCACGGATTATGTTTTCGCGGGCGACGCTGACAAACCCTATGTTGAAACGGACGCCACGGGCCCTCGCAGTGTCTACGGAAGCTCCAAGCTTGAAGGCGAGCGTCTCGTAGCGCAAGCCAACCCGCAGCACATCATTTTGCGGACAGCGTGGGTCTATAGTCCTTTCGGCAAGAATTTCGTCAAGACGATGCTGAAGCTCGCGGAGACGCGCGACGCTCTCTCGGTTGTTGCTGACCAGTGGGGCAATCCGACCAGCGCGCTTGATATCGCTGATGCCATTATCCGGGTGGCGGATCATCTGGCGGTGGCACCGGAGTTTTCGGCTTATGGTGTTTATCATCTGGCCGGAACGGGCGATACGAACTGGAGCGGCTTTGCACGCGCCATATTCGGGGAAAGCGCCAGGCTTGGCGGGCCGACAGCGACCGTTGCGGATATTGCGACCGCCGATTACCCGACCAAGGCCGTGCGCCCCGCCAACTCCCGCCTGTCGACGGCCAAATTCCAACAGGCGTTCAACTGGTCGGCACCGCATTGGCAGTCGTCGCTGCGGGACGTCGTGTCCCGGCTGGTATAGAGCATTTCCAGCAAAAGTGCGAAGCGGTTTTGCGTGGGAGAACGCGTGAAAACAAAGAGATGGAGCGGTTCCCCGATTCCGTTTCAACTGGAACCGCTCTAGCTTTCAGCCAAAGAAGCGCAAAACAGCAATTATTAACGCAGTCTGCGTTAAGGATTTGATATTGCCCGCCTATACGGATTATGACCCACAATAAGGTGCATGGGATTGCACCATTGTGGTGATGATGATTTTCGGATTCACGTTATAAGATGGCAAGACTTTTAAGCCCGGCGGGCGCTTGCGGGCGTCGCCTCTTCGATACTGGAAAATCTGGCGGGAAGCATGAGCGGTACATCGCTTAAATTTGGCACGAGCGGTCTGAGGGGACTGGCGGACGAACTGAATGGCCTGCCTGCCTATGCCTATTCCCTTGCTTTTGTCGGAATGCTGTCGGCGGCCGGAAAGCTGCACAGGGGTGACAGTGTATTCGTCGGTCGCGACCTTCGCCCGTCCAGTCCGGCCATCGCGGCGCTGTGCATGGCGGCAATCGAGGATGCGGGATTTCAGCCGGTTGATTGCGGCGTCTTGCCGACCCCGGCGCTCAGCAATTATGCAATCTCGCAGCAGGCGCCGAGCATTATGGTCACTGGCAGCCATATTCCAGATGACCGCAACGGGCTCAAATTCTATCGCGCCGACGGTGAAATCGACAAGAATGATGAAAGCGCCATCAGTGCCGCCTATGCGGCCTTGCCTGCAAATCTTGCATTTCGTCATCTGCACGATGCGCCCAATGGCAGCGATGCGATCGACCTCTATGTGAACCGCTATGTCGGATTTCTGGGGCATGAAAGCCTCCGGGGTTTGCGGGTCGGGGTCTACCAGCACTCGTCCGTAGCGCGTGATCTCATCGTTCGCATCCTTACCGAACTCGGTGCCGAAGCCGTACCGCTCGGACGGTCCGATGTGTTCGTGCCGGTCGACACCGAGGCCCTTCGTTCCGAAGATATTGAGCTTCTCGACCAATGGGCGAAGGAAAGCCGTTTTGATGCCATTGTGTCCACGGATGGGGATGCCGACCGCCCGTTGATCGCCGACGGGAAGGGGCGCTTTGTCCGGGGCGATCTGGTCGGGGCAATCACCGCACGCTGGCTTGGCGTTAAGACGATTGTGACGCCCGTGACATCCAATTCCGCACTGGAAGAAAATTTCGAGCGCGTCATCAGAACTCGCGTGGGGTCGCCCTATGTCATCGAAGGCATGACGCAGGCCGTTGCCGGCGGCGCCCCGGCCGTGGTTGGGTTTGAGGCCAATGGCGGCGTGCTGCTGGGCACGGATATAAACCGTGACGGTCATGTGCTGGCCGCGCTTTCGACCCGTGATGCGCTGCTGCCAATCCTGGGAAGTCTCGGTTCCATCGAAGAAACGGGCAAGCCGCTGTCTGACATTGCGGCAAGCTTTCATTTCCGCACTGCGCTGAGCGACAGGCTCCAGAACGTCCCGCAGGAAAAGAGCCTCGCCTTCCTGTCCCTCCTCAAGAACGAGGCGACGCGAAGCGCACTGTTTCAGATGGACGAGCCGATTGTCCGGACCGAGGCCATTGACGGTGTGAAACTCTTCTTCCATTCAGGCAATGCCATCCACTATCGTGCTTCCGGCAACGCGCCGGAATTGCGGTGCTATGTGGAAGCCTCAGGCGAAAGCCAGGCAAACACGCTTCTGGAAACGGGACTTGCCATCGCCCGCAACGCAACGAAGGACAACTGAGCAATGAGCTTTATTCCTGTCATCATCAGCGGCGGTTCCGGTTCAAGACTATGGCCGCTTTCGCGCGATGCGCACCCGAAGCCATTCATCGAGTTGCCGGACGGCAGCACCCTGATCGGCAAGACCTACAAGCGCGCGGCGCAGCTGGGCGGAGTGGACCATATCCTCACCGTCACCAATCGCGACTTCCTGTTTCTGACGCTTGACGCCTATGCCGATGCGAAGGCGCCCAAGGTCGATAACGCATTTCTGCTGGAGCCGCTCGGACGCGATACGGCGCCTGCCGTTGCCGTCGCCGCACTCCACGCCGCCGCCACTTACGGCCCTGACGCCACATTGCTCGTCATGCCTGCCGATCACCTGATCGAGGATGAGGCCGCGTTCGCCGAGGCCGTTTCCAAGGCGCGACCGCTTGCTGAAACGGGCCGCATCGTCACCTTCGGCATCGTGCCCGATCATCCTGAAACCGGCTTCGGCTACATCGAGGCCGAAGGCATCGACGTGCTGCGCTTTGTCGAAAAACCTGACGCCGAGACGGCGCAGGCCTATGTCGAAAGCGGCCGCTATTTCTGGAACTCCGGCATGTTCTGTTTCACCGCCGGAACCATGCTCGCAGCGATGCAGCGCCACGCGCCGGAAATCTTCACTGCCGTTCAGGCTTCGCTCGAACATGCCCGGCGCGGCGTCAACGGCGAGACGAAGACGGTCGAAATCGCCAAGGACGATTTTGCGGCGGCGCCAGCGATTTCCATCGATTATGCGATCATGGAAAAGGCCGACAACATTGCCTGCATCCCGGTGTCCTGCGGCTGGTCCGATATTGGTTCCTGGGCGGCGATGGCTGATCTGATCACGCCCGACGACGAAGGAAACCGCCTGCGCGGCGAAACGGTCATCGAAGACACGACCAACAGTTTTGTCCTGTCTGAAACACGGTTGGTCAGCCTTGTCGGCGTTCACGACCTTCTTGTGGTCGACACGCCCGATGCGCTGTTGGTCGCCCATCGCGACAAGGCGCAGGAAGTGCGCAAGGTCTTCAACAAGCTGCGCGCCGATGGCCATGAAGCTGCCAAGCTTCACCGCACGGCCCATCGCCCATGGGGCACCTATACGGTGCTTGAGGAAGGCGACGGCTTCAAGATCAAGCGGATCGAAGTGAAACCGGGACGACGCCTGAGCCTTCAGGCGCATCATCATCGTTCCGAGCACTGGATCGTCGTTTCCGGCACCGCGAAGGTGACCAATGGCGATCGCGAAATTCTGCTTACGACGAACCAGTCGACCTATATCCCCTGTGGCTTCCGTCACCGGCTGGAAAATCCGGGCATTCTGCCGCTCGTGCTTATCGAGGTGCAAAGCGGCGAATATCTGGGCGAAGACGACATCGTGCGTTTCGACGACGTCTATGGACGCACCTGATAACAAGCTCCTTGAGCGGAACTCGTTGGACTTTGATTAAGCCCGGACGGTGATTGAATTTTTTCAAGGCGCGGCGCGTCAGCATCCCGGCGCCTTGTCAATCACTCGGAAACCGCCGGGCGCGGCATTTAATCGGGAACCATTCGCCGCCGCGAATGTTTGCCTCCTATGCCCAGTAATGAACAGGATACGGCTACCGATCTGATCGGCATGCCGGTCATCGATTTTCAGAAACACGCGCTTTTTTTCGACGTCGATGGAACCTTGCTCGATATCGCCGCCGATCCCGACGGTGTGGTCGTTTCGACCGGCTTGCAAAAATCCCTATCGGTTATTTCCCGGCATTTGTCCGGTGCGATGGCGCTCGTCACGGGCAGGGCCATAAGCTTCATCGAGGAACGCTTTCCCGATTACCCCGGGCCGATAGCCGCGCTGCATGGCGCTGAATTCCGGCACGCATCCGGGCTTGTCGAACTGATCGAGCCGGGCGAACAATTCCAGACCGCCAAGAATTTTCTGCGGCAGGCAGCGCTTCGCGTCAGCGGCCTTCGTGCCGAGGACAAGGGAAGTGCGGTTGCGCTTCATTATCGCGCCGCGCCCGAGAAAGCCGAACTTGCCCATGACCTCGTGGACAAGGCGTGGAAGCTCGCCGGGCCGGACTGGACCGTGCAGGCAGGCAAGATGGTTTTCGAGCTGCGCCCCGCGCTCAGCGACAAGGGCGCCGCCTTGCGCCGTTTCATGCGGGAGAAGCCGTTTGCGGGCAGGGTGCCGATCGCATTCGGCGACGATCTGACTGATTTGCCGATGCTCGAGGCGGCGGAACAACTGGGCGGAACGGCCGTGGTGATCGGACGAGCGATCGACCGTCCGGGAGCTGCGCGCTTTGCAAGCCCGGATGAGCTTCGCCTCTGGCTCTCCCGCATCCGGGACAATGGACAGCAACAGCAATGAAAGGATTTGGTGTATGGGTCGGCTGATCGTGGTCTCCAATCGTGTTCCCCTGCCTGATGAACAGGGCAAGGCACCAGCGGGCGGTCTGGCGGTCGCGTTGCAGGCGGCGCTCAACGAACGCGGCGGCATATGGCTCGGTTGGTCCGGTAAGACGCTTCCCGCGCGTCAGCCGCAGGAACTGACGATCCGGGACGAGGGGCCGATCCGCTATGCGCTGCTTGATCTCCACAAGAAGGATATCGACGAATATTATGCGGGCTTCGCCAACCGCATGCTCTGGCCGCTCTGCCATTATCGCCTCGATCTCATCGATTACACGCGCAAGGACATGGCGGGATATTTCCGGGTCAATCGTCTGTTTGCAAAGCATCTCCTGCCGATGATCCAGCCGGATGACCTCATCTGGATTCACGATTACCACCTCATTCCGCTGGCTGCGGAACTGCGCAATCTGGGCGTCACGAACCGCATCGGCTTCTTCCTGCACATTCCCTGGCCGCCCGCTGATATAGTTTTCACGCTTCCCGTGCACGAAACCATCATGCGCGGCCTTGCTTCCTACGATGTCGTCGGCTTCCAGACCGAAAACGATGTCGACAACTTCATCAGCTGCCTGCGGCGTGAGAAAATCGGCAAGCCGCTCAGCGATGACGGGCTGTTTGAGGCCTTCGGCCACCGGTTCCGCGCCGAGCGCTTCGGCATCGGTATCGAGACCGCCGCATTTGCAGAGATAGCCAACAAGGCGGACGGCCATTCGACAGTGCGACGCATGCGCGAAAGCATGCTGGACCGCAGCCTCATCATCGGTGTCGACAGGCTCGACTACTCGAAGGGCATCACCAATCGCATGGAGGCTTTCGAGCATTTTCTCAATGTCGATCCCGGCAATCGCGGCAAGGTTACCTTTCTGCAGGTCACGCCGAAATCCCGTTCCGAAGTGCCGGAATACAAGGACATGCAGCGCGCGGTAGCCGAACTGGCCGGGCGGGTGAACGGAGCGAACGCCACGGTGGACTGGACGCCGATACGCTACATCAACCGGTCCCTCAATCGCGACGTGCTGGCCGGTCTCTATCGGCTCGCCGCCGTCGGTCTGGTCACGCCGTTGCGTGACGGCATGAACCTCGTCGCCAAGGAATATGTTGCCGCCCAGAACCCCGAAAATCCCGGCGTGCTGGTGCTCTCCCGCTTTGCCGGCGCCGCGCAGGAACTGGACGGCGCGCTTCTGGTCAATCCCTATGACACGGAAGCGATGGCTTACGCCATGGCCCGCGCGCTGGCCATGCCTCTGGAGGAGCGCAAGGAGCGGTTTGAAAGCATGATGGGCTTTCTCAACACCCACGACGTCAACCGCTGGTGCGACGACTTTCTGAAGCGCCTTGCATCGGGCTGATGTTGGCTCATGGCTTGATGATGCCCAGTTTGGCGACTTCTTCCGAAAGGTGAATCGTGTAGTCGAACTTGTCCAATACCGGCGTCAGCAGATCCGCCTCGCAATCGCGAGCGTCTCTCGGCGACATGCCGAAACGGGCCTTGAATGCCTTGGTGAATTGCGTGCCATCATGAAAGCCGCAACGATAGGCAATTTCCTTCAGGGATACGTGCCGCCCGCGCTCATCGACAAGAATGCGATAGGCGCGGTCCAGCCTCTTGTCGCGGATGATCTTTGCAATTCCGCCTTCCATCTCGAATGTCCGGTAGAGGCTCGAGCGGGAAATGCGCAGGTTCTTGGTGATAAGGCATGGCCCCAGCACTGGATCGGAAAGGTTCTCGTCGATATAGGCGAGGATGCGCTTGCGTACAGGCAGGTTGGCTGGAAGGCTTTCGATGACGCCGCCTTCGGTGCCGTTGATGCTTGCGCCGAGCAGTATGAACATCGCATCCAGCGCTGATTGTGCTTCCACCCTGTCGAGCGTGCCGCTCAATGACTGGAGATTCTGGAGGTAGCTGAAGAGCACCCGTGTCATGGGGGCAGTTGCGGCCATGACGAGGCCATGCAGATTGCGCCAGCCGACGATCCTCTCCAGCTCCTCACGCGGAATCAGCACGGTGATGCGGGAACCGTTGGATGCGTGGCTCTCCACTGTCTGGCTCAAATCGATAACGACGATATCGCCCTGTTTCGCTTCGACATCGACACCATTGAAATCGCCGTGCAGATCGCCGCCGGTGATGAGTTGCAGGACATAATGGTTCAGCCCGCTCTTGGCGATTAGCTTTCGCGCACGCGTGTAGCTCTGTGAATTGAAGGAGGTTGCTCCAATCTGAATGGAGCCTATGGAACGCGCAACGATTGATCCTGAAAACTGGTAATCGTCGCTGTCGCCCGTGATTTCATACATGGGCTTGAGGATGGCGCGCCAGAATTCATTGCGCAGCCGGTCCTCTATCATGTCTGTTGAAATTGTTGTCTCGTTGCTCATTGCAAATCGTCAAGCCAAAGATCATGAACATTGATGTGGGGAATAATCATTCATTAGAAATAAATACTATATTGATCCATTGGCATATGCTCATTTGTTGCCAGCCAATAAGTAGGAGTTGTATTCTTCTTTCCGGTAAATAGGGTCATCTATGTCACTTTTCATTATTACAGTTTCGTTGTTTCGTAATATATAATCTCAACCTAATATAATTTTAGTCATTTCTATAAAGTCAGTTATGGTTCCGTCCTTCAAGGTGAGAAATAGTTCCACCAATAGCTATTAACAGGTAATCTCCTCAAATATGCGCGGTTCCTTCCGCAGGCTATTTCTATAGAGCATTCATTGAATATGAGAAGGTTTGAAACTATTTATTGTGTTTGAAAGTTATCGCAATATGAGGCTGTTTTTTACTTTTTTGCTCGCCATGATCGGCTGCACTCACGTTGCCTCCGCAACAGGCCTACAGAGCGATTTCGGGCTGGAATGCCGGCTCGTGCCGATGCAGGGAACGGGCGCTCCCAATGCAGCCGCACGGCCGGGCTGGGCTATGCCCTTGGCAAACCCGGTGGGCCAGCCGTCACGGCGCGCCATCGTCTATCCGCGCGCGGTGCCATCGCCACAGCTCTACCGTTATGACTGCGCTCCCAAGTCCGCGGGACCGGTTTCGGTTCCACGGACCCGGTTCAGCGATCAATAAGGGCTGTCGACCTTGCCCATCTCCACATAGACGGTCTTGATCTGGCTGTAATGCGCCAGAGCGGCGATGCCGTTCTCGCGTCCGATGCCGGACTGCTTGTAGCCGCCGAAGGGCACTTCCACCGGCGTCAGGTTATAGGCGTTGATCCAGCATGTCCCGGCCTTGATCTGGCCGATGACGCGATGGCCCCGTGCAATGTCTGCGGTAAACACGCCCGCCGCCAGACCGAATTCGCTATCGTTGGCGCGGGCAATCAACTCATCCTCGTGGGCAAATTCCAGCACGCTCATCACCGGCCCGAAGATTTCCTCGCGGGCGATGGTCATGTCGTCTGTCACATCCGTGAAGATGGTCGGCTCGATGAAATAGCCCTTATCGAAGCCTTGCAGCTTCGGTATGCCGCCACCATACGCAAGGGTTGCGCCTTCCGCCTTGCCCTTTTCGATATAGGAGAGAACCTTCTCGCGCTGGGCGGCGTTGACGAGCGGACCCATCTGGGTCGCTTCGTCCAGCGGGTCGCCGATGCGGATTTTGCGTGTACGTTCGACCAGCCGTTCGACAAAACGTTCGCGCAGGTTCTTGTGGACGAAGACGCGGGTGCCGTTCGAGCAGACCTGACCCGTGGAATAGAAATTGCCGAGCATTGCGCCGCCAATGGCGCTTTCAAGGTCGGCATCGTCGAACACGATGATCGGAGACTTGCCGCCAAGTTCCATCGTGACATGCTTCAGATGTTCGCCCGCCTGCGCCATGATACGCTTGCCGGTCGGCACGGAGCCGGTCAGTGAAACCTTTGCCGTCAGGCGATGGTTGACGAGTGCGGCTCCCACATCGCCGAAGCCCTGCACGACATTGAACAGTCCGTCGGGCAATCCGGCTTCCTTGTAGGCTTCGGCCAGCGCCAGAGCCGAAAGCGGCGTGTTTTCTGACGGCTTGAAGATGAAGGCATTGCCCATTGCGAGCGCAGGCGCGGATTTCCACGCGGCGATCTGGATGGGATAGTTCCACGCGCCGATGCCGACGCAGATGCCGAGCGCTTCGCGGCGCGTATAGGCAAACGAGCCGCCCAGTTCCACGAATTCGCCGTTGAAGCCGGAAATGATACCGCCGAAAAACTCCAGCGCATCGGCTGCCGAAGCGGCATCCGCCACCAGAGTTTCCTGAAGCGCCTTGCCGGTATCGAGCGTTTCGAGCTTCGACAGCTTTTTGTTCTTTTCGCGCAGGATTTCTGCCGTGCGGCGCAGGATGCGTCCGCGCTCGACAGGTTTCAGCGCTGCCCATTGGCCCTGGGCTTTCAGCGCTGCCGCATAAGCCGCCTCGATCACATCCGGCGTTGCCGAATAGAGCCTGGCAATTTCCTCCCCGGTTGCCGGATAGATGACCGGCAAAGGCTTGCCTGTCTTGTCTTCAACGAATGCGCCGCCGATGAAATGCGAGGCTTTGGGTTGTGCTTTCATTGTTGGTTCCTACTTCGGAATGAAGAGAATAGGGGAATAAGGGAGTATGTTTGTGCGCAAAAAACACGATCTGACATACTGCCTTATTCCCCTATTCCCTTACTCCCCTAACGATCAGATACTTGCCACCTCGGGTTGATCCATGGTTCCTGATTGGAGCGCGCCAGCGGCGTGCGGCCAAGAATATGATCGGATGCCTTTTCGCCGACCATGATCGACGGGCTGTTGAGATTACCATTGGTGATGCGCGGGAAGATGGATGAATCCGCAACGCGCAAGCCTTCGACACCGATCACCCGGCATTCAGCATCGACCACTGCCATTGGATCGTCAACCGCACCCATCTTGCACGTGCCGCATGGATGGAATGCGCTTTCGACGTGTTCCTTGATGAAATTATCGATTTCATCGTCGCTCTGAACATGTGCGCCCGGCTGGATTTCTGCGCCGCGATAAGGATCGAACGCCGCCTGTCCGAAGATTTCCCGCGTCAGCCGCACGCAATGGCGGAAATCGGCCCAGTCGTCCTCATGCGACATGTAGTTGAACTTGATGACCGGCTTTTCGCGCGGATTGGCCGAACGAAGCGTCACGCTGCCGCGCGATTTTGATCGCATCGGCCCCACATGGGCCTGAAAGCCGTGCGACTGCGCTGCCGCCTTGCCGTCATAGCGGATCGCGACCGGCAGGAAATGATACTGGATATCGGGATATTCCACGCCAGCCTTCGAGCGCACGAAAGCCGCAGATTCGAAATGGTTGGTTGCGCCGTCGCCGGTCTTGAAGAACAGCCATTCCGCACCGATCTTCGCTTTCGAAAACAGGTTCAGTTTGGAGTAGAGCGTGATCGGCTGCGTGCACTCCTGCTGGATATAGACTTCCAGATGGTCCTGCAGGTTCTGGCCGACGCCGGGACGGTCGGCGACCACTTCAATTCCGTGTTCTTTCAGTTGTGCGGCGGGACCGATGCCCGAGAGCATCAGGAGCTTCGGCGAATTGATCGATGAGGCGGCAATGATGACTTCACGCCGTGCACGGATGGTCGAGAAGCTTCGGCCTGCCTCGATCTCAACGCCAACCGCGCGCTTGCCCTCAAGCACGATCTTGCGCGCGAGGCCCTTGACCAGCTTGACATTCGGGCGCTTGAGGGCCGGTTTCAGATAGGCATTGGCGGCAGACCAGCGACGACCATTATGGATCGTCTGCTCCAACGGGCCGAAGCCTTCCTGTTTCTCGCCATTATAGTCTTCCGTGACTTCAAAGCCCGCTTCATGGCCAGCCTCGACAAAGGCATGGAACAGCGGATTGTCGCGTTTGCCGCGCTGGATAAAAAGCGGACCGCTGGTGCCGCGCCAGCCTTCCTGACCGCCGCTCGAATTTTCCATCCGCTTGAAATAGGGCAGTACATCGGCATAGGCCCAGCCGCGCGCACCGCTTTCCGACCAGTGGTCGTAGTCACGGGCATGGCCGCGCACATAGACCATGCCGTTGATAGAAGATGAGCCGCCCAGCACCTTGCCGCGCGGCGTCACAAGGCTGCGTCCGCCGATATGCGGTTCCGGTTCGGTGGAAAAGCCCCAGTCATAGGTTTCCATATTCATGGGGAAGGAGAGGGCAGCCGGCATCTGGATCAGGGGGCCAACATCGGGCACGCCATATTCGATGACGATCACCGAATAGCGACCGTCTTCCGACAGGCGATACGCCATGGCCGATCCGGCGGAGCCGGAGCCGATGATGATGAAATCCGCTTCCATACTCATTTCTCCCCCGCAAACTGGCCCAAAAGCTGAACCGCGATGTAATCCTCTACCAGCGCAATCGCCGAGGCTGCATTGGGCGCATCCGCACCGAGCGCATGACGGATGTAGAGGCCATCGATCATGGCACCAGCGCCCTCGGCAATGCGGCTTGCCCGCTCGCGCGTGGTCAGGTGTTCAAGCGCGAAAACGAGGTTCGAATGCAGGCGGCGCGCATAGATACGCAGGAGCCGACGCGTATCCTCCGACTGCTGCGCGTGCACATAGAAGGTAAGCCAGGCAGCAATGGTTTCCTGCGTGAACTGCGATGCGGAAAAATTGACCGCTATGATGGCCGCGATACGTTCCTGCGGCGTTTCGGCTTGCCCGATGGCGGCGTTGAGATCCTGTCCCAGTTCGCGCAGCAGATGGCGCATTGTGGCCAGGATGAGCTTGTCCTTGCCGCCGAAATAATGATGCGCGAGCGCAGGCGAAACGCCCGCCTCATGCGCGATCTGCGCGACGGTCACATCCAGCGAACCGCGCTGGCCGATTGTACGAATGGCGGCGTCGATCAGTTCGCGCCGCCGCAAGGGTTCCATCCCGATCTTGGGCATAATCGTGGTCCGCTCTCAGGCTAATTATCCGCCAGTTTAACGTTGATTGACTCATCAATCAATAAAAACCAGATATGCAAATCATGCATTTACCGTCGCAACAGTGGGTGGCTTATCTGGCAAGGAGGCTTGCCGGGGATGTGCCAACTGCTTACATTCAACTGATGAGCAGAGCTTTTACCAAGGAACAGGATGATGCGCCGACCGATCTTGGCGAGCGCCCGGTCAGTCCGCATCGCAATCTCGTCACGCCGACGGGCCTGAAGATGATCGAGGATGAAATCGCCCGGCTGCAGCGTGAGCTGGCAGATGCCAATGTGGCGGGCGAGCGTTCGGCGATTGCGCGTATCTCGCGTGATCTGCGCTACTGGACAGCGCGGCGCGAAAATGCCGAGCTTTCGGTTCCCGCTTCCGACAGTGATGTCGTGCGTTTCGGCATGACGGTGGAACTGGAAAATCTGGACGACGGCAAGGTCCGTCGCTGGACCATCGTGGGCGAGGACGAGGCCGACCCATCAAACGGCAAGATTTCCCACGTGGCGCCCGTTGCCATTCTGTTATTCGGCAAGCCGGTCGGCGATGTCGTGAAAATCAATAATGTCGAATGGGAAATCGTATCGCTGAAGGTTGTTTAGTCTTCTTCTATCGCGACCGTATGGTCACGAAAAAACGCTGCGGCGCCGGTTTCATCAATTTCACTCGTCGAAACCATCAGGACGAGTTGGATAATGTCTTCCTGTTCGGCCTCAAGACTGAAACCATTGAAATAAAGAAACAAGTCGGCGGCAGCCAGCCCTGTTCGCTTGTTGCCGTCCACGAAGGGGTGGTTTTTCAGCACACCGAACAGATAGGCCGCCGCCAGGTCGAAAATATCCGGATCGCCATAGGCTTCCTTTTGCAGCGGACGCGCAAGTGCTGAATCAAGCAAGCCGGTATCGCGAATGCCGGTTGCACCGCCATGCAAACGCAACTGCTCCTGATGCAGCGCTTCTATGAAAGCCCGCGAATGAAACTCAATCATTGAGCGAGCACGCGATAAGCGGTCTCATATTTTTTCATTCGCTCGCGGGCAATCTTCATTTTCTTCTCGAAGACCTCCGGATCTTCCGTGCTCCTGGTCAGTCTCAGTCCATCCTTGTCTGCGGTCAGGACCAGAGTGTCGCCAGTTTGCACGTTCAACTGCTCCAGCATTTCCTTCGGGATGATCACTCCGTCGGAATTACCGATTTTGCGCAGGGTTACGTTCATGGCTTTTCTCCTATGTTATAACGCATGATATAACATGGTGAGCCTGTGTTGTCACCACAAGCTACAGCCAGCCCTTGCGGCGGAAGTAATAGAGCGGCAGCAGGGCAGAAGCGACCATCAAACCAAGCGCCATCGGATAGCCCCATGGCGATTGCAATTCCGGCATGAAGGAGAAGTTCATGCCATAGATGGAAGCCACGAGCGTGGGCGGCATGAAACCAACCGCCGCCACAGAGAAAATCTTGATGATGGCGTTCTGTTCAACCGAAATCAGCCCGACGATCGTATCGAGCAGAAACGTAACCTTGTTGGACAGAAAATCCACATAGGCGGTCAGGGATTGCGTGTCGCGCTCCAGCGACTTGATCCAGCTACGCGTTTCCTTCTTGCCGGCTGCCGGATTGTTGATGGCCGACAGGTAGACCAGCATGCGGCTGATACCCGCCAGACTTTCGCGCATTCGCGAGAGGAAGGTTCCCTGTCCACCGATCTGGGTCAATATGTGCCGGAAATCCTCCGTCGTCATCGGGCGGGCTTTCGGCTGGCGGCGATAGATGGAGTGCGAGGCCGCATCGATTTTGCCCGCCACGCCTTCCAGAATATCGGCAAGCCGGTTCGTGGTGGCTTCGGTGATGCCAAGCATGATCGACAGGCCCGAGCACTTGGCTGATATCAGCCCGTTGCCCGGCTTGGTCGAGCGGAGGATATACGTGCTGAACGATTTCGGATTGGCATAGCGCACGGTTATCAGCCGTGATCCGTGCAGAATGAAGGTGACCGGAGCAAGCTCGCGATGGTCGAGATCGACCGCGTGCAGGATAGGCACGGTGAGATATTGTGCGCCGGTTTCCATATAGAAGCGGCTCGATTCCTCGATCTCCGTCATGTCTTCGCGGGTCGGGATTGAAATGCCCATCCATGCCTCGACAATACTGTCTTCATTGACGCCGGGAGCAAACAGATCGATCCAGATCACATTCTCGGGCAACGGAGTACCGGGCTCGACTTCCACTTGTTCGAGGTGGTCTCCGGAAAGGCTGTAAAGTGTGATCATACTGGCACCTGAAGTCTGGCCCGAAATCTCGAGCGGCTGGATTATGGGGCACTTTGCGCGAAAATTGTTAACGGAATGCGGCAGTGGATACCAGTGTGACAACAGGATTATCAAATCCGCCTCACCAGCCCGCAATCAGCTTTCTTCATGACGGTTGACAGCTTCATTAAGCAGGTCTAATTCATCAAGTCATCAGATGACTTTGGTGAAGGTATGAAGGCAATATCCCGCAAGACATTGACGGATTCGGCCACGCAGGCATTGCGCGGAGAAATCACGTCCGGACGCTGGACGATAGGCGACCAGTTGCCAAATGAAGCAGCACTTTCTGCAACGCTTGATGTCAGTCGCGGCACGGTGCGGGAAGCTGTGCGGGCGCTGGTGGCACAGGGAATGCTGGAAACCCGGCAGGGTTCGGGAACCTATGTCCGCTCCACAGCCGACACGGCGCGCAGCCTCGACCGCATCCGCCATACCAGCCTGCGCGACCGCTTCGAGACCCGGGCAGTTCTGGAAACGGAGGCGGCACGGCTCGCCGCCTTGCGCATCACATCCAAAGGGATTGTCCATCTGGAGAAAATGCTGGCACAGCGCGGCAATCGTGATGAACTCGACCGGGCAACTTTCGTGGCCCGAGACTTTGCCTTTCATGAGGCCATTGTTGCGGCCTCGGGCAACAGCGCACTGATCGAGGTCTATGCCTTTTTCTCCGCCTCCATTCGCGAATCCATAGAAGCCACGCTCGACGGCGAACTGCCCGAGCCAAACCATGAAGCGCACCGACAGATCGTTGAAGCCATCGCCTCGGGTGATCCTGACAAGGCCGGTGCAACGGTTCGTCGCTTCATGGCGCCCCTGATTGAAGAACTTGAAAGGTTGCTGGCATCATGAGCCACACGAACACAGCCCTGTCGGATACGGCGGAAAACGAGGCGATGCTGCAGCCAGAAGCGCTGGTCGACGCTGAGGTGGACAGCGTTCCGCCGCCGCCAGTCCAGCAACCGCCAAGCAAGGCGATGCGCATTTTGCTGGGTCTGAGCCTCGTGCTGATCGCCGCCAATCTGCGACCGGTATTTTCCAGCGTTTCCGTGCTTTTGCCGGAAATCATCGATGCCACCGGCATGTCGTCCATTGCGGCCGGTATTCTGACTACTTTGCCGGTTGTCTGCCTTGGTGTCTTTGCGCCGTTTGCACCACGGCTGGCGCAGCGTTTCGGCGCCGAACGTGTCCTGCTTTTCGTGCTGGTCGTGCTGACTGTCGGCACCGCCATTCGCGGCTTCGGTTCGTTCTATTCGCTCTATATCGGCGCAGCATTGGCCGGTGCCGCCATTGCGACAGGCAATGTCCTGCTTCCGGGGGTCGTCAAGCGTGACTTTCCAAAAACTGCGGCCATCATGACCGGTCTTTATACGATGGCGCTGTGCGGTGGCGCTGCATCCGCAGCCGGTTTCACCATTCCCATCAAGGGGATGCTCGGCGGTTCCTGGAACCTCGCTCTGGCATTCTGGGCTGTTCCGGCGGCAGTCGTTCTGCTGTTGTGGCTGCCGCAGGCCATGCGTGCGAAACACAATGTCGCCCATTCTGGTTTCAAGGTGATCGGCTTGTGGAAGGACAAGCTGGCCTGGCAGGTAACCCTGTTCATGGGCCTGCAATCCTCCACCGCCTACATCGTTTTCGGATGGCTGGCGCCGATCCTGCGCGAACAGGGCCTCAGTCCGGCAGCGGCAGGCGGTCTGGTTTCCTTTTCGATATTGGCGCAGGTCATTACCTGTCTCGCAGTGCCTTCCATTGCTACCCGCCAGAAGAACCAGAGCCTGCTCAATGTCATTCTCTGCGCCTGTGCGGCCTTGCCGCTGATCGGGTTTCTCTATCTGCCACTATGGACCTATTGGGGACTGGCGGTCATTCAGGGCATCGGGCAGGGCGGTCTCATCGCCGCCGCCATGATGGTGATTGTGCTGCGGGCACCGGACTCACACACGGCGGCGCATCTGTCCGGCATGGCGCAGTGCGTGGGCTATACGCTTGCCGCAATCGGCCCGCTGATTGTGGGTCTGATCCACAGCGCAACGGGCAGCTTTACCGCCTGTGGTCTCTTTTTCGCCGTGTTGGGGTTGGGCGCTGCTATTGCTGGATGGGGAGCAGGGCGCGCGCAACATGTGGGTGTGCAGGTTATAAAAGAATAGCAACAAAAAACCCCGGCAAAACCGGGGTTTCTCTTTATTCCTGCACGAAAGGCATCAGGCCTTTTCGTACAGCTCTTCGACGAATTCCCAATTGATGAGGCTGTCGACAAAGGCTTCGAGGTATTTCGGACGCAGATTGCGATAATCGACATAGTAGGAATGTTCCCACACATCGACGCCGAGTATCGGCGTTGCGCCGTGAACCAGCGGGTTTTCGCCGTTCGGGGTCTTGGAGATTTCAAGCTTGCCGTCCTTGACCGACAGCCAGGCCCAGCCCGAACCGAACTGGCCGACACCGGCAGCGATGAAATCCGCACGGAACTTGTCGTAGCCGCCAAGATCGGACTCGATTGCCTTTTCAAGCTTGCCCGGCAGCTTCTTGCCGCCGCCGTTCTTCTTCATCCACTTCCAGAACAGGATGTGGTTGTAGTGCTGGCCGGCATTGTTGAAGAGGCCCTGGTTCTTGCCATAGCTTTCCTTGACGATCTCTTCAAGGCTCTTGCCTTCGAGGCCGGAGCCTTCAAGCAGCTTGTTGCCATTGGTGACATAGGCCTGATGGTGCTTGTCGTGATGAAGTTCAAGCGTCTCGCGCGACATGAAAGGCGCAAGGGCGTCATAGTCATACGGCAGGGCGGGCAGTTCGAAAGCCATTGGAAACTCTCCTCTTTTCTTTCTGCTTACATGGCAACTTACGTGGGCAGCTTGCGGCGGGCCGAGCAGATGCTGCCTCAAAACTTGCGTGCGGAATCTACATAGGCCGCATCGGTGCGGGCGGCAATGGCGCGAATGTGCAATTCAGCTTCAAGACAATGAATTATTATTGAAATCACAGTAGGATGGCGCAATTCTAGATTTTATGCTTCGCGATGCGTGGCGGACCCTCACAGGAGGAAACGGTGTCCCACAGTTCTTATGTCTTCGACGCTTATGGCACATTATTCGATGTCCATTCGGCGGTGCGGCGACATGCAGACAAAGCCGGGCCGGACGGACGGGCATTTTCCGAACTGTGGCGCGCAAAGCAGCTCGAATATTCCTGGGTGCTGAGCCTGATGGGTGCCTATAGCGATTTCTGGAAGCTGACCGAGGATTCGCTCGATTTCGCATTCGCACGCTACCCTTCTGTCGATCCGGCGCTGCGCAATGACCTGCTCGACGCCTATTGGAAGCTCGATTGCTATCCGGAAGTGCCAGCGGCCCTCAAAAGCCTGAAGGAAAAGGGCGCACGGCTTGCAATTCTTTCCAACGGCTCACCCGCGATGCTGGAATCCGCCGTCCGTTCGGCAGCGCTTGACGTCCTGCTTGATGATGTGATTTCGGTCGATGAAGTCAGGAAATACAAGACGGCCCCTGCCGTCTATGAACTCGTCACCCTACAGTGGCGGCTTTATCCTTCCGCAATCTCGTTCCAGTCCTCGAACCGCTGGGATGTGGCAGGTGCGGTACGGTTCGGTATGCGCGGGGTCTGGATCAATCGGAGCAACCAGCCCGACGAATATAAGCAGTTCGCTCCGGCATTGATTCTGCCAAGTCTCCAATTGCTTGATTGAGTAATCACTAAAATTTGAACTTTCCCGGTTTATGGAAAGCAGGCTCCTGCACCCAAAATTGTGTCGCGGCTGCAACACGAGCCGCGCTGGTGGGCTTTCGCCACGTTTAGGCCGCATTGCGAACGGGCGTACGCCACATTTCTCGGGCGTTTTCCGTGCAACCGAACACCGGAAACAGCCGTTTGAGGCCGTTTCGACAGCTCACCGCGCATCTGCCACAATTGGCCGGGTCGCAATTCGTTAACCCTGAATGTGTATCTGTAACTCCTCCCGTCACCAAACTGGTTTTCATATGCAAACGACCCTTACCCGCCGTTCCTTTCTGACGGCAATGACAGCAACAGCGGCCGCCGGTCTGGCCGGTTGCGCTCAGTTGGGGCAGAATGTTCCAATCATTGATGTGGATCAGTCGGGCAACCCGATCAACCGCACCCCGCAGGCCAATGTCGACTCTTCCTATGGCGGTTGGGCGCAGATGTATGCCGCCGTCGAGGATGGCGGCTTCCAGCTTCCGGCAATTCCGATCCAGAAGATGGACAAGCGCTTCCTGCGTCAGGTTGTGCAGGACCCAACCGGCGAACTGCCCGGTACGATCGTCATCGATACGGCTAACCGCTTCTGCTATCTCGTCCTCGAAAATGGACAGGCGATGCGCTACGGCGTCGGCATCGGTCGCGAAGGCTTCGCATGGTCTGGCCGTGCTGTGATCCAGTACAAGCGCCAGTGGCCGCGCTGGACCCCGCCGGATGAAATGGTCGCCCGCCAGCCGGAACTGGTGCAGTACAGCGCCAAGAACGGCGGCATGGCTCCGGGCCTCAAGAACCCGCTCGGCGCCCGCGCACTCTATATTTTCCAGGACGGCAAAGACACGCTGTACCGCCTGCACGGTAATCCGGAATGGTGGTCCATCGGCAAGGCGGTCTCTTCGGGCTGCGTACGCTTCCTGAACCAGGACATCATCGATCTCTATGATCGCGTTCCGGCGAAGTCACCAATTCTGGTGATGTAATAGCGAGTGCCGAAACGGCAGATTGCAAAGCCCCGGACAGCCAACTGTCCGGGGCTTTTTCTATTGTGTCGCGCCAACTTGCCGCCGCTTTGAAAATAAGTCACTTTCCGCGCGGACAAATCGTCGGAACAAGGGGAGGGAAGTCATGTCCGAGGAAAAAACTGCCAAGGAAGCCGTGAAGGGGCCTGCGTCCTATTTCCCGTCCATCGAGAAAAAGTACGGACAGCCTGTCCAGCATTGGCTTTCGCTGATTGAGCAGCGAAAGGGCGACAAACATATGGAAATCGTCAACTGGCTGAAGTCGGAATTCGAGATGGGACACGGTCACGCCAATGCCCTCGTAGCCTTCGCTCTCGCCAAACCGGCGAAGGCGTGATTCTCAAGCATGTTTCCCGAACGCGGGTACCGATTTCGGGAGACATGCTTGAAAACAAACGGTTAGAGCATTTCCACTGGTTCAGCCAAAACAGGAAATGCTCCAGCGCTTTCTATCGTTTGAAGCCGCCGAGAATGCCGCGCACCAGTGCGCGGCCAAGCGAATTGCCGACCGAGCGGACGACGGATTTCATCGCGGCTTCCGCAACCGTCTGGCGGCCGGAGCGACGGCCAGTGCCGAGTGCGGTGCCGACGAGATCGCCAAGAATGCCACCACCGCCTTCTTCCTCTTCCTTGGTCTTTTGCTGGGCTGCTGCTGCATTCTGCGCCTTGCGGGCCAGCATTTCAAAAGCGGAATCACGGTCCACAACCTGATCATATTGCCCGGCAACCGGGCTTGCCGCGATGATCCTGGCGCGTTCTTCCGGTGTCAGCGGTCCGATGCGCGATGAAGGTGGACGCATCAGCGTGCGCTGCACGATGGAAGGCACGCCTTTTGCCTGAAGCGTGGAAACCAGCGCTTCACCGGTGGCGAGATTGGTGATCGCCTGGAACGTGTTGAAATCCGGGTTTGGACGGAACGTATCGGCTGCAGTCTTCACGGCATTGGTTTCGCGCGGCGTATAGGCTCGAAGTGCGTGCTGCACGCGATTGCCAAGCTGTGCCAGAACCGTTTCCGGCACGTCGAGCGGGTTCTGTGTCACGAAATAAACGCCGACGCCCTTGGAGCGAATCAGGCGCACCACCTGCTCGACGCGGTCGATCAATGCCTTCGGTGCTTCATCGAAGAGGAGGTGGGCTTCATCGAAGAAGAAGACGAGCCGCGGCTTGTCGGGATCGCCGACTTCCGGCAGTTCCTCGAACAGTTCCGACATCAGCCAGAGCAGGAAGGTGGAATAGAGCCGCGGGCTCATCATCAGCTTGTCGGCGGCGAGCACGCTCACCACGCCACGCCCGTCGGTCGTGGTGCGCATAAGGTCCGAAATCTTGAGCGCTGGTTCCCCGAAGAATTTCGAGCCGCCCTGCTGATCGAGGACCAGAAGCGAACGCTGGATCGCGCCCACCGAAGCCTTGTTCACATTGCCGTACTTACCGGAAAGCTCTGCCGAGCGCTCCGCCATTTCAGCGAGAATGGCCTGCAAATCCTTCAGGTCCAGAAGCAGCAAGCCTTCTTCATCCGCCAGGCGGAAGGCAATGTTCAGCACGCCTTCCTGCGCATCGGTCAGGCTCATCAGGCGCGACAGGAGCAGCGGCCCCATCTCTGAAATGGTAGCGCGGACGGGATGGCCCTGTTCCCCGAAAATATCCCAGAAGATCACAGGCGCGGCGCGCATTTCGTACGGTTCGAGCTTCACTTCCGCCGCACGCTTGATGAGGCCGTCATTTTGAACGCCGATGGCGCCAATGCCGGAAAGGTCGCCCTTGATGTCGGCGCAGAAAACGGGAACGCCAGCCGCCGAAAAGCTTTCGGCCAGAACCTGCAGCGTGACCGTTTTACCCGTGCCGGTCGCGCCGGTGACGAGGCCGTGCCGGTTGCCGTATTTCAGCGCTAGATATTCCGGCTGCTGGTAGGAGTCGTCAGGCTTGCGGCTCGCGCCAAGAAAAATAGCGTCTTCGGCAGTCATCAGGCAGCTTGCTCCCTCTGTTCAACTATAATAGCAGGGCGCCAAGATGCTAAGGCATCACGCCCTGAAAATGCTCAATTGCCGCACGGGCTTAACCAAGTCTCGATCACTCAAACTCGATGAGAATTGGTATAACCTACGATATAGAGCAAAATCCGGCCGGAGTGAAACGAGGATCGGTAAGATTATGCCGGATCGCGGCCCTCAACGCGCCGGATAGCCGTTCGGGTGCGCCGGAATGGCTTTCAGATAGGCGGCAATGGCATTGCGATCCGCTTCGGCAATATGAGCCATATTCGCAACCACGTCGGTCATCGAGCCGCCAAGCGAATCGAAATCCGGGGTAAAGCCGCTTTGCAACGCGTAGGAGATGTCTTTCTCGCTCCAGCCGCCGATGCCCGCTTCGTCCGGCGTGATGTTCGGAACAATGCCTCGCTTTCCGTCGCTGCCGGTTTCCGGTGACAGTGCTCCGGCCAGCCATTTGCCGGTATCCAGCCCGCCAATCGTGTTGCGCGGCGTGTGGCATTCGCCGCAATGGCCAAGCGCTTCCGTCAGATACTGGCCGCGCTTCACGTGATCGGAAGCATTTGCGATTTCCACCGCTGGCCGGTCAGTCAGGTAAAGCTGCTTCCAGAGGCCGAGCCCTCGTCGGATATTGAAAGGGAAGGATAGCTTATGCGGGGCCGCGACATTGTCGGAAGGCGGCAGCGTTTTCATAAAGGCAAAGAGGTCGGCCACATCCTGCGGCTGCATCCTTGTATAAGAGGTGTAGGGGAAGGACGGATAAAGATGCTCATCCTGCTTTCCGACGCCTTTCAGCATCGCATTGGCAAAATCCTGAATAGTCCAGGTTCCAATTCCCTGCTCGGACGAGGAAATATTGGGCGCAATGAAAGTCCCGAAATCTGAAACCAGCTCATGGCCGCCCGCCAGTACCTTGCGCGCATCACCCGAGGCACCGGGTGCGGCATGGCAGGAAGCGCAGCCGCCCGCCCAGAAAACCTGTTCGCCCTTGACGGGGTCGCCGGGCTTCATCGCGTCCAGCACGGTCGCGTCCACCTTCTGCGGTGTGGTCAGAATCCAGAAAGCCGCAGCTCCAAGGACGACCACGACGCCTGCGACATATGCCAGTTTTCGGACCATTCCATCCGTTCCCGTCTGGCGGTTCCGGCGATTGCGGACCGCTCTTATGGCTGTCATTCAACAGGGTCGTTAGAGCGCGGGGCATTGGCACCGCGCCACTCACATCCAGCACACCGAATGTTTCCGTCCGGTGTGCTCTGTGTCAACAGTGAAGATCAGTTCTTCTTGACGCGAAAGGCCTGATGGCAGGAACCACAATTGGCGGCGACCTGCTGGAAGGCTGGCTTCAGCGCATCCAGATCCTGCGGCTTGGCTGCCAGTGCTGCTGCGGCATCGGTCTGGAATTTTTCGACGTGCTTGACGAAGTCGTCCTTGTTTTCCCAGATTTTCGGAGAAGCTTCGGTGTCACCCTGATCAGAACCAGCAGGGAAAAGCGTGTCCACGTCCAGCTTCCTGGCGTCGGCATCGATTTTTTCGAGTGCAGCAAGAGCTGTGGCTGCGTCGAACGGCTTCTCGCCCTTGACCATGGGAGCAATCGACCCAACCGAACGTCCAAGGTCCTTCATGATTGCCTGACGATCGGCGATGACGTCGGCCTGTGCGACACCGGCAACCAATACCGCTGCAGAGCTGACAGTCAGGAAAAACAAACGCATACGATTCTCCATATTTAAAAAATGAACAAAAATTCTCCCTTGGTTCAAATATCCGATACAATCCTGGACATTGCAATCATCGCATCGAGTAAATCCCCAATGCGGCAAGTATCATTCTGAATTTATAGGGATTATTACATTGGATTCACGTTATCGTGAAAAACATGACTTAAATACTATTGTTTTATACTGAAGGTTTTTCAGCAAAAGTGCGAGCCTCCTGCGGAGGAAATCAGTCCATCATTCACGCGGCTGCATCCGGTTTCGGGATAAAGACATGCGTGAAGACAAAGAGAGAGCATTTCCAATGGTTCAATCAAAGCAGGAGAGGCTCCAGGCTGTCCAAATAAAAAGGCCCCGGAAACCGGGGCCTTTTCGAGCATGTAAACTTTAATCAGACGAACTGGCCGAGGCCCGGAATTGCGCCGATGACGGCATCGACTGGTTCGTCACCGGCCTTTTCCTTGGCGAAGCGGATGGTTTCCTTGGCAACGCCGGAAATTTCACCCATGCCGAGGCCAGCGCCCATGAGCTGCGAGCCGAGACCCATCACGCCGCCCATCAGGCCAGACAGGAAGCCGCCGCCCTTGACCTGCGCGATTGCTTCTTCAGCGCCGGGGAATGCTGCCAGAAGCTTCTGGACTTCCGCCGCCGGACCTTCCTTCTGCAGAAAGGCGAGGATCATGCCGACTGCCTTTTCTGCCGTTGCCGCATCGATGCCAACTTTGGAGGTGATGCGTGCGATCAGTTCTTCCATGGAAACTCTCCCAAAAATCTTACGTTTACGTAATATGCATTCTCGCCTTCGCTTTGCAAGCCGCCATGAGCGAAAATATTAGAGCATGTATCCGAAAAGTGGGAACCGGCTTTCGGATAAAATCATGCTCAAACAAAAACTTAGAGCAAGACGACGATAAAACTTACAAACATCCCGCTCTAGAGCATGTCTCCCGAAAGTGGGAACCGGTTTCGGGATAAAGACATGCGTAAAAACAAACAGATAGAGCATTTGCAATGATTCAATCAAAACAGCAAATGCTCTTGGAGAATATGCCTCGTGAGGTGACGAGATAATTACGCTGTTCGAATTTCCTGCAATTCCAGTTCCTCGATCATGATCTGCCGCATGACGAATTTCTGGATCTTGCCGGTTACGGTCATCGGAAACTGATCCACGAATCGGATATGGGCCGGAACCTTGTAATGCGCGATGCGCTGTCGGCAATATTCGGCCAGTTCCTCTTCGGAAAGCTGGCCATCCTTGTGCAGCTTGACCCAGGCGCAGATGATTTCACCGAACTTTCTATCGGGAATGCCGAATATCTGGACGTCGCTGATCGCGGGATGGGTGAAGAGGAACTCTTCAATCTCGCGCGGGTAGATGTTCTCGCCGCCGCGAATGATGAGATCCTTGATGCGCCCGACGATGTTGCAATAGCCTTCTTCGTCTATCGTCGCGAGGTCTCCCGTGTGCATCCAGCTCGCATCGTCTATGGCGCCAGCTGAACTTTCCGCATCGTTCCAGTAGCCGCGCATGACGCTGTAGCCCCGCGTCAGCAATTCGCCCTTTTCGCCACGCGGCACCACCTTGCCATCCGCATCGACGATCTTCACCTCCAGATGCGGATGGATGCGCCCGACGGTGGAAACGCGCCGTTCCAGTGGATCGGTCGTCGAACTCTGAAAGCTGACCGGGCTAGTTTCCGTCATGCCATAGGCGATGGTGATTTCGCTCTGGTGCATCTCGCTCACCACACGCCGCATCACTTCAATGGGGCAGGGCGATCCGGCCATGATGCCGGTGCGCAGGCTGGTGAGGTTGAAACGGCTGAATTCCGGCTGATCCAGCATCGCAATGAACATTGTCGGCACGCCATGAAGGCCGGTGCATTGCTCCTCTTCAACGGTCTGGAGCGTCAGGAGCGGATCGAAACTCTCGTTCGGGATCACCATGCAGGAACCATGGGTCACGCAGGCAAGATTGCCGAGCACCATGCCGAAGCAATGATAGAACGGCACCGGGATGCAGAGCCGGTCCTGTTCGGAAAGCTGCATCGCCTCGCCGACGAAAAACCCGTTATTGAGGATATTGTGATGCGAGAGCGTTGCGCCCTTCGGGCTACCGGTCGTGCCGCTGGTGAACTGGATATTAATGGGATCGTCAAATTGCAGTTCTTCGGCAAGTTGCGCCAGTTCTTGCCCGGTGACTTCATCGCCGGATTGGGCGACATCGTCGAAATTCAGCATGCCCGGCGTCTGTTCCGCACCCAGCCGGATCACGCAGCGCAGGGTGGGAAGCCGCTCGGACATCAAATGGCCGGGGCGGGCCTCATCGAGTTCAGGTACGATGCTGCGCAGGATATCGATATAGTTGCTGGTTTTCAGTGACGGCGCGAGGATGAGTGCTGCGCATTCGACTTTCCCCAGCACATATTCCAGTTCATGCGCCCGATAGGCCGGGTTGATGTTGACGAGGATCAGACCCGCCTTTGCGCTCGCAAACTGGGTGAGAATCCATTCGAGATTGTTCGGTGACCATATGCCGAGACGTTCGCCGGGGCGAAGCCCGATGGCGAGGAAGCCTTCGGCAAGCCGGTCGGTCAGTTGTCTCAGTTCGGAATAGGTCAGCCGAATATTCTGGTGCCGGACGATGACGGCAGGACGGCCGGGATATTTTTCCGCGATCTGGTCGAGATGCCGACCGATCGTATTGCCGATGAGAAGCTTGTCGCTCGCACCATGTACATAACTGGCCTGCTGCATTTCCGATCCTCCCAAACCGAAGATGACGCCCGAAGGCGATGCATCAAGTGTTGGGAGGATGCCATTCGTGAGGCTTCGTGAAAACCGCAGTTTTTATGTTCAGCTTCAGCGCTTGGTGCAACGCACCAGAGTAGCGGCGCCAGCATTGGTATATTTGCTCTGCATCGTATAGAGCCAGCCCTTGCATTCAGACATGCTGCTGAAGCACCGGACACGGTCTATCGGAACCAGTCCGTCGCCGCCTGCGATGAAGGGCGAGTCGTCCACGCCGCTGAACTGGCCGACGATGATGCCGCTGCCTCTTTTCGGCACGCTGCAACGCTGGCCCGCATATTCGCTGACATCCTTGCGTACCTGCGCTTCAGCCAACATCGGCAGCGCGACAAGGCCGGAAACCGCAAGCGATGCGGAAGTGAGGCAAACAGCAATGAACTGACGCAACATCGGTCTCTCCCTAAAAAGAATAGCTATTGAACAATACTATAAGATCATAAGCGAAATAGTGCTTTTTCCATAGCATGTCTCCCGAAGGTGGGAACCGGTTTCGGGATCAAGACATGCGAAAAATGAAGGAAGCATCGCATCCTAAAATCCGGATGCGATGCTTGTTTTCGAGGCTCAGAGCGTGTCGCCCGCCTTGCCTGTCACCTTGAGCGCGAAGGCATAGGTATAGGCGACTTCCTCCAGTCGCGAGAAGCGACCCGACGCCCCGGCATGGCCCGCGTCCATATTGATACGGAATAGGACGGGATGGTTGTCGGTCTTGAGCTCACGCAGTCTGGCGACCCACTTCGCAGGCTCCCAGTACGTGACGCGCGGATCGGTAAGACCTGCCACGGCCAGAATGGCCGGATAGGCCTGACGGCTGACATTGTCGTAGGGCGAATAGCCGGCAATGATCTGGTAATCCGTTTCCGATGTGATCGGATTGCCCCATTCGGGCCATTCCGGCGGGGTCAGCGGAAGGGTGTCGTCCAGCATCGTGTTCAGCACATCAACGAATGGCACTTCGGCAATGATGCCGCCAAATGCGTCGGGGGCCATATTGGCAATCGCGCCCATCAGCATGCCGCCTGCCGAACCGCCATGCGCAACGATGCGGTCATGACTGGTGAAGCCTTCGGCAACGAGGTGCCTTGCGGCAGAGATGAAATCGGTGAACGTATTCACCTTCTTGTCGCGCTTGCCGTTTTCATACCACGCGAACCCCTTGTCCTTGCCGCCGCGGATATGCGCGATGGCGTAGACGAAACCGCGATCCACGAGCGAGAGCCGCGACGTGCTGAAGCTTGCCGGAATGGTGATGCCATAGGAGCCGTAGCCATAAAGCAGGCAGGGCGCGGAGCCGTCGAGCTTTGTATCCTTGTGATAGAGCAGGGACACCGGCACCAGTTCACCGTCCGACGCCTTGGCGAACACCCGGCGCGTGACATAGTCATGCGCATTATGACCGGAAGGAACTTCCTGCGTCTTCAAAAGCTTCCGCTCGCGCGTCCGCATATTGTAGTCGAAGAGCTGTTCCGGCGTCGTCATGGATGAATAGGAGAAGCGGATCACATCCGTATCATATTCGGCGCTGCCGTGAAGGCCGAGCGAATAGGCCTCCTCGTCGAAGGCGATGGCATGTTCCTCGCCGGTTTCGCGATCGCGGATCACGATGCGCGGCAGGCCATTATCGCGTTCCATCCAGACAAGATGATGCTTGTAGGCGGAGTGTGACAGGATCAGCCGCCCCGGCTTCTCTGCCACGACCTCGACCCAGTTTTCCGGCTGCGGTGTGGCAGCAGGCGCCTGGCATATCTTGAAATCCTTGGCGCCATCCGCATTGGTCAGAATGTAGAACACGTCGCCACCCGGTGCGATGTCATATTCCGTACCGGTCTTGCGCTCCATGACGAGCTGCGGCTTTGCCGCCGGATCGCTGGCGGGAAGGAGCCAGCATTCCGACGTTTCATGGTCATGAATGTCGATGAAGATATAGTCGTCCAGCGCGGAGCCGCCGACACCGAGGAAAAAGCCGGGATCTTTCTCTTCATAGATCAGATGGTCCTCAGACTGGTCCGTGCCCACCTTGTGATAGAAGACCTTGGACGGTCGATGGTTCTCATCGAGGCGCGTATAGAAAAAGCCCTTGCTCTCCGCATCCCACGCACCGCCGCCATTCGTGTCGGTGACGATGTCTTCAAGGTCTTTCATGGACGACAGGTCACGGACTTTCAGCTTGTAGAATTCCGAACCCTTGTCATCGTAACCCCAGATCAAAAGCTGGTGATCCGGCGCATGATCGGCTGATGCAAGGCGGAAATAGGCCTTGTCCTTGCCTTCGACGTCACCGTCGAGAAGGATAGTTTCCGCGCCGCCATCGCGTGGCGTGCGAATGAAATAGGGCTGCTCGCCGCCGGTGCGATAGGACACGCCATAGGCGAAAGGCCCATCCTTGGCGGGAACGGAGGAGTCGTCTTCCTTGATGCGCCCGCGCATTTCTGCGAACAGGCTTTTCTGTAGCGCTTCCGTGTCCTTCATCAGCGCTGCCTGATATGCATTCTCTGCTTCCAGATGCGTGCGAATTTCAGGGGACAGAACCGACGGGTCCTTGAATACTTCCTGCCAATTGTCCGCACGCAACCAGGCGTAGTCGTCGGTGCGTGTGATCCCGTGGCGGGTGTCATTGACCGGATGTTTGGCTGCATGCGGTGGTTGAAGTTGGGGGGAGCTTTGAGACATCCACAATTCCGATGAAAACTGTTTCGATTTGCTGCAAGGCCGGTAAGCCGTGCTTTCTAGAGCATTTCCTGTTTTGATTGAATCATTGGAAATGCTCTATCTGTTTGTTTTTACGCATGTCTTTCTCCCGAAACCGGTTCCCACTTTCGGGAGACATGCTCTAGTGGATTGAATTTGACGTTTGAATCCCGGCTGACATAGATGCTGTTTCAAACGTCAAATTCGAAAAATCCACCAGATACATATACTTCCTAGTGGTCTTTTGGATACCAACATTTGCTCAGCGCTTGAACCGAGGGATGCAAATGTTGGAATCGGACCACTAGGCGGCGTGGACGAATTTGAGCCAGTATCTTGCGGTAGCAATATGAACCATGCTGATGAAGCTCTCGGCGAGTT
>NZ_JAHWRG010000016.1:0-41652 GCF_024539785.1 Ochrobactrum sp. BTU2 | reverse complement strand
CTTTCAGTCATTCGCGGCTCCGCAACCTGTTCATCGGTTCCACAACAACGGAGACAATCCGCTCCTGCAAGGTGCCGATCATTATCTTCCGTTAAAAACTGAATGAGTGGACGTGGGTCCGCCCTCCCTTTTACTGGAGATCATTCGTGAAAACGACTGAAGACCCTGATATCATCAAAGCTTTCGATCGACGCATCCGTGCGGAATTGGACGAGATTGTTCGGCTGATCGACGAAAGCAAGGAATATCGGGCGCCAGTTGAACTGGACCAGCAAAGTGTGGGGCGGCTTTCCCGTATGGATGCCATTCAGCAGCAGGCCATGGCTCAGGATCTGACGCGTCGTCGGCAAGATCGAAAAGTGGCCCTCGAACGCGCTTTATCGAAAATTCGGGACGGGGAATTCGGATACTGTGTCGAGTGCGGCGAACCCATTGCGATCAAGCGTCTGGAGATTGATCCTGTCTTTCAAACATGTGTGCGCTGTAGCCGTTAAATTTCAGTGGGAGGAGAAGATGGTTCAAGGTTCTGCAACCACAAGATTTTTTGTAGATGGTAGTCACTACGACCGG
Organism: Ochrobactrum sp. BTU2; assembly: GCF_024539785.1. Lineage (NCBI taxonomy): Bacteria > Pseudomonadati > Pseudomonadota > Alphaproteobacteria > Hyphomicrobiales > Brucellaceae > Ochrobactrum > Ochrobactrum sp. BTU2. The sequence continues at coordinate 41,082 of NZ_JAHWRG010000016.1, read as the reverse complement.
CTGCGAAGCGTATTTGAAGGATCTTTCGATCTAGCGAAGCTCGCAGTGATCGCAAATGGTGACCAACCAGTTATAGAAGCATTTTACTATCGGGATTTGCGAAACCGCGAGGAGGCTGATCGCCAGCAGGGCTTGTTAAAATGGCTGTGCCATAATGGTTTTGCCGTGAAAGGGCGGGAGCATTCGGACAATGAACCGCGCGAACGGTACGGTACTAACCTCGTAGAACTGGCAGTCGATGCCCAAGCCAGCATGCAAGAAGGCGAGCACTGCATTATCCTTGCAAGTGATGCTAAACTGATACCGCTTTTCGCTGCATTGCGTGAGAGGGGTTCAAAAGTAACTCTGGTTTCGACATTAAGGGCGCCTGAAGCAATAGCACCCTTACCAGTGTTGATCAAGGAAGCCGACACATTCGTGGATCTGGCAAGAATAATCGATCAATTGTTGCTTGCATCGCAAGAACGCGCCCGATTTTCCCCCAAAGATCGGGCATAGGAACAATATGTCAGAATACTTTAGGGACAACGTGCACTTCTTGCGCATTAACAGCCGCTGGATAACAAGCGGTTTTCTTTTGATGTTGTTTTCCTCTTTCGGGCAGACGTTTTTCATTGGGCTGTCTGGCAACGAGATCCAGCGCATCTTTCATCTTTCAAGTGGCGGTTTTGGCGGCCTTTACATGTTGGCAACCTTGGCCAGCGCACTCACTTTGCCATGGCTGGGTCGAACTCTCGATTTCATGTCCGGTTGGAAAGTCGTCGCATTCAGTATGCCGTGCCTTGCTATTGCATGTATTCTGATCGCGATTGCGCCCAATATAACGCTGTTAACGATTTCAATTTACCTCCTTCGCTTGTTCGGCCAGGGAATGATGACTGAAATTGCTTTCACAGAAACAGGCCGTTGGTTCGTTGCCAATAGAGGACGAGCCATGGCGTTTATCACAACAGGGCAACAGGTGGGCACAGCAGTTTTACCCGCTATAATTGTAGCTATAGCACAATGGCATGGTGACTGGAGGTCTGGCTGGTTTGCTTCGGCCGTCGTCCTTGCTTTGATCGGTTGGCCTTTGGTAACATTTTTGATGCGGAAGGAGAGGGTACCGCAATCGCGTGAAATTGCTGCCGCCAGGGAGAGAACAGCGCGTGACTGGACGCGCGGCGAAGTCTTAAGAGATCCGGTCTTCTATCTGCTTTTGATAGGCACTCTGGCTCCGGCCTTCATCGGGACCGTCATATTTTTCCATCAGGGGTATTTGATTACAATCCGCGACTACGACCCACTCGCCTTTGCTGCGGCTTATGTCGTTATGTCTGTTACAACAGTAATTTTTGGCTTTGTATGCGGTTATCTTATCGATCGCTTCGGTGCATTAAAACTACTACCGTATTTCCTGCTTCCTTTGGCTGTAGCGTCAATTGGAGTGGCAATAATCACCCCTATATGGGGCGTTTACGTGTTTATGCTGCTGCTTGGCATCAGTAACGGATTTACATCTACGCTAAGTGGTGCGCTGTGGCCCGAAGTATACGGACTAGCGAACCTGGGGGGTATTCGTGCAGTTGTAGTTGCCGCAATGGTCTTTGGTACTGCGGCGGGCCCGGGCATCACGGGCATCCTTATGGATTTTGACATATCACTACCCACTCAGATGTTTTTCATGGGGGGGTGGTGTGTCATAGCCTCTTTCTTGCTGAAAATATGCGCGCAAAAGATCGCGTGGCGAGAATGCCATTAACCTGAGCGGTTGCGACAGTAGCAAACCAGTCGCAGTGTATTATTTTAATAATTAGGGTACTCAAATCAAAATGCAACAAAGCGCGAAAGCAGTCGAGCTAAAGCATCACAAATTTTTCGTATGGCCCTATTTCTGGCGGTGGGCGGGCGTCGCAGCGTTTCTCTTGAGCTTCCCAATCAGTCTTATCTCTCCTCTATGGATTAGCTGGGAAAATCAAATACTGGAAAACATGCAGGTCTTCGTATTAGCGGTCGGAGCAGCGTTTTGCATTCGCTTGGTATTGCGATCTTCGAGTATGCATCGCTTGTTCTGGCTGTCAATTCTCCCACTCTGGTGTATTCTGATTGCACGCGAAGTAAGCTGGGGTGCAGTGTTCCTGGAGCCTATTGCGGCCTCAGAACTGGGCCCACAATTTTCTTCTTCACAGCTCTCTTACTATCCCGCAAGAACCCCACTCGTCTTCCTTATAATTATTGCTTCCTGCGTCGGTCTTTACTTTTCAAAGCCGTGGCATAGCCTCTGTATTTTGCTCCAATCGCGAAAGTTGCCGTTCTTCGACTTTCTCGGTTTCTTTGTATCCATGATTGCGTCAGCGGCGGCCGAACACCATTTGGGATTGTCCCTTAACTGGTGGTCAGGACATGCTCAGGTGATAGAAGAAACAATGGAGTTAGCGGCTTACCTCTTTCTGGTCTCGGGACAGATTGTCCTTTGGAGAGGAGCTTGTTCAAACACTCCCGTTGCTCCACAGGCAGGCATTTGATTGTTGCCAAAGCCGGCGAGAATGAGGGAAGAGCTGGACGTTCTATGTCAGCATGCTGCATAACTGTATTCGGAAGCAATATCAGGAGCGAGGCTTATCTGTTTCCAGGCGCCGAATTAGATTACCAAGTTCCATTGGAAACGGGAATATTATCGAGGAACTCTTCTCGCCTGCGATTATATTGAGTGTGCTCAGGTACCGAAGTTGCATCGCTTCTGGCTGTTTGGCGAGTATTTGAGCTGCTTCGAGAAGCTTTTGTGCGGCATGCTGTTCACCCGTAACGGCCCGATTGTTACCGTGGAGAATATGTCTTGACGCGGGCGACGATCTCTTCGTCATCGACAAAGCATTCGAGGAATTCTTGCCATTTTGCGGCTGATTTGCGTGCGTCGGCCAGCAACTGTCTGAGTTCATCGATGCCGTCGTCCGTCAAAGCGGAAGTGGTTTGATCGTCGCCGGTTACGACGGTGATGATATTGCCATAGGTCAGGTTGTCGTCATTGTAGATGATCGCTTGAAGAAGATCGACATCCTCTTCGAGCATTTCGGCAACATAGTCGAGCGTGAAGACAAATCTGACCGTCGCCATCAGGCTGCCTCAGCGTGTTCTGCTGCGAGAGGCTTCCAGTTCCAAGGGAGCAACTCATCGAGCCGATTGATTTTGTGATCATGAATGCGGTCGAGCACATCGGCCAGATAAGCCTGCGGATTGAGACCGCTCATCTTCGCCGTTTCGATGATCGTCATGGCACGTGCCAGAGTTTCTGCGCCAGTATCAGCGCCCGCGAATAACCAATTCCGGCGTCCTACTCCTATCGGCCTCAGGGCTCGCTCCGCAGCATTGTTGTCCATGGCCACACGCCCGTCCTCCAGGAACAGGGATAATGACGGCCATCTGCTCAGCCCATAGCGCAAAGCCTTCGCCAGTTCGCTTTTGCCCGGAATGCGAAGCAACTGCTTTTCCGCCCATGCGCGCAGTTCCTCGACCTTTGGCTTGCTGTGCTTTTGACGCGTGACAAGCCGTACATCGGCGGGCCGACCTGCAATATCCCGCTCGATATCATACAGCGCGCCGATCCGATCGAGAGCCTCGCGCGCAATCTCGGATTTGTTCGCGGTCCAGATGTCATGAAAGTCACGCCGCCAATGTGCCCAGCAGGAAGCTTCGCGGAAGCGGCGCTTCCCGTCCGATCCCGGCTCATATAACTTCGCATAGCCTTTATAGCCATCAGCCTGAAGGATGCCGCTCGCCTCTCGCAGATGATGGTGGACGTGCTCTTCCTTCCAGTCGGGAGCGAAGTAATAAACCGCACCCGGCGGTGCGCCGCCTGCCCATGGACGTTGATCGCGGACATATGTCCAGATCCTGCCCTTCTTCACACCTTTGCCCAGTCCCTTGTCGCGCAGCGACCTATCCAGCACCCGGATCGGCGTATCGTCAGCGTGGAGGACATCGCTCTTCATGATCTCCTTCTCAATACGCTCGATCAGCGGACGGAGCACCTGCATGGCACGACCGCACCAGTCCACCAGTGTGCTGTCTGGTATATCGGCACCCATCCGCGCGAATATCTCGTTGAGGCGATAGAGCGGCAGGTGATCGTCGAACTTCGAGACCAGGATATAGGCCAGAAGCCCGGCACCAGCCATGCTGCCCGATATCGGGCGGCTGGGCGCAGGAACCTGCACCATCTTCTCGCAACAACGGCACGACTTCTTTGGTCGGGCGATCTCGATGACCTTCATCGTCGCTGCGATCATATCGAGGATTTCGCTGACATCCTCTCCGACAAGGCGCAATTCTCCGCCGCAGGCAGGACAACAATGACCGGGATCCAGTTCCCGGCGTTCGCGAACGGCATTTTCCGACACACGCGGGCGTCGACGCAGTGGCCGGGACTGTGAAGTCTCCTCCGGGCCACAAGCCGTATCGTTTTCAAGCTCTTCGACGGGCGCGGTCTCGTGTTCGGCACTGGCAATCAACAGATCCTCCAGCGCCAGTTCCAGTTGCGCAATTTCTCGCTCGATCTTTTCAGAAGACTTGCCGAAGACCTGTTTCTTCAGCCGGGCAATGCGCAGCCTCAAACCTTGGATCAGGTGGTCATGCGCTTTCAACGCCGCCGACATCTTCGCATTCTCCGCCTGCAAGGCGGTGATCATCGCCTTCAGAAAGGCTGGATCATCAGGAAGAATTGAGCTCGCATTCGACATGAGCCTGACTAGCATAAATCAGGACAGAACGCCATAAAAACAAGTAGTTTCAGTAAGATAAAATCAACCGACACGTGCCGGCGGAGCACCCCAGTCCGGACGTCTCCAGTCTGTTCCTTCCCATAGCATCGCCAGCTGTGCTGCTGTCAGTCGAGCTGACCCATCGGCCGCTGAAGGCCAGGGGAAACGGCCTTTCTGCAGAAATTTTATAGTAAAGGCAAAATCCCTGGCCATCAAAGTACAGGAGCTTCACCCGATCACCACGCCGCCCACGAAAGGCGAAGACAGCTCCCCCAGTTGGCTTCTGGCGCAAGACATCCTGTGCCAACATCGAAAGGCCTCAATGCCCTTCCTCATATCTGTCACGCCGCAGGCAAGGTAACCCGAACGCCGGTGCCCGGTCCAATCATGCCTGTTCCACCGCCCGGATCAGCCGTGTCAACACCGCACCTTCCATTTGGCTGTCAAAACAAAGACGCCGATCGCAGCGCAATTGCAATTCGATCATCGAGGCTGCAACATTGACGGAGCTATTCGGCTCAGAGCCAAGCCGCGTGGCGGTCATATCAACGGGAAGAAACAACGCCTCTACCGACGCAGGCAGAAGCCCCTTCCTCTTCAACTCACTACGCCACATATAAATCTGCTGCCGCGATACATCGTGACGTAGCGCAACTTCTGTTACGGTCGCCCCATCAACCCCAACCGAATTGACTATCGCAAGCTTCTCTTCGGTCCGCCACCGACGTCGGCGTTCGTGGCCCAGTATCTCCATCCGCATCGTCTATCTCAATCTCAAGACACGTCATTAACGACGTCGCTAAAGACGTGTCTTACGTCACGAGACCTTGTTTCAACAGGCGGTAGCAATCGGGCCGTTACGTTCACCCTCTGCATTTATAACTTTCGCACGGCGCTCGCGTTCTACGGTATTCCCTCCGGCAATCAACGGGCTTTAAAAGTAGAATTTTCTCGGCAATACGATCGAGGAGATTTTGATGAAGACGAACAGATTCAGCGAACCGCAAATTCTTGCCATCCTGCGCCAGGCCGGAGGTGGCGTTCCTCTTCCGTTCGATCTAAGCGTACGATTTTGAGCTAATCTTGTTCTGCCCCCTAGATGATGAATATTATCAAAGTCTAGGTCACGTCCGACGATCTAGACTGCCAGACTGCGACAAAAACCGTTTCAGATTTACTCCGGCGACTAAAATGTACGGCGGAATGGCAAGTGAATAGTGACCACAGTTTAATTGCAGAACACTCGGATTTACGCCAGCATTATTCAGACTTTCCAACAGAGCAATTGACAATTCTGGTAGTACAACCTTGTCTCTTTTGGCCAAAACAATCTGAATATCCAATGCCGGTCGGGCAAGACTGTAGGCGTAATTTCCGAGATCGAGCGGTGCCCAAGCCCTGTGCAGATGAGACAGGTCTATTGTAGGCTCAAAGCTTTCGCGTATGGCCCGCGTTGCGCGCCCGGTCCAAACCATACCGGCAAGACTACCGGCTGTGAGAAACAGCGAGGCTTTCTTAACGTTGGTGTCATGGGCTGCTACCAATCCTGCGACCCACGAACCGAGGCTCATTCCGAGTACGGAAATTTCTCGATACCCTTCGCTTTTCAGCCAACGAATGAGCTTCTGTCCATCCCACACGGCCTGCCGCAAAGACTGGATCGTTCGACCGAGATTCGCGCTAAGCATATAATCAGCATAGTGGGACCCCGGACGGCTGCGTTCGAAGTGATAGGGCAAAGCAATCTCAACGACCGTGATGCCCCTTTTGGACAAGTAACCCGCTATTTGTCGGTTGCGGGATCGTGCGTTCCAATGATGAAATATCACCAGTGCCTTGTCCCGCGACCCGCTATCGGTGATCTTCGACCAGACCAGGTTATTTTCCTCAACGTCTGTCGAAATGTCAGATGGAAATTTGAGGAAATCCCCTGCCCGCTCATAATCATTATCGTTGCCGAGTGGCACTCTGAAGTACGATGGCGTGGCAGCTGCCTGCACCCCGAGCTTGCAGAATTCCTCGATATTGGAAACATTCGCAGCGCCCGGAAACGCGCGTTCTGCATCTAGACTGACGATCGTTGCCTTTTTAGCGTCTTCTCCGCGTCGTGCCCGTTTCTCATCCCAATTATCAAGCCAACTATGAAACACTTTGATTGCTAACCTCACTCGCACGCCCGCGCCCGAAGGCCGGATCAAATAAGCTGTAAATAGCGATTAAGAGCCCGGCAAACATCAGGACCGTAAAGCCGGAAAACGCGTCGATAGACAAATAGCTTGCGAATAGTAGCGCGACAACTGCGGTCATTTTCCAAAAAACCACTCTATATTGACTTCCAGATCCTGCGCGGAGCACACCATAAAGAAAAACAAAACAAGTCGATATTGCGATGAGCAGGCTGCTGTAGTGTGTCGGCATCCGATAGCTAATGCGACTGTACACATCTGAACGCTCGAATAGGATCGATGAAAGGTCGCTAATCACCCATGCAACGATGCTCGTGCCATTTGACGCCAGATAAGAGCTTTGCAGCTTCATAACGGTAGCGATCAGCATACCTAACAGTGTGCAGCGGAATACCCACTGCATAACCCAAAACCCGGTATCACTTAGATCGTCCACCTCCAAGCGTGTCCTTGATTTTGCCGCGCCGCCGATTTTCCAGAAGTCATTGATGACCGAATAGAGCAGAATAAGACCGGCGAAAAAAAGATAAAACGATAGGCACATATAGAGGTAGGCGAGAGCCGTGAAAAAGATCGCAACAGGTATCGTTACGATTTCAGGACGGACTATAGCGACTGTGCCCCAATCGGTCGCGTAATTACCTCCCCCTTTGATGAGAGGCATCAAACAGACGCCGATCCACTGGAACACACCGGCAAATAGCAAACAGATTAGGAAGACCGCCCAAAACGAACCCGATGAGGCGTCGATAATATCACGCCATGCCCGGTCGCTGTCCTCGGGTGTGCCATCGAAATGCCGACGACGTTCCTCCTGCTTCCACGAATGCACCAGTTCGGAAACGAAGGCCAGGAAGACCGGAAGAAACACCATGAACACGAGGGTCCAGTTCGCCGCCCAAAGGAATCCGACCTGCTTGATCACGCCATCTGATCGGGTGAATGTTACGTTGTGAATGCCAATGATGTACGAAAGGAACCCGAGAGCCGACATTCCAGCAAAAACCGAGGCAGACAGATTCAGTGGAGACCCCTCACCGAAAAGCTTCTCTGACCATCTAGTCAGATTCCATCGCTTACCATCGTTATCGTTTGCAGAGTCCGATGTTGCAAGGCGGGTTTCAACTTGGGCTGGCTCCGACGGTTCGGCTGTTTCAGTCTTCTTCTGCTCACGTCTTTTAGCGACAAGCCGAGAGTGTGCGGCGCTGAGTTCCATACTCCATTCGCTTGTAGCAACCGTATCACCACAACTTAAAACTCTTGCCAGCAACCCGATGTTGGTCGTGCTTATGCCTTTTTCATTCTCCTGAAACCAGAGCTGAACCGTTCGAAGATCGACGCCAATCCGCTTAGGATCCACATGCGTTATGGCCTCCGCCAAAAGCTCTGGCGTCCATGGACCTGCCGTATGACCGTCGGATACTAGCGGGCGACCAGCACCGGCGGCGACAATGAGCTTGAACAATTCTTTGAAGTCGCTCCCATCCTTCGGTGGCGGGAGAAAAAACTTTCCGTTCTTTGTCAATAGCTTAGCGGCTCATATTTCGTTTCGTTTCGCAGTGTTTCTTATCCTATCGTGTGGGATGCCTTAATCAACATTTTTATCACTTGGATTTTGGGATGACTGTTTCGTCAGAAAATTGGTGTATGGAGGCGAGAAACTGGGCATCGGGCAGTAAGAAGCATTGATCTACTAATGATCGTGTATCGTGCTGCTATCAACTAGGCATCAGTTTCGAGGATTGCACTTACGAGCATCACCCATCTTCTGAAAATGAATTTCGGAGGCCATTATGGATGCTATTGTAGATACATTGGATTGGCGGGATGAAACCAATGTCGTTGACCTATGCGACTATAGCCCGACAAAACGACTGCTGGATATGTCATCGCTAGCGGAAGATCCGCGCCGGATCGTAGATTATGAGCCGCAAGATGTGGATGACGCCATCGGAAAACTGGTCTATCTCGCCGCTTCTCTTATCTCCGGGCGGATTACGCTCGCACGGGGCGAAATGGCATCAGTTTTGAAAAGCGTCGATAAGAAATTGTGATTGCTTTGGAAGCCCGCTAGCGGGCTTCTTCTATTTGCGGTCTGTCGCAATCCATTCGCCGGATGATTGATCCTTGGCAAATCCAACCGTTCTCGCGATAGTTTGTGCCGACGGGTTTTTTTGACATTGGTTACGCATTCGACCATGCCGGTCGCACCGTCGACTGGCCAACAATTCGCCAACGAGACAGAGAGGTTTTCGAGTTCTCTTCTGTCCCATAAGAGCGGATTTTTTTCTTCCAGCTTCCTTACGGCAAGCAATGCTTCAGCTTGAGTTGGCACATCGAGCTTGGCGCTCGCCGCTGGCTCATCGGGAACGGGACAAAGTGTAGGGTCGGCCTTGATCGCTGCAACGATATCGGCTTTTGCAATGGCTGTTGCGTTGCTCGAAGCGTTGGAGACTACGAACCAAGTACCGCCCGCGCCAACAGCGATGCCGGCGCTTGCTGCCAGTGCGAGAAGTGCGTTCTGATTCATTAGAGCTCCTTAAAGTTTCAAGTTGAACCAATAGCGCCCCTTCAAACCTTGATAATCGGGAATGTCGAAAAAGTAAGGGTCTTTTCGCATTGGACGAGCAATGGAGACAACCTTTCGACAACTATTTCCGCGATCCGAGTTGCCAATGTCTCGATATTGAACATCCTTGTACTGCTGAAGTTCTTTGTTCTGTTCCCTGATCTTGTTGGTGCAGGTGTTGACTGTCTTTTCGCAGCGGTTGGACAGCATTGCGCCGCGATCACTCATATTGCTGGCTTCCTTGAAACCAGATGGGCAATCCTCGTATGGCTGATATCCGGGTTTGCCAGACTTAGCTTCATGGCAAATTGGCCATGAGAAACGCGGTTTTGCCATGGCCTTGATCAAGTTGGTCATTGGCGGGACGCAATAAGGGACACCATGCCACGAAGGGTTTGATGATGCTGCGCACAAAAGGACCTGGCAGCCCCAAGATGGCGTCCCTCCCGTGTCCTGCGCTATTGCAGCGGATGGCATCACGGCGATAGTGCCAAGGCCAGCGAGTGCAAACAGAAACTGCTTCATTTCAGGTCATCCTCATATTGTAGCAGTTGAAACTAACTCGGTAGGCAACATGTCTTGGGCGTGTAAGGGGGACCGTGTGACGAGATCTCCGGCCGCGTAGCTGCATAGGGCGATAAGTGTGAACGCAGAAAACCAGTAAATACCAACGCGATAGACCAGGAGCTGATTTGGAATATCGCGGCATACAGCTGGATAGGCAAAGACGCCGATCAAGAACGCATCGAACGACATTTGCTGTTGTTCGTGGAAAAACAGCGATACGGTGAGGAAAAGGGCCGCGATTGTGCCGTGGACCCACCAGATTTTCGACGACGGGATAATGAGCAAAAACGATAACAGGATGGCCAGCAACAAGCAGGCCATGGGATCGCGCGCGAAATTGAGCGCAATATGAGCGATCTCCGACAACTATCGGTCTGTCCTTTTTGGTTTTCTGTGCGCATCGGCATACGGGGGAGATATCTCGCTTTTTCGCTCTAGGAGTAGGTTGAAATCTGCGATTGGCTGACGATCCAGCGTTTTATCGACGGTCTTTCGTCGCCACTCGTTCATATCCAGAACATAGGTCGCCCACATGCCATATCGCGCCGACATAGCGGCCCGCTGATAGCCCATATATTGAGGATGGCTGAGGTAGGGCGAATCCACCCTCGCCCAACCCACGCGAAGCATTTCGAGAGCTAGGTCGCGTCCCCGTGATGTGCATCTCGCTCGTGCCATGCCTTCAGCATCATAGCCGGCAACAGCGCAGGAGACGGCGGACGCCCCGATCCCTCTTTTGAGCCATGCTTTTGCAAAGGGGCCACAAGGTACAGGCGGCGGTGCTTTCGTGACGTCCCTGTTCGTCCATTTCGGATCAAGCGCCCATTGAGGCAATTCGCACGCATCAATGTCCGCGAACCGAACTCGTTGGGCATAAGTGGGAAACCAGAGGGTCCGACCATCAATAACCGCGACACGACCCTTGAAGATTGGAAGCGGTACCGGCTGGCTAGGTTGAACCGGTAAGTTGGCAGCGGGCGCGCGTTTAATAGCATCAGCTGCGAATGCTGGTGTCGATGCGAGGGCAAATGATATTGCTACAATCAGATATTTCATTGTTGGGCATTCCTCGTCCGTTCGTTTGCCGATTTGCTCAACAGGATGGCAGGATGCTGAACGTCTTCGAATTGCCAGAGGCCTGCCCGCTTCTCACGAGCTTCCTGTTCGGCCACAGCGTATGCTGGATAATAGGGAAGACCTTCAGCCTTCAGCGCGGCAAAGGCATAGCCGCTCGTAATCAACACCGTCGCTAAATCGAGGCGATTTCCGCCGATTGTGGCGTAGCAAATGACATAAGAAGTATCGGCAGTTTGCGCTACGGGAGCGCACACCGGTTTGGTGTCTTTGATATAAGCGGCGAATACGGCAAGCGACGCCTCACCGCAGTCCTTCTTGTTTCCGGTCGTATCAGTGAAAGCAGTTCCTCGAAGGCATGACTGAACACCATAGAGGCGATAGCGCTGACCTTCAGAGACCCACGTATCGCCAGATTCCAAAGTAACGCCCGGCTGGAGGTCGAAATATCCCTCCGGCGCGGCAAAAGCCGTTGGCGAGAAAAGGAGCATACATAGCGATAATAGGGCTGGCTTCATTGGGCCTTCACCCGCGGATCGGCCCACATTCCATAGGAGCCGTCTTCTCCAATCTTCTGCGCCTTCTCCAAGTCGGGACGCTCTAGCTTCCCGTCTTTCGATTTCGCAATGCGGAGCGCGCCGAGAGAGAGCAGTTGCTCTTCGAGCATATCAACGGTGTCCAGGCTTCCGGGGTAATTGTAATAGCCGTAGCACGTCACATTTTGTTTGGGTGCGCTCTCTTCACTTACAAATGCTCGACAAAAGAGAACCTTCGGCGACTGCAACATGATCTGCAGCTGCTGCTTGGCGTAGTCAGTGCAAGAACCAGCAAAATCATCCTTGCGGTTGACCATTTCGCCTTTGCAGGCTTCTAGCCCGTACAGATTAAGTACGGTCTTATCATCAACCCGAAATTCGGTCGGTGAAGTCGCCTTATAGCCCGAAGCAGATGCAAACCCCTTTCGAGCCGTAACCTTTCCGTCTCCGTCATAATACTCAATGACAAGCACGGTCTTCCCCGGCGATGCCAGCGACTTGATGTAATCCTTGTTGATTGCTGGTGCGGCGATTGCGGCTGTTGCCAACATACAACTGCTCATTGCGATTGCGATGGTTCTCTTCATTTTCTAGCCCTTACCGTCTTGCTTATTCGTTTTCCCTGCTAATAGGGGGTTTATGATTTGTGAAAAAGCATGTATCACTTAGCCAAATCGGTATCATGCTATTGTGAACTTAATCGGTTTTCGCTGCAACCTCAACAGCGCATATGAGGTCTGCGACAGGAGCTAAAGGGCTAGTATGGAGAGGCTTTCAATCAAAGCGCTATTACTAAGCGCCACATTGTCCATCCCGCTCGGGATTGCCGCCAGTTGCGCAGAAGAAAGAGGGGCAATTGCGCCTTTCGCTCAAGATGGCGACGGCCAGTCCGCAACACACAACGCATCCGGATCGCCGTCTGATTTAACCGTATTCGACCGCCGCGGTACAAGCAAAAGCAAAGAATTTGTCGTGGGCTCTGATGGCGTAGTTTCAGCTGGTGAAAAAAGTGGAGGCGGCGTTAAATACGATAACCATATTGGCAATATATCTAGCGCCGTTGCAGCTACTGGTTCGCTGTCGAATATTACCAATTCGGCTATACCGTTTCCGGATAAATCTTCCCTTTTAGGTGATTTTGTTCCCACCAAACAGGCCGCTGTATCCACTCCCGAATGCGGCCCCTCCCCGCTAACACCAGAGGAAGTCAAATCACTCGTCGAACAGGCTGCTCGCCGTCATCAAGTTGATGCTCTGTTTGCTACCGCCATAACTTGGGCAGAAAGCCAATTCGATCGTTCCCGCAATTCAGACAAGGGCGCACGCGGGCCAATGCAGCTCATGCCGGGAACCGCTGAGCGCTTCGGCGTCCGCGACGTCTGCGATCCGGCGTCAAATATTGAAGGCGGAGTTAAGTATCTCCGGGTGCTTTTGGACGAGTTCCAAAACCCCCTGCTTGTTGCCGCTGCTTATAACGCAGGCGAAGGCCGCATCTATGAGTACGGCGGCGTTCCACCATTCAAGGAAACAGTCGGTTACGTCGCAAAGGTGGTCAATTATCAGCTTGGCGTAACTATGCCAGCGCGGAAAAAGAAGCTCGTTGGCGGCAGTCGGAAATCCCCGCCGGTCGTGGCAAGCGAAAATCAATCCGGGGTCATTGCAGTCAAGAAAGCCGGCACCTTCGTTGGTGGCGTGATGCATTTTTAAAGGAGAGAAGGATGATCAGCGAACAGAATAAGGCTTGGCATATCAGCGCTTCAAAGCTGGCAGTCTGCCTTGGTTTGGTGGCTGCCGCGCAAATTGTCGGGGCGGATTTGGCGCTGGCACAGTCAGGCGGCGTTGGTGGTGCCTTCGCGCCCATTCAAACAGTATTTCAAGCCATCGTTGAATTTATCAGCGGCCCAATTGGCCGCCTGTTTGCAATCATAGCAGTTATGGCACTCGGTTTCCTCGCCTTTGCGGGCCGACTTTCGTGGTTTCTTGCTGGCGGTGTGATCCTCGGCATTGGCTTAGTTTTCGGCGCGCCATCCATTGTCGACGAACTGATTAGCACGGTTGGAAGGTAACAATGGCTGAATACGAGGATGTGAAGCCACAGCTAACCCCATTGGTTATCGGTCTTACCCGATCCCCAACAATGTGGGGCGTCCCGTACATGGCAGTCGTCGTTGTTATTGGGATCACAATCATCGCTTGGCTAGTCAGCAAATCCTTCTGGACGCTGCTCCTGGCCCCGATCAGCTATGTGGTGCTCTTCTCCCTCTGCGCATGGGACAACAAGATCCTCGATGTTCTTGAAGTCACCGCGCGCAAAACGCCCCGCACACGCAACAAGTCCTTTTGGGGCACTAATTCGTACGGACCATAGAAAATGTTGAAAGTCGTCAGGGAAGAACTCGGATTTGGCAAGGTCGCTCATAATGAGCGGCCTATAGCAACGCATATCCCGTATCTAAGACATATGTCAGATACGGTGATCGGCTTGGAAAACGGCGCTATCATGTCGGTCATAAAGCTTGATGGCCTCTTTTTCCAAACTGAAGATCAGGCTGAACTCAATATGCGTTCGAATGTGCAGAATACGATTATTCGTGCGCTTGGTTCGAGCCGCTTCTCTGTCTGGTCGACTGTTATTCGCCGACAGGTTGACTCTGAAATTGGCGGCGTATTCGATGATCCGTTCTGCGAACAACTCAATAGTCGTTATATGAGCCAGTTGCGTCATAAGCGCATGTTCGCCAATGAAATATATCTCTCCATCGTGCGAACCAATATGCGTGGCGCTCTCGGCTTGAGTGACGTTATAGGCCGGGTATTGACACGGTCCGGCGGAGCGGAAGTCCGAGAACAACAAACACGTGAAACAGTGACCGAGCTCGAAGAGCTCGTTTCCAATATGACCCGCGAGCTGCAGAAATATGGCGCGCGGGAGCTTGGCATCACCTATCGCGATGGGGAGCCATATTCTGAACCGTGCGAGTTCATCAACACCATTCTAACCTGCGGCGTACCACGTAAAATGCGCCTTCCGCGGATGGGAATTCGAAATTACGTCGGAACGTCACGTCTGCATTTCGGCAAGAGAGCCATGCAAACGCAAGCCGCCGTCGATGAAGATAATCGCTACGGAGCAATCCTCTCCATAAAGGAGTATCCACCCTATACCGGTCCCGGAATGCTGGACGGGCTACTGCAAGTGAATCATGAATTCATCCTGACTCAAAGTTTTACCATTTCCGACAAGCCAATCGCACAGGAGCGTATTACTCGTCTCCAGCGCCAGATTGCTGCTTCGGATGAAGCCGGCAGTGCAGTGGAAAGCGACATCGATTTTGCGCTTAACAGCCTCATGAACCAGGAGGCTGTTTTCGGCATTCATCATTTCTCGTTGCTTTGTCTATCCCGCGATTTGGATGGCTTGAGCAAAGCAGTCTCCGAACTCGGCAGCTGCCTGACAGATATGAATATCAACTGGCTTCGCGAGGACATGAATCTTGAAGCGTCATTTTGGGCGCAGCTACCGGGAAACCACAGCTATCGAGCGCGCAAGGCCATGTTGTCGTCGGGAAATTTTTCTGGCCTGTCCTCAATGCACAATTTCGCGTCAGGTCAATCGGATAATCTTCATTGGGGCTTGCCGATCACGATACTCGAAACCACGTCGCAAACTCCCTACTGGTTTAATTTTCATCGTCGTGATATCGGCCACTTTCTGGTCACAGGACCCACCGGCTCCGGCAAGACTGTCGCCCTGACATTCTTGCTGGCGCAAGCAATGCGTGTCAGTCCTACTCCCAAAGCTGTCTTTTTTGACAAGGATAGAGGCGCTGAGATTTTCGTGCGCGCCATGGGTGGAGCTTACGAAGTCCTATCGCCGGGGACGCCGACTGGATTTAACCCGCTTCAATTGGAAAACACTGGTCCAAATCGTGATTTCCTGCTGCGCCTGCTGAAATCGATGTTGCGATCAAGCGATCAACGCGACTTTAGCCAAGAGGACGCCGATACGCTGGAACGGGCGATTGCTCGTATCATGGAAGAGCCTGCAGCACAGCGCAATTTGCCGAACCTTTCGGGTCTCTTAGTTGGACGATCACGTGCAGACGCGAATGACCTTGCATCAAGATTGCGCCCTTGGATCGACGGTGAAAAGGCGTGGTTGTTCAACGCGCAGCATGATGTGCTGTCGTTTTCGGGTCGCAGTGTATTTGGATTTGATATGACGAATATTCTCGGTAACGAGGACATTCGCACGCCTGCGCTGATGTACCTCTATCATCGTCTCGATGAACTGCTGAACGGCGATCCAGTCATGTTCTTTATGGACGAAGGCTGGCAGCTGCTTATGGACGAAACGTTCAGTCATTTCATTATCGACAAGATGAAGACCATTCGTAAGCTCAACGGTATTGTTGGTTTTGGAACACAATCCGCGGCAGATATCGCCCAGGCAAAGGCGTCTCACACCCTTATCGAACAGTCGGCCACGAATATCCATTTCCCTAACCCGCGCGCGGATGAAGAGAGCTACATCAAGCGCTTTGGCCTGACTGTTAAAGAATTCAACTTCATCAAAAACACCCCGCCCGAAAAGCGAACTTTCCTTGTCAAGCATGGGAATGACTCCGTCATTGCCCGTCTCGACCTCTCCAACATGCCCGATCTCGTCCAAGTGCTGTCGGGTCGTAAAGAAACCGTCGAGGAATGTGCCGCGCTGCGGGAACGATACGGCGACGAGCCTGAAAACTGGTTGGCTAAATTCTGCGGATGGGAGAAGAATGATGCATAGGAAAGCCGCTTTATGCATATTTTTGGCGTCAGCTGCTATGCCGCTTTCTGCGTGGGCAGGTGGCGTTCCGGTCATTGACGATCCTAATTTGTCTGAGCGAACAGTCCGTGACAAAAAAACGTCCGAAATCGAGAAAACTGATAAGGACAGGTTTTCACTCAATAAGAGTGTAACTTGTGCTGTCTATCGACCGGGGCGGAAGGATGATCCAGTCGCAGCCGCCAAGGCCAACCCTGAAATTTCCGGGTTGGTCAAACGGGTAGCGCTCGAAGAAGGCGTGGACGAAAATCTTTTTCTTGGTCTCGTTTATCAGGAAAGCCGCTTTAGTCCATGCGCGAAATCCGGCGTGGGCGCTATCGGTTTGGCACAGTTGATGCCTGATACCGCCAAAGAGTTGGGTGTAAATCCGCATAACATTGAACAGAACCTACGTGGCGGCGCTCGCTATCTAAAACAGCAACTCAAGCGTTTCAACGGTAACGCGAACCTAGCCCTTGCAGCCTACAATGCAGGCGCTGGCAACGTTAACAAATACGGCGGCATTCCACCCTTCAAAGAAACACAGGGTTACGTCCGGAACATCACGCAAAAATGGACACCGGCATTCGGCGGTTCGAAGGACCTGCCCATGAACTATGGCGGCGGTGATACCGCCTATTCCGGTATGCGAGATTCGACCATCAATTCGATGGCAACGACGCAGGCAACACAGGAAAGCGGCGCTAATGTCGCCTCATGGCTTCAGCAGCTCGGCGGCATGCAATCGGGCACTATTCAGGACAGTTGGGATCACAACTCCGGCGCTCGAAACGCAAATCTCGAAATGGTCAACCAGGTGATTGTCCTCGGCAACTCGATGGCCGACTTGATCAACAGCCGCAATGCAGTGTCCACAAGCGGGATTTCCGGAGCTTCCCAATCGGGTTCCTACAAAAAGAAAAACGATAAACCACGGGAAACTACCGGAGTTTGTGATCCCCGTACCGGCTTGGAATGGAATCCAGACGAAAAAGCCTGCGTTCAAAGACGTGAGCGTGAAACCAACATCAAACTGAACCTTGATCCTCAATAAGGGAGAAAAGACATGAAACGACTTATTTCTGCGTCAGCGATTACCGTTGCTTCAGCATCGTTCGCTCCCATTGCGGCTTATGCGGCGGGAGGCGTGCCGGTAATCGATGCAGCCAATTATGAAGTAGCCAAACAAACATCCGCAACGACGGATAAGATCCTCGGAACGAATAAGGAAATCCTCACAACTGTTGAAGAGACATTGAAGGCAGTAACTGGTGATCGTGGAGGCGATGCAAACCAGATGCAAAACCTTGCGGTCGGTAACGGTTTTAGCGTGTCTTCCATGCCTTCATTCGACAACCTTATGTCCGGCGGCGTACCAAACTTCGGCAGCATGGGCGGCGATGTTGCGAAACTAGCCTCGACTTTCATTAACGGGCTTCAGCTCGTGAAAAACCTTTCCGGGCAGGCAAATAGCAGCTTCAGCGGCGACAAGTCTTATGAGCAGATGGTCAATACAGTGCTTGGTGTCGCCGCACTCGTAAATGGTTCGCAACAGGCAGTAACGACGCGCCGAAGCGCTTTTGAACAGGCCGGGCAGAGTATCGGTCAGGCAAAGGACATTAAAGGTTCCATCGACCAAAACACGCAGCTGCAAGTCCAAGCAGGGCTGACCATCAACGAACTGATCGGCGTGATGAACGGTGCCGTGTCGTCATTGCAGGCCGACAATCAGCGCCGCCTCACTGACATTTCCAATTCCAAGAAGGTGTTGACGTACAGTGCAAACTAACATCGCTAACAACTTCCTGAAGTGTTTTATCTTTGCCGCCATTGCAGCCGGCGTTGCCGGCTGCGGAACGGTCAAGGAAAAGACTGCTCCTTGCAAACGTCCCGCAAATCTCACGTCATTTGCCGAAGACATTCGGCAAGACTGTGGACCTATGGCCTTTGTTAATGGCGATCCAGCGACCGCCATTGCTGCGATCAATTCGATAGCGACGGAATAATCGGGGGCCGCTATGCATGATTTCTTGAGCGATCTTTTGGAGAGAATTGATAATTCCGGCGAGAATTTTTCATCGCAGGCTTACAATATTATCGGCTCTGAAATCACGCCGCTGCTCAAGGTGATGTTCATCGCCTATGTTGGATATTACGGTCTCCAAGTAATAATGGGGACTTCGCGGATTAGCGTGGCTGAAATTGTTACACGCGTATTCCGCATGGTCTTCATTCTGGCATTGATCAGCAATTGGGGATACTTCAACGATTTTTTCTATAAGTGGCTGAACAATACCCCTGAAGATGTAGGTCGCGCCATCCTGACCGCCACCGGGACGGGAATTACCGAACCGACAAATGGTCTTTCCATGATCTGGAAAACCGCGAATGAGGCGGCTTCCGCGTTTGCCGAGCAATCGGGCTATTTTTCCGTTTTGCCTTCTATGGTCGGCTTTCTCATTATGGCCTGTGTGGCAATCTTCATCGCCGTTGCTCTCGCAATTCTTGTGCTTGCCAAGGTGATGTTGTGGGTGCTGATCGGAACCGCACCTATCTTCATCGCCTGCATGTTGTTTGAACAATCGCGCAGTCTTGGGCAGGCATGGCTCCAACAAGTTCTTCTATATGCACTGATCCCGCTATTCGTGTTTGTCGTCGCCGCCTTCCTTATCGCCGCAATGGACCCCGAACTGACGAAGGTATCCGCTGCCGCCGCGGAGCGACGCCTTACGCTGAGTGATATTTCAGCGTTCCTCCTGCTTTGTTTCGCAGGCGCTTTCGTCCTGTTGAACATCCAGGTCCTTGCTCAGGGCATTGCAGGAGGGTTGGCCGTTGGAATTGGCGTTGCCGCGACACGGATTGCTCGCATGACCGGTGTCACCGCCCCAATGCAGATTGCGCGAGTTGGCTTCAAGGGGATCCGTGCGAGCTACCGAGGCGGACGTTCACTTTACAATCGTTTTGGCGGCGGCGGGGGCTCGATTTCCCCGACAAGCCAGGGCGCAAAAGAAGCAATGCAAAACCGAATAAGCAGCAACAGCCTGCCTCGCTGATGCTGCAGGTTCATAAGAGGTCAAAGGCCAGATCATGACGGATTCCAGAGAAGCTGCATTGAGAAGTTATTTTCAGGACGGTGATCGTTGGGAGAACGAGATCGTCCGGAAAGCAAAACGTTCAAAGGCCGTGGCATGGTTCGTAACCATCATATTCGGGCTCGTCGCGCTTTTCGCATTGCTCGCACTCGTTATGCTGGTTCCGCTAAAATCTTTCGAGCCTGTGATTGTCGTCGTAGACAAGGCTACCGGCTACATCGAAACCAAAAGCGGACTGACAAAAGCGCAAAATCTGACGGATTCACGCGCAATTACACAAGCCAACGTCGTTCGGTATATCAGGACACGTGAAGGCTATGATCCTTACGCGATCGATACAAACTTTGGCACGGCGGCACTGTTGTCGACAGGCGATGCCGCTCGCGAATTGCAAGAGCAATACAGCGTCGCCAACCCGAACAATCCGGCGAAGGTCTTTGGTAAAAACAAGCGTGTGCTTGTCGATGTGAAGTCTGTCACCTTCCCCAACGATTCAACCGCTCTAGTTCGTTTCTCAACCACTGAAAAGTCCGATACCGATGCCATCACCAGACACTACATCGCTGTTGTGCGCTATCGCTACACGGACGAACCCGCCACAAACGAATGGCGGTTTGAAAATCCCCTCGGCTTCCAAGTTTACAATTACCGGCGTGATCAGGAAACCGTCACGGAAGGGAGCAAGGGATGAAAAACCGCTTCCTACTTGCGGCGGCGTTCTCCGCCGCCATCCTTTCGCACGCCCACGCAGCACAGACGCCAAGGGCTGGATCACTCGATTCACGTGTGACCAGTGTCGTCTACCAGCCTAACAATGTCGTCAAAATCTCCGCGACGTATGGCATATCGACAATGATCGTCTTCGATGAAGATGAAAAATTTGAGACCATTTCACTCGGCGATACAGAGAGCTGGCAGGTTGCTCCAACCGAAAAAGGCAACATTCTGTTTGTGAAGCCGACGGCTAAGAACGTCGTTACAAACATGAACGTAGTCACGACCAAGCGCATCTATTTTTTGGAACTGCACGATTATGCGCCCGAAGCTGGCAGACAAGTCTTTGGCGTCCGTTTCATTTACCCCGAGAAGGATTTGAATGCAGCGATGCGCAAAGAGGCTGAATATCGCGCTGCCAACCCGAATATCTCTAAAATCGACAAGGCAAACGTCAATATCGACTATTCCTTTACGGGAGATACGAAACTGAAACCGTCAATGGTTTTCGATGACGGCAAGAAAACCTTCTTCAAATTCACTGGTCGGACGCCAGCAATCTTTGCAGTAAACAGCGATTTTTCCGAAACATTGCGTAACTTCCGCAAGGAAGGCGAATATCTCGTCGTGGATGGCACGGCAACTCAATACACTCTCCGCGACGGTGATCAGTGGATCTGCATCTTCAACCTTAGAAAGCCGGATTTTGGCGCACCCGATCCCGACATCATGGGTCCTGCGCCTGATCAAGTGGCAACCAAGCGGAGAAGGAGCGGCAACTGATGAAACAGTCTCCCGAACTGGAAGCACTGGCGTCTGCCGATGACGCCGGAGTCAGCAACAAGAATGCAAAGCGGAATCAGACGGCTGCGATGGCGGTATTTCTGCTTGCAGGTGTAGCTATGGCTTATTTTGTTCTCAAACAACCTTCGGAGAAGCCGCGCGATCTCGTGCGCGGTGACGAGGAGTTCAGCACCACGTCGTTCAGACCGCCGTCTTTCGTGCGCGACCAGGATCAGCCTCCTGCTGCGCCCGAGCCCAACATCATCAATATCCCGCCGCCTCCACCGCCACCGGAGCCGGAGAAAGTCGACACCACGACATTTAATGTCCCTCCCCCGCCTCCGCCGACAGTCGCGGTGAAGGAACCCGATCAGGCACCCACGCCGGAGATCGTTGAAGAATTTCCAGACCGGTTCAAATCCAAACTTATTCAGATGGATCAAGCGCGATCAGGCGGAGCAAATGGGGGACTTGGTGGCGATAGTGGCGAAGGAACACCGACTGTTGCTGGCGAAGACAGAAACAGCAAGTTTCTGGCGACGGCCTCGGCAATGGCTGACAGGAATGCCAAAGCTACGAAAATCAAGCGCATCGATGCGGTTGTGCCGGAAGGAACGATGATACCCGGTATCCTCGAAACTTCGATCGTAAGCGATCTGCCAGGCCAAGTTCGCGCAATCACCTCAGAAGACGTCTACAGTTTTGATGGTCGTCGCATTCTTATACCTACCGGCACACGCCTCGTAGGTGAATATCAAAGTGACGTAATGACCGGCCAAACCCGCGTCTTCGTGGTTTGGACGCGTTTGCTCCGCGATGATGGAGTTAGTGTCCGTCTGAACTCCATGGGGACAGATAGTCTAGGGCGTTCGGGTCTCACTGGCATCGTTGACAAAAAATGGCGCGAGCGGTTCGGAGCGTCCATCATGCTGTCTGTGGTCGGTGCTGGCGCCAGCTATCTGACGGGTTTTGGAAGCGGAGAAGCTTTCGGGCGCAATAATGATGATGCGAAACGGGGCCAAGAACTCGCACGCGAAACTATCGCAGACACATTCTCGCAGATGGCGAATACCGCGTTGAGCGAGAATTTGCGTATCAAGCCAACGATTAGCGTCCATCAAGGAGAGCGCATCTTTATCTTTGTGCGCCAAGACCTCGATTTTTCCGCGATGTATGACGATCCCGTCACAGAGGCAATGAAGGAAATCCAACGTGAACGCCGGGGCAAATAGTGCGGTGTCAGCCACACAAAGCAGATATTACTTCCTTGAGCGGGCTTTGGAGCCGTTGCGACCACTTCTCAACGATCCGAAGGTTGTAGAAATTGCAGTCAACAAGCCCGGTCACGTTTATGTAGAGCGTCTTGGTGCGGATCACATGGAGTTCCATGCGATTGACGCACTTACAGCGACAGAGATTCAGAATATCGGTGAACGTGTCGCCGGATCGACTGATCAGTATGTCAGTAAATCCGAACCAATATTAAGTGCTTCGCTTCCGACTGGCGAACGCATCCAGGTCGTACTACCTCCTGCCGCTCCTGAAGGTGGATCGATATCGATCCGCAAGCAGGTGGTTAGCAATTTCAGCTTGGAAGAATACAGGGATAGCGGTTCGCTGGACAAGGTATCTGTCGCAGTTGGTGGCCTGAGTGATATCGATCGCCAACTTATCGATCATCTCAAGAAAAACAGGGTTTTTGATTTCATCAACACTGCGATAAAGCAACGCGTGTCAATCCTGATCAGCGGCGGCACTACCTCGGGGAAAACAACTTTTCTAAACGCTTGTCTGCAGTCCGTTCACCCTATGGAACGGATCATTACATTGGAAGACACCCGGGAGCTGTTACCACCACAGGAAAACCGCGTTCACCTTGTGGCTTCCAAAGGTAGTCAAGGCACCGCTAACGTCACGATCCAACATCTGCTCGAAGCATCGCTCCGACTGCGACCAGACCGACTATTTGTTGGTGAGATCCGTGGTGCCGAAGCGTTTTCATTTCTACGCGCAATTAACACTGGCCATCCTGGCTCTATGTCCACAATTCATGCCGATACCCCACAAGGCGCATATGAACAGCTCGCCATGATGATGCAGCAGGCGGGGCTGTCGGGGGGATACTCCAAGCATGACCTTATGTCGTACATTCGCATGGTAATCCCCATAGTCATTCAGCTGCGCCGGGACGGCGGAAAACGCGGTGTATCGGAGATTTTTTTCGCGCGAAATGAGGAGCTATGAGTAAAGGTTACAAAGCGATCTATCTCATATTTTGCGCCGGAACAGCCTTTCTCGTCTGGACCCTGGCATATGGGGTAGCGCTCGGTGTCATTTATAAAGATACTCGCATTCTTAATGTCACCATCACAGAAAACCCTTTTGCGCCGATACAACAAATTTGGGTCTATGCGTCTAACTCAACCCTTCAGCGGGTCGCAATCGGCGCTTTATTACCCGCGATAGCGGCTGCGGTTTTTGCTGCCTATCTTGGTCTTCGGACTCACGAAAATCCGTTGGGAGATGCGGCATTTCAGGACGTTATGGGCCTACGGCGTGGCAAATGGTTTCGAAGTAAGGGGCACATATTTGGACGGTTCGGCCGAAATGTACTGCGTGCGGCCGACAGTCGACATCATCTAATAATTGGCCCCACCCGATCCGGAAAAGGAGCTGGTTACGTCATCCCCAATGCTCTGATGCACGAAGGGTCCATGATCGTATCAGACTTGAAGGGCGAAATATTTAGGGCTACGGCCGGATACCGAAAGAAGAACGGAAGCCAGTTATTCCTTTTCGCACCCGGCTCCGAGACGACACATCGCTATAATCCGCTAGATTTTGTTCGCCCAGAGCGTGGTAATCGCACAACCGATATACAAAATATTGCAAGCATCCTCGTTCCTGAGAACGTCGGTTCCGAAAATTCAGTTTGGCAGGGCTTAGCTCAACAGGTCGTTGCGGGAATTATCAGCTACGTTCTTGAGAGCCCCTATTACCATGGTCGGCGCAACCTTGGTGAAGTCATTTCTTTTGTAAACAGCGGGGTCGATCTGCAGGCACAAATTAAGTTCATCAAGGAAAAAGAGACGAACCTTTCAAAATATACCGTCGAAAGCTTCAACGCATTTCTAGCCTTGTCAGAGCGTGCAGCAGCATCGGCACTGCTCGATATTCAGAACGCACTCAGACCCTTTAGAAATGAACGCATTGTTGCCGCAACGGAGGTAACTGACATGGATATCGCCGCCATGAAACGGCGGCCAATCTCAATTTATCTTGCACCGAATATTACTGATATTACGATCCTGCGACCACTTCTCACATTGTTCGTACAGCAAGTCATGAACATTCTGACGCTGGAACACGATCCGAACTCGTTACCCGTCTATTTTTTGCTGGATGAATTTCGACAGCTTAAAAAGATGGACGAGATTATGACAAAGCTGCCCTATGTGGCTGGTTATAATATCAAGCTCGCAATCATTATTCAGGACCTCAAGAATCTCGACGAGATTTACGGTGAGACTTCGCGTCATTCCCTTCTTGGCAACTGTGGTTATCAACTGGTGCTAGGTGCCAACGATCAGGCCACAGCGGAATATGCATCGCGTGCACTTGGAAAAAGAACCATCCGCTACAAGTCGGAATCCCGCACGATCGAGATTCTTGGACTACCTCGACGCACAAAGGTTGAGCAAATCCGCGAACGCGATTTGATGATGCCGCAAGAAGTGCGGCAAATGCCAGAAAGCAAGATGATTTTGCTTGTTGAAGGACAACGGCCCATCTACGGCGATAAGTTGCGGTTTTTCAACACCATGCCCTTCAAGGCCGCTGAAGCTTATTCGCAATCGCATGTTCCTGATGTGCCGACGATTGAATATCTACCTCATAGGGCAGTTCCAGCACTGACGAGCGAATACGCGAGTAATGGGCAACAGGCCGTTGAGCAGACAATTAGCCCCCTGCCCGCCCGTCCTGAAAAGCATGAGGAACCTCTGCATAAATCGGGCCCAAACAATTCTCCGTCAATTCCTAACGCTGATGACAGGAAAAAAACAAATAGCAGGACGGTCAATCTGAACGTCAAATTAGCTTCAACAGGGAGTGACACGAAGTCGGCAGCTCCTCCCGCTGACATCCATGATCGGATTGAAGAAGTCGAAGCGCAGCTTAAACCGAGCGCAGAGCGATTATTGAAGGCTGTGAACGAAAAAGTCGAAGCCTCGGGCGCATCGCCTCGAAAGCGGAAAAGTTATCTAGACATATTCAATGCTACTGTGCCAGACCCGGAAGATATTGGGCTGATGACCAATGTCACATTGTGAAAATAACTGCGGCACTCGAAAGAGGTGTTGAGTGAGACTCAGCAATCGCGCCGAGCTCAGCAGCACAATTGGGTATAACTTGCCTCGACGCTTCTGACCGGCCAAATTGAAAAAGCTGCCACTCAATTGGTCGCCGAATTCCGGCAGCTTTGTGCCCTCAAATTGGACATATGGGCACCCGCGACGTTGGCCGAAAAGCAGCCATCCCGTTGTCAGAGGTAAAATTTCGCGTATAGGCCTGAAGCGTTTATTTATGAGCGAACGCGCTTTTTTGGAATTACTGTTAAGATGCCACCCGTTGGTCGATCAAATTGGGCTGATCAGGAGTAGAGCGGCCAGACGGCGTCATTGAATTGTGGCGACCAACTGACGCCCACGGTGGCTAACAGATGAAAGAGTGCCGCAGGCACGGGTTGCTAGGGAAGTCTCTCCCTTAGCCATGTCGTCCAGCGGTCGTCTATCGCCCCGTTGATGTACACGTTGCAGCCCGTGGCCACGCTCTCGGCAATGTCTACGATAAGATGTACGCCAACAGCATATCCGTAGTCACCGCCCAGCAGGGTGAGTCCGATGAGCTTCTCAATGTCTCTAGCGCGGTTCTTGTTCACTTCGCGCTTCATTTCCACGACCAAGAGGTTTTTGCGCTGCCCGACGATATGTACCACTATATCCGGTCGAATCTTAGTTGCTAGCTCGCCATCTGCCCTGCCAGCGGCATCCATCCACTTACTGTCTTGCTTGTGCTTGTTCCATTCAGCGTTCACCTGCCATCCAGGATACTGGCCGAACATCTGGGCGAACAGCACGCTGGATAGCGCCGTCTCGTCGTTGTCCGCATAGGCAAGTTCTTCCTGTTGCAGGAATCGCTTCACGGCCTCGACGAAAATCGCCAAAGCCTCTTCGACCGTCATTTCCATGGCTGCGTCCCCTCGGGAGCATTGAACCAACGCCGCTGGGGGAAGTCAATCCCATGGGTTTAAAGACCCCTATTCATCGCCGACGTCGGAGTGGTCAACTGAAAGAAGGTCTATCTTGGCCGACATTTGATTGACCGGCAAAACCACACGTCGCTGGATAACCATCGCTCGCCGGGAAAATTTCTATTGAGTGCGTAAGAGTAAAGCTGCCTCGGTTGTATGGGGGCGCAGCAAAGCGTGGCGTAGCTTGGCGATTGCCTTGGGCACGTTCTTGAACCTTGCTGCATACAGGCTGAAGGTTTCGACTAAGGAAACAATTCGCGCACTCGGACGAATGGTCTACGCTCTTCTATCGCAATACGTAGCTTAGCGGCAATTATCTCGTCCAAGGATAATTGACGAGTTAACGCATCTACAATGTCCATACCGTCCATCAAAAGTATCCGCTTCGCGGTGAAGTCTCGAAGGCTCGGCGAAGTGAACCCTGCATAGGACACATAGAGTCCGCGTGCGCCCTCCAAGCGCTCTCCGACCTTGCCTTGAAATGAATGCAATTCGCCGGCGTTTGTCTCGGCGTTCTTCCATTTCGCCTCTAAGAGAAAGACCGAATGTCGGTGGACGAAAGATCCATCGATCTGCTCGCCATTGCCGATCCTAAAAGACTTGCGAGCCTCTAAGCCCCAAACATCGAACCAGCATCTGAGGAAGCTTTCGAAGGCGTATCCTCTAGCATGTGGCACATCGTCCATTGAATGTAGCATGTTGAATCCTGCTTCCAGCGCAGCTTGAACATTCTCGCTTGGAGCATTCGACTTGGGCGACGGTGCATGGGTTAATGTGGTATCAACAGCTCCCGAGAGAGGCTTGCCACCTAGCTTGACGATCAAGGCGCTCAGCCGCTCGCGGCCTTGCGACACTGGATCCTCACGCCCGGCCATATAGGCTACCCGATATTCCCAGAGGCCATGGAGCGCTTTGACGATGGCAACTTTCTGCGCCTTCTGCATAAATGCACGCAGGCGTTTTCCCTTCGAGTTGCCTTCGTTGATCAAGTAGGCGTCGTTGTAAATGTCTACACCAACTTCATCACGGAAGAATTCTTGGTAGGTTCTATTAGTGAAGTCCATCACGTAGCCTTCACCGAATAGATCGCCGACCAGCTTTA
The DNA here is from genome assembly GCF_024539785.1 of Ochrobactrum sp. BTU2. Lineage (NCBI taxonomy): Bacteria > Pseudomonadati > Pseudomonadota > Alphaproteobacteria > Hyphomicrobiales > Brucellaceae > Ochrobactrum > Ochrobactrum sp. BTU2. Next base: position 13,605 of record NZ_JAHWRG010000016.1, on the reverse strand, counting down.
AATCTACCGCTTTGATGTCTTCTGTCACCGATTTGCCCTGTCTGTCCTCGCTTCAGTGATATTGGATCGGTGCGCCACACTACGCAATTCTGGATATGTGTGTCTCCACAGCTGCTTGTCTACTGTACGCCGAACACAAGACGATCGTTTTACGTTGGAGATAGAACGAGATCAGCTTAAACGTCAGGAAAGCATCACCAGGTTGGTGATAATGCCCGAGGTGAAGAATTTCCGAGCAGACGTTTATCGGCCAGGCTTCGATGTGATCGATGTGACAATTTTCAAACCGGGTGAGCCCAAGAACAACGTGATCTAATAGGGGCTTCACTTGCAACTCTAAGATTTAATTTGCATTGTACTTCAATTGATTCTGTAGGATGCGGGGACATGGCAGAAATAACCGGTGCAGAGCTCGACGCGATTTTATCGGGCGATCCGGACGAGTTGGGCGTGCATCTACATCTCGTCGAGCGTGACATCATGATCGATGGTCACAAGGTTACGATGTATTGTCATTGTTTGACGACCGATGGAAATGGCAGGATCAAGGTAAAGCGGCTGGCGGAATTCATGCGCCACGCAGCGGCTGATTACGCTATCCCACGGATGCGAATTGAAGAGGCAAGGCAGAGGGACGCGAAGTTCCGATCCACGTCTGCCGTTGCCGCGCTACATGAAAAAGCAAGAGCTGTGTTCACCGATCTGGCCAAGACTGGCGAGGGCGGCGAAATGCTTCTGTTCCTCCTTGCGGAACGTTTTTTGGGTTTCCCCCATGTCCTGTGCAAGATGGATCTCAAGACCGACAGCCGGATGCACTACCATGGCGCTGACGGCGTCTATGCGTCGGTCGCCGACGACGGAAAGCTGAAGCTATTTTGGGGCGAATCAAAAGTCTACAAGGATCCAACTGATGCTATCCGCGACTGTCTCAATTCGCTGGCACCGTTCTTGATCGAAGAAGATCACCTCGAGTCATCCCGAGAGCGCGACCTCGTGCTTTTGAGCGATAAAGCAGACCTTGGCGATCCGGAACTGTCGGCCGCCTTTCGCCGCTTCTTCGACACTAGTTCACCCCTGTCGAACAGGGTCGAGTATTGCGGGGTAGCGCTTGTCGGCTTCGAAGCGGATTTCTATCCTGACGACGATGGACTGGGTGTGCTTGAGGACATGGTGAAGGCCGCGAAAGAACGCTTTGTTGGCTGGTCGAAATCGGTTGGAAGAAGGCTGACTGAAGAGAAGCTCCAGCATTTCGATATTCATTTCCTCTGCCTGCCAGTTCCTTCCGTCGACAAGTTTCGAGAGGCATTCCTCGACGCTATGGGGCGCTGATGTCGGAAACGGAACTTCAAGATTGGCTCTATGAGACATCAATGCGCGAAGAGCTGCAGCAGCTTGGTCGGGTCACCACTCTTCTGGAACTAGATAATGTGGCCCCGGAGCCTGAGTTGGCGGACATTACGTTTGATTGGCCGCGTCTGCTGTTGGCTGCGAGCATCCTTGCACGTTCGAAAAAGCGCTTGCACCGCGAGGCAAGTCTGCGGATCGCGACCGGCGCGATGTTGCTACCGACGTCAGACCCAGTTCGCGACGCGGCCGCAGTGTTGTTTGATAAGCTGTCGAACCGCCGATCGGTAGCTTTGGCCGAGCAGCGAGGACGGCTTAAACCAGATTTGGAATCAAGGTTAGGTGTCGCGCTTAGAATCGAAGACCAACGTAAGCAGATCGAAAGCTCCATCTTGTTGGAGGCGACAGGGGAGCGCTTGCCGGTCAATGAGTTCCAGCTTGAGTTCTGGCAAGCCGCTGGCCAGGAGAGGGCTTGGCTGTCCGCGTCCGCACCCACCGCATCCGGCAAGACCTTCCTCGTCTTGAAATGGCTCGTCGATTGCATCGCTACCGAGAAGGTGCAGCGGGCGGTCTACCTTGCGCCAACACGCGCCCTTGTTTCGGAAATCGAGTCGTCGCTCACAGAAGTTGCGGCTCAATCTGGGCTCGATATCGAAATCTCCTCATTGCCCTCGGCGCAGAAATATGCAGCCGCGGAGAAATCCGGCAAGCGATGCGTCTTCGTCTTCACTCAAGAACGATTGCATCTTCTGGCCAACCTCTTGCACGAGCGTGTCGAAATCGATCTAGTTGTCGTCGACGAGGCGCACAAGATCGGGGACCCGCAGCGCGGTGTTATCTTGCAAGACGCGATTGAGCGGCTTCTTCGATCTAGTCCGAACATGCGTGTGATCTTTGTAAGCCCGGCAACACAGAACCCCGAGGTACTGCTCGACGACGCGCCGGACACCACCCCGACCATACCGATCGACAGTGATGTGGCCACTGTTTTGCAAAACATCGTTGTCGTCCACCAAGTTCCCGCAAAACCGAAAAAATGGGCACTGAAGTTCCGACACAATAAGGAATATCTGCCCCTCGGGACACTGACGCTTGCAAGCAAGCCGGGTACGCTGGTGAAGAAGCTCGCCTTTATCGCAGCGGCCATAGGTGAGCAGGGCGGTAGCCTTGTTTACGCTAATGGAGCGGCAGAGGCCGAAGATGTCGCTGAGCTCATCAGTCAGTTTCTACCGAAAGCGAAGGAGATCGACCAAGAACTCGCTGATCTTGCTGATCTGGCGCGGAAGTGTGTCCATAGAAGCTACAGGTTGGCACCACTCGTTGAGGCCGGCGTCGCTTTCCACTACGGGAACATGCCTTCGCTAATCCGCCTGGAGGTTGAGCGGCTGTTCAAGACAGGTAAGCTCAAATTCCTAGTCTGTACGTCCACGCTAATTGAGGGCGTCAATCTGTCTTGCAGGACTATCGTGATTCGGGGGCCTCGCAAGGGCAAGAAGACGCCCATGGAGCCGCAGGACTTCTGGAACCTTGCCGGTCGCGCTGGCAGATGGGGCGATGAATTCCAAGGCAACATCATCTGCATCGATGCGTTTGATGAGAAGGTGTGGCCTTCAGGCGTTCCACAGCGAACCCGGTATCCGATCCGGCGTGAGACCGATACTGCTCTTTCGAAACTCGATGAGCTGATTTCCTATATTGAGCAACGTGTCGCAGGAATGGACCTTAACCCTAGTCAGGTCCGTGCCTTCGAGCAGGTGAGCGCTTATCTCACGACAGCATATGTCCGCGACCGGTCTCTTACCGCAGCACCGTGGGCCAAACGCCAATCCTCTGCGAATTTGCTACGCCTCGAGCAAGCGCTTGCGAAAGCTACAGATGGGCTCGACCTTGCAGCGGAAATTGGCGCACGAAACCCAGGTGTAAGCCTCATTGGATTGCAGAATCTGTTGGCATTCTTTCAGGCTTATGGTGGTCCGCTTGAGGACTTGCTTCCCGCCCCATCGGAAAGCGTTGACGCCTATGATCGCTTTTCGAGGATGATGGAGAGGATCAATGACTACGTGTTAAGCGTCTTCGTACCGAAAACACTGATCCCGCTTCACGCCCGGACGGTATTGGAGTGGCTGAAAGGCTATTCGTTGCCAACTATCATACGCAAGCGGATCGAGTATCTTCAACAGCGCGATCGGGAGATTGATACGGCTGGTGTCATCAGAAGCACACTCGAGATGATCGAGAGTACGGCTCGCTTTCTGGCGCCTCGGTATTTCTCAGCATATGTCGACGTGCTGAACCACCATCTGAAGGCCATTGGGCGAGAAGACCTCATCGATATCGACCTCGACATCGGTATTGCCCTGGAATTTGGGGTGAGCACCGTTACCCTACGCTCCTTGATGGAGCTTGGGATGTCACGCATAGGGGCTGTTGCACTATATGAGATTATTGCACTGGATGACCTCGATGAAGCAGCGTGTATTGAATGGGTCATTGAGCGGCGCGACCGGCTGGACGCTCTCGGTTTGCCATTAATCGTGGTTCGGGAGGTTCGCGAAAAAGTGCTGATAAAGGCAATATTGGAGGAGGAATAGATGGCAAAACCAGTTGAATTGGCGAATGGCCAGATTTTCAAGACTAAGAAGGCTGCTGAACAGCATTTTAGAGACATGTTGGCTCGCTATCGCGACGGAGAACACATATCGGATTATCAGGACCACAGTGATCTGTCGTCGCTCCTAGAGCGCTTCGATTTACTTGTTTCCGACGGCCCTTCAAAAATCGGCGCGGGAATAAAGCAGTTCGAGAGGCGGTTGAATAAGGGCGACGGATGGTCCAGCCCAGGATTTTGGGTTATTCGCGTAGATAATACACCGACGGACTTTAGTTACGTTCAAGCGGTTGCAGGTCGTCCCAAGAGTGACGCGGAGGAGTTCTCGGTGGCTTGCCATAACGCAGTGTCACGCGACTTGCTTGGTATGAAGCAGAGGCAGTTTGACCGCTTCGCTGGCCCTGACGGTTTGATCGCGTGCGACATTACTGGAAAACTCGTCGCTTATTCCGAAGCACAGCTCAGTCATGCTCACCCGCCTTTCGGGATCATCGTGAAGGAGTTTCGTGAGTTAAAAGGTTGGCAAGACAGTATTCCAGCCGGTACGTTGACAGCTTCGGCGGATGCCCAGATATCAACGCACTTTGCAGACGATGCGGTAGCGCAAGAGTTTCTGAACTTTCATCATGACCGTGCTGTTCTTAGAATTATCGGCAAGAATAGGCCCTCAATCAGCATTTCTGCGGCAGTCATCGTGAACCGTCCACTTCGTTTCAGGTAAAGCGAACGTCAGTTCTCCCAAAATTACCATTTAAACCCGACAGTCCGCTTGCGGCCCAGACTCCGTCGTGCATCTCATCCAGAATGAACGGCAGGTTGCGGGTGGGAACGGAGCCCTTCGAAACGACCTCTAGAGGGTCGAAAGCACTCATTCGAAACGTGGTGAAATTGCAGAATTAGAGAATGTCGCTCGACTTTGGCCGGTCCATGCGTTTTCCGTGACCGTCTAGAACCTACGTCGATATGCGACAGCGATCTGACCTTTGAACTTCTCGCTTGTAATTGTGTACCACTATAACTTACCAAGTCACACGCGAGGAAGGATGACATGGCATCATACTCATTCTTAAGGTTAAGAGTATGCGGCATTCTAACTTGTCAATTGACAATTTAATATGGCGGAGTATATATTTTGCCTAGAAAGAGGCACACGTCTAAGGAAATAGAAGGCGTCCTCCAGGAGCTCGAAAAGCTCGGGTGGAAGCTGATCGAGGGAAAAGGGCATTGTTTGGGGTATCCTGCGTTGCCCTGCCAATGATCAGGATTGTCGCTGTGGCGAGTTTTGCCAGATGTCGGTCTGGTCGACACCCAAAAACCCTCAGCAACACGCTAAGAAGCTCCGCCAGAAAGCCCTTGCTTGCGTGCAACTAAAGAAAAATGACGAAGGAAATGTCGATGGCTGAGGAATTCGAATTCGAGTTAGTTTTCGCGCTCCCTGACGGGGGACACGATCCATTTGTGTTGTCCGACGCCATCTTCGAAGCTGGCTTCGAGGACGCCCTGGTGGGCACTGGTACGCCCGGCTTGCTCGGTGTCGAGTTAGAAGCGGAAGGCGATGACGCTGAGAACGTAATTCTTAATGCAGCACGGGCGCTGATCAAAGCGCTTCCCGAAGGCACGACCCTTCACGAGGTTCGACCTGACCTGGTAAGCCTGGCTGACGTCGCTGAGAAGCTTGAAGTGCAGCGGCAGGCGCTCCAGCAACGAAAAATGCCTCTTCCTGTCGCAGGCGGACTCTACCGGATCGATGAGATCGTTAAGGTTGTGACAGAAGCATCTAAGCCCCAGGAGGGCCGTCGGCGCCCACGCTTCAATATTGACGCAGCATCCAAGTGGTTTCGCGCTGGCGACGCGGCGCGGCGGGTGAATGCCCTCCTGACTATGAAAGAGATCGACCCTTTAACGATCGAGTTGAGGCCACGTCAGGAACGCTAGGGGAGCTCCACAGTCCACCGCCTACAACGGCCGGCTATAGGGTCGGCATTTATGCATTAGATATATTAAAGACATTGAGTTTTACACTCGGGCATCGGATTCGACTTAGCACGTTTATTCCCGCCCCATAATGTAGTTTGCTCCTGTAACTGACCCCAGACCCGCTTAAATCTCAATCCCACTTCAAACATTCCGGGCAGCAAAAGTGCCCGTCTGATTAAATATTCTTTGCCGTCAAAACGGCAAAAATCCTCCAAGGAAACTGATCATATCGGTTAACCACGCGATGACTGCATTGAACCAGCTTCTCACGACAGTAGCTACGTACACGATCGCTACCAGCCCCAGGACAAGCCAGAACAGAACCGCAAAGAACTTTGCAAGGGCATGGTCGGCCTTCGGATCGGGAGGTGAGTTATAGATGTAATCGTGTCGCATGGTCGATTAACGCTCGTGTTCGTCGCGTTCCTTCTTTTGCTGCTGCTCTTGCTTTAGTTCCTGCAATCGCGCAACCTGCTGTTGCGGCGGATCTGCACGGGTTGTCTCTCCGTCCCGAACGACGGCCTTTGTTTCCATATTCGCGCGATTATCGAGTTGTTTGGAACCTTCAACTTTCTCGTCTGCCCGATCCCGTTCTTCAAGCAAGTTCGCTTCCCATGCCCGGCGATCGACCATTTGTTCGACACGCTGCTTCTGCCCGTCAATCTCCTGTATGACGGTTTTTAGGACGCGTTCCGTACCAGTGGATCGCAAATGAATTTCATCGCCGATTTCAGCGCCAGCACGATGCAACGAATCCGGCAGTCCGACACCCCAGACCGTGCGATTGCCACTGGCGGTTTCAATAACCACAAATGGCGAAGGCTCATTTTTTTCATTATCTTGATAGGGCTTTTCGCCTGTTTCGACGAGGATACCCTGAACGCCCTCCTTATAGTCGACGGTCTTGGACTGCGGCGTTCCGGAATTATCTGCACTCTGTGGCTCTCTATCGATCTTGTTCGACTGATCTGAACCTGCAGATTGCTCCTGATCCCGATGAGCCGCATCCAGCGCCCTGCCCTCGATTGGAGCAATTTCATTACGCAAATAGGACTGCTCGCGACGCGCCAGATCTTGCCAATCCAGTTCGGTCGGCTGATAGCCCTTGACCGAGATGCCGTGCGCCTGGCCCTCCAGCCACGTTTCACGGCGGAACGCCTTGCTCCCCGTTATCTCGATGCTCGTCCAGCCGCGATGCGCTGCTGTTTCGACCATCAAGCGAACACCCTGAACATCGAACGATTTAGCGCGCAGCTTCTCGCCGTTGTCCTGGAACACTTCGCGCTCACCCATTGAATCGGCAAAGACTCGCTGCGTCCCCCCGTGATCCTCACGAATATAATATCGGCTCGTGATTTCATCGGGAAATGAACGATCCATTTCAGCCCGGTAGGATGCTGCCGCCGCTTTCTCCTCGTCATCCATGCTGGAATGAAGTTCGTTGGCATTATCTGCCGATGGCCGGCCCTGCTCTGCTTCCGCGACAACATGCGCTGGCTTTGCAATTTCGGAATCGGGTTCGCGAGCAATCTGCATCGACGAGCTATCCGGCTCGCTTTCTTGCGATGGTGTTTCAACGGTCAATCCACGCTGTTCCGTCAATTCCATATGCTCGCGCATTAGATTGACATGTTCGCGCGTATACTGCGCTACCTGATCCAGATCGGCTTTGTCTTCCAGACCGAGATTGCGGCCAAGTCGGAACAAAGCTGTTTCAACTTCTTTCTCATATGCCTCAAAATCGCTTCTCGACATTTCGCGCATTTTTTCACCCTCCAAAATGATATTTTGCAACTTTACCAAATTGGAACGATATTGCGACCCGAAATCCGCATGAACGATATTAGAATTATTTACGTCCGCTTGAAGCGAAATAGTTGATTCTATTACATCTCTTTGTTGCATAGCATATGCAGAAATCTGACGATCGCCGCTTGCCATTGCGAGTTTCTCCCAACCCTGAGTTACCTTTACGGTATATTCGCGGCTGCGCGCACTTCGCGCCACGCTATGACGACCCGACCGCTTGGCGTCATAACGCGACTGAGCTGCCGCACTCGTCCCCTCATGTTCCGTTCGTCCCTCGCGATTAACCGGCCGAACCTGATTGCGCGTATAGGCTGGAGCATTTGCAAACTCGCGCCTGTCGGTCATTTCCATAGCGATGCCGTGCTCGCGCGCCTTTTCAGCCATAAGTTCGCGCCACTGGCGAAAAACTTGTGGCGAGGTCTCGACCCGATCACCGGCATCCGAACGCATAGCGATAATGGCATGTGCATGGATATGCGGTCGCTTTCCGCCCTGCCCCATCTCTTTCGGGTCGCTGAACGGATCATGCATCGCAAATATGTAGCGGTGTCCTTCGAACTGCGCGGCCAGAAAATCCCGAACAGCACCTTCAAAAGCCTGAACATTGGTGCCAGCTTTGGCAGACATAATGACATGCATCACATCCCTGCCCTTACGGCTGTGCAACTCCCGACGCCACTGCTTTTGCACCAGGTCGCCTGCGGAGCGCGCATCAGAGACAACACGCCCCTTACCATCGCGAACATCACCCTTATGATCCTCGACCAGATTTCTCAGCTTGGCAGCGCCATATTCCACGCCATTACCATACCCGGTAAAACGGAACCGCGCCCTCGCCAGATCAGACGCTGCGCTTTCGTTGTAACGCCTCTGAATAATGTCCGCTGCCTTCGGGTCGCCGGTTAACCGTTCCCCTTCCGCACTGCGCAACACTACAATACCGTCAACTTGTAAAACTCCACGTGAAGGCTGCGAAACAGCATAAGCGAAGCTGCGATTACCGAATGCGCTAGCCAGACTATCGCGTACGAGCTGGTGCAAAGCTTCTTCTGTTGCGAACCCGGCAGCTTCGATCGACACATGGAAAGTCCCAATATCCCTGCTTTCGGCTCGATTTTGAAACAATGGCTCCCAATCTCCATGCAACCGGGCCAGATCCTCGCGACCCTGAAGGCGCTCGCCGTTTTCCTTTTCGACGCGTATTTCCCCGCTACGCGATACATAATTGACCATCGCGCCGAACCGCGCACCGCCACCATACGACGCCATTTTCACCACAGCCGGTTGACTACCTGCTGCGACCGCGACCAAACGGGCTTCCATCGGCCTTGCGGCGGCAATCGGTCTGTTCGCCGCACTTTGTACGGACGCAAATGCTTCTGAGGATCGCGCGCGCATTTTCGGCACCAAGCCGCCACTTGCTGCAGCAGCACCGCCAGCGATTTGCAATTCACGCAATCTACGACGCATTTCCTCTTCGGCGCTACTTGCTACTCCCGAACCCAACGAAAGCTCATGCAGCATCGCCGCACGGCGCTGCTCCCATTCGCTCTCAAAGGCCCCGAGAAAGAATTCCATGGTCGCTATTCCTTGCTGCGGTGTCTGTATCCTGACCGCTTGGTGACGCGCCTCAATTCACTTAGAACCGCAACCTGCATCTTTTGTACGTCACCCACCACCATGCGGATTTCGCCATCTGAAACCGATTTGCCGCTATTCAGCGCTCGAGCGACCTGATTAAGATTGATGCCAATCATGCGCATATCCTCAAGCATGAGGGACAAAAGCGCTCTGTCTTCATCATTGAAGATGGGCTTTACCCCTGCGCCTTGCAGCAACACGGCCTTGAAAAATGCGCTCATCGTCATATCAGCCGCCTTCGCGGCATCGTCGATCGCGTCATATTCGTCCGCCGAGACACGGCTATGAATGGTTTGCGGCTTGGGTTTTACGCCCCCCATACCCTCATTAATTGCTTCATTCATAGGCGTTGTTAGCTCCAATTCAGCGCAGCAATCGACAATCGCGGACGTGTTTCGCGATTGCTTAGCAAAAATGTAGCACATTTTTCCGTATCCTGCCTAACCATTTACAAGGGGAGCCATCCAATATTCGTCTAACTTGGCCTCGCTCCGCTTACCTTACGCCGAGGCTGCGCCCCGGCGCTGCAAAGAAATTACGCTCACCAAGGTTCACCACCAGAACGCTTTATTCGCCTTTGTGTACCCCTCCGTAATCGCCAGCAAGGGACGCTTCGCTCTTCGCCCTTGCCGGACTGCGTGCGAGCGGCACGGACGGCTTTTGCGCGGCTCCGGGGTTCACACTCGATTGGGAGAAACATGTTCCCAAACTCCAGTTATCGAGTGATGTGATTATTTGATGTGAACACATGGTGTGTCACATGCTACAAATCGTATTGTCACATCGTGTGAAAGTACCTTATCCTGACATGTATTCTTGCGCCCTGTTGGCAGCATTGCCGGCGCTTCAGGCAATAATCGACACCAAGAAAACCAGCATTATCCAGGTACAGGAGGGCCATCGTGACACTTCGAATATCTTCGGTAAGCGGCAAAGGTGGAGCGGGGAAGACGACCGCAGTCATCCTGACAGCAGGTGAACTCGCACTCAAAAATCGACGGGTACTCCTAATTGATGCCGATCCACGACAGAACTTAGCCGAGTGGTGGAAGCGGTGCGAGGCAAAGGATAATGTACCAGCGTCGATTTCACTGGCGACGGCACTTCGTCAGAACAATATAGAGAAGTTAATGGCGTCACAGGAGGGCAACTACGACGCCATACTGATCGACGCACCGGGCGTCGATAGTGTAGTGATGGATACGATAATCGACCATTCAGATATCGTCATCACACCCATTCAGCCCGCCCAAGATGAGATTAAAGCAGTTGGTGAAACAGCGGAGGCAATTGCGACACGAACGGACCTTCTAGACCGTAGTATTCCTCAAGCAGTTCTGCGAACACGTATCACTATCGTCAATCGGCATCTGGAGGAATACCGGATCATTCGCCCTTTCGTCCAAAATCTGAGCGAACACGGTTATAATTCCGTGTTGCTCGATACAGAGTTGATCGAGCGCAACTGCTATCGCGAAATCCGCAGCGGTCTTGGCACGCTACAAATGCTCGAACCGAGTGAACCGGTTCTCAAGGCCAGAGCGGAGGTGAATGCATTCGTCGAGGAGTTGGAGCATCTTAAAAAGGAGCACGACGGGGAGACTATCAATGGCTAAGGGAAAAATCTCTCTTTCTGATTTCCCTGTCGCGGAACGTCGAAAACGTTCTATTGATCTGGACAAAGTCACTGCCTCTCCCCCGCCAGTTACTCACGCGCGCGACGAAAACGCTGCAAAAGTTGGAAATGAATCAGCGCCAGCGACATCAAGACAGAAAAAGCAGTATACGCCTCTTGAGACAACACCGGAACAGCACCGGGCAAGTGCTATTGAAACTGCGAACCGTCGGGAAGACTCCCGTAATCGACTGCGTGAGCTTCGCAAGTCTCGTGAGCGTGAAAGCAAGCATTTCGTCAACGTTTCGCTTGATTATGAAACCAAGCGTCGACTTGAGAAAGCAGCACACGACAACGGTCTCAAGATGACCGTCATACTTCGAGACGCAATTGATCAGTATCTCAAAGATAACGGATACTGATCATGCTTGGTCGAAGTTTTCTCATCGGCATTGCGGTCGGAATTGCCGTTGGGATCTATATCGCTCCATCGCTGCGCACCAATCTGGATCTTCATACCGACGAACGGAAGGTCGCTAGTCTGGCAAAGCAAAGCTACGATGCCATTTGGCCTGATGACGAAACAGCCAGGACGGAGTTATTTCGATTGTCGAACTGGAATTACGCCGATTACGGCCGTTCTTCCAAAGTGTCGGTCCTGCGTTGTATTCCAATCAAAGAGCAGACTGTTGCATGCGAATTGTCTGCATCGCTAAGCTGGTTGAATGAGCCCAAAGCTATCGAAGCCGTCTTCGAGGGGGTGGCCAATGATTGGCGCCTTGTGGCGGTGAAATCCAGATAACCGATGTGACGACGATCGGCATTGGAATCCCAAACGCTAGCGCCGAATGCGCCCTCCTCCTTCATTTCAATATAAAACGCGCGCTGAAAACAGGCGAACACGAACTCTGAAGTGCTGCTATTTCTGAAAAATATGGTAATGATCGCCGTTGTGGCACGGCAGGTAAAAGGGGTTCCAGCGTGAGTAGTGAGTCATTGGATTTCGCAAATGAGCATTCTTTGGAAAGGACCAATGATCCTGAGATCGATAAGCCAGTCTTCAGGCGTTCAGGTTTTAACGGAATAAGCACGTTTGAAGAAATAGATCAGCGACTTGCAAAATACCTGCGCGACGCACGTGAAAAAGCGGGCCTGAAACAAGCTGATTTTGCGCCACTGATGGGACTGTCTACGCCAGTTTATGGCCGTTATGAGCGGGCGTTTTCAAAACTCCACGTCACACGCATGGTTCATATTTGCGAAGTGCTGAACGTTATGCCCATCGACATGCTTTACGAGGCAGCACCTCATTTGTGGGGCAAAAGTGAGGAGGAAGCCAAGGATCGCGTCGAACTTGCGAAACTCGTGGCAAATCTCCCGCACAGCACTACGCGTGACTTGCTTTCGTTGGTTAAAAAAATGGCAGACTTACAAAGCCAGGTCGATGCCAAACCGCAAAGCACGGATCCAATCAAATAGTCGAAGTTGGCAATGGCAATTGCGAATAGCCGACAATTGCTCGAAATGCGCGATAAGAACCAATCCTCAATGGGAGGATCGGGTTTACTGTTGCACTTCCATACTTAATATGATACTAAATTTCGCACCCAATTGGATACGGAATTTGTTATGCAACGTGTGGAAGCAAATATAGCAGTTAGTGTTTCGGACCTCAAAAAAAGTCCGTCAGCGGTAATGGACGAGGCTAATGGCGAGGCTGTCGCCGTTCTTAATCACAATCGAATTATGGCTTATATGGTTCCCGCTAGCGTCTATGAAGCCATGCTCGAGAAGCTGGACGATATTCGTCTGACTGAGATAATCCGGAAACGAGCCGACGAAAAGGGCCTTTCGGTCGATATCGATGCCTTATAAGCTTGAATTCCTGCCTTCGGCACTCAAAGAATGGAATAAACTCGGCTCAACAATCCAAGAGCAATTAAAGAAAAAACTGCGTGAACGTTTGGAAACGCCGCGGGTCGTTAGCGCCTCACTTCACGGTATGCCTGACCATTACAAGATAAAATTACGTCAATTAGGCTATCGGCTGGTTTATTCCGTCAACGACGACACTGTAACGGTGTTGGTCGTGGCAGTTGGAAAACGTGAGCGTGGCGATGTTTATAATACCGCTCGCTCCAGAACACAGTAATATCTCATAATCTTGTCATTTCTGTCAGATCTGATGCGGCAGAAAAGGCCTGTTTGACATGGAGGTCGCTTACGCGACCTCCGATCCGTGTATCGATGTAAGCCCATGCAGATAATCGGCAATCGCCTGAGCTTTGGCTGCTGCGGTGATAATGGCGCGTTTGTCCGCCTTCATGACGGACATCCAGCTTTCAAGGTAAGCGGCTGTGTTTTCGCGAGGATCATGGGATACACCCAGGTCAGCGCAAAGGAATGCTGCGGACAGTTCTGCGACCAGCTCTTCGAGCGCATAAGCGTTGGTGCCGAAGCGGCCCGACATATCACGATCAAGGCGATGTTTTGCGCCTGACCAATGCCCGTTATGCCGATATCGGCATAATGGTCATTATGCCGTAAGTCGGATTATGCCGCATGGCCGAGCTTTTCGGCTGTCACGCCGGCTTTCGGCCATGCGGCAGTT
>NZ_JAHWRG010000015.1:0-44837 GCF_024539785.1 Ochrobactrum sp. BTU2 | reverse complement strand
GATAAGGGGAGAGTTATCGGCCCCTTGGTGAGGTCCCCTCTCTACGGTGTGTCTGACGGCCTATAAAACGCTCGACTGTTTGCCGCAGTCGGGCGTTTTGCCGTTATGTCCCTTGCTGCGTCTCGATGTAGACCCTCAATGCTTCCTCGATGATCGGCGTGCGTCCCCGCACGCCCTTGGCTTCCTTGAGCTGGTCGATAGCTTTGACCATCTCGGCCGGAAGATCGGTGTTCACCAAAACCCGGCCAGCAGCTCGCCGGCGCTCTCGATGCGCGCGAACGATTTCCTTGCTCGGTGCTTTGGCTACACGACTCATATTTACATGTAATTCAGGAAATCGCTGATTCTGCAATCCCTTGAGTCCAAGCCGCTGAAATCATGGGGTTTGAATAGCCCCTCGCCGGCACTCTCGGCGCGCGATCTGGCACGAATCGGACGCCAACCGGCAGAACAGAGGCAAACATGCTTGCATGCACGCATGAAATCATCTGCTCTCTCTCGCGACTACTTCGCCAGCGCGGTATCAAGCGCCCGATAGAGGGTCGCGCGGTGCACGCCCAAGAGCCGGGCAACCTCGGCCGGCTTCTTATCCTCATTGATGAGCTGGCGGGCGTGCGCGATCTGCTCGGCCGAAAGGGCAGGGGGGCGGCCGAACCGAACGCCCTTCGCCTTCGCCTCAGCTCGGCCGGCGCTCGTGCGCTCGTGTATCAAGCTGCGCTCGAACTCGGCAACGCCAGCGAAGAATGTCAGCACCATGCGCCCGGCCGGCGTCGTCGTGTCGGCCCACGGCTCGGCCAGCGAGCGCAAGCCGGCCTCGGCCTGCCCAATCCGCTCGGCAATGTCGAGAAGATCGCGGGTCGATCGGGCGAGGCGATCTAGCCGCGTCACCGTCACCACGTTGCCGGGCTGCAAATGGTCCAGCATCTTCGCCAGCTCGGGGCGACCGCGCTGCGCGCCAGACGCCTTTTCCTCGAACACACGCTTGCAGCCGGCCGCCTTCAGCGCCGCGCGCTGCTGGTCGAGGGTCTGGCCATTGGTCGAGACGCGGGCATATCCGATCATCATGGGGTAGGGGCTTTCGCTGCTATGTTCACCGCCCGAATCTAGCGGGTGGAACTCGTCGCGAAAATCCATATTTTGCGACTGTCGCAGGTTTCGGGATTTCTGCGAATCCTTCGGCCGTCCTCGTGCCGACGCTGACAATTGGGATTTCGACAGCCATCTTTACGGAATCGCGAGCCGATTATTGTAGTCGTCGCCCGTTGTTCTTTTGAGGGATTGCGGCATGACGGGTGCGGTCTGGGTTAGCAGCGTGATGACAAACGGTCATCTTTTCGACAAGCAGGGGATTCGCGAGAAGTATTTTGGGAAGGATTGGGCACCCCCGACCTTCGATCTTAGCAAGGGCGGGCACGATGACGTTGGAGACGCCCATAGACGGCACCTGCGCGGCGACAAGCTCGCACGGACGGATTTCCCCGAAGCGATGTATGTGTTCGCCGAAGGCAACTGGAAGCGGGTTGGCGACCTATTCTGCGCCGGCCCGTTTTTCGCGGTCAAGGGCAAGCTGGCCGAGGTTCTGAAGGGCTTCGATCTCGGAGACGGCGAGCTGATCGAGTTTCCGATTTTCGAGGCCGACAAGACCACGCGCCTGCCCGGCCCCTTCTATCTGCTCAATTTCGGCGCGGTGAAAAACAGCTTCGTGCCCGAAGCGAGTCAGAGCAGGGCGGGAGAGAAAGTGGTGGGACTGCGTTCACGCCGCACGATTGAGCACGATGGATATGAACTTTGGGCCACCTATAAGCTGGAGGACGGCGACATTGCCGTCACATCAGCGGCGCTGGAGGGCGCGGATTTGTGGTTCGAGCGCAAGCTGGAGAATAAGATTTTCATGAGCGGTCGGCTTCACGACGCCGTTGTGGCTGCAAAGGCGAAGACCGATTTCCAATTTGCGCAAGCGCGGATCGTAGTGCCGTGACATTCCTAAATCCTGTGATGCTGCGCGCCCGATTCCATTTCCTGCCGGCCCTTGCCGTCGCCATGCTCGCCTTGGCGCTGGCCGGGTGTGGCAACAGCTACGAGTGGAACCAGAAAGTGACGGTGGTGGTCGAGACGCCGCAGGGTGAGCGGTCGGGATCGAGCGTGATGCACGTCACATGGAGCGGCGGCGTTCCCTTCATCGTCGGGGACGCCAGAGGCGGCGGCTACAAGCTGCGCGGCGAAGCGCCTGCCGTCGATCTCGGCGGCGGCCGCTATCTGTTCGCGCTGCTGCGCGGCATGGAAGGCTTGCTCCACGAGGTTTTTGTCGGAGGGCGCGGCGGCATGGCCGATGCGCGCAGTAGTATCGCCGGAGCAACGGGGCGGCAGGACGTTCCAGCAAGGCTCTATCCCATGCTGGTCACGTTCGCGAATGTTTCCAACCCGACCAGCGTGCGCCGTGTCGATCACGACGACCTCGCCGCCGCTTTCGGTCTCGGATACTCGCTCAAGGCGATTACGCTGGAAATCACCAAGGACCCGGTGACGGCGGGGCCGCTGGAGAAGCTATTGGGCTGGCTCGGCCCGCATCCGGAGCCGAAACTAGGTCCGGCGACGGGCGGGACGACCAATATACCCTTCTATCGCATGGTCTCCCACGGCGATTTCATCCGGCGATGAACCGGGAGGTGTTGTCGCGCCACTCCTAAGTTTTGCGACAAAATCGCCGGCGCTGATTTTTCAGGGAAAAATCTGTCGCAAAAGTCTTGTGCGAAAGTCAGACTTACGCGACTGACTTTTGCGACACTTCGCGGCTCGGATTCCACCGAGGCTCATGCCGTTTCCGCTTGCGCGGGATCAGATGGGATCATGGCGATTGCAAGAGCCGCAACCACCGAGGCGATACCAGCCATGACAAAGGTAGCCGACAACGAAGATGTGATCACCATGCCCGCTATGGCCGATCCTAGAGGGAAACCTGAAAGATTCAGACTCATGGAAATAGACATAACGCGGCCGAGCTGCTGCGGATCGGTACGCCGCTGCCGCAATGTCAGCAAGGCTACGTCGATTGGGCCAGCCATCACGCCGGCGAGCATCAAGCCGATCGCCAGCCCGCCGAACCCGAATTCGGCCGCAACTGGCCACGCTGCAAGCGCAGTGATAACCATCCCAATCGCCATAATGTGGCGCTCGCGGCCAGTCGTTCGTAGATGCCCGGCCAGGAGTGCGCCGACGCCACCGGCTATGCCCATCGCGCCCCACAACAGACCGGTAACCGAGCTGCCAACCGCCATGTCATAGTGAGAGGCCACGAACACCGGAACAATCACGTACAGCACACCCCAGGTGACCTGATACAGCGAATAGGAGATAGCCAGCCCCCGCAGGGTCGGCTGCTGGGCCACGATCTGAATGCCTTCGAGCGTTTGGCGTAGGAAGGATGTTTGCTTGGAAGCCAGGCCCGGCAAGAGCGGGACAAGGGACAGGCAGATTGCTGCCCCGGCATAAGCTGTAGCGATCAAGAACATTGTGATCTCGGGGCCGTGCCAGGCGACGACCAGACCGGCCAATGCTGGCCCGACAACGTCAACGACCGCATAGACTGCGGTATCCAACGCATTGGCCCGATCACGCGCATGGGCGGGGACCAGGCGCGGCAGGAGCGTTCGTGTCCCAGCCGCCCCTAGCGGACCCGCGAGAGAATAAAGCATCACCAGGAAAAACAGAACGGCTGGGCTGGCCCATCCAGCCCAGCTCGCGAGGCTGATCGCAGCAACGAAAACGGCGCTTGCGATCATGTCGATTCTGACCGCGATTGTCGGGCCGACGCGATCGAGCAGCACGCCCGCGACAGGGCTGATCAGTAACCCCGGAACGATCGCAGCAAATGTAAGCCACCCCGCCAATGCCGGCGACGCGAAGCGCGCCAGCACAAATAGAACCAGTGCCAGGACGAACATACGGCCGGCCAGCCGGGAAAGGGTCGCAGCAATGATCAGGGATGAAAGGCCAGGTATCTTCGCGAGATCGCGATATGAACTCTCTTGCTCCACAGCGCTTCCCTTTAAGATTATCAGAGCAAACGAGCGTGATGCCCGACATAGCCAGGGTCCAGCTGCATCCTCTGGATTAGACTTCCTTCATAATGCCGGTATCGTCGCCAATCGCAAAGCTCCGGGTTGAATCGCATGGGCCGCTGATTTTTGCAGGCACGCAAAAGTCAGGATTTATGCAACAGCCGGTTTGAACCCATTGTGGTCAGTGACGGCTCATCCAAAGTTTTGCAAGCTGAAAGAATGTTAGGCTTGGTCTGCGCCCGTTCGAATCCAGCGACGTCAGCTCATCGACGGAAGAAAACGAGCGCCTAATGTCCAGCCTCCCAGCTCGGGCTGCTTCACATATGTCATGCGCCGCCTGTCGATTTCCGGAACATATCTGGTCCAAAACACGGGTGATGTGATAGCGATATGGCTCCTGTGGTTGCTCTTCCTCAATAGCTACAAGCAAATCGTAACTCTGCCATGTGCTGACCAATTGCAGACAGCGTTCCGATAGGTGAACCATTTGCTGCGCTAATTCTGTATTGGAGGCTTGGGGGTCGACCGTTTCCTGCAACAAAGCGGGAGTGTCACACGTAAATGCGCCAATGAAATGGAAGCTTATAGGCTGTTTTTCATTGCCTTTGATTTGGAGGATCGACCAGAGTAGATGATCCCAAGCGATGGGTTTCGCCCGGAATTCAATAATCCCTCGCGCCCCTCTGCGCGGGTGAATAGCAAGGGCATGATCGTTGACGCGCTTCGAAAGAATATCTCGCTTCACAGACCAGCCGCTGCCCTTGGCTACTGCGCGGACTGCCTTGGGTAGATCATCAGTCATTGCAAATCCCAATAATAGCTCCGTCCTACGTGGCTACCTGTAGGCGCTTGCCAACATAACAGCTCGTACTCGCCAACATCAGTGATTTCTGCTCAGATTATCTGACACTGGAGCGCGGGTTGTGCTCACGCTTTTTGCCAATGCGCTCGCCAACATCCGGTCGTGCTTGCAAACGATGATGGCGTGCCAAGATTAGTTGCCAACGATTGCACGGTCAAACTGGAACGCCGGCCTGGCGCAGTTGTTCGGTCAACTCGCGTGAATGTTCAGCGTCGAGGGTGCCGGCCAGGAGCGCCCGGACATCCGATGGCCGAGCGTTGAGATGCGTCACCAGCGCTGCGGCATCGTAGCCATTGCGGGTCAACGTCGGTTCGAGATCGTCAATGGTACGGGAGAGAACTTGCTCGACGATTTCGGCAGTGATGGGCCTGGCGCCAAGACGGAAGCCCTGCTCGAAGGCGAGGGTGAGATGCATTTCGATCTGAAGTGGTGTGCGCAGGCGCTCGGCGATGAGATCGATGGCGTCTTCCTCAATGAGGTCACCGACCTTGACGCCTTCGGCGGCGCAAGCGCCAAGCAACCATGCGACATAGTCACGGCGTGCAGAGCCGATCCCCTCGTAGTCGAATATGGTTGTCCGGTAGCCAATTTCCTCCATCTGAGGACGACGCAGATCGTTGCGCAGCCGGGGATGGCCGACAAGCAACACGGACAATAGAACGCCAGCGTCGGCGACCACCTCCATCAACCGCTTCAGGCCGGTGAGCGTCTTGTGGTGTAGATCATGGGCCTCATCGACGATCAGCACGACGGGCCTTTTACCCTTTTTCATGATGTCGCGTAGATCGCGCTCGCGGCGCTCGGCCTGTTTGGGGATCTTCACCTGCGCACGATCGCCGGGCGACAGATCGTAGAACAAGGCTTCAATGAGCGATGGCAGCGACGTGCGCCGCTTGTCGACCGCCAGCGATTTGGCGAGCGCGACCTTGCCGGCCTTGGTGAGTTCGGCCTCGATGCGGCGCAATAGATGGGTTTTCCCCGAACCAACCAGGCCAGAGACAACGACAAGCCTGCCGGTCTGGACGGCAGCACACACCTCGCGAATGATGGTGCGCTGATGTTCGGTCTCAAAATTGCCGACCCCCTGGAAAGGCCGGTCGAGGCCGTAGCTGGATTGAACGTCGGCGAGCATCATTCTTCCTTTCTTCGCAGCTGGAAGCGTTCGCGAATGCGTGCCGCGATCATCGTTTTATCGAGAGTTTCTCCAAGCAGTTCATCGATGAAGGCACGATCGGCGGCGTTCATCGCGCCGATCGGCCTGCCAAGCTGGTCTGCGATTGCCCCACGGGCAGCCAGACCATTTGGATAGGCGGTCTCTATTGCGGGCTCAGGAAATGGCGTTCGCCTCACGCTCAGCCCGGCGGCGCCAGGAGGTAACGACGGCAATGGACGATCCCCGCCAGTGACCGCGGCGCGGGGGAGCCCAAGCTGGTCTGCCAGGCGCACCACCTTGTCGATCCGCTCCTCGACCCTGCTCTTCTGGTATTTACGGTAGCGGAAGAGAGGAACCGCCCCACGCGACGGCTGGAATGGGCCGAAGCGCTTGCCCTCATGCTCGACAAACAAGTCCTGGTCGAACAGGCCCCATTCCTGGTAGCTCACGCCAGATCGATCATCGACCACGGAAAACAGCATCAGAATTGGCCGACCCCGCCCTTCCTCGACCCAAAGCGGTGCTTCCACCTGCTTCAGATCCGACGGGCTCATGTCGAAGTGCCACAGCTCGTTGGAGCGTCGCGCCTGGAACCGAACGGCAGCCACCGGGTGCGTGACGCGCAAATAGTCAAGGCCGCAAACCCGCAACAACCGATCGACCGTTGCGCGTTTCAAAAGACCAGGCGGTGCGCGCACCAGTCCGTCGGGCGTCTCCACCCCGTCCTCTTCCAGCAGCTTTATGGCCCGCGCCGTGGAGATGTGCCGTCCCTTCCGGTTCGTTGTCCTGATTTTGAGCGCCGCGATGATTTCGGCATAGGTTTCCATTTCCGGCTGCGGCGCGATCCGTGATCTTCCATGATCGGCCCGCCGCACGGATTTCGGGCGGCTCAACTCCCGTAGCGCGCGGTAAAGCGTCCAAATCGAGACGCCATAGGCATCAGCAGCGCGGGCAACAATTTCGGTGCGACCCGGATCTCGCGGAGAAAGAAGCGACAGCCGGCGACGAATATCGACAAGAGCTTCTCCCGGCGGCCGCTTTCTCCGCTCAGCCATGGGCTTCCCCGGCCTCCGCGACTTTAGATCCGCCGCCCCTCTTGCCGATATGGCGGTAAAGGGTTGCCACCGAAACGCCCATGCGCTCCGCGATGCTGCGCACAGGGATGCTGCCTTCCTTCATCAACGCGCGTGCCGCCGTAATGTCTTTCGGGCGCATCGCCGGCGGGCGACCGCCCTTGCGGCCGCGTTGTCGTGCCTCCACCAATCCGGCTGTCGTGCGTTCCCGGATCAGCGCGCGCTCGAACTGGGCGATCGCACCGAACACATGGAAGGTCAGCATGCCGCCTGGTGTCGTCGTGTCGATATTCTCGGTCAGGGAAACCAGCCCGATCTTCGCACGCTCCAGTTCTTCCGCCGTCGTAATAAGCTTCTTCAGCGATCGCGCCAGCCGATCGAGCTTCCAGACAACCAGTGTATCGCCGGTCCGCAGCACATCGGACAGAATGCGGCCCAACTCCGGACGATCATCCCGCGCGCCAGACCCCCGTTCGGTGAACACCTTGTCGCAGCCGGCACGCCTCAGCGCCTCGAGCTGAAGCTCCGGATTCTGATCGATCGTGCTGACCCTGGCGTACCCAACCCGCATAACCGTTCCAATGTTCTCAAAAGCCGTCGGAGATATAGCATTTTGCAACAATGGTTTCTATAACAGTTCTGAGAAGATTTTCTGGTGCCATTCGACGGTCCGGGCAGTGCTCACCGTGGATCGCCAAAATCCCTCGTTTCTGAAAAGGCGCTTGAGCACAACCAGAGGTTTATATCCCCGCGCCAAAAACAAAGCGCCTCGAACGGCAACAAGGAAAACACGATGACAAGAACAGAAATGCTGGCGATCATGAAGCGTCTCGACGAGCGGGCGAACGCCTTGCTGCTCACCGGCGCTGACGACATCAGCCTCTTTTCCGGCATGGCTGACCTCATGCCGGACTTCAAAGCCCTTCTCGACAGCCCGTACAGAAAGGAAATTGATGCCGCCGCCAGCCGCTTTCCCGCGTTTCATCGATACGCGTCCGTTCTCTCAAACATCGCGGGAGGAATCGCGGACGGGTCGATCAAGGTTCCTCGTTGAGGCCCGAAAAACCGTTGGCAATTAAACTGAGTACGCCATCCTCGTTTGCAAGCGCAAACGGATGTTAGCGAGCACATTGGCAATGAGCGTGAGCACAACCCGCGCTCCAGTGTCAGTTAATCCAAGCAGCAACTCGCGATGTTTGCGAGTACGAGCAGTTATGTTGGCAAGCGCCTACAGCTAGCCGCCGATCTCGGCCGAGAGATGACGACAATCCGCAAGGGTGTCGAATCCGCTTTCGATCAGCTGGAACGGCAGGGTTCGACGGTCGATTATAGCGCCGAGCTGGGTCGCATGACGCAGCAGCTCGCCGTCGTGGGCGAGCATCTGCAGGCGATCCATCAGGCGCCCGTTCTCCGGCAGGGGGCCGAGCACTATGCCCGCGTCCTCGAGCGCAGCGGCGAAGGGTTGGTGCGGTCGGCCGTTCAGAAGCTCGAGCAGCGGTCATCTGATCTCGAGCGCGTCACCCGAAACCTGTCCGCCCATGTGGAGGGAGCCCGCGAACGGCGCCGACAGAATTGGTGGTTGATGGGCGTTGGCGGCTCCTGTGTGGTGGCCGGCATCCTGTTGACGTTGATTGCGCCGGCGATCCTGCCGTTCTCGGCGGCGCCGCGCGTGGCAAGTTTCGTGATGGGTGACGATGCCTGGAATTCCGGCATGGCATTGATGCGGTTCTCCAGTCCGGCGTCCTGGGAGCGGGTTTCGGCGGCCGATCGGCTGATTGAGGCCAACAGCGCTGCGATCACCGCCTGCCGCAAAGCCGTCGCCTCGACGGGAAAGCCGCAGGCGTGCTCCATTACCGTATCAGCGGGTCAGTGAGGTGGACAGATGGCACGGTTTAAATGCGATGCCTGTGGTTTCGATGGCGAGCGGGAATGGCAGGGCCAGAAAGCCTGTCCGGAATGCGGGGAGGTCCGCAGGCTGAGAGTTGCGATAGCGACGCAGGAAATGGGGGATCGGGAGGTGGACTGGCTGGAGGCGCTGATGCGGGACGAGCCGGCCGATCGATAGGGTTGCGAGCTGCGCCTTTATCAACCTTCCCTGATCGGGAACATGTCCTCGCCGTAGTGGTGCAGCCTGGTGTGATGCCGCCGGCACAGCCAGCGGACCTTCAGAGGCTCATCATACTGGTCGTGATGGGCGTCCACCGTCTCGTCGCCGCAGACCTCGCACGGCAGCTTTGCCAGCTCGCCCGTGTTCAAGGCGCGCTGGACGGCCAGGTGGGCGTCGTATTTGGCCGGATTGGCACGGCGCCAGTTCGCTTGGCGGGTGTCGGTGTTCAGCATGCGATATCCTGCTCGCTTCTACGGTGATATTACTACGACAAGCGTTTGTGCATCAACGCAGCCGAAAAGCACGGCCCAATCTCTTAGATTCGCTGGGCGTGCCTTAGAATTTTTTGATATCTTCGTTCCGAAACCGGAACCTTCTTGCGTGCGAAAGACTCAAAGCTAAGTTGTTTGGATCACGAACGGTAAACGGTGAGCAGATAACCCGCTTAAAATGTCGCATTGGTCGGATGCTACTCGAAGTAGCGTCACTTGCTTTCACGTTAACTGGTTTCCAATTAGCCGATCCACGCCATCTCTGATTGAACTTGCTCGCAAAAGCGGGTGGCGCTTTCGTTTGCCTGTTCGACGGCGACCCGCACGAGGTCCTGATGTGTCGATGACTGATAGGTAGCGATAATCGGCATCGGAGGGAACCGCTTCGATACATTGACGGCGCACAGAAGTTCACTTTGCATCTCGCGCATGATCGTCACGGTAGGGATAGCGCCGATACCGAAGCCATCTACAAGCAGGTTGATGATCGCATACAGCGAGTTGCAGCTTGTCAGCTTTGACGCCAAAATCTGCTCGTCGTGGAAATACGGTGCAATCATCTGATATGGCGGTGAATTCTTGGGGAAGGAGATGATTGGCATGTCGGCCAGCGAAGCGACATTGTAAACCCTCTCTTTCTCTATCAGCTTGGGAGACCCAGCCCAAACCATCTGCAGCGTACAGGAATGAAAGCTTCGAAACCCTTCACCGATCAGCGGCTGGATGGCGAAAATGATGTCGAAGCGCCCCTTGCTAAGGCCCTGTAGCAGTGGCTCGGTTCCGTCCACCGTTAGTTCAATCTTCAGCCCTGCGAACCGCTGATGCAGTGCATCAATGAAATGCGGCATCCAAGTGGACGAAACGGAATCAATTGCTCCGACCCTTAGTGGCGCCAGAACCGGTGTATCGAGGCCAGACAGGCCGGCATCAAGCTTGTGCAGTTCGCCGAGGATATTCTCGAAGGATTGTAGCGCCTTCTCACCTTCCGGCGTCAGGCTGAAATCACGCTCGTTGCGATTGACAAGGCGGTGTCCCAGCTCGCCTTCCAGCGCAACAAGCCGGCTGGATATTGCCGGCTGTGTCATGTTCATCTCTTGCGCGGTCCGCCCAAAATGGCGGTTTCGGGCAATCGCCACGAAGGTTTTCATGTCGATAATGCGCATGCTGAACGGAAAACCTGCGAAACGTCGTCGTAATGGGGTTTAAGACGCCAGCATGATATGACGGATCTGTGTGTATTCAAGCAGGGACTGCATAGAAAGATCTGAACCGTAGCCGGAATTCTTCATGCCGCCATGCGGCATCTCGGTTGCGAAAACACCATGCGTGTTGACCCAGGTGACGCCGTATTCTAGCGCATTAGCGACCCGAACTGCTGCCTTCTGATCCGCAGACCAGACGGAGGAAGCAAGGCCGTATTCGGAACTGTTGGCGAGCCGTACCGCCTCTTCCGGATCGTCGAAGGCTGTGATGGTGACAACCGGCCCAAAGACCTCCTTCTGGACAATTTCTGCCGCGAACGGCGCGCGCACCAGAGTAGGAGCGTAGAAAAATCCAGCGGAACCGGTCTTCTCGCCGCCAGTAAGAACCTCTGCGCCTTCCGCGCGGGCACGATCAACGAAGCCGGCAATACGTTCTTGCTGGCGGGCGCTGATGACGGGTCCGAATTCTACATCGTTGCGCTCCGGCTCACCATAGACGAGGCTTTCGACCATCGATTTCATGGCGGTCTCGACATCGGCGGCAATGCTGCGATCGACCATGATGCGGCAGGCGGCAGTGCAATCCTGCCCTGCATTGTAGAAGCTCGCCTCGCGCAGCGTGCTGACGAGATCGTCGATGTCGGCGTCCTTGAGGACGATGACCGGCGCCTTACCGCCGAGTTCCAAATGAGTACGCTTGATGCGTTCGCCGGCGGCCGCTTGCAAGACGGCGCGGCCAGTGCGGATATCACCAGTCAGCGAAACCATGCGGACATCGGGATGGGAAATTAGCGCCTGGCCGACATCCGGTCCATTGCCGCAGACGATGTTGACGACGCCGGGTGGCAGGATGTCGTTAAGGATGGCGCCAAGTGCGATCAGCGACAGTGGCGTATTTTCAGATGGTTTGATGACGACGGTGTTGCCTGCGGCGAGTGCTGGTGCGAGCTTCCAGGCTGCCATCAGAAGCGGGTAGTTCCACGGCGCGATGGAGGCGATGACGCCGACTGGATCCCGGCGAACGAGGCTTGTCATCGAAGATGAGCGGTAATTGCCGCCGACTGCGCCCTGCATGTTGCGGGCGGCACCTGCAAAGAAACGGAAGACGTCCGCCACATTGGCAAGTTCACCGGCCTTCACGTAACGGAATGGCTTGCCGGCATTGATGGATTCAACGCGGGCAAGAGCATCGGCTTCGGCCAGGATGCGATCGGCAATCGATAGAAGCAGCAGGCTGCGCTCTTTCGGGGTCGTGCAGCGGAAGCTTTCGAAGGCCTTAGAGGCAGCAGCGACCGCTGCCTCGATCTGGGCCGAGCTGGCGGAATTGACCTCGGCAATCAGCGTGCCACGGGCGGGGTCGAAGACATTTTCAGAATTGCCTTCACCAGCGACAAAGGCTCCGTTGATGAGAAGTCGGGTATCGAAAACAGACACGTAAAAGCTCCTGGAAATGCTTATTCTGCAAGCGCGCGGATATGCGGGGGCGCGACAGAGATGGCGATCTTTGTACCGGTATCGAACACCGGCGTCTTGGGTGCGAGAATGCTGAGGCGATGACCGTCGAGCCGGACGATGTAGCGGTAACGCGATCCGAGATAGACGCGGGTGATAATCTCGGCAGAAAGGCTTCCGGCCGGGGCAGCCTCGGCGGCGTGCAGGATGGCATCCTCTTGTCGGATTGCCAGTGTCACTGGGCCGCGAGCCGTAGTCTTCGGATCGAGCGTTAGGCGCTGATCATCGGCGAGAATAGCGGAAACCACGCCCGCCTCTTCTGAAACCGTCGCGGGAACGAGATTGGCGGCACCGAGGAAGGACGAGGCGAAGCCCGTTGCAGGGCTGGTATAGAGATCATGCGGTGCGGCCTGTTGTTCGACGCGCCCGGCATTCATCAGCACGACACGATCAGAAAGGCTCAGAGCCTCTTCTTGGTCGTGGGTGACGAATAGGGTGGTGAGCTTCAGGCGGCGATGAATTTCGATCAGCTCTACCTGCATGTCCTCGCGCAGCCTCGCATCCAGGTTAGAGAGCGGTTCATCGAGCAGCAGCACTTTGGGATCGGAGACGACGGCCCGGGCAAGCGCTACACGCTGTTGCTGGCCGCCGGAGAGCTGCCGTGGCTTACGATCGGCAAGATGGGCAAGCTGTACCGTTTCGAGTGCAGCACGGGCGTGCTCATACTGTTGCTCGCGGTTGCCGATATGGCGCATACGCAGCGGAAAGCGGACATTCTCGATGACGCTCAGATGCGGCAGCAGCGCATAGGACTGGAACATCATGGCGATGTCGCGCTTTTCCGGAGGAAGGTCGGTGACCTCGCGACCATCGATTTCCACACGGCCAGCAGAAACATTTTCTAGACCGGCGACAATACGAAGCAGCGTAGTCTTACCGCAGCCGGAAGCTCCGAGAAGGCTTACGAATTCGCCGGACGCTATATTAAGATCGATACCGTGCAACACCTTAACGGGGCCATAGGTCTTTTGAATCGAGGAAAGGCGTACGTTTGACATATGGTTCAGGAGCTCGCGAAACGTTGAAGGCCGAGGATGCGGTCGATGACGGCGATCAGGATGATAGTGATGGCGATCATGATGCTCGACACGGCAGCCACGGTGGGGTCGGGACTGAATTCAAGCTGACCGTAGATCTGCACTGGAAGCGTTGTCGTCTGCGGATTGCGCAGAAAGAGCGATAGAACAGCCTCGTCGAAGGAGATGTTGAAGGCAAAGAAGCCGCCGGCGATGAGACCCGGCCGGCATTGTGGCAGGACGACGTGGAACAGCCGCTGTGGTCGGTTGGCACCCATGGTGCGGGCCGCCTGCTCCAAGAACGGATCACTCTCTGACAGCACAGCCAGCGTCGTGCGCACCACGTAAGGCAGACAGATGACTGTATGACTGATCCAGAGTGCCAGGAAGGAGACCGCGCCGAAGGTGCTGCTCCACAGCATCAGCATTCCGATTGCATAGATGATAGTTGGCAGGACGAGTGGTGAAAGGAACAGCGTCTCCATCTGCATGGAAAACGGCAGTGTGCGCCGCGACAGCGCGATCGCCGCAGCGCCGCCGATGACCGTGGCGCTCAAAGTCACCGCCAGAGCCAGCTTAAGGCTGAGCCAGAAGGCAGAGAGATATGCATCAGATGTCAATGCTGCCTTGTACCAGATCAGTGAAAAGCCGACTGGCGGGAAAGAAATGAACTGGCTTTCCGTAAATGAAACGCCGATCACCACGACGAGCGGTGCAAGCAAAAGGGTGGCTGTCAGCGTGACGAAGACATAACTGACGACACGCAGCCAAAGCGGAACGGCTCTAACCATTGCGTTTCTCCGACAGCGTCATGTAGGGGACAAGCAGCAACGCCACGCCGAGGAAGAGAATGACGGCCTGTGCCGCTGCAAACGGCCAGTCGAGCGTCTGGGTCACAGACTTGTAGATCGAGCCTGCGAGAACCTCAATGCGCGCACCACCGAGCAGGCTGGGCGTCACAAAAGAGCTTGCCGAGAGAGTAAATACCAGCAGAGAACCGGATACCAGTCCCGGCAACGACAACGGCAGGATGACGGTGCGGAGCATGCTGAGGAAGCTGCAGCCCATTGTCCGGGCGGCTTCTTCCAGGCGACGATCTATACCACCGATGACACCAATTAGCGACAAGACCATGAACGGCAGAAGAACCTGCACCATGCCGATGATTATGGCCGTCTCAGTATGCATTAGCGAAAAATTGCGCTGCACCAGACCGAGCGCGCGGAGAATATCTGATACGGGACCGTTGCGCCCAAGCAGAACCATCCAGCCGAAGGTGCGCACTACTACACTGGTCATCAGCGGCAGGATAACCATGACCACCAGCCAAAGGCGGAGCGATGGCGAAACCCGGGAGACGATATATGCGAACGGAAAGCCGATCACCGCCGAGATCACCGTGATGGTCAGCGAGAGGCGAACTGTGCGCCATAAGATTCCCAAGTAGTAGCCATCCGAAAGAAAGCGGTAAAAATGCTGTAACGGGCCGCCGAATTCGCCGTTTCCGGGATCAGTGAAGGCAAGCATCAGCATCTGCGCGATTGGCGCTAGGAAGGCGAACGCCAAGAGTGCGAGTCCCGGCACCAACAAGGCCAGGTTTTCATATTTATCCGTCATGAGGACCGATCATAAGGCCGTCGCCCCAACTCGCAAGCAGGTTTGGCGAGCGGCACAATACTACAGACATGGGATACACCTAGATCCCTTTTCGATCTCGCGCCGTTCCGGAGGGCGGATGCAGCGCGAGCAGTCTTAGGTCCACCTTAGACGGACCATCGAGCTGTCAATGGCCAATCGTTTTATTCCAGGCCTCTACCCAGGCGGAGCGATTAGCTTCGATCACGGTCGGGTCAAACCGGATGAGGCTGGCGGCTCCCTTTTCACCATAGACGACATCGGAAGCGACATCCGGCGCAAGCTGCGTCTTTGAATTGGTGGGCGTATACCGCAGCTCGTTGGCGAAGCAGGCCTGCGCCTCCTTCGAGAGGGTCATGTCGATAAACTTCAGCGACAGGTCCGTATTTGGCCGGCCGGCGACAAGGCTTGCCGTGATGAAACTGGCGGGCGTGGCCTCAGTGCCCTGCACGAACTTGACGTCGAGGCCGGCCTTTCTCAACGTGAAGGCATAATCGGAAGCATAGGGCGCCGCCCAAGCGTCATTCTGAGCAAATTCCTGCTGGATTTCCGGCGATTTCGATACAACAACGGCGCCAGCATCGAGCATCTTCTTGACTGTGTCGAGACCTGGCTTGAGGTTATTCAGATCGCCGCCTGCAACCTTGTTGAGCATCAGAAAGCCCAGCATGCCATAGCCGTTGGAAATGTCTGTCAGGACGAGGTGATCAGCATATGCGGGGTCAACCAAATCCACCCATTTTGATGGAGCCTTTGGAACTTTACCTGCAGCGTAAACAAGGCCAATTGCGGCGATCGAATAGGCGGGGCCCTCACCCTTGGCAATATTGGCTTTGGCGAAATCGTAGATGTCAGCCAGATTTGGCACCTTGGCCGCGTCGATCGGCGCAATCAGACCTTCCTTGGCCGCAACGATTTCCTGACCGCCGGAGAAATTGATGACGTCATACTGCGGCGCGGCCTTCTGCGCTCGAAGCTGCGCGAACGCATCGGCGGAATAGGCGGTGACGATATTGACCTTTGCGCCCGTCGCTTTTTCGAAGGGATCGATCACGCATTTGCGGTGGGCCTGCTCATAGGCACCGCCAAACGAATTGATAGTAATGGTCTGTTCCTGGGCGAGCGCGCTGGTAGCCAGCAATGCGCAGGCGCCTGTAATCATAAGCTTCCCGAGTTTGGTCATGAACGTTCCCCTTTTTTTATCGATATTATTGAGTGGCCGCCTCGATCTAATCGAAGCGGCCACGAAGATCACGCCACGCGGCCGATTTCGACCGTTTTGATGCCTTCCTTGCGAATGAGGCGGCATTGTTCTGCGACCTGATCAAGACCTTCTGTCATGCGGCCGAAATAGGTGCATGGAATCCAGCCAGTAGGGCCGAAAGTGCGGCCGCCGACGCCGTAGAACATGCCGATCTCCCAAAATTCATCCGGATCGATCTTAAAGAAGTTCTTGGGCTGGTAAAACCAGAGCAGTTCCCCCACTTCCGGGATAATGGTTTGATTTTCTGGCGGGATGGCGCGCGGATCGAAATTACGATTCTCTTCTGGTAGGCCCATCATGATTTCTGGACCGGAGAACATGGCATGGGAAGCCGGGATGCGGATCGGCTTTTCAAGTGCCCCCCAGATCGCCTTGCAGGTTTCCGGCGCCACGTCCCAATAAAGAGTGATTGTACCTTTCACGTTTGCTTCGGTGAAATTGAGATAGAGTTTTTTGTCGCTCATAAATATCCTGCCATGTTGATGTTCGTTTATTGCACGATAAAGCGTGCAAATCGTCCAATCCGGAATATGGATTGCTTTGATAAAGAAAATTTATCGCATTTACTGCAGGCGGCATTTCCTGGCGACGTTTTTGAAAGCCTATCCCTTGGGTACGAAGCGCCAGGATGTCCGTAGACACCTTCGAGTTAGATTTTCGTGGCATTTTGAAGTTGTTGGGTGACGTGACGGACCACGCCCTGATTCTTCATCGCGTCAACAATTGAGCCTGTGGCAGATGAGTCTTGGCCTCTGAATTGAAAGAGCCTTCAGAGACGATATTCTGACGATTGCGGCATCGCACGGTGGTATTAGCCACATGTATTGCAATCGGAGGGGCGCGGTTAAATTTGGTAAGCCGGAGGCTGCATCCGATAGACCAGAACCTAGAGCTGGCTCGGGAAATTTGCACAGCTAGGATAAGTGGAATTTCTGCCTGAGATCGGCTTAGATGCCGGGAACAGGAGACACCATGACGAGACGACCGCGCCGGAACCACAGCCCGGCTTTCAAGGCGAAGGTGGCACTTGCCGCCATCAGGGGCGAGCAGACGCTGGTGGAATTATCCCAGCAGTTCGACGTGCACGCCAACCAGATCAAGCAGTGGAAAGACCAGCTCCTTGAGGGGGCGACGGGCGTATTCGGAGATGAAGCCAAGGCCGAACTGGCAGGGCCGACCGTCGATGTCAAAACACTTCACGCCAAGATCGGCGAACTGACACTGGAGAACGATTTTTTATCCGGTGCGCTCGGCAAAGCCGGATTGCTGGGCGGAAAGAAATGATTGATCGCAAGCACAAACTGTCGGTCGCACGTCAGGCGAAGCTCCTCGGATTCAGTCGTGGCAGCGTGTATTATCTGCCGCGTCCAGTATCAGATGGCGATCTGGCCTTGATGCGCCGGATCGACGAACTGCATCTCGAATACCCGTTCGCGGGAAGTCGGATGTTGCAATGGCTTTTGAGAGGAGAAGGGCTGAATGCCGGGCGGCTTCGTGTGTCTTCGACAATTCCTGAACGTCGTTGATGCCAGCGCGCAAGGGATCGTGATAGACCTGCGTCGAATGGATCCTCAACATGTGCAGGATCACCTGCGCTGGCGACACCCTGATTGTCGCCGCCGTTGATCGGCTGGCCCGCGATACCCGCGACCTTCTCAATATCTTGCACGAGCTGCGGACAGTCGGCGCGGGTTTTCGGTCACTGGCCGAACCGCTTGTCGATACCACGTCTGAAATGGCCGAGGTCATCATTGCCGTTCTCGGGATTGCCGCTAAATGGCCCTGTCGGCCCGAAGCTGATGAGGTGGAACGGCCCTTCTCAAACGGCAGCAAGTGCCTAACGTGGTCGTGTTGAAACGCCACAAAGAAGAAGGACCGCTCCATGGAGAAGATTACCACAGTCGGGCTCGATCTGGCCAAATCCGTTTTTCAGGTTCATGGCATAGCCGAAGAAGGAGACGTGATCGTGCGTCGTGCACTGCGTCGATCGCAGGTGTTGGACTTTTTTCGCAAGTTGCAGCCTTGCCTCGTAGGGATGGAAGCCTGCGGCAGCGCGCATTATTGGGCGCGGGAAATTCAGGCTCTCGGACATACGGTTCGGATGATGCCACCCGCATACGTGAAGGCCTATCTCAAACGCAACAAAACTGACGCCGCGGATGCCGAAGCTATTTGCGAGGCGGTCACTCGACCAACCATGCGCTATGTGACGACAAAAACACAGGACGAGCAGGCTGCCGGAATGGTGCTCAAAGCACGCGATTTGCTCATCCGTCAGCGTACCCAGACGATCAACGCCTTGAGAGCTCATCTTACCGAACTGGGCATCGTCAGGGCGACTGGTCTGATTGGAATCGTCAACCTTGCCGCCATAGTGCGCGACCATAGTGATCTGAGATTGCCGGTTGAAGCGCGAATGGCTTTGGAAGAACTCGTCGAGCAAATCGAGACGGTGACGGCACGCATTGAAAGGCTCGATCGAAAAATCCTTGAGGCGGTGAGAAAAGACGACAGCGCTCGGCACCTGACAGCGATACCCGGTGTGGGGCCGATCATCGCAGCGACCGTTCGGGCCGTCGTGCCGGATCCCGCCGGTTTCCGAACCGGTCGCGATTTTGCCGCCTGGATTGGGTTGACGCCACGTGCGCATTCCAGCGGAGGAAAAGAACGGATCGGTTCGATCTCAAAGCGCGGAAACCAACAACTGCGAACGCTGCTTGTCGCTGGAGCGACGTCGATCCTCAAGCTCGCTCGTCGTGGCCACCAGCCATCACCATGGATTGCGGCCATGATGTTACGCCGCCCGTTCAAGGTTATCGCGGTCGCGCTCGCAAACAAGATCGCGCGCATCATCTGGGCTCTTCTCGTTCGAGGTGACGCCTATCGGGGAGCAAAGATGATCGACTAGGCTTAGAGATACGAGCTTTCCGGCCACCAGTCGGAGAGGCAGGCAAGGTGCCAATTGTGATGACCCAACGGGACGACATCCCGAAGCAAATCAGACCGTAAAATCGCAAGCGCGTTACAGCGCGAGAAGCTGATTAGGCGATTTGCTCCGCGGACCTCATCGTGGCCATGGCTGAAAGGCCAAAAAACAGGCCGGACATATGACCGCACCGTCCTCATTTGGGAAATACACGAGGAAACCTCTTGCCAAGCGGGCCGTTCCACATATGCGATTTTGGCCAAGTAAAGAACAGAAGCTGAACGGCGCAGCTTACCAGCTCCGCCCTTCGCCGCCGACTTCATAAATATCGGCTTCGAGTGAGCACCGGTGTCTCTCAGCTATATCGGCCATTTGAGAGTAAAGGGCATTGATTTCGTTATCGAGGTCAGATCCTTCAGGATCCGTGTCGTAAGGCACGACGATCTGGTAGTCGCAATTGCCGGTCTTCTGCATGGCGAAGTCTCGCTCGAGCATGGCCTCGATCCGCTCGCGCGCAGGTTTCCGACCACGGCCGTTTTTACTGAAGTTCTCGATCGTCAAATGCAGGGTAATGGTGATGGACGGTGGCTTCTCGGGCGGCTGCCTCATCGGGGCCAGGGATTTCAGGGCTCTATAGATCGTCATCCGGGAAACCTTCAGATCACGGGCGACACTCGCCTTGCTGGCGCCGTCGGCGATGCGGCGGCGAATGTCTTCATCGTCGACATTCTTCTTCCGACCTTTGTAGGTGCCTTCTGCCTTCGCCGCCTCGATCCCGGCACGCTGTCGGTCCTTGATGAAGGTCAGCTCCATGTCGGCGACCATGCCAAGGATGGTGATCACCATCCGCCCCATATTGCCCGCCGTCGTAACTTCGGGTTCGAGGATGCGCAGAGAGGCACCCTTTTCTTCAAGCTCATGCACCAGGTTCAGGACATCGCGTGTGGAACGGCCAAGACGATCGAGACGCAGGACGACCAGTTCGTCGCCGGCGCGCAGGAATTGCATAACGGTTTCCAGCTCCGTCCGTCCTGTCCGTGACGCACCGGAGCCGGTTTCCGAGCGAACGATCCCACACCCGGCGGCCTTGAGGCGCGCGACCTGGATGTCGAGATCCTGGTCTATGGTGCTGACGCGGGCATAACCGACACGACTCATGGCAAATCCGTCACATTAGGGTGGGTTGCTCGTTGTAACGTCACTTTAGATCCAATTCCACCCTTTTGTGACGCTGCGATGGTGGCGCAGGATGTAACATGCATATGTTACGCTGGAGTGCACCCAAATGTGATGGCGAGCCAGCCTGGCTCATGCCGCCAACTGCCCAAAATCGATCCGGCTGTTGAGATCGAGGTCGAAACGGCCATAAGGATTGACGTGACTGTAAATCAGCGGCGTCAGACCGCGATAATCTTCCGCAGTCATCCGACCGGCCCATTTCGGTTCCACCAGAACGGTTTGAAGCATGCGGGTGTTCACATAGACCAGCGATGCCTGCAGCAGATGCAGCGCAAGGGCAGAGACCTCCTGCTCGTCGACCCGGTTGGTGGCGATCTCGCCGCCCTTGCCGAAGAACACAAAGGCCCCTGAACATTAAAGGGGCACAGATATACGGTAGCATCTCGAAACACTGAAATTGCTTGAGATATATTCGCCTGTCATAAAAACGAGCGTTTAGATGACAGGGTTAAATTGCGACTAAAAGCGAATTTTGTGCGTCACATAACACGTCAAATAATCAACGTATCGCAAACGGTTTGTTCAAGCGTATATCTGCGCCCCTTTAATGTTCAGGGGCCTATAGGCTCATTCCTCGTATCCGCAATCTCGGCAATCGCAGGCTCTTCGTCATCGATCCCGACCCGGCGTACGAGCCGCTCGGGGCGCTGATCTCGGGAACCGTCAACATGGATGTGATCGAGCAGCACTGGGATGAGGTCTTGCGGCTGAAGGCATCGATTGGCGCGGGCCTCGTGCCGCCGTCCGTCATCCTCACGAAGCTTGCCGCATCGCCTCGGCAAAATCGGCTCAATCAGGCGCTGCGCGAAATGGGCCGGATTGAACGCTCGATCTTCATTTGCGACTGGTTGCTCGACACCAAGCTCCGGCGCAGATTGCATGCCATCCTCAACAAGGGTGAAAGCCGTCACGCCCTTGCCCGGGCGGTCTTCCTCCACCAGCTTGGCGAGCTGCGCAACCGCGTGGCGGAAACCATGGCCTATCGCGCCTCCGGCCTCAACCTCGTCGTCAACGCCATTATTCTATGGAACACCGTCTATCTCAGCCGTGCCGTCGACTACGTCCGCAGTCAGGGCGTCGATATTCCTGACGACCTGCTCTCTCAGGTCGCGCCGCTGCCCTGGGCGCATATCGCACTCACCGGCGACTATCTCTGGAACGAAATTGACCGACCCCTCGAACGCTTCAGGCCGATCCGCGCTAACCGTTTCAATCCAAACAACTTCGCTTTCCCTTAGCGGGTATTATTGCAGAGATGCCCACGGAGCCCCTTCGAGCTGATCTCCCAGCGCTACGAGCGTGGCGCCACCCTGATCACCAGCAATCTTCCATTTGATGAATGGACGGAAACCCTGGGGGCCGAGCGTCTGACCGGCGCATTGCTGGACCGCATCACTCACCACGTCAACATCCTCAAGATGAACGGCGAAAGCTACCGTCTCGCCCAAAGCCGAGCCCGAAAGGCCGGCTGAAATCCCTCTAAAAAAATCGCCGCGCGCGCATGAGACCGCCGGGAGGGCGTAGCCCGAGCGGGGGTCTCATGCGCGCGTCACCGTGGCCTACTTTTACTCCGCCGCCTAGCCGGTTTTTACTCCGCCGTTGACAACGACCTGATGTGAAAAGCAGGATTTCCGCGACAGGTGATTGTTCATCTATTGCCCGACGCTCTAGCACTCATGATGCTATGCACACGGCATCATATCGATGGATTATCCTTGTGCCAGTTTGACTTCCGATCGAATAGCACTGCTGAAATACCGCCCCAGCCAGGCACGCGGCATGTGGCGCATAACGAAATTGCGTAGGCGAAATGCTAACCAGCTTTGCGGGATGAAGATCGCCGCCATCTTGCGGCTTCTCGCCTGAAGCCGATTGATGATCGGCCGCAGATGTGCCTCGTGCCGGGCAAGGGCAGCGGTTAAATCGCCACCGTCCCTCAGCGCCTGCGCGAGCATTTCCGCAGAGGCAAGCGCCATGCCGGCTCCCTGCCCTGAAACCAGCGTCAGGCAATGGGCGGCATCCCCCAGCAGCATTACCCTGCCCTTCGACCATCGCGGCAGGTCGATCATGGTGAGGCTGTCCACGACGATAGCATCGTCCGCCCGTTCAGCCTGATCGAGCAGCGCGCGGACTTGTGGATGGCTGTCGGAGCTAATGCTTCGGAGCAGTGCAGCCCTATCTTGCACACGTTCCAGCCCATCCCGTGTATCGCGCCAGACATGCATGGCGGCAAGGCGTTCGTCATGCAGCGCATAATATTCCGCGAGATGCCCCGGCTCCGCATAGGAAACGAAATCGGTCTCGAAATCCTTCGGAGCATCGACATCATAGACCGAAAAATAATAGCCCAGCGGCTGAAGACAGTCGCCGTCTGGCCCGAACAGTGCCTGCCTGCTGTTCGAACGAAAGCCGTCGGCACCGATGAGAATATCCGCCATCACCGTCTCGCCGCTCGACAGCGCCACCTCGACATGGCTGTTCTTGTCCGCAAAGCCCCTGATCGTTTCACCGAAGCGGATTTCGGCGGTGGCGGGCAGGCTTTCGGCTAGCGTCCGCACGAGATCGGTCCTGCGAATGGCGAGATAGGGAAGATCTCGTATAAACTCACGATAACGCAGCCGCAGAAGTTCGCGACCGCGTCTATCCATATAGACGTTCTCATCGATCCGGTATGACACAGCCTCCAGCTTCTCGAACAACCCCATGCGGCCTATCGTATCGAAACCAAGGCCCGAGAGGCCAAGCATGTAACCGTTCTGGCGCAACTCTGTTGCGCGCTCGACCACCAGCGAACGCCAGCCGGCCTTGTCCAGCCACCAGGCAGCTGCGAGACCGGCAACACCGGCACCGACTATCACGGCAAGAGGTCTGGTCATGTTAAAATTCCTCGCTTAAGGCGGTGTTCGAATAGGAAAAGCAGTGGCGGCACTAAGATCGCCAGCAATGCGGCCAAGGCGAAGATCGGTGCATATCCGACCCGCGACGCCAGCATTGCACCGGCCATGCCGCAAAGGGCCGCAGCGATGGCGCTAGCGCACTGAAAGAGTGTGAAGTCGACACCAGGCTGCGATGGTGCGGTGAGCGCCATCAGTCGCGCGTAGCTGGTGACGAACCCAGCGGCCATCACGGTGCTTTCCAGAACGAATAGCCCAACAAGGAGAGAAAGCTGGTCTGGCGCAAAGACAATTGCACCAGCCAGCGCGGCAAGCGACACGCAATGAAGGCAAGCCACGGAAAACATGGCGTTCACAGAACCGATCCGGTGAGCAAGCGTGCCGCCGAATGCCGTGCCGACAAGCCCCGCCGCAACGCCGCCGGCACCCTTCAGCAGACCCAGCGTTGCGAGCGGTAGATTGGCATCGACGAGAAATGGTCCATCCAAGGCCTGCGCCAGCCGTCCGCTCAGTTCAAAGGTGATCGCCATGGCGATGCCGATCCGAACTTCTCGCCGCCGCAATCCGTTCAACAGGCGGGGTTCGGTGGGCGATTGCGATGGTATGACAGGAATCTCGCGGATCATCGCCATTGGGATCGTGAAAAGAATAACGAGTGCAGCCAGCAGTAAGGATGCGATAGTCCAACCGAAGGCAGCATAGGAGGCGACGAACAGACCACTACCGAAAATCATCCCCAAATAACCACCCCCAACTTGGGCGACATTGGCCAAGCCTCGCTTGTTGTCTGTAAACTGCTCGATCAGGAAGGCGTCGCAAACGATATCGACTGTTGCCGACACCACCGCTACGATCACCAGAAGACCGAGTACGATCGAAAAGTCCGCCTTTCCGGCCATAGCAAAGGCGACAAGGGCGAGAACGACAACGACTTCTCCTGTAATGATCAGAACCCGTGAGCGGCGTTTGCCACCAGCGGCAATACGCCAACGTTCCACGGGCGCTGCCCATAGAAATTTCAGAGCCCAGACAAGCATGGCGAGCGACACCAGACCGATCTGCTCAAGCGCGATTTTTTCGGCGCGCAGTACTGCGGGAACACCACTGAATGTCAGGCTACCTACTAAACTCTGCGCAGTGTAGATACCGCCTGCGGCAAGCAGGACGCGCGGCATGGACCAGACAGGAGGCGATTTCACCGGTCAGAATTCCTTGCGCAGTATCAGGCCGAAGGTGCGGCCTTTGCCAAGCGTTCCACGTTCCGAGGTCCCCCTCATATAGCCGGACGTCTTATAGGACTTGTCGGTAATGTTCTGAACGTAGAGTTTTGCCGAAAGCCCGTCCGACTTTGCAAAGTTGAGGCTGGCATCAAAAGTTGCAAAACCGGATTGCCCAGCAGCATTGGCCTCGTCAAACCATGTCTTCGAATAGATATTGGCCGCCGTATTTGCCGTCAGTGTACCATCGAATAGATCATCGCTCAGCACATAGGCAACGTTCAGATGTGCTGTCACATCTGGCGCATAAGGAATGCGATTTCCATTGTAGGATACCCCGGTATAGGGGTCAACAAAATCCGTGAACTTCGAACGTCCGAAAGCGGCATTGCCGGTCAACGTCAGTTTTTCGGTCGCGCGCCATGCCGCCTCCAGCTCGATACCAGTGCTGGACGCCTTACCCGCGTTGATGATGAATTGCTGTCCAATAATACCGACATAGATTTGCTTGTCGGTAGAGCGGATGTGATAGACGCTTGCCGAAAGGTCCAGGTTGCCGTCAAAAAGCGTGGACTTGACGCCCGCCTCGAAGTTCCAGTTCGATTCCGGATCGTAAGGCGCATCGTCGATAGTAGAAGAGATACTGTGGTTGAAACCGCCGGACTTATAGCCGCGCGAGACTACGCCAAAAACGCGCATATCCGGCGTCACCTGATAGCCCGCCGTAAATTTCGGCTGGAGGCTAGTGAAATCGGCATCACGCTCGAAATCGAACCCCATTCCGGTGGCATAGGTATCGGCGCGAAAAGCATCGATGCTCGAATGATCGTAGGTTGCGCGCAGGCCGCCAGTCAAGTCAAGGCGGTCGGTCGCGTGCCAGATAAGTTCACCGAAAGCAGCTGCGCTGTTGGTTACGACGTTGTTGGTCGACACGCCGTAATAGGGCGCGATAGCGCTTTTCCGGCCCATAAAATCATTATGACTGTACCACAACCCAGCAACGCCGCTAAATTGATCGCCCATGTAGCTCAGGCGTAGTTCCTGGGATATCGTTTCATCGTCATGCGGCCATCCATAGCCACCTGAAAAATCGCGCGTCACCTCACTTTTCTGATATCCGGTAACGCTCGATAAAGTGAAGTCGCCGAATCGATAATTCCACTGGCCGGAAAGAGTAGTTACATCGCGGCGGAGTTCTGGGAGAGCGCCCAGAATCCCGCTACGATAAATCCGGTCGTCGACATCGGGGGAGAGAAAATAAAGCTCCTCGTGCGAAAGCAGCTTTTCTTTCGCAAAGGAAACGGTCGCATCGAAGTCGCCACCTGTCGGCTCATAGCGTAGTGCGGCCCTACCATACCCGTTGTTGGAGGTGTTGATATTATTCTTGCCGGTCGTCGCATCGTCGGCATCGCCGGAAAAGTGACGAAAACTGCCAGCATAGTCGAAGTAAAGCGTTTCCGGTATGACCACGGCCGTGCCGCCGATCTCAACGGAAGGTTCGTCCAGCGAGACATTGGTTTCGATATAGAAGCGGTTGGCATCCTTCTTCTTCGTGATGATATTGATCACACCGCCATAGGCGTTGGCCCCATAGAGCGTACCCTGCGGCCCGCGCAGCAGTTCGACGCGCTCCACATCAGTCAGCATTTGTGAAAAGGTCGAGGGCAGTTGCGGCACGCCGTCCACATAGACCTGCACGGTCGGATTGAAATGATCCGGCGAGGAAATGCCGCGCACCGTCACGTTGGAATAAATGCGGTTTCCGCGATTCCCCATGCTGACGCCGGGAAAGACCTTTTGAAGGTCTTCGACCGTGCGAATGCCGCGTTCCGCGAGATCTGCTCCCGTGACAGCGGTAAGAGAAGCGTCTACTTTGCCGATCTCCTGCTCCCGCTTGGCCGCCGTGACGGTAATCGTTTTCAGAACTGTCTCGCCGCCAGCATCCTGCGCGAGAGAAGCCGTGCCGGAAAGCCCCAGAAGGTATACCGAGGCTGTCAAAGCCATTTTTCTGCCGCGTAACATATTGAACACCCGATGCCTGCAAAATAAACTTGACCGCTATATTCCAGTTAGAAAATGCGAAGGCTAACGTTTTCCGGGCGTGAATTGACGGAATCAGGACTAAAAGCCGATGCGAGGGAGAAACCGATGGTCCCAACAGAGACTTCACCGGATACAAAGGGCAAGAAACTTTCAACGGAAAGCC
This sequence comes from Ochrobactrum sp. BTU2, assembly GCF_024539785.1. Classification (NCBI taxonomy): domain Bacteria; kingdom Pseudomonadati; phylum Pseudomonadota; class Alphaproteobacteria; order Hyphomicrobiales; family Brucellaceae; genus Ochrobactrum; species Ochrobactrum sp. BTU2. Next base: position 18,201 of record NZ_JAHWRG010000015.1, on the reverse strand, counting down.
TAATGAACTGGAGGGTATGTGTCGATACGGAAATCGACCAGCTTGGCTGGCGCAAGGCAACGCGAGTTGAACAGCCCGACGATGACGTGACCATCTACACGATCGAAGTTATGCCGGTAGAGGATCTGGTCTTCCGGCCCGAAGGTCCGGCCACCTTTTCCCTTTCGGTCTTCCTTGATGGCAGCGGAACGCTTTCCGTGGATGGTGCCAAGCCCTTTCAGGTGCAGCCGGGTACAGCTGTCTTCTTTGCCTGCGACCGCATTGCTAGGGGCGAAAACCACGTCAATGCCGGTCGGCGCCTCAGCTTCGTGGATATCCGTGTAGAAACGCCCCTGCTTGAAAAGCTCGGCGGCATCTCGTTTGCCCGCTTCGGCGGTGCCGTGATTACGGATCATAGCCTTCCCGACCAGGAAGTTTTCCTTATCGGTTTCAAGGCTCCCCTGGAACTCCTGAACGTGGCCACGAACATAGTGGAATGCCGATTTGGCGAAGGTCTCGCCCGCCGCGCCTATCTTTACAGCAAGGCCATCGAGGCGGTTGCGGTCGGTTTTGATGCGGTGACACGCCAGAACAGCATGCCGCTCAAACCCCTTCGCGGAGAAGAGCTGAAACTGCTTCACGCCGCCGTGGCATTGATCGAGCAACACTACAGCACCAATTGGACCATCGCGCGGCTTTCCCGCGAAGTTGGCCTGAACGAGCGCCGGCTCAAGGAAGGCTTCCGTCTCGTTATCGGTACATCTATTCATGCCTATCTACGAACGATGCGGCTGGATGCTGCCGCAGCATTACTTTCCTCCGGTTCGAGCGTCACCGAAGCCGCCTACGCTGTCGGCTTCGACAATCTCAGCCATTTCAGCAAGGCGTTTCGCGACGTGAAAGGTACATTGCCAAGCCGTTACAAGAGGTGAATAGTCCCCACCACAAAAGCCTCGGCGGGCGTGGCGGTCTCGGCCTTTGAGTAGCAAACGCGCAGAAAATCTACATAAGCCTGATTTTCGGTCTGAGGTTTGCTGTTGGTAGATTGTTGGACGGGTTTATGTGAGATTCACGCGCTGAAAATCGCGGTTTATGAATGTCAGTTTCACCTTCGCATCAAACCACCGTTTGATGGAAAAACAATCGCTTAGGTTCTTGTGTTTTTCTGCTCCGATGCTACTCAAACCCCATTTAGGGCCCCTGAACATTAAAGGGGCACAGATATACGCTTGAACAAACCGTGAATTAGCCCCCGAAAGGCCCGGACATGCTCCCCCCGCTTAGTTAAGTGGGTAGGAGTAATGTTGGTAATATGACTAGCAGCAATTTTAAGATGGAAGTCCTTTCCGGGCCGGAACGTCGGCGGCGCTGGAGCACGGCAGACAAGCTGGCGATCATCCACGAGACCTATGAGGCGGACGCGACGGTGAGCATCGTCGCGCGTCGGCACGGCATCCAGCCGAACCAGTTGTTCGCGTGGCGCAAGCTGGCGTCTCAAGGGGGAGCATAAGGAAGTGTGTGGCAGGTAGCGGACTTGGGCAAATACGGTATAGGGTTGGGTGTTGATTTTTATCGAGGTCTGATCTTTGAAACCGCCGCGCCGGAGACAACCTTCAGCATCTGCGACGACGGAAGGCGAACCAGCGGGTGATCCGGTGACGATCCTGCAATTCCGGGTCTGGTTGAAGGGCTTGAGCCCCATGGTCTGGCGCCGGGTCCAGGTTCCATCGACAATGACGTTGAGAGAACTGCATGGCGTTCTGCAGGTCGCGATGGGGTGGGACGGCATCCATCTCTACCAGTTCATCCTGCATACGGTTTGCTACGGCTCATGGGAATTGAACGCCGAGTCCGCCGACATCGCGCTCGACGATCTGAAGCTGCGCAAGGGTCAGCGGTTTACATACGAATATGATCTCAATATTCCCTGGGAGCATGAAGTGCGGCTGGAGGAGCGGCATCCTCTCAAACCAGGCACGCATTATCCCTGCTGTATCGGGGGCGGAGAAAGCTGCCCGCCTGAAGACAGCGGCGGCCCCGATACATGGATGTGGCAGCGGGACGAAGCGCTCGGGCTTGAACTGAGCGAAGATCTTGCCATGGCGCTGGAATTCATGACGGAGATCAACGAGACCCGCTCGCTTGCCATCCTTGCCGATCCGTCGAAAGGACGAGTTGGAGGATCTGCTTTCGCGGATCAGGGCGCGTTCGGACCTTATGGGCCAGCCATTCGACCGAAAAGCCGTCAACACGCGGCTGAAGCAGCGCGAGCATCTCGACCTCATGTACCAGCAGATGTAGCCAACCTTTCATCCCGGCCATCGCCGGAGAGAAGATCGGCAGCAAGAAGGGCGGCATCGTCACCGCGGTGATGCTGAATGCCGGAGAGCAAGGAGCGGACGGCCGGCGCTGTGACCCGATCGAACTTGCGCCGCAGGGTCGCTGCCGTCGTTTCGGCATAGTGCCGCGTCGTCGTGATGCTTTCATGTCCAAGGAACCGCTGCACGTCGGTGATATCCATGCCAAGCCATAGTAGTTTGGTCGCCATGGTGTGGCGCAGCAGATGCGGATAGACCCGCTTGGTGATGCCGGCGTTTGCAGCGATCTGCCGGACGATCTGGCCGATGCGCTGACGGCTATAGGTATAGGGTAACGGTCCCTTGCCACGTTCCCGGCTCTGGAACAGGGGACCGGCACGTCTTGTGCCGATATGAAGCCTGAGCATCTGGGCCAGTTCCCGTCGGATCGGCACCTCGCGGCGTTTTGATCCCTTGCCGCGCATGACGACGATAACGCGCTCCGCCAGGCTGACATCTTCGATGCGAAGACGCGTGAACTCGGAAACGCGCAGGCCGGTTTCCAGCAACGTCTGAAGGAGCAGCCCCGTTGCGCCGCTCGTCTCATAGGCATGATCGATGAAGGCCAGTTCCTCCTCGATCGACAGCCTGTTGATCGAGGTTCGCTGTTCCGGCGGTGCGGAGAGGCCGGCCTGTGTCCGCGCGCGTTTGATCACCGCCTTGCTCTGGAGGTAGTCGATCCCCTCCCGGATCAGGATGGTGGCGATAGCGCTGGCGGCACGATCGATCGAAGACATGTGGTTTACCAACTGCTTTCCGGATTGCTAACCGGTGAGCCATATCATGGTTTCCGGTGAGCATGGAGGGGCAAACGTTCCGCGAAGTCGGGCTTAGGTTTTCCACTCCGGCCATTTGGGAAAACTCGTTGAGAGGGGTACGACATGCAGGTTCGGGTCGTCATGGAAATCATTGGTAAGGACAGCATGGTCGTCGGGCGAGAGGTCGTCGCCGATCTGGAGAAGGTCACAAAGGGCGCGGAAGATCTTGGCCTGTCTCTGGCCGAGAGCAAGGCTCTCCTTGCAACGCTGCAGCAAAAGATGGTGGAGACCCAGGTGGCGCTATGGCTGACGGAAAGTCGCCAGGCGGATGGCCGGCGCCTGCGCCACAAGGGTTATTACCCTGTCACCTTCCACACGCTGTTCGGCGACATCAGGCTCCAAAGCCCACGATATGGATTGTCGATCGAAAAAACGGGCAACCGCCCGACGACAATCTCGCCGTTAAGGCAACTGATCCCGGATCACGTCGCGCCCGAGCGGCTGTATCTCGAAACGCGATGGGCGTCGCTGGTGCCCTATGCCGCAGCGGCCGAACTGCTAGCCGACGTGTTGCCGATCGACTGCGGCAGCAATGCTACGACAGTACGGCAACATGCGCTACGAACGGCAGGGCGCATCGAGCGCGAACTGACGGAACAGCGGGTTTCCTTCATGCAGGATTCCTGCCCGCGCGACTGGATGGGCCTTCCCATTCCCGATGGGCGGATCGTCATTGGCCTGGACGGTGGATATGTCCGCGATCGCAACGACCGCAAGAAAAACTTCGAGCTGATCGTCGGACGTTCCCTGCCCGAAGACGGCGATCCTCGCTATATCGGCTTCGTTCATGGCCATGATCGCAAGCCGCAGCGGCGGATCCTCGACCATCTCAAAAGACAAGGCGTGCAGGCCAATCAGGACATTACCTTTATCACCGACGGCGGCGAGGAAGTCCGCTCTCACTCGCTGAAATGATCGCTCCGGCCAGCGAGCATGTGCTGGACTGGTTCCACATCACCATGCGGATCACAGTCCTTCGCCAGTTCGCACAGGGGCTGGAAAATCATGATGCGCAGGCAGGCCTCGACATGCTTGACGCGCTGAAAAGGATCAAATGGCATCTCTGGCATGGCAACCAGCACCTAGCGCGAGAGGAGATTGGCGACCTCTATTGCGACGCCGAATGCGTGGAGACCGATTATCCGAACATGCGGAAATTCTTGACGGCGATCGGTGAATTCCAGTCCTACATCGCTGCCAACAATGCCAGCTTGATCAATTACGGCGAGCGCTACCGGTCCGGCGAACGGATCTCTTCCGCATTCGTCGAGGCCACTGTCAACCTCGTCGTCAGCAAGCGGTTCGCCAAAAAGCAGCAGATGCAATGGAGCAGGGCCGGCGCCCATCTGCTATTGCAGACACGAACACAAACGCTCGACCGCTCATTGCGGTCAACATTTGAGAAATGGTATCCGGGCATGGCAAACGACAATCTGGATCCCACCAGCAAACAGGCGGCGGCATGACTGCCACACACTTCCTTATGCTCCCCAGATCGGCCTTATAGATTGTGAAGGGAACAAGGCCGCCCTTGCCAAGATCGAAATCGTTCAGAACCTCGGCCAACTTGCCCTTTACCGCGTAGAAAGGTCCCGCTGTGAAGAGGTCCTTGGTGCGGTTGAAATTCTTCTCAGCCCAGACAGCGCCCGCTTCCGTGAAATCGTCCCTTGCGAGTGTTTCGCCCTGATAGTGACGTCTGTATGCTGCCTTGACTTTGTCGCTGACCATCGGAATGACGAACTCAGCCGGGTTCCACTCCTGACCATAGAATTTGGCACGGAGACCTTGCTTCATGCCGATTTGGTAGTTGCCCATCACGCTGCTGACCCAAACCGCACCCGTCATGCTGCAACACCTCAAAAGAACAATGGGTGAAGGCTACAGCAATCGCCTCGCGAATCCGTAAAGATCGCAGTCCAAATGGGAATTGTCAGGCGCGCCGCGCGGGCGGTCGAAGGATTCGCAGAAATCCCGAAACCTGCGACACCTCTACACTACTGCGCCGGCGTTGTCGGCGCTTTCACGGTGATGGTGCAACGCTGATCCTCGCCGGCCGTGCGCGCGGCCTCCCAACAAGCCGCTACCGCCTCCCTGTTCGCCTCAATGAGCTGATCGGCCGACGCCACCCGCTGCCATGCTTCGGGGCTGTCGAACGCCATGAGGCTCATTCCGGCCCGCCACGGCGTTTCGCCCATGACGACGCTGGCGACACGCGGCGCGGCCGAGAACGGCAACAGGCGCGGAAGGAACAGCATCACCAGCGCGCCGGCGAGCAGGCCGATAGTGAAAGCGACGACAAGCCACCAATTTTGCCGGTCGCGCTCCCGCGCACTGGCGACATGCGCCGAAAGGTTTCGGCCGGCGCGCTCGAGGTCGGACGCCTGCCGCTCGAGCTGCTGCGCGGCGGTGCGTATCAGGGCCTCGCCGCTGCGCTCGAGGACGGCCGCATAGTGCTGCGCCCCCTGCCGGAGAATGGGCGACTGCTCGACGCCGTGCAGGCGCTCGGCAACATTGTCGAGCGCCTGCACGAGCTGGGCGAGCTGGGGCTTGTAGTCCTGCGCCGGCTCGATCTTTTCGAGCTGATCGAACGCCGCTTCCAGCCCGCGCCGCATGACCTTCATTTCCGCGCCGATCTGCTCGCCCTGCGTCTCGATCGTGCGCCGGAGCGCGTCGAACGCGGCGGCCGGGTCGCCGGCGTCCTCGTCCAGTGCTTCCGGCTCGATTCCGTCCCTGTCGTCGTCCAGCTCCGCCATGTTCTCCGTGCCTACCTTTCCATGCCGATGCCCCGGCTAAGCCGGTGGCCGCGTGTCATTTCGTCTTGCAGCTCGCGGGCAATGGTCTGGCCCCGGCGAAGCTCCTGCCCGATTCCGAGTTCCTGCCGGCGATTACGCAGGATGGAATCTACCTGCGGGTCACGCTCAAGGCTCTTGGTCATGCCGTTCATCTGGCTTTCGACCTTGGCGCGGGCGTCGTCGTGCTGCCAGCCGCGAAGCTCCCGGCGCTGCCCCTGTAGCTCCTGCCAGCGTTCAACGAACCGCTCGGCCCTGACGTTGGGGTCTTGCAGGGCGGCGTTTTCGCGCTTCATCCCGTCGATGACATGGGCGACACGCTCCCGGCCGGAAAGCTCGGTCATGGCGCGCGCCGTCGACGGATCATGTTGCAGGGTCGAGCGCATCAAATCTTTCATGCCGCCCTGCACCTGGTCGAGCTGCTGCCCGGCCGCACGGATTTCCTGCCGCTGCATGTCGAGGACCGGCAGGCCGTCGCGCCGGTGCTGGTCGATCGACTGATAGGCCCGCGCATAGCGGTCAACGGCCGCCTCAAGCGGCGACTGCCGCCGCGTCCGCTCGGCCAGCCGGTCGGGTGCCGGCGCCGGCCGCAAGCTCCCTTCCCTTTCCGGCCGCTCGCTGCGCTCCTGAGAGGGGGCAGGACGCGCATTGAGCTTGAGGCCGGCGAACATACCGCGCCGCTGCTTCTCGGCCTGCTGCGGGCCTTTCTGGTCGATCTGCGGGCCGTCCTCGCCGGCGCGGTCCTGCTGCGGCCCCTCGGCCGCCGCGCCGCGCCCGAGTTTCAGGCCCTCGAACGGATTGCGGCGCTGCTGTCGATCGCCGGCGAGATCCTCGCGCGGATCTGCACGAAGATCCTGCGCGAGATCCACGCCGACTTTTTGCGAGGATCTCCGATCAAGCGCATGATCCCCGGCCGTCGACTCCCGCTCCGCACGTAGCCCGGCCGGAATCTCGATTTCGCTGCGGATGCCCATTTGCTCCGCGATCCCGCGCCGCTCGGCAAAGTCGCGGGTATAGTCGAGGGTGGTTTCCTTCACGCCCGACCGGGACAGGCGGCGCTCTAGCTGGCTATAGGCCAGCTCCCCGGCGTCCTGAACCTTCCATGTGTTCCGGTGCGTCTGCGTCCCATCCGGCAAGGTGACGGGGGTGGAACCCTCATGCTGTAGGCCGATCCTCTCCCCGATCTCCGGCGCGGCCTCCTTCATGGCCCGCTCAAGATCAACGCCCCATAGGGTGCGCTGCTCGCCCTTGTCGTTTTCCAGCGTCACGAAATAGCTCTGGCTGTTCCCTTCCTTATGCTCGAACGGCGCGGCCCCATGCTCGACCAGCCGGCCGGCATTGGTGAACTCGTCCTGTGCCGCGTAGAGCTGCACCCCGTCACGATGCCGGGTCATGGCGACATAGGTTAGATGCCGGTCCATCGTCCCCGACGCCATCACATAGGACCGATCGACCGTCGCCCCCTGATTTTTATGGATGGTGGTCGCATAGCCGTGGTCGATTGCCTGATAGTCACCCATCGGCACGCTGATGCTATCCCCGCCTCGGCCGTCGAGCTGCGCGACGATCCGGCCCGGCTCGACGGCTTCAACGGTGCCAAGCATCCCGTTTTTCACGCCAAGGTCGCGGTTGTTCTCCAAGAACACGATGCGGTCGCCCGGCGCGAACTCTCGGCTACCGTTATTGGTCTGGAAGGTCAGCGCGCCGTTTTCTTCACCCTTCGCCAGCTCGCCCCGGTCCTGTAGCTCCGTCCGGATCGCGTCATTGATGGCGCGAACATCGGCCCTGCGATGCGCCATCGCAACCCGGGTGCCGTCCGGACGTTGATCGCGATCGGCAAGGTAGTCGCGCACGATCTCACCGCGCACGTCCTCGCCCGTCTCGGCAAAGGTGATATTGCCATGCTCATGATAGGCGGCCAGCCCCTCGGCCGTGCGATGCGTGGCGAAGTCAACCGACGCCTCCCGCTGCCAGTCCACGCGCTGCCGGCGAATTTCGGAAAGCTCGGCATGGCCGATTTCTTCGGTGATCGCCCGGAACGGTGCGCCGGCCCCGATCGCCTGCAACTGCTCATGGTCGCCTACAAGGACGATCTTCGCCCCCCGCGCCTCGGCCTCACCAACGAACCGGGCGAGCTGGCGCGAGCCGACCATGCCGGCCTCGTCGATCACGAACACGTCGCCGCGGCCGAGCGTGCCGCGGTCGTTGTCCCAACCGCGGGACCATGACGCAAGGGTGCGGCTCTGGATGCCGGAAGATTCCTCCAAGCCCTCGGCCGCCTTCCCCGACAAGGCCGCGCCGTGGACCTGATAGCCCTCGGCCTCCCACGCCTCGCGGGCGGCCGCGAGCATGGTGGATTTGCCAGCGCCGGCATAACCGACAACGGCGGAAATCCGCTCCGGCCCGGTGATATGCTCGATCGCCCGCCGCTGCTCGTCGGAAAGCCGTGCAGAACTATCGCCGGCGCTTGCCTGGATTGCCGCATCCTGTCTTTCTAATGCGCGATCGACATGATGACGATCAACGCCATGGCTGCGGGCATGAGCCATTCGCACCGCCCGCTCGGCCATGGCGCTTTCGATATCGACCATTTCGCGCGTCGAGTAGCGCGCAAGCTCGATCTCGCCGGTTGCCGGGTCCGCCCTCTCCGGCTGTAGCTCCACAAGCGCCGGCGAGGCCATCACCTTCGCAAAGGCGCTCTGGAACTCCTGCACATCGTCGTTGATGTAGCGATGCAGCGTCCGGGCAATGTCGCGCCGGTCGAACACGCTCTTTTCGCCGCTGATGAGGGTTAGAACCTGCTCCGGCTTCTCGCGGATAAGATCGGCGTTCCGCTGCGCCGCTTCCTCGTCCAGCCGCGTGCGCGCCACGTCGAGGCCGCGCCGTTCCATCTGCGTGGCATGGACGCCCATATGTTCGGTGGGTGCGATCTCTAACCCGCGTTCCATGTGCGAACGATGGTCGATCCGAATATCAAGCCCGGCCATCGCCAGCCGCTCGTTCGCGATCCCCTCCCATGTCTGCCGAAGGTCGCGAAGCTGCATGTCGGTCGTCGCTAGACCATTCGACAGCAGCCATTTGTTTTCGCGCTCAAGATAGGTCTTGTCGCCAAGACCGTTCTCGCCAACCTGCCGCGTCGTCATCATCACATGGGCGTGGTGATTGCGAACGTCGCTGGCGTCATGCGGCGCATGGATGGCGAAATCCACGGCCGCGCCATAGCGGTTCGCCAATTCCTGCGCAATCTCCCGCGTTGCCTCTAGCCGCTGCTCGGCCGAAAGCTCATGCGGCAAGGCAATCTCGAACTCACGGGCAACGCGGGCGTCTTTCCTCTTCTCGGCAAACTCGGCGGCGTTCCACAAGTCCGACCGATCCCGCGCCCAATCGGTGTTCACGCCTTCCGGCAAGACGATCTCGGCATGTTCGACGCCCTGCTTTGCCGTGTAGTCGTGCGTGATGCCGTCGCGCTCGTTGGTCAGCTTCTCCCCGGCACGATAAGCCATTGAGGCGACGGTGCTACGGCCCTTCGCCCGCGAAACTGGCTTCATGCTGAAATGGTAGATCGCCAACACGTTGCCTCGATACCGTTTCGCCATCTCCCGCCAGCCTTCAAGCTGGCGGCGCGCTGAGTTGCGTAGCAACTCGTAAGTGCGCCCTTCTCAACTCAATCGCTTCGCTCTTTCGTCGCTTGGTGTCGCGCCTGTGGCAAGGTCGATGCAATGAAGCTGAGGCCGGAATTGTGCTGCAAAAGCGTTGAAGTTTCAAGCACGATGGCCGCTTTTGCATGAAACGACGCACGGTTTCGGCTATAGTGGACGGCTAGAGCCAATGGAGGCGGCCAGAGATGAGCAAGGACACATACGACGAATCGGCAATCGAATTGCTGCGCGGCCTAAAGAAGCCGGAGCGCGACGACGTGACGACGCTTTACTCCGACGACATGCCGGAAGAACTGCGCAGGGCGGCCGAAAAGATGATGGCCGATCACAAAGACCTTTGGTTTGTGGAAATTCGCGATAAGAATGGCAAGGAAATCATGGTGTTTCGCGGCCCCCATCCGTAGGAGAGAAGCATGGCGCGCAAGACGATTGAACAGAGACTAGCCGAACTGGACGCGCAGCGCGCCAGCCTCAAGGCCCGCTTGGGAAAACAGGAACGGGCGAACGACACGCGCCGCAAGGTGCTGCTCGGTGCGCTCGTCCTGCACCGGCTCGAAAACTCCAACGATCCCGATTTCACGCGGCGGCTAAGCGACTGGCTGCGCAAGGAACTGCCTGGCTTCCTGACGCGCGACGGCGACAAGGAACTCTTTGCCGATCTGCTCACCGGCTCGCCCAAGGCGGAAACGGCACCGAACGGCGGGGAGGCTGCTTCATGAATCAGGCGACACTTGCATGGGGCGCGCTCAAGAACATGATGCGCGAGGCTCGCCGTGATCCGGTATGGGCGATTACGGCGCTGTGCCTCGCGCCCTTCCGGGCCATCAAGCCCGTTATTGGCGGTTTCGTCTTCTTCGGTATCGTCGCCCTTGTCTTGGCCTTTGCCGGATCGGGGCTGCTCCTTTCGCTCGGCATCGAAAAGAATCCCGTCGCCAATGTGGTGTTCGGCCTCTTCGTGATCGTGGTGTTGCTCATCCTCCTGTTCCGGCTCATCACCAATCCGCTGATTATGCATTTCGGGGACATGGACGGCGAAACCCACGGCTCGGCCCGCTTCGCCACCAACAAGGAAACCGCCGCCCTCACCCGCGCCGATTCCGGCCTGCTGATCGGCCGCGATCCGAAATCCGCAAAGCTGCTGCGCTATGACGGCCCGGCCCATCTGCTGACGATGGCCCCGACGCGCACCGGCAAGGGCGTGGGAACCATCATCCCGAATCTGCTCACGGCTGACCGCTCCGTGATCTGCATCGACCCCAAGGGCGAGAATGCGAAGATCGCCGGCCGTGCTCGCCAGAAATTCGGCCCGGTCCACGTCCTCGACCCCTTCGCCGTCTCCGGCCAGCCCTCGGCCGCCTTCAATCCCCTCGACACGCTCGACCCGGCCGGCCTCGATGTCGCCGAAGATGCCAGCACCCTTGCCGACGCCCTCGTGTTCGATGAACCGGGCATGGCGGGCGAGGCGCATTGGAATGAGGAAGCCAAGGCGCTCATTGCCGGCCTGATCCTCCATATCGCCGCCGTGGAGCCGCGCGACAGGCGAAACCTCGCCACCCTGCGCGAATATCTCACTCTCGCCCCTGAAGCGTTCTCCGCGCTCCTGAAGGACATGCAGGCGTCAACGGCCGCCTCCGGCCTGATCGCCCGCGCCGCAAACCGCCACCTTGGCAAATCCGACCGCGAGGCGGCCGGCGTCCTGTCGTCGGCGCAGCGCCACACCCATTTCCTCGACAGCCCGCGCATGGCCGCCGTTCTCGGCCGCTCCGATTTCCGCTTTGCCGATCTCAAGCGCCGCAACGTCTCCGTGTTCCTCGTCCTGCCGCCCGATCGCCTCGCGACCTATTCGCGATGGCTGCGCCTGCTCGTCTCGCAGAGCCTCACCGACATGGCCCGCGATCCGGCCAAGCCGGCCGCGCCGGTCCTCTACCTGCTGGATGAGTTCGCCGCCCTCGGCCATCTGGCCCCTGTCGAGCGCGCAATGGGCCTCATGGCCGGCTATGGCGTCCAGCTCTGGCCCATCCTGCAGGACGTTCACCAGCTCCGCGCCACCTACGGGCAGCGCGCCGGCACCTTCCTGTCAAACGCCGGCGTCCTACAGGTCTTCGGCGTCAACGATCACGACAGCGCCCGCCTCGTCTCCGATCTGCTCGGACAGGAAACCGTGGTGTTCCAGACCATGGCCCGCGCGATCGACGCGGAGGAAACCGGCCTCACCTACAGCCAACAACACATTGCGCGCGCCCTGCTGACGCCGGATGAGGTCCGCAACCTGCCGCAGCATATCGAGCTGCTGTTCCTCGCCGGGCAACGGCCGATCGTCGCCGGCAAGCTGGCCTATTATGCCGATTCCGAGTTCCGGGGGCTGTTCGATCAAGCATGAAGGATGAAGCCATGACCGACACCGACGCTTTTGAATGGCCCGATCCCGCCGACAAGGCCCATGCCGTCGAACAGGCCAAGCGGCTCCGCAACCAGGTCAACGAGGGTGGGTTGCGGTTTGAAGCCTATTTGCCGCCCTCTCTGGCCCTGTGGCTGCTCGACAGGATCGAACAAGGCCAGTTCCTCGACCCGTCCGAAGCCGTGTTCGTGATCTTGGGCGAGCATAAGGAGCTGGAACCCCATGCCGATCTGCGCCGGGAATTGCTCAAGCGCTGCATCAAGGCGGCGGCCGATGATCCCCGGCCGGGGATTTCGGGCGAGGAAATGAAAGCGGAGCTGCGCGAAAAGCGAAAAGCCCCCCTGCCCGAACCCGCCAGATGGGATAAGCGGTCCCGGCGCTGACCAGGCTGTGTGAAAAGGTTGGCAAATCAGTTACTATCGCCACATCACGAATGATGTGGCGGTATCAATGGGTTACATTGCCGGAACGGAGCGCGGACAGGTCCTTTTACTGCCGGATCGCGTCGAAGACTATGTCGCGACTGATGCTCCTGTGCGGGTAATTGACGCTTTTGTTGACAGTCTGGATATGATCGAACTGGGTTTCGGTCGCTCAGTTCCGGCTAGCACCGGTCGGCCCTGCTATTCTCCTCGCGACCTGTTGAAGCTGTATATCTACGGCTATTTCAACGAAGTTCGTTCTTCACGCCGGTTGGAGCGGGAATGTCGCCGTAATATCGAAACGATGTGGCTAATGCGGCAGCTTGCACCGGATTTTAAGACGATCGCCGATTTTCGCCGTAATAACGGACCATCGATTGTCGGAGCCTGTCGGGCTTTTGTATTGCTTTGCCGTGACACAGGCCTTTTCAATGCGCGCACAGTAGCCATCGATGGTTCGAAGTTCAGGGCCGTTGCCAGCCCGAAGAAAGTATTGAACCATCAGCAGATAGATCATGAACGCTACCAGCTCGACCGGGAGATCGCAGACTACCTCTCCGGCCTGGACGTTGCAGACAAAAGCGAGCCGGCCGACGCTGATGATGCAGTCGCGAACGCCGTTGCCGCATTAGGTGAGCGCAAGGCCGAATTGGATCGGCTGGCCAAGCGATTAGAGGAAGAAAAACGGGCGACAGTCGTCAGTGGCGAGGATGACGCCCGCCTTATGGGTATTGGAAAGAGCCGGAAGCTGCCAGCTTACAATGTCCAGACTGTCGTTGATGTCGAAACCGGTTTCATTGTGCATCATGAGGTAACCGATGAGCCGACCGATAACCGTATGCTCTTCCCTATGGCAAAAGCAGCCCGCGAAGTTCTGGAAATCGAGGAACTGACAGTTTTGGCCGATGCTGGCTATTCCAGCGGCGAGCATGCCACCGCCTGTGAAGGCGAAGGTATCGTCGCTTGTGCGCCAGCGAAACGTACCGTCAATAACATGGGTGACGGCACATTTTTTGATCGCACCCTCTTCTCGTATAATTCTCAGGAAGACTGTTTTTCTTGCCCTGGCGGCAAGATACTGAAGCGCAGACGGTCCGACGATACAACACGCTCAGTTGCATATATCGCCAAGGCTCGCGATTGTGCTGCTTGCTTGCTCAAATCGAAGTGCACCAATGTCGCCAGGCGGTCTGTCAAAAGGCACTTCGATGAGGACGCACTCAATCGCATGAATGCGCGCGCAACGCCCGAGATGATGCGGAAACGTCGTTGTTCCGTCGAACACCCTTTCGGAACTATCAAACGAATGACCGCTGGAGGACGCTTTCTGACCAGGAACCTTCCAGCTACCAGAACCGAGATGGCTCTATCGATCTTAGCATTCAACATCATGCGGGCGACGAATATGAGAGCGAGGACGAGGTAATCGGCACGCGGCCATATCGTTTGTCCGCTTATTTCACCCCAGACTTTTCACACAGCCTGTGACGCGCCGGGGCTTCTCTCTTGCGGCCCTCCGGTCACTTCGGCGCTATGTGGGAGCGCGTTCCCTCCGGGCCGGGGCCGGCTGCTCGCCGGCATCGCTCAACCTAGCCACACCCGCGACGGTAGCCCCCGGCCGGCCCGCTCTTTCAAATCGGGCCGTAGGGACGGCCGGGGGCGAGTTGTTTTCACGCTTACATGATTGCAGGAAAGCATGATTGCCGATCTCGCATAAGCATATTACCGCCGACTATTTGCGCATGTCCTTGGGATGACGCTTCGGATCGAACCATTGCTTGCCGTCCTTCTCGCCAAACCATCGGCTCCCGAACCTTCGGCTTGCTGGCGGCTCGTCGGCGATCAGGTCGATACTGCGCACGGCCGCGCGCTCCCGACGATGCTCGCGCTGCTTATAGGGCTTGTCACTCGCAGCCGTGGTTATACCGCAACCGGGGTTTTTCCGTCTGGAGCGGGCCATGACGATCACGCAACCGCCAACGTCAAATGGCCGACTGGGGCAGCCGCCGGCTTCACGGTGATTTCGATGTCGTAACCAAGGCGGTTCAAGCAGTCCATGAGCTTACGCTCGGACAAGTTGGTGAAATCGCCACGCATCATTCCCGACACCTTCGGCTGTGGGACGCCCATGCGTTTTGCGGCCTCCTGCTGGTTCAAGCCACGGGCACGCATCGCCTTCCTGATCTCGATCACCAAACCGGCCTTGATCTTGAGCTTTTCGGCATCGGGCAACCCGAGATCGGCAAAGACATTGCCGGAACTGCGGTAAACCTCGACACCATCAACGATCCGTTTTTCCATCTCGCATCTCCTGCGCCATCGCTTCGGCCACCTTGAGCCGGGTGCGAATAATGTCCATGTCCGCCTTCGGCGTGGCGATCCCGCTTTTGCTTTTCTTCTGGAAGCAATGCAGGACAAACACTGCCTCCGCGAATCTCACCGTATAGACGGCCCGATACGTGCCGCCCGCATCGTTCTCGACAACCTCCAGCACCCCGGCACCGCCGAAACCTTTAAGCACCTTTGCCGTATCGGCTTGGTCACCCGCCTGAGCCAACGACAACGCAAAACCGAAATACCTGCGCACGGCTGGCGGCAGCGCCATCAAATCCTTGTAGCTGCTCGCAATCCATTCGAGCGGGCGTTCGTCCTGTTTCATAGCCATCTTATACCTGAACAGATATAAAGCGCAATCCAATTCTCATTTCGGCAAACATGCTTGCATGTCATCATGTTTGCTCCCTACTCCCCACCTTCTCGAACGACCGGGAAATTGTATTTGGCGAAAAGCAGATTCAGCGCCTCGGCAACAAGCCGCTCCTGCGGAATCCGCTTGCCTTGCGGGTCGCGCGTCCGAAAGCTGACTTCTTCCAGTGTTTCCCAATAGATAGGCGGCAGGTAGTGCGTTTTGGCCGTCTTATTGGCCCGCGACGGCGCAACATAGCTCCCGGCCGGCTGCGAGTTGCGAGCGCCACGCTTCGGCTCTACCGGCGTATCCGAAACGTCCTCGACTGCCGGGGCGGCGGCGGGTTGCTCTGCGGTCTTGATGGCGCTCGCCAAGAGGGACGGCTTGCGGCTCATGCTTTCATCCTTTCATGATTTCCTGCAATCATGCTTGCTTGCTTAGAAAGAAACGCGAACAGGCCGGCTATTTCCTGCGCTGCGCGCCCTTCTGGCTCCAACTCCTGCGCGGTCTGCCCCAAGGCTGGCGCGTCCTCATGGGCTTTCAGGCGGGACATATGGACAGGGGCAACCGCCATGCTGAACCGCTCCGCAATCGCGGCCGCGTCGTCAGCCGCCCTGCCCCCGGCGTTCGGATGCACCTGATTCAGCACGACGAACGCGGGCGGATTACCGGCCATGTCCAGCAGCCGCTTTAGAGGCTCCAAGGTGTCGATCGCGAAAATCTGCGCTTGCGTCGGGATCACGACCATATCGGCGTGTTTGGCCGCTTCGGTCGAGGCGCTGTCCATCTTGCCGGGCGTGTCGATGAACACCCAATCCATGCCAAGGCCGCGATAGGCGTCCAGCGAGCGCCGGATAGCGCCGGGCTGAATCGAAGCCACGTCCGGGCCGTCGCCCTCGCGCCGGTCAAACCAGTTGACGGCGTTCGTCTGTGGGTCGAGGTCGAGCAGGGCCGATTTCTGCCCGGCTCGATGCGCCGCGACCGCAAGCGCCGTCGCGATCGTCGTTTTGCCGGTCCCGCCCTTTTGCGTGCAGAACGCTACTGTAATCATGTTTGCATCCTTTCATGCAAGGAAGGTTACATGCTTTCCACTCAACATGAAAGCATGTTTGCATTTCTGAGCCGTTAACTGCCATCCGCTTCCTCGGCCGCCATCGGCTCGTCACACTCACCGCACACCAACCGCGCGCCCGGTTTCGCCCAAGCGTTCATGTCGCATGACGGGCAGGTGTAGCGGGTCTTGCTGGCCGACTTCGCCTTGCGCTTCTTCCGGGCGTCGGCATCGTCCCAAAGCTCGACATAGAGGGCGGAAAAGTCGGGTTGCGCCGCCAGCTCCGCGAAGGCGCGGGCATAGGGGCCGCCCTCGATAATGTAATGGCTGCACGATTGGCCCGTTTCCTTGCCGCCCGGCCGGCCGGTATCGGAAGGGTGCAGCCCGATCGCGTGCATTTTCGCGGCCCATTCCTTGTTGTGATAGCCGGCGCGCGACGGCTTGCCGAAATGGTGCTGCCAAAGGTGCGCCATCTCATGCGCCAGCGTCGAAAGGCTTTGCTCGTCCGTCCGGCTTTTGAAGTGCGACGGGTTCAACGCGATTTCGTCGGTGATCTCCGCGCCGTCCTTCGATCCGAACCGGCCGCCGGCGAAATACCCATAGGCTTTGTTTTTGCGCTGCAAGGTCACGAGGCAGGCCGGCAGCTCGCCGCCGAAAAGCCGGGCGTTGAAAAAATCGAACGCCCGATTCAGCGCGGCATAGGTCTTTGCGGTCGGATTGGCGGGGGACATAGCGGCCTCTTTTGTATCGTACGAAACAACAATCGCACATTTCATGCTGACATGCAAGCATGATTACATGATTTCATGTTTCGCGCAGCCCTTGCCCCTTGCTCCCTCTCGAAAGCCCATAGAACGGTGGCCGCAGGGGCAAGCGTTGCGGTTTAGGTGGTGAGGATGCCGTTTGCCGGCCCGCCTATACGCGGGCCGGAACCGCCGCAGGGCCGCGCAAGCGGCCCGAACAGCGGCGACCGCTTATGTTTTCACATAGAGAATAGAACTAGAGGGGGATTCAGTCTGCTTATCGGACTCACGTTTATTCATCATGCTCCTTGCCATGCGCACAAGGGCCTGTCCTAGCGGACTGTCGCCCACGTCGAGCTGCGTTCGCTCATCGAGGGGCAGGGCCTTCTTGTAGGCGTCGATTGCCTCGCTCCAAGCCCTCTGGTCCTGTCCATGATCCGCAGGCGGGGGAGGGGCCTTCCTGAACCGGCCTAGGAACTGCCGGGCCTTCTCCGGCAGGGACAGGCGATAGGCGTTGCTGGCCTGCTGCACCTGTGGGCCGCGCCCCTCGTTCCCGGTCGGCTCGTAGCGGCGAATCCAGTCCAAGAACCCATGCGCCCGCAGGTTCTTCAGCGCCCGCACGATCGTATCGCGCGACCGGCCCAAGCGGTCCATGATCGTGGTGATTGACGGCTCAAGCCGGCCGGTGCGGAAGTCGATGAGATTGACGAACAACCGCAGCACGTCCAGCGCCACCGATCCGAGCGGGCCGCTGCGCTCGCCCTTCTCGTGCAATCCGGCCTCGTTGTAGATTTCGGCCGCCTTCAAGATCGCCTGCACGTTCTTGCGTGTCGTCGGCTGCCATATCCTGCCCTCCGATCGGCCCCGGATATGACTATGCCGGCGAACTGGCGTCGGGCATCGCTCGGTCGGGGGAGGGAGAACCAGGTTGAACACGGTCTGCGCCCCTGATCCCCGCAAAGCGTCCCGGCGCTCGTAGGCGAGTGCGGAAAGTTGGCTGGCCTCGTCGTCGGAAAGCTTCCCGGCTCCGTGCCGGCTCCAAACGTCCCGCATGATTTCTTCAAGCGCGTTCCCGCGCGCGCAGCCGATCACGGCCGCGATTTGCGTCCTCAACATATGCCCTTCGTCCTTCCGTTTCGGAGGACATGACGGCGCGGACGACAGGCACAGCTTTCCACGTTTTCGCAAGAATCAATCTTGCGAATTGGAGGGCTATAGCGTAGATAAGGGGAGAGTTATCGGCCCCTTGGTGAGGTCCCCTCTCTACGGTGTGTCTGACGGCCTATAAAACGCTCGACT
>NZ_JAHWRG010000014.1:0-45306 GCF_024539785.1 Ochrobactrum sp. BTU2 | reverse complement strand
TGTGAAACTGCCATAAATCTTCTCCTTAATGACAAATAGTCTATTCAAGGAGGCGGAAGCAAACCGTGACAAGTCCAGTTCGAAGTATGGCGGCATGGACGCCTCGATGATCAGCCAGATGAAGGCTCTGGAGGATGAGAACCGGCGGCTGAAGAAGATGTATGCCGAAATGAGCATGCAGGCAGAACTGCTGAAGGAAGCCTTGGGGAAAAAATAACACGGCCGTCTCAACGCCGAGAGATGGCCGGGAAAGCAGTGGCGTTGCACGGGGTGAGCATTGCGCTTGCCTGCCGCACCTTCGAGGTCAGCGAGACCTGCTATCGTTACAGCGCCAAGCTGAACGACGAGAACGGACAGATCGCCGATCTCCTGATCGGACTGACGCGGGCGAAGAAGACCTGGGGCTTTGGCCTGTGTTTTCTTTATCTGCGGAATGTCCGGGGACATCGCTGGAACCACAAGCGCGTCTACCGCATCTACCGCGAGTTGGAGTTGAACCTCAGGATCAAGCCACGCAAGCGTTTGAAGCGGGACAAACCCGATGCCTTGACTGTACCGGATGCGCCGAACCTGGTCTGGTCAATGGACTTCATGGCAGAAAGTTTGGAAGACGGCAGGCAGTTCCGGCTGTTGAATGTCCTGGACGACTTCAACCGTGAGGGGCTAGGGATCGAGGTAGACTTTTCGCTACCCGCCGAGCGCGTGATCCGAAGCCTCAACCAGATCATCGAATGGCGAGGCAAACCGTTCGCCATTCGTGTGGATAATGGACCCGAATACGTCAGTGGCAAACTGATGGAATGGGCTGAAACGCAAGGAATTGCTTTGAGCCACATCCAGCCCGGAAAGCCGCAACGGAACGCTTATGTCGAGCGCTACAACCGCACCGTCCGACATGAATGGCTCGACCAATACATCATTGAAAGTATCGAGGAGGCACAGGAATTCGCCACGCAGTGGCTATGGACCTACAACAATGAACGGCCCAATATGAGCATCGGCGGCATAACGCCCGCACAGAAACTGAAAATGGCCGCGTAAATTCTACTGCAGAGCCCCATTAAAAACGGGGGGATTACCCTCGGATAACTAAATCCTGTTTTCTTATAAATGCATGAACTACCGTGTCGATAATCCCAGTTCCCCCGCTTTACATACTTGGGGAACGAATCTGATCAATTGCACATGAAAGCGATGAAACTATTTGGATAAACGTGCGATAAAATGCACCTTACCCGAATATATGTCTGGAGAAAAAACTCTCCCGTCACTTGTTAGGCGTGCAATGAATTCAGCCCCGCTCGGCTGACGCCTCAAAATATACCTACCTTCTTTCGGAAGAATAAGGCCTTCAGCCAAACGAAAACTACCATCTCTGTAAACTATATTCGCTTCCCAAGTCCTGCCCAGACATCGTTCTGCGGAATTCAGATCGCCTGTGCTCAACGCCTCTCGAACACGCGTGGATGAAAACTCAGATTTTAGCGGAATGACATCGACACTCACTCCATATTTTCCGGCAAGCTCTACCAAAGCGTTGCAATCCCCTTTTCGCGCTGCACCAAAGCGAAAATTTTCACCTACAATCACATGGGAAACATCTAGATTTTGATGGAGCACATGAGACACAAACATATCAGGTGTCAGCGATGCGAACTCTTTATCAAATCTTGGCTCAAAAATATAATCGATACCCAGCATTTCAGCTGTGCGGTGTTTTTGTTCGGGAAGCGCCAGTCTTTCTAAAAGCACATTGGGATTGAAGAACTGGCGCGGATGCGGTTCAACGGACATGATTGCAACCGGACGTGTCTGACCTGCAATTTGCTGAGCTTTGCTGATCAGGAATTGATGGCCTAAATGAAAGCCATCAAAATTTCCCAACGCAATCACACCGCGTGCCAGACGAGTGCCTGCCAGATTGCCATTCCGCACAATCTCGATTGGCTTTATGACAGACTGAGAGACAAACGCGCTTTCGATGAACATGCTTTAGTCCTAACGTCTAGCGTGCTCCGCGTACAAAGCTTTCGCCCAAAGCCTGTGGAAGGCTGGCTTTACGCCCTGCGATCAACAGCACCAGCATTACCATAACGAATGGCAGCATCTGAATGACATCAGTTGGCACGTTAACGCCAGCCACCTGCAAAGCTGTCGCCAGCGACAAACTTGCGCCAAAAAGAAGCGCGCCACCAAGCACCCATAAAGGGCGACCACGGGCCAGCATCGCAAGGACGATCGCGATAAAACCATTGCCGTGACTCATGAAAGGAATGAATACGCCAGCAACCGCCACCGACATGAATGCACCGCCAAGACCGGCAAGTGCGCCCGTTATCAATACCGCGGTACTGCGGGTTCGCACCACATCGACACCCGTTGCATCCAATGCTGCCGGCTTATCGCCCGCCGCCTGCAACGCCGTACCCCAATGGGTCATTCTGTAAACCCATGCAAAAACAGCGACCAGCGCAACAGCCAGATAGACTATTGGATTGTGGTTAAACAGAATGGGACCGATCACCGGAATTTCCGACAATGGCCAGATCGGCCATTTGGCTGCGCCATCCAAACGCGGATAGCTGCGCGAGAATTGTACAAAATGCAGCAATGCAGTTAGACCTTGCACCGCAAGAGTGAGCGCAATGCCGATAACAATCTGATTGAGGCCCAAACGCACACAAAGCAGGGCCATGAATGCTGCAACAAAAGCGCCAGCAGCAGCGCCCCCGACAAAGCCCAGCCCCATATTGCCTGTACTCCAGGCGACAAGAAAGCCAGCATAGGCACCCGCGAGGATCATGCCCTCAAGGCCAATATTGAGTACGCCAGCCTTCTCGGAAAGCTGCTCACCAAGCCCCGCGAGCAAAAGTGGCGTTCCCGCAGCAATTGCCCCGAGAAACAAAGTGATGATGAAACTTTCGGTAAAAAGTGACATTGTCTTTCCTCAGATCTTCGCACGGTATTGGCGGTGTTTGTCGATATATTCAGCCAGCGCCAGCATGATCAGCAATAGTGCAACAATGACCAGCGAGAAGAAGCTCGGCACACCAAGACGACGTGCGGCACTCTCGCCGCCAATTGTCAGCGCAGAAAACAAAAAGACGTAAGCGATTGATCCGAAGCCATTCAAACGGGCAAGGAAAACCAGCGGTACGACGGTGAGGCTATATGCCGGGTTCCAGTCTGCACGCACATTGCCCTGTGTTCCCAAAATATCGACAGCACCAGAGAGACCGGCCAAACCAGCGGAAATTGCAAAGACCGCGATTGTCAGCTTCGGCACAGAAAGGCCCGCATGAACGGCGGCGCGCGGATTTGCGCCCACGAGACGCAATTTCATCCCGAACGATGTTTTCGTCATCATCAGATGCATAGCGATGATAACGACCAGACCCACAATCAAACCCGACGAAATGGTGGTATCAAACAGCTTCGGCAGACGCGCATCGACCGGCAAAGTCCGGGTCTGCGGCGTTGTGGTTGCCGGATCGAGAAAGGCTAGCTTAACCAGAACATTAGCAAGCGAAACACCAAGAAAGCTCATCATCAATGTGGTGATGATTTCATTGATACCATGCCACGCTTTGAGCGTTGCAGGCAAAAGCCCCCAAAGAGCGCCAATCACAAGTCCTATGATCAGACCCAGTGCCAGATTAAGCCAGATCGGAAGTCCTGCAGCATGCATCAAAGGTGTTGTTGCGGCAACGATCACAGCCGCAAGCAGGAATTGCCCATCACCGCCAAGATTCCATATGCCAGCACGGAAAGCGACTATCAGGCTCGCCGCAATCAGCAGAAATGGTCCCATACGCGTGAGTGTGGCCGACAAGCCTGATGGCGATAATATCGCTCGCTCCACAACATAGGCATAATAACTCAATGGGTTAACACCCATAGCCAGGAGGATAAGCCCTCCCAAGATCAAAGCAGCGATCAAAGGACCAATGCTGACAGTCATTATTTTGCCCCAGGCCGCAAAGGGCGAACGCATAGTCGGGCTTACCGCTCCAGCCGTGCCAGCCTGTTGATCGCTCATTCTTTTTCTCCGGTACTCATAAGGCGACCGATTGCATCGCGCGCGCCCACACCATTTTGAACTGTGCCAACGATCCTGCCCTGATCGATCACAGCGACCCGATCCGCCAGTTCAAGAAGCTCATCAAGGTCTGTCGAAATCAGCAAAACCGCTTTGCCAGCATCGGCTGCATCGCGAATGCGCTGTCGTGTGGCACGTATGTTTTTCACATCAAGGCCATAGGTCGGTTTTGCGAAGATAACCGCTTCCGCAGATCCGGTCAGTTCGCGTGCCAACAGTACTTTCTGGATATTGCCGCCCGACAAAGTTCCGACAGGCGTTTGTACATCTGGCGTGCGAATATCAAAATTACGCACATGATCCTGCGCCTGCGAGCGAATGGACTGCGGCTTTTCGATGCCTTTTTTCCAGAAAGGCGAAGCACCAATATCTTTAAGCAAGAAATTGGTAGCGACAGCGAATGTCCCTACGGTCCCTTCGCCCAACCTGTCGTCGGTTACGTAACGCAATCCCGCCGTGCGACGCTCGCCTACTGTTAGCGAGCCAATTTCCGCACCATGCAGCCTCACACTACCCGAACAAGCTGTTTGCCCGGCCAAGGCTTCTGCCAGTTCTTTCTGGCCATTGCCATCAATGCCTGCAATGCCAAGGACTTCCTTCGATCTCAGTACAATGGAAACATCGCGGACCGGAATACGACCCGCGTTCGAATTCAGCTTTAAAACCTCCAGCACAACAGAACCCAATTCGCGGGTAGCGTGATAATCGCTCGCGCTATCGTCAGTCGCTGACTGGCCAAACATTAAACGAATAATATTGGCCGTATTCTGCTGATCGCTATTCTCATTGAGTTCGTCAGGTGTAATTGCACCAGCATTTTTACCAAGGCGCAACACAGAAATCCGGTCGCCATAAGCAAGTGCTTCATTAAGCTTATGGGTGATGAAAATCACCGCCAGCCCTTCAGCAACCAGTCGGCGCATCAATTGCCCGAGAGAAACGGCCTCATTGGGCGTCAGCATGGCAGTTGCCTCATCCAGAATGAGACAGCGACTGCCGCGCATCAAGGCGCGCAAAATTTCGACCTGCTGACGCTCGCCAAGAGAAAGGCTCGAAACCAGCGCAAAAGGATCAACGCGCAAACCGATACGACTTGCTGTTTCATTGATACGTTTCGCAATGCCACTTCGGTCTGGCTTGCGCCACCATGTACCGCCGAGGGTAAAGTTATCGACGACAGTCAGACTTGGCACCAGCATCGAGTGCTGAAACACCGTTCCTATTCCCAATGTGAGGGCGTGACGCGGAGAGGTTATGTTGACCGCCGAGCCGTCAATCTCGATAAATCCTTCGTCTGGCTGCTGTAAGCCTGACAACATGCCGACCAAAGTAGATTTTCCGGCACCATTTTCCCCCAGCAAAACATGAACTTCGCCGGGCCAGATATCTGTGCTGACATTATTATTGGCAATCACTCCGGGAAAGCGTTTGGTTATACCACGCAGACCCACAAATGGCTTTGCCTTAGAATTCGATGGAAAGGCTACGTTTATAACTGACGCCTGCATCTCACTATCCTTCATGCAAATCCGTCTCGTCGCATCTTGACGGGCCGCTTTCAAAGGCGGTCCGGCAAGATGTAAGTTCATTGCTCACAGCATCAAACGCCCCAATTAATGGCATTTTGACGAATGCGACGAGACGAGTTTAAGAGCAGGCTGGCTCACTTGGAGGCGACAGTTTTTACCAGTACGTGAACGCTATCTGCATCAAACTTTGGCTCTACCTTGATAGCGCCCGAAACAACATCAGCCTGCAGAGCTTCCATTTGTTTCCAGACATCATCCGGTATGTTTTTGGTCTTCAGAAGTCGAAGACTGCCATCACTCAGCTTGATGTTATAGTTGTGGCTACCGTATTTTCCGTCCTTCAAATCCTTGATCATCGCAGCATAAACCGGCGTCAGATCCCAGATAACCGAGGAAAGTAGATTGCCTTTGTCAATCGACGTTTTATCGCCGATCACATCAATGAAATAGGCTTTTCCGCCATCGGTGGCAGGTGTCGTCTCAACGGCTTGCAACATACCAAAGCTTGAACCATTGCCCTGTCCGAAGATAATATCGGCACCAGAAGAAATAACCGTTTCCGCCACGCGCTTACCGCCAGCAGCATCGGCATATGCAGCCGGTCCAATCACGGCATAGCGAACTTCAACTTCTGGATTTTCAGCCTTCACGCCTTGCGCAAAAGCAACTGACATGTTGTTCCACGACGGCGGCTCACCGGATACGACGATCCCAACAACCTTGGTTCTGCTCATCTTTGCGGCCAGTCGGCCCGCGAGATATGCACCGTCGCTGCCAGCAGCCGTGTAATCAGCAATCTTGCCTTCAGCAAGCTTGTCCGGGCTATCGACAATAGCGACAGGAATATTCATTTCGGCACCGATTTCCGGTGCGGCTGTATTGTAGCCAGATGCATGTGCAATCAGCAGACCAGCGCCATCTTCAGCAAGTTCGCGCAGTGTCGGGCGAACGTCGCCATAACCAAGATTTTCGGCAACAACCACCTTGACGCCAGCGGCTTCGCCTGCCGCTTTCGCAGCATCGACGCCTTGCTGGTTCCAGCCCATATCAGTTCCCATTTCCGGGGCCAGAATAGCGATGGATGTAATTTCCTCGGCCAAAGCACTACTTGACATCCAGCCACTCAGGGCGAGAGCCAGCACAGCACTACTGACTGTTCCTGCTATTGTTTTTCTCATTTTATTGTTCCCATTTATAGATTTTTGTTGACTATTTAATCAATCCCGGATGATTTTTAAAGTATAACCGGGAGCAATGTTTCAAAATGAAAACTCAACTTACCTTTCTTGCTTTAGCAATTCTTGGCTTTAATACGGCATCTGCCGCAGTTAATGCACAGTCGCTTGATATTACGGTCGAGAACAGTGGCAAAACCGCATTGGTATGCTCTGCTTCAATCGCGCATTGGTTTTCAGCAGACCTCGGTGAAGTCAGCCCTGGCGCCAGCCGATCCTTCAGCTTTGGCGTGGATGTGAAAACGGGCAACGTCTTCCAGCTCAATACAGTCGGCAACGAGATGGCAGTGCAGCGCATCTGGTGTGGCCACAAAGGCAATGACTGGGCAACGCGGGCAGAAATTCCGATGGAACGACGTGCAGGCGTTAGCCCGAAGCCGATCCGTTTACGTTGTGTGGCAGACACCGCAACAACACGATGCACCCCCTCGTGACGAAACCCATTCAAGCTGACTTTTAATCCACCACAGCCTTGCATCTGACGCCTCAGTTACGGAAGGGGAGGTTTTTGAAGCGGATCACTTAGGCGATCTCGGTAACCCAAAAGCCACAACCCCGATTGACAGTGCGAGAATACGATAGCATGATCATACCGTAATACAATAATGAAAAAATCAACTAGAGGCGATTTTACGATTTTTCTTTTATCTTGCTGTATTTAAACAGAAAAATCTGAAATTATGTCAGCAGTATACACGAGAGAGTAAAAAATGCGCACTGCAATTGTCACTGGAGCCAGCCGCGGACTGGGTCGAGCTTTTGCTATCGGACTGGCAAAAGATGGATTCGCACTAAGCCTTTGTGCTCGTGATGGAGCAGCATTGGAAGAAACTGCGGAACTCGTCCGCGCCGCTGGTTCGCCGCAGATCGTCATCGTTGCTGCCGATCTTTCACATGCTGGCGCTGCTGAAAAAGTCGTATCCGAAACGCTCGCTGTAACCGGGCAAATTGATGCGCTCATCAACAATGCTGGCGCAACCAAGCGGGGTGATTTCTTATCGCTAACAGACGAAGATTTTCATGAGGGATTTGCTCTCAAGTTTCATGCAACAGTTCGGTTTTGCCGTGCTGCTTGGGATGCTTTGTCTCAAAGCAAGGGAAACATCGTGAATATATCAGGCGTTGGCGCGCATACGCCTGAGCCCGATTTTACCATCGGTGGATCAGTCAATTCGGCCCTTATCAACTTTACAAAGGCAATTTCCAAACGTGCGCAGGGCACAGGCATGCGGATCAACACGCTCTGTCCCGGCCATATCGTGACTGATCGTTTAAGCCGCCGGATCGAAGTATTGGCAAAAGAACGCAATATTTCCATCGAAGCTGCACGCGAAGAAATCCGCGAGGCGCAAGGCATCCAGCGTTATGGCGAGGCAGACGAAGTTGCAGACGTCGTGCGCTTCCTGTGCAGCCCAGCGGCTGCCTATGTGCATGGCACGGTTATCAATGTCGATGGCGGCGCGACGCAGGGGATATAGAGCGCAAAATGAAAATGCCGGGGCAAAGCCCCGGCATACTAATCAGGCATCAGCCTCTTCGGCAATTCGCTCTCGCAGAATAGCTATTGCAACCTTACCCGCGTTCATGACGTGGTAAGCCGCCGCCTTGCGCGCTTCCTTGCCGCGTCTTGCAGCAAGATGACCAACCACTTCTTCAAGCTCAGCCAGACTCTCACGCGTACGCCCCGGCGCACCAAGCGACGTCGCACGCAAAACCATGACCCGCGCGTTGAGCGATGACAGCGTATGACCAAGCGCTTCATTATGTGCGCCGAAAATCAGGCAATCATAAAAAGCATTCTTGGCTTGCAGGCGTTCCAACGGATCGGTGACTTTGTCACCTTGCTTGAGCACTTCAAAAGCAGCTTTAAGCGCCTCAATATCTTCGTCCGTTGCATTGCGGGCAAAAAGCTCGCAAGCAAGCCCTTCAAGCTCTACACGAACCTGATAGATGCCCTCTGCCTGCTCCGGCTTCAGACGTGCCACAATCGGCCCGCGATGCGGTACGACTTCAACAAGCCCTTCACTTTCGAGCTGACGAAGAGCCTCGCGCACAGCCGTACGGCTGACACCCGTCATCTCACACAGATCGCGCTCTGTAATGCGCTGGCCTGCCGTAAAATATCCCACTGCAATCGAATTGCGGATGCTTTCCGTCACGCTGTGACGCACGGGAGCCGCCGCTTTTATCACTTTAAAATCAATGGGCGGCGTTCGCCCATTCATGGATACAGTCATAAGTTTATACCCCTTTTGGTGTATGGGGACCGGTATTACCGTATTACTATACGCTAATTGCTTGTTTTGAAAGCATCAGATTTCCGACCATGCCTGTTTAACGTGCAAAACTTCAATTTTGTGCCGCTTCTATCACCGCCATCGCAGCCGCAACCCCTGCACCTACATCAATTCCAGAAACGCCCGCAGCCTTGAGACCACCGGCAATTGCCGCAACGGATATCAGCGAATACGGCGGGCGAGCCGTCGGCCCCATGTGCCCGATGCGGGTCAGTTTTCCGAGTGTTTCACCACGACCCGATGAAAAGACGACCCCATAAAGATCGCGAATAGAAGCACGCAGTTTCGCTTCATCAATGCCGTCAGGGATTGCCACGGCTGTACATGTTGCCGAGGCAATCTCTTCGCGTGCCGCCCAGAGTTTCAGTCCTGCTGCCTGCACCCCTGCCCGACAGGTCTTTGCAGTGAGTGCATGGCGCGCCCAGACGTTTTCCTCGCCTTCATCGAGATAAATATCAAGCGCTGCATCAAGCGCGTTGATCTCGGAAACTGAAGGCGTAAACGGAAATGGTCGGTCTGCCCTGTGCGCATCTTTCCAGTCAACAATCGAAAGAATTGAGGCGCGTGGCGCATCAGGATTAGCGGCCATTTTTTCCCATGCAGCGTCGCTTACATGCAACAAGGTCAATCCGGGCGGGCAACCCAGACATTTATTCGGACCCGTTACAAAAACATCCGCAAACGATGTCTCTGGCAGAACATCCATACCACCAAAGGCTGAAACGGAATCCACAATAAACAGCTTGCCCGCAGCCCTTACAACTGCGCCAATTTCGGCAACCGGATTAACTGTTCCAGATGGTGTATCATGGTGACAAATCGAAACCACGGTAACATCAGGCCGTTTCTTCAAGAAATCCGCGACCGCTTCAGCCGTCAGCACTTCGTTGTAGGGAACTGCCAGTTCTACGACTTCTTTTGCGTAGCGTGCCGCCCAATAGCCAAAACCTTTGCCATAAACACCTGAGACGAGATTAAGCACCACATCGCTTTTGGTAATAAGCGAAGCCGCCGCAGCCTCCAGCCCCAACACAGGTTCTCCCTGAAGAATGACCGGCGGTGTATCGGTGTGAAAAGCGCGTTGCACCTTCTCATTCACAGATTCATAAAATGCCAGAAAGGCTGGATCATAATCATAGAGAACAGGGCGCGA
This sequence comes from Ochrobactrum sp. BTU2, assembly GCF_024539785.1. Classification (NCBI taxonomy): domain Bacteria; kingdom Pseudomonadati; phylum Pseudomonadota; class Alphaproteobacteria; order Hyphomicrobiales; family Brucellaceae; genus Ochrobactrum; species Ochrobactrum sp. BTU2. The sequence goes on along the minus strand of NZ_JAHWRG010000014.1, from coordinate 34,993 downwards.
CAGCGCACGCAGCACTGCCGGATAGGCATCCACCGGGCCGGTGGTCAGCGTGAATATCGGATCGGCAATTTTCCCAAAGCTCATATCGCTCTCCCATTCATATCCGTATTATCTCGTGTCATCGCGAGAAAAGCAGTTCCATCGGCAGCATCTTCGATAGTTTCAAGCGAAGCGATCAGCTTATCGGCATCGAGATCACCCCCGCGCCAGCGCATCTGCGCCCGGAATTTTGCAGCAAGATCGGCATCTGTCATCGGATGATCCAACCCGCCTTTGGCAGCATCAATCCTGTGCCGAATTTTGCGTCCGTCATGCAGCAAAAGACAAACTTCCGCAGCTTCAAATGTAAAGGAAGGATCATCTGAGAAAGATAGCTTTGACGCCAAATCCTTCAATTGTTGATCTTGCACAGCGTGATCAGAAAAAGCTTCAAGATCCGCCCTCCCCCACAGCAAACTAACTGCCACGGCATGTTGCGCACTCACCTGCGAAAGTCTTCCAGTCGTCACATTAGGACGATCTGTGCGCTGCCGCAGCAGCGGATGCCCGATAAATGTTATCGAAGCAATTTCATCTGCTTTGAAATTGCATTGCGCATGAAGTGCAAGACAGGCTTCGATAACCGGATTAAGAACAACGCCGCATGGATAAGGCTTGAAAGTGTTTTTCAACATCTCCCAGCGGCTTCCAAGTCCATCTGTAACGGCTGAAAAATCGGGCGTATCGGAGTGCAGTGCCAAGAACCCTCGTGCACCCTCAAGCGGTGTAGCGGGACCCGTGTAGCCATTGGCGGCCAGTAAAGCAGACATCAAACCAGCGCGTGCAGCCTGCCCTACTGAAAGGCTTTTTGACATGGTGCCAAGCGTTTCAACCGAACCCGCACCTTGCGCCAATGCATGCCCTAAAGCATCGACAAGCTGCGCGGGTGAAAGCTTCAATAATTTACCCGCAGCAAGCGCTGCACCGAATGCGCCACACGTTGATGTAATATGCCAGCCACGCGCATAATGAACCGGGTGCAAGGCATTGCCCAGCCGACAAGTGACTTCCGCCCCGAGAACGAAAGCTTCAATCAGTTTCGATCCTGCTATTGGCTTTCCTTCAGCAGCCAATGTCTCTGCCAATGCCAGAACGGCAGGTGCTACGGGGGCTGACGGATGAATGACTGTCGGAACATGGGTGTCGTCGAAATCAAAAATATTGGCCGAGGCCGCATTGATGTACGCAGCCCAAAGCATATCAGCGCGTTCTGAACGTCCGATCAAGCTTGCCGTTGCAGGCCCTGAAAAAGCTGGCAGCATTGCCACCAGCTTTTGGATTGCAGCTTCATTTGAACCGCCTATCGCCGTGCCCACCATATTGAGCATCGAGCGCCGTCCGGCAGCGCGCACGGCATCAGGCATTGCCGGTGGCGAATGAACAAATTCGGCGAGTGCAGCGCTCAAACCTGTCATGTCATGCGCCAGCAGCTTTGCCGCGCACTTCTGTGCCAGCCCATTGTTCTAGAGGCCGAATGATCGCAGTCATATCTGCATCCGGCCCCAGATCAGCTTTGGTGATGGAAAACAGCATCCGCACGGCATTGCCAACCAGCATCGGCACACCAAGTCGTTCTGCTTCTTCAAGGCAAAGCCGAATATCTTTGAGAGAAAGCGCAATTGCGAAACCAAAATCAAAGCCACGCGGAAGCACAAAACGCGGAATTTTATCAACACTTGCCGATGTGCGACCCGAGCCAGCATTAAGCACTTCGATCATGACATCAGCATCAAGTCCGGCTTTGGCACCCATGACCATCGCTTCAGAAGTGATCGCAAGTGCCGCAGCAGAGCAGATATTGTTGATGAGCTTCATCACCTGCGCCTTACCGGGTTCTTCGGCAACACGGATTACTTTACCAAGCGCCAAAAGCATCGGCTCAACAACACTGAAATGCGCGGATGGCCCCGCAGCCATCAAGGCAAGAGTTCCCTTTTTCGCACCTGCGACACCGCCTGAAACCGGGCTGTCAATCAGGGCAATATTCGCTTCCGACAGGATTTCGGCCAAATCCATTTCAGCTTTTGGGCCGGTCGTCGATAAATCGACAACGCGTTTTACAACACCGGGATTTGCTGCAATGGAGCGTCCAACAGCGAGAACAACTTCAGGTGTTGGGAGAGACAGGAACACGGTTTCTACACGGGCGCAAAGCTCTTCAAGGCTGTTAGCCGCATCTGCTCCTGCATTTGTCAGCGCTGCAACCGCAGCTTCTGCACGATCATTGACCACAAGCTTATAGCCTACACCAATGATCCGCTCCGCCATCGGGCGCCCCATATTACCAAGCCCAATAAAACCCACTTCAGACATTCCGCTCTCCTGTTATCTTGATCCCGCTGTCAGGCAAAAGACCAACCATTATCCACCGGTATTGCTGCACCATTGATGCCTTCGCTGGCAGAGCCGCAAAGAAACAATGCAAGTGCAGTCACCGTATCCATTGGAATAAACTTTCCGCCCGGTTGGCGGGTTGAAAGGAAAAGACGCGTTGCTTCCTCTTCGCTTAAACCTTTTTCAGCAGCCAGCACTTTGATCCGACCGAGTGCTGAATCTGTCGCCATCAGCCCCGGACAAATGGCATTGCAGGTAATTGCCGTTGAAGCCAGTTCAAGCGCGACAGTGCGCGTCAGGCCAATCATCGCGTGTTTGGTGGTCACATAATCCGCGCGTTCTGCAAGAGCGATCAGACTATAAACAGACGCCATATTGATGATCCGCCCCCAGCCACGTTCGCGCATGTTGGGAAGGCAAGCCCGTATCAGCCGAAACGGTGCTGAAAGATTGACCTCAAGCGCACGATCCCAGTCAGAATCCGCCAGCGATTGCACAGGCGAAATTTTACGAATAACCGCATTGTTGATGAGAATGTCGATACTGCCCAAATGCTTTTTAGCATGCTCAACAAGCTGATCTGCGGCCCCCTCTTGTGATAAATCAAGCGCCAAAGCGTCGACCGACTGACCTGTCTGATCAGCCAGAGCCTTTGCAACATCGTTTACTTCCGATCGGATATCGGTGAGGAAAATGCGGTTTCCAGCTTTTGCAAAAACCCGCGCAAGCTCAAGCCCCAACCCTAGCGCTGAACCTGTAATCAGCACACCGCGACCTGCTGCCGAACTCATCGCGCCAGTTCCTCCCACGTCAAAGCCGGCTCGACATCCAATCGAACAACAATGCCGTCAAGCGTTTCCGACGGCGCACAATAGGCGCGCATCACTGCCGGATCGTGCCCCGGCACGATATGATCAAGGGTCGGAGCCAGTTCAATTAATCGCGCATAACCACGAATGAGTGCTGCCTCGTCAAACAATACGGGAAATGGATTCTCACGCTCCATATTGGCGTAAAAATGCGTCGCATCAGACGCAAGAACCACCCAGCCGCGCTTCGTGTAAACGCGAACCGCCTGCAAACCTGCACTATGCCCCGGCACCGAATGCAGCCATATGCCAGGTGAAAGCTCCTTATCGCCACGATGGAACTCAATCCGACCTGCATAAAGATTGCGGATATAATCAACGATGTTTTCAACATCGAATGGCGCACGCGCTTTCGGGTCACACATACATGGGCCTGTCGCATACCCTGCCTCATTGACTTGAAGATGAAAGCGGGCTGACGGAAAAGCACTGACGGTTCCGGCGTGATCATAATGAAGATGCGTGAGAATCACCTCTCTGACTTGGTCGGCATCCACATCCATGAGTCCAAGCGCATCAACGGGACGACGCAAAAGCGTCCGGCCCCGCGTATCTGCTGCTTGCTGCCCAAAACCAGTATCGATGACGTAAATTTCGTCTGCTCGACGCGCCAGCCAGATGAAATAATCCAGATTTTCACCCGACTCATGCGGGTCAGCATAAAGAAAATTATCTTTGGCCGTCCGTCCGACATGAGTGGCATAACGAAGTGCGTAAAGCTCGAAAGGCTCTGGTTTCTCGTTAAAATCTGCCGCGGGAACCGTCATCATTTGCCCACTTTACGTTGATGTTTGCCGAAAACTGCCGAACTTTGTTTTCAGTATGACCGTAATCTTGTCATACAATCTATTGACAGGTCAAGTCCGGCATGTCTAACCTTGGGACAATCAGAACGGCAAAATCAGTCTGAAGCCAGACAACAAAAACGACAGCCGTGCTGCCCACCTTAACGGAGAGATGCATGACTCGTCCCGAATTTAGCGGTGAACAATTCCAGAAAGGGCTGAAGGTCAGACGTGAAGTGCTTGGCGATGGCTATGTAGCGCCCTCACTGGCCAGTGCAGACGATCTGACGGCTCCATTACAAAAGCTGGTCACGGAATGGTGCTGGGGTGAAATCTGGACCCGTCCGGGGCTGGAGCGCAAAACCCGCAGCTTTCTCAACCTTGCAATGCTGACTGCATTGAACCGTCCACATGAAGTAAAAATTCATGTGCGCGGCGCTCTGAATAACGGCGTTACGGAAGAAGAAATCGTCGAAGTTATTCTTCAGGCTGCGATCTATTGTGGCGTACCCGCCGCACTCGATTCCATGCGTGTTGCAACGGAAGTCATCCGTCAGATGCGCGACGAAAAGGCCGCAGGCGCCTGATCGAAATACCGAAAACGCTCAATAAAAACGGGGAACACCCGCGATTCCAATTGCAATAGGAGGCCCATGTGACACAGGGAACAGCAGCAAAAATCGCAAGTCAGCCGCATCGGTTGAAGACAGGCGAAGAATACAAAGAGTCGCTCAAAGATAATCGCCAGATTTGGGTCGGCGGTCAGAAACTCAATTCCGTTTATGACGAACCTGCACTCGCGAAAGGTATCGACCTTCTCGCCTCGATGTTCGATGATCAGTTTACTGAAGAACATGCTGACGCCACCACCTATTATGATGAGAAGGCAGGCGCAGTCCTAAGCCGTTCATGGCAGATTCCGCGCACCAAGGAAGATCTTGCCGCGCGTCGCCGAATGATCGAGTACACCTCGCTCAAGACCGCAGGTACCTTTGGTCGCCCGCCGGATCTTGCACCATCAATCGTTGTCGGCCTTTACGCCTATATGCCGACCTTCAAGAAAAAGAAGTCGCTGATTGAAGGTATCGACCCGGATTTTGCGGAAAACATCGAACGCTATATGGAATATGGTCAGAACAACAATCTGACCGCATCGGAAAGCCTCGCAGGGCCACAGGCTGACCGCTCGTCGCCAAAAGCTTCGGAAGCATCGCTGCTCAAGGCCCGCAAAGTCACCAAAGATGGTGTTTACATCTACGGTGCAAAAACCGTAGGTTCGATTGCCGCACAGGCAAACGATATTTTCTTCACCAATCTCGGCGGCATTCAGGAAACACCGGCAGATGCCTGCATCTGGGGTTCGGTTCCAATCGACACGCCCGGCATCAAGATGATCTCGCGTGAGATGGTCTCGCAGCCGTTGACGAGCAAGTTCGATCATCCGGTCGCAAGCCTTGGTGAAGAAGCCGACCAGTTCATCGTGTTCGATAACGTGTTCGTTCCGAAAGAACGCCTGTTCAACCTCGGCGACCCAACGGCCATGAGCTATTATGGACCTGTCTGCGTGTTCGCTCACTGGCACGTTCTGACGCGTCTTGCTGTGAAGGCCGAATTGTTTGTCGGCGCAGGCCAGATGGTTCTCGACTATCTGGGCACAGGCAAAATTCCTGCCGTCCAGATGATGCTCGGACAGCTCGTCGAATATGCGCAGACACTTCGTGCGTTCGTGACAGCAGCAGAAGCACTCGCAGTTCCGACCGAAGGCGACGTCATGCGTCCGGACGTTGGCATGCTGACTGCCGGTCGCCTTTATTCGATCGAAAACTATCCGAAGATCATCCATATCCTTCAGGAAATGTGTGGTCAGGGACTAGTGATGCGCTTTGGCAAAAAAGCGTTCGACAATCCGGAAGTCGGCCACTTCCTGCATGAATTGCTGCCCGGACATGGCGTTTCGGCAATGGTCAAAGAGCAGCTGATGAACTTCATCTGGGATATGACATCCGGCTCGCTGGCTGGCCGCGTCGCCCTGTTTGAAAACGTCAACGCAACGCCTGCACCGGCTCTTCGCGCACGACTCTATAACGAAGTCAAACGCGATGGTTATGTTGCTCAGGTGAAGAAAATCGCTGGCATCGAATAGACCCTGCATGCCCTGCCCGGTGAAAATCGGGCGGGGTTCTTCCTTTCGGGAATATTGGAGATTGCGATGGATCACGCCACGCTTGTCGACCAGTTTTATGAAGCCTACGCGTCACGCGATGCGGAAGCTGCCGCATCTCTTTATCATGCTGATGGCTGGCATGAAGAAGTTGCAATGGGAAAGCGCCGCGAAGGTCATTCAGCACTTTCAAAAGGGCTGACCGGCTTCTGGCGCATGTTGCCGGATGTTGCATGGGAGCGCCGTGGATATATTCGCGCAGGCAATCAGATTGCAGTCCCCTACCACATGACCGGAACTTTCACACCACGCGCAGAGAATACCACACCGCGCAAGATCGCGCTTGATGGTTTACATATTTTTGAAGTCAGCGATGGGCTGCTGACCGGCACAAAAGATATGTGGGATCTCGACCTCTTTAAAGCGCAGATGGGTTGAGACGATGGACGATCTGGCAACAAAAGACGGCATCGCAATCGGTGAACTGATTTCAAAAGGTGAAATCAGCGCAACCGAAGTGCTTGAAGCAAGCATTGAACGAATAGAGCGGCTTAACCCGCAACTGAATGCTGTTGTGCACGCACATTTCGACCTAGCCCGGCAGCAAGTCAAAGATGGACTGGCAAAAAGCCCGCTTTCCGGTGTGCCTATGCTTCTCAAGAATACTGGCTTTGAAGCAGAAGGAATGCTGCTGTCGAGTGGCTCTGAGTTGCTGCGCAACGTGATCAGCAAACGAGATTCTACGATCACAGCACGCTACAAGGCAGCTGGTATGGTAATCTTAGGCAAATCCAATACGCCGGAATTTGCTTTGAGCTTTACCAGTGAGCCAGAAGCTTTCGGCCCAACGCGCAACCCATGGGATTTAAGCCGCACGGCTGGCGGATCGTCTGGTGGCTCCACCGCAGCCGTTGCAAGCGGCATGGTGCCACTTGCCAACAGTTCCGACGGCGCAGGCTCAACACGCCTCCCCGCAAATCATTGCGGATTGTTCGGTTTCAAGCCATCGCGATTGGTCAATCCCGTTGGTCCCGTTGCCGCAGAAGCTATCGGCGGCATGTCCACGCCCCACGCAGTTACATGGTCAGTGCGCGACAATGCGGCGATGCTGGATATTTCTGGCGGCAGCGATCTGGGTGATCCATGGGCCTCACCGTACATTTCCGAAAACTATCTCTCAGCGCTCGATAAAACGCCACCACGTTTCAAAGTAGCGATGATTGCCGATGCGCCTGACGGCAGCCCCATTGCACCTGAAATGGTCGAAAGCATATGCGAAACGGCCAAATTACTTGAGGACCTCGGTCATCATGTCGAAGAAGTCGCTGATGCGGGCTATGATGCGGAAGCTCTGAAAGCAGCGTGGCGGATCGTTGTAGGCGTGAATGTCGCTCTGGGCGTGACGGGCGGTGATGCCACATCAGCCAACATCTCCAAACTTGAACCGGTCAATCAGGAGTGGGTACACGAAGCACTCGCAATTCCCGGTACGCGCTACCTCTGGGCCATCAATCAGCTTCATGCGTCTTCACGTGCAATGGCGAAGTTCTTCAGCCAATATGATATCATGCTGACCCCTGCTGCAGCCGAACCCGCTCCCCTGTTGGGTAAGCTTGCAGGTAAAGGCCAAAGCATTGATGCATTTTATGATCAGTTCTGGTCGCACTCTCCCTTTACCGCTGTTTTCAACGCGTCCGGCTGCCCCGCAATGTCTGTTCCACTTGGCATGAGTCCATCAGGCCTGCCGATTGGCTCGCATATTGGAGCGGGCTTTGGAAAAGACGCATTGCTCTTTTCCCTCGCAGCAGAGTTGGAGCGTGCGGCTCCGTGGATCAACCGGCGTCCAGCGATTTTTGGCTAAGGAAAGCACCATGAAAAACTCAGAAATCCTTACCCTGAATGCTCGCGAAATCGCTGCCGCCGTCAACGCCAAGACGCTTTCCGCCCGCGCAGTTACAGAAGCCTGCCTCGAAGCAATCGCCGAAAAAGACGGGCCGGTACAGGCATGGGAATATCTCAATATCGAACAGGTACGCACCAATGCCGACCGTTTTGACAGCAACGGAATCACAGGAACTCTCGCCGGTGTTCCGATTGGCGTAAAAGATGTGATTGATACGATCGACATGCCAACTGGTTATGGCACACCCATCTATAAAGGCTTTCAACCGCCATGGGATGCGCCCGCGGTGCAGATCGCTAAAAATTCCGGCGGACTGATTTTAGGTAAGACAGTCAGCACAGAACTTGCCATGGCAAGCCCCAACAAAACCCGCAATCCGCATAATCCAACACACACACCCGGCGGTTCGTCGTCCGGTTCCTGTGCAGCGGTTGCAGCGGGCATGGTGCCGCTGGCATTTGGTACACAAACGTCGGGTTCTGTTATCCGCCCGGCAAGTTTTTGTGGTGTGACGGCTTTCAAACCAACTTTCGGCGCGATCAATACCGTCGGCATAAAAGTTCTCTGCCACGGACTTGATACGCTCGGTATCATCGCACGCAACATCGGCGATGCAACCCATTGTGCAGCAGCACTCAGCGGACGTTCTGAACTCGCAAACCTCACTCCAACAGCGCGACCACGCATCGGTGTGCTGCTCGGAACTCGGCTTGAAAAAGCTGAAGGCTATGCAATCGAAACCGTTAACCAGCTCGCATCCATTGCCGGCGCAGCAGGCGCTGAGTTGACTTTTATTCCAGCGCCAAGCTGGTTTGACGGTATCTTCGATCTACATGAAGCTGTCATGGGCTGGGAAGTCACTCAATCGCTTGCTTCCGAAATCAGCCATAACTGGAACGAATTGACTCCCGTTACCCGCGTCATGCTCGAAGATCAGGGCCGCATAGACGAAGCCCGCTATCGTGCAGCAATGCATGAAATTCCGGGAATTCGCTCCATGATGGATGCAATCTTATCCCGCTTCGACGCTGTCCTTACACTTGCCGCTCCCGGCGAAGCCCCTCAGGGTATGCCGACTGGCGACCCTATCTTCAACCGCCTCTGGAGCGTTTTGCAGGTGCCCCTCATCTGTCTGCCGGTGTCCAAAGGGCCCAAAGGCCTGCCAGTCGGCGTTCAACTCGTCGGTGCCCGCGGCGCAGATTATCGCCTTGCCTCGGCGGCACTTTTTCTGGAAACCGCAATCGCTGAGAAAGGAGGCACATTATGAGCCATCCCCAAACGGATCAGCTAACCGATGATTTTCGCACCGCGATGCGACAGCTTGCAGCTACCGTCAACATTATCACCGCCGGTGAAGGTGAAACCCGGCGTGGACTAACGGCGACAGCCGTTTGTTCCATGTCAATCACGCCACCGTCGATGCTTGTCTGTGTCAATCGCTTTGGCGAAGCACATAAGGCAATCACTGCGGCTGGCAGTTTCTGCGTCAATATTCTCGCCGATGCCCAAAGGGAAATCGCCATGCGCTTTGCTGGCCAGATCGGCGAGATGGGCGAGGACAAATTTGCTCCCTATAGCTGGACGCATCTTGCAACCGGCGCACCTGCGCTTGATCTGGCAATGGCAAACCTCGACTGCGAAATCGCATCCGTTTCAGAAACAGAGAGCCACTCAATCTTTATCGGTAAGGTTAAGGCCATTCGATTTGGCCCGGAGACTTCGCCACTGCTTCACTACAACCGCAACTTCTTCACGCTGGCCAATCAGACCGCGTTATAAGACACCAAATCAAAGGGAGCTGACTGCGACCACAATAATAAAAATGTACGGTTTTCCCAAACCAAAGCACTCGTGGATGCAGCGATCAAACAAACGGGCAAGTGCCCAACGGAGGTATCTATCATGTCTATCAGTGACGCACAGTTCTTGAAGGGCTGGAGACAGGTGCTCGAAAGGTGCAACCTGAAAGCTGGCGAGCAGGTTACAATTCTGACAAGCGACGACAGCAACAAACAGATTGCTTATATCGCCAAGCTCGCCGCTTCTGATCTGGGCGCTGTCGTTACCGAACTTAACCTTGCGCCTGTGAACAGCGAAAAGGCCATCTCGCCGGATAAATCCGGCTATATCGGCAAGACACCGCTGGACGGCAATAATGCTGCACTCGCCTGCCTCAAAGCATCCGATCTTGTCATCGACACATTGCAGCTTTTGTTCTCAAAAGAGCAGGAACAGGTACTGAAAACCGGTACGCGCATGTTGCTTGCTGTTGAGCCTCCGGCAATCATGATGCGCCAGATCCCGCGCCCGGAAGACAAGCTGCGCGTCCTTGCCGCTGCCAAAAAAATTGGTGCTGCTAAAGAAATGCATGTCACCTCAAAAGCTGGCACAGATTTCCGCTGTCGTCTTGGTCAGTATCCGGTGCTTACACAATATGGCCTTGCCGACGAGCCGGGCCGCTGGGACCATTGGCCAAGTTGCTTTTCCGCACGCTGGCCGGATGAAGGCAGTGCCGAAGGTACAATCGTTATCGACGAAGGCGACATTCTGCTGCCGTTCAAAAAATATGCCCGCTCGCCAATTACCGTTACCATTGAAAAAGGCTTCATTGTTGACATCAAAGGCGGCTATGATGCTGAATTCATGCGCAAATTCATGGAAAGCTTCAATGATCCGCGCGCTTATGCCATGGCGCATGTCGGCTGGGGACTTGAAAACCGCGCGAACTGGACCGTTCTTGGCCTATACAACCCCGAAGCACAGCTCGGCATGGATGCGCGCTCTTTTGCAGGCAATTTCCTGTGGTCATCCGGGCCAAATACGGAAGCTGGCGGAGATCGCGATACGCCATGCCACCTCGACATTCCGCTGCGCAATTGCTCCGTTTCGCTCGATGGCGAAGTGATGACGCTGGAAGGTGCAGTTATTCCTGCAGATCAGAAGTAAGACCATGGCACAATATGATGTGGCAATTATCGGGGCCGGCTCTGCCGGCGCCCTTATCGCGGCGCGTCTCAGCGAGAACCCTGCGCGCAATGTTTTGCTGATTGAAGCGGGTGAAACGCCTTCCGACCCAGATATTTTGAAGCCATCCATGTGGCCCGCCATCCAGCATCGCAGCTATGACTGGGACTACAGGACAACACCGCAGAAACACGCAGCAGGCAGAAGCTTTGCATGGGCACGCGGCAAGGGGCTTGGAGGATCAAGCCTGCTCCACGCCATGGGCTATATGCGAGGACACCCGGCTGATTTCACCCCCTGGGCAGAAGCCACAGGTGATGAGCGCTGGAGCTGGCAAGGTCTTCTGCCATCTTTCATGGCAAACGAAGACCATATGTTTGGAGGTGATGGTATCCACGGCAAAGATGGTCCAATGCCAGTGTGGATTCCAGATGACGAAGTAAGTCCACTCGCACGGGCATTCATGTCAGCGGGCAACGCCCTCGGCTTGCCGCGCATCTCTGGCCATAATACTGGCCAAATGATTGGGGTTACACCCAATTCCCTGATGATCCGTGAGGGACGCCGCATCACTGTCGCAGAAGCATGGCTTACGCCCGAAGTCTGTGCTCGACCAAACCTGACGATCAGGACTGCCACGCTCACGCGCTATCTCAAACTGGAAAAATCGCGTGCTTCCGCAATTGAACTGGCAGGTCCCGAAGGTCTTTCCACCATTACGGCAAGCGAAATCATCCTGTCTGCCGGTTCATTGGAAAGCCCTGCATTGTTGATGCGTTCTGGCATAGGGCGTGAAGACGTACTCCGCGAGGCCGGCGTGACCTGCCACATCAAGGCGCCAGAACTCGGACTTAATCTGATGGATCATCTGCTTGGCGCGGGTAATCTTTATGCCACGAAAAAACATTTGCCTCCGTCACGTCTGCAACACTCTGAAAGCATGGCTTATATGCGTGCAGGAGATTTTTCAGCTGATGGCCAACCAGAAATCGTGGTCGGATGTGGCGTTGCACCGATTGTTTCTGAATGCTTCAATGCGCCTGCCCCGGGCAGCGCCTACTCTTTCCTTTTTGGTGTTACCCACCCTACAAGCCGGGGTGAAATACGAATAACCGGATCACAACCAAACGATCCCTTACACATAGACCCATGTTACTTACAGACTGAAAATGACAGGAAACTCTTCCGTGCAGCACTTACCGCTGCACGCGAAATCGGGCAGCATTCTGAACTGGATGCATGGCGAGACCATGAAATGTTTCCGGGTCCACTTGCAACCAACGACGAGATAGACGCTTTCATTGCCGAGGCTGTCATCACCCATCACCATCCTTCAGGAACCTGTCGAATGGGCAAAGATGAAATGTCGGTCGTGGATGCAAACCTCCGCCTACGTGGATTAGACAATCTCTATGTTGTTGACGGCTCGGTTCTGCCAAGCCTAACCGCCGGACCAATCCATGCTGCTGTTCAGGCAATTGCTGAAAATTTTGCAATCTGTTTCAATTGAATTCATGTAGGCTCGCAGTATTAAAGGCACCGTTACGTTAACCTGAGAGTCAACGTAACTCACTCTTTGACGCATTTTCTATGCAGATTTCAGGCAAGCGATTTCACGCCACATGTTGTTGGCGGTTTGTCGTAACTCACGATGATCGGCGGCGTTGAACTGGTTGCGGGGAAAGTGATGCAGATTGTAAATGGGATCATGTATCGACGTAAAGCGTTGCACATGCCGCGCTGATTTAAAGCGCTTCATGACACACTCTCGTCGTCGGATCGGCTGATGCGAATTCTCTGCCCGATTGTTTAAACCCTTATGCTGACGATGATCGCAAACGCTCAGGCCGATCTCAAGATTTGCAGCACCGTAAGAACCCAGCTTATCGTTCACCATGACGCGAGGCGAACAGCCTTGCTCAGATAAGAGTTTACGAATAAAGCGCTTGGCAGCCTTGGTATTGCGGTGTTCTTGCACGAGGACTTCAAGGACAAACCCATCCTGATCAACCGCGCGCCAAAGAAGGGGTCGTTTGCAGGAGGGGGCGGAATCCTACGCTAAGACTTTGGCCAGCGATATTCTCCGGTGAGATTGATGTGCTCCCATCCGAGAGGTGAGACGTGAGCCAGAACATCGGGCGATATCAGTTTTCCATCGCGTTTCTGGTTAGCGACGACTTCACCCAGCTTCATGGTGTTCCAGAAGATGATAATTGCCGCGAGCAGGTTCATGCCAGCGATTCGGTAGTGCTGGCCTTCGGCGGAACGATCGCGGATTTCGCCCCGGCGATGGAAGCTGATGGCCCGCTTCAGCGCGTGATGTGCCTCGCCCTTGTTGAGCCCTATCTGGGCGCGGCGTTGCAGATCGGCATCCAGAATCCAGTCGATCATGAACAGGGTGCGTTCGATGCGGCCGACCTCGCGCAAGGCCGTGGCCAGTTCGTTCTGCCGCGGATAGGAAGCGAGCTTACGCAAGATTTGGCTGGGCGCGATGCTTCCAGCGGCAATCGTAGCGGCGATGCGCAAGATATCAGGCCAATTCCGCTCGATTATGGCCTGATTGATCTTTCCGCCAATCAAGGTCTTCAAATGCGTCGGCGCGGACGAAGGATTGAATGCATATAGCCGCTTGGACGGAAGATCGCGAATCCGCGGGGCGAAGCGGTAGCCGAGAATGGCACATGCGGCAAATACGTGATCGGTAAAGCCACCCGTGTCGGTGAAATGCTCGCGGATATTGCGACCGGCATCGTTCATAAGCAGACCATCGAGGATGTATGGAGCTTCGCTCGCCGTTGCAGGAATCACCTGGGTTGCGAACGGCGCATACTGATCCGAGACATGACTGTAGGCTTTCAGGCCCGGGGTATTGCCATATTTAGCGTTGACCATATTCATGGCCTCACCTTGCTCTGTGGTGACAAAGAACTGACCATCGCTCGAAGCCGACGTACCCATGCCCCAAAACCGGGCCATGGGTAACGCCGCTTGCGCTTCGACAACCTTGGCCAGCGCCCGGTCGTAGGCTTCGCCTTCGACATACCATCGCCCTATGCGGATCAACTCCCAGAAAGTGTGGGTGTTCGTCGCGTCGGCCATCTTGCGCAGGCCGAGATTGACCCCCTCCGCAAGGATGACGTTCATCAGCCCGATCCGGTCAGCGCAAGGCGCTCCGGTGCGCAGATGCGTGAACGCTTCCGTGAAGCCAGTCGCTGCATCCGCTTCCAACAAGAGATCGGTGATGCGCGTGGGCGGGATCTGCTTGTAGAGATCAAGCACTAGATCTTCGGCGCCTGTCGGCGCGGCGGCTTCGAGCTTCTCAATAGGGGTCAGAACAAGAGCTGCTCGAAATCGTACGCTAAGACCGAACGGAGCGGGAACGTCATGCAGCGCGGAGGATTCTTCCAGGAAGTCGCAATGGCCTGAAGCCTTCGGGCATCTGCTGCTCGGTGTCCCAGGAATAGATGCCGGTGAGATTTATGTGCTCCCAGCTGAGTGGCGAGACATGCTTGAGCAATATGTCGGGGATAGTTCGACCACTTTGACGCAGATGGGCTACGGCACGGCTGAGATAAACGGTATTCCAGTGGACGATGGCGCTGACGACAAGGTTGAGGCCCGAGGCACGGAATGCCTGACTTTCGAACGATCGGTCGCGGATTTCGCCGCGCTCATGGAAGAAAACGGCCCGCTTGAGCTTGTGGGCGGATTCTCCTTTGTTAAGACCGGCTTGACATCGCCGGCGAAGTGCCGGGTTGGAATACCATTCGATCATAAACAGGGATCGCTCGATGCGCCCGAGCTCACGCAGGGCTTTCGCCAACTGGCTCGGTTTCGAGGATGCCGCCAGCTTTTTGAGGATCATTGAGGGCGCAACAGAGCGTGTCGTGATTGATGCCGCCAGATGGAGAAGGTCATCCCAGTGTTCCAGAATGAGGGCGGTATTGATCGGCGCGCCGATATGGTTGGCCAGTGCTGGATATGAGTCGGCCTTTTCGAAAGTATGGAACTTCCGGTCCTTGAGATTGCGCAGCCGAGGCGCAAAACGCTTTCCGATCAGAGTGAAGAGGGCAAATACATGATCGCTCGCACCTCCGGTATCGGTAAAGTGCTCCTCGATCTCCAGGATGGTGTCGTGGTCGAACAGGCCGTCGAGAACATAGGCTGCCTCGCTCTCGGTCGGGCTGATCGGCAGAATGCTGAAATAGCCGTACTGATCGGAAAGGTGGCTGTAAAATTTCGAGCCTGGCTCGCTGCCATAATGCAGGTTGATATCACCGCGTTTGGCGGCACGATCACTGGCCCGGAAGAACTGACCATCAGATGATGCGGTCGTCCCTGTTCCCCAGAGCTGGGCGTGGGGATGACGCGCATGGGCGTCGGTCACACATGCCTGCGCTGCGCGATAGGTTTCCGTGCGGGCATGGAACATGCGCATCCATCCGATCTGATGGGCGCTGATCCCCTTGGAGGCTCCGGCCATACGTTTCGGGCCAAGATTGGTGGCGTCCGCGAGCGTGCCGGCGAGCATGGCCGGAATGTTTTGCGGTGAATCGCCCGTTCGAACATGGGTGAACTGGTCGGCAAAGCCGGTCCACTCATGCACGTCTCTTAAGAGATCCGGCACTTCGACAAGCGGATACATTTCGCTGAGTTCGATATTTAGTTCATCGGCTGCAGCGGGCACTTCGCTCGCCAGCGGTGTTACAATCAGGGTTCCGGCATCGAGACGGACGCCTTCAAGTTTGCCGTTGCGGGCGCGATGGGCGAGACGTTTCAGATTGAAGTCCAGCAATTGTTGCATTTCGGTGAGCCAAGCCACCCCGTCGCGCTGCACACCGAGCCCAAGCTGGTCAGTTTCCTTCAGCTTGGTAAAAGTAGGGCGGGGCATGAAATTTTCATTTATCGGCCGGAACGCCCTGCTGCCTTCGACCCAGATGTCGGCCGAACGAAGCCGCTCGCGCAACGCTGCCAGTGTTGCAATCTCATAGAGACGGCGATCGGCCTTTGCCTGCCCGAAGATCAGTTTACGCTCCGGCGCGCCGAGATGAGCGATCGGGACACGTTCGGGAAGCACGCGCCTTCCTTCCGCGTAAAGGGATCTGAGTGTTTCGATCGCTGCCAGCAAAGGATCATACCGACGACTTGAATGGAATGTGAAGGTCAGGAGGAACCGGCCTGCATAATTGCGAACATTGGCATATTGCTCAGCTGCAATAAGCAAGGGTGAGGCGTCATTGTCTTCCACCATCGCCGCAAGCGTCGGCTTTGCCTGCACCAAGCGATGCCAGCCGACGTGGCGGTCGAGCGTTTCAATTGCATCTTCATCATTGTCATTGGCGCACTGAAGAGCCGATATCGTGTCGAGAAACAGCCGTAGTGCCTTAGCCGTCTCCATCCGGGTGTTCACATGGCGCTGCTTCTTGCGGTTATTCGCCTGCGAAAACAGCCTGCCGATCAGCTTGATGAACATGGTGACTGCGGCGTCGGTGAGCTTTTGCCCAAGCTTGATGATCTGCGCGATGATCGTCGCGCGCCGCCGACTGGCGTTGAAGTCGGCGGCAAGCCATGCCGGTGTCACATCGCCCTCCCGGACCATCTGCTCCCAGCGACCGGAGTGGATGCGGGCTTGTAGTCGGGGATCGATATCGAGCGCGCGGATGAAAGCGATCCTGTCGGTCAGCGTGACCAGGTTGGTTGCTCCCGGAGCATCTGGCGCAGATCGCAGCCAATGGAATCGCGTCTGTCGTATCTCGGGATCAACCGTCAAAAGATCATCGAGGGATTGGAGCTTTTCGGCTGAAAGGCCCGATATCAGGGCAGCCTCGGCGCGACGGCGGGCTATTACGCGGCCGGCAAAGCCGATCCGCTCTATTGTGTCAGGTGCGGGAAGTAACACCTTCCGCTCCCGCAGCGTGGTGACAATAGCTTGGGCAATAGAATGGCCCTTGTCCGTTGCGGTCGCCGTTCCGACGGCGGATAGTAAGGCGGCGCGCCGGTCCTGTGCTGTTGCTGTTCGTTTTCCAAAATAGGAAAGCAAATGCGCGATATGCTCGCGGCGAGTTTCCTCCCGCCTGGCATAGGAACGGAAACTCTCCGGATCAGCATCCAATTGTTCGGCTATATAATTGAGCATCGCCCTCGGCGGAATTTCGTGCACCATGAGAGCCCGGCCCGGATGCCGCATCATGCAAAGCTGGACAGCAAAGCCGAGCTGGTTATGTTTTCGCCTGCGGACTTCGATCTCCAGCCGGTCCGATGGAGATAGAGTGTAGTGACGGATCAGACTATCCTCATCGGTCGGTACGCCGAACAGCTCCTGTTGATCCTGAATTTTGAGAAACTTCCGCCGCGCCATTTTTTACTCCATACAAACTTGCGTCGATGGTTCCGGGCATGTCCGGAAACGGTCGTTTGAGTACAGGCCTAAATCACCCTGTCCACAAATTATCTTGACTTATTTGTGGACAGGCATCACCTTTCGGACAACCTATTCGGACGAAATTGAACCTTATGCCACGCACCTTTGCCTATGTCCGTGTCTCCACGACCGGACAGACCACCGAAAACCAGATTCAGGAAATCGAAGCGGCCGGCTTCCACGTCGAGCCACGCCGTATAGTCACCGAGACCATCTCGGGCAGCGTCGCCATTGCGCAGCGCCGGGGTTTCTCGCGACTGATGGATAAACTCGAAGCCGGGGACGTGCTCATCGTCACCAAGCTCGATCGGCTCGGCCGAGATGCGATCGATGTCAGTACGACGGTCAGGAAACTGGAGGAGCTGGGCGTGCGGGTCCATTGTCTGGCCCTCGGCGGCGTCGATCTGGCGAGTTCCGCCGGGAAGATGACGATGAGCGTCATCAATGCCGTCGCTCAGTTCGAGCGTGATCTGCTGATCGAACGCACGCAGTCGGGCCTCAAACGAGCCAAGTCGGAAGGCAAGACCCTCGGCCGTCCCGCTCGGCTCAATGAGAAGCAGAAATTGGATGTTCTCTCGGATTTGGCGGGCGGGATGAGCGTTTCCGCACTCGCCAGAAAATTTGACACCAGCCGCCAGACCATCATGCGTGTCAGGATCGAGGGCGACCGCTCCGTTTAAGCCGTAACTTGAGTAGGCACCCGTTTCCCTTTCGCCTCACCCCGCGCAGCAGGACAGTTTTTTCACATCCCTGTCGAAGGTCTGAGCCGCAAGCTTCAAACCTTCGACAGTCGTCAGATATGGAAAGATCGTCTCCGAGAGATCATCGATCGTCAGGCCGCAGCGGATGGCCAAGGCTGCCGTCTGAATGCTGTCAGCACCCTCTGGTGCAAGGATGTGAGCGCCAAGGAGTTTCCGGGTTGACCCGTCGGCGACCAGCTTGATCAGGCCGCGCGTGTCGCGCGCCGCCAGCGCCCGCGGCACATTGTCGAGGGAAAGGACGGAGGTGCGAACCGAATGTCCGGCAGCCCGCGCCTGCGCTTCGGTCATGCCGACGCTCGCCACCTGCGGATCGGTAAAGACCACGGCGGGCATTGCGGTGTTGTCGTAACTCAGGCTGTTGCCGTTCAATGCGTTCTTGGCGGCGAGCTTTGCGCCATAGGCGGCCATGTAGACGAACTGATCTTTTCCGGTTACATCGCCGGCGGCATAGACGCCCGCCTTCGAGGTGCGCATGCGATCATCAACGATGATGGCCCCGGCCGGTGTCAGGTCTATACCGGTTTCAGCAAGCCCAAGGGCTTCAGTGTTCGAGCGGCGTCCCGTCGCCACAAGAATCCGCTCGGCAGTCAAGATTTCCGGACGTCCGTCCCGCGCGATGGCGAGGGCAACACCACCATCATCGGTCTTGCGGGCGGACTCGTAGGTAATGCCGCTGACGATTTTAATCCCCTCATCGGCCAGATAGGTGGCAAGCGCAGCGCCGATTTCGGGTTCAGCCTCCGGCAGAAGCCGGCTGCGGAACACGAGTGTCACTTCGACACCGGCCCGTGCGAAAGTCTGGGCAAGCTCCACGCCGATGTAGCCGCCGCCAAGCACTATCATCGAGCGTGGCAGCTCGGTCAGGGCGAGCGCTGTCGTGCTGTCGAGCGGCGATACGTCAGCGATCCCCGGAATCCCCGGCAACGCCGGACGCGCACCGGTGGTGATGATAATTCGCTCGGAGCCGATGTGCTGGCCCGCGACCTGGACACCGCCGTCAACGAGGCGGGCCGGACCTTCGTGGTAGACCACATTGTTGTACTCCGGCAGCAGATCAGCGTATTTCGCCTGTCGCAGACCGGCAACCAAAGCGTCTTTCTGGGCGATCTGAGCGGCCCAATCAACCACGCGCGCGCCGCTTTCGATCCCATCAAACCGGGCAGCCGCATCGTTGGCGTGACGTACAGCCTCCGTGGCCCGGATCAGGGCTTTCGAGGGCACGCAGCCGATGTTGACGCATGTACCGCCGATCGTGCCATGCCCGACAAGAGCCACTTGGGCGCCTAGTTCGGCGGCCGTGATCGCGGCGGAGAAACCGGCCGAGCCAGCTCCGACGACCACAAGATCATAACGGCCGTTGCCTTTGTTGGAAGTTGGAACGTCGCAAGCTTCACACATTCAATTCACCTTTGTTGTCTTGTTATTCATCGAGCAGCAATTGGCATCCGCTGATGAGGCGGAACGCCGACGCCGGTAAAGATAAAGTGCGGACGCCCCAATCGCGGCGAGAGCGATCGGGATCAGCACATAGCCGGCCGCTGCGAACCATGCGGAAAAGCCAAAAGAGCCAGCGGCGACCAAAAGAAATGGCGCGGCGCAACAGATGACGGCGAGAAACCCGACTCCGCCAAGGCCGATGAACTTTCCATCTGTCATGCTGAACCTCCTTACTGCGAAACGCCGGACGGATAGCCAGCATTGGTGGTTGCGGTGATCAGCGCGGCGACATTCGTCTGGCTGTCGTCAAAGCGCACCTTCGCGATCGCCGCGCCGGTCGCCTCCGATACATCAACATCGAGCACGCCTGGAACGTTGCTGAGCGCCCGCTTCACAATCGGGCCGCAGAGTTCGCAGGTGGCATTGGCAACATTCAAGGTTACGGTCTGCTCGGCGGCAAAAGCGTGACCACCCGTCAGCAGGGACGCAGTAAGGGCAATGAGGGGCAGGATTTTCATGAGATTCTCCTTGGGATTAAGCATCGAGGACAAGGCGGGCGGCGTAGGGAAAGCCCACGGCGATAATGATCAAGACAGTTGCGACCCAAAGGCCGATCTTGGCGTTCCGATGGGATGATGGACGCGCGCAGTAGGAACCCTCGGCGCATTCAGCCGCCTTCGGCCTGCGATAGACGAGATAGAAACCGTAGCCGAGGCAGGCGAGCGCGATCGTGATAAACACAGGCTGGTAGGGTTCGAACGCGGTCAAATTGCCGATCCACGCGCCGCTGATGCCAGCGAAGAACAAGGCAAAGGGCAGCACGCAACAGGTTGCTGCGCCCAGTGCCGCAACGATGCCGCCGACCGACAGCAATGCTGCCCGATCAAAACCCTTTTCGGCTGGCTCTGTGACTGTATTTGCCAGCGTCCGTGTTTCATCCTGCATCATCGTTCACATGCTCCCGCAATTGATCTATCGTGACCCTAGTGCCTGTAGCGACTACAGGGTCAAGCGAGAAATTTTCACGGATTTGTGCGAGCTATGTGATGACACAGAATGATGAATTTTCGATCGGCGTGCTGTCCGAGCGCAGCGGCGTCAACATAGAGACGATCCGCTATTACGAGAAAATCGGCGTCATGCCGAAGCCCGCCCGCAGCGCAGCGGGTTATCGTATCTACACAACTGAACACGCAAGGCGGCTGCATTTCGTGCGGCGCGGCCGTGAACTCGGCTTCAGCCTGGACGAGTTGCGCGGCCTGCTTCGCCTGGTCGATGGGCATACCTACACCTGCCGGGAGGTCCATGCGCTCACCATCGAACATTTGAAAGATATCCGTCAGAAAATCGCCGATCTGCGGCGTCTGGAGCGGGCCATGTCGAATATGGCGGCGCAATGCACCGGCGATCAGGTTCCAGAATGTCCGGTCATAGATGCCCTTTTTGAAATGCGGTCAATCAAGCGTTCCCGCTCCGTTCAAGCTTAGCGTACGATTTCGAGCAGCTCTTGTTCTGACCCCAGATTGCAGCGAGAATCCCACCACCATCAACTTGAAACCGAACTGCCGGACATCCGGGCTCAGACTTCCCTCGACGATCTGCGCCGTGCCGTTTTGTGCCTCTGCTTTACCCTTGGCAAGTCCATAAGACAGCCAGGCGTGGAGCGGCAGGCAGACGAGCAAATTGAGCCCGGCAAACACCAGGTAGACGTTCTGCCACGACAAGTTGGCGTGCAATGCTGTGGTGAAAGGCCAGAAGATTGTCGAGGCGAAGCCGGCAATCAAGGTCAGGTAGGTGATGCTGCGCTGGGCGGTGTGGGGGCTTGCCTGTACCAGCAGCGCAAAGGCGGCCCCATATTGAACCAGATTGGCGGCGATCTCGATCACGATCAGGGCGGCGACAAAGCCGGTCTTACCCGGCGCATAGGCACAGGCGATCAAGGCTACCGCAGCAATTGCGGAGCCGGTCGTCATCACCCGTCCTGCGCCAAAATGATCAATGGCATGGCCGAGCCAGGGCGCAGTCAAGCCGCCCAAAAGGAGAGCCGCGGAAAGTGCTGCGAAAATCCACTCTGTCGACCAGTTCAGATCTCGCGCCATATCAGGCGCAAGGATGCTGAAGCTGTAATAAAGGGTTCCATAGCCGATGATCTGGGTGAGGCCCAGGGCAAGGATAGTGCCGACGGGCGGGCGCTCGCTCATATCGACTTCAGATCCACGCGCTGTTCAAGCTTTGCGGCCTCTTCCTTCCGTTCGCTGTAACGGTCTGTCAGGTAGTCGGAGGCATCGCGGGTCAGCAGTGTGAATTTGACCAGTTCCTCGCAGACATCGACGACGCGATCATAATAGGCCGAGGGCTTCATGCGGCCATCGGCGTCGAATTCCTGCCATGCCTTGGCGACGGACGACTGGTTCGGAATCGTGATCATCCGCATCCAGCGACCGAGAATGCGCAGTTGATTGACAGCATTGAACGACTGCGAGCCGCCGGAGACCTGCATGACGGCCAAGGTTTTGCCCTGCGTAGGTCGCACGGAACCGGTCGTGAGGGGAATCCAGTCAATCTGCGCCTTCATGATGCCGGTCATCGCACCGTGCCGCTCGGGGCTGACCCAGACATGGCCTTCCGACCAGAGAGAAAGGTCGCGTAATTCTTGAACCTTGGGATTGATGTCTGGCGCTCCATCAGGAAGAGGAAGACCTTCGGGATTGAATATCCGAACCTCGCATCCGAGGTGCGCGAGAAGCCGTGCAGCTTCTTCCGCCAGAAGGCGACTGAACGAAATCTTCCGTAGCGATCCATAAAGGATCAGTATCCGGGGCTTGTGCTGCGAATAAGCCGGGCGAAGCGCATCAAGGTTGGGCTGGCGAATGAGATCATCTGAGGCGGCTGGCAGATCGGCCATTGGGGCTACTCCGTATTGTAGGATTAAGACATTTGCGTTCCGAGGCTGTTAAGGATCTGACACGGCCAGTTCGGAAGGCGCGCAACCGGCGTCAGATTGACCAGAACAACAGTTTTCCATCAGGAAACGGACCAAGCCGTTGAGCGTCTCGAAATTCGCGCTGTAGACGATGGAGCGTGATTCTCGCTGAGCACTAATCAGGCCAGCATGTTCCAGTTCTTTGAGATGAAAGGAAATGTTGGAAGGCGAAACGTTCACAGTTTCCGCAATCGTACCCGCCGCCAATCCGCTCGGGCCGGCGATGACCAGCTTACGAATGACCTGTAGTCGTGTTTGCTGTGAGAGCGCGCCAAATGCATCCAGGACTTGCCGCTCGTTCATAATATCAATCCTCGTTAAATGCTTGGAGGTGCCGAGAGATACAAGGCGTCAGCGCCTGCCCGAGCGCTTCAAGCCACAAGTTAGTTTGAGATTTCTATGAATATTGAAATTATGGAGTATTTTTGGTCACGTCAAGGCATCTTGTTATTGCTATCTCGATCTTTGTTGTCACCCTATTTTAAGCTATCGAAGCTCGATGGTGCATCTAGGCACCTAGTTGCACGCATTCAAGATTCCTTCAAATGGAATATACGCCAGCTTGTGATAGCCCAACAGTTCCATAAGCATGGATACGCCGGACGGAATTTAGGTGTGGAGCGAGATCGGATTGCGTGCCGGCGGTTCGTATTGGTTCAAGATATTGTAATTCTCACACTCGGTAATGTGACTGCATCAGCAGCCACAGGAAAATGCACATCGCTCGCTTTGATTACAGGATTAGAAAAGCGTGAACCAACTCGACTTGGAATAGCGACTCAGCTTTGATGACTTCGGGCAAATCATTGGGGCTGGGAATGTCAAAGATCACAGTAAACTCGCGACACTTAAAATCGATCAGAGCAGGTAAGCTTCAGGCAAAATATAGCGCGGATGGCTCACGAATACTAAGATACTTTATCGACTTTTGGCATGATGGGCTTAGCACGCATAAGGATTTAAGTGCTCCAGAGCTTTATCTGCTCCAAGGAAAAGTGGATGCGCTTATCGCTTCATGGGATAAGAAATACGATTTACACTTGGCTAAGTCACAGGTTCTAGCCGGTAAAGATGCTGCGGACGCAGCCACAATTGATGCGCAGAGCAATCTTGAACGGCTCGGCTCCATTTTAGCGCATACGCTGAAGGTCGATGACCGTGTGGATTGGGGAGCACTTAAGAAAAAGGGCAATTATCCAAGAAAGCGCTTCACAGATCCTGCACCTCGCCAGTCTTTGATTGATCGGCCAGTTGAAAGACAGCCCGTTATCTCAATTTGGGATCGGATTTTCGGACAGGCTAAGAAAAAGATTGCGGCGGTAAACGAAACCAACCGATCAGCGTTAGATTGTTGGCAAGCGCGTGTCGCTGAGAATGATGTTCAACATCAAGTGGCAGTGAAAAATTGGGAAGCAACACAATCAGCCTTTGAAGCCACAGAGACAAAACTAGAAGCAACATTCAAGGCGGAGCAGGCCAGCCACAATGCGAAGGTCGACGCGCTCGCAGCAGGGGTGATTGCTGGTGAACCGGATTCTGTTATCGAGCATGCATCGCTCGTATTAGAGCGCTCAAATTACGCGGATTTATTCGAAAAGTCGTTCCAGATGGAATATCAAGCGGAAGGAAAAGTGCTCCTGCTTGAATATTCACTCCCTTCCCCCGACGAAATGCCGACATTAAAGCAGGTCCGGTTTGTTGCAAGCACCGGTGAGATGAAAGAAACGCACATCTCTGATCGTGAGAAGAAGGCAAACTTTGACCTAGTTTGCTATCAAATTTGCCTGCGCACTATTCACGAATTGTTTGAAGCCGACGAAGCTCACAACATTGAACAGATCCTGTTCAATGGCACTACCAGCTACATTGATCGCAGTAGCGGACAAGACGTTACATCCTGCATCATGTCTGTTCTCGTAGAGCGCGAGAGATTTATGAGCATCGACCTCAATCGCATTGAGCCAAAAGCTTGTTTTAAAAGCCTCAAAGGTGTGTCCGCTGCTTCCCTGTCTTCATTGGCAGCAATACCGCCAGTGATAGAGATGAGCAAAGAGGACCGCAGGTTTGTGGACGGTCGCGCAACGATAGATGCGCTAGACAATGCTACAAACCTTGCGGCGATGGATTGGGGAGATTTTGAGCACTTGGTTCGCGAGTTGTTTGAAAAAGAGTTCGCATCACGCGGCGGAGAAGTTAAGGTTACTCAATCAAGCAGCGACGGCGGCGTGGATGCAGTTGCCTTTGATCCTGACCCAATAACTGGTGGTAAAATAGTTATTCAGGCGAAGCGTTACACCAGAACCGTTGGCGTTTCAGCAGTTCGTGACCTGTTCGGAACCATGCAGCATGAAGGTGCTTCACGAGGTGTGTTGATTACCACGGCTGATTATGGGCCCGATGCGTACAAATTTTCATCCGGCAAACCAATCACCCTGTTCACTGGCTCTAACCTGCTGCACCTTCTCGAAAAACATGGCTATAATGCCAAAATCGATCTTCGAGAAGCACGGGAGACTTTGAGGAGTTAACTGTAAGCGGGTAGGCTACCCCACGTATCTTTCGTCGGTGTGATGGGCGATTTTCTGCATGAATCATGCGGAGAATCCTATGAGCGACACTGTGAATCAGGCCCGGACATTCGAGGTTTTGACGGCGGAACCTGTGCGAAGCCGACGGCGGCCGCGTGACTGGTCGGATGACGAGAAGGCGCGGATTGTGGCTGCGTCGTTGCAGCCCGGGGCCAACGTCTCGGCGGTTGCACGGTCTGAAGGTCTGGATCCCTCGCAGCTTTATGGATGGCGTCGTAAGGCGCTTGCGTCTGGTGTTGTTTCACCAGTAACAGCGGGAACGGCCAGTCCGGCCAGATTTGCACGTGTTGAAACGACGTGTAGCGCTTCGATCGATATTGTTGTCGCCGATATGGTAGTTCGCGTCGGTTCAGCCTTCGATCCGGATCACCTGGTGAAGGTTCTGAGGGCGGCTCGCAAGGCATGATTTCCAGCGGTGTGGTTGTTTATGTGTCCTGTCAGCCCGTCGACTTCCGCAAGGGAGCCGCTTCCCTGATGGCAGTTGTCCGTGATGGCGGTCTCGACCCTTTCAATGGCGCGCTTTATGTCTTCCGGTCAAAACGTGCCGACCGGGTCCGGATTGTGTGGTGGGATGGAAGTGGCGTTTGCCTTTATTCGAAAACGCTTGAGGACCGTGGCTTTTGCTGGCCGGGCCTGTCAGTTGCGAGGATACGTCTGGACCATTCTCAGCTCATGGCTTTGTTGGCCGGAATGGACTGGAAAAAGATCCGCCCGAACAGGACAAGACGCCCTTTGCTGACGGGGTGATAGCGCCTGCGGCAAGATGATTCATGATGCTGTAATGGTTGGGAAAACGGCCGCTTTTATGCTCTACTCAGCCTCATGGATTTACCGCTTCACGATCTGCCGGATGACGTTGACGCACTGAAAGCTATGGTGCTCGCAATGGCACGTGAGCAGGCTGAAAAGGAAGCCCGGTTGAAGGCTGCTGAAGCTGAGATTGCCCGGCTGGAGGCAGTGGAGAAGAGCGCCAACGAACGGATTGCCAACCTGACATCCATCATGAAGGTTTTGCAGCGCACCCAGCACGGCCGGCGCTCTGAACGATTACGCCTTGGTGTTAGCGATGAACAGGTATCGTTTGCTTTCGAGGAAGTGGAAACCGGTCTCTCGGCGATCCAGAGCGAACTTGACGATGCGGCCAGGGGCAAGCCGAAACGGGCATCACGTCCGCGCAAGGGCTTTGCCGCTCATCTCGAACGCATTGAGGAAGTCATCGAACCGGAGATTCCAGCTGGTTGCGAGGGGCTGGAAAAGGTCCTGATCGGCGAGGATCGCTCGGAATGCCTGGACGTCGTGCCCCCGAAGTTCCGGGTTATCGTGACACGTCGCCCCAAATATGCATTCCGGAACCATGATGGTGTGGTGCAGGCGCTCGCGCCTGCACATATTATCGAGAGTGGTCTGCCGACAGAGCGCCTGCTCGCCTATATCGCCGTTTCCAAGTACGCCGATGGCCTTCCACTTTACCGTCAGGAAGCAATCTATTTGCGAGATGGCGTCGAGATCAGCCGGAGTTTGATGGCGCAATGGATGGGGCATCTGGGCTTCGAGCTTCAGATATGCGCTGATTATATCCTGGAACGGGTCAAGGAAGGTGAAAGGGTCTTCGCCGATGAGACGACCTTGCCCACTCTGGCTCCCGGTTCTGGAAAAGCCACCAAGGCATGGCTTTGGGCTTATGCACGTGATGATCGCCCCTATGGTGGGAGCAGTCCACCAATGGTGGCCTATCGTTTTGAAGACAGTCGGGGCGCAGAATGCGTGGCGCGGCATCTTGCCGGGTTCAACGGAATCCTGCAGGTGGACGGATATGGCGCCTATACGAGCATGATCAAGGCGCAAGCCAAGGCTGGGCGCAATGAACAGATACAGCTCGCAGGCTGCTGGGCACATCTGCGCCGCAAATTTTACGATCTGCACGTCAGCGGGATCTCGCAGGCTGCAACGGATACGGTCATCGCTATGACCAAATTGTGGAAGATCGAGGATGAGGTTCGCGGCAAGAATGCCGACATCCGCGCCGCGTTCCGTCAGGAACAGTCCGAAACCATTGTCGCCCGCCTCTTCGACCTGTGGGAAAAGGAACTGGGTAAAGTCTCGGGCAAGTCCAAAACCGCCGAGGCGATCCGCTACGCGTTCACCCGGCGCGAGGCCCTGGAGCGCTTCCTCACCGATGGCCGCGTCGAAATCGATAGCAATATTGTCGAGCGTGCGATCAGACCACAGACAATCACGAGGAAAAACAGCCTGTTTGCCGGAAGCGAAGGCGGTGGACGGACCTGGGCTACACTGGCCACGCTTCTCCAGACATGCAAAATGAACAGCGTCGATCCGCTCGACTGGCTATCCCAAACACTAAGCCGCATTGCTCAAGGCTGGCCTGTAACCGAAATCGAAGCCCTTATGCCTTGGAACTTCAAGTCTAACGCTATCGGCTGACCGCTTACAGTTAACTTCTCGAATACTCTGGGTCTTTTCAGTTGGCGACAGCCTCTTGTTATAATTCAGGGGCTCTTTCGGCCGCTGATGCTTTGTGGCAGATATTCTTGACTAGCAATCTGGAAAGGTAGCCGCATCTATCTACAAAAGGCTGGTCGAGCCTATTCTTGCCTCATACTCTAAATCAGAAACCGCCAACCAATCTGACCTGCTGACGCGTATGGGGTGAACCGCAGTGTAAAACGATTGCTGAAAAAATAGCGCCGAATGATCCGAAAGAAGCCTTCGAGCTGATCTGGCAATTTCTTTCGCTTGAAGATTCGATATTTGAACGATCCCATGACGGCAGCGGTACACTGATTGAATGTTTTCATGCAGTATGTGACGATGCCAGACGTATCGCGATGCTGGCAAATATTTCGACGTAGCCTCTGATAGACAAGGTACTCGCGGCTCTTTAGGATAACGGCTATGGTCAAATCGAAGTGGATATTTATGTTGCACAACAATCGGAGGCATCGAAGACGTTTGCATCCCCAGTACGAACCAGCAAAGCAGGAGGACATCATGGGAAAAGTCGATAAAGTCATCTTCTATGCCAATGAAGTCTCACAACCGGACAGTTAGGGTAAGTTGCTTTCGATTGTCTGATAAAAGTCGGCATCCGCAATTCGCTGTGCTGCGAACAGGTTCCCTTCATGGGTCCAATGGCCATCACACGGGATAAAGTGTCTGGTGGTATCTTCGTCATCGATGTTCGCAAGTAAATCAACGTAATCAATGCCAAGCGACGAGGCTAATTTCTCAAGCCTGCTTCTCAAAGGCGGGACTACCTGCTCAGCTTTAAGACGTTGGACGTCTGCTGGGCGCGGGATCGTGACAACTGTGACTGGTCTTTCACCGGCGAGTTTTTTTAACTCTCGGATCCCCTGCGCCATACGCGCATACTGATCGTCGGTGAAATCGTAATAAGCAGAGCCCGTCACTGCGGTTGGTAAAGGCACCCCAATCTCTTTTTGCTGTTGGGACCAATCGAAATAGGTCCGATAATGATAATATGCGCGTGCGGTCATCAGGAACTCTAAGGGCAAGTTTCGACGAAATATTGCCCAGCGTGTTTTTTCTTTAAATTCCCCATCAGGATAAATTATCTCATAGCCCGTATCAGTCGCCGCAAAATATGGGCGCCAGCGTGCTCCCTTCATCAGTTTTGAAGGTGTCGGCGTGTCGTCTGCGAAATCATTGGCTGGCAAAATCAGCCAGACTATCGCATCGTGGTCAAACTGGCTCGCCAATTCACGATAAAGGACGAACGCTTGCGTTGTGCCAAAGCTACCGGCAGTCCCGAAGTTCAAATGCGGAATTCCCGTCTTTTCTTGAAGAATATTTGTAAGACGTTGATGATCGTCCACACCCCAGCCTTCAGCAAAACTATCACCTAAAACGACAACTCTTGGTACATTGGATTGCTTCTGCCTTTCAGTATCCCGCATACCATACTTGTTGGAGCGGTAAGTGACATCGAAACAGGAAGTCAAATGGCGCACTGTAGCATTGGGATTATGCCAAACACCCCAGTGAGGGTTATTATCGGCCCAGAATGGCTTCGCATAATCGACTGAGTAGCTAGGTAGTGACACGTTTATGTAGCCCGCACGCGCCAGAACAATTAGCGATAACTCCAGTAGTACCGCGAAGATGAGAAGATTTAAGAGAACGACTTTCAGGAATTTACCCGCACGTTTAATCAAGTTCATATGCCTCTTTGAACGACGGGTCGGGACGAATACTTTGCATATCCTTGTATAGGATACAGCGCCCGATAACCAATATATCGAGTTCGGTGCCCATGAAGCAGCGAAACGCGTCTTCAGGTGTACACACTATTGGTTCCCCCCTCACGTTAAACGAGGTGTTCACCAGTATCGGGGTAGCAGTAATTTTCTTGAATGAAGACAACAGGGCGTGGAATAATGGGTTCGTCTCTGGATGCACCGTTTGTAATCGCGCGGAGTAATCAACATGAGTCACAGCGGGTATAACTGATCGAGGAATGTTGAGCTTTTCAATCCCGAATAGCTGTTCCTGATCAGCTGTCAGCTCGAGGCGATGTTCTACAAGAACATTGGCCACAAACAGCATGTATGGACTGGGCCCTGTAAAATCAAAAAACTGGGAAACGTCATCTGCCAGAATGGCTGGTGCGAACGGCCTAAAGCTTTCGCGATATTTTATTTTAAGATTGAGATCCCGTTGTACCTTCGAGGACCTCGGATCCGCGATTATAGATCTAGCACCTAAAGATCGCGGCCCAAACTCCATACGACCTTGAAACCATCCGGCGAATTTTCCTTCCGCGAGAAGATTTGCGGTTGTTTCCACGAGTTCTTGATCCGAGGTAACGACTGTGTAAGACGCTCCAACGCTATCTAGGCGTTCCTCAATCTCCGCTTGCGAAAACTCGGGGCCGAGGTACGCTCCTTTCATTGCATCAGTGCCGCTGGGATGTTTCGGTTGCTGAAATTCGTTGTGCCAGACAGCAAGTGCCGCTCCAAGCGAACCTCCTGCATCTCCAGCTGCGGGTTGGACCCAGATGTTCTTAAATTTACCTCGCCGGAGAATTTTTCCATTGGCTACGCAGTTTAATGCGACACCGCCCGCCAGGCAGAGGTTCTCGGAAGGATAGCGCTCCGCAATATAGTCAGTTATGCGCAACAGAATTTCCTCCGTCACCGACTGTATCGATGCAGCCAGGTCCATATGGTCCTGAGTCAGGTTCTCATGTTCAGGAACGCGGCGTTTTACACCAAGCAACCGTTCAAAGGGTTCATCACGCGTCATCGTGAGCCCTCCGATAAAGTTGAAGTAGTCTGGATTCAGGCGAAACGATCCATCTGGTTTCAGATCGATCACGTTGTCCAGGAGATGGTTATGAAAACGAGGGCTGCCATAAGGCGCCAGCCCCATAACCTTATACTCACCGCTATTGACCTTGAACCCGAGATAATAAGTGACAGCAGAATAAAGCAATCCGATTGAGTGAGGAAAATTGATTTCCTGAACAAGCGTGAGATCTGCCCCCATGCCGACGCCAATCGTAGTTGTCGCCCACTCTCCTACACCGTCTACCGTGAGTACTGTGGCGTCATCGAATGGGGCGGGGTAGTACGCACTGGCTGCGTGGCTATAATGATGTTCCGAGAAGCGAATTCGGTCAAATATGTCAACTTCGAAGTGTTCGCTAAATGCCTTTGCTAAGTTTCGCTTTTGGAAAAGCTTGTCCTTCACCCAAATTGGCATAGCTCGAGCAAATGAACGCAATCCATTCGGAGCGATAGCGGCATAGCTTTCAAGTAGCCTTTCAAAGGTAAGAAATGGCTTATCATAGAAAGCGAGAATATCCACTTCCCGGGGTGTAATGCCTGCCTGCTTCAATACGCTTTCAATCGATCTGACGGGAAAAGCTGGGTCATGTTTGATGCGCGTAAATCGCTCTTCCTGAGCGGCAGCTACAATTTCGCCGTCAATGATTAGCGCTGCTGCACTGTCATGGTAGTATGCCGACACTCCAAGTATAATTCGACCCAATTATTCATCCTTCAATCTGCAAAAGAACCCATGACACGAAGCAATTTTTTGGTGCAAGCTTGCACATAATGGCGTCACGTCAGAAAATTGCATAAATGAATGGTGCCACAGCAGAACCGCTACTGATAACCAGAAGTCCGCCAACAATGACGACCACGAAAGTCATCGGCCAAAGCCAGTACTTTTGGCGCGATACGAGAAATCTGAAGAACTCTCCGAAAAAATACACTTATCCCCCTAGAATTGATCAGTGAACGAAACCGTACGCTGCGAACGGTCGACCCAGTATGATTGAATGGCATGCTGCTTTCTCAGACGCAGCGGGTCTTTTCCCAGCAGGCGCATGGCAATTCCTGTTGGGAAAACGGCAAACAGGAAAATCAAGCCGAGCACTATTGGCGAGACAATTCTGCCCAGAAATATTCCGAGCTTTCGCCAAAGCAGATTTGGCCAGCGCAGAATACGTGGCGTGAACAATGCTGCGAATAAAGAGATCGATGAAATCGCGATAAGAGCGAAATTGTATTCGTCTCGAAATACAGAAAGGTAGGCAAAAACAATCAAAAAAACTATAGCAATCAATATGCCAAAACTTCTCTCGTCTTTATAATGTATTTTCACTTTATTCGACACTGTCGCAAAGCCTCATTCGTTGGAAAGCAAGTTATCTGCTTCGAAAGCTCGCAAGGCGAGGTCGTAGCGGATTCATCACTATTGCTTGGTGGAATATCGGAGAACGTCAAAACAAGACCAGAAAAACAGAACACGGAAACCGCTAAACAGTCTGCGATTAAAGTACGTGGGTTGCCGGGGGATAGGCGCCCGGAGTAGCCACCCGTGAAAGGGTCCGTTGATGGCGTCAATATTGCTATAAAATGATCAACATTCAAGTGGGTGACCGAGGAAAAAATCTTGAAAACTTTTCAAACTTTGGTTGAGTACCCAGCACTTCGATCAACTATCATGTCATTGCAAGCTATAAGTGCGCAGAAGCAGCCCCTATCAACCATCAGCATCGTGAGAGATGCGAACCACAGACTTAGACTGATTAAGTCGGATCAATTAATGCTTGCAATATCACTGATTCTGAATCATTAGTGATTCCGCATCGGACCCGCCACGGCGGGTGGCTTCTCCGGGCGCCTATCCCCCGGCCACAAGTTCACTCCATACAGTCGTTTTGACTGCTTGGAGTCCCCGTTGGTTATTCCCATGGAAATTCTGCTCGCCTGAAATCCGTCTATCGTGCCGGTCTTTTCGCCGCATGATGTTCATCGGTGGTCACGTTCAAACAGTGTATTCGTAACTCGGATATGTTGCGGGTTCGCGCGTGCGTCCATGGAGAACGACGTATTCAGGATATTGAATGTCATCGTTTTTCGATCGCTTTGTTACGCAGCACATCAAGATCGGTCATCTGTCGATCATCTATCCTTCAGGCCGTCGCGCTTCATTTGGTGACGGCACCGGCGATCCCGTCACGCTTCACATCAAGGACATCCGGACACTCTGGTCATTGATGCTGAATCCCGAGCTCGCATTCGGCGAAGCCTTCATGGAAGGCAAGCTTGTCGTCGAGGAGGGGGATATCTACGCCTTTCTCGAAGTCGTGTTCAAGAACTCCAGTGTCTACTCGCTGACCGGCCCGGCGAGATTTCGTCGATGGCTAACCGGGCTGCGCAGGCGTTTCCATCAGCATAATCCGGTCGGGCGCGCAAAAGATAATGTGGCTCACCACTATGACCTAGACGGCTCCCTCTATCGCCTGTTTCTTGATAGCGACAGCCAATATTCCTGCGCGTATTTCGAGAACGCCGGCTGTTCGTTGGAAGAAGCGCAACTCGCCAAGAAGCGACACCTCACAGCGAAACTGTTGATAGAGCCAGGCCAGAAGGTGCTCGATATCGGCTCCGGTTGGGGTGGTCTGGGGCTTTACATGGCGGAAATGACAGAGGCTGACGTTATCGGGGTCACACTTTCGCAAGAGCAATTCGCGATCTCGAACGAACGGGCGCATGGGCGTAATCTTGCCGGGAATGCGCAATTCCATCTGAAGGACTACCGGCACCTGGAAGAGCAGTTCGACCGTATCGTCTCCGTTGGAATGTTCGAGCATGTCGGCGTGGGCCACTATGACGAGTTTTTCACCAAGGTGCGATCCCTGCTGAAGCCTGACGGTGTCATGGTGTTGCATTCGATTGGTGTCAGTGACGGGCCGTCCCACACCAATCCCTGGATCCATAAGTATATTTTTCCGGGCGGATATATCCCGGCGCTTTCAGAAGTGCTGCCCGCGATTGAGCGCCAAGGGCTCATTGTCTGCGACATCGAGATCCTGCGCCTGCACTATGCCGAGACGCTGAAAGCCTGGCGAGATCGCTTCATGGCGCGACGTGGGGAAGCAGTCCGGCTTTATGACGAGCGTTTTGCCCGGATGTGGGAATTCTATCTTGCCTCCTCGGAGACGGCGTTCCGCCACCAAGGCATGATGGTGTTTCAGATCCAGCTCGCCCGAGAGCAAGCCGCTGTGCCGCAGCAACGCGACTACATCCAGGAAGCCGAAAATCGGCTTCGGGAGATGGAGGCGTCATTGATCACGCTTTCGAGCCGTGCCGCGGAATAACCGCACCTCGTATTCATCGCTGCCATCTGGTGGCGGCCAAAACTCACACGCCGTCCGCTTGCGAAAAGCGGAAAGGAGGAGTCCCATTTTGTCGAACGATACTTTAACCCGAATACGAACCGAATGGTTTGGAAACATGCAAGGCGATGCGCTTGCAGGCCTCGTTGTGGCGCTGGCCCTCATTCCCGAAGCCATCGCCTTTTCAATCATCGCTGGCGTCGATCCGAAAGTCGGTCTTTACGCCTCCTTCTCAATCGCCGTGCTGATCGCCTTCGTTGGCGGTCGTCCGGGCATGATCTCTGCCGCGACCGCGGCAACCGCCGTGCTAATGATCACACTAGCGAAGAAACATGGCGTCGAATACCTGTTGGCGGCAACCATCCTCGCCGGCATCATCCAGGTCATGGCCGGTATCTTCAAACTCGGTTATCTGATGCGTTTCGTATCCAGATCGGTCATGACTGGCTTTGTGAACGCGTTGGCAATCCTCATCTTCTTGGCGCAGTTGCCGGAGTTGACCAATGTGCCCACGCTCACTTATGTCCTCGTCGCTGCGGGGCTCGGCATCATTTATCTGTTCCCGTATGTCACAAAGGCTGTTCCTTCGCCTCTCGTCTGCATCATTGTGCTAACAGCGCTGTCAGTCTGGTGGGGCTTTGACGTCAGAACAGTGGGTGACATGGGCGAGCTGCCATCTACGTTGCCAGTATTTCTAATTCCGCAGATTCCGTTCAATCTCGAAACTCTTTTGATAATCCTGCCATATTCTGTGGCTGTGGCAGTCGTGGGATTACTGGAATCGTTGATGACGGCTCAGATTGTCGATGATCTCACCGATACACCGAGTGACAAGAACCGCGAATGCGTGGGCCAGGGCATCGCCAATACGGTCACTGGATTTTTGGGTGGCATGGCCGGTTGTGCGATGATCGGCCAATCCATGATCAATGTTAAGTCCGGCGGTCGCGGACGCCTGTCCAGTTTCTGTGCTGGTATATACCTCTTGTTCATGGTGCTCGTACTTGGCGATCTCGTCAGCCAGATTCCCATGGCAGCGCTTGTCGCCATCATGATCATGGTATCGATTGGCACGTT
>NZ_JAHWRG010000013.1:0-68891 GCF_024539785.1 Ochrobactrum sp. BTU2 | reverse complement strand
CAACCGGGGAAAAGAACTCGGTAATTTCATGCCTCATCGATACCGGAAACAACTAGATCAAACAACTTGGCAGTGCCCTGCAACGCTATGACGGCATTCAATCGTGCTGGCGGCAAGGTCGGGGAGGGTTTGCGCAAGCGGCGCGAGCGGGGCGACGCACAACGCATCGGTGAGCTTGAACTTTGTCTGGCGGGCTTGAAATGAGCCAGATCCTCGACGCCATTAAGGTGACTGCAGGCATTGCAATCGGGATCGTGCTTGCATCCATCTATTACAACGGTGTCCCGGTGCTGAAGGGTATTCCTTATATCGGGGCCGCGTTCGAGGGGCAGGCGAAATAAGGGCAGGTGCCGGAGTTTCAGGCGCTGGCCCTGAAAGCTGAACTCGATCAGCTCAAATTGATCAGACGCGCCAATGCCCTCGTTATCGAAGCCTATCAGGTGCAGCTGCGCAACGCCCGCGCAGCTGAAGCCGCACGCATTGAACAAACGGAACAGGAGATTAGCGACTATGAAAAGCGGCTTGCTGATGCGGGGCGGATTTGCCTGCTTGATCGCGATGATATTGAGTTCCTGCGCAAGTGACAGGCTTTTGCAGGATGCGGCGCAACAGGCAGGTAGGGCGCAGGCAGGACGGCAATTGCCTGCATATCCGGATGATTGCCGTAAAAAAGAGGATCATGCACCGCTGATCGATGGGGTCGAAGCTCGATCAGTGCTGAAGCGCGAACGGCAGGCGCTTGATCGACAGAATGCGCGCGCAGATCGATGTGCTGATTTTTATGATGGCTTGGCGGGGAATGAGATGATGGAGGATAATACCATGACAGGCGAGCGCATTCAGAAGATTGCAGACAGTGTCATTCTCCGGGCTGTCGCTCGTGTTTCGATGGCGATGGCGTTACCTCTGGCCAGCCTGGTTGTTTATTTCGGTCTAAACTGGCTGGACAGTCGCTTTGAAAAGCAGGATACGGCAAGTCAGAATGCTATTGCGTTTCAAGTGTCGCGCATTGATCGCATTGAGAAGACGGCAACGACAGCGATTGACCAATCTACCAAGGTCAATGATCGCCTTACGATTGTTGAGACAAAGCAGGCCACGGCAGACGCCACCGCTGCCAAATTCCAGAATGATGCGCTGACAAGATTGGACCGCATGCAGGATAGCATGGTCGGAATATTGAATGCAGTAGCGGCCCTTACGGCAACCATGCAGGCGCGGGAAGATTACGAGCGACGAAAGTCGACGTCTCCACCCTGAATGATTTTCATTAAGCCCGCCCCGTCATTGACGTGGCGGGCTTTTTTAGGCTGTTACCACTTAACTCGGAATCCAGCCTGTCCCTTGAGGGAGTAGCTGTCACCAAAATTGTTGAGGCTGGTGTTGACGAGACCTTCGCCATAGATCGAATATTTGTCGTCGTTCCAGTTGTAGGAACCGCCAATTCCAAGCCCGCCCCACAGACGATCATTGCGGCTGGCAAAGCTTGTGCCCGCAACATCGACCTTCGTGCCTTCCAGGAACTCGTAATAGAGATTGGCAATGCCATAGACATGTGCACGATCAAGTTTGCCATTGGCATTCTGCCATGAGCTTTCATGATCAAGCGTCAGACCAAGACGACCTTGAAGACTGTCACCACGGTCAAGGCTGACCTGTGAGCCGAATGTATCGGCGAAGTCATCGAAATCAACGCTAGAATAGAAAAGCTGCGCCTGTGGCGTGAGCGACCATGCCTGATCGATCGCAATGCGCTTGCCACCTTCAATGGACAACGCATAGCCAAAGCCGTCATTGCCATCGACAAGGGTGCTATTAGCAAGTGTTGAGTTGAGATCGCTTCTGTACCATGTCAGTTGTGCCTGACCATCAAGGTAGAAGCCGTTTTCGCCATACCATGTCAGAGTTCCGCCAAAGCCATAGCCGTCGGTGGAGATTTCACCATCACCATGCACGGATTTCGTCTTGGTCTTGCCATGGGCATAATGCACGGTGACGCCACCGATCAGCTTACCGCTTTCGATTTCTGCCAGCATGCCATCAAGACCCGCCTGCAGCTTGAAGATGTTCTGATCATATTCGGTGGAAGAGGTGGAGAAGCGTGGCTCAATGCTGTTATGCGCGCCTTCGATACGACCCCAGACACCATTGCCCTCGATTGCCACTCCTGCTTCCTCAGGTGCGGCATAGGGCGTTCCCACCGGATCGGCACCTTGTGCAATCACTCGATTGCCATTGCTTGCCCAGAAGCGATTGCCGACACGCTGCTGCAAGGTGGGGACGCCATTCAAGCCAAGCAGCGATTGTGCATAGCTCTCATAGGTTGGAACGCCTGCTTGATAGAGTGGTTCGCTAGGAAGCGTAACAGGATCAGTTGGATCAACAGGATTGGTTGGATCGACAGGATCAACAGGATCAACGGGATCAACGGGATCAACGGGATCAACAGGTTTGATCTGTGAACGCAGATACCAGTCACCATCGGCCGGGCTGGCAACACCACCCTGATAAAGCTTGTAGGCATAGGCACCAGCAACAACAGCATTTTCACCTTCATGCACATAATCGCCTTGCAGCGAGAATGTACCATTGGATGCGCCACCAACTTCAATAATCTTGATGCCTTCAACCGTCTGCGCACCTTCGCCGCCGGCGTTGGTCACAGCGACATTTGTCGTGCCAGCAGTGTCACCCGTGATGACAAGCATGTCGGTTGTCGAACTGTCGTCACCAAGGGCCGTATCGAATGTAATCAAACCACCATTGCCGGTATAAGAGCCGTTTATTGTCAGGCGATCACCAGCCGTGCCGTCATAAAGACGAATTTCACCAGCTGTTTCCGCCAATACATTGCCCTGTAGAACGAAGTCTGACAGTGCGCCCGCTCCTGCTGTCGCATCCAGAATTGCAGCATTGGCAATATTCAACTGCGTGAATGTTGCCGTGGTTGATGGCGTTGCACCACCTTTCTCCTGCATTATCCACTGAGCGCCATCTTGTACGGTGATTTCAAGAGTGGAAGGTGCCGCTTTATTGACCAAGCCGGTGATTTTACCATCGGAGACATTGAATGTAACAGCACTGGGAGACTGTACGGTGCCATTGACATTCAAAAGCCAGCCAGCTGATGCGGCCTTTAGGTCGCTGTTTACCCCACGTATGTTGAGACGGTAATCGTTTTGATTATTGGCCACATTGATCAGGTTCGCTGTCGTGGAGGCCGTTGTGGCAACCAGATCGTTGAACGACGTCACGGTCTGAGCCGTTGCTTGGCTAGCATTACCACTGATCGTAATAGCCTCACGGCCGGCGCTGATGGTCGTGCTGGATGTATCAGCATTTGCATCCAAAACAGCCCCTTGCCATATTATGTCGATAGCTGCATCATTAGCCGCTTGAAGAGTATCGATTTCCATATGGCCGGTTGAAAAAAGCCTGCCTTCTCCGGTACCGATGCTCGCAGTCTTGCCCAGCCGGATAGCATTGGCGCGTGAGGACGTGCTTTTGATTTTGATATTGCTGTTGTTCAGGTGAACTTCTGGCACAACGCCGTTATGCTCCGAACCTGAAATATAAATTCCGATGGCGTCATTGGATGTCGCATTGATGTCGATCGCCAGATCATTCTTGACTTCGACATAACCAGCCGACCCGTTTCCGGAATTCCCTCCAGCGCCCTGAATAACCCTTATGCCGGCTAGGAGAGGATACACATTCCATCCATTATTGGTCGACTGCATCTTAATGTTCATATTGTCGAAAATCGCTTTCGACTGATAACCGTTGAACGCCAACGTTTCCGCAGCATTTACAGTTGATCCAACGACAATGCCATAATGTTCAAACCTTTGGCCGAGGCCGAACGTGCTTCCGTCGTTCCCGTTTGGCAGATTAAGCATCGTAAGATTGAGACTGCCTATCGTCATGGTTCCGCCATGGCTGACGCCGACACCCGCCTTTGCGATATTGTCGCCTATCGGCAAAGATGCGTTGGCCGTCAGGTTCTCGATGGTCAGGTTAATGGTCCTGCCGCTCGCGTCGAATGTGGAGAATGCCGTCGGCGCAGTGCCATAGACAGAAATTCCCGTGCTTCCCTTCAATGTCGTCGTGAGATCGTTCTCGATAGTCATTGTGCGGTTGATGTTCTGGCTGTACAGGAGAAAGCCCGTGTTCCAGATGGAATTGTCTCCGATAGTTGCTGCGACCGAGGCAATCGAACACCCGCCATTATTGGTAGCGTTATTGGATGTGAAAGTGCCATTGGAATTTGATGCACATGGTGCGGACCAAGCTGCAGACGTGAAAAGGCTTGCACTGATAATTGCCGTGCTGGCCAACCATAGTTTTTTCATTTAAAATTTCCCGCGCCTGTTAGGTAAGTATCTCATCTTTGTATTCTTTTTTTTCAATTTAATCAATTAGCTGAAACTAATGCTTTATTTAAATTATAGGTTGTGTGATTAGATTAACACAAGTAGTTATTTGGCGTGATGGAATTTCGCGCACTAGAGCGCGTCCACTTTACTCGGGATCATATACGCATGATTTGAAGTAGTTGGCGCATCTGCAGGAGGCGGCAGGTCGCCTGGAAAATAGTCGGGGCGATACTCGCATCGGCGCAAAAGGATTGCGGGTCCCAGCGGTCAGAACTTCGGAAACCGAAGCCGCAATCGCGTTCGCAAGGCGGGTGGCAACAACCATGCCGCCCATACGGTTGACGGACCTTGTGGCCGATATCGACCGGATGACGGGCTTCAGTTCCTTGTTCGAGCACCTCCAGACCGGTCGGTCACCTTCCGATCTGCGGGTGTTTTATGCGGCGCTGATCGCCGAAGCCACAAATCTTGGCTTCTCGAAGATGGCGCATGCCTGTCCCGGCATCACGCGCCGCCAGCTACAGCAGATGGCAATCTGGCATTTTCGCGAAGAGACATTCGCGCTGGCGCTCGCCAAACTGGTTGAGGCTCATCACTCTGCCCCGTTCTCAACAGTATTCGGCTCGCACACAATTTCCTCATCGGACGGACAACATTTCCATCTTGGCGACGGTGGCGAAGTCGCAGGCGGCGTCAATGGCAGGTATGGAAACAATCCGATTATCAAACTCTACACCGCGATCTCTGTTCGCTACGCGCCCTTTCATACAAAAATCATAGCCGCAACGGCTAGTGAAGCCGTTCACGTGCTTGACGCATTGCTGGAAACTGATGCTGGTCTTAATATCGTCCGTCACCACGTTGATGGCGGCGGCGTCAGCGATCTTGTATTCGCCCTCTGTCATGCACTCGGCTTCGCATTCGTGCCGCGCATTCCCGATCTCGATGGGCGATGTCTCTATGGCTTCGAACCGGCCAAGCAATATGGAATTCTGCATAATGTTATGGGTGGTCGGATAGATACCGATCTGATCAGGGCGCATTGGGACGATATTTTGCGCCTTATGACCTCGCTGCGTACGCGCACCGTCAGCGCCTCGCTCATGCTGAAGCGATTGTCGGCGACAACGAGGCAAAGCGGCCTTGCCCAGGCGTTGCGCCAGATGGGCCGGATTGAACGAACCCTCTTCACCCTCGACTGGATCAACGACGAGCAATTGCGTAAGACAACTACCGCTGAATTGAACAAGGGCGAAAGTCGGAACAGTCTCGTGCGAGCCGTCAATCTTCATCGTCTCGGTCGTTTCCGCGATCGCAGTCAGGGAAACCTTTCGATCCGGGCTTCCGCGCTCAACCTGGTTGTCACTGCAATTATTCATTGGAACACAATCTACACCGGCCGCGTCGTCGATGCCCTGCGCAATGCGGGCCAGACAATCCCGGATCATCTGCTGGCTAGCTTGTCACCGCTCACATGGGAGCATGTGAACCTGACCGGCGATTACCTCTGGGAAGAAAAACCGACATTCGACGAAAACGGCTTCCGCGTAATTCCGTTCTCCCCATGATCCGCCTGCCGTATATCTGTGCCCCTTTAATGTTCAGGGGCCAAGGTAGAGAACACAGCAACCGGCACCGGCAATCCGCCATCGGGGCCGCCGACCACATCGCCACCCGACACGGTGACCGTGCCGCCGGCACAGACGCCTGCGCTGACGCTCGACAAGACCGGCACGCTCAATGATCAGAACGGCAACGGCCTGATCGATCTGGGCGAGACGATCACCTATTCGTTCCTGGTCACCAACACCGGCAACGTCACCATGACCAATGTCACGGTCGACGATCCACTGCTGGCCAATGCCGGGGTGTCGCTCGACCAAGGGCCCCAGACGTTGGCACCGGGGGCGAGCTTCACCTTCACGGCGACCTATACGCCAGTGCAGGCTGACATCGATGCCGGCAAGGTAGAGAACACAGCAACCGGCACCGGCAATCCGCCATCGGGGCCGCCGACCACATCGCCACCCGACACGGTGACCGTGCGAGGCCATAGATTTGCATGCCGCACAGGGCTGGCGCACCCGAAAGGGGCGTCCCTTGGAGCGCTTGGCCCCTGTCGATGAGGTTAAAGAAGCCCTCGACGATATCGCACAAGGGCTTGACCTCC
Organism: Ochrobactrum sp. BTU2; assembly: GCF_024539785.1. Taxonomy (NCBI): domain Bacteria; kingdom Pseudomonadati; phylum Pseudomonadota; class Alphaproteobacteria; order Hyphomicrobiales; family Brucellaceae; genus Ochrobactrum; species Ochrobactrum sp. BTU2. The sequence goes on along the minus strand of NZ_JAHWRG010000013.1, from coordinate 62,345 downwards.
TTGAATCCGGTCTGCGCAAGCTGCGCGGTCGGTTGTCGTCGTGACGGCGTCCCAGGCTCTGGTCGCGATCTGGCTTCTTGCTCGCCTGGAAGACTTCTCGGCGAAATGGCCGAATGTCGACGTTCGGCTGGACGTTTCTGATCGAGTGATCGATCTGGCTCAGGGTGAGGCGGACATCGGCATCCAATATGGGTTGGGCGACTGGAAGGGAGTAAAGTCCAAGTACCTCATGGGCGAGGAAATCATTGCTGTCTGCCACAACAGGCTACTGCGCGAGGGGAGGGAGGTGACCGCAGGCTGGATCGCGGAACAGACACTCATCCACGACGGCACGCCGCATCCGGGTGGGGACTTTCCGAATTGGAGCGAATGGCTGACACGTGCGGGCGCGAACCATGTTCCCGACGACCGTGGATTGAAGATCAACTCCACGGCTGCGGTCATCAATGCGGCGGTCGCAGCCCGCGGGATAGCGTTGGTGCGTAAGGCTCTGGTAGCTCAGGAGATTGACAGCGGTCGTCTCGTCCACCTCATGCCCGACATTCGCTGGCCCGTCAAATGGGCCTACTATGTCGTCGCATCGCCAAAAGCCCTGCCTCGATATGAAGTTAATGCCTTTCACCACTGGCTTTCCACCCTGAGTTAATGCAGTAACACAAGGCAGCTAGATCTACTGCAACCTCCGAAACCGGACCGACCGCTTCAGGCCTCATTCCAGTCGTCCGAATTGGACGAACGTGCATTCTTGACTGGCAATCAGAGCGACTGTTTTAGATTTTGTCCCAAAAGGCTGTCCGTAATGCTAACTATTTCCGTAACCTGTTAGCATAATATATGGTCAGGTGGTGAAGCTCTGTCCATAATCAGTCGTTTTCGGACAGGGGAGGTAAAATATCTTCACGTGCGCCCTGCAAAATTCGTGATCCTGCCTAGCTCATTTTCGAATCTTTAGGCATATCCTCCTCGTTTTCAACCATCTCCAATATTTTCAGTTGCTCTTTGAGAACCTCTTTCATGATATTCTCGATTTCGGCCACCCGCATTCCATGATCCGCCAGCTGAACAACCAATCTGGAAATTTCGCTATCTCTCACTTCGTCATGAATCTGCCATTTCGATATTGCCGTATAGTCATCGGGATGTTGCTTTGATTTCTGCCTAGCCTTGTTAATCCCCAGCCGCGCGGCATTCTCAACTAAGAATTCAGTAAGGTCAGGACGATGCTTCGGTTTTTTGGTCATTCGTTGATCCCTCAACCTTTGGTGGTAATCAAGATAATGCATCACAATATTGCATCCCTCAACACCTTGAAAAGAAAGGGCAGGGCAGGGGATGCAGATCGAATAAGTTATGCCATAATCTAGGCCATGGAGAAACTGCCGACGCTAGCGCCTCATGGTGAACGATCAGATTCAGGTAACTTGCGGGAACTGCTTAAAGCATTCGCGACAATGAGGAACATACCTCATCCGATGCCAATTTCGGAGCTTTTGCGCTGCACTTCATACGAACGCACCGCTGCCTTTCTCGACCACGGTCCAATTTATAGCGCCCGATACTGCCCCATAGATTTCAACAATACTGTCTACCCGACAAAGTGGGGTAAATCTGATATAATGCGGACGGTTGGTTACGCCCTCTCGAACGAGAATGCCCTACGTGGATGGGCAGCCCTATTGGAATTCATCGCAAACCGGGCAAGAGGTCTACCCGGACTGTATGTCTTTCTAGATGTCGACGAACGCCCCCTGTACGTCGGAAAAGCTTGCTCGGTGAAAAATCGGCTATTACAACATCTTAGTGGGTACGGGAGCATGAGAGCACGAGATCAAATCCTACAATTGACGCACTATGTCCGCGCATTCTATGCGGACGATGGAGAGTACATCCTCGCGTCAGAAGACGACCTAATTTCCGAATATGACCCACCCGGCAACCGGCGTCTGTCTATTGAAAAGTGGCTAGACTTTGCTTCACCACGACTAACCGCTCAAACCTCTAAGTCGTCCAGAACTGAACAATCACCTCCAACCCCTTTTCACGCGAATACTCTTGTTCCCTCCCGCTAACGACCCCTTCAAGCCCCCCTCTTAAGCTCAACCGCGTCCATCATCTTCCAAATGTTCGGGCCAACCGGCCCTAATTGTGCGGCGGACGGAGTAGGCAGAACTCTTCGCCTCGGAAGCGAAGCGCGACATAGCTGCATTGGTTCATGTGATCGATCAGACAGGCTTGTTCCGGTTTTGCCATTTCCTCCATCGTGCAGCGCTCTTTCGCACATGATTGCGTGTACATCTGCCCGGTAGGAATATGTACAACGAAAAGAGAAGTCACCGGCCCCTTCGGGTCGAGTGCTTCATATGCGGCTGTCAATCTCTCAAAGACCGCACGTTCTTCCCCCACAGGGTTTAGGGCGATCCCCATTTCGCCAACTTCACCGACCATTTTCATGTAGCGCAGATGTTCTTTGTCAGAACATACAAGCCGGTCAGCCTTTGCAGGAAAGGAAGTCGCAAAGACAATCGCGCTGACAACAACCGCTATCTTCCGCATGATTATACAATCCGTCCGTGCTTGCTTTATGCCTCATCATCCACACTGGCTAAAGGCTGGCGGGTGCGGAACCACAAATACAGGATTCCGATCGGTGCAACGAAGATCGCAAACGCCCAGAGGCATGCGTTGACGAACCATTTGAGCATGAACAGCATGATCGCGTTCATAAAAATTACGTTGTTCCCGAAAGCCAGATCGCGAAGTTCATCCCAGACCAGCTTCGCGAACGGAAAGAGCAACGTGCTCAGCGAGGCGAAAACGATCAGGCCGACAGGCGAACCATTCTTGATTTCGGCGCTCAGCGCCATGCCGATCATAAGAGCAAAAAAGATCAGCCCGATCAAATAAGAACGGATGAGATAGGACAGTTGCACCCCGCCAAAAATACGACGCAAAAAGTTCATTCGTTAATATCCTTACGTTGCCTACAAAGATGCCTCTGCCTATATTAGTTTCGGACGCGGTTGTAGAACCTCAATTGGTTCAAGCCCCCCCGCTAAATTTCAACCGCGTCCACCATCTCTCGATCTGCTTAGGTTTTGCTGGCTTTCACCTAGTCAGGATCTTCAACCAAGCAACCGTGATGCGCCTACTGGCCGAGAAAGATCGAGCCGAGATGCGTCCGCGCCATTTCCTCGGTCAAAAGCCCTTCCTGCATCTTTATCTGGATGCTTCGGTCCAGCGATTGCGCCACGATGTTCGTATTGGTCCGGGCTTCTTTGAACAAATCGCGTGTAACTTTCGTCCAATTTTCGACCGGCTGCGAAATATAGCGATCACGCACATCATCGGTGAACACCATGAATTCACGGATAGCAAAGCGTCCGCTCAAGTCCGGTGTCGGCACAAGATGCTGAGCAATGAGAACCTTCAAAGACGTGATCAGGTCATAAGCCCGGCTGACTTGTTCCTCTGGCGGGAACTCGTTGACGATACGCCGAAGCGCTTCTGCAACAGATCCTGCATGGGTCGTCGTGTTGACGATATGGCCTTGAACGGACGCGGCAAGACAACCCGACATGGATTCATAGTCTCGCGCTTCACCGACATTGATAATATGAGGCGCGCGCCTGAGCGAAGCCCAGATTGCCTTGCCAAATGTCGGAATGTTGCGGCCTTCGCCAATTTCGGACTGCGCGATGAAGGAAGGGGAGTCGAGATTTTCGTCAAGCACGTCCCGGAAGGTGTATTCAATCGGCGCCTGATAATCGATGATCTTGCGCGGATTATCCTTGTTCACAAGATGCGCGTGCGTGATCGCCGCCATCGTTGTTGATTTGCCGTGGCCGGTGCCGCCTGCGATGATGATCACGCCATTCTTGGGATTTAGAAAATCCCGGATTTCATGCTCAAGCGCAACGCTGTCCATTGTCGGCGTTTTGATCGGCAGCGAGCGCACCGAAATCTCCACACCATCCGATCCATCCACATTTATGCCGGTGGCGTTAATGCGGTAGCGGCGGCGGGTTTTGCGGTCGATGACAATTTCATACGCAAAGTCCAAAGGGCGACCCTGCTTTATGATCCCGGCGGCGTCGGCTGATCGCCACAAGGCCGAAAGGATCATATCGACTTCGGACAGATTGAAGATGCGCGTGGAACCGAAATACTGACGCCCGCTAATCTGAACGTGCAACCGGCTTTCCGACATGATGGAAAAATCGGATGCGCCACGGTTGGACGCGCCCGCGAACAGATGATTAATCAGTTCAAGATTGGTGTCGAAACGAACGGGTTCCTCATTAAGAAGGGGAACATAATTCCCCTTCGGATCATACTCTTCTGCAGAAAGCTTTTTCTGGTCGATCATGAGCTATTTATCGACCCTGCGCGTGATCGGCTTCCACTTCTTCGGGTTCGTAACAAAGGTGGCGTCATTATCGATACGAACACGGCGCTGACCGATAAACAGTTCGTCATGCGTGCCCTTGGCGCGAACTTCGCTGGAAGAAATCAGAAGCGACTTAATCAGGCCAGCTTCAACCAGACGCCGGTACTCGATCATGCCCGCATAATCTCGCCGCAAGAGATTGAGATTGATCTGTAACGCTTCCTCGGCCTGTCTGCGTCCTTCTGACCAGCCTTCCGCCATATACTTATCCCAGACGGCGCGTTCTTCCTTATCGACGGGCAAAAATTGCTCGTCGGGTTCGGTCGCTTTGTCGAGCGGCATCACAAGGTAGTCGCGCCAGGTCGGAATAACACCGACAATGCGGCCCGGCTTTTCAATCCGGTAATACTCGTCCGCTGCCACGCTTTCGCGCCCGCCTTTGGTGATTGTGAGCGCTTCGGTGGCGCGTGTCACAACGGGCGGCACGACATAGCCTGCCTCACGCGGAGCGGTGTAAACGACTGCGCTGAAATTGAACTCTTCGGAAAGCTGTGGCGATTTGCGCTCCAGCTCGGCCATGATTTCATATGCGCGCCGTTCAAAGCCCGCCTGCGCGGCGTAGGATATGGCTGCATCACGCAAAATCTCAACCCGCGCCCGCTCCACGCCAGCGCCGGGGTTTCCACTCCGGGTACGTTTGGCAAACTGTTCATAGGTCGCCGGGACGTAGCTTGCGCCGGTCAACTTGTCTGGGCCGCCGATAAGAGGCGGCGGCGCATCTATGTCTGTCTTAGTGGTTGTGCAGCCGGCAATCGTCATGGACGCCAGAACAAAGGAAACCGTCAACCGCATTAATACAGCCTCGTATCGTCAATATGGGCAACCGGGCTGCGCTCCGGACGCTTGTAGCGCACGGTAATGCTCTTGTGCCTCTGGTCGATGGTGATCCGGACAAGGCCATGCGCCTGCAACAAGCCTTCTTCCATAATGCCGTAAGCTGTGTCGTTGTGACGATTGACGGCCACAAGGGCAGGCGCTCCGGGGCGTTCTCCATACTTGCGAACGCTGTAGCCGATTTTCGCCGCCGTCGATTTGATAAGGTCTTCAACAGGTCCGTTAAAGATCGCGCTCATGGGCATCATAAGAGCGCCAGACGGCGGTTCTTTGTGAACGAGAGTTATTACCCCAACGGGTCTTTGATTGAATGCGGACTTCTCTAGATAAACGAATTTCTTTTCTTCATCTATGTCAGTAATACTTTTATCGACCATCAATCCAACATCTTTTGTATGGAAATTAGTCGTTTGTGCGCAGCCAGCGAGCAATAGCGCCCCCGTTGCAACAATAATCCGCATCCGATTATCTCCCTCGTTGCAGGAGATTAATCACAGTTTCCAATATATTACAATCTGGATTTTCTGGCTAAATCAGACTTCTATCTCATTCCCACGACTTTGAGACAGACTTTGGCTTTGCCCGAGGCTATAGGCGCTTGAATGGAGGTCGATGCTCTGTTCGGCAGATTTAACATGCTTAACCTGTGTTGCAAGCTCTGAGGCAATCGCCGGATCGATCGTTGCGGCAACTCGATTAAACCGCTCGCTTTCGGTTGGGCTTGTCTCGAACCTTCCAAATCGTTCGGTGAAGGCCGACATGAACTCTCCGATTTCCCGGCGTGCCTGCTTGCCTTCGTCACTGTTCAATAGCTGCTCCTTGTTCGCACCAACGTCATTGAACTTCTCAATGAAATTGGTAGCGCCCTGCGACAGTCCCGGTAATCCGGTCTGCATTTGCTGCCTGAACAATGTCTCCTTCTGGGTAACATCCTGCGTGACGTTCTCATAGCGGGATGCGAAATGCCTCATGGCACTTACCGCTGCTGGAATAGCAGCGATTGCAGCGGCGCGCTCTTCATTCGGTCGTCCAAGGAAATTGCGCTTGCCGTGCATGTCTCCGATCTGCTCCGGATTCTTCTGCATCATCGCAAGCGTGTCATGAACATTGACGCCATTACGAACGTCATTGATGAACAGCTTCGCAATTGCCCCCGCGTCTGTGTAACACTGCGCTAGATCTTTCTGCATGTAATTCGCGGCTTTCACAGTTTCCGGGTGGCTGGCCGCGATCCGCGAAACAGTCTTTGCAATATCTTCATTGAATACCGGCATTGCTGGAACCAACTCCTTGTCAGGGGTTCTCCATAGAGAGACAGATTTTTCATAAGCCGCCTCGATGCGATTATCCTTACTTTCGCTATGCATAAGCTTGGCGACTTCGAGTTGATTAACGGCAAAGCTTGCACGGGCAAGACTGTGCAGGGCAGGCCAATCGCTTTCAATCTTTTGCTGATCCGCTGCGGAGAACTGCGATAGCGCAGGGGCAAGTTTCTCAGCATTAAACTTTTGTCCCGCCGCAAGGATCGTAGTCGGTCCCATCACGTCTTTAAGGCCCGCCATAAATGTTCGAACCTCTCGTGAGTGACTTCCATCGACGAACGCGTTCTGGCTGGTATTTATCACTTCCTTGCGTGATCTATCGGTGTCCATGCGTTCGGCATGTTCAAACGTGTGCTGCAATCTGGCAACGACTTGGCGAACGTTGTCCGGCATGACGGGATAAACGCGCAATGTCTGTGCCGGTACTGGCGATGTAACCGGCGACGGCTTTACCGGCGACCTGACAGATTGAGCCCTTTGTTCGGGCGTTGACTGAATTTCTTGCGACGGGAATAGACGCTGACGAACAGACCGCAAACGCTCGGTTACTTGCTCAAGTCTGCCTTTCCAATGATTGACTGTTCGCTCGACTGCCGCTTTCCAGTCTGACGGCGTACCAAGATCGCGCCGCTCCATAAAGCCACGCAATGCATCCGCATAGTCCTGCGTATGGCGATGAAGGAATGAAACGTCCTTCTGCCGATCATTGGACAACCGATTGAAAAAATCAGCACGATCCTTGAACGCATCCGGACTGGTGATCAGGCGAACATTGTCTCGATGACGGGTCAAGGCAACATAGCTCAACTGAGCGTCCATCATACTCGTTGCATAAATAAAGGCATCGTCAACGGTCTTGCCCTGCGACTTATGAATGGTCTGGGCATATCCATGCGTGAACGAATTATAGCGCGCCGTATCGATACTGACCGTTTTACCATAATCGACTTCAACTGAAAGAGAACGGGTTTTCTGATTGAATTCGGTGATGAAGCCGATCGAGCCGTTTTTCAAACCCGTTTCATAATCACCCTCAAGGAATATGATCTTGTCGCCAATCGCAAACGATTTGGTTCCCTTGCTCGTCGTTAGAGAAAACTCGTCTTGTAAACCGCCTGCATCTTTCAAAAGCGAACGCGCATATTGATTGAGCGCTTCCACATCGTCATTGCGATGTGTGAGGATAATTACATCGTTGCCCGCGTTCCAGCTTTGCCCCCATTCTTGGACAATCTGCTTTCGAGCATCAACACCCTTGGCGCTGATCTGAATATTACCAAGCGCTTCATGACGCTCAAGCGCCTGCCGCGTTTCGCCTCTTGCCAAATGCAATGAAGCTGCAACATGCTCCGGATTGCGTTGACGAATGATCCCCGTAAGTTCGCGATAACCGACATTCTCCGCAATACCCCGGAATGCAGCACCTGACATGATTGGTTGAAGCTGACGATGATCGCCTACGATAATAAGCTTGGCACCGGCCTTTTCGACATGTTCAACAATGGTACGCATTTGCTGCGACGAAACCATGCCAGCTTCGTCCAGCACGAATACATCACCGGCTTGAAGGTTACGCTTATCTCTTTCCCAATTCACCTCCCATGAGCGAATTGTCCGGCTATTGATCCCGCTGGATTCACGAAGCCCGTCAACAGCAACACCAGCCAGGGCAGCGCCGAATACCCGCGCTCCATTGGCTTCATATGCCTGTCGCACGACATTCATTACTGTTGACTTACCAGCACCCGCGTAGCCAACAACCGTTGCAATACCTTGAGCTTGCGTAACGTACCGAATAACCGCCTTCTGTTCGTCCGAAAGAGAAAAGCCCTTGTCTTTTTCAAACGAATTAATTGAAGCCTGAACGCGCTTTTCAGGAACATAGAACGTGTCTTGCCCGTGAAGCTTCTCGGCGTTCTCAAGAATGCTGTATTCGTTTTCAAAGACGGCCCGCGTGGTATAAGTAGCAGGCGTAATCTCTTTATCCGAAACAGGATCATAAACAGGGGCGGCGAGTGCGATTAGATTATCTGATGCGCCAATGCGAAGTATGACGCTTTGATAATCTGCCCGGTTATCCGTGTACTTAAACACCTCCCGCGCTATGTCCCGATCATTGAAGACGGATTTCTGAGCCGTAATTTTATCGAGAATAATTTCCGGATTATCCAGTACAGCTTGACGATTGATCGACTGGACTTCGTTGTTGCGCTCGATGCGATCTGATTGACCACCATTGGCAGCTATTGCATTGGCACCGACACCAATATGGGTAGTAGGTACAAGTGCTATTCCTTGCTCTTCGTAGGAACGATGGTCAACACGTACATCATGACCGTGCATGGCTAAATGATGGTTTTGAACATTGGCCCATGCCTCACGAATGCCCGGAAGATCGAGCTTGCTTATACCGAAAAGGGAATACTGAAGCTTGCCGTTCTTGTCCCGACTGATATTCCCTTCGTTATCAAGAACTGGCTTCATGACCGGTCCAAAACCGTTCTCAGCAAGCGGCCTCGTCTGAACCATTATATGGACATGCGGATTTTCCGGGACGGCATGATAAGACCAGTCAGCCACCAAACCGCGTGAAGTCAGTTTGTCCGAAACAAACTGTCGAACAAGATCAATGTTCTGGTCACTGGTCAGTTCGATGGGCAAGGCAAGCACTATTTCATTGGCTAACCGCGAATTGATACGAGTATTATGATGCTCGACCTGCGACCAGAATTTTTGCGAAGACTGATTGCCCGGCAACTCCAATAGCTCCCTGACCCATTTTGGCGATCCATCGGGAATAGCAATCTCAGAATGGATGACGGCAGGCTTGTTGCTATAGGAGTGATATTGGCCGGTGGATTCATTGATCAGGTTCGCGGCACGGCGATAGGCGACAGCCGCGACGGCACTTTGCCCCCGCGCTACACTGAACTCCTTTACACTCAGATGATAAATCGCCATGGCGTAAGCACTACCATAAAGAAGTTTTGATAAAAACTTCTAAGTGCGCCCTTAGAGAACTTTCGTTCGCTTCGCTCTCGGTTCTCCGGGACTGGTGCTGTGGATCAATCATCGGTATTAACAACAAATGTCGAACCCCCATCGGCGGATTAGCTATGAGCAGGGCTTTCGCGCTTCATGGTGTAATGTCTTCCGCCGGGGTTATCGAACGATACACACCTAGATCTTACCGTGTTAATAGCAGCCGGATATTCGCTATTGAGTTGAAATTCATTTGAATAAGGCTTCATCCGATTTAACAATATCGTCCGCGCTGCGCGAGGTCTTATCTGCAATAAATGACACACGGACCAGAGCCGAACTAACGTGACTCACTTACGCCAATCGCATAGTGTGGGAATAATCAGACGCATCGAGCGTCTTATTATTCGACCTACGCTATTCCTACAGCGCTATTTGAGTTGCGCGGAATAGCTTCGGTATCAGTGCCATTTCCTGATACCATTATGAGCAGGGTAAGCCCTTTCTCATAATACAAATCGCATCGAACGATTTCTATTATCTACCTCCGCCAGCCCTACGGCGCTATTTAGGTTGCGCGGGCTGTCTCCGGTTATCAGCGCCTTTTTCTGCATTCTTGCGCATGTTTCTTGCGTCGAAAAGAGATAGCCATTACAAGATTAAACGTAACTTCTAATATCTTAGAAATGGAAAGGAACACATTTCATGGCGCGTCCTAAAGGCACAAAATCGGTCTCACAGATTGAAGCTGAAATTGCCGCTCTCCAAGCGCAGCTTCAAGAGGCAACAGCGGCTCAAGCGCAAAAGATTGGCGAACTGGCAATAGAATGCGGGTTGCTTGATGTTCCAACCGCTGAACTCAAGAAAGCGTTTCAGGAATTGGCAAAACGATTTCGCGACAGCGCCGATAAGTGATCTCGGTCGGCTTAGAAACCGACTGCGTAATCTGAAAGGTAAGCTTGCAATGCTGAAAAAATCTGACCGCGCTAAGGATGCGCATGAGAAAATCCAGTTGGGCGGGCTTGCCGTTAAAGCCGGGCTAAGAAATGCCGATAAGGCGTTTCTTCTCGGTGTTCTGATCACGGCAGCAAGGCAGCAAGACGATAGCGCATATGTCCACGAAATGACCGCGATTGGCAAAGAGGCGTTCAAGAATGATTGAAAAGGAACCGCGTCCGTCTTGGTCGGCATATACATTTATCGGCATCACTTTGGCGGTGCTTTCGGTACTGGCCTTTGTCTTCGGCTACCTTTTACGTGATTGGCCTATGAGCAGTTCAAGGCTTTCGTTTCGTGAAAGCCTGACCTGCTACTTGCATCTCTATCCTTCTCGCTGTGTCGATCTGATCGCCTCTCATGGAGGATTTGCGCCAGCTAAAATGCTAAGTTACCAGATAACAATTGCATCGCCACTGGTGGCGCTTCTGTTGCTCGGGGGCTTTGTAATATGGTTTCATTATATGCGTGTGAAACCGATAGACATTCTCAGCGGCTTGACCGTTGGCCGTTTGCCGGATCTTCTCGACGCTGCCAGATACGAACAGAAAACTAGCAAGTATCCTGCGGTATCAGGCATCCATATGTTTGACGGCTGGCACGTGTCTTTGCCGCGTGAAACGCGCCACTTCAATATCATTGGCGCTCCCGGTGGCGGTAAAACCATAATCATGTCGCGCATGATTCATGCTGCTGTTGAGCGGAATGACAAAGTTATTATCTTCGATCAAAAGGGCGATTACACCAAAATCGTTCCACCCAATATTGTCGGTGCCATGGGTTATGAACCGACAATTCTAAGTCCCACTGATGACCGTTCGGCAGTCTGGGATATTGCAAGGGATTTGGTTGTTTCACAGGAAGCAATTGAGCTTGCCAATCGTCTTGTACCTCAAGCGGCCAATCGATTTTTCTCTGACAGTGCGCGGGCAGTGCTGGCGGTTTGCATCATTAAACTAATGGCGACCAATCCGGGTAAATGGACATGGGCTGACCTTCTGGACGAGACCAGAAAGGACAATGAAACACTTCTGGCGACGGCATTAAAGTACAGCCGTGGTACAAATCTCTTCCTTGAAGCTGATTTCAAACAGGTCATGTCCACGCGATCCACACTTGAAGCGCATATGGGAATGCTGGATATGCTGGCGACCGCATGGCCGTCTTATGAGGGAAAGAAACTGTTCTCGATCCGCGAATGGTTGAAGGACGAAGTTAAATTCGGAACCGTCATTATCAAGCATGATGGTCAGTTTTCCGCGCTGTCAGACGCTTGGATTTCCTCTATTTACGCGATTGCGATCAATACCGTTACTGACAGCAAATCGCTAAACGATGACGATTTGCGGCGCATATGGTTCTTCATGGATGAATGGGCGCAACTCCCGCACATCAACCAGTTTCAGACCTTTGTTACCGTTGGCCGGTCCAAGGGTATTTGCGTTGTTCTTGGGTTGCAAGATGCCGCTCAGGTATCAGAGAAATATGGTCAGGACGCGCTAAAGACGCTCATGGCGAGCGTGGGCACGACGATAATTGTGCAAGTAAACCATGGCGAAACGGCGCTGACGTTAGAACGCTATTTCGGAAAAACCAGTTATCTTGAATGGAAGCGCAAACCTCTTGGAACTATGGGCGGTTTGCAATGGGTCGATAACCGCGTGGAAGAAGCGCCGTTTCGCTCTACTGAATTTAGCACCCTGCTCGGAACCGATAAGCACGGCGTTAGATGCTTGGTATCTGGTGTGGGCGAGCATTTATATAAGGTCGTCGTACCGCTTGAAGCCTCATTCACTGATAAGGCACGCGATCCGGCAATACCGGCTGAATGGACGACGACATTCAAGGTTGACGGCAAGTTCGCGACCGATGAAGAAATTGCCGCCTATATCCATGGCGTTAAAAGTCGCCAGAAAGCAGATATGAAATCGGGCGATTAATCGGTTCGTTCCGGAGATTGGAAAGACGCCTAACGGCGTCTTATTATCATCCGGGGGGTTGCGAGAATGGTTACATGCATGGTGCGGGTTTGCACCCGTTTCATGTCGTCTCGCTCGCGTTGCGTGATGATGACGCGATACGTGTCATCTGTCAGGCGAGCAATTTCATACTGAATATGCCTGCTGTGGCCGCTCCACCAACCGCGCTCTAGAAGAGCCGAGATATGGCATTTGTTGCTGGCTGTCAGGTGCCGACCTTCGATAAGACGGATTGCGTAATTTGCCTTTTCAGCGTCTTCCATTTTCTGCGCTCCATTAATCGCCCCATTGGGCGAGACCTCTTCCCTTTGATCGGGGAAGCAACAGCTTTTCCCGGTCATAGGGGGGAGGGCGCAGCCCGATCCCCGGCCAAAAGGCGGTCTGTGAAGGGGTCGGGGCAAAACAAAACGGAAGGTTCGGGCGTAAGCTTGAAAGCCGTTTTTTTTGACGCGACAAGCGGCTCGCCGCGCTTGCCCCTTCACTGATCGTCTTTTCGATGGCAGGGGGGCGGTATCAGGCTTGTATGCTTTGGCATTCCATTTTCGCGGCTGGTGCATAGCGCCAGGCGCGACTATGGCCGTGTTATTTCTGTCTCGTCTTTAGTCTCGCAGCCAAATTGGTTCGCGGTCAGGGTCGGGGGGAATGGCGGAAGATCGCAGCCTTTCGGCTGCGATCTTCCGGTTTGCCTGTTTAGGTTTTGTCGGCTTTGCTGACGCTCGTTTGATAGCTGATCTCGACTTTCGCGATGAACGGAAGCGAGAGTGTGACGGAAAATTTAAACTGGCCCGCACGGGTCAGTTTCGAGATTTGCCGGTTGATAAACTGGCGCTAGCGGCGTCCGGTCTTCTGGCAAAATGCGATGAGTGTTTTCATGGTGCTTGTCCTCCTGAAAGTGGTTGTGCGCAATCGCGTAGCTCGAATACGGCAGTAGCGGACGCGCGCACCGCTTGCGGTCGAAACGTAGCGTAGCGGAGTGGAGAACCCCGAAGGGGTTGCGCGTATAAGGCCGCGGATGCCGTATCGTGCGAAGCGATTAGATTGCGCATGGCCACTTTCAGGAAAAGAGGACAAGCACCATGAAAACACGGAGGTACAGGCCACGGACGCCTCGCCAGTTTATCAACCGGCAAATCTCGACCGAACGAAGTTCGGTTTCCGTCACACTCTCGCTGGAGTGGAGCTGGATCAGCAAACGACCGTTGACGCCGACAAAACCTAAACAGGCTAACTGGATGAGCCGCTTGCGGGGCATCCACCATTCCGGGGGGAGGAGCGCGAGGAACCGGGGACCGGGGGGTTCCTCGTACCGTTCGGTGCCCGCTCGATGCGGGCGCCGGACGGTTTGGGGTTTAGGCCATAGCCCGATTATGCGCGGATAGCTCGCGCCACCATATCGGGAGCTTGTTCAATTACCTTCAAGAACAGCATTGCGGCGCGATCTGGTTGCCGCCGTTTTTGCTCCCAATCCTTGATTGTGCCAGCGGGCAGGCCGTACCGCTTTGCAAATTCGGCCTGCGATAGTTTCAAGCGTTTACGGATCGCCGCAACGTCAATGCTTTCAGGGACGAAAACGGCTGCGGGTTCTGCTCGCCTTTGTGCGATTGCCAGCGCTTCATTTGCACTCTGGATAAGCTCTTTTCCAAAGGTCATGCCTTATCCCTTCACCACCTTTATGATCAGGCTGCGGATAATGCGCGTTCGACCGCTTCGGGTTCTTTATCGATGATGGTAAGCAACAATCTTGACGGTCCATCGATGTTAGATCGGCCTTGTTCCCAATCCCGTACCCGACCAAATGAGAAACCATATCGGGCCGCAAACTCCCTTTGCGAAAGGCCGGTCTTGCGGCGAATAGACTTCACATCAACCGATGGCGGGATATGAACCACAAAATCCGCCGCATCGGCTTCCCCCTTCGCAAATGCCAATGCTTCCTTTGCACCCTGCAAGATGCGTGAACCTGCTTTGCTCATATCAATGTCTCCTGCTCTTGATTTGCCTCGCTGCCGAGTGCTTGCGCCACTCGCCGGGCAACGCTGTCAGCAGTTTGCGGAGTTCGTTCCGTTCTGCTTGTGATAGGTTCGCTTGCGTGTCCTTGCTGTAAATATCCAGCAAGAACACCGGCATGTTTTCGTCGGCATAAAAGGTAATAATTCTATAGCCGCCGCTTTTGCCTTTACCTTTTCCGCCAAATCTCAATTTCCTAGCGCCGCCGGTTCCCGGCATAATATCGCCTGCATCCGGGTTTGCCGCGATGAACGAAACAATGTCTTTTAGCTCCTGATCCGAGACGTTTTCATCCTTGGCAGATGCCAGATAAGCCGGGGTTTCGATGACTGTTTGCATAAATTATATATACCGAAATTCCGCACGTTGGTCAATGAAAAAGTGCGGACATTCCGCACTTGTTGACTTAGGTCCTGATGCAAAGTGATGGTGGCTTGATAAAATGTTCCGGGCTAAAGCGTTATCGCATTCTTGCAGACAATAACGCCTTTCTCCGTGATAGCGGCATTCTTGGAATCGCAGACCTTTTCAGTCTTATGCGGCTGCGCCGTCTGGGTTCGGTCTGCGGCGCATCCTGATAGCGCGATGAAAGCAATCAATGCACCGGATATGACAATCTTGTTCATGAAAATGTCTCCTTCCGGATAAATTCGGCAAGCTGCGGAGGCGAAAACTTTCCGCCCCATCTTGATTTTACAAGCTGCGCTGCATCGATTTTGGCTAATTCAAGCGTGGCCTGATCAGAGCGAGCATCATCAATTCTGTCCAGTAGTACTTTTCCAGCAACTTCAATTTTCTCTTTTAGCTCCTGCCACGTCTCAACAGTGTAGCCTTGTGACCGAAGGTCATGGATCATGAGATTCATTTTCGAATTAGACGTGTATTGCTCTATGACATCATCTTCGCTACTGGTTGCATAGGTAGTGTCCCATGCTGTGTAGTGTTCCACGATACGATTGCCGTACTCGTCTTTGCCGTAGGATGGCTCTATCACACATGTTTTCATAATCGTTGTTTCCCTGAATTGCTGCTTTCCTGCTGTCGATGGCAGTTTATGCCGGTTTTGACAGCGCCATTTGTCTTTTGTTTCGGAGCGCATCACGGCGCACAATAAAGCGATATCCGTCCCATTCGTGCCAGCGTTCCCAACCTGACGGGGTTGCCCGACCATACCAGACCCGGACTTTGACGCGATCCGCGTCAACGTCCTCGACAATCTCAACGGTAAAAGAGCCGCCAAGCCCGGAATCTGTGTCGTAAACTTCAACGCTTGACCGGCGATTGTTGCCAAATTCGTTCATGGCCGTACCTCCTAGAAAAACGCCAGTTGTTCGGCGGGGCGGGCGGGGGCGGTGACGTGATTTGCGGCGATACGCTGGATTTCCCTTTCGCGGTGTTCTCGCGCTTCTGCAAACTCGAAACAGGCGATTTCGCAGATGATACTTGTATCTTTCCATTCATTTTTGAAAATCGACGTATCAACGCCAGCGCCGGATTCCATGACAAGGCCGGTCAGTTTCTCGAACTCGACGCCACGGCCATTTGTGCGGCGTTCGTAATAGGGGCGTCCGGAATACTGGAAGCTTGCCGATTGCTGCGGAATGATAAAGGTTCCGTAGTCGGCCATTTGCGATGCTATATCGATCACGTGAAATTCAAAATCGGGGCCGTGATAACGGGGGCCGTTTTCCGTGCGACGAACGCGGCCAAAAGGCGGGTTTCCTATGGCCCAATCAAAAGTCTTTCCGCCTAGATCATCGTGCCACCATTCGCGCCAGTCGAAAACATCGGCGCAAATCCAATGGGCATCCGGTACGAGTTTTTTCCCGATTTCGACATATCGCGGGTTGCGTTCGATACAAGTCACCGAGGCGGGTTCGGTTGCCCAACGGCTGCGGGCAATCGTGAAGTAGGACAAAACGCCAATGCCCGCGCAAAGATCGATGACGCGGCCTTGTCCTGCATCGATGGCAAAATCAGCGGCCATATCGTAGGGCGTGAAAAAGGCACCTGCATGAGCATTGTTGAAGTCAGCGCCTTCATGCCAGTTGTTGAAAACAAACTCGCGCTCATCTTCGGTGAGACGATCTTTCGACAAAATGCGTTCTGCCTCCGCATGTGCCTTGCGCTGCGCTCTGGTCAGTTTTGCCATATCGAAGGTTCCTTTTGCCAGTGGGCGAAGCCGCGCCCTTTGTCGGGTAATGCCTTGTGCATTAACCGCGGCAGAGGGGGCGGGCGCAGACCGCCCCCAGACAGTGTGATTTTCAGTCAAGGATTGCAGACGGAAGAAAAACGGAAGGTTCGGGCGCAGCCTGAAAGCCGTTTTTGTTCCGGCTGCAACGCTTTGCGCTTGTCCATTGACGGAAAATTGCACTGGCGATAGGGGCAAAAGAAAAGGAAAAACCAGCCAGATTGATAATCTGGCTTCCTTATCTAAAATGCGGCTATGAGCAATGAGAAGATCGTATGTCTAGAATGCGGTAGACATTTGCGCACATTGACCCGTCATATCAATGCTGCACATGGACTGACACCTCAAGCGTACAAGGCAAAATGGGCTTTGCCCGAACATACGCTGATGCAGGCTTTAGATTTGGAGCTGGTTCACCGCTCCACTGCCAAGAACAACGGCCTTGCAAATAAGGGCTTGCACGCACAGCGTATCAAGCGGGAAGAAGCGGAGAAGGCCGGTCGTATCAACCGGAACAAACGTCATGACCAGAAGGTCAGCTATGATCTTTTGAGACGGATGGTTCGACTAGGTGTCAGCGTTGACCGTGTTGCCAGCCATTACGGTATCTCGCGCATGACGGTTTACAATGCCATGCGATGGACGGAAAAATAACAGGTCAAACCGCTTGCACTTGCGCTGTAGATAGCGAAAAGCCCGCCGTTCTGGCGGGCTTTTTTGCTAACTGGCGCTTATGGGCGGTTCCAGATGATGGCGAACACGTCCGGGTCGTCCTGGCCTGCGGCTTGCCCGAGATTGGCGATGATGCGATGCGGCAGTTCGGGGGTGTCGATGGTGACGGAGACGTATTCGCTTCCGCTCTGCTGCCCTTTCTTGATCCATGCGGCTCCAACTTCCGAGCGGTTGGACAGGATGCGGAAATCAGGGGCTTTTTCGCTCGTGCGTTCGATCGGAACAAAGGTGACGGGTGCGTTGAGTGTAAGAGTGCGCAGATGGCCTTCGTAAGAGCCGTTTTCCTTGCGGGTGACGTAACCGATGGTAGCCATGTTCTTTCTCCTTGATCGAGGGCCAATTCCCTTCGTGCAAATCGGTAAGACTGCCGTAAAAGCGCGGGGCGCAAGGTTCGGTTAAGTCAATTTTGGAGCGTAAGCGGGCGCGAGGAAGGCCGTCTGGCCGGGGAAAATTGACGTTGCGTAACCGCATAACCGTGGCCTTGCGACACGCGCGCGGCGGTCCAGATTTTGCGTTCGAAGGGATTGTAGCCGGCCTTGATCTCTTTGGAGAAAAACGAGGCTGCGCTACCGGCTCAACCGCAAGGAAAACGGCTCGTGCGAAGGTTTGGGGCTGATATCGTCAACGCTCCTGTTGCTTTGTTCCCGCGCAAGGTGCCGGGTTGACCGCTGATTTCCGCATCCCGTCCAATCTGGCGGAGTTAACCAGTCTGGTAACGGGAATTTGGCATTTGCGGCGAGGATGAGTACACTTTGCGCATGGATAACTCCGAACTTGCAGATGCTTTCAGGAATGCACTGATCGAGCTTGCGAACCGCGAAGGGATCGAAGCGGCTTTGCAATCTGCGGCGCTCACGCTGAGCTATTACTATAACAGCCAGCCAGCGGGCTTTTCGCGCAACAGCGGCCCGGTTCTGTTTGCGCCGGACAGTTCCGCCAACGATTAGAAGCCTTTTCATTAAAGGAAGACACGCTCGGTTACGTTTGACCAAGCGCAAAGCAACGCTGCGCCTGGTCAAACGGAGACGGGGCCCATTTGACTATTTTATCCACATTTCGGCTTGCCAGTTGACACCGGCACGCATGAGAACATAATAGGAACATCTTCACAGAAATGGAATGTATTCCTGCGCGCTATGTGCGCCGGAGTGGGTTCGTTCGTCCTTGTAAACGGAGCAACAATGCGCAAGCCAGAGACCATTGAGCGGGTCTATATGGATTTCGACGGTTTTTTCGCTTCCGTTGAAATGCTGGCAGACAAGCGGCTGCGTGGTCGTCCGGTTGGCGTTGTGCCGTTTGAAGGGACAACGCGCACGTCAATTATCGCTTGTTCGCGTGAGGCAAAGATACGTGGCGTCAAGAATGTGATGCCGGTCGATGAAGCAAGGCGGCTGTGTCCGGACATAGTTCTGGTGCCGCAAAAGCCTGACCTTTATCGACGGGCGCATAATGCCTTGTTGTCGGAAATAGAAGCCGTCATTCCCATTGATACGGCAAAATCCATCGACGAGCTGACGTGTCGGCTTGATGAAAATGCCCGCGCAGACCCCGAAGGGCTGGCCCGCAATGTCAAGGATGCAATCTTCGAGCTGGTAGGGCCATGGATCACATGCAGCATGGGATTTGCAGCCAACCGCCAGCTTGCCAAGATGGCCTGCAAGGCAAGCAAGCGTAGCTACGCGGGCGGCTATGGCAATGGCGTGGCGATCTGGCGTCCCGAAGCGATGCCCGCGCCACTGATGGCCGTGAATATGGAAGATATTCCCGGCGTCGGCGGCAATATGGCAAAGCGGCTTTATCGGGCTGGCATTTTCACGACTGAACAGCTTTACGCAATTCAGCCAAAACACATGCGCAAGCTGTGGGGCAACGTAACCGGCGAGCGCATGTGGTATGCGCTGCATGGCTACGATATTCAGGCTCCCGCGTCCAAGCGGGGCATGTTCGGTCATGGCCGCGTTCTTCCACCAGACAGCCGGACGATAAGCGGCGCATCGGAAATCACTCGCCTGCTTTTGACAAAAGCGGCGCGGCGGATGCGCCGTGAAAATTTCTATGCGTCGGGTCTTTGGCTTTGGCTATCGATCCGGGACGGGTCTTGGATGGGCAAGCGGCAATTGCCGGTCGTCAATGACGACCAAGCCATATTGTCAGCGCTGGCGGAACTTTGGGCCGAGGTCGCAAAGACCTATCCGCGTGGGCTGACAATCTTCCGGGTTGGTGTAACGCTTTACGATCTTTCCGACGCCAGCGAACGCCAGTTGGACTTGCTGAACAATGATGATCGTCAACGGCGTCGATGGGAATCCGCATCGATGGCGATAGATCGTCTGAACACGCGCTATGCCGGTACGGTGGTGAGCGTTGGCGAATGGCGACCGCCGAAAGGCGGTCATGCAGGAGGAAAGATCAGCTTTACCCGTATTCCTTCAGCGGAAGATTTTTGGTGACATTATGGGATGGAAACAACAACTGCGCGCAAGCGACTTGAGCGATACGGACAAGCTTGAAGCACGATGCCGCATTTGCGGGCATGTGCATTATCTGACGCGTGAGATCCTATGCACCGATGCCGAAGCAAGCCAGCGTTATATTGACGAGGTGGAAGCACAATCGACATGCCGTGCACGGGGCTGCAAGGGCCGGGTACGTCTGGCGAAAGTGCGGCTCGATGAAATGAGCGGTTTTGTCGGTGGATTGGCATAGGCGCTATCGTCACGTGTCCCCCTTTATCTCGAAAATATCGGCATTGTCGGCAGCCTCGCGAAGCCCCTTGAACGAAGCGTGGCGCAACTTGCCATCGTCTGTCCAAGCCCGATATTCGATTTCAGCGATGTATTCGGGCCGGGCGAACACCGCATTTTTGCGTTTGAGTGCAACGGGCGGTTTTGTGACCGGAATAGCTTCCAGGCGCATTTTCAGGTCGCGGGCCATTTTATGGCTGAAACCGGTTCCGACGCCACCGACATAAACAAGGCTTTTGCCTTTGCGCGCTCCAAGCAAAAGCCGGGAAATTGCGCCGCGCATCGTCGTGGACGGCTCAAAGCCGACAATGACGAAGCTGTCGCTCTGGATGCATTTGATTTTCTGCCATTCGCCATGTCTCCCCGGTCTGTAAGGGCTATCAAGCCTTTTGGCGATAATGCCCTCCAGATCATGTGCGCATGCGATTTTGAAAAATGCCTCTCCATCGGCTTCCATTGTCTCGGAAAAGCGGATGACCGGCGAGGGTCTTGCGCTAAGCAGACTGGCGAGCTTTGCGCGCCGCTCGCGCAAGGGCATGCCTGTCAGATCGCGCCCGTCCAGATAGAGAAGATCGAAGACGTAAAAGAGGGATTCAGCGGCAAAGCGCTTGCCGCCACGGCCACCAAGCGCCCGTTGCAAGGCTCCGAAATCAGACCGCCCGCTATCATCAAGTACAACAGCCTCACCATCAAGGATCATTGAAGCGTGGCCGAGATCCAGAGCGGCTTGCGCGATGTGGTTGAATCGGGGCGTCCAGTCATGACCCCCACGGGTCAGGACACGCAGGCGGTTCGGCTCAACGTGGATCGCAAGACGATAGCCATCCCATTTGACCTCAAAACCCCAATCTGGCCCTTTTGGCGGGCGTGGAACCAACAGCGCCAGACACGGCTCTATGCGTTCCGGCATTGGGTCGAAAACGGTTTGCGAAGATTTAATTGAACGCGCCATACTGCATAAACGTGCCAGACGTGTTTTTGTGTCATCGCACGAAAAAATGGCATGATTGCAAAAGCGATCGTTACCCGCATGGGCCGAGACGGCTTGCTGGCTCGGTGAGCAAAGCGAATAGAGCGCGGTCGCGACAGCGGTTTGTCCTGAATTATATTCTGCTTGGTTTGAATAGCTTAAAAGATGGGAACGAAACCATGAGCGAAGAACAGAAAATACGCGGGCCGCGCAAACTTGGCGATTATCCCGACCGCGATATTCACTGCCAAGAGGCTCTGGAAGATGCCTTTATAGCGCTGACAGATCGTGGCGTGGATGCGGGATGGGTCCAAATCGAAGTGCTTCAAGCGCTCCACGAGTTAGCCAAAAACCACTTGATGCGCGATTTTGCGACAGAAGTTGACGAAGACAATATTGCGACTGTCATTCGCTCGATGCGCCATGATAAAAATGACTAGCGAAGCAACGAAGATTGCGCGTTAGGATAAGACTGAAAGAATTGGAGAACCTTTTGAAACCGTGTACGAATTTTATTGCTCTGACCGCTCTTGCGATGACTGTTTCTGCATGTTCCACGACTTCAAGCAGTGACGTGAATACAGTTACGACAAAGGAAGTGAAGACGGTACAATTCAAAGGCTCGGACGTACAAGTTTCTTGGGACAGGACAGCAAAGACGGAAGCCACGCTAACTTACAACGATGAATTGTCGATTTGGAGTAATGACGCGGAAAAATTGATTTCAACGGCCACCGGCTGCAAGGCAGATTCCGGCGTCATTCACTATCCGAAGGCCCGAAAGGGATTCCAAGCAATTACTATGCCGATTAACTGCCAATAAATGGCCGCTCCAGGTATCGACAACGAAAAGGAAACAACCATGAAAACCGTTCTCATGGCGTCTGCGGCGCTGATTATTGTGTCCAACCCGGCCCTTGCTCAAGGATTCACCACGAATGAGCCTGCTCAGTTGACCGAGGGGCAAAAATCCATCGTGGAGCTTGTGTCAGAAGGCTTTGAAATTAAAGGAACGGTCGGACCGCTTATCATTCTGCAGGATGATAAGTCCCTGTTTGGTTGCTCGGCAGCACGTACCGGCCCAGCTGATATAAAGACGGGTGTAATCCCTGCGCAAAAAATTCCATGCGTTCCGATTAAATAAGAATAAAAGCAGCGGCCTACGGGCCGCTTCATTTATCTGCTTTTGCCAAACAGGCCGCGTGAGGCTTCAAGCCTCTTTTCCATGTCCTTTTGATATTGGACTAGATTTGCGATCATTTCCGCATAAACGTCCGTAAGATCGCCTTTTAAGATCGTCACTTCGTCATCTTCGGCAATGACGGTTTCACCAGAACGGTTGACGCCATAAAATGAACTGCCATTGCCCCAAATCTTGATGAGCGGCAAAACGTTTTCGATGCCTTTGGCTATGAGCCTATCATGCGTTTCGGCAATGCTCGCAAATTCGGGTAGATCGGGCGCATCAATACCAAGCAAAGTCACGCCGCGATAAAAGGTCCATGCGGGCGCTATGTCGCCCTCTTTTGGAGCTGGCCAGACTTCTTCGCGCGCGCAAACGGCCAAGCCATTGCAATTCCCCGAACTGACAAAATCCCTGTAGTAGTCTGGAAGTTTGATTTCGGTCTGAGCTTCGATCTTTTCGATATCGTTATTCGCTGCTGCCACAGCACGAAGAACCTGAAAATTTGAGGAATCGAGAGGCTCTAATATTTCCCAGATTTTCCGGTGAAATTCTTTTCCGTTCATAGGTAAGTTATTGCCCTTTCATGGTGTCAGATCATAAGACCAAGACGTTCTGCAAGACTTGGTACGGGCTTTTCTCCTGCCTCGCGCATCATTTCGATGATCGCGCTGTGTTCAAGCGCACCGATCTTGTAGCCTCTGCGCTTCACTTCATTGAGCAAGGTTTCGAGGGTTGGGTATTCGTCCAGAATGTTACCAAGCCAGATTTCCGGTCTGTCATCTTCCGGGTCTTGGTTGACAAAGCCCTGAAAAAAGAACGATCTCATTGGACGATCGTAACCAATTGCGCCTTCTTCGTCGGTTTCGTCGTCTTTCAGAACCAAGATTCTGTACCGGCTCACGGCGAATAACCCCATTCCTTGTGCGATGGATCGTCTGCAACGTATCCGCGATTAGAATAATGTGTACCATATTGGTACATGAAGAGCAGTTATTCACAGTCAATCAAACGATTACAACTGCTCGTGGCTGCTCTTAACTAGTTCCTAATGTGGCGAAAATGGGGCTTGATATAGCAACATTACTGTTGTTTTATGTTTAGACAGATTTGCAGTCCAAAACTGATCCTAAGAAGCAGGAAGCATTATTTAATAGCCTCTTCCTGTATTGATCCAAGTTCGACTATTAGGAAGCTAATGGTTTCTCTTATTGCTCAATTATTAGGCGGATTTCTCGGCGGTTCCGTGTTCGGGAAAATCGTTCATGTCGCTGATGTGGGTGCGTTCTGGAATGCCGTGATGGGCACATTGGGCGGGGTGGCAGGCGGACAATTGATCGGTTTCATCCTCGGCAAGACGGATCGAAGGCATGACTTGCGCTTCCTGCGTATGCCGCGTGGAAATGGCGATCGCCAAAGTTCCCGGAGTAATGTCGGCCTCGGTAAATCTCGCCACTGAAACGGCTGCGGTTGGCTTCAATGGTCCGATGAAAACTCAAGAGGTCATGGCCGCCATTCAAGGCGCAGGATATGAGGTCGGTACCGAGGTCTCCGAAATCGGCATCGAAGGCATGACCTGCGCCTCGTGCGTACGCCGCGTGGAATTGGCGATTGCCGCAGTACCCGGCGTCGTCAAGGCCTCGGTCAACCTAGCCACTGAACGCGCCACTGTTGAAACGGTGGCGGGTACACCGTCCACCGCTATAGATGCCGCGATCCGGCAGGCAGGCTATGAACCGAGCCGCCAGACTGCTGCGGCAACGGACGGCGACGCCCGCCAGGAAGCAAAGGACCGGGAACTACGGAGCTTGAAACGGGACTTGTCGATAGCGGCAGTCCTGACGCTTCCCATCTTCGTTCTCGAAACGGGGTCTCACCTTATTCCGGCGATGCATCATTGGCTTCTGACTGTCGTCGGACAACAACCTCTCTATATTCTCTACTTCGTTCTGGCGACCATCGTCCAGTTCGGTCCCGGGTTGCGGTTTTATAAAAAGGGTTTGCCCGCCCTCGCCCGTTTTGCTCCAGAGATGAACTCACTGGTCATATTGGGATCGAGTACTGCGTGGGCCTATTCGGTCATTGCGACGTTCGCCCCGCATGTGCTGCCTGAGGGCACTGCTTACGTCTACTATGAGGCATCCGCCGTCATCATTACGCTGATCCTGCTCGGACGGTTTCTGGAAGCAAAAGCCAAGGGACGCACGAGCGAGGCAATCAAAAGGCTGATGGGCCTTCAGGCAAAATCCGCCCGCGTCGAGCGCAACGGCGAATCTGTCGACGTCGCCCTTCAGGACGTGCAGGTCGGCGACATCATCCAGGTACGCCCCGGCGACAAGGTCCCGGTCGACGGCGAGGTTCTCGGCGGTTCATCCTATGTGGACGAATCCATGATATCGGGCGAACCAATCCCTGTGGCCAAGACGGCAGGTAACGAAGTTATCGGCAGCACAATCAACAAGACCGGTAGCTTCACCTACCGGGCCACAAAGGTCGGGTCGGACACCCTGCTCGCCCAGATCATCAAGATGGTGGAAACCGCGCAGGGCTCTAAGCTGCCGATCCAGGCACTCGTCGACAAGGTCACGGCATGGTTCGTCCCTGCGGTCGTGGCGGCTGCGGCCTTGACGTTCGTTACCTGGCTGCTGTTCGGTCCGGACCCAGCCCTCACTTTCGCTCTGGTCAACGCGGTTGCGGTGCTGATCATCGCCTGCCCCTGTGCAATGGGGCTGGCGACGCCTACCTCGATTATGGTCGGCACGGGTCGCGCCGCCGAGCTTGGCATCCTCTTCCGCAATGGCGAAGCCCTGCAAACGTTGAAGGGTACCCACGTCGTAGCCCTCGACAAGACGGGAACGCTTACAGCAGGCCGTCCTGAACTGACCGACGTCCAAGTGGCCGAAGGATTCGACCGCGCGCCTGTGCTGTCGCTGATCGCTTCGGTTGAAGCCTCTTCGGAACATCCGGTTGCGGCGGCCATTGTCGCAGCGGCGAAGTCGGAAGGCATCAAAATCGATGACGCCCAAGACTTTGAAGCGATTCCCGGATATGGAGTCACCGCCAATATCGGCGGCGTCACCGTCTCCGTGGGGGCTGACCGCTACATGGAGAAACTCGGCGTCAATGTCGGCGTTTTCGCAACTATAGCCGGGCAAATGGGTCATGACGCCAAGACACCGCTCTACGCGGCTGTCGATGGCAGGCTTGCCGCGATCGTTGCGGTCTCCGATCCGATCAAGCCAACAACGGCCGAGGCCATTCGTGCGATGCATGGGCTTGGCCTGAAGGTTGCTATGATCACGGGAGACAACCGCCGGACTGCAGAAGCCATAGCCGCGAAACTGGGCATCGACGAGATCGTTGCCGAAGTCCTGCCGGACGGCAAGGTCGAGGCGGTCAAGCGCCTGAGGGCTGGCGGCCGGACAGTCACGTTTGTCGGTGACGGCATCAATGACGCGCCGGCGCTTGCTGAAGCCGATGTCGGTATTGCCATCGGCACCGGGACCGATGTGGCTATCGAAAGCGCCGATGTCGTGTTGATGTCTGGCGACCTGCTCGGGGTGACCAATGCGATCGCCCTGTCCAAGGAGACGATGCGTAACATAGCCCAGAACCTGTTCTGGGCATTCGCCTACAATGTCAGCCTGATCCCGGTTGCGGCGGGCGTGCTCTATCCCGTTACAGGAACCTTGCTCTCGCCGATGCTGGCTGCGGGGGCAATGGCGCTTTCGAGCGTCTTTGTTCTCGGAAATGCGGTGCGGCTGAAACGCTTCACCGCTCCGGTTCGGGCATCTGCCTGAGACATCCAATGTCACGGCCTTTACCACGGCCGTGACAACTCTTTTGTTCAAATCCCTATTCCACATCGATCACCAGCATGAGGCCGCCACCGCCCTTCATTTCGACATTGTTGTTGGTCGTGTGATGCGGGATGTGACAGTGGACGAGCCATTTGCCGGGGCGCTGCGCACGCCAAAGTACATCGTAGCGTTGTCCCGGCGCGACATTCACGGTATCCGCCATATACCGGGCAGATTCCTGCAACGTTTCCCCGTCAACCGCGGCCACCTGGAACGGTCCGCCGTGGATGTGCATGGGATGGATGGCGGTCGTGTGTGATCCGACAAACCGCACTTTCAGCAGCTGCCCCTGCTTCATCTTGATGGTGTCCGTGGCCGGAAACGCCTTTCCGTTGATGGTGAAGAAGTTCGGAAAGCCGCCCTCCATCGGCATCGACGGAAAAGTCAGCCACTCCCGTTTCAACCATTCCTGCAACTGAACGGTATATTCTAGATCGGCGACGATATCGTCGGCCGGGTCTTTCGGATCGATTATCAGTGCGCCGTAAAGGCCAAGCGACTGCTGGCGATCGACATGGTCGTGCGTGTGATAGAAATAGGTGCCGTGCTGTCCAACGGTATACTCATACGTGAAGCTCTTGCCCGGTTGGATCGGCTCCTGCGTGATTTCAGCGGGACCGTCCATCTCGTTGGGCAGGATCAGCCCGTGCCAATGGATCGTGGTGCTTTCGGGCAGCTTATTGGTGACATTGATGCGGATGCGGTCGCCCTCGGTCACGCGAAGCGTGGGACCCGGCACCTCGCCGTTATAGGCATACGCCTCGACCGTTTCTCCGGGCAGGATCGACCACCGGATGACCGACGCCTCGAGATCGAACACCTTCACTCCATCTTCGATGCGGGGTTCCAACACCTTGCCTCCCTGGGCATCATCTTCGGCCTTGAAGGCTGTAAGTCGAGGATCGACGGCAGCCATGTCGCGCATGGAATCGGCCGGGGTGTCGAAATCCATGATCATACCCGGAGCCATAATCGTGCCGCCGACTTCGTGCGCCGTGAGCTGCATGTTGACCTTGGTAAACGGATACGCGAAGCCGCCGACCAGCATCAATGTGGTGAATGTCGCCATTGCGGCAACCTGCGTGCGTGTCGGGGCGAAAGCGGGAGGCAGACCCCCACTGTGTTGGCCGTGAGCGGATTTCTTGTCCTGCCCATGTTTGCCTTGTTGCGGTTGGTTGTCCTGATCAGGCGCACTGTGTCCTTCGTGCGCACTCGACTTTGCTTTTGCGTGGTGGGCATGCGCTGCTTGCGCCACGCGCTCCTTGCGCTCGGTCATCAGGCCGTGCTTGAGTCCTTTGGAGACCAGCCAGACATTGAAGGGATACGCCACCGCGAAACCGACACCGATGCCGAGAGCCATGACTCCCCAGAACAGGAGTTCTCCCGGCCACATGGCACGCATGTCGCGGCCCATCATCAGTATGGCCATTACCGGAGCCATCCCCGCCATCATGGCGTTCATGCTGATGAATTCAGGCATGAACGAGTTGCGGACATTCTCCCAATAGGTACCGCCCATCATGTTCTTCATGAACAGCGCCTGAAAGATGAACAGGCCCACGGCAAAGCCAGCGATATACTCGATGATAATGTCCACCCACATGGGCAAACCGATCACTGCAGTGATGGTGGCCGCGATGATGATCCCGGTGGCGTCGCCCGCGACACAGTGAATGGTGCTGCCGATGCCCTGCTTCCACAGCGGCTGTATGAATTCTTCATGGGTGCCGGGTCTCGGCTCCTTGTCGGCCAGCACGTAGAGCAGGAGGCCGACAGGTCCGAGATAGAGGGTGACGAGAATGAAACCCCACTTCATCACGGCCGGTTCGGGATTGTTGTGGAATTGGTCCCACGCCACGTAGGCCGTGCTGATTGCGGCGAGGACAAACCAGGCTGCAAGGATGTAATCGATCGGTTGAACGAACATGGTAGGCTCTCCGTGCACAATTCATTGGCGTTGACGGCAAATGCCGACTGTTACTGGACCTTTTCCCGAAATTTGGTGTGACAGGCCCAACATTCCTGCATCATGAGATGAAAGGCATGCTCGGCCGGAATCTTGCTGATGTCTTGTTTTTCGTCCCGACCTGCCCTGCGTTTCCAAAGAAGACTGCTGCCCGTAGTGGACACCGAAGCGCCCATCCGCATGTCCTGCGATATTCCGTCCGGTGCCTTGTCCGCCGATGCGGAAACAACGGCCAAACTCAGCGACCTTGCGGGCGAGTGCGTCAAACTCGTCATGCGACAGTTCAATTTCGGTTTTCGCAGCTGACGGCGGGCCGAGCGACATGGCGGGAAATTCCTTAATGAGCGCGTCGCCGGACCGAGTCTTGATCGTTTCGGCTGCCTGCTTGAAGTCGGAGGCGCTATAGGGAATCTTGCCTTCAAACATCCCCGCTATGGTCTTGCCCGCCTTCGCCATTTCCTTCATGGATTCCTGCCGCATCTTGACGATGCCGCGGATTTCGGGGTCCGCCCAAGCGCCCGAAAAAAGTGCGCACGAAACCCCGACGGTCAAAGCAACCGTAAAACCGTACGTCTGTCTGCAGACGTGCAAGTACGAAATCGCATATGTTTTCCCGGCAACATCGAGGCAAAGTAAAGCTTCCACTTACTGGAAGCACAAGCGGAAATCCGCGCGGGCGGCACTATTATTGCCACCCGCGCGTGACTGGCTTCAGGCGGCCATTTTCCTGCAGGATTCGGCGCAGCGGCGGCAGGCGTCGACACATTCCTGCATGTCGCCGATCCTCTCGCAGTCGTCCGCACACTCCGCACATATCTCCGCGCACTCTCCGCAAGTATGCTTGTGATGCGGTGAGCCGATAAGCATGAAGTGGGCCGACGTCCGGCAGATTTCAGCACAGGCGAGCATCAATGTGAAATGCTTCTTCTCGGTATGCTCGCCGCCCTTCTCAAGGCAGTGTCCGGTTGCGGTGGAAAGGCATGTCGCGTAACAGGCCAGGCAATGTTCGATGCAGGCTTTCATGTCGGCGTTTGTATGGTTCATCATGATGATCCTCCTTCTTCGTTTAACGTCATTTCGCTTGCTTGTCCAGCCATGTCGTCATGTCGGCAATTTCCTTGGTCTGGGCATCGATGACCTTTTGGGCCATGTCTTTCGCCCACGGGTCATCCCCGTTCTTGAGTTCGGCGTTGGCCATATTGATCGCGCCCTGATGGTGGACGATCATGCCGCACACGAATGCTACATCCGGGTCCTTCGCCATCATGCCCTGCATGGCGGCAGGCTTCATCATGCCCATCATGGCGTCCATAAGATCGGAATGCGCAGCGTCCATCTTGGGCATCTTATGCATTGGGGTCCGGGTTTTCGACATTTTCATGCCGTCGGCAGCTTTGCAGGCGGCAGACATTTCGGAAGCCATTGCATCCATCTTATGGTCCTTGCTCATCGCTTCCTGTGACAAGGCAAACGAAGTACCTCCGAGCAGCATCACGGCAGTCAGTATTGGAGTTAAAATACGCATTGTTTTCTTCCTTCACGAAACGTGGATTGAATCAATGCCTCCGCCGGAACGCGTGAGGCATAACGTTGAAACGAGTGAAGTCAGATCGTTTGCGGAGGTCGCTCAAGCCGTGCGGAGGGGTGGCTGACGGTCATCAGGTTCGTGAGATCGGCAACCTTTAGTCTTGTTTCAGCAACGGCAAAGAAAGGGGCACCGATCTCGGTTGCCACCCAGCAGTGTCCAATCGAGCAGCATTGTGCCTGCCCCGAAGGATATTTAGCAGTGTGCTTATCACCGGAGGTCCGATGTTCCTTGGCGCAGTCTGCTATTGCCTGATTGGTTGTCGTGAAATGATTGTCGGCACGCGCTGGCATGGTTCCCGCCGCCAGAACGACGGCCAAAAGGCAAGCTATAAGGATTTGGGTGAACCTTGCGATGTCGAACATGCTCGAGTGTGGCCTCCATCCCCGAAACGGCGGCAGGCAGATATTGTTCCCATCGCAGAAGAATGTGCGTTCGCCTCAGGATCCGGTCTACGCGGCAGGAAACAACTCGTCGGTCAATCCGAGCGCCCTGTAGATCAATAAACCCAGCCATTCATGCGCGGCGAGATCGGATGTGGCAAGGCCGGCGGCAATCGTCGCCACGGGTCTCCGGAGGTCAGCGCTGCCGCGGGTACGGTAATCCACGGGATAGGGAATGATTTTGGCTCCGGCCGCCCGAAAACATGCGACAGCACGCGGCATGTGGCTCGCGGAAGTGACGAGCAGCCATTGTTCCCCGGGTTTCGTCTGAAATACCGCCGCGCTTTGCGATCCGTTTTCGCAGGTGTTGCGGGACAGCTCTTCAACTGTGATGCGGCTCTCAGGCACACCAATCTTCACCAGCACATCCCTGGCGATCTGCGATTCCGTTGGAGTGTTGTCATGGACAAGGTGATTTGCTCCACCCGAAAGAAGGAGACGGGCCTCAGGGTAATCCCGGGCGAGCTCGGCGGTCGCCGTCACCCGTTCGCCCGCTTCGTTGAGCGCCGGACTGTGGCGCTCGCCTGTGATATGGGTGTCGACCGCGCCGCCGAGCATTACGATGCCTGCCACCGATCCCGAAATCGTGGGTTGCGGAAAACGGTCCTCCAAAACCATCAGGGCCGCGGGCCCGAGCGGAGACCAGCCGACGACGGCAAACAGGAAGGCAGAAATCACCAACAGCGAAACTCCGGCTCGTCGGATTCCGAAGAGCAAAGCCAACATGCCGAGAACACCAAGAATACCTATGAAATTCGACGGCAATATCAGATAGCCGAGCACTTTGGATATTATGAAAAACATTCAAGGCTCCGCGTTGCGTACCGTTCGAAATATCGGCGCAATTAATGCTGTATCGCGTGTGGAATGTCCAACGGGATCAAGCGGTAACCGGGAACTATGTAAATGGACAGTTTCACGAGATCGGGGGCTGCAGGCAAACTGCCCGCCAGAGTTCATTTTTCCATTTGTCATGGAACGACGCATTCAAGCCCGCAACAACCCGGTATTCCTTGCCTCCGACAAATATCTTTCCGGGAGTCTCGCGGCATTTCACGAGCGCTTTGTGTAAACCGTTGTCACGATAAACCGATGAATCCGTCCCATCGGTTTCGACAAGATTTATGGTGACGCCATAATCGTATTCCTGTTGCAACAATGCCGAGCTTGAAGTCAGTGCCATGGTAACGGTGGTTTGATCACCGAATGTTTCTGTATGGAAAATGACGGGCTCCGCATAGGCAACATTTGCTCCGAAAAGCGATGCAACAAGCATGCTCATCGATAGGTTGCGCATGACTGCACTCCTCGCAATACTCCCTGAGAGAGTATAGCAGATATTGCGTTCGGAGCGTATGGAAATGTTGCAGAGAGGTACTTCTACCCTCGGGCTCCGCCAACCGGTACTACAAAAACGAGAGCCAATCCTTCAGTTCCGGAAATGCGTTCGATTGGTAACAATGGTTAATCGATCGCAAACATGTTTGCGCATATCATGAGTACCAGGGCAATCTGCAATTACACGCTCTGACGGAAAACACATGTTTTCCGTCTGCAACTGCGATCAGCAGTAATACGGCGATCCTGGATGCTTATATTTATATGGAAAACCCTGTCGGAATGATGCTATGTACGAATACATCAAGAATATGGTTTTTCGTACATGCTTGTTGGATATATGCGTGTTTCATCCATAGATGATCGTCAAGATGTTGACCTGCAACGGGATGCT
Source organism: Ochrobactrum sp. BTU2 (assembly GCF_024539785.1). Lineage (NCBI taxonomy): Bacteria > Pseudomonadati > Pseudomonadota > Alphaproteobacteria > Hyphomicrobiales > Brucellaceae > Ochrobactrum > Ochrobactrum sp. BTU2. The sequence goes on along the minus strand of NZ_JAHWRG010000013.1, from coordinate 30,372 downwards.
CTGATTGCTGCGGGCGTCGATGAGCGTCATCTGCATTCCGACAAGGCAAGCGGTGCTCGCGACGATCGGCCGGGATTGAAATCATGTCTGGCAGATTTGAGATCCGGTGATTGCCTGATCGTCTGGAAACTTGATCGTCTCGGCCGTTCCCTGCCGCACCTGCTGTCGATCATCAACGATCTCAAGAGCCGAGGCATATCGTTTCGTTCCTTGACCGAACAGATGGACACGACGACAGCGCAGGGCGAACTTTTCTTTTCGCTCTTCGGCGCCCTTGCTCAATATGAACGTTCCCTCACTCAGGAAAGGGTGAATGCGGGATTGGCAGCAGCGCGCCGACGAGGACGTAAGGGTGGCAGGCCACTCGCGATTGATCCCGAAAAGATGGAACAGATCCTCGCAGCCTTGAAAGCCGGAACGAGCAAAGCGTCCGTCTGCCGATCATTCAACATTCCTCGATCGACACTCATCGATACATTGAGCCGCATCGGCTGGAATGGTGCAATCACACAGGCCTGATACTGGGTGTGTTCACGGTTCGTCCAAAGTCGCGTACGATTTCGCGGTGTTCTTGTCGTGACCCCTGCAAGAGACTGAACACAACCGAGTGTCAGCTTGCGAGCCGGTTAGGATTATCGCGTGCGGCGCTCAAATCAATCGAACGTCCGGATGCGCCGCTATATCTGCAACTTGCACTGACTGCCATGATGGACGGCTTGCAGCCCTACCCGATGTTTGTACGCGCTGCGTATCACTCCGAAATTCCGGCCGATCCGGTTCAATTGAGGCTTGTTCGATAATCAGTTCCGAAGGGCAACGGACATGATGACGAAACTGACTGCAATTTCCTTGGTGGTTGTAGCCGCGGCTTTTCCCGATACAGCAATGGCCGCTTCATGCGGCTCTGGAATTTCGGGTCAAAGCCCCGCCGTGAAGATGCTGCAAAGGCAGTTATCGGCTTTGCGCTCGATCCAGCGCGGGCGCGGCTGCAAGCCCGGTGACACGGGCGGCGGACTTTTCAATGCCTGCCGTGAAGTGGGGATGAAAATCAATGAGGTGCAGTAGGAGTTACGCGCTACTGCGGCTGCAAATAATGAATGCAAGGCCGAAGCCCGAACAGCCAAGGCGCCTACCAAGCCGAAAGCCATGAAGGTGTCGGCTGCAGGCAATGCTCGACCACAACCAGCAACGGAAGCCCCGAAAAAGGTGCGCGGGCCGAAAAATGCCCTTCAATACTGTGTGCGCCTGTCGGATGGCTATTATTTCCCGACGCCCAATTCGCAGTACAAGCAAAAAGGCGGTACGGATGCCGCTCTCATTCAATGCAAGATGATCTGCAAGACCGACGCTATGGCGGTTTATATCAACGACCAAAACGAAGAAGCCGCCGATATGGTTTCGGTCCTGACTGGTGAGGTCTATGCGGATCTCGCAACAGCTTATGATTATCACGGTGAAGGTAAGTTCGAACGCTGCGATTGGAACGGCTACGTTCGGAAAGTCAGTTCGGGCTTTGCGGCCAAAAGGCAATCGAAGCACCTTGCCGATGCCGTCTTACCAAAACCGGGTGTGAGGCCAGACGATCAAGACCCGGTGGCTGTGGCTGAAATTCCATCGCAATCGCTTCGTCCCGCCCCTTCACGCTCAATCCGTATTGTAGGTCCAGCCTTTATACCCGACGCCGACAACAAGGCATTCGGTCGAATGCGCCGTCATCAAAACTGAAACCAGCCAAGCGGCATTTTCTATGGGAGCGTTCATGACAAAGCTGAAACTCAGATACTTATTGCTTGCACTGGTCCCGCTGGCGGTTGCCGGCTGCGTTACAGCGGAGGAGGTCGATCAGGACACATGTGCCTCTTTCGGTTTCAAGCCAGGTACAGACGCATTCGCAAACTGCATGATGGAGCAAAGCGCCCGCGCTGACGAAAAAAGACGGGAATGGGAACGAGAGGACCGAGCGCGTGAGGAACGCAAGCGCGAGCGCAAGAAGGAAAAGGAACGCCGTCGCCGCGAGGAAAGCGAGATAGACAATCGGCCACAATTCGACCGGGACGGCAATCCGAACTTTGACACGCAAGGCAATTACATGGGCTGCCATGGCGTGGGTTGTGACGTTGATAATCCTGACGACTAGTCGCATCGGGCTATCGACACCCGCATGCGCGTGAGCGCCAAAAAGGTTGAGCGCAACAATGATGGGGGGGAAACGGAACGCGGTTTCCTCACCGCTGCGCTCAAGACAAATGTAACGAATAAAAAAATGGGAAGGCAAGCCGGTTTTCAAAAACGGGTGAGATAACAATGCACAATATCGACCGTGGTTTCCTTGTCGAACACCAACTGAGATCAGCAACCGAAGATGATTTGCAAAAAGCGGTAAGTGATGCCTGCGATTTTATCATAAGGCTCAAAAAATCCGGGCTTAATATCATCCTTCCCGACGATCAGGATCAATGCAGGGATCGATTTGAATTACTGGTCAATCTTTTGATGACCGAAAAAGGCTTTCCCGGTGATCGCCCGGATTGGCTGACGGACCAGATGATGCAAAGCGCCGCGTATACAATCGGCGCTCGCATTTATAGTATGCAACCACATTTGGTTGAACCGTCGCTGCGGGATCGTATGAAAGCCGTGATCAACGAAAATTAGACTACGCCATAAGAAGCGCGGTCCCGCGTTGGGACCGCACATGTATAGAGAATTGATGATAGAGCTATTCGGGATTCCGGGGATAGGAATCTACCTCGTCGCATTGTTGGGTTTGATGGTCGTATTGGTTGTCTGGGTGCTTTTATCGTAAGAGCTAAATTGATAACGAACCGCACCGTTAATTGTGGCGACGGTACGTCAACGGCTGATCAAAATCGAGTGCCCAAAGGCCGACTTTTCCCTGTTTCGCTGTTTGCTCGATCTGCTCGTAAACAGGTTCGGTGACGCGGCCCTTGTAACGGTAGGCGACTGCTAGGCCCTGCCGGATTAGCTCTGCGGCAAAGTCCGGAATCTCGTCATTGCCACAGGTTGCCAGCAACCCTTATACGTGTCTTGTCCGTCAATCTGGCATGTGATTGTCTTATTCGCTGTCCAGCGGATAAGCGCTGCTTTCGCGTCCGTGCCACAGTCGATTGTCTGGCCGAGCGGCGATCTGGCCTTTTGCGATATTTCGCAGGCGTCAACGCCGGTAAGTCGGATTTTCTGGCCGTTCTCGACCAGTTTCAGCGTATCACCATCCACAACATTGACGACAAGTCCGCTTCTTTCCTCTCCAGCCGCCGCGTTCGCATTTCCGGTCAGATGGAGCGCGATCACCAAACCGAACGAAACGCTCGATGTGAGACGATATAAAGCGCGCATAGGGGCATTCTCCTGCGTTGGTATCTGTCGCACTATCCTCGCCCGTCGCTTCGTCGGTGTCGGTGCGCTGGATGCTGCCAGCGTAAACGATGGTGGTTCCCGTTTCGCCTTTGCGCACGTGGGCTTTTAGCGCTGCGGCCTGCTTGTAAGTAAACCAGTAAGGCGAGTTATAGCCTTTGTCTGCGGCTTCACTCCACAAAAGCAAGACATTGATACCGCGATATGGTTCGCCGGTCGAACGGATGGGAAATGAAGCTACACCTTCGCCATCCTGCCAAGGCTGCAACCAAGGGCGCTTGCCTTCTTCCTGCATGGCAATGATCTTGTTGGTAATCTCCTGATAAACATCGCGCCGTGGACTAGCCATATTTGAAATCCTTTTGCCAGTGGGCGAAGCCGCGCCCTTTGTCGGGTAATGCCTCGTGCATTAACCCCGGCAGAGGGGGCGGGCGCAGACCGCCCCCAGACAGTGTGATTTTCAGTCAAGGATTGCAGACGGAATAAAAACGGAAGGTTCGGGCGCAGCCAGAAAGCCGTTTTTGTTTCGGCTGCAACGCTTTGCGCTTGTCCATTGACGGAAAATTGCACTGGCGATAGGGGCAAAAGAAAAAAGGAAAATAATAAGCCCGCAAAAGCGGGCTTCCTAATAGTTTCAAATGAAATTACTTATACGATCTTAAAATCTTAAAATCGCACCTGCAATTTCGGAATGATAATTTTCCCGGCGTGATCCTTCACAAGTACAAAATCCGGATTAAACCCGGCAAGACCGTTTCTATTGATCAAAACCAAATAATCATTCTCTATTAAAAAGTTCTTTAATCGCCATACCGTGTTATAATTAACATCGGCCCAATTCGCCAATGAAGCAGAGTCAGCAACCGTTGCATCTTCAAAATGGTTCTCCACCATTTGATCAAGAATTAAAGGCCACTTTTTTCTTGTGAAAACGGGATGCGCCTTAATTCTGTCAAGAATTTCTTTGTTTACGCCACTTTCACCGCCTGCCAGTTCTGCTTCAATTGGCACGCCATCAAAATAAACAAGCTTTTGCTTTATTTTTCTTTTGTTTGACATATCTCGTTTAACACCATCCCCGCGATTCATTTCGGACGGAGGATAGCAAAATTTTACTGAATAACAACATTATCATCGAATCCGCTCCTATAAGTAAGAGTTGATGCAACGGAATGTATATATTATTACATGAAATCGAGTTTTTAATGTTGAATAACATTCATTTCGCATATGATAATACATCATTCATACAAATATAGATATCCGTTCATATACTATAGTTGTATAAGTGGTTCAAAGCCGTTTAGACTCATCGGGACTGCCGGTATTCAAATCCATAGTCTATGGCTGATCTGGCTTTAAAGCTTGGTCGGACAGGTCTATTAGAGCCTGCTAATGCAGATCGAACAGCCCTGAACGCGCTTGAGGGGCGATACTTGAATACGCGAAACGCGCCAAACATGATCGCCGCAAAAACCAACAATTCAAAAGTCCACCATCGGATATGGAACAAGAAAATCGGCAGAAATATAATGAAATATCCATCCAGCATGAAGAATGATGGATTTCTCATTGTTTCTCGCCACTTAATGGTTCGTCCGTAAATATCTCCATCCATTATTCGAATCCGCCGGTGTCGATAGAAGCCGATTGTGGCAATTCCACGCTTTGCAGGAAGAGCACGCCCACGGTCTTACCGGCATTGAGTTTGACAAGCGGCCCTTTTGGCGCTGACTGCTCAATGTCTTGCGCCATGCGCTGACCAACTTTACCAGCTCCCGCATATAGCCCCTGCTCAAACCGTGGCTTATTTCGTGATACCGTGGCGTAATTGGAGCCATAGATTACCTTATCGCCACTTTCAGAAAGCGTCTGCCCCAGACCTTCAATAAATGAGGCGGCAATCAACGGCGCATAGCGTGAGAACAGTCGCCTATCGACTTCGGATTTCACCGCAATCGAACCTTTGGTGGCGTCAACTGCATAGGCGGAAGCTGGCGCTTCGCGGCCATCGGCAAACACAATCCGGTCAAACTGAACGATAAGTGCATTCGTCGTGTTGTTCTTCTGAAACGCACCAATCATGCGGGCCTTATAAAGCGGGCCTTTCTTCATGATTTCTACGACCACGGGACCGGGTGTATCGGAATCGGTACTGTTGATTACGCGACCGAATGCAAACTGACCGGCATTGATCGCGTTGTTTGGCAAACCGTCGCCGGTAACAAGTCCGGAAGCTTGCGCCGCCTGTTGGCGCTCAAGCGCTTCCTGCCTGCGCTGTTCCGGCGTCTTATACAAGGTCTGATTGAGGACAATCGTGTTCGTGGAGCCGACAGGTGCCCATCCACTTTGATATTCCCGCGCCTGACCGGCGATCTGTGCTGCCAGTTGATTGATACGCGAATAGTCAGGTGGCGGCGGAGCCTGCTCGGCCTTTTTCGTTACAATCGCCTCGCGTACTTCTGGCTCTGGCGTATTGGCGGGCGCAACTGGCTTGCGGAAGTTCGTTTGTGCCTTGGGCTTTTCGTCAATATCGCGCAACGGCTCGTCGGGCGTCGCAATAAAGCTGCTTCCGTCTTTCTCCGCCTGTTGCGAACCTTCACGATTAACTGTGTCGAGACTTTGCTTATAGCGCTCGCTTTCGGCAAGCTGCTGGCCTGCGGGTGTCGTGTCAATCGACGGCGGGCGCGATATACGCGAACCGCCCGTAAACTCGTTGTTCCATGCCTTGTAGACAGTCAGTGCCACCCCGGCCAGGAGGAACGCACCAACTGCCACCAGAAGCGGCTTGTTCTTATTGCCGCGCTTGCTCCTGTTGATCACGGTCGAACGCAAGCCGACATTTTCCACGTCTTCAATTGACTGCTTCGCTGGATCTTGCTTCGACGCTTCGCCATTGTCAGACGATCCCGACGAATTGGCATTCTTTTCATTATCGTCGATCAATTTGAAATCCTCACGCGTTCAATGGTGCCGTTACGCGAAATCAGGGCAACAGGTGTTTTTTTGATGCGATAGGCGTGCACGCCGCCCGGTCCAGTCAGAACAGAGGACCACGAAGGGGAAACAAGCGTATTCTGGGTGCGGACATAATAGTCACCGGAATAGGACCAAACGTCCGTGTCTGGATCGGTCGTGCGAAGTTGAACCGCGCCTTTCGGCATCCCTGCGCCTTGTACGAATGCCATCATCACATTGTCGCTCGGCGCGACCTTGGTTGAAACAGTCGTTGGGTTGACGGCGGCATTGGGGCCGTAGGCTTCAACCGTAATATCGCGGCGCGCAATTGCTGTGCCTTGGCTCGTCTGGAGATTAAGCACTATCGGGCGGCTTTCTTCGACCAGAGAGACGATTAAGTTGGAATAGCCGTGCGGTTGCAATGCACTGATTGCCAGCTTGTTTGAACCTTCCTGCAAAGCGTACACCTGAAAACGATCTGCGCGCCCGACAACATAAGAAGCGACAGGCCACGCTTTTCCCGTTCGATCATAAAAGCTGATGACAGAAACGGTGTCAGGGGCGGTTGATATTGTCGATATCGCCTTGCTCGGTTTCAGCGAAAGCCGGATGGCATCGCTTATGAGCGTCGGCTTTACGCCAGACGGCGGTTCCGATGCGGCTCTTTGGTTTTCATCCACGCGCCTGCGATAATCACGGATCATGTCTGGCGTCATAGGCATAAGCGACTGCACGGCAGAACCATATGCTGTGGCTTCTTCTGGCGATAATGGCCGGTCAAGCTCGTCCAGCGATTGAAGCAAATGGTTTGTCCCGATGATTGGCGGCAACTCGTCCTTGTTCTGATTACGCGCACCGGAACTAGAGGACGGTCGCGTTTGCCCAAAGCGCGACGGATCGGGCCTTTGCTGCGCATTAGTTTGCGATGACGTGACCGGTTGTGCCGTCTGTGTTTGCTGTGGCAATTGGGCGGCAGGAATATCGCTGGCCGATTGCGCGTAGGCGGAAGAAACCAAGGGCAACAGTGTGAGCGCCGCTGACAAAATGGATCGCTTCATAGGTCAGGCTCCCGGCGCTGCATTGAAATTCGAGACTGCAATTGTGCGGGGGTATTCACTGGATTCCATTCGCGTCAAAGCGAGTGTGACCGTGAAATTTTGTCCCGTAACCTGCGTTGACGACTGATAAGTCACCCGCAACGGCAATTGGACGATCCATTCATAGATGCCGTCCGGGTTAAGGCCCTCACGCACGATGACTGCGCGCTGTGCGACGGCAGTTGTATTAAGGCGCTGATTTTTGACCAGTTCGAGCTGACCGCTTTTATTCACGGCGTCCACGAATGAGTTCCAACCGCGAGGCTTTGAGAAATAAGGCTTCATGTCCTCAAATTCCGCACGGTAATTCGAGAACGAATAGGTGAGCGACCGCGTAGCGGCTTCTGTGGCAAAATTAGCCACTTCTGCGGGACTCAAATGCGGCTGCGATACCGGAATGATCGGCGTAATGCTTCCATCGGAGTTCGTAGCAAAGTAGACCGGCGCGGGCTTGCTGAGCGCCAAAGCCACAGCGGCGGCAGTGCTGATAACAGTCGTTGCGGCAAGCGCCAGGGCGACAAAACTCATACGACGATAGGCGACCTTGTACGTGTCCGCCCGCGTGAGAATGGATTCAATCTTACCGTAATCGTGACTAGTCATTTTTACCCTTGCCGTCTGTCTTGCCGGTAGCAACGATTGTCTTGATCTTCGTTTCGTCTAGTGCACCGGCTAACACTTGGTCGCCCTTGTCGTCTTTGTAGAGAAAGAATGGCACCTGCCTGATCCCGTTCTTGCGCACCCATTTGACGTTGCGCTCCATGCCGGACACCACCTTTTGGTCCATTTCGCTATCAGGCATAGGGGTGCGTTCCGGAGAACCGGAAATGATCTCGTCGGAATGCTTGATGAAGGCAACGCCTGGATTTTTTTCATGGATGAAACTCACGGCAAGCTGGAACGAAAGCCGCGAGAGAATAGGCGTTGGAATGATGCGCAACTCAATGTCGCCGCGATCCATATATGGCTTTAGCTCGACAAACGACCGGGCACACCAAGGGCAGCGAGGATCTGCAAACATGTAAAGCACGGGCGCACCCGGCTTGAACTTGTTTGCCTGTACCCACATGGAAAAGTCATCCGCCTGCTGGCGGAACTCGGCCAAATCCTTCGCGACAGGTATAGAGGCATCGTTCATTCCACTAGCCTGCGCGGCATCAAAAGTGGTTGCGGGGGCGCTCTGCGGTTCGGTCTGCGCGGTGGCGGGCTGCTGCACATTAGTCTGCGGCGGTGTCTGCGGAACCCTCTGCACGCTAGGCGAGGCCGGGGCCACTTGTGCCGCCTGCAATGCGGTAGATTCCGGCGCTTTTGAACCGGCTAAAGCCGGAGCCGTCATTCCCGTGAACGAACCGGAAATATCCTGACCGTCGGGACCAATGATTTTGCCCCGAATAAGAATACCATCTTTGGAGGTAAGAACAGTCTCCGGATTCTGGTTAGGAAGCTGGACAGTCCAAACCTGAAACCCATCCATTTTGAATAATCGTTGCGTCTTAATACTGTCTTTAAAGAGAAATTTTTGAATATACGGCGTAAATTCCTCTTGATCTGGCGCTTTTATATTGAATTCTTGTGCGCTCGCATCCTTAATAACAATCATCGTCATTGATGCAATTATTATTTTTGCTATCGATAATCTCATTAGATGCTGATCCGTAAAAGATTGTGGATTTTGGGGTAAAATGATGTATTAGGATTCAATAGGCAAGCCTTAATAGGCATTATCCGCCATAAAATCTAAGATATTGGAATCGGGGTCGACGGCGAAGCGCATGGCAATACAATGGGATGGCAGGACCGGCGATGAAGGATTCGCAACGCGGATAGCGTCGGTAGTGATTGTATCGGCGGTTATATCAACGGCGTGCAGCTATGCGGTTTTCAAGATGCAAGCGCCTGCGACCGTTAAGCCGAATACTGGCGAGATTACCAAACTACAAAGTGAGACGGCGGGATTAGAGGCAAGTCTGAGGGATCAGATTGCCGAAACTGCGGCTCTTCGGCGCGAAATGGCGGTCCTGACAAGCGACAATGGCATCATTGCCCGACTAGTCGGACACATCAAAACATTGCGCGAGCAAAATCAGATGTTGTCTGAAATCGTCACGCGATCCGGCAATACTGCGCCGGATATGGGTGAGAGGTTTCCAGCCAATGGTCTTGCGGCATCGGGAATGGATGGTGCCGCAATGACAGAACAAAACGTAGCCTCCCCTACCCGGCTCATGGTGGTAACGCCACCCCAGAAAAAGGAAGCCGAGCCGCAACCCGCTCCCGCGAAAGAGACCAAGGCCGAACCTTCCGACAAACCAGAAACCAAAGACGGGGCCTGATAAGCATGGAGGGGCTTGTCGGACTTCTCGAAAGAACAGCGGCTTTAATGCCGCAATTCCAGTCTCTGGTTGTAGCAATCTGCTATGTGATTGGACTGATTTGCGCGGTTAATTCGTTGCGTGGGTTTGCAGCCGTTGGCGATAGAAGTCAGGCTTCGACAGGCTGGTCACAAGCGGGATGGCATGGCCCCGCATTTCTGCTGATTATTGCGATCAGCTTTGTATCGCTTTCAAGCGTCATATCGGCATTTCTTATGTCGTTCTTCGGGATGGATCAAACCTATGCGGCAAGCGAAGTGTTTGCTTACGCGCCCGAACTTCTCAAACCCGTCAATAATGAAATGGGGACGCGCGTAGTTATCGCTGTGGTCCGCATATTCCAGTTCGTCGGCCTGATTGCATTCGCCCGTGGCATCTACGTGGCCAACATGTCGGCCATTTATCCCTATCGCGGAATGGTCGCAAAAGGTCTGACGCACATGATCGGCGGGGTTCTTCTCATGAACCTCCCCGCTGTTCTGCAAAAACTTCAAGAACACCTGTTGGGCAACTAGGAGCAAATGATGATTGCCAAGATGAAAACGTCCCTTCTGACCGCTGCGGCGGTAATCGCAACTGCGCCAGCCTTCGCGCAATCGCAAGGCGGACTTGGTGACATGGCGACCAGCCTGCGCACCGACTCCGTTGGTCCGGTTGCAGATCTGATCGGCTCACTTGCATTTGTCGCGGGCATTATCTCCGCAATCTTTGGCTTGTGGACGCTGTTTCAGCATCGTCGCAACCCGCATGATCCCAATAGCGGTGTCAGCAAGGCCATAATGTCCTTCATCGTCGCTGCCGGTCTCGTTGGTATTCCGGCATATCTGGGGGTGGGCGTTGCTACCTTCTTCGGCTCTGGTGCCGAAACCACCTCTGTTGACGGCTCTTTGCGCTCGATAAACTAATGGCTTTTGTTCGTGACACACTGAAAGGGCTTGCTTATTTCCTGAGCGGCCCCGTCCTGCGCAAGTCTCTGGAAAGCTATTGCCGTCTGGTGACGGCAAATAGCGATAATGCCCTTGTTGCTGATGACGGCTCGCTCGTCAGTGTGTTTCGACTGGAGGGTTGCCGGAGCATTAAAGGTTCGGCAGAACTGTCAAAAGACGTGTCAGAGCTGCGTTTGTCGCTTGCTTCGCAATTCGGTGAACGTGGTTTTACACTTCAATTCTGGTTCGGCCATCTGCCCGAAGTCGGGCGGGCCGATCTGGAAAATATCTTGGCGGGTACGGCATCTGTTGCGAGGAATGCCGAACTCGATGTGAGCGATCTTCTGGAGGAACGCGCTTCACGCTTGCCTGACAAGCTGAGCGGCGAACGCGCCTACATCGTCCTGTGGTCGCGGCCAGCGCTGCTTTCGCGAGAAGAAAGCCGTAGCTCCGCCGCCGTTGTCACAGACGAATTGAAGCAATTGCCTCATGCGCCTACCGCACAATTACCAATGCCGGCTTTGCCAGCATTGTTGACCCGCCACAATTCCATCGTTGAGTCATTGCAGCGCGAAACGCGCCGCTGCGGCTTCGACATTGAATTGTTGGACGTTCGCGAGGCATTGAGTGAAATTAAAGGCGTACTCAATCCCGAATTTCTGGCGGCTAGCAACAATTGGAAGGCGGTTTTGCCCGGCGACCATTTGCGGGCAAAAATGCCTGACACCGAATTGCAGAACAAGGGCAAGGATTTTTCTCATCTGCTCTGGCCGTCCCTTAGTTCCCAGATCATGTCCGAAGGCAGCACGCTTCTAAGCGACCGCATTTTTGAGTTTGGCTCAAAAATCTATTGCGGCTTTGATGTGGTGCTTGGCCCCGAACAGGTCGTCAACTTCAACGACTTGATTTCCCGTGTGCTTGATCAGAGGCGCAAAATATCTTGGCGTGTCTCCATGCTGGTCGATAGCGGCGGTTTTCAGGGGCAAACGTTCAAGGAAACCTACGCGAGCCTGCTCACCTTTACCGGAAGAATAACGAACGGTCGCATCAAACGGGCATTTGAGGCGGCACGTGAAATCAATGGTGACGGTGAAACTATTGTTCGCTGGCGCGCTTCTTTCGCGGCATGGTGTGACCGTGGCGAAGAAAAGCAACTGCTTTCCGATATCGCCACACTTCGCCAGACCGTCCATGGTTGGGGCAATACCCAGACCGATATGCAGGTTGGCGATCCCGTTGAATGCATCATGTCCTCGACAATGGGACTTAATGCTGCGTCTACCGCTCCCGTTGCATCGGCTTATCTGACGGACGTGTTCGCGCTTGCGCCATTATCGCGCCCGTCCAGTCCGTGGCGGCGTGGCGTGATCCTGTTCCGCACAAAGGACGGTAAGCTTTGGCCGTATAATCCCGGATCGTCCCGGCAACTTGGTTGGGTTGATATTATTGTCGGCCAACCGGGTTCGGGCAAATCGGTTCTGTCTAATTCCATGAACCTGTCCATTGCCCTGTCGCCGCAAGTCGGACGGTCCAAAACAGGCGCATCATTGCTGCCGCGCATTTCCATCATCGATATTGGCCCTTCAAGCCAGGGGCTTATACAACTGATCAAGGATGCACTGCCAGCATCGCGCCGTCATGAAGCGATGCATTTGCGGCTGCAAAATCGCGAAGAATATTCCGTCAATCCGTTCGACCTGAACTTGTGCGTTCAAAAGCCATTTCCTTACGAACTGGAATTTCTCGTCAATCTCGTTTGCCTGTGCTGCACTGCCGATGATCGGGAAAGTCCTTATGACGGCATTAGCGCCTTGGCGCGTGCGGCAATCAACGAAGCATACGAGTATTATTCGGAGGACATGAACCCGAAACGCTATTCGAGAACCGATAGCGTTGACGTTGATAATGCACTCGATGCTCTGGGATATGAAACGGACGCGCAAACGACGTGGTGGGAAGTCGTCAAGTTCCTGTTTGATAAGGACAAGCATCACGAGGCAACGCTTGCGCAGCGCTTTGCGGTGCCTGTCATGGCCGATCTGGTGAGCATGTCCAACCGCGAAACGGTCAAAGAGCCGTTCCGGGAAATGCGCGTTGAATCAACGAGTGAATCGGTCGTGGTTGCGTTCCAGCGCATGGTGACTGCCGCCTGTCGTGACTTCCCGATCCTTGCCCGCCCTACCCGCTTTAGTGTCGCGGACGCTCGTATTATCGCATTTGATTTGGAAGCAGTGACTTCCAACACCGGGGCACATGCACATCGCCAGTCGGCGGTTATGTACATGCTGACCCGCCATACAATCACGTCTGATTTCTGGCTGCACGAAGACGATCTGGATAAGGTTTCCATTCCAGCCAATGTTCGCGCCTATCACTTGGAAAGGGTGACGAACAATAAACAGATGCAAAAGCGCCTCGCCTACGATGAATATCATCGAACCGGCAATCTGGCGTTCTTCCGCAAGCAAAATGAAAATGATGCCCGCGTTGGGCGTAAGACTGGTGTCCAACAGGTCTACGCTTCGCAGCTGATCGACGACTTCGATAGAGAAGTTCAGGAACTCGCGAACAATTTCTTTTTCTGCAATGTACCGTCCGAAGGTGCCATCAGGTCGATAGGTGAGAATTTCAATTTCTCACCGACAATCCAGTCGGTCTTGCGCGGTCTGAACGGCCCGATTGCAGGACAAGGCGCTCCCTTCGTAGCGATGATGAAGCTGAAAACCGGCATCTACACGCAATATTTGTTCAACGACATTGGCCCGATTGAGAGTTGGGCGCTTTCCACCACCCAAGGCGATACTGCCTTGCGCTCGCTCATTTACGAAGCGTTCGGCCCCAAAATGGGCCGACGCGTTTTGGCGAAGCGCTTCCCGCAAGGTACGGCGTCCGAACTGATCGAAGTGCGCAAAACCGAGATGGAAGCGCGCGGTGTCGTTGTCGATGAAAGCGCCAAAGAAAACCTGATCCGACAGATTGCAGACGAAATTATCAGAGGGTTCCGGGATGTTTAGAGCATTACTTTTCATGAGCATTGGCTGCGCATCAACGCTTGTCGGTTTGTCCGACGCATTGGCCCGCGACGAACTGCGCTATCTGAAATTTCAACCAGAAATCAAAGTCGATTTTGACGGTTCGGATTCCCAGGCGACGAGTACAGCCCGCAAAATGTATGGCAAGAAATTTCGCCTTGTCGATGCAAAGCGCGTCTGGCTCAAGGAGCCTGACGATGGCTATGAGCAAATGGTTGTTCGTCTTTCGACGGAACGTACCTGCACGGATAATTGCACCTATGCCGTCCTGTTCTACGATGACAAGCAATGGCTGGAATTGTGGCGGGGTACGGCCAAGGAATTTCAGCTTGGGCCGCTAGGCGATAACGGAATGCGCGGAATCTATGATGGATCGCGCATGTGGCAATGGACCGGCGATGAATACTGGCCGGGGCTTGCCGAATACAAATTCCTTTATCGCGATGCCAAGCCAGAGGAAAAGCGGGCAGTCGATGCGGCGCTATCAGCCGGTACAGGTGAGAAGCGCGACGACACGACCTATTCGGTTCTCGATCTTCCTTTGAAGAACGGAACCGGCGCAATCGTTTCCATTCAAAGCCCATATTATTGCGGGCAATTGAATTGTCCGGCTTTCGTTCTCAATGAGAAGTCGGAACTTGTCGGCAATTACGATGCCATTGAATCGCAAGCCGGTGCCTCTCCGCTTCGCGATAAGGACGCCAACCCGCTTATTGAAACCGTCACGTCCAAGGGACTGACCGTATATCAGCTTGGCGGGTTGAAGCCAGATTTCACCATTGATGCCCAAACACCCATCATTGCCGGGAGGGACCGCAAATGAATGCTCGTCGCTTTTTCGGATCAAGCATTCTTGCGCTATCGCTGGCGTTTGGATCCTTTGCAGCCTTGGCAGACTATAACGACAGCATTGCCAAGTATGAGGGCGGCAACTCCTATTCCATCATGAACCAAGGCGGCTCGTCCGCTCTGGGACGCTACCAGATAACAGCCGGAACATGGGCAAATCTCGGCTATATTTCTTACAATGGTTCCGGCAGCAAATCGGATTATTCGAATTATTCCTTTACGGATAAGGCAACCGCTGCGGGTGTTAGCTCGGTCAGCGATCTTCGTTATTCGTCTGCGGGCGCAAGTCTGCAAGACAGGGCTAATCAGGAATTGGCATCGGAGAATTGGGCTTCCATGTCTTCGCAGACACGCGGACTTGTCGGGCAGACCGTCAATGGCGTTCTCATTACCGAAGATGGATTGTTGCAGGCATCGCATTTTCTGGGTGCGGGCGCTCTCAATCAATGGGTCGCATCCGGATTTGACCCAAGCGTATTGCCCGCAAGCTACCTGACCGCAAACGGCTTCAAATCCTACGAGGAATTGCAAGCCTACGTCATGAAACGCATGGCGAACGGTGCTGGCAACTCCGGTATCAGCAACGGCATAGGCGGTGCGCCTGCTGGCGGCGATCCCATGTTTCAGGACACGGCAGGCTTTCCGGGCATCGGCAATGTCCGGCCCGTTCTTATTCAGGAAAGGCCGCCGTTTCAGGGCGAAAAGGAGAACCTGTAATGCGCAAGCTTCTTTTGAGTATTTTGTTGCTGGCTGCTCCAGCGGCGGCACATGCCGAAGTTGGCGATGACCTTTTCCAAGGCGCGGGCGAAGGTTGTCTTGAAACGGTGAAAGTCAGCCTCAAGGACGCAATCAACAGCGGCATTGAGGGCGAAGTCAAACGGCAGGAAGCGGCATTGAAAATGCCTGCTCCTTTATCCGGTCTAAGCTGCCTTGATAGCCTGATGGACACCAATCTGGATATTGCGATCACGATTCCCGACCTGTCCGCAATTTTCAACAAGGCTTTGTCTGATGCGGAAAATCAGGTTTGCTCGATGGCGCAAGAGCAAATTAGCAAGCTGACCGAGCCGCTGCAGAACGCATTTCAGTTTCCGCAATTGCAGGGTCTCAATCTTCCCGGCATGGGCGCCAGCGGTGGTCCGGACATTGATTTCAGCATCGGGCAAGGCGGGATAGGCCAAAGCGGATCGAACGTGCAGGATTCCGGCCCGCGAGAAAACGCGCAGTCCATCATGAACGATCTTTACCAGAATTTGTACGGGAACTGAGCCGATGAAGAAGATTGCATTTCTGGCTGCGGCGTCATTCGTTTCAATTATTGCAGGATCACAGTCGGCATTGGCGGATTGCGATTGCGGTAGCATTCGCAACATCGTCAATGACGGGGTGAACCGCGTTAATGACCACACGACAGATGTTGGCAATGATATTGCCAATACGATCTTGCAGGGCGTTGCGCAGCTTAGCGCCTACTCCAAACGGGCAACGGAAGCTCAAAAGCGCATTACCGAAGCTGCACAAGTCAATGACGTGACCAGACAGAAGCAAATTGCACGCGGTATCGCTGAAAGTGGACGCTATGATCCTGCTTCTTCGGCATGTGTGGATCTGTCCGGCATATTCTCCATCGGTAAGGCGGGCGGTGGCCAAGGATTGAGCGGCAAGGACATTACCAATGCCTCCCGCAATTGGTCTTATGGCAATGAAGATATCGGCGCACCGGTTGCCCAGGGCGGACTTGCTGTCGCCAACGCCATTATTACCGATCGTGACCGCTTTAAGGGTGTCGGCGGCTTTGCCGATCCGACAAGCGATGCCCGTCTGATCACTGACGCCATCACGCTTGATACGACGAAGAAAGAAATTGCAGGTGCACATATCCGGCTCGTAAACAATATTGTCGATCCGATCCCGGCCAAGCCCATTACGGAAGCCGAAAGCAAAACGCCAGCGGGCCGTGCACAGATTGCAGCCCGTGAAGTCGATGCAAGCCGTAGATCAGCCGCACATGCCATCATGAGCTACATTGGCGATCTGGCGACCCCTACGGGTAGCTCGGAATTGGCTGCATGGGCAAAGAAAGCCGCGCCGCAAGGTTATCCCTATCAGATTGGTGATCAGGTATCGCAATTGCAGGCGATGGATATTTTCGTGCGCTCCCGCTTCCCGAACGCCAAATGGCATGAACAGCTTGCGCGTATGTCGCCAGATGCTGTTCAGCGCGAACAGTTGCTTGCAACCGCGCTAACACAACAAATCGAATGGATGCGTTTTGATCTGGAGCGCCGCAATGCGATCGCTCTGGCTGCTGTCCTTTCCACGATTCTGGATAACCGCGACACGCACACGACGAATATTCCGATGGAAGCAGGTAGCGGAACCTGATCTGCATTCGATCAGAGAGGATAAGCCTCATGGCTGACAGAGAAAAGAAAGAGCGATTTGGAGTCTTTGGCCGATATGTTCGGTGGCGAGCTCAATCATATCAGGATGTCGGTCGTGGCGCACGGCAAGGATATAAAGCCGCAAAAGACGGCTTGGGAGCCTTTCGCACTTATCCCAAGCCAGAAGAAGGCGGCTTTTCCTTTCAAGATGATGACGGCGGCTATCGCCGTTTCTGGCATCTGGTCGGTGATCTTGGTGAGGAGGATATTCAGGCCGCAATTTATAAGTGGGACCGAGAGAACTCCATTTTTCTCGGTTCTGCCGCCGTTTGTCTGGCGCTCATTCCCACGCTCTATTTCTTTTACACCCTGTCACTGACAGGTATTTTCAGCCTCATTTTGCTTAGCTGCGCCTTTTTCCTGCTGGCCGTGCGCGCTTCCTATCGCGGCTGGCAGATAAGGCAGCGACGCATGGGATCAATGCGCGGATTTCTCTTTGGCAAAAACCGTGGATCGACCGAAATAAGGAAAGTCACCGATGATTAAACGCTTGCTATGGTCATGGATGACGTTCTTAGCCTTTGCGGTTTCTAAGGCCAGCGCCGCCGAGGAAATCAATGTCGTTGATATTATTAGTGGCAATGGCGATCCACGAACCAATTCCTATCTGAATATGATCTTCGGGCCGCTCTTCGACGGGCCGAACGACGAAACACTCATTTCGACGCTGATGTTTAATTTCAACGTCCTGTTCTTCTCAATAGGGCTGGTAATTTTCGTCTACAACGTCTTCATCGCGACTGCCGATACCGCCAATGAGGGCGAAGTTCTCGGTAGCCGCCACTCCACAATCTGGGTTCCGGTCAGAATTGTTATTGCTGCTGCTGCGCTAGCTCCGGTTCATCCCGGCGGTTACAATTCGGCCCAGGTCGTTTCGGCCTATATCGTCAAGGTCGGAACTGCGTCCGCAACTTTCTTCTGGGATCAGACCGCTAAACTGGTTGTCGAGCAAAAAGTGCCGGTGCTTGCCGCCGATACCGATAGTGCAGACGGCCAGTTTTTGCAGGCTCTGTTTCGCATGGAACTGTGCCGTGCCGTCTATAATTATGAAGTCGCCAAGGCTGGCGACGACATGAAGGGCATTTCTGCGACATGGAGTACTCTGGCCGGTGTTCGTGTTCTGCAATACGGCCTTCCGGAAGATAGCGCGGCCTGTGGCAAAGTCTCGTTGCCTACCGAAACTGTTGGCTTCCGGCGTCTGGCCGAAACTGCCAATACGACCGGCAAGGATGATCTGAGCAAAACAGTCAGCGCCAAGTTCAATGAGCTTCTGCAAGGCCAGCAGGCAAACGTTGTCGTCATGGCGAATGCGTTTTCCAAAGTGGCGGACGAGCTGGCCGTCGCAGTCTCCACAAGACAGATCTTGCCCGCCTACCGCAACCTTGCCACCGATATGGAACTGTGGCGCGGCATGCAGAGCGAGCTATTATCAAAATACATCGGTACGGACCGGATTAATCAGTCTGCGCAAACAGCGTTTAATCAGAGTGACGATATAAAAATCATCACACCGGGCGACAGCAAGGAACAAAAGCTTTCCATCAACGTGACAAATGGGGGCTGGTCGCAGGCCGGTTTCTATTATCAGTTGATTTCCCGCCTTTCGTCGGATGCTAACTCAGTTGGATTGATGATGCCGACGACTACACCAGGCGGTGCTATTGGCGGTGCGTCCAATCCAAGCGGCTCGTCCTTTACTGCGCTGTCATCACAATATGCGGCCAACAACACCTACATTTTTGGCTCTGCCGAAGGTGATGCAAAGAAATTCCTCAACCAGATAACCGCCACCTATAACGGAACCGTTGAATGGTGGAACGAATCTGTCGCCCGGAGCGGTATCAAGGCGTTCACAAATGAGCGTCTGGCCTTCGCAGATAATGGCGGCGATCTGGCCAACATCCTTCCAACCTCTGGCGGTGTTCTGGAAAGCATTGCGCTCTTTGCACCGGATTCCTCAGTCACTGACCCTATGAACGCTCTGGTACTATTTGGTATCCAGATGACGACCATTGCCGGAATTGCTACTGCTGCCATTGTATTATTTGGTGGTATGCCCTTTGTTGGCGGTGCCGCGACGACGCTCGGAACGATTATGGGGCCTGCGCTTCTTGCGCTAATGGCCTTTGGAAGTACTCTAGCCTTCGTTATGCCCATGATGCCGACCATCATTTGGGTGATGGCGCTGATTTCCTTCATCATCCTAGTGATTGAAGCAGTTTTTGCAGCGCCTCTATGGACCATCGCACACTTTTCGATGGGAGGGCATGGCCTGACTGGCTCACATGCTCGCAAGGGTTATGTCCTGCTGCTCTCCTTGCTCCTGACGCCAACTTTGATGTTGTTCGGTTTGCTGGCGGGCATGATCGCATTTCGTATTGCCGGCAATCTTTTGAACGCTGGACTTTATTATGCGTTGACCTCTTCGCAGTCCTTAGTAGCAGACAGTTGGACTAGCTTCGCATGGTACGCAGGCATGTGCGTCATAGGGTTTTTTATGGTCTTCGTATATCTGGCAATCATTGAACTATCGTTCTCGCTGATCGCCTCCTTCCCGGGCCGCGTATTTCGTTGGTTCGACGACATTGGCGACCAGTTGGATAGTCAGTCTTCCCTCCGTACCGGCCTGAGTGCTGCTGCTCAAATGAAAATGATGCAATCAGATACTAAGCAGTCTGGAGCCGCGCTACTGGGACACAGACAGCGACGATTGGAAGGAACGAACAAATCCAAAGATACGAATTAGCGGGAATTCAGAAGGCATAAAAATACCGGCTTGGAGCCGGTATTTTTATGCGCACCCCTGCGACAGTCAATCAAACGGCAAGCAATATTTCCGTATGCCAAGACCGATTAAAAATAGAATTGGCGTTATAATGAACATCGCGATTTGTAGCGTTGTCATAGTGCCTGTTTCGTCAGAAAAAATACGCGCAGGTATCATTCCCCTTGATGCTACCAAGGAGAAAAGAGCCGCCACAGCGGGAATCATGCATAGAACAGACAAGGGAACGAACACGGCAAAGCGTACCGCCTTTTCCGTCTTGGAAATCGGCCCATAGGCTTCACGGTCGAACACGGGCCGGAGATATTTGGGCAACATGGCGCTTTTCCATCCGATCTTGTTTCGGCGGATTATTCCATATCCCAAAATAGATTCCAACATCCTACTTTTACCTCACCAGACCCGTCCCGGCCACGATGGTTCGGACACCAACGCATCGAAAGCAGTATCAGCCGAGACAAGCGTCAATCCGCGCGTGATCGCTGTTGCCGCAATGAACCTGTCAAATGGATCGCGGTGCGCCCATTCCAACGTAGCGGCAAGAAGGCTTGCCTCTGCCGATACTTCCACAAGTCGTCCGCCCTGTTCGTCGGCAAGCCCGACCAACCGGGGGAGAAACGGCTCCATTTCCGGCCATTTGCCCAGCCGGACCTTTTGTCCAATCTCGAACAAGCTAATGGCGCTGATTGAAACCGTCTCTGCCTGCTCAATGGCCTCCGTGGCAATGACTGAGAGGCGGGCGTCCGCCGCCAGCGACCAGGTCCATGTGTGGGTGTCGAGCAGGATATGCTTCACTCGCCACCCTCCCAAAGCGCCAACTCATCGTCGCTCATCGGCTCGAAGAAATCGGGTCCAGATCCTGTCAGTTGCCCTTTCAACAGGCCAATCGTGAATCCGTTCTGAGGAACGGGGACGATCCTTACGACGGGACGCTTGCCCTTGGCGATGATAACCTCTTCGCCTGCCAGTGCCGCCTCGATAAGCTTTGACAAGTTTGTTTTTGCCGCGTGGACTGTGACCTGCATTTCAGCCTCCATTAGCTAACTTAGCTAATATATAAGCTATAACCTACCCGCGTGCAAGGAGTGGCTTGGGGAGCGGCGAAAGACTTCCTTATCCAAATTCAGAGATACCGCGCAGCATAACGGCGACGAAGGTCAAACTGTGCCCACATTCTATTCATAAAGCCGAGTCTAACTTTTAGATGGGGGTATTTTCAAAATGAATCAGAAGCCGATAATCGCTACGGAAAAGGATCTCCGTAGATCTTCCGCAATTCAGGCTTTATTGACGCAATCGCTAGCCGTTTTACCTACTGAGATCGGTGACCCCATCCGCCCGGTATCAATTGGTTTTTTCCAGCAACTTTCTCCGCTCCTCAGTTCAGAAGCCAGTGTAACCGCATTACGTCGTGCGATCGGTGCATATGTTCATTCTAAACGCTATTATCTCGCTTGCCGCCAGGAAGGCGCCATGCGTTATGATTGCAATGGCAACCCTGTGGAACCTGTTTCAGACGATGATCGACAGAACGCTGAAAAATGCTTGTCGACGTTTAAACAGAAAAATACCGAGACTACCAAGCAACATTCCGCCCCTCTTGTGGTGGCTGATCCACAAAGCAAGAGAGACCTTATCCGTGCTGCTCTGCTTGGCAAAAATCGGGATTGAACTATTCGTTCCGATAGGCCCAGATAATCGAGGCCGTTGCCGAAGAGGGTGAAAAACGACACAAACATCGAAGATTTGCTTGGCTTCGCAACAATGGTATTAACAGTACACGGCGCCTGGATTGTCGGCTTGCCAACATACCTCATAGTCTATCGACTACGAAGCTAGACGTGACGCCTTTGACATTACAAGCTTTCTCAAAAGCGCAATGTTCACATAAAAACATAACTATCCCGCCACGCTCAAATGCTGCGCGTTTGACCTGAGCAGAGCCATGATGACCGGACCAAGTGAAAATTCGCCGCGCTCCGCCCTTGAAGTTAAATCCCGCAAGTACCCACCAGCCGATTTGATGTGTCCGGAACGTTCCAGAATGCAGGCAATCACGACGGCTGCATTTTCCTGTCCCATTATTTCGCAGGCCTCCTGATAGGCACTTGGACTGACACCAAGCATCGATCGGACCACAACCGCGGCTGACATGAGGTCTCGCCAGTTTGCTATTGAGCCGGCCGGCCCATAATCGGTGATTTGAGGACATGCCTGCAGCACCATAGCCAATGAGAACGCTTTCAATGGCGTGCTCGTCTTTGGTCCGACTAGAGCTTCGGTTGCCCCCTGCTCTTTTCTAGAGCGAGGTTCAAATTCAGCGGTGGATTCGGTATTTGAATTCTGTATGTGATGCTCATTATGATCATCATTGCCGCTCATTTCATTGAAATTTGCGTGAATTTCCAACTGGTTGATGACTTCCTCGCGCAACAACTTCATCTCTTCGAGTAAGCTTTCAACGATTTGACGTGATGGAGAGTGTGGAAGGCGGCTCATAAGATCGACGTAAACGGTCTCCATATGAATCCAGTTGCCGGAAATGCCCTCTTCCATCGCTGCTGTAATTAGCTTCCGAACATCGCGACGACAGATGGTCAAAGCTTCTTTCGCGCGACGGAATAGACGGGCTTCTTCGGCCACCTGCTGGGCCAGCTGCGCGAGTTCTGCATGACGGGCCAACAACGGCTCCAGACTGAAGCCAAACGCCTCTTCGACCTTCCCTGCCCTATCCCGGTGCGCATATCGCTTTCCATTCGGGCTATCACGACGCTCAATCAGTCCTGCATCGATGAGCGCTGCGAGCGCACGGCGAAGCGTTGCGCCGGATATACCGTGGGCACGAACGGTAAGTTGTGCATTGGATGGGAAAACGATCAAACCTGCCTTATCGGACAGCTCGCCATCCGGATAGAAGCTCAGCAATGCGTTCAATACGGATAGCGCGCGATCTTGAATGCCAAGCATCGTTCGCGCTTCGCATACGTCACGGAACACTTTCCATTTGTCGACTGCCTGCCCTGCCCTCACTTCGGGCTTGGCAAACTGGCGCTTCACGAGCGCAAGCTTCGCCGGCCGCCGCCCAAAGGGCGTCGTCACATTTCCAAGCTGCATTGTCCTTCACCTTCCTTCAGGCAAAAGAAATCCACTCACCAAAACGGTGCCAAAGACTCTTGACAGTGATTCGAGGAAATGCGATTCTTGATCCTGCTACAAATCGAGAAGGGCTTCCACGACGGCGACGTTTTGGGAGCTTTTTTCTTTTTGCGCGTTACTCTCCGTTTTTGTTCTCAGTGTTCTCAGAATCTTGGAATTCGCTGTAAAGTTGGCTCATCCTGTTGGAGAGCCAAACCCCAAAGCGATGGGATTGAGGCTTCTTGAATGAAAGCTCAAAGGATTTCGCATTAGGTTTCATTTGAACTATCAAATCATTATTTGGCGAGGTCCATGTTTCAGGGCCTTTCGATTCTACCGCGGTAGAAAGCTGTCTTGCTCGAGGCTCGTTACTGATGACATTTTGTTCATCAGTAAATCGAAGCAACGCTTCAAATCGTTGATCGCTGTCGAGTTTCTGAATGTCGTTTTGTTGCAGAAAGTCAGTTGCTGCGAAATTTGCTGCATTCAA
This sequence comes from Ochrobactrum sp. BTU2, assembly GCF_024539785.1. NCBI lineage: Bacteria > Pseudomonadati > Pseudomonadota > Alphaproteobacteria > Hyphomicrobiales > Brucellaceae > Ochrobactrum > Ochrobactrum sp. BTU2. The sequence goes on along the minus strand of NZ_JAHWRG010000013.1, from coordinate 6,909 downwards.
TTTATCGACTAATTCTTCCCACTTACGACGTCCGATGCCAGGCGCAGGGCCGATCTTAGCGATAAGCTCCGGACCAATTTTTTCAGCAATGGACAGCATCTTGTAAGCGAGCGACTGATTAGCATTTATGGCTTGCATTACAACGTCAAGTTCATAGCCCAATGCGCGTATGCCAAAAGCAAACTGAGCACGTTCGATAAATGATAGTCCCACATGATCATTATTTTCTTGGCCTTGGGCGATGATCAACTCTCTATCATCAACGCCCTTGATTATTGCCTTAACAGGGATACCAAGCGCTTTTGTCGCTAAATATCGACGATGGCCGTAGACTATTTGATACCGACCAGTTGCCGTTGGATGCGGACGGACGAGAATAGGCGAACTCTGACCAACTTCCGATATCTTCTCCTTCAGATCATCAATCGCTGCGGATTCAAGATCAATCCGATCTTTGATGAACGAAAAATCGATAAGCTGATGATCTAGCTCATAGATGACTAATCCCGCTGCAATTTTCTCGTCGTATTCGTTCGACCGCGCAGCTTTTTCTTCGATGCCTCTTAAAGCACGGCTGACCGGATTGGCAGGTATGTCGCTGGCCGGATCCATGTTCCGAATCTCTGACGATGGCCCAAAGCTTTTTGCTGCTTCTTCATTACTGGTCTTGTCCCTAGGGCTAACATCGAACTGCAAGAGATTTTTACGAGACATTATTTCGCCCTCCCCCAAACTTGTCTGATGAGGTCTTCAATTTCGGAATTCACATTATTCATGGATTCCACGGCACGGTCGTAGGTCGCTCTATGGAATTGAGTGCGGTCAATTTCATAGAGTGTCTGCTTTGTGATCCCAGCATCCGAAACCGCAGTCGATTTCAAAACGGGATTGTTCAACAATCGTTTTCCAAATATTGAACGCATGAAACCGGCCATTTGCTGTTGAGGGCCATCATTGGGTTCGAAGCGCGTCAGCAAATAACGTATCCAACGCGACGTCGTCGATCCTCCAGCTCTATCCACAACGTCCATCAAATCAGCGGTGGACTTTAAAAACTGGGACATGCTCATAACATCGAGCATTTCGGGGTGAATAGTTATAAGTAGCGACGTGGACGCACAGAGTGCCGACATAGTGAGAAAACCAAGCTGCGGCGGACAATCGATGATAACGACGTCGTACTCGCCCTCAATCTCCTCCAGCCGGTTGGAGATGCGTGTGAAAAACATTGGCTGTTTGGAACCGGCCTGCATCGCCAACGGAGCTTCATGGTCGAATTCCATAAGCTCAAGATTACCCGGTATAAGATCCAGATTGTCGATATAGGTCTTTCTGATGACCTCTTGGATTGGCCGGGGATTATCGTAGGTGACAGCACCATACAAAGTCTCACCCTCGCGAACATCTTTCTCAGGCAATAAACCAAACATCGCCGTTAGTGATGCCTGTGCATCCAGATCGATAACGAGCGTTCTGTGTCCCCTAAATGCAAGATACTCAGATAAGTGTGCTGCCGTGGTGGTCTTACATGAACCACCCTTAAAATTGACTACTGAGATGACTTGAAGCGCTTCACCTTCGACCCGGTTTTTTTTGTAGAATGCATCGGAGTTTTTGGCGTGCAGAGCATCCCGAATAAAATTCAACTCTCCCTGGGTATACAGACGACGGCCATTTGTCCCGACTGGAATTTCCAGTTCCTGGGCCAGCTTCCTCAGATAGATTTCGCTTATGCCGAGATAGTTCGTCACCTCACTTGGCGTAAACGATCGAAGGCTCTTCTTTGACGTTGGTGAATAGATACGATCCTGATGAGTTTTAAGTTGATGCTGCAGCTCAGCTGCATCATCCTTCAAAACCGACGGGATGTGTTCATCTATCAAGGAGAATTCACGCTTCATCAACATTCTACTGCCTTCATTAACGGTAACGCCTTCGTATGGGTGCCAAATACCGATAATCAGACTATCCGCGATTCGTTACTTTTTTACAAACTTGTTAACCAAAGCCGTTTTTGAGAGATTCCAATACGGCCCCGCTAATCGATCACGATTCTACCGCGGTAGAATCCTGATCAGAAGTCTGTGATCAGCCGATCAGATGTTGATGGAAATCACTATGTTACCATTGAGCAGCACGAATAATCCCACGGCTAATCGCGATTCTACCGCGGTAGAATTATTTCTCTTCGTCTTGAAAATCAGATGGTCGGCACGGCCTCGAATAGCTGCAAACTGGCCGCCATTCCCCGCTTCATTGGGCTGGCTGCCAACTATCTGAACATTGGCGCTCACGTCGACAGCGCCCGCCACGGGAACATGCATTTGCCTTAGCGAGCCTGCTTTGCCCTTCCCCCTAACATGGACTGGCGTGTACCATTCCTCGTGATAATTCGGGAGGCTATCTGCGGTCGATATCGATAGCTGTCACGTGCAGGCATTCTTGATAATGAATCCCATTTCCTGGATCGCTTCAGCTAGAACGATAACGATGGTGTCAGACCCTGATGGCGGTTCTTGAGCACAGATAAAGCCACGACTCCCTGTGGTGGCGCCACTTTTGATGATGCTAACTGAAATAAGCGAAGTCTTGTTCTTTAAAAGCTTGGCGTATAAAATGAATGTAGTTTGTTCACGTGAGGAAAGATGGACTCGTATCTTGAGATAGCTCAGCGGGTACTTAGAGCGTCTCGGCGCCCTATGACTGCGGGTGGCATCCTTGAAACAGCCTACGCAGCTTCAATTGTTCCAAGACACCTTTATGGCAAAACCCAGGTGAAGACTCTTAGAGCGCGTTTGAGCGAAGACGTACTACGCAACCAACATTCTGCATTTTTCCGTACAGAACCGGGGTATTTTTTCCTCAATGAATTAGTTAGCGATCTTTCGATACCCGCCAAGTACAAAGAGAAGTATGAGGCAAGAAGACGTACGCGGGACCTGCATGTCGCACCGTTCCTCGCGGTGGACTCTTCCTTTGTAAATGGGCTTGGAGGGGAATTAGTATCCAACTGGCATGACTTCATCAGAACCGCTGAGTCGTCCAATGCGCTTCACTATCTCCAAACGCGTGAGGATACTGACAGAGCGCTCGTGGTGTGGACATTCTCCGTTGTTCGACGAGGCACCGAGGTTCTCTCTTACAGAACGGGTCGATACCGCAGTGATGCTGACACATTCACGAATAAACGCACTATAGGATTTCCCGGCGTAATCAGCTTTTTTGACTGCACATTATTCTCTGACGGTGACTACGGCGCCAAGGAAAATGCTCTCAACTCTATTTTATCTGATTTGGATATCTCTGCTGTAGCGGTTCACGGCGAGAAACTTGCAGATCCACAGCCTCGTTTTGCAATACGCGTGCATCGTAGTAACGGGCAACCAGTCCTGTTAGTTGTCTTAGACTGGATTTGTCCTTCGTGGTTTGAACCAACAACTCGCCGGTTATCACTTAACGATCCACGCTGGCTTGACCTGAGAGTTTCGCCAAACGACATCGAAGACTTCGAACCTTGGAGTAAGGCTACTTTGGAAGCCATCGAAGAGGTTGGCATAATTTAGTGGCGATTATTTCTTCAGGTCAGACAGCCTTCCTTAAGTTCGAAATTGAAAACGGTGATGCAAGGAGACGGAAAGTCGCCTTGCAAGAGCTTACACGCCGGTATCGTCAAGGCGACAAGCTGAATGCCGAAGGGAAAAACTCGTTCGAGAAAACCATTAATGGCATCGTCCTAAGTGAGAATGATCACAAAGTTGTCCGTTGGTGCCTTAATACGCTTGCCAGAATCGGCACACGTCAAGGCAGCAGTCGATATGTTTCCGCGGCAATGAAACAATACCAAGATGAGCCGGAGATTGTTGCTGCCGCTGTTGCGGCTCTCTCTCGCATGTATCATGGCCACTTTGAAGCAGTGCCTGAGTTATCGTTCGTCGATCCGTCCGTTCGCATACTTGCAGCGATGCAGACGACTGACGTAGATAAATTAGATTTATCGAGTTTGTCGATCAATATTGATAAATCAGATAAAGAGGTCCTAAAGCTAGCTTTGTTAGTTGTGGGCATGAACAAGGATATCCAGAATCTGCTGCATCCTCGTTACTCAAATGGAACAATAGTGAAACAACTCGGACAGCACGACGATCCCATAGTTAGACAATATAGCGTCTGGTCAGTGTTGGAGAATAAACAATTAACCCTTGCTGACCTCGGAATATCATTCGACATGATCGGAGCCCAACCTTCCAACGTACAGGCAAAGTTGTTGCAACTCGCTGCTGAGCGAGAAAGCGATCTTAAGACGCGCCACCGGATAATCCATGAAGGCAGTTTCAACGAATTGCCCGAGGCAAGGCTGGGTTTGGCGAAGGGACTGAAGCTAAGCTATTACGATGGTTTGGAAGACCTTACAATTAGCTGGTTCGACGTGGAGAACGATCCGGATGTGATCGAGTTGCTCGCCGAGCATTTCGCTAGGTTCTCTGATGACAGCGGTCCGTACTTCGATAAAGCAATCGAGATAGTTGATGCGAATCCTAAGCTCGCAGATAGAGTGCTCCTCGGAGCAGAGGGCAAATATCTGTATGGAAAGATTAGGACATTAATTCGTAAAGAGGGTATGTCCGATTTGTTTGGATCAACGCACGGCGTTACAGGGTTGTTCCAGAAGACACCCGAGCCGTCAAAAAAGGTAAAAACAATGAAGGTATTATTTTTAGCAGCAAATCCGATAGGCCAAGTGCCATTGAAAATCGACAAGGAGGCGAGCGATCTTAAAGAACAGCTCGCTTTAGTGCGTGACGCGAAATCTCCGGTGGTGGTGGAGCACGCTTGGGCCATCCGCACTGATCAACTTCAGCGCGAGATCCTAAACTCCAGGCCCGATGTTTTACATTTTAGTGGACACGGCGACTCAGGGTTGTTGGTCTTTGAGGATACAGCAGGAAAAGCCGTTGCAGTATCAGGCGATGATCTTGCTGGTCTTGTCGAGCTAGTTTCTACAATTAAGTGCGTTGTACTAAATGCATGCTTTTCGGACTCGGTATCAAAACTTATTTCACCACATGTTGAGGCTGTCATAGGTTGCGACGTTTCAATAGGCGACACCGCTGCGATTCTGTTTACAAGGGCGTTCTACAGAGCTCTTGCACACGGTGAGTCATATCAGCAGTCTTACCTGCTAGCAAAGAACGACTTAAAATTAAATGGTCAGGGAAAGGAAGCAGAAAAATACACTATATCTGGTTCTAAATAAAGTGATTCAAATTCGCTCAGAGTTGCTTATCTCCCGGCGGTTCTCTTTCGATCAGTAACGGCCCGTTAGAAATGATTAATCAGCTGACATAGATAATTGGGTGGGGAGGTCGCGAAGCAGTTCCATTGCCTCTGTATCTATATTTCACTCGCAACATCTACTTTACTGTCTTTCTGCCCTAACCTAAGCCTCAAATCAACCTAGACGCCCGCCCGCTCCGCCGTTTAGCATTGTTGTAATAGTCGGATGCCTGCTGCACGGAGCGATGACGCGATTGTTCCATCGCCTCGGGGAGCGGAATACCACGATTGGCTGCTTCGGTGAGATAGCCGGAGCGTAACCCGTGCGCGGAAAACTCACTTGGGTCGAGTCCTGCCATTTGCACACGCTGTTTGACAATCTGGTTGATGGCGCTTGGTTCGAGCGCACGGCCCGCAACATTGCCCCAACGATCGACTTTTCGAAACACACTGCCCTTGTCGATCCTGGCTGCTTCCAGCCAGCGGGTCAGGGCTTCGACGGGTCGGCCGGTCAGATAGACAGTTTCATCGTGATCGGCACCACTGGTTTTGGTGCGACCGAGGTGGATACCGAGCGAGGGGAGGGGAGAGCCGTCCACATCGGTGACAGGGGCCTGTTTGACAAGCTGTTCTAGACGCAAGCCGGCGACTTCGCTGCGCCTGCGCCCGCCGGAGGCAAAGGCCACCATCAGGATAGCCCGATCCCGGATAGCGGTGAGATCTTCGCCGGAACAGGTTGCGAGCAGCTTGCCCAGAATATCACCGGTAATGGCATTGGCACTCTTGCGGCTGCGGGGCCGGTTCAGGGCGCGCACCGCAAGCCGGATTGCCGATTTGACGGACGGCGATGAAAACGACCCTTCCAGACCCCGCCAGCGGGTCAGCGTCGACCAATTGGCGAGACGACGACGGACGGTTGCCGGTGCATGCGGTCCCGACACGCGCAGAAAGCCTTGTTGGCGCAATTCCTCTTCCACGCCAGCCGGCATGCCGTGATCCGGTTCGATCTCGCGTTGCTGGGGGCGCCACAAATGATGGGCGACGAATTTCAGGAGCAGTGCTTCCGGCGCCGGGAAGGGAAGGGGATTGCCGGTTGCAGCCGTCGACCAGGCTTCAAGATAGGCCAGATCCGAAGTCAGCGCGCGTAGCGTGTTTTCACCCATGCCTTCATTGACCAGATGGCGCAGCGTCTCGACATCGTCGTCTGTCAAAATGCCTGCCAGCATGTCGCGCCGGTTCATCGGCAAGACGGCGGCAATTGTGTCGAGCGTTTCGGCGCGCTGTTCTTCAGAAGAAACTTTCGGTGATGACACGGGCAAAAAACTCCTTGGTGGGCCTGAAAACGGGCCTTCAGCGGCGCGGCTTTGCCTGACTTTCACTGATTTGCGGCTTCAAATCAATAAGCTTCGATAACCTATACTTATCGGATGTTAGAGGGACAGAAAGATAGCGTCTATGTAACGAAAGTAAGGCATTTATTCGATTTCATATCGGAGAATTTATCCAATACATTGACTATGTTAGTCTATGGAGTGCGGGTAATGTTCAGGGGTTAAGCGGGTAAGCGGGGCATATCCGTTGGCGGTGCCATTTTGTTGTGCAGTTGCACGGTGAGTTGCAATCTACCATAATTCC
>NZ_JAHWRG010000012.1:0-74473 GCF_024539785.1 Ochrobactrum sp. BTU2 | reverse complement strand
ATACTTCCGTTTCTCCTCTGCCCATGATCCGGGATTATCAATCCCGCGTTTGATAAAACGTGACGTCCGACCGGTTCAACGCGGCGCGGGCACCGGTCCATAATGAGATGAAACTCAACACTATCTGGTACGCCCGATTTTACTTTCGATCAGGATTTTCTGGTCAAGCGGTTCTGGGGCTATCACGATTGCGCTCGCTTAAACGGCCTGATCTCTTGGTCCATGTAATGTCGCGATGGGGAGTTTTAAAAGCAGTGACAACCCCGTCGACTTCCATTCGCGCGTTAGCGTTGCATTCAGCCCCTGCAACGTCGCCTTTTCGAGCGTCGCTCCGAACCCTTGCCGTCCCGGCGGACTTTGTCGAGCTGGACCGCCCGTCTCTGTCCAGTGAAGGTACACCATCTCACAGTCAGTCTCTATATGAATTACAAGCCGGCCCTCAGGGGATGACAGAGCGCCATATTTCGCGGAATTTGTCGTAAGTTCGTGCAACAGAAGACCAAGAGAAGTCAACGTATTTCCAGACAGGGTGATGTCGGACCCTGTAATATCGAGACGGGAACTCTGCTCGGTTTTGTGAGGTAACACGACCGCCTCGATCAGAGCAGAAACCGAAAAGGACCGCTCAACGCCCCCATCGTCTTTTAGATCAGGCAGTGTCAGTGCATGTGCGTTGGCGAGGGCATTCATACGTGCTCTCAGATCGGCAACAAGTTCTTCCTTGGTGCCCACCGAGCGCGCACTGACCGAAATCAGCCCGGACGCCAGAGCAAAAAGGTTTTTGATCCGGTGATTGATTTCCTGAAGAAGGATGTCTTTTTGATGGGCTACCATGCGTAGTGCCTCGGCCTGCAGCGCCAGTTCATCTCGCTGCACAGCGAGCTGTTGCTTTTGCCTGTACATTTCAAAAAAAACGTCCGCCTTGCTGCGCAGGATGTCAGGCTCGATCGGCTTCTGGATGAAATCCACGGCGCCCGCTTCATAACCCCGGAAACGACGCTGACCTCCACCGCCCGCTGTCACGAATATAATGGGGACATGACGCGTTCGCTCATTGCCTCGCATGAATTCTGCAAGCTGAAATCCGTCAAGTCCGGGCATCTGGACGTCAACCAACGCCAGCGCAACATCATGCTGCAACAGCAATTCAAGCGCGTCATCACCGGATTTCGCTTTCAGCAACTGTAACCCTTCGCGTCGGAGGAGACCCTCCAGCACAAGAAGATTTTCTTCAAGATCGTCCACAAGGAGAAACGATACGGGTTTCATGAGTTGGATTGAACCTTTTTTAGATAATTTGCTATCGCATCGAGCGACAAAATCTCTGCATGCTCACATCGGCTTAGCGCTGCCTATGGCATTGCTGAGGCATGGGCACTTTCCGGGTTTTGAACAATGGCTTTCCCGCCTGCATCGACGATATGGCGAAGCCCCGCTGCCCCGTCTTCGTTGGCTCCGGTAAGCACAACACCTATCAGGCCGGTGCCGAAGACCTCCGCGGCGCTCTCAAACAGTACGTCAATGGATGGACGCGAATAAAGAACAGGATCATCCTGAGAAAGAGAAAAGCTTCGGTCCGCCTCAATACGCAAGTGATAGTCGGGCGGGGCGAAGTAAATGTTACCCTTTTCAACAGGTTGATTGTCTTCAGCTTCCCAGACCGGAATATTGCATTTCCGGTTAAAAAGTTCAGCCATCAGGCTTGTCCGGTCAGGCGGAACATGCACGACAACAATAACGGAAAGGCTGTAGTTTAGCGGCAATGACGGCAAAATCGCCGACAAGGCTTCAAACGCGCCTGCAGAAGATCCGATCAGGATTGCCTCGGGAGCCAGGGTCTTCACGATGAGACTTTCTGGTAGATCTTTTCTTCGCGTACAAAATCCGCAAATGTGCCGGCGTGATCCGAAAAGCGCACGCTTTCCTTGGCGCCCAGACCCAGGAAACCTTTATGGATAAGCGACTCTTTAAAAAGGCCAAGGACACGATTTTTAAGCGCATGATCGAAATAGATCAGCACATTTCGACAGGATATAAGATGCAATTCGCCGAATACTGCATCAGTGGCAAGGCTGTGATCTGAAAAGACCACGTTACGGCGCAGGGATTTATCAAAGACCACCCGACCATAGGCCGCCTGGTAGTAATCTGACAAAGACGTTCGCCCGCCCGAGCGTTGGTGATTTTCCGTGAATGACCGGACACGATCAAGGGCGAACACCCCAGCCTCTGCTGCGCTCAGAGCGTCCTGATTGATGTCTGTCGCATAAAAAAGCGTCCGGTCCTCGAGCCCTTCCTCACGAAAAAGGATCACCATGGAATAGAGTTCTTCTCCACTGCTACATCCAGCTATCCAGACTTTCAGCGATGGGTAGGTCCGCAAATGCGGAACCACCTGCTCGCGGATTGCCCTGAAATAATCCGGATCGCGAAACATATCGCTGACCTGGATGGTGAGGAAGCGGAGCAAATGCGACAGCATGTCGGGATCGTGAAGTAGCTGGTTCTGCATGGCGGAGAAACTCGCAAATCCCAGTTGCTCGCGCGCCTGTTTCAGACGGCGCCGGATCGAGCCCAGTGAGTAATTGCGAAAATCATAATGATACCGGAGAAACAGCGCCTCCAGTAACAACCTCATTTCGATATCTTCTGCTGAATCGTTGGACTGCGCTCCCCTCATTTGGGCATCCAGACACGAACAAGCGAAAGGAGTTTGTCGACATCAAGTGGTTTGGCCATATAATCATTTGCACCGGCCTCGATGCAACGCTGCTGGTCATCCGGCATTGCCTTGGCAGTAAGTGTGATGATGGGAAGTTTCTTCCACGCCGGGTTTTCACGGATCTTCCGGGTGGCGGCGAGGCCATCCATGACTGGCATCATGATATCCATCAAAACAATATCAATAGCGGTTGATTCACTGGCCTGGCTCTTCGACAATGCATCAAGTGCCTCGCGTCCGTTACGCGCGATAATGACTTCCGCGCCCCGGGGCTCAAGAATGTTGGTGAGGGCATAGATATTGCGGATATCATCTTCAACAACAAGAATTCTGCGACCTTCAAGAAGCGCATCGCGATGGCGGGCTTTCTGGATCATTTTTTGCTGCTCGGGCGGCAGTTCTGAAATGACCTGATGCAGAAAAAGACTGACTTCATCGAGAAGGCGCTCGGGCGATTTTGCGCCTTTGATGATGATGGACTTGGAGTAACGGCGCAGCTTTTGCTCATTTTCCGCTGAAAGCTCCCGGCCGGTATAAACAATAACCGGCGGGAACGAGTAAATGTTTTCCTGGCTGAGAGTTTCGAGCAATGCAAAGCCGGAAGTGTCAGGCAGCGAAAGGTCGAGAACCATGCAATCAAAGGTCTGCTCGCGAAGGAGGTTCAGACATTCCGCAGCGCTCGCTGCGGTAAAGGTCTCGACGTCCCCGGAGCCAAGCAGACTGGCAACCGCTTCTCGCTGGTTCTTGTCATCTTCCACAATCAGGACACGGTTCGCACGCCGGGACAGCTTTTTCTCAAGCCTGGCCAGAACATCGACAATTTGCTCGCGGCTGACGGGCTTGCGGAGATAACCGACAGCGCCCAGCGAGATCGCGGTCCGTGTATGATCGCCTGCAGAAATGACGTGGACCGGGATATGCCGGGTGCGAACGTCATTTTTCAAGCCGTCCAATACCGAAAGTCCCGACTGATCGGGCAGTCCAACATCGAGTACGATCGCGTTTGGCGAAAATTCACGCGCGGTTTTGACAGCCTCCTCTGCGGTGCGCGCGACAACACAATGAAAACCCATTTCCCGGGAGAGATCGCGGACAATCGCTGCAAATGTCTCATCGTCTTCAATGACGAGGAGTACCCGCTTGTCTCCCCCAATCTCCTCGCGATCATCTGAAAGCTGGCGCGCAAGTGCCGCCTCTGACACCGCCCCAGGCATCTCACCAGGGCTTCTCGTCGGCAAAAAGGACGAAGTGGTTGGAGAAACGTCTCTGGCAGACATCTGCCTTAAGGGCAACGTAACCGAAAAGCGGCTGCCCTGTCCGGGCTTGCTCTCGACTGCGATAGTTCCTGCAAGAAGGCGCACAAGCTGCCGCGAAATCGAAAGGCCCAGACCGGTGCCGCCAAATCTCCGGCTAATCGTGCTATCAGCCTGATGAAACGCCTCAAAAATGCTGTTGAGCTGATCTTCGGCAATACCGATACCACTGTCGGCAACCGAAAACACAATCTTGTCGGAGCCTTGCGGCCGGACCGATAGCTCCACTTTACCCTTTTCGGTGAATTTGATTGCATTGGAGATCAGATTTTTGAGGATTTGCTCGAGTCGTCGCGGATCGGTCTCGAACGTTTTGGGCAGATGCTCGTCGAGCGAGATGATGAATTCAAGCTGTTTTTCGCTTGCGACAGGCTCGAACATTTGCCGCAGTCCGTTTGTCAGACGGACGACCGATGCCTCCTCAGGCTGTATCTCAACATGTCCGGCTTCAATTTTTGAAAGATCGAGAATATCGTTGATTAGATTGAGCAGGTCATTCCCTGACGACTGGATTGTCCGTGCGTACTTGACCTGTTCGTCCGTCAGGTTTTCATGCGGATTATCGGCCAGCAACTTCGCCAGAATGAGCGAAGAGTTAAGCGGCGTACGTAGTTCGTGCGACATATTTGCGAGGAAGTCAGACTTATACTGGCTTGAACGCTCAAGCTCAGCGGCTTTCAGCTGAACCGATGCATTTGCCCTCTCAAGATCGGATCGCTGAATTTCGAGCTGATTTGCCTGCTCTTCAAGCTGAGTGTTTGTCTGCTCGAGCTCTGCCGCCTGTAGCTCGAGCCGCAACTGCGATTCCTTGAGAACACGACTTTGCTCTTCAAGTTCCTCATTGTTGACGCGCAATTCCTCGCCCTGCGCTTGCAGCTCTTCCGACTGTTGCTGGGTTTCCTCCAGAAGGTTCTGCAATTCGCCCCGATAGGATGCAGCTTGCACACTCAGTCCTATTGCTTCGGAAGCTTGCTTTAAAAGCGAGAGAACCTTCTCATCCACGGGCTTGAGAAAACCCATTTCCAGCACGGCATTGGTTGAGCCTTCAACCACAGCGGGCAAGATGACGAGATATTTCGGCTTGTCCTGACCTAAAGCGGAACCGAAAGAGAGATAGCCATCAGGCACGTCATCGAGAACGATCAGGCTTCCCTGCGTCGACGCTTGCCCGAGCAGGCCTTCGCGACCGACAAACTCTAGGGGAACGGATTTGATGTCCGGGATTCCATAGACAGCCGTACGTCGGTAGTGACCGCGCACTCCACTAAAGAAGGCTCCCGCCACGGCACCGGTGTATGCGACGAGGTAGTCCAGAATATTTTCGCCGAGCTCATCAATCCGCTGGTCTCCCATCATGGCGGATCCCAGGCCGATTTTTCCTGTTTGCAACCATTCTTCGCGCGAACGGCTGATTGCAGCCTTGCCCAGAAGATAACCGATCACCACCGTTAGCAGAATTCCAAGAGCGGCAGTTAGCACAGTACTAATCAATGCCTGCTGCTGTGCGCTGTCCATCTCTGCAAGGCGACTGGTTCGAACCTCGTTCTCAGTCTGGGACATAGCGTCAACCATGCCCCGGATAGCATCCATCTCCACTTTACCACGATCAGAACGGACGAGGTCGAGCGCTGCGCTCAATCCCTGTGTTTTTCGCAGATCGATCGTTTGGGCCATTTCATCGAGCTTTGCCGCGATGCGCTGCTTCAGAAAGCCTAGCCGGTCCCTCTGGCCGACATTGTCACGCGTCCTTTCAGCAACTTTTTCAAATTCACTCGCAATCGCGCCGCGCGCATTCAAGTAAGGACCGAGATAACCGTCTTCGCCCGTCAGAAGGTAACCTCGCTGGCCCGTTTCTGCGTCCTGAAGTTGTAAAAGCAGGTTTTTAAGGGAGACAATCGCGCGATGTGTTTCAACAATTTTCTGATTGGCAACACGTATACTTTGCGTGTTCAGATAGGCGACCAAACCACTTCCGGCGAAAAAAAGAACGGCAGCAATCAAACCAATCAGTATGCCTGGCGCAAAACCAAACATGCCCTTGAAAGGCCTGCGTTGGGTGGAATTCATAACTGGCTCACTGCAAGAGAAAAAGAAGGAGTGGAAGGCGCACGGCCCCTATCGAGCCAATTAACTATGCATCGCACGAAATCACTTCTTTATCAGCAGCAAACATGATTCTTGTCCCTAGGCACTACGCCAAAAAATAGCTTATATCGGGTACCGCGTCCGTGCACTAGTGGACTTAATGGGCCTTGGGTTCGACTTATTTGCGGCGTTTTGACCGCTGTTCGCAGCTTGAACCCGTGTTCAGATCAGCGAGCAGATCAGTCACCGTCCATTTCATTCCAAATGGTAAATCCGATAAGGCCAGTCATTGTGAAAACCATCGTGCCGTAGAACCAATAAAACCAAACCATTGTGCACCTCCAGCGATATAACGCTTTGCGTGAAAAAAGGTTCTTCAGCAATGTTCGAAGTTCGACTTCGCGGAGAAGTTAAGCTAAACATGCCGTCAAGCATGAAAAGCCATCTGGCATGAGCGGTTGCACTGATCAAGAGTGGAGTTCTCCCCATTTCACCGGACAAGTCGGCTAGTTTGATTTAACCCTGATGAACTGCCGAGGGGAAGCTATCTCGAGCGCAAAATGAGAATGTATTTGGTTGTAATCTTCGATCCATCCGTGGATGAGCGCGGAGCGCAGTTTCGGCGTCCGGTAGAGCTGATATGTGGATATAATCCCGCTTCGGGGTTTTAACGAAGGCTTCTGACATGCCGTTCGAGTGCGGGCTAGCCACTGGCGTAAGCAGGGCGTCAAATTGATCGCCTGAGCGAACAGCCTCGTGTTCCTTGCTGTGTAGGCCGAACCATTGTCGGAGAGACAACGTGGTCGAAAATCGCCTTAAATCGATTTAGATGCAGGACGGTCTATTGACCGAGGAAATGGCTCGGACCATCTAGGATCGATCTTTCTCGACCAAATTCAAGAAAAATAGAATGATGTTGTAAGGGATCGAGCGACTTCCTGCCGCCCGATCCGATTTTAAGATTCAAAGTTGTCCGGCTCAGATCGGACCGTTTTGTATTTAGTTTCGAAACATCTCTTCACATCAGCGGCGACCGTAAAATCAAAGTTTGACCACATCTTCCCTCGCCCATAGCCGGAGCTTGCGGCAAGATGCAACAAACTCCTTGGCTGCCTGTGCATTGTCGAGCGGAATAAGCCCTTCGTCCATTTCGGGTTCGATACCGGCCTTGGCAAGCAACGGCATTGCGCCTGCGGTAAAGCCAATGAACTTGCAGTGCGCGAACGCATCGGCAACAAAGTCCCGCGCTGTGGACTCGCCGATGAGCTGGTTGGCCGATTCTTCACACAACACAAGGGCTACAGCATCGAACAATACGGATGGACCGCCGTCAATCATATGGTCGGCCTCCATCCATTCGCCGCCGGAAGCTTCGAACCCTCCGACCGTTGGTGCGACCAACTCCACCATGGCACCTTCCTCATCGGCGGCGTGCCGGATACCCTTGAGTACCTGCGCATCCGTGCCATTGGCAACGAGCACTCCGATCTTTCTGCCCTTGAAGCTGCCGGGTCCGTTCTCAATAATGCTAAGTGCAGGAGACGGAGCAAGATCGTCACGCACGGGCACCATCGCATCCGCGGCCTTAGGCATCTTGCGGATGCCGAGCTTACCGGCGACCGTTTCCGCGAGGTTGGCATCGATGTTCAGCAAATGTGACACAATACGCTCGCGGATCACAGGTGTTTCCACCTTCGACAGCTCGAAGGTCAGTGCCATCGCAATATGCTTCTGTTCCGTCGCGGTCTGGCTCGAATAAAACTGACGCGCCTGGCTGTAATGGTCGGCGAAGCTCTCCGGTCGGAGGCGAACTTTCTGTCCGTCTTCCTGCGCGGCAAACGATCGGAACCCACGATTTGGGTCAGGCCTCGAGCCTTCGCCCCATGAATTAGGCTGGTAGTTTGCGCGTCCGACAGGATTGCGCATCGCCATATGGCCGTCCTGCTGGAAATGATGGAACGGGCATTTAGGCGCGTTTATCGGAATATGGGTAAAGTTAGGACTACCAAGTCTCTTCAACTGCGTGTCGAGGTAAGAAAAATTGCGTCCCTGCAGCAATGGGTCGTTGGAGAAATCGATGCCGGGAGGGACGTTCTGCGTCATGAACGCAACCTGTTCCGTTTCGGCAAAAAAATTGTCTGGCATACGATCAAGTACCAGCCGCCCGACTGGGATAGGCTTAATAATTTCTTCGGGAATGAGCTTTGTCGGATCGAGCACATCGAAATCGAAGCTGTCGGCGAAGTCCTGATCGAAGAGCTGGACGCACAGTTCCCATTCAGGGAAGTCGCCAGCTTGTATCGCAGTCCACAGATCGCGCCTGTGAAAGTCCGGATCCGCACCGTTGATTTTCACCGCCTCGTTCCAGACAACGGATTGGAGACCAAGTTTTGGCTTCCAGATGAATTTGACGAAAGTCGACTTGTCCTTGGCATTCACGAAGCGGAAGGTATGAACCCCAAACCCCTCCATGAAGCGGAAGGAGCGCGGAATTGCACGATCCGACATGACCCACATGATCATGTGCATGGATTCCGGCGTCAGACCGATGAAGTCCCAGAAATTGTCATGGGCTGACTGTGCCTGCGGAAAAGCCCGGTCAGGCTCTTCCTTGACGGCATGAACCATATCGGGAAATCGAATGGCATCCTGGATGAAAAAGACGGGAATATTATTGCCGACGATATCCCAGTTGCCTTCCTTGGTGTAAACCTTGACTGCGAAGCCGCGCACATCGCGGGCAAGGTCAAACGATCCTTTCGATCCCGCAACGGTGGAAAACCGGACGAAAACTGGCGTTTTCTCCCCGACCCGTTGAAAAATGTCGGCCCGCGTATATTCCGCAAGAGATTTCGTCGTTTCGAAATAGCCATGCGCACCATAGCCTCGGGCATGGACAACGCGTTCAGGAATACGCTCGTGGTCGAAGTGAAAGATCTTTTCCCGAAAATGGAAATCCTCAATCAGCGTAGGACCTCGATCGCCGACCTTGAGCGTATTGAGGTCATCCGATACTGGCCCGCCTTGGGCGGTAGTCATGATTTGCGTCTTGTCGTCGGCGAGTTGGTGAAGGTCTCCGCCTTGACCTGCGTCGAGCTTCTGATCATGAAGCTTGAGCGACTTCCGTCCATTTGTGGCCTTGTTGCTGGCTGACATGGCTGGCTCCAATTCTTTCGCGATCAATGTTCAAATGAAAAGGGTGCTAATCGGCACCCTTAGCTCATGATCACGCTGCTTTGGCGCGTTGGTTAGCTGACGCATCCGCAAGTTTCGTCAGATCACTGTCCGTCTTGGATTCCTCCTGTAGCGTCTGATCGAGCAGTTTTGCAGCATCGGTCATGCCAAGTTCCGTCGCCCACCGCTTCAATGTCCCATAACGTGTGATTTCGTAATGTTCGACCGCTTGTGCAGACGAGATCAGTCCGGCGTCAAGCGCCGCGGTATCCTTGAATTCCTCCATGATCTCTTCGCCTTCGGCGATAATTCCCTCGATCGCATCGCAAGTCTTGCCTCTTGCTGTCTTGCCCATGATTTCAAACACTTGGACGAGCCGTTCAACGTGGCCTTCAGTCTGTTCACGGTGCTTTTCGAAAGCCGCTTTCAAATCTTCTGACTGTGCCGCACGCTTCATTTTTGGCAGGGCTTTGAGAATTTTACGTTCAGCGTAGTAGATGTCCTTGAGAGTATCGTGGAACAAGTCTTCGAGATTTTTTTCCTTGGCCATAGTTCATCTCCTCTTATGAATTTTTTACGTCAAATCGCCGGTAAAATCCCGGTAGTAAGTTGGTTTTGGCTGATAAGACAGGCAGGAAACTGGGTCTCTGCCTCTTCGAATAACGCAGTTTCGGAATTTAGGTTCCTCGGCCGGATAGCCACGGTTTCTAATCCGACAGAATCGTTTGATGAGATATCTGCGATTGACATTTGGGAGTCCCAACGCGCCTATTTATCGCGACCTTTACGTCGACGCCCGAGACCTCCGCGGCGGTAGCAAGAGCTATTACCAGTTGCTAGATGGTGCGAAAGAACTCAACGACCTGATCGAGCATAAAGGCATCTCCTTCGCGCTCGGAATATTTAAGGCTTGTTATCGGTTCGGCGAAAAGTCACGGCCAGTCGAATCTATGATTTGAACAAGATCATATACTTCGCACAGATACTTAGGGCTTTGGAGAAAAGGCGGGCGGCCTAAAAAAGAACCCCGCAGCGAAAACCGCGCGGGGTTAAGGCTACTGAGCCCTCTCTCCCAAGGGCAGTGAAAATTTATCCAAATGGGCAAAAAAGTAAATACTAGTCATTCGACCGATCCGGATAGGGTTCTTTTGGAAGTCTGATATTAGGATGGCCGGGCGAGTTTGTCTGCTCATGGGTAGGCTTTTCTTGATGATCGCTGGGTTCGACAGGAGAGGGATCAACGGCTTCTTTCTCCCGCACCAGCTCTGGATCTGACCAAGGATTTACAATTCGGGGTGTTTTCTTTGCTCTGTCTCTCATCGATATCTCCTGCTCGCACAGAGACGAACCCCGAATGGCCGTTGCGAACCATCCGGGGCGCGTGAGTTCGGTGTGCCCAAACTCAGCGGTCGCTCTCTTTGGGGGAGCGATGGTAAAACTATTTCTGATCAATTTTGTTCCTTAGAAAGGTAAGTCCCTGATTCTTGTGGGAGCTGCGCCCCAAGGCACCGCGCGCATATCGAAAAAAAAGCCCCGCTTAATAGGCGGGGCAATTGGTGTCATTGCGATGGTATTAACCCGCGACTGGGTTATTTGATCCTTCAGCTATGTCGGAATTGGTCCGCATTTCGCGTAGGTCGAGCCGAATAGTATATCTCTGATGCGCCAATCTGGCAGCAAGTTCACTTAGTCGCGACATGTCACGAAGTCCGTGTTCGTAGAGCATTAGGATACAGGATGCGAGTTCACTACCCGAATAGTTGCGGTCACTTTCTTCCAATAAGACAGCAGCGTTGGTGAAGCAGCTGCGTAGGAAGTCCACTTCAGCAGGCATATATATTCGGCTCGCTTCGTTGAAAAACGGCATGTCAGCCTCCTTATATTTAGAAGGCAAGCGTACTCTGTTCAGAAATATTAGATATCTAATTATTATCACTAAATATTAATTTTAAATCGGACTCAAAAATAATGAACCCCGCCAGCCGTTTAGCTGACGGGGTATGCGCCTGCCGAAGCGAGCCACGCCGTTAACAGGCGCATGGGCATTGCTGGAATGAGCGACAGAACCAGCGAAGCGGGGGAATGTTCCAATATGGGGCTCCGGGGCTATTCCTCCGGGTCTGTTCCTGTCACGCCGCGGTGCATGTTCTCAGCAACTACCCTTATTGCGGTTGCCGCTTCCTCTTCGGACCATCCGGCTTCTACAGCGTCCTGGATGAGTTCGGGTACGCCGATCACCTGAGTGCGGGCTATGGCCGCAGTGACCTCCGCGTCTCTGGCGCCGGATACCACAGCTCGCTCGACCAGCTCCGCAATTCCTTGCGATACCGCTTCTTGGCAGTCGATTTCGCGTCTTGGATAGTCGCCGGGTTCTTTTGGTCCAAACATTCCTTCCTCCTCAGAATAAACTCGCCTATACTTCCTTGTTGTCATTGCTTGGCGTTAGGTCGACCAGATCGGCATCGGGCAGGGCTTTTGCATTTCCCTGGCTTCATTCCACGGAGCACGTAGCCATGTATCAATTTCTTCCGTGGTGCGGGGAATGACGGGCATTACCTTTGGATGAACCGGCCAGACAACACCATTTGCCTCGGTCGTAAGCAACGCAAAGATATCGATCTCTACAGGACCTTCCTTCCGTTTTCGGATTGTCTTCCATCGTGTCCAAATTCCAGCAAACGCGGACAAGGGTTTTTCCTCGTTCAGAGCAGACCAGTGAGCGGGAAGCTTTCCTGTTCTCGTATCTCGGATTTTACCGTACTCAGAGAATGAGGTGGCTGGTACTACGCAACGATGCTCGACGCCGAACCATGACGGCCAATGCCCTGACTTGAGATTTCGTATATTGGTCACGCTAATGTCGACGTCAAATTTCAACTTCTCTGGAGGTGTGGGCATTCCCCAGCGGAGCAATGCCAGTTCAGGCTCGTCGCCTTTGATGTTTCGCAAAACTGGTGCTGGATAGTCTGGGAAGATATCCATGTGCGGATCGGTGCGGTTCGTCACGTCACCTAACTTCGGGAACAGACGGCGCATGGCCTCATGTGTTGTGGTGATGTTGTACAGATTGCACATGCACGCCTCCTTATCTCCTGACTATTCGTCGGCCCGGATTTGGGCGTGCGAAATCAGCCCGAAGATGAACGTGCCTCCGACGATGTTTCCAAAAAGCGTGGGAAGCCCGAATTTGAAGATGCTGTCGAAAGTGGAAACTTCGCCGATGAACAGCAAGAACAGCACCTCAATCGACCCGACTACGATATGGGTGAGATCACCGATTGCAATGAGATAGGTGATCAGGAAAATAAGAAAAATATGTCCTTGTTTGGTGCTGTGCAGCATCCAGACCAAAGTCGCAATCAGCCATCCAGACATGATGCCTTTGCTGAATAGCTCATTACTTGTGTTCTCCATAAGATGCTTGCCCATATCGGTAAATGTGCGCGTAACCTCATCGGAGAAGATGGGCATCAAGACTATGACGAGGGCGGCAATCGCTCCTCCGATCAGATTGCCCAAAAGAACGATGCTCCACAGCCTTATCATCATGAAAAAGTGAGACGCTGTCGGTTCTGTCATAAAAGGCAGAACCGGGGTGATCGTGTTTTCGGTGAACAATTGCTGGTTGGCGATGATCACGATTATGAAGCCCACGGTATAGCCGGCTGAACTGAGCAGAAAGAACAAGTTGCCGCCGGGAAGGTAGGCCTCCAGAATGCCCCGGGCGATCATCGAGGTACTCATCGAGATACCACCGGCGATTGCCGACCAGAACAACGCCATCGCCTCTCTGTTCATTTCCTTTTCGCCTTCGCGGCGAATGAGTTCATGAATAGCTGCGGCTTTGGAGGGGAGACTTTCTTTCAGGACCTCCGCTGATTGGCCGTCTTCTTTCGGTTCAGGCATGAAGGCGTCTCCTCGTTGCGCCCTGTTGTTGCGTCCCTTTTTTGGAACGCATCGGTGGGTATAAATTAACTAGGGCGCTTATTTTATGCGTCCATACGTCGATGGAACATCACTGCGATAAGACAGTTACCTTAGACGATTGAACACGACGAGGAGCCGGTCGAATGAAATGGATAGCTGCAGCAGTTGGCCTCGTGATCATGTCCAGCGCGTCATTTGCGCAAGGATCTGGAGCGCCATCGCAATCTGGTGGGCAGGAACCTGAAGTGCCAGGCAATCCTCCAGCTGCACCGGGCCAGCCACCATCCGATCCTGACAGCACCCAAGTCCCGTCGTCGCAAAAGCAAGATCAGATACAGAAGCCCGAGATAGACGCATGTTCTCCTGGGCAGGAAGCAAAAACCTGCGTTGAAAAGCAGCGTGGCACCAAGTAGCGCTTGTTTGCGCCGTCCAACCAAGGCGTCTTCGCCTTCCTGATTATGCTCGCGGCAGAACCAGAGTTGGACAGTAGCGGTCTTGTAGCTGATCGATCCCCACGCTTTGCAACCCTTCGGCTCGCAGTAGTGTTGGAATAACTTGTTGCTTTTGGCGCTGGCAGTTCTGTCGGTCTTGCATCCAGTCTTTTTCTATCTCGGTGGCTTTATATCCCCCAAGCCTTTCCCGGCCTTTAAGCATCTGAACCAGATGCGTCCGATGCCATTCGGTAAGTAAAAGAACGACCTGGAATGGGTATTCCTTGCTGATCAGCGTCTTGGACGGCTGGCACGTGAACGATTTCTTCAACAAGGCGTCGCGAATATAGCGTTTTAATTCGTAACCCGTCACCGTCGACCGATAGATAGGAACTGAGGATTGGCGTGACTTTCAAACGAAAGACTTAAACACTTCGTTGGAACAAATTTGGGCCTCTCCTGTTTGGAAGAGCTATTTCCGCTTTGGGCTCGCGCCTAACGGAGGCAGCGTTTCATTCCAACAAGTGCGACGCCGGAGGAAATGACATGCCTGCAAAATCGAAAGCACAGCAACAAGCCGCAGGAGCCGCTCTCGCCGCCAAGCGTGGAGACAAGGCCAAAAGCAGCTTGCGCGGTGCATCAAAGCAGATGGAAAAATCCATGAGCAAGGCAGAACTGGAGAAAATGGCATCGACGAAGCAAAAGGGAAAACCGGAACACACGTCCAAGTCTTGACCACGCGAACCATCTCATGCGCCTATTCAAAACTACCCTGAGACACTCGCTCCGATGGCATGCCACATCCTGTTTTAAGAAGATTAGGGAAAAGATGAAACAAATGCCACTCTAACGGGTTTGGCAGGTCTGCCGCAGAAAGTGTTGCGGCACTAGCCTTTGAAACCAAACTGGGAGAGCTTGAAATGGCCAGAACCAAACAACGCACACTGGACGATCTCTTTTACGATACGCTGAAAGACATTTATTACGCTGAACGCAAGATAGTGAAGACACTGCCCAAGATGGCGCGGGCAGCGAGCGATGAAAAGCTCAAAAACGCATTCAAAAAACATCTTGAGCAGACAGAAGGCCATGTCGAGCGTTTGCAGCAATGTTTTGAGATTCTCGGCAAGCGAGCCCAGGGGAAGACGTGCGACGCCATCGAGGGCATCATTGCCGAGGGAGAAGAAATCATTGAAGAATATTCCGATACGCCAGCTTTGGACGCAGGACTGATTTCTTCAGCACAAGCAGTCGAACATTATGAGATCACCCGTTATGGCACATTGAAACGCTGGGCTGAAACGCTTGGTTACAAAGACGTGGCCAAATTACTCGACCAAACCTTGCAGGAAGAAGGCCAGACCGACAAGGATTTGACCCAACTTGCTGAGAGCTCGATCAATCGTCACGCAGAAGCCGCCTAATTTTCATGGACGTTATCGAGAAAATCTGTGTCGTCAGCCAGACTACCGACAGCAAACACAATGTTGCCAGTGTCGAGGCTCTCGCAGCGCGGTTGGCGAAGTTGTCAGGAAGCAGTCTCAGTCCTTCCTCGCAAAATTTCGACGATGTAGATGGGACGTTTTTCATCCCGACTGTCTCGCTGATCAGAAAGAGCCATCCCGAACTCGACGCAAATCAGTTTTGGGGTGGCTGTGTTGATCAGGAGTACATGACGACAAAACTGGCGACCCACCCCGCCTGGAACGAGCAAGACGAGTTGCCTGCCGGTTGGAAACCGCAATTCGCCAAGGATTTGGGAAGTGCAGCGCTAGCGGGCTTCTCCGTTTTCTCGCACGATCACGCTGCACGTGCAGGCGCCTTTTTGCTCGACAAGAGTAAGATCCGACTGAAAGACCCTTACGCATCTGGCGGTAAAAACCAATGTGTCTTTGAAAACAACCACGAACTGGACGTGTTTCTTCAATCGCTTTCGCAAAGCGAGATCACAAAAGGAATGGTGATTGAAGAAGACGTCGAGAATTCATCCACTTACTCTGTCGGACAAGTCAGCCTCGCCGGTCTGACGGCGAGCTACCTTGGCCGCCAATACATTGCGCACGACCCCATGGGCGAAAGCGTTTATGCCGGCAGTAGACTTTACGTGGTTCGGGGAGGATGGGATGAACTGTTGTTGCGGTTGCGCATGCCCGTCGCGCACCGAATAATTGAAGGTGCACGGCGTTACGATATGGCGGCTGGAGAGCATTTCGGGCTTGTCGCCTCTCGAAAAAACTATGACGTCCTGGTTGGCCCCATAACGGAAGACGGTTTTTGCTGCGGCGTGCTCGAACAGTCCTGGCGCGTGGGCGGCGCTTCCCCTGCCGAAATACTAGCTGTGGAAGCGATGATAGGAGACCAGTCCATCCTTGCGTTACAAGTTTTGGCGCGCGAGACTTACGGCGCGGCTCCCCGGTTCGAGATCAACGACTTTATCGTCTATGTCGGCCAGGACGATACCGGCCAGCCCCTCCATAAGTATGCACGCATAGAGAAAATCTATCATGATCCGTAACGATACAATCATCGATGTGGGCCCGCTTCAGCTGGAAGCCACAGTTATCTCACCCGATACAACGATTCCGGGTATCCTGTTTCTACATGGCTGGGCAGGCAATCAGGAACGCGACATCGAACGGGCGAAATCAATTTCTGAGCTAGGTTGTGTTTGTTTGACCTTCGACATGCGCGGTCACGGCCATACGATCACCAGCAACAAGACAGTCACACGGGGAGAAAATCTGGACGATGTCATTGCGGCCTATGATCGGCTGGCGAGCCTGAAGATGGTCGAAGAGGGATCGATTGTCGTCGTGGGCAGTAGTTATGGGGGATATCTCGCTACGCTTTTGACGGAGTTCCGGCCCGTAAGATGGCTGGCACTCAGGGCCCCTGCCCTTTATCGCGATAGTTCTTGGCAATTACCGAAAGCACAACTCGACCGGGTCGACCTCGAGGCCTATCGCTCGGCTCTGGTGGGAGCAGAAGATAATCGTGCGCTCCATCAGGCCAGAGAGTTTCATGGCGATGTGCTGCTTGTTGAATCCGAACATGACACAATCGTGCCTCATCCGACCATAGCAAGCTATCAAAGCGCGTTCATCCACGCACATTCGCTCACCGTGAGAACACTTGGCGGAGCAGATCATGCCCTTTCGGACGCTATTTATCTAAAGGCCTACAATCAGCTTTTAACGCGCTGGATCAGAGAAATGGTTCTCGGAGCGCGTTAATTCGTGTCTCGGTTCAAATTTCATTATTCAAAGCTAGACCTTGCCGTTTCTCGTTCGCTGTCTTCCGATATTGCTTATGGAACATTCATTCGTTTCACTGGTTAGGACACCTCTCACAGAAGGGAGGAATTCCATGAAAAGGTCAATCCACTATCCCGCAGCTGCTGCACTTGTTCTATTCGCATCCGCTGCATTTGCCCAAACATCTCCGTCGGAAAAGCCGCAAACACCTGCGGTAACAACGCCTGGTGAAACCAATCCAAAAGCGCCTGTACCGGGGAAGAACAGCTTTACCGAGGAGCAGGCAAAGCAACGCCTGACTGACGAAGGCTATACCGAAATCATGAACCTCGAACTCAGCGAAGATGGTATTTGGCGGGCCGAAGCGATGCGCGACGGACAGCCTTTTAAGGTTCAGCTCGATTATCAGGGCAACATAACGACCCGATAAGCAAGTAGCTAAGCCCTAAACTGAATGAAGGAGACGACGATGGTACATGTCACAGGTCTATTCGACAATCACGATGAAGCGCTTGACGCGGTCCGTGCGCTGGAAGAAGCAGGCATTTCGGCCGACAATATCAGTCTGATATCCAACAATACCAACGGACAATATGCCGGTGATGCGGTGCGGGAAGACCAATCCACAATCACGGGCGTAGAAACCGGGGCTGGCGTCGGCGCCGTCGCAGGCGGTGGTGCTGGATTGCTGACAGGACTTGGCTTGCTCGCAATACCCGGCGTCGGGCCCGTTGTTGCTGGTGGCTGGCTCACGGCCACACTGGTCGGGATGCTTGGTGGCGCAGCTGCCGGAGGTGTCGCAGGCGGAATTGTCGGCGCGTTTATGGAGAGCGGCATTCCTGAGGAAGAAGCGCAAGCCTATTCAGAAGCAATTCGCCGAGGCAGCACACTGATCGTCGTTCGCTGTGACGAGAACGAACGACAAAAGGCCGAAGCAATTTTCGATGAATGGGCGCGCGTGGACATAAGGAAGAGACGCAACGCCTATATCGATGAAGGCTGGGAAGGGTTCAACGCTTCTGGAACTCCCTATACATCCGACCAGATTGAACAGGAACGCCGTCGATGGCTATAGGCCGGGAACGGAGCAGCCACTATGAAGGAGCTTTCTCCCAAGGATGCCCGTCAGGGTCGAAAAGGTCGTCATGTTTTCGTGATCCTTATCGTCAGCCTCATTCTGGCACTCATTGTCTGGGCTGCCGTTGGCTTTTACGGCTCCCAAATACCGGGCCGGGGTTTCATGGTAGATGACAGCAAGCCACCTGCGTCCACGGAATCGCAACCGCCTGCCTCCGCGACCGGTACGCGATGACACGCCGTGCGCATAAACAAGCGGAAGTCGCGTTGGGACCTGTCCGTCACGAAGCGCTCTATTGCAGTGTGCTTTTCCTGAACGATCGACGATGGCCGACGAATTCGCCAGTGAACCATAGCGCGAGTCCAAACGTGAAGTTTGTTACAGCGATAGCGCGGAACATCGATGGCCTGACGGGGTTAGGCTTATGTCACGCGCGACAAAACGCACTTTGAAACACCTAAACCACCGGAAGGAAAGAAAATGGCCCAGAGTCATTCACAAAGCCATACCCAGGGTGGCCCCCACGAACAGCATGTAAAAGCTGGTCAGCAAAGCCATAACAATGATGGCAAGCAGGCAAGCAGTGGCAACAATCAGCAGTCCTCATCACGTGGCGGCTCGCATGAGCAACATGTTAAGGCGGGACAGAAAAGCCACAAGAATTCATGACCAAAGGGGGCGGCCTTGTGCCGCCCCATTCTCAAACCGAACCGTGGTTCGGAAAGGTCAGACTGATGCCTTGCCCTCTTCATTCCGACTACACGTTGGAACCTGACGATCTTGTGGAGATGATCCCCGCTCTGCGCGCTTTTTCGCGCACTTTTTATCGACAAAGGGAAGATGCCGAAGATCTCGTTCAGGAAACACTTCTCAAAGCTCTCGCCAATCGGGAGAAATACGTCCCTTATTCCCCCCTCAAATCGTGGCTTTTCACTATTATGCGCAACACTTTTTGCACCCGTATCCGGCTGCAGAAGAGAGAAGCGCCCGGTGTTTCCGATTGCGTATCTCCAATTGCGAGCGTAGGTCCCTCCCAGGAAGACACTGTTGAAGCACATGATGTGCAAATCGCGCTGCAAACACTGCCGCACAAATATCGCCGGGTACTTTCGCTGGTGGTGTTTGAAGGCAAAAGCTACGAACACACAGCGGAACTTTGCGAGTGCTCAATCGGTACGGTCAAAAGCCGCTTGCATCGGGCCCGCCATAAACTGCACAACATGGTCGATGGTTCATGAATGGAAGCAATCAGGCTCGATTGTCTGATGAGGAACTGGTTATGACGCTGCAACGCGACCCGCTGATAGCTTGCGTTTTGAATTAAGGCATGACCAACTGTCTGTTATGACAAGTCGAAATGATAGTGCCATGCATTCATTTTCTGGCAAACGTATCCTGGTTTTTGAAGACAGCTTTCTTCTATCGGAAGAAGCCGCGCAAAAGTTTGGGTCCCTTGGGGCTTTCATTCTCGGACCCGTCAATACGATTGAGCACGCATTGCGTTATCTGGAAAGTAATCTGGTTGACGCAGCGATACTGGATGTTGCGCTCGAACCAGCAGCCGTGCTGCCACTTGTCGAAGCGCTTGAAACGCGCTCGACTCCCTTTGTCTTTGCACTGCCGGTCAACCCCGCCATCGACAGCAAAGGCTTCGCTGGCTTTGTACTCAGCAACCGAGACAATGACCTATCCGTCATCGCGGAAGCACTTTTTCGGCGACGTGGTCTGGAACAGTAGGCCTGATCTTAGGCCTCTTTTGTAACGTGATTGGAACACAGGATGTCTCCGGTGGTTAGGTCCGAAGCAGCAACTATGCTGAGGAAGGATTACCCGTCATGAATGAGCAATATCCCGCCCCACCTTTCGATACGCCCCGTCAATCCATACCCGGCTTGACGGAACGAATGAATCCAAGACCCGACCATGGCGAAAAATCCTACAAAGGGTCCGGAAAGCTTGAAGGCCGCAAAGCCATCATAACGGGCGGCGATAGCGGCATCGGTCGGGCCGTTGCAATTGCGTTCGCACGCGAAGGTGCAGATGTGCTTATCGCCTATCTCCAGGAAGAGGCTGACGCGCTTGAAGCCGCTGCTTTGATCGAGGCTGAGGGGCGCAAGGCTATCTTGATGAAATGTGACCTTCAGCGCGCAGAAAACTGCCGGGAGATCGCGAAGCGGGCCGCGAGAGAATTTGGCCAGATCGATATTCTGGTTAACAACGCGGCACACCAATCGAGTTTTGCCTCGCTTGAAGATATCAGCGACGTTGAATGGGAATTGACCTTCCGCGTGAACATCCATGCGATGTTCTATTTGACGAAGGCCGCTTTACCCCATATGAAGCCGGGCGCGGCAATCATAAATACAGCTTCGATCAATTCAGACATGCCGAACCCGACCTTGTTGGCCTATGCGACAACCAAGGGCGCTATCCAGAATTTTACGGCAGGTCTAGCTCAATTGCTGGCGGAGAAAGGCATTCGCGCCAATGCAGTTGCGCCGGGTCCAGTATGGACACCACTAATCCCCTCCACACTTCCGGAAGAAGCTGTGGCGTCCTTTGGAAAGCAGACCCCAATGAAGCGACCAGCCCAGCCCGCGGAACTGGCATCTGCTTACGTCATGCTGGCCGACCCGCTATCAAGTTATACCTCGGGTGCGACCATCGCGGTCACTGGCGGCAAGCCTATTCTGTAATTAAGCGCCCGCATGGAACGGGCACTTTTAATTGGGAGGATTGGTTTGTAAAGAATGAGGAGGAGGCTGCGTGCCAGCATCGTCATCGGCTATTCGATACAGAAGAGAGCCAACGACCAAAAGTAAAACCACGCCGATGATCAAGGGAAGAAGTGTTTTCATTCGTCTTCAACGCGCTGTGCGTAAAGCCAGTGCTCCTTATCTAGGTCGTCCTTTTTCGAACGTTCAGCCTCTTTTCGCGCCTTAAGCTTTTCAGACTCAGTATCCAGTGCGCGAGATGTCGTTTTATTGTTATTCGACGCCTGCTTGTCGACAGTATCCACCATGTCGTTCTCCTTTGAACAGATGCCTCTAACCGACAAGGGAGGCCGATGTTCCCGATGAAGGAAGTTATTTGCTTTCATTCCGGTTAAGAGCTGCAATGAGGCTCATCAATTGAGGTTCGTCAACCAACAGACCCACTTCCTCTGTGGAAAGCCATTTGCGCTGACGCTGCTCATATTCTGGCCATTGCGCCTTCTCACATTGAACATGCAAGGGATAAACCCTAACCTTCACTGGGATGAATACTCTCTTCAAGCGTTTCCAATAAAGATAGTGGCCGATTGTCGAACGAGCGACGTTTCCTTCAATTCCGGCTTCTTCCTGAGCTTCGATGCGCGCAACATCGGCCATACTTCTTTTTTTCATCGGCCAACCTTTCGGCAGGGTAAATCTGCGCGTCCCGCGCGATGTAATAAGCATTATCTTAAGGCTGCCATTTTCAAACCGGTAAGGAAGTGCAGCGGCCTGCTCAATCTCCTGACCAGCCTTCGCCCGTCGAATTCGTTTCTTCCATTTTCGTTTGCCCATCGGCTCCTCCTCAGAGAGCGTCTGATGCATAACCGCCAACATTGCTTGCTGTTCCATTGAAACAAAAGTGTGGCTTCGCTGTTGGGAGCTATCATTGGATAGGAGAAAATGACAATGCGCGATACAACGCTAATGAATTGCATCTGTGCCTGTCTCGAATGCCATCGCACCTGTACAGAAATGGCGTCGGACCATTGCCTTGAACGTGGAGGGCCGCATGTCGAACCAAAGCAATTCCGAACCATGCTGGCATGCGCCGAAATTTGTGGAGCTTCAGCGCAGATGATGATGCTTCAAAGTCCTTATCATCACGCGCTCTGTATGCTCTGTGCGCGGATATGTGAAGACTGCGCCGATAGTTGCCGCGCCTTGGATGGAATGGAAGCCTGTGTAAAGGCATGCGAACGTTGCGCCGTATCATGCCGCGAAATGGCAATCCATCATTCGGGAAAAGACGATATTCTCAAAGCGGCTTTTCTTGAGGTATCCAATGGATCGCATCGGGATTGATTCCGAGAAGCAATGCCACTGCGACGGCGCGCGCCTTCAACTCCGTGGTTAGAACTGCAGACCGAGACAATACCCAGAAATAGTTGCGGCTTGATCCGACCACGATTGACCATTCATAATTTGCATCCAGATCGACAATATTGTAGCCGCCGAAGAACGGGCCGAAGAACGATACCTGCAGCGCACCCTCATCTGTCGCACCGACAAATCGCGCAGTGCCAGTTGCGCTTGTAGTGCATCCCTTCCAAGGATCAAAGCCGCGATTGACGACGCGTACCGTTCCATCTGCATTCAAAGAGTATTCCGCGGAGGTGTGGGTCAGCCCGCGCTCAAACCGGTTTTCGATACGGCCCAGTTCAAACCATTTTCCCAGGTAGCGCGAGATGTCAAATGGCTTGACTGGAATAACACCTTTTGGCACCTGCGGTGACGCGGCCCTAGCCAGAGCGATCCCCAGTGCCAACCCCGAAATGCCGAGTAGAAACTTGGCCGTTCTCATGTGATATCCTTCCTTGTCATTCCATGACTAACCTCATGCAAGAAAAATGGTTCCGACTTTAGGCATACACGATCAACCATTTCAGCGTATTGCGTTCGGCTTTGCTCAGTCGAGGGGCCACAAGCCGATTTGAGGCGACTGCTTCAATTTCGGATGCCAGCACGCCTTCAAGCCAATGTTCGATGACATTCGGATGAATATAAGCACTCCGACATACTGCACGCGTATTGCTAAGGGCTTGTGCAATTTTATCAATCACCTGATTGAGTGCTCGCTTCTTCGCGGCTTCGCTATAGGGAAGTTCCATAGATTGAAATGCATCAAGCGCGCCGACGGTTGCAGCCCAGGTTCGGAAATGCTTGGATGTGAATTCGCTCTTCATGACATCCTGCAAGTAGTCATTGATGTCCTGAGAGCTAACAGGGTGATAACTCCCCTCATCATTGACATACTGGAACAAGTGCTGACCGGGCAGTTCCTGTATGGAGCGTACAATACGTGTAATTCGGCGATCGGACAGTTTCAGGTTCCAGTTTTGACCTGATTTACCCGTGAAAACGAGGCGCAGGCTGACTCCTTCGTCTTTCACATGGCGGTTGCACAAAGTCGTGACGCCAAAGCTCTTATTTGCACGCGCGTAACCGGAATTACCAACGCGCAACAACAGTCGGTCCATCAACCAGATAATTGTCGCGACAACTTTTTCTCGGCAGAGAGAGCGTCGACGCATATCTGCATCGATCTTCTCGCGCAGTTGGCTCAAATCGCTGCCAAAATATTGCAAGCCCGAAAACTTGCTGTCGTCACGTCGTTTCATCCAGTCGGGATGATAGATATATTGCTTTCTGCCACGCGCATCACGGCCTGTTGCCTGTATATGCCCATATTCGCTCTGACATATCCAAACGTCCTTCCAAGCGGGTGGAATGGAAAGGGCTACAATGCGCGCTTTATCCGCCACACTAACAGCACGTTCTTGGGTATCGACATAGCGAAAACCTTTGCCACAGCGAATACGCTTCAGCCCAGGTTCGGCATCACTGGTATGAATCAGGCGTGAACGGACCGTTGATTTCTTTGCCAAAGTGATCCCCGATTTTTCTGTCGTGATTTCATCGGTGAGATAACACCCCAAATGAGCGGTGGGTTCCCGCATCAACATTTAAACCCGGAACCTTCCAGCCTTCAGCTGGTTATTCTTCACTAAAAAGAGGATAAGCCGGTGCCCCACGCATTCTGGAAAGGTTACTTAAAGTTATCGCTCGTCACCTGCGCGGTGGAAATAATGCCTGCGACCATTGAAAGCGAAAAAGTGCGCTTCCACACGCTCAATGCTAAAACGGGCAACCGGGTGATCAGTCGCTATGTCGATTCAGTGACACATAAGCCCGTGCGCGACGAAGACGAAATTAAGGGTTTCGAGAAGGCCGAAGGAGACTATGTCCTCCTCGAGGACGACGAGCTCGAAGCCGTGGCTCTCGAAAGTACTCGCACTATCGATATCGAAAAATTCTTAGAGCGCGATAGCATCGGTTGGATTTGGTACGATAAACCCCATTATCTTTCACCATCTGACAAGGTCGGGCAGGAAGCCTTTGCGGTTATTCGGGAGGCAATGGACAAGAGCGGCGTCTATGGTCTGGCAAGGCTAGTCATGTATCGGCGTGAACGAGCTGTTCTTCTGGAGCCACGAGGACAAGGTATTGTGCTATGGACATTGCATTTCGGTGATGAAGTTCGAAAAGCCGACGATTACTTCGCAGGCATCAAGGCGGAGAAGCCCGACAAAAAGCTGTTCTCCATGGTTCGCACACTGATCAAGCGCAAAACGGACGACTGGAAGCCGGACTTGCTGACGGATCCGGTTCAGAAGAACCTGCAGTCAATGATCGCCGCCAAGAAAAAGAAAATTAACACGCCGACAAAACCCAAATCTGCAGCGACCGCCCCGGCGGCCGGCGGCAATGTCATCAACATCATGGATGCTTTGCGCAAAAGCCTTGCCAACGAGAAAAAGCAGCATTAGCTGCTCAAGAGACAACCTTTTCGCACTATTTTGGCAAAGCCGTCGCCGCTTTGCGAAAGTCGTACCAGGGATCAAGCTTCGAAGCTGCTAGCCGCGTTGCTGTATTCAGGATCGTGAAATGTGCTGGACCGATAGCGGGATTCAGTTCATTCCAGGCGAGTGGCATGGAAACGGCTGCTCCAGCGCGAGCACGTGGAGAGTAAGGTGCAACAGCCGTCATGCCTCGTTGATTGCGCAAATAATCAATGAGTATTTTGCCTTTGCGTTTGGCTTTGGAAATGGTTGAAACATAGCGGTCAGGACTGTCTGCCGCCATCTC
The DNA here is from genome assembly GCF_024539785.1 of Ochrobactrum sp. BTU2. Lineage (NCBI taxonomy): Bacteria > Pseudomonadati > Pseudomonadota > Alphaproteobacteria > Hyphomicrobiales > Brucellaceae > Ochrobactrum > Ochrobactrum sp. BTU2. Next base: position 49,587 of record NZ_JAHWRG010000012.1, on the reverse strand, counting down.
ATTGGCAATCGACTTGGTAAAGATTTTGAGGCTGTCCCAATTGGCTTTCGGCTTCAATGGCACGACGACGTGCAGTCCCTTTCCTCCGGATGTTTTTACAAATGTTGTCAGGCCATGCTTCTCAAGCCGCTCTTTGGTTTCAAAGGCCCCGTCGATGACACGTTCCCAGGCAACCCCCTCCCCTGGATCAAGGTCCATGGTTAGCATATCCGGCAATTCCCAGTCCCTGAGGCTCGAACCCCAAGGATGGATTTCTAGCGAGGCAGCCTGAACCAAACCGATCAAACCGTCAAAATCCTTGATCGCGATGTAAGGCTCTTCATCCTTCTCCGAGGGATCATCCACCTCAACAATATGTTCGTTCAGACCCTTCCATGCATGTTTCTGGAAGAAATGCTGGCCATCGATACCGGTCGGACAGCGCAGCAGAGCCAAAGGCCGATTGACAATAAATGGTTCAATTCGTGACCAAACTTCGGCGTAGTAATCCATCAGCCCCTGTTTTGTTATGCCCTCCTCTGGCCAGTACACGCGATCCGGGTGAGTGAGCTTCACATCAGCTTCTTCGTGGGATGTCCTATACGGCTGAGATGGCATTGCACTTTTATCCAATGTGACCTCCTCGGCAGTCTTGTCGTCACGCAGTCCGCGGAAAGATGCATGGCGCAGTCTTCTGTCTGCAGTCCAGGCACGGAACTCTATTTCTGCAACCATTTGCGGCTTGACGAATATCGCGCCGCGTTTTTCTTCAGCGGTCAGCTCTATTGCGAATGGGCTTTGTTCCTGACGTATCGACGTGAGCTTCGTGTAAAGATATTTGGCCAGCTTGACGGAAAAACCAGTTCCCACACGCCCAACAGGAACAAGTCCTTTCTTCTCCTGAGCGCCCAACAGCAGAGAACCAATTGCGCGAGACGTCAAACTTGAAGGCACAAATCCGGCAATTACAAATTCCTGCCGTCCTATGCATTTCGATTTGCGCCAGCCCTTGCTGCGCCCGGAAATAGAAGGAGCATCGCTCAATTTCGAGACGATCCCCTCCAGTCCGAGCCCACAAGCATTCTTCAATACAGTTTCACCATCGGCATCAAAGGCTTCGCTATAGCGCAGCGTTCTCGAGGGATGGGAAATGAGCTTTGTCAGTAGGGATTTGCGTTCGACGAGCGGCACTTGCCGCAAATCGCGGCCATCCTGATAAAGCAGATCAAAGATATAAAAGGCGAACCGGTCCGAACGTCCGTCACTCAGATCGCTTTGCAGTGCCGAAAAGTCCGACAGGCCCGCCTTATTTTCCACGACAATCTCGCCATCAAATATGGCATTCTCGACCCCCGTAGCCAGAAGATCGTTGACTATCGAACGGCCAAATTTCTTTGTCCAATCCAGCCCGCTGCGTGAATAGAGCACGACTTTACCGTCAGCGACATGCGCCTGAATGCGATAACCATCAAACTTGATTTCGTGAATCCAGCGGCTTCCTCCGGGCGCGGCTGATACCAATGTCGCCAATTGAGGTTCTATGAATGGCGGCATCGCAGCTTTCTTTGTGCGCCTCGACAATGGCACAGCATTGCCTTCCTTCGCTGCGCGGTTTTTATCCAGCGGTCCGGTTTTGGACGACCAGCCCGGCGCTTCATGTTCCACATCGGCGATAACTCTCCCGGTTTTCACCGATTGCGGTTTCTCCTCAAGAATATCGGGGGCGTCAGCCTCTCGTGAAAACTCGTCCTCGCCCTTTATGAGTAGCCAGTTTTCTCGCTTTTCGCCCGGTTTTCCATGCATTCGAACCAGATGCCAGCGCCCCTTCAGTTTATCGCCGCTCAGTTCGAATTCGAGATGCCCCTTCTTATAATTTTTGCGAGCATCGCCAACCGAGGTCCATTGTCCGCTATCCCAGACAATGACCGTCCCGCCGCCGTACTCCCCCTTGGGGATCGTACCTTCAAATCCGGCATATTCAAGCGGATGATCTTCCACATGGACGGCCAAACGTTTCTCGCCCGGGACCAGACTTGGGCCCCGTGTAACCGCCCAGCTTTTCAACACTCCGTCCATTTCCAGCCTGAAATCATAATGCAGCCGACGCGCATCGTGTTTTTGCACCACAAATAAATCGCCCCTGCTTCGCCTGGCTTTGCCGTGGGGCTCCTTCGTCAGGTTGAAGTCACGTTTCTTATGATAGGTTTCGAGCGGCTGTCCCATTATCCAGCCTTTCGGGGCTTCGCTTTGGTTGTTCCGGATTTAGCCGGTTGCTTTTTTGGAGAGCTCAAGGCTGCGCTCTTGCGTAAGGCTTCCTTCAAATCAATCACGTCGGCCGACTTGGGAGCTTCAGGCTTTCTGAGAGGTTTTCCTTCAATCTTTGCCTTAATCAAGTCGGCTAGTGCTGCATCATAGCGGTCGTCAAAACTTGACGGATCGAAGCGGCCCATCTTGGTGCCGATAATATGTTTGGCCAGATCGAGCATTTCCTGATCGAACTTGAATGCTTCCAGATCTTCGAAAGCCTCTTTTACGGGTCGAACTTCGTAATCAAAGTTCAGCGTCGATGCGATCATGCCATCGCCATCCGCACGAATGAGAAGTTTACGCGCACGGCGAAAGAGCACCGCCTCAGCGACTGCCGCCACGTTTTCAGCTTTCATTCCATCACGGAGAAGCAAGAACACCTCGTCATCATCTGTGGGCGTCAGATAATAAGGTCGATCGAGATAAGCATCGTCGATTTCACTGCATTTGACGAAATGCGTGATATTGAGTGTTTTATTGCTTTCGGGAATTGCAGACTGGATTTCTTCATCATTGAAACTGACGTATTTGCCGGACGAAACTTCATATCCCTTCATCTGCTCCTCTCGCGGAACAGGTTTACCCGTATCGCTATCGACAAATTCACGACTGAGACGATTACCCGTCTTGCGATTGATGAGATGAAAAGAAACCCGCTCTGATGTCGATACAGCCGTATAAAGGCCGACCGGCATCAAAAGCTGATCGACTTTCAACAGACCTTTCCAGTTTGCGCGCAGAGCCATAGCTGCCTCGCTCCTGTGACGAATTGAACCTGATTAGATAAACTCACGCCACCTACTGGTTGTTCCCGACGATTTAGTCAGAAATGCTGCTTTGACATTTCTATCAGCCGCTCTAGCTTTCCGCTTTGAATTTCCTCGCCTCTGCAAGAAGTTTCGGTCGGTCCCGGTGACCAAGGCGATCAATCAAATCACGCGCCTGCAAAGGCGACAGGTCCGAATTCTCGGCCAGAAACTTGATATCCTCATCTTCTGTGAGAGGAGCATGCTTATCGGGTTGACTAGCCATGATGGTTCTTCCTTCCGTTAATGCTTTTAGGGCATCCACGGCTGACCGCCTATAGTGCCCGCTTTTGTTGGGATGAGTTGTCAAAACGCATGAGCCCTTAATCTTCCGTAATGCCACCAGCCGACAAGTTTGGAATTCCCTCTCGATTAGTTGTAAAATGTCCGCCACCCAACAGGGCCCATATAAGCAGGACCATTAACAATAGACCCAAGACAAGGAGCATCATGCGCGGGAAGTATCGCAAAATTCCCGACGATCGATCCCGATAGGAATTCGAATTCTGACCTGTCTGACTGTTCATCGCTAAATCCATGGCGTTATGACGAGCATCGCCAGTATGATCGTTCGACGGATGACATAACTGTGGCGTTCCTGTAGGCCACGGAGACGTTCAACCGGTGATCGGTTCCTTTTTTGGCGTCGTCAGCATCTTATTAAGACGAGCATTATCGCTAGCTTTGCGTTGTGCAGTCATTGCTATCGACCTTGTTTTCCCAACGATTACACAGGATAAATGTTCCGGCCACTTCATAGTCTTCGTCGTAGGGGGCTTTCTACTTCCAACCAGAATACCTCGGCGAATTGCTCGCTTTTCAGGGAAAATTCACAGAAACGGAACCGATGGGTGAACAAGTCAGTTCTATCGGGACGCTGAGCGTTGGGCGGCGGATAGGGGCACGTTCTTACAGTCGTAGAGGAATTGTCATGGAAAAGTTCTTCACTCGTCTTTCCCAAACCATCGCTGAAATCGCAGGGACATCCTATGCCTTTGGCTGCGCGTTGGGATTCATCGTCGTTTGGGCCATTTCTGGTCCGCTTTTTGGCTTTTCCGATACCTGGCAACTCGTGATCAACACCGCCACCACGATCATTACTTTCCTGATGGTGTTTCTGATCCAGAACTCGCAGAATCGCGATTCCACCGCTGTAGAAGCAAAGCTGGACGAGGTACTTAGATCTGTAAAGGGTGCGCGCTCACGGCTTATCGGGATTGAACACCTTACGGAAAGCGAAGTCGAAGCCATCCGAGCAGCCATCGAGGACGAAAACTGCAATAAATCTCCCACTGCGAATGTGGAAGAATTGCTACGCGCTGCGACCAGAAGGGCAAAACAACACGGTGCGAAATAATGATCGTTCTAAAAAACTGCGGCACCCCCGCCTATGCTTCGCAAGTGTCAGCCCTATCCCGACCGTCGCGAGATGCCCACATTATTGGCTGGCCAGGACTGTTTGGTTCCGGTGAAGGTTGCCCCGGATTCGGAAGAGGAGGTATCTGCTCGGGTTCATCCGGATTAGCCGGTTCGCTATCGGGGATTGATTCCGGTGGTGGTTTCGGTTGCTGTTCCGGCTCAGCAGGCGGGATTTCTGTAGGACCCTCCGACATTGGCAGAAGAACGGCACCATTTAAGGCTGGCCACGTACGTTTGACATCAAATTGCGGCGCGTCCATTGAACAATCCTTTCTCATTTCTAAGAAAACCGAACATTTCATCCGGGTGATTGTTCCTCATTCAGTCTGATATCTGTCCGGCATAACGACTGAATGTGCGGACTTACGGACGAAACAAAACTACGGGATTCCTTGAATAATAGAGGGTCTTTGCCAAATTTATCGTAGAATAGATTTGGAGGAGATCGTTCATGCCCGATCATGATGCAGAAACTCGGAAAGACGACCTTCGAACAGGCATCCCCTTCTGGATAAAAACACCCAATTCCACCGTTCAAGCAGAAACCCATCTTCCTCGAAGGGCTTTTGACGTAATAGTCTCGGAGCAGGTATCTCCGGAGCACTGACGGCAGAAGCGTTGACGCGCAGGGGAAAAAGCGTATTGATCGTTGATCGGCGCCCTCCGGCACGCGGCTCGACATCAGCATCGACAGCAATGATCCAACATGAGATCGACGTCCCCCTGACCCGACTAAGCCGGAAGATTGGTGAGCACGGAGCTCATGCTGCCTGGTTAAGATCAGCGCAGGCGGTTCAGGACTTGATTGATTTGTCGGGTGCGCTCGAGCTCAATTGCCAAATGCATGCAAAGCAAGCGCTTTACCTGGCTGGCGATGAGATGGGAGCGAAAGCGCTTGCCAATGAGGCAGCTGCACGCAACAAAGTTGGCATCAGTGCCAGTTATCTTAGTCACGAAGTCCTCTTAGAGCGCTTTGGATTGAATCGCCCCGCAGCAATTTTGTCGAACATTTCTGCATCAGCCAATCCCGCGCAACTTACCGCAGGGTTGTTGCACACGGTTCTAACCCGCAATGCCCAGATTGTTTCGCCCGTCGAGATTACGGATATGGCAGAGTTGCCTTCAGGCGTAGCCTTGGCAACTCGTCGAGGCGAAGTTCTGGTTGCTGAACATGCAGTATTTTGCACCGGCTATGAATATCTGCCTCAAATGGAGGCGAAATCGCACAGTATCACATCGACCTGGGCGTTGGCTTCAAAGCCTTTGCGAAACGCGCCACCTTGGTTGCGAGATATGCTCGTCTGGGAGGCTGCAGATCCCTATCTTTATCTCAGAACCGATGAGTTTGGTCGTATTATCGCCGGTGGCGAGGACGAACAGGCGCAAAATAGCAATGAGGATTCGAAGAAACTCGCAGATAAAGCGGCAATCATCATTCGTAAGCTGGAAGACCTCATCGGAGTGACGATTGATAAGCCCGACTATGTTTGGTCAGCTCCATTCGGTGTGACCAAAGATGGCTTGCCGATCATCGACCGAGTTCCCGGTTACGAGCGCATTTTTACCGCTATGGGCTTCGGTGGCAACGGAATTACCTTCGCGATGATTGCAGCTCAAAATATCACAGCCGCCATAACAGGCGAGACAGTTCCTGACACAGAACTCTTCCGATATCGCTGATCCATAAATCAAGCGATGATACAGACTACGAGCCTTTCACATCTGGACCGAGGGAAATGGAAGCCGGTTGCGCCATACGTGTTGATTTGCATTGATTGTCCGCCAAGGATGCCATGGAAGCACACCCTATTCGGGTAGCGCTTTTGGAAGTGAAATTGATATTTTGAGGGCATTCTCCACCCACAATCGATCAAAGCCTGCGTTCAAGGCCGACACCAGTGCCCTTTCCAGTCTTGTACCGAACCCCTCGCTGGGTTGGTCATCATGATACTCATTACCTGTTTCAAGCCAATAAATGAAAATAGTGTCAGACGACTCTTGAATATCTATCGAAAGCTCGCGTTCAGAACTCGCTAATGCACCGTGCTTGGCAGCATTCGTTGTCAGCTCATGCAAAAGCAGCGAGAGATTTGTCAGCGACTTTCCTGTGACGGCAGGATCATGGCCCGTGATATGAAAATTGTTTTCACCATAAGGCTCTAGAATAGTACGTAACAAGTTCTGCAACGGGACCGACGAGATCGTAACATCGGCATCATCCCATGTCGGCATCGTCAGTTCATGCGCCCTGGCAAGTGCGGCCAATCTCGCCTGAACCGCCTCGCGAAACTCATCAACCTGCGTAGCCGATCTTGCGCTCAATGAGACGATTCCGTTTGCCAGAGCGAACAAATTTTTCACGCGATGACGCATTTCGCCCATATGGAGCTTTTGTTGGCTTTGAGCCTCCAAGCGCTCGCTGATGTCGCGAGCAATTTTTGATGCACCAATAATAACGCCGTTTGTGTTTCGAATAGGTGAAATCGTTAATGAAATATCGATTGGCGTACCATCTCTCCGCTTCCGAACTGTTTCGAAATGATCGACTCGGTTTCCCTTTCGAATTTCGCTTAAAATAGCTGGTTCTTCGTCAAGCCGATCTTCTGGTATCAAGATTGTGACCGGCTTTCCAATGACTTCCTCTGCATGATAACCGAATAGGCGCTCGGCACCTCTATTCCAGCTTCTAATAATGCCATTCAGATCCTTGCTAACGATGGCGTCGTCTGAACCGTCAACAATTGCAGCGAGCCAATCCCGTGGATCGAGATCGGTTTCGCCGAGTTGTGGTTGCGAAGCAGGTGTTACCGACAACAAAATGCGATGTTTCGCGTAAGCCGAACCAAGTCGATCAGAGCCAATTTGGTCTTTATTTTTTTCCATTGTAGGCCGCCCATTCTAAAGTCATGAAAGAATATTAATTGCTCAGAACACGATATCAATTCCTTAGATCCACGTAATGTGTGAAGTGTTTTCCTTTATTCAAATTCTGGATAATCGCCCTCCATACCGGTTCTTCGCCTAACAATGTGATGAACTGTTCACTGCTAAATATCGCCATATCGCGTGACGAGCACCATGATGTGCTTTCGTCGGTCTATAGCGGTACATTAAAGGACCGATTTTTGACGGTCAGCACGAGCCGTTTTCTATTTGCAACGGTAATAGGGCGTCCGAGATAATCTGCAGTCGAAATCATGCTTTCGTCTGGTTTGCTACCGCATGGACATCAAACGCACTGATTGCCAGTCAAGAATAGGCTATACGCGCCTTTATCGTCCATATGCCAGCCCTCCCAGAGGACACGAACTGACGGTAGCCCCCTAGCCAGATTCGGTTTCCGTCACCAACAATGGCGTATCTGTTGTATGATCACAGATTTTGATACAATTTATGCGGAAGTATTGGAAGAAGCCCTGATTTTGAACAGTTGCTCATGAGTATACCAGGTGGGTTACTCTCCTAGGCAGTGGTTGGTGGCGACTTCTTGCTGGGAAAAAGGAGTTCAGTATGTACAAGCATATCCTGATCGCAACCAATGGTTCCAATCTTGCTGATCGCTGTGTTGAGCAAGGGCTGGCTCTGGCAAAAGCGTTAGATTGTGATGCGACAGTAGCAACAGTGACTGCACCTTACAGCAGCGCCGGTATCTTTGGCGGAATGTTTGATGATGAGGCCATCGTAGTTAGATATGATCAAAGCTGGAAAAAACATGCGGAAAGTATTCTTCAGAATGCCCAGGACAGAGCGCGGAAAATCGATCTCGATGTCAACGTTCTGCACTTGGTCAATCCAATACCATCGGATGCTATTCTAAAAGCAGCAGACTCGATCGGATGCGATCTTATAGTTGTAGCAACTCACGGATATTCTGGGGCGCAGCGCCTGCTTCTTGGTAGCCAGGCAAATGAGATTGTCACGTTGGGTAAAAAGTCAGTCCTCATCGTAAAATAGGCTACAAAAATAATTTTCGCATCAGGAGACGCGTAAAATGGCGTTTCAGTAGAAGATGTGTGTGACTTCTAAAGAATAGAGAATTTGTAAGCACTCACCAGACGTAGCAGATATACTAAAAATACACCGCGACAGTTTATGTCCCAGAAATACCTGATCATCACTCAGAGAGCCCATGGAACAGCACAACTCGCCGCCTTGCCACGATGGACATCTACACCGTCCTCAGACTTTCCTGCGCGTTCTTGGTCCGGGACTTGTTACAGGTGCTGCGGATGATGACCCGAGCGGGATCGTAACTTATAGCCAGGTGGGAGCGCAGTTTGGCTATTCGCTCGGATGGACCATGTTGTTCAGCTATCCTTTAATGGCTGCGATGCAAGGTGTGAGTGCTGGTATCGGCGTCGTAACCGGACAAGGAATTGCGCAAAACTTGCGCCGACATTATTCGCCGTGGTTACTGCGTGGGACGGTTGTATTGCTATTCCTCGCAAATTTTATCAATATAGGGGTGGATCTTGCAGCAATGGGGGCTGCAGTGCGGCTCTTCGCAGGCGGGCCCGAAATCCTCTACACTTTAGCTTTTGCAGTTCTATGCGTGACGCTTGAAGTCATGGTGAGCTATAGGCGCTACGCCGCAGTTCTCAAGTGGCTAACCCTTTCGCTATTTACATATGCGGCAGTGGTAATGACAGTGCATGTACCGTGGGACGTAGCCTTGCGAGGTGCACTCATACCCAGCCTTGTTTTCGACAAGGAGCATGCCATGGCTTTGGTCGCACTATTTGGCACAACGATCAGTCCCTACCTATTTTTCTGGCAGGCAGGAGAAGAAGTTGAAGAGTTGCATCGCCGACATCTCGGGCGTTTAATTGCATCGCCGAAAACAGCTCACACGGAACTTAATAGAATCAAGATCGATACTTTGATCGGAATGGCGATCTCGAATGTAATCGCGTTGCTTATTATTATTGCAACGGCATCCACACTGAATGTCAACGGTATAACCGAAATCGGAACTTCGGCCCAGGCTGCGGAGGCGCTGAGACCGATTGCCGGAGAGTTTGCATTCGTTGCCTTTGGCGTCGGCATTATTGGCACCGGGTTGCTCGCTGTTCCCGTATTGGCGGGGTCGGCTGCTTACGCCGTCGCGGAGATGTTTGGATGGCCTGAAGGACTTGTTCGGCGTCCTCGCGAAGCCAAGGCGTTCTATGGCACGATCGCTATTTCAACGATTGGTGGGGTCATTCTCAGTTTAAGCGCAATAGACCCGATACGCGCCTTATATTGGTCGGCATTTCTCAATGGTGTGCTGGCTACACCTCTGATGATAGTCCTGCTGGCAATGGCAACCAACAGACGTATCATGGGGCGACTCACAGCACCCATTTGGATGGTTAGTCTGGGGTGGTTGACAGTTTTATTTATGTCACTGGCAACTATAACTTTTTTTCTTTTATGATAATTGTATCAAGTTCTGCTTAGAGACTGCCCGTTCATTGAACAGGCCCGAGATGCACGGGCTGTCGGATGGGCAATCATTCAGTTTTCACTTGGTCACTGCTGTGGGAGGCTGCCAATTGGTTAGTTATCTGACGCCAATAGAGTTGCGATACAGGATATATGACGCAACCATGAAGATTATCGCAGCGAATATACGGTTTAAAATGTTCTTGTATGCGCTCAATCGCGTGGCGAGCATCATTCCGAGTACCCCTCCTATGATACCACCTCCGATGAACTCACCAGCAAGCCACCAGTCGACAAGACCGGAACTGGCATAATTCAGAGCCGTGGCCAGTCCGAAGGCCCCCACGGAGAGAAGGGATGTGCCGACTGCGTTGATCATCGGCATACCTGTTGCCAACATCAAGCCGGGCACAATCAGGAAGCCGCCGCCGATACCGAAGAATCCTGATGCCGCACCCGAAGCGAGAGCCACTGCTGCCGTTACGAGACACATTCTTAAATCGATCGGGCGGCGCTCCACGTCCAATCTCTTTTTGGGCTTCAACATGAACAGACCGACGACGATCATGAGGATACCGAACAAAAAGATGAGGCGATCACCGTCTAGAGCTTTTCCGAGACTAGATCCGATAATTGCCCCTATAACGCCTAGTGCGGAGAAGACAACACCACAACGCCACCAGACGTGACCCTTCAGAGCATGGCTCGTAAAATTCGCGAACGCGTTGACTGAAACAGCAAGTGCACCCGTACCGATGGCGAGATGGGGCTGGCTCACACCGACGACATAAAGGAGCAACGGTGTAGCGAGGATGGAGCCGCCGCCGCCAAGCAATCCCAGCATAAAGCCAACAACACTTCCGGAACCCACCGCCGCAAGGATGGAATTACTCAACACCATAGGATCCTAACTCTCTCACGCACTGTCAGCGCTCATTTCGCCTTCTCCACGCAGAAGATGTCGTAAAGGGAGGCGACCAGTTGCGCTGCCTTTTCTTCTGTGAGGCGATAAAAAATCTGTTTCCCCTCCCGTCGCGTCTCGACTATTCCGGAACTGCGCAACACCGTTAGATGCTGCGACAGGTGCGGTTGATGAACCCCGATCTTTTCTTCCATCCTACCAACGGAATACTCGCCTTCCACCAAGGTACAAACGATCATCAGACGCGCTGGATGGGACAACGTCTTGAGCAGGTCTGCGACTTCGTTCGCGCGCAGAGATAATTCAACTGAAGATAGTCCATCTTTCATCATCGTTATGCTGTTCACGGTCATTCCCATGCAGCCCCTTCCAGAGCATCCAGCGGAAACTTCAGATAGCGCTTACCGTTGGCTTCTGGCTCAGGTAGACGTCCACCACTTATGTTCACCTGCAACGCATGCAAGATGAGCCTTGGCATTGGCAGCGTTTTGTCGCGCTTGGTCCGTAAGGCAACGAAGGCTTCTTCCGATACGCCCGCCAGGTGCGGATTGTGCTTCTTTTGATCAGACACTGTACTTTCCCACCGCGGCTTACGACTGCTCGGTTGGTAATCATGTCCGGTGAATAGCCGCGTCTCATCGGGAAGTGCTATGATATTCTGGATTGACCCCCACAATGCTCGCGCATCGCCGCCGGGAAAATCGGCCCGTGCCGTACCGCTGTCGGGCATAAAAATTGTGTCGTGGACAAATGCCGCGTCGCCGACCACGTAAGTGATTGAAGCGAGCGTATGTCCCGGCGAGAACATAACTCTGGCATCGATGGAACCAACCTTAAACGCCTCACCATCGGCAAAGAGCCGATCCCATTGCGAGCCATCTGTAGCTAGTTCGGGCCAGTTGTAGATCTCCTTCCACAGCTTCTGGACTCTGATTACATGCTCGCCTATCGCCGTCTTTGCGCCCGTTTTCTCCTTGAGATACTGAGCTGCGGAAAAGTGGTCGGCGTGTGGATGAGTGTCGAGAATCCATTCGACCGTCAGGCCACTATTGCGGACGTAATCGAGAATTGCGTCTGCATTGATCGTCGCCGTGGCCCCCGACTTTTCATCAAAGTCGAGAACGGGATCTACAATGGCGCAAATACCGGTTGCCGGATCGGACACCACGTACTGAACACTGGAGGTTCGCTTATCGAAAAAGCCTTTTACCCGCGGTTGATGGTCAGCAAAGCGTTTAAGCCACGATACTGCGACACTGGTATCAAAGCCGAGCTGATGTCCGAATGGTACGACGTCTTCAACAGACATGCGTCCGTCCAATACCTCGCCGATCAGATAAAGGCTGAGCGAGCGCATACCCGTCTTGCAATGCGCAAGCACTGGGCCATCGGATTTTCTGACCGCCGCCTGAAACGCACGCACATCAGCTTCAGTGATCGTATTCATTGTGACCGGAATATACGCATAAGAGAGATCGGATTGGTGGGCTGCATCGCATTCAGCCTGGTTTCCAGGCTGGTCTGCGCTTTCATTATCGGGACGGTTGTTGATCAGCGTTTTGAAGCCGCTTCGATCGAGTACACTGAGTTTTTGCGCGTTTGGCTGCGAAGATACCGACAGCTTCTCAGATATTCTGGTGACGGGCATCGTTGCCTCCGACGTTAACATTATATAATATACTATAATGTATAATGTTAACTTTTCAAGCCTCCCTCGAACAGGCAGATCCTCAAAACCTGCGCATAAACTCTAACGAAAAAGGTAAAACCCCAATCACCGGAGAAGAATTCTATAACTTCAAATTTTCAGTCCACTGGCAAAGGGTCTCGATAGCGGTATGATGATATGAATCCAACGTCCGGAGGTAGCTCAATGAGCCGATTGCATACAGAAAACCACCTCGTATCTCGGATCGGATGGCTTCGCGCAGCGGTACTCGGCGCCAATGATGGCATTGTCTCAACGGCGAGCCTCATTATGGGCGTCGCATCTGCTTCAACGGGAACAACACAGATAATGGTCGCTGGCATCGCGGGCCTTGTCGCAGGCGCGATGTCCATGGCGGCGGGTGAGTATGTTTCCGTCAGCTCTCAATCCGATACGGAGTTGGCAGATCTTGCCAGAGAGCGCAGGGAACTCGAATCTCAGCCCGAAGCAGAGCTCGATGAATTGATGCAAGCCTATATTGATCGCGGCCTAACTTCGGAATTGGCGCGGGAGGTGGCAATACAGCTGACCTCACGCGATGCTCTGGAGGCACATGCCCGTGACGAACTGGGAATTGTCGAACACATGGAAGCACGGCCTGTGCAAGCAGCACTGACCTCAGCGGCCACGTTCTCGATTGGGGCCGCCCTACCCTTGCTGATGGCGTTCATCGCGCCTCCCTCGATCTTGCTTTATGCGGTTGCTATCTCTTCCTTGCTGTTTCTAGCTTTACTAGGCGCAATCGGCGCCAAGGCGGGAGGAGCTAATATGCTTAAGGCAACCGTTCGCGTCACTTTTTGGGGCGCATTGGCCATGGCAATCACGGCTGGTATTGGGGCCCTAGTCGGCACAGCGGTCTGACCGTCGATCTGAGTTTATAGGGAATACATATGTAAAGAAGAATTACTGTAGTCGGTCAGAGGCAGGGCTCTATAATTTGCTCATTCTATAGGTCGGGGGAGACTATGAAGATGCGGTTCTCGGTTGAAGATCGATCAAAAACAATCCTGCTGATTTTTGCCTTGTGCGGACTTGTGATGGGGCTCGGCTTGCACTTTTCCGGCTACTTCTCGGGAGCACGGATAATCTGGGCCATTGCCACTTTGCCTGTGCTGGGATCTTTGCTCGTCGAGATTCTCCGGAGTTTATGGCGAAAGGAGTTTGGGCTGGATATCGTCGCGGCGATGTCGATGACGGCCGCGCTGGCATTTGGGGAAATGCTGGCGGCTTCGATTGTCGCTCTCATGTATACTGGGGGAGCCTTTCTTGAAAGCTTTGCCGAGGGACGAGCACGCCGTGAGATGCATGCTTTGCTGTCCCGCGCACCGCGAACAACAATGCGATATGTCGATGACCATCTCGAAGAGATTGCCGTCGAAACTATTCGTCCGGGTGACCGCCTTCTGATCCGTCAGGGAGACGTCATCCCCGTCGACGGAAGTATCACTTCCGTAAAAGCTTTCGTAAACATGTCTGCTTTGACGGGAGAGTCACTTCCGATTTCGCTTACATCCGGAGCCGATGCTTTGAGCGGATCAGTAAATGCTGGCGATGCCTTCGATATTGTTGCCAGACACGAAGCAAAAGATAGCACCTACGCTGGCATTGTTCGGCTCGTGGAAGAGGCCCAGCATTCGAAAGCCCCGATGTCTAGGCTAGCAGACCAATGGTCTATCGGCTTTCTGATAGTGACCGTCTTAATCGCCTTCGGCGCGTGGTTTTTCACGGGAGACCCGATTAGGTCGGTCGCCGTTCTCGTCGTGGCGACACCATGTCCTCTCATCTTGGCGGTGCCAGTCGCTCTTGTTGCGGGACTATCGCGCGCCGCTCATTTCGGCGTGCTGGTAAAGGGTGCTCGTCCATTAGAGAACATGGCCCGTATCAATACGCTGGTACTGGACAAGACTGGAACACTGACAGATGGCCGCCCACAAATTACTTCAATCAATGCGCAGCCAGGATTGAGCGAAAATGATCTACTGCGTTTCGCCGCCTCCCTTGACCAAGTGTCCAAACATCCGATGGCGCAGGCTCTTGTACTGGCCGCTCAGCGGCGCGGTATAGATCTTGTATTGCCGACCGATGTAAGCGAACTGGCCGGAGATGGCGTGGCGGGCTGGGTCGATCGCAAAAGCGTCGTTGTCGGTGGACATAGCTTCGTTGAGAGACAGGTCAATGCAAAACTGAGTGAAATCCCCCATAGAGAAGCTGGAGCGGCCCTGGTTGCAGTCGCAATAGACGCCAGGATTGCGGGCTATATCATCATGGCCGATCCCTTGCGCGGCGAAGTTGTCGATACGTTACGGGGATTGCGCAAGGACGGCGTAAAGCGAATAGTGCTGGCGACAGGTGATCGTGATGCGGTGGCCAAACGCATCGCCAAGGGTTTGGGGCTCGATGCCGTCTACTCGAAGCTTTCGCCCGATCAAAAGGTGCTGACCGTGCTCAGCGAGCGTAAGAACGGCCCCGTGATGATGGTCGGAGACGGCGTCAACGACGCGCCCGCACTTGCAGCGGCTGATGTTGGCGTTGCCATGGGTGCGAGGGGAGCGGCAGCCTCGGCAGAAGCGGCCGATGTCGTTCTCCTCGTAGATAGAATAGATAGACTCCGCGCCGGGATTGAAATTGCCAAGCGGTCAAGGCGCATTGCTGTCGAAAGTGTAGTGGTTGGGATTGGTCTTTCTGTAATCGCCATGATCGCAGCCGCGTTCGGTTATCTAAAACCTGTTCAGGGTGCATTGCTCCAGGAGCTGATTGACGTCGCTGTCATCCTCAATGCGCTTCGGGCGTTGAGAATCTCCCCCAAGATCGGCTAAAGGGCGTCGTGGTACACCAGAATTTGAACTGGTGAATAAGTCACCTACAGCTTCGCACCCAATTGTCGTTCCTGCAGCACGCAATAAGAACAGAACATTGAAGCTTAACCGGCTTGCCAGTACCGCGCCGGTCTTCGAACCTAGCACCATTAGCGCTGTTGCCCATGCATCCGCTTCGGCACAGGTACGTGTCACGATTGTGACTGACGCCGGAGGCTCCATCACGGGAGCACCGCGAAGCGGGTGCATGGTGTGCGACAGGCGGTAATCGTTGACATTAATCCAATGCCGATAATCGCCCGACGTGGCGACCGACGCATCCTGAAGAGCCAAAACCGAGTGGGCTGCGCGACGATCATAGTCAGGAGCCTCAACTGCAATCGACCAAGGACTCCCATCTGGCCGCAACCCGAGCGCCCGCATCTCCCCATCGATTCCGACGAGGCTGGACGAAATCCCGAAAGACAGTAATGTCTCCGCCAGACGATCCACGCCATATCCCTTGGCAATTCCATTGAGATCAAGCGTGATGGGAGCCGACTTTCGCACCATTCCCAGCTTGACGTCCAGTTCCAGAACGTCATGGGCTGGTCGGCGCTCGCGCTCGAGCGCTGCTCGCATCTGCTCAGGGACCGCCTCTGACGCCCCGAAACCCCAGGCGCTTACGGCATCCCCCATGCCGATATCAAACGCGCCGCCCGATGCACGGCTAATGTCGAGCGCAAGGCGCAAAACGTCCAGCAGTTGCTGCGGCACCTTTATCCAGTGTCCCACCGGCGCGGCGTTCACCTGCATTAGATTACTATCCGGCTTCCATGTTGACATCTGCATGTCCACCGCGTCCACTGCCGCCTGAAGTGCGGCCCGAACGGATTGTGGATCGAACTCCGCTGCTTGGTAAAACAACGCTGACCAACGTGTACCCATGGTAGGCCCGCTCAAAGCGTGACGTTGCTTCTCAGTAGACGTCTTCGACATAACGTCCCTCCGCCCTGAGTTTGGCCAATGTCAGCCCCGTGGAACCCAGAATATCGGCAAGAACCAACGAGACTCCGTTGGCCATATCGCGTCCGCCACATACCATGATCCGCGCCCCCTCCTGAATCAGCCGAGTGACGTCATCCGCTTCTTCCCGAAGAGCATGCTGCACATAGCGCGGCATTTTCCCGCGTGAACAACAGGAGCTAATGTGCGCAACTTGCCCCTTCTGCTTCCATTCATGGAGTTCGTCGCCAAAGAAAAAATCGCTATTCGTCTGGCGCATTCCAAAGAACAAATGGATCAGGCGATGCCGCGTATTGGCACGGATAAAACCCGCCAAAGGTGCGATTCCTGTTCCGGCGCCGATCAAAATCAGGGGCGTATGTGTCCGATCGTCCGCATGGAAACCGGGATTGCGACGCAGGAAAGCGCTGATCGTATCCCCGGGTTCCAGTTCCAGGAGCTGGCAGGAGCATAGCCCACCCGGATGTTTTCTCACGACGATCTCGACAAAGCCGTCGTTGCGTCCAGTAGCCAGCGAGTAGAATCGGGGCACGGTCGATCCCGAAGGAACGATGGCGATGAGATCGCCGGCCACAAAGCGCCCGAGTCCGTGGCCAAGCACTTGCCGCCAGAAGGAAAGCTTTGGCAAGGCAAAGCGCAAGATTGCTGCAGGTGCCTGTACTGCCGCGCCATAATCACGGCGCGACACAAGCGTGAGCGGGACGGCGGGGGGGTTAACGACCTGATGCGTGAGTTCAAGATTTATGCCCAAAGCAGCACCCAGTGTCCGTCCCCATCGGGCAAAAGCCTGCGGCGACTGACGGTCCACCGTGTCAAAGGGTATGAGCATTCTCCATCCGACGGCATGCGCCGTATCCGTCACCGCTCGCGCGAATCCACAATAGGCTGGAAAGCTACTATCGCCAAAACCGAGCACAACCAGCGGAATTGCCGAATCCGCTGCCTGAGATAACAGTCCTTCGAGAAACCCCTTGGCCGAAGCGGGTGCATCGCCGTCGCCATAAGTCGCGGCCAGGATGAGGATGCGCCGCGCCTGCCCGTAACGGGCCGGGTCGAAAGCCGACATCGGCGCGGCATGGACGGCCTGACCGGCGTCGGACAGCGCCGCATGGAGCGTAGCGGCAAAGCCCCATGTGCTACCGCCTTCACTGCCGACGAGAATGATCGTCTCCGCCCGTCCCGCGGCAACATTTTCGCGAATGCGCGGCCGTCCGCGACGCCCGTCGAACCAGAGAACAACGCCCGTGCCCGCCATGACTGGTACACCAAGAGCCGCCAGGCCAAGGATCAGCGCCAGAACAGAAGCCCCCCTTCCCGTATGGAGCATATAAATGGTTTCCGACAGACGTTGCCATCCGGTCAGGCCGCTCCAGCCGAGAAGAGCGCCCGTGCCCTGATCGATATAGCCGGTGCCCCGATCGGTCTTAAGGGTGAGAATCTCCATCGGGTTGGATGGATCGGCGAATGACAGGCTGCGCATTTCCGCAACCGGTATCTGCCGCAGCGGTGCCATCGTCGCCGGAAGCGCTCCAGTCTGGCCGCTTGCCTCAGTCTGCATGACCGGCGAAACCGCACTATCAGGCAACAGATCGAAGGTGGAGGCCATCATCCACAAAGCCGTGGCCGAGGAAAGCAGCAGGCCTGCGACGGCCAGTCGGGCGACCTCGACATGCAGACGCCCGGAGAGCGGGCCACGCAGGCGCGAGAACCAGTGCTGCCACCCCCCGGCCCGACGTGCGACAAGCGCCACCCCGGACAGGCTCAGCACCAGCATGGCGGCAGCGCCCGCAGCCATGACCATGCGACCGCTATCATCAAGAAAGAGCGAACGATGCAGACGTGTCAGCCAGCGTTCGACTGGATTCGGATCGGCAGAAGCGATAGCCTGACCGGTGGCGGGATCGATGACCGCCGCCTGAGGCGCACCATTATCGAACCAATAGGCCGTCATCCGGCCAGACGGCGCCCGCCGGATTTGCTCCACCTGCGGATAGACCGCTTGAACACGCGCCGCCAGATCGGCGATCGTAAGTGTCACATCAGCCTGTGGAGACGAAATACTTTCGACAGCGGGAAAAATCGACAGTGCTGCACCGCTGATACTGAGCACAATCAGGAGCAACGCGGCAAGAAGTCCCGGCCAACGATGGATAACGCGGAACATAGCAATCACCGTTTATAGTGAATAATCGGCTGTTGCGATGTAACGGCGTCCTTTGACTGGAGCTTTCACACCGCCGGATGTCAGCGGTATAACCACCTCATTGGGACTGTCGCGCATGTCTTCCACCGCAGCGTCGACGTGCAATGTGTAGCCCGCATCAAAAAACGCATCGGCCAGATCAACTGTGATTTTAAGCGTCTTGCCCGTCCCGACGCTCGCGCCAGTGATACCATTGATTTCGCTCGTGTTGCCACCCGTTGCGCGATACCACCCAGACAGGTGTTCGTAATACTTGGATTTGCCACCAGCCATCCAAAGACTACCAGCATATTTGCCCTGAGCATCGGTGACGTAATAGGCAAGATAAGCGCCGTCCCCGCCATAGCTGTTCAGCGTCGTGGTCAGAGTTACGGGTCGCGCCATGGCGATACCCGGAAGCGTAAGTGCCGTGGTCATTGACAATACTGCGAGAAGTACTTTCATGACAGACTACCTCTTTCAAAGAAACGGGCGCACGGACCTGAACCGGATCCGTGTTCATGCCAGCCACTCTCGCAAGATGAGCTGAACGCCGCCTGACACTGATGTAATTTCTGCTTCAGCGCTTTGTCAGGAAAGACATAACGAAAACGGTGGACCTGCCAGCAGGTCCACCGTTTTAAGAACCGACGATGCGGGCTGTTATCAATGCAGCGACATGCGCTTGAGCGTGCCGTCGCGCAAAACGAACTGGTGCCATATCGCCATCAGCGCATGAAGACCGGCCAGATAAAGAATGATGGTGCCGGCATTCTCGTGGAAGTCGGCGATCAATCCGGGGGAACCTTGCACTGGGGCCGTAATGGCTGGAACGGAAAGGCCGAAGAATGATATGGGAACGCCAATCCGCGAGGCGGCATACCAGCCGCTGAGCGGCAAGGCGAGCAGAAACAGATAGAGGATTGCATGACCTGCCTTGGCCGCAAGCGCAAGCATCCCTTGCATCGGAGATGCTGACGGCGCAGCGCCAGAAAGACGCAAGAGAATGCGTGGGACAACAAGCACGAGCACGGCAAGCCCTAGAGAAAAATGCAACATAGGCGGATTTTCCGCCATACGGCGTCCACCCACCGACGTCAACCATGCACCGAGGATCAACGCTGCGGTGAACCAGTGAATCACAACCATGCTTTTTGAATAACGATCAGGACTGCGAGGCATGACAAGTCTTTCCTTGACTGAAGGCGCTCTATTAGCGGAGCGCCGGGTGCTTATTTGGCAGGGAGTTTTCTCGAGCAAGCGGCTGGAAAGCATGCCGACGCAGCGCTTGACACCTATCCCTAGTTATCTCTTGATTTGCGACGGCGATCATCGTCGTGGTCGGATTCGCCGACCTTGTGTTTTATCTTGACTATAGCAAGCGTCGCCGGATCAACTTTGGCCCTGAAAGCAATTCCGGTTTTGTCGGAGCCGCGGACTTCATAACAGCCGTCGTCGATTTTGATCCGCGCTACGGTCCAGCCGCGAGAAGTAGCCATGGCCTGAACCGCGTCCCTGGATTGCCACTTGTCCATCGACACATGGCAGTCATCATCGGCTCGCGCCACGCCGCTTCCTGCTGTAATCAATAAAAGGGAGATTGCAGCAAGGTAATTTACCATCATATCATTGTTCCTGATCAATGCGCTTTGAAGAGAATAATGCCAGCCATTTCTGACGAACAGCTGAAGCTGGCAAGGATATGACGTCAGAGGAATGACAGGTTACAGCTTCAGTTAGAATATGTTCACATCTGACTGAATCGGGTCGACACGGGGCCGCTTCTTATTGAATAAAGGGTGCTGTTGTATGCGGGTTCTGTTGATCGAAGACGATACAATCCTGGGCAAGGCCGTTCGCGACCATATCGCCGTCAACCATTCCGTGGATTGGGTGACTCGGCTCGACGACGCAACAGAGCATGTCAACTCTGCAGTCTACGACCTAATGCTGTTGGACCTGATGCTTCCCGACGGGCTGGGTGTCAATTTTTTACGCAATCTTCGCGCCAAAGGCAGTGTCACGCCTGTCATTATCCTCACGGCACTGGACCAGATTTCCGACCGGATCGAAGGACTCGATGCCGGGGCAGACGATTACATGATCAAACCGTTCGATCTGGCGGAACTGTCGTCACGACTGAATGCCGTTGCGCGACGTTACAGCGGCAATCCCAACCCATTGATCAAAATAGGCGACCTCCAAATCGATCTGGCCGCCAAGACCGTGAGGCAGGACGGGCGCCCCGTTGAACTGACCGGTCGCGAATGGGCACTGCTAGAAAACTTCCTGCAGCGACCTGGTATTGCATTGACCAAGTCGCAACTCGAGGATCGGCTCTATGCCTTTGGCTCAGAAGTCGAGAGCAATACAATTGAGGTCCATGTCAGCCGTCTCCGCAAAAAGCTTGGACATGCGATCATCGAGACGGTTCGCGGCATCGGATACCGGCTTGGAAACGCAAAATGATGCAACCGAAGAGCCTGCAATGGAGACTTTCGCTCTGGCTCGGGCTCGGCGCGGCCCTGTTGTGGGTTGTTACAACGATTGTGACAGCACACCTTCTGCGCCAGGAACTGAATAAGGCCTTTGACAGCGCCCTCGAAGAAACGGCGCAACGTATTCTGCCAGTCGCAGCGCTTGAGATATTGGGACGCGATGCCGACGACACCGAGCAGAGGGTGGCGACCCTGCGCCAGCACGACGAATATTTCACCTATGTGGTGCGTGACGCAGCCGGAACCGTGCAGATGCGTTCCCATAGTGCGGATGTCACCATTTTTCCGCCCTATTCAAGAATGGGTTTCAGCAGCACACCAACCCACAGGCTCTACTCTGACGCCGCAATGCAGGGTAGTCTCACAATTACTGTCGCTGAACCCCTCTCCCACCGGCGCGATACGGCTAAACACATATTATACACGCTTGCTGTACCTCTCTCCCTGGCCGTCCTCCTCGGCTTGATCGGTGTCTGGTTCATCGTACGTCTTTCCATGGCACCGGTTCGCAGTTTTCGCAATCAGATTGAGGCGCGTGGCAGTGGAGATCTTGATCCGGTCGCCGTAAATGGGCTTCCCTCCGAAATTGACACTGTTGCCATAGCGGTAAATCGGTTGTTGGATCGTTTGAAACTGACCCTGGAAGCCGAACGCAGTCTTGCAGCCAAATCAGCCCACGAATTGCGCACCCCGGTGGCAGCGGCGCTCGCACAGTCGCAAAGACTGATCGTCGAGGCGCCCGATGCTACCACGCGCGAACGTGCGCAGGACATGGAAACGGCGCTGCGCCGCCTCGCCCGCTTGACAGAAAAACTGATGCAGTTGGCAAGAGCCGAGGGCGGACGGCTCCTTGCCGAAAAGCCAGTAAATATTGCTGCAATCCTTCGATTAGTTGTAGGCGAGTTCAACGGATCTACCGATGCTGTCGGTCGCATTGAGTTGACTCTCCCTGATTGCCCCGTGCTTAAGAGCATTGATGCGGATGCGTTTGCCATACTAGCGCGCAACCTGATCGAAAACGCACTCAAACACGGTGCACAGGACATGCCTGTTCTCGTAAGTCTTAAAAGCGACGGGGAACTGCGTGTTGTTAATGGCGGCCCAGTCGTGCCGCCCGAAACGCTTGCTCGGCTGAGTGAGCCGTTCGAGCGCGGTCAGGCTCTTGTGCGCGGTGCAGGACTTGGTCTTGCCATTGCCAAAACAATTGCTACTGGAGCAGGCGGTCGGTTGGAGTTTTCCTCCCCGGCATCTGGCAAGAAAGACGGCTTCGAAGCGAGGTTTTCTTCCATTGCATGAATGCCGAACCGGTGCACCACTGACCATTGAGAAGCGCCTCGCTGCTTTGATTGCCAGTCAAGAATTCATGTTCGTCCAGATGTGACGCTCAGTATGGGGCCTTACGCTTTCATTAGGAGCCGGAGTTAACGGTCAGATTCGCGACTTATACCATCCGTTTTGGCTCCAAATGCTGCCCGATACCGCCAGCAGCACTCAGCAACGCCATCTTTCTCCCATGGCGCGGACTTTAGTCGTAGTCGGGCTCTTCAACCGGGAACGCATCGACGTAGCCGAAATCTACGGTGAAAGTTTTCTGACTGACCTCAATCTCGTGGAGCACAATGCCGTTAGTAACGTCCCGATCCGCGACAATCGTGAGATGAACAGGTACGTCCGTAGTGGTCGCCACATACTCGCTGCCCATGCTGACGCTTTCTCGGTCAAGGCTGTCCCAGACCGAAAAGCTGAAGTTAGCCTCGAAATCTGCCTGGATGTCGACCTCGACTGAGAATGTGACTGTGTTGTCATCGGCTGCCAGTACTACCGGCTTGGCGAGCGTGCCCATCAGGATTTCTTTGAGCTTAGCATCCATAGGCTCCGCTTCAAACTCGACTGAGCAGTTGGCATCAACATCGTAGTCGATATATGTGAGCCGTTCGACGATTGCGTCGCGAACCGCGCCTTCGAAGTGCTTCTCATCTCCATCGAGCCAAAGCTCGACGATCTTGTCGGCGAGATCTGCGTCCTCGAATGCCTCGCTGTAAATCCCGAGTGCCTCAGTCAGCGGAAAGACCGTAACCAAGTGCTCTGACTTCGCGGCGAAGTCCTTCCACGCACTGTCTTGGGCAACACAGATGACGAGCTTGCCCTTCGCCTTCGCGTACTCTTCTAGGCACAACAGTGCAGCGGCATCAGGGAATTCTTGCTTGCGAGTTTCCTTTTTCCCGAAAGGCGTCTGCACAGCAAAGTATCGGCGGAACAGCTCAGCTAGGCCGTCCGGTGTATCGGCGACCTTAATTACCTCAGCGCCTACAACTTTGACGAAATCGTCAAACTCTGATCTTGCGAATTCCGCGGGATCTTTGTCTATAAACAAAGCTGTGTGCTCGCCTGCCGGACTCTGTCGAAACCACCGGAGATTGTTGCTTCGGAGAGCCGTCTTCAGTGCCCGCTGCGTGTCCGCAGCCTCAACTTCCAAATGAGCCATCATCTCGCTGGCAATCACATCCGTGATCAGGATAGGTGTGTGCCGGGTTCTGATCTGTGAGATCGACCGGAAATCGGTGCGGCGGAAATCCCTCTGCTTGCTGTCGAAGACGGTTGTATCGATCGTTACCGCTGCGATTCGGCCATCGCTGATGGCTTCAATCACCTGCTGTCGGGTCATTTCCGGCATTTTTTCACCAATGCTTGTTTCGAGTATGGTTTTATCTTTTTACTAGGTCCCAATCCAGCTCGGTCGGTCATAGGTCTCAAGTTCTCGGCAGGCTACTGCTTAGCCATCCCTTCGTTGGAAGTCTGCTTTGCTCAGACCAAATGATTGCGAGGGTTCACCGCGCAGGACCGCGCGCGCCAGATCAAAGTTCACTGGCATAGGCCGTTCCGCTACTGGATCGTGATTAATACAACAAGCAGAGACGTGTCGGTTCATGAACACAACTGACCGAAGAGCATACTTTCAACATTGAACTACGCTTAACTTGCAGGCGCGAGCCATAAATCCGGAACCAGTGCGTCACCATCCCGCCATTCAGCAATAGGTACAACGCCAGAAAGTTCTCCCCAAACGTCAGCACCGGCGTGGTCGAGCACAATCGCCTGCAACTGGCCTTTCGCAAGAACGATCTCGTCTGCAATGGCTGAAAATACTCCCCGTACGGCGGCAATGTCCTGATTTCGCGTTCGCCCTGGCGCATCCCGACCGGGTCTGTCAAATCCCGACGGGAAGTAAACCTGGCTTGGCTGGTCATAGATAAGGAAACCCGGAACGCAATGATCCGGAAGCTCTCTGAAGAAACGCTGGAGTGACAAAGTTACCGCGACATGATAGGCGAGCCAGTTCGCCCCGCTACCTATTTCCCATAAGTAGTCCTTGCGATCGGGATGAACAACACGCACCGTCAGGTCATCAATCAGAACCTCAATCGGTGCGTTTGGCCATTCCCCATCCAATTTGGGGAGGATGGAGGCCGCGATTTTTGCAACGTAAAGAAGAGCATTTTCAGTTCGTCGACGCACCTGTTGCTCTGAATAAATAGCCTTTTGTTCATCGATTAGCCCATATAGGCGACCAACCTCATCAGCTTGCGCGCCACTATCGTCGGCGCGCTCAAACGTTTCGAGAGCTTGTTCCAGCCGGCCAAGGAAACGCTCTACTCTATCGCGTCGGTAGGTTGCTTCCTTCACCTCGTCAGATCGCCGTTCAAGGATATTGATCTCTTGGCGAACAGCAGCCAACTCTTTCGTCGCAATATCCAAGTCCGATCTGATCCGTAGGCGTTCTTTGTCGAAAGTATCAGATAAGCTCGGTTGCGTGCGCAACTGGATTTCGATCCCTGCAAGAGCCTGCACGAGCGCGTCGATTTTCTCACGGCCTTCCGCAAGTACCGCTAGGGGATCATTAACGGGTTCTGTCCTGGTCTTAAGCCAATCCGCGATATCCAGCCGGTCCTTCTGGATTCGAATGGCCCCACCGTACTTTCTGCTACTTTCAACAAGGCGTTCCACCTCTCCAAGGTGTTGCCGGAGAATGGAAAGTCTGGCAGCAGTTTCCGATTCTCGATTTTGTAAAAGTTCGAGTTGGCGTAGCGAGGGCTCTATCGAGTCAACAGTCGCGAATGATGTTCGTGTGTCAGCGCGTGTCGCCAAACGGAGGAGATCAATCGTATGGTTGGGATCGTCTTCGGGCATCGACGTTCCCTGGGGTAGAAGGCCTAGTTCCAATGCTTGCCTAAGCCAACCGTTGGTTTCTGCCTGCCAAGCCCGGACTGCCTTCTTAACCGTAGACAAAGCGGACTCTGCTTGCCGAAGAAGACGCTGTAAACGATCGATCTCCCAACGAGCAGCGACCAATTCTGGCGTCAACGCGCCAAGCACGTAAGGAAATATTGCCTTTAGTTTTTCGCGATGTTCGGTCGTGTCGGCTCCGAAATATAGAGCCAGGGGATTCGCGACGATATATTGAGGCTGAAAGTTAAAAGCCATCAGGTCGCGAAAACTTACACGACTTTGATAGGCAACATCTGCATCTGGATTGAGACGGAGCCGAGAAAGACCAGACAATTCTCCTAGCTTCCGCTTCACTATATCCGTAGTCGTGTTCTTTTCTGTGATCCTGTCCGGAATGTCGATTTCATCGCCCTCAAGGAGATACATATCCCCCGTCTGCCTAGCATCACCGGGCTCCCTTCTTGCCAAAAGCTTTTTGCCTTCGAGAGTATCCACAACAATACCAAACCAATCGCAGGTATTTCGTATTGTTCCAACCGGAATGCTGCATTTCCCCGATGCCAAGCAATAGTCAATGATTGGAATGACCGCTGATTTACCCGTTTTCGATGCGCCCGTGATGACATTCACCATGCCGGGCACGAAATTTAACACACGCGGTGGATGATTGGCCTTGGGCCAGAGAATCAAACTCAAAATCTGAAAATGCATCTAAGGTTCCACCCACAATAGTGTAAATGCCTGTTCAAGGGTAAGCCTAGCCAACCAGTGACCCAGTTTTTCTGCTCCCGCAATATGATACTTTAACCTTACAGGCGGTTGTGGAGGACGCACCTCATTACTCCGAAGCCTACCCGTATCGTAAGAGATATGCATGAGTCCGCTGGAAATCGCCGCTCCTACAGCGGACAATGTCAGTTCCCTCATCTTCAGTGCGCGTTCCTGTATTGAGATCAGCAGTTCTCGTTCTTCGCCGAGCTTTTTCGTAAATTGTGAAAGACCAGACGAGTTGTTTGTAGATTTGATGCGATCAAGTGTAGGCGCATGATAAAGGAGTGGGAGCACCACAAAGAATGAATGTAACTGAGCAGCTGTACCCAGTTGCTCCTCTTGATAGGATTTGCCAAACCGCCACAGAAGCAGCGCTCCCAAAGCAGGATTCTGTACCAATGCTACCGTTGAAAGGGTTTTCGTCGTCATGACGTTGCCTTCGGAAACAAAGAAAGATGGTCCGGGTGCCAACCTACCTTGCGCTCGTCTGCGAGACAGTTGTATTCTCCAGCGACGAAGTAGCTGGGAAGGGTTTGGCCTTCCAATGGCATCTGTAATTCTGCGCACCTGCGGTAAAGTTGTCGTCCCCTATGCGTGGGAACTAGATGTCCATGGGTGTCCGCAAGCTCATCAGAAGTCAAAGTATGATGGCGAATTAGTGACTGGTCGAGCTCTTCTAGGCTACTGTCGACTATACTCCCGTTATCGGCCCATGTGACTTTGTCAGCTATCGTTCGTAGAAAATCACTCACCGCCGTTGTCATGAGGGTCTCCGACACCTCGATAGCGGCAAGCTGGCGCACGAATGTTGGCTGTCTGCTCAGAACATCAGCGATTTGATTAGGTCCGGGTACACCCGTAGTCGAGGCAAGAAGCTTTGAAAAGTCATGTTTTCTTATAAAGGCTCTTAGCTTCTGCCGAAACGCTCCTGAATCTAGAATCGGTATTTTCTTTTTACGAATTAGGCTGTCGACTTCGGTCTTGGCCATTCCGATTGCGGCGGCACAGAACTGATCAAGGCTTTCTTCGGGAAGTGTTGCAAGCAGCTTTCCCCGGATTGGGTCGACTGGGTCTTCTTCGGTTTGCAATTCAAATTGTCTAATCACTTTCAGACAAATGTCATCGCCTGCGTCGAGAAATTTGTTGATTAACGGCTCCACGCCAACGCCCTTTTTACCTCTAAAGGTCTTCGTTTTGAATTTCTTTAGTAGCAGGGCTGCTTTGGTCTCATCGTTGGCGTCATGTAAATCACGCACGAGATTGCCAACTTTGACGGGTGTGACGTAAAATCGAAACACTGTTGCAGAATTAAAGAGTGATGTAGGCAGTGAAGCCCAATTCGAAAGGGTCTTCCACAATTCCGCCGAGCGATCTGACGCTGGATTACCAGTCAGCGAGCTTTTTGATTGCTCGAAGCCCACCCCGCCGGACGCATCGTGGATCGCGATATCATCAAATAGTTCCAGCGAGACCCGACAACCATTTGCGACACTCATCAGATGGTAGCAAAGCCGCACCGGTTGAAGGCCATAGCCAAGATATTGGCCTGGTACAGATGTCTTGAGTTTTGGATATTCGTCCAATGGCATCGTATTCCGAAAAGATTCCCCACCGACTCAAGCTAACCGAAATCTGTGGTTGCACAAGACTTGCTCACGTTAACTAACATCCTTTTCGAAAAAGGAACCCATATACTGGTGTCTCAGAATGGGGTTGTGATTATCTGTTCACAAGCCAACAGCGCGATTTCCAGCAATGCGCAGCGTGGTAATCTCTTTGGAGAGCAATCAGACATGCCATCCCGGCGCCCGTGCCTTCGAATTGCCGAGCAGATTCTCGCTTATCGCGATTTTTAGAGCATATAAAAACAATGGCTTAACATCGTTTTATCAACCTAAATGGCGCTTAGCTTTCGTTACATCGACGGTGTTTTTCTGTGTTTATCACCATCGATAATTATACAGTATCGATGGTGATTGATTTGAAGCCGCAAATCGGTAAAAGTCGGGCAAAGGCGCGCGAAAGCAGCGCCTCTTGACCGATCACGGAGGCTGTCTTTGGCCCAATTGCCCGATCCCGCCAGTGAGTGCCGTGCGCTACAGCTCGATACGATTGCCGCCGTGCTGCCGATGAACCGGCGCGACATGCTGGCGGAGATTTTGACCGATCAGGACGTCGAGACGCTCCGCCATCTGGTCAAGGAAGGCATGGGCGAGAATACGCTGCGTGCGCTAACCTCGGATCTGGCCTATCTCGAAGCCTGGTCGCTGGCTGCCACCGGTAGCCCCCTGCCCTTCCCGACACCCGAAGCCCTGTTGCTGAAATTCATCGCCCATCATCTGTGGCGACACCAGCAACGCGAGATCGATCCCGATCACGGCATGCCAGCCGGCGTGGAAGCGGAATTACGCAGCCAAGGTTTTTTGCGCGCATCCGGACCGCATGCGCCAGCAACCGTGCGGCGGCGTCTGTCCAACTGGTCGACATTGACCCGCTGGCGCGGGCTGGAAGGATCGTTTTCGGCACCGTCCGTCAAATCCGCTCTGCGTCTTGCCGTGCGCGCCACCAATCGTCCGCGCAGCCGCAAGAGTGCGCAGGCGATTACCGGCGACATCATGACGAAACTTCTGGAAACCTGTGTTGGCGACGATTTGCGCACGCTGCGCGATCGGGCCATCCTGATGGTCGCTTTTGCCTCTGGCGGCCGCAGGCGCAGCGAGGTCGCACGCCTCGCACTGGAACAGTTCACCCTGGAAGAGCCCGTAATCGACAAGGATGGCAGCCCCCTCCCCTCTTTGTCGATCCGCCTCGGGCGCACCAAGACGGCCAGTGCCGAGCAAGACGAGGTCGTCTATCTGACCGGTCGCCCCGTCGACGCGCTCCATGCATGGATTGCAGCGGCGAAGATCGAAAGCGGCAGTCTGTTTCGCGCCGTCGATCGATGGAACAATGTCGGACGCCAGGCAATCGATGCCCAAACGGTCAATGCAATCGTCAAAGCACGGGCCGCGAGCGCCGGTCTCGATCCGAAGGCGTTTTCGGCGCACGGGCTGCGCTCCGGCTATCTCACCGAAGCGGCCAATCGTGGCATTCCGCTCCCGGAAGCGATGGAACAATCACGCCATCGCTCCGTGCAGCAGGCATCCGACTATTACAACAATGCCAAGCGGCGCAGCGGACGCGCGTCACGATTGCTTTAGCCCCGGAAGCGTAGAGCTTGGATCAGCATGGAAAACCCGGAGGCGCGGAGGAATGCTGCCTGCGGCTCGGGTAATAGAGATAATAGCCGGGGAACAGCGGACAGCAATCATCAAGCACGCGATCGATCAGTCCGTCGGCTATGAGCGGAAGCACCTGATCCTCAGTGATATCGGCATTGAAGTGGCGCATATGATCCGCAAGGGCTGCTGGCATGCCACCTATCTCTGCTGTGGCAGGATCAGGATTGCCCTGAAATCGTTGACGTTCGTCCCTGTTGGTCCAGTCACGAACAGATCATTCAGCATCGAAAAAACAGAATAGCTATCGTGCCGTGAGAGCATGTCTCTTACATCCATGCCATTTTCCAGAATGCGCCTCGCCGTCGTCCCATCGATGAACGCCCCTGCATTCTCCTCAGATCCGTCGATACCATCCGTATCCGCTACCAAAGCATGCACATCTAGGCCATCGATCCACGGAGAGAGAGCAAGTGCGAACTCGCCGTTTCGCCCGCCACGACCGCCCTTGCTTCTGACAGTGACCGTCGTTTCTCCACCGGAAAGAAGAACGCAGGCTGAGACAAACGGCTGGTTTCGCCGGGCAATCTCAGCCGCAATTGCACCATGTACTGCCGCGACGTCGCGCGCCTCGCCTTCGATGGCGTCAGACAGAATATGAGCTTCGATGCCGGATGATCGGGCCAACGCGGCGGCGGCCTCAAGCGATACGCGAGCCGAAGCGATGACCTGATGATGATTGCGGGAAAAAATCGGATTCTCAGGCTGCGGGGCGTCCGCATCAGACGAGCCAATGAAATCGAGCACTCGATCCGGTATTGCCAGAGAATACTGTTTGATCACACGCAAAGCGTCATGCCGCGTCGTCCTGTCGGGGATTGTAGGCCCGGACGATATGAGCGCCGGATTGTCGCCCGGTATGTCGGAGATCACCAGACTGACAACCTTCGCCTTTGTGACGGCAGCGAGACGCCCTCCCTTGATGCGGGAGAAATGCTTTCGAACGGCATTCATGGCGGAGATGGGAGCGCCGGATGCCAGAAGTGTACTGTTGAGTTCAATCTCGTCTTCCAGCGTAAATCCAGAAGGAGCGGCTGGCAGCAGTGCGGAGCCGCCACCGCAGATCAGCGCAATCACAAGATCATTTTCAGATAGGCCTGCGATCGTGTCCAGCAGCCTTTGGGCCGCCGTGATACCGGCTTCGTCAGGAACGGGATGCGATGCCTCCAGCACGTCGATCGACCGTGTGGCACATCCATACCCATATCGTGTGACGACAGTTCCCGTAAGCGGACCTGGCCATAAGTCTTCAAGAGCACGCGCCATCTGCGCAGAACCTTTTCCGGCACCGATAACGACGGTCCGACCATTTTCAGGCGGTGACGGAAGATGCGCAGCCAGGCTCAAAGCAGGGTCTGCAGCCTTGACGGCGACACTGAATAAGCTCCGCAGAAAATCTCTAGGCTCTGAGAGCTTCATGATGCAGAACCACAAGGAGAAAAGTCTTCAGGCAGATCGCCCCTAAGGTTGCTGGCACGCCGCTCGCGTAGCGCTGTGACGATCTGATCCACAGCTTGCTTTGCCCCTGCTACCCGTGAAGGATGATCCGTGTCTGCCGCTACATGAGGAAGCAAAAGCAACCTACCCGAATACTTTCGAGCAAGCGGGATAAAAGGAACCAATGGTCCGCTCTGCACGCCATCATCGGATCGAAAGATATCGGCGTCGATCGCGGCCGAGGCAATTTTGCCACGTGCCATGGCCCGGTCCAGCGCCGCCACATCGACAACCTCGCCCCGGTCGAAATTGATCAGGACGCCTCCATCCGCCATAGCGGAAAGTATTTCGTCTCCGATGAAGCCAGCATTACCGTAATGCTTTAGCTGGGGATCGAAGCTACCCAATCCAACGTGAACGGAAATCGCATTCGCGCCGGATGCGGCAGCAGCGGCATCCCCGGAAAATTGAAAACCTTCAGCTTCGATTTTATGGCGGTAATGCTCGCGAGCATAGACCGTGACCGACATCCCGAAGGCCTTGCCGAGGCGGGCAACTTCACGCCCGATATTTCCATAGCCAAATACCGTGAGGCGCTTGCCATCGGCCTTTTCAGTTGGAAAACTGCGAAGATCGCGTCCAGTATCGAAACTCCCAGCCATGACGAGATGATGAAGGGTGTCGAAAGGCAGGTCGGGTGTGAATCGTAAAAGTGCCCGTATCGCCATCTGCGCCGTCGCCCGGCTGTTGATACCGGGCGTGTTCATGAGCACGGCATTTCCGCCACGGCCATCACCACCACCCCAGGAAGATGATTGCATATTACCGGTGCCGGCACCTATGCGCACGCCTGCAACGCTGAACACGCTCTGTTTCGGGATCACGGTTGCGGCAGCGATGACCGCGTCATAGCGGCCATCGCTCGTTTCAGTTAGCAGTTCGTCTTCCGTGCTGAGGTTGGGCTGATAAAAGAAATGGATGCGACCAGCATCGAAGGTGGCGGCGGTTTGAATGCCACCGAGGTGGAAAACTTCGCCAAGCCCCTCGATATATTGCCGAACCTCACCGGGATCAGGTTCGCCTTTCTCGTCAAACTTAAGGCCTATAAGGTCGCAAATCAGGACTTTATAGGTGCCGTTTGCATAGTTTTTTGCATCCATTTCAATGTCCGTCAGTCTACGAGATCAGGGTCGGTGCGGATGATCCAATCATAGATCGGCTGGAAATGCAGCCACCCCATGAAGGGTGTGGCCAAATGTTTCGCAGAGTGTGCTGCTTTTTCAGGAGCTACCAGCTTCAGCGGTGAACCGGTTGCCTCCGCTTTCAACTGAATCTCGCAGGCGCGCTCAAGTGCGATAAACCACCAGGCCGCCTCATCGATGCTATGGCGTCCGACGCTGAACAGGCCGTGGTTCTGGTGTATTGCCACTTTCGAATCCCCGAACGCCTTGGCGACTGCAAAGCCCGCGCCGCGCTCCACGACGACGGCTCCTGCCTCTTCCGTAATCACCGCCTGATGACCGAAGAAGCCGCATGCAGTCTGGGTAATTGGATCGAGCGGACGACCCAAAGCTGCCCATGCCATTCCGTTGACGGTATGCGCATGGCACGACGCAATGATGTCCGGGTTTTCCTCATGGATCGCCGAGTGCAGAACGAAACCGGCCTGATTGACGGCCCATGTGCCTTCGACGACCTTTCCGACATGATCGACAAGGATCATGTCGGAGGCCTTGACACGCGACATGCTCATCCCGAACGGATTCGTCCAGAAAAGACCCGGATGCTCGGGATCACGAACGGTTACATGGCCTGCAAATCCATATTCGAACTTGTAGCGCGCGAAAATTCTGCACACGGCCGCAAGGCGCTCGCGGCGATGCTGCCGCTCCTCGGCAACCGTCGAGAAGACAGGCGGTCTGGGAAAATACAGCCCTTCCTGATCCGGTTCATAGATGGATTGCTTTTTCGCAGAAGCAGACATGGCATTCCTCCATTATATGTCTCAGGAAATCTCCAACCGCTATTTGAGTGCGGTTGGCAACCATAGACTTAGTTCGGGAAGGTAGGTGATAATCGCCAGGCAAATCAGCAGTGCCGCATAGAACGGCAGCATGCTCTTCAGAATTTGCTCCACTCTCAATCCCGCGATCTGACAGGCGACGAACAGGTTGACCCCGACTGGCGGTGTGGTCATGCCGACAGCAAGATTGACGATCATGACGATACCGAAGTGAAGCGGATCTATGCCAAGCTTCACCGCAACCGGCGTCAGGATCGGAGCAAGAATGGTGATCGCAGCTCCGGTTTCGAGAAACATGCCGACTATCAGCAGCATCAGGTTAATCAGCGCCAAGAATACCAACGGGTTGTCGGAGATCGCGATGAAGAACTGAGACACCATTTCAGGAATACGGTTTGCAGTCAGCACCCAGCCGAACACGCTGGCCGCAGAGATAATCAGCAGCACCACGACCGTGTTGAGAAGCGAAGATCGAAGCGCGGTCATCAGGCCATCGAAGCTGATGCTGCGGAAAATCAGACCACCGACAACCAATGCAAAACCGACTGCAGCAGCCGCTGCTTCGGTCGGCGTAAAAATACCGCCATAGATGCCACCAAGGATCATGACCGGTAGCATGAGCGGAAGAATGGCAGCCTTGAAGCTCTTCCACACTCCGTCACGCTCACCGGGAAGCAGACCGTCTTGCCCCTGCGTCTTACCGTAACCGTTCCGCTTACTGATGATGTAGACGGTGAACATCAGGCCACCGGCGACCAGAAAGCCTGGGAAAATACCGGCAAGGAAGAGATCGCCGATCGAGACCGGGACGCCAGCCGTCAAGGCGAAGATGATCATCGGAACGGACGGCGGGATGATGACGCCCAGTTCACCGGAAGAGGCCTGCACCGAGGTTGCGAACGGACGTGGATAGCCGCGTCTGGACATAGCCGGGATAAGGATCCCGCCGATAGCCGCCGTGGTCGCAGCGCTCGAACCGGAAATAGCGGCGAAGAACATCGCCGACATGACGGCCACGAGACCGAGACCGCCTGTTGCGCGCCCGACAAGAGCCTGGGCGAAATTGACGAGACGGGTCGAAATCCCGCTCACTTCCATCAACGCGCCAGCGAGTACGAAGAAAGGTATGGCGGTCAGCGGAAAGGAATCCAGCGCGGCGAACATGCGCTGAACCATGGCCTGCAATGGAATTCCAGAGCTATACATGGTGATGGCCGACGTCATCGCGAGCGTGATCGCGATGGGAACTGCCAGAATAAAGAATGCGAAAAGTGAGAAGCCGATGGCTATCGGATACATGGCGCGCCCCTAGCTTGCGGCTTGCGTGATGACCTGCTCAGGCGGGTCGATCGCAACGACGATTGTATTGATGAGCGCGAGCGCAGCACCGGCAGGAATGGCGAGATAGACAATGCTCATCGGCAGTTCGAGCGAACCTGACATGAGGCTTCCAACCATCCCGCGTACGGTCCAGCCGTAATACATCAGCACTACCCAGAAAAATCCGGATATGCCTAGGCTGATGAAGCCGATGGCCCTTGCTAGCTTGGACGGTGCGACCAGATAGATCGCCTCGACGGCAACCAGCATCCCGTGCCGCACCACGATGCCCGCGCCTAGAAAAACGCTCCAGATCAGCGCGAAGCGGATGACCTCTTCCGACCATGTCAAAGGTGAACCGATGATATAGCGGGCAATGACCTGCGCGATACCAAGCAAAGCGAGTACGCCGAGAGTCAAAGCTAGAATATTAAGCACAAGCTCGTTCAATCGATCGATCCAGCGGATCACCGCCCATCTCGGGCGATGATCTTCCTGAACCGGCCGAAGGCCCGGCAAGGCTTCTTCGGACGCGGAATGCTTCATATATTCCTCCCTAGTATGTTATACGGCCTTACTTTGCGGCAGGCACTCCAGCACCCGCAACCGTATTGTAGAGCTCGGATACAGCCGGGAAGTTGGCCTTCACGAAATCCGCACTGACCTTCTGCTGGAAGGGCTTCTTGTCGGGTTCGACAAGCGTCATTCCAGCGTCCTGAAGCGTCCTCACAAAGTTCTGCTCACCCTTCAGAACCTCATCCAAGGAGTACTTCTTTGCAGCGCCATTCGCCGCATCCATGATTGCCTTGCGCTGTTCCTCCGGCATGGCTGCAAGACGCTTGGCATCCATGACCACGACAACCGGCTCATAGGCATGTTCGGTGCGGATCAGGAACTTCACCACCTGCGCAAACTGCGAGGAAACGATCAGAGACAGCGGATTTTCCTGGCCGTCGATGACGCCCTGCTGGAGCGCATTGAAAACTTCGCCGAAGTTCATCGGAGTTGCCGCAGAACCCAGCTGATTCCATGACTTGACCGTGACAGGGCTATCCGGCACGCGGATCTTGAGGCCCGACAGGTCTTCCGGCTTGTTGATCGCCTTTTTCGTGGTCAACCAGCGCGGACCACGCAGCCAGTAGGACACGACCTCATAACCGGATTCTTTACGGATGCCGTCCGTGATTTTCTTGCCAACCTCACCGTCATAAACCGCGTTGTAGTGGTTAATGTCGCGGATCATGAACGGAAGCGTAAAGATACGCGCCGTTTCAGACGCTGTCGACAGAACGCCCGCACCGCCGACCCAGATGTCGTTGGTCATGAACTTGATGCCCTCGAGCAATTCACGATCGCTTCCCAGCGTGCTGTTGCCGTGAATGTCGATACGCACTTCACCGTTCGTAGCGGCCTTCACATCGTCCGCAAATTTCTGAGCGGCAGCGGCGTGAATTTCAGAATTCGGCCATACATGTCCAAGCCGCAGCACTGTCTCCGCCATGGCCGAAGACGCCATGAGGCCGCTGATGGTCAATGCCAGCCCAACTTGCTTGATAAACGTCATTTCAATCCTCCCGTTATTGAATTTCAGCTTTGGAAATAGGCACTCTTCATTGTGGTGAAGAACTCCTGGTTTGAATGGCCAATTGAGTAAGCGCCGAAGCCAGATGCTTTGACCCCTCCAAAAGGCATATGCGCCTCGCTGGCCGTGCCGTGGTTGACATGGACCATGCCGGTTTCGGATTCGCGCACGAAGCGCAAAGCCAGATCGACATCGCGGGTGTAAACAGATGCGGCTAGACCGTAATCGACCTCGTTGGCGATTCTGATGGCGTCATCTACAGACCGGGCCTTGATGACCGATAGTACAGGGCCGAACACTTCTTCAAGCGCGAGCCGTGAACCCGCGGCCACGTCGGTGAAAAGCGTCGGCTCGACAAAATGACCCTGAGCGAAGTCCCCATCTTCCAGCGAACCTCCTCCGGCGACCAGCTTGGCACCTTCGTTTTTACCAATATCGATGTATTGCCGAACTGATGATTTCTGATCGGCCGTGATCATCGGCCCCATCGTGGCGCCCTGCTCCCAGGCCGGGCCGACCTTGATCGTAGCCATTTCTGCCCGCAGCGCCTCGATAATCTCTGCGGCGCGATCTTCCAGTACGATAACGCGGCTGACGGCCGTGCATCGCTGCCCAGTGCACTGGAACGCGGCAGCGCCGATCTGCTTTGCGACGGTTTCAGCCGATGCATAATCGAAGACGATTGCTGCATTCTTTCCGCCAAGCTCAAGCTGAGTACGCACAAACGACTTGCCTGCTTCGGCGCTGATGGCCGCACCAACGCCGGTCGATCCGGTGAAGCTCACACCTTTGACCAGCTTGTGGCGGATCAGCGCTTCGCCGACCTTGCGGCCACTGCCGAGAACAAGACTGACAACGCCTGCCGGAACGCCTGCATCCTTGAAGACGTCCATAAGCTTGACCGCCGACCACGGCGTCAGGTTCGACGGCTTCAGAACGACCGAGCAGCCATAGGCAAGAGCAGGCGCGATCTTGCGGACGGGCGTGACAACCGGAAAATTCCATGGGCCGATCGCAGCAACAACACCGATCGGCTCCCGCAAAGTCATGGCCAGACCATTGCGCTTTTCGCTCGGCAGCACATCGCCGTCGATGCGGCTCGCCTCACCGGCGCAAAAGCGCATCTCCTTGGCCGCGCGACCGACTTCGCCACGTGCCTCTGCCAAGACCTTGCCCTGCTCGGCGGCAAGGATAAACGCTAATTCGTCCAGACGCTGTTCCAGGATATCTGCGGCGCGGAACAGGATCGCACCGCGCTCGGGTCCCGGCACGTTACGCCAGGAAAGCCCGGCTTCGTGCGCGACCTTGACCGCTTCGTCGACATCCGTCTCTTCGCTGTTTGCAAATGAACCCAGGCACTGATCGCGCAGCGCCGGATTGTAGATCTTGGCGGTATCGCTCTTTGGTGCCCGCCATTCGCCGCCGATAAAGTTTCCGTAGGTCGCGCCGGTGTTACCGCGCAACCAGTTCAACATGTCGCTCATGATTTTCTTCCACTATCGATCAGTTCAATTCGGCCTGCAGCAGGGCACGCATATCGTCATGCGTCGGCTGGCGAGGATTGACCGGCACATTGCCGGACTGCAACGCTTCCTCGACCACTTCATCTAAACGCTCTGGCGTGACGCCGAAATTGCTCAACTTGGCGCTGATGCCCACATCGGCTCTCAACTTGCTGATCGCATCGACCGAAAGCAGGGCGGCTTGCTCGGCGGAGAGACCACTGATATCCTCGCCGAAAATCTCGGCGATCCGCGCGAATTTCTTCGCGTTGGACAGATGGTTGAAGCGCATCACCTCAGGCAGCATGATCGCGTTGACCAGTCCATGCGGAATACCGAATTTCGCACCAAGCGGCATGGCAAAGGCGTGTACAACGCCGAGGCGTGTGTTGTTGAACGCCATAGCTGCAATTGTACTCGCGAGCAGCATGTCGCCGCGCGCTTCAAGGTTGGAACCGTCGTTGACAGCAGTTCGCAGGCTCTTGGCAATCAAGACCATTGCCTGTTCCGACATCGCCTCGGAAATTGGCTGAGTTGCCGTATTGACGTAAGATTCGAGCGCATGCGTCAGCGCGTCCATGCCTGTCGTCGCCGTGATCGCGGAAGGCAGGGACAGTGTCAGTTCCGGATCGAGGAGCGCGATCTTGGCGCAGTTCAGTGTGCTGCCGACGCTGATCTTGACCTTTTGAACCTTGTCGGAGAGCACCGACCAGATGGTCAGTTCGCTTCCCGTTCCGGCCGTGGTTGGAACCGCGATGACCGGAGCACCGGCAAGCGGCACCTTGTCGATACCGACATAATCCCGAATATTGCCCTTATTGGTCAGCATGAGGCCGATGGCCTTCGCCGTATCGAGAGCGCTGCCACCGCCGATACCGACGACAACGTCGGCTTTGTGATCTTTGCCAAGGACAACGCCTTCGTCAACTGACCTTGTCGCCGGATCGCTTTCGACATCGGTAAATACAACCGTCGCGATACCGCCTGCCTTCAGGATGGAGCTGACTTTCTCCACCAGCCCGGCGCGTTCGACGCCAGGATCACCAACCACAATTGCACGGCTCGCCTTCAGGCTGCGCACATAGCTCGGAAGCTTGGCGATCAGGCCATTGCCGAATTCGATCTGCGTGGGGATGTGGTATGTAAACGATTTCATTCTTTCCTCCCGTAAGCGCTAACGGCGCAGCTCGATCCCATAGGGTGCGCCCAAACTCTCTAGTTCCTGTTCGACTTTTGCAGGCAAGACAATGCCTTCGCGTAGCCTCTTCTGCTCGGCGCGATGCTCCAGTTCACCGGCATGAAGGATCTCGTCTGTGCCTTCGGCACGTGGTTCTGCTTTCAATTGTTCGATGTATCCGTCGAGCCTGACCCGGAATGCCGATAGCGGCATGAAACGCTCGATATCGATCGCGATGAACATGTGCCCGACATTCTGCGGGTCCTGCCAGTTATCGTACATATTGTTGACGGACGGTCCGAAACCCGCTCCGGTCAAAACGCCGCACAGAATATCGATTGCCATTGAGAGGCCGAAGCCTTTAGGCCCGCCCATCGGCAGCACCGCGCCATCAAGCGCCACATTGGCATCCGTCGTCGGATTGCCTTGCCTATCGACCGCCCAGCCCAAGGGTATTTCTTCGCCCTTGCTGGCTGCGACGATAATCTTGCCGCGTGCCACGAGGCTGGTCGCCATATCCAGAATGAACGGAACCTCGCCGCCGGTTGGAAAGCCGAACGCGATAGGGTTCGTTCCCACGAAAGGTCGCACACCACCGGTCGGTGGCATGGTCTGCGATGCGTTCGACATAACGATCAGGGCCAGACCACGCGCGACGGCTTTCTTGACATAAGATGCACCGGTTCCGAAATGGTTGGACCGTGAAACACCGAGAATGCAAGCGCCACGCTCTTTTGAACGGTCCATGGCGATGGCGAGTGCACGGTCGCCAACATAGGCGCCAAAATTATTGCGGCCATCCAGAAGCCCCATCGCGCCGCTGTCCGTGACCAGTTCCGGCTCGGCCTGCGGATCGACCATGCCCTCGGCAATGCGCCTCAGGTAAATGCCGAGCCGCACTACACCATGCGAACTGACGCCGCGCAGATCCGCCTCGACGAGATTTTGCGCAACGGCGAGTGCAACGTGTTGTGGTGCTCCATTAGCGACCAGCACATTCCGGCTAAACTCGACCAGATAAGAGGCTTGATAGGCCATGGGTGTCAAACCCCTTTAGATTTCAGCGTCTGGTCGATCCAGCTGCGATCGATCGTACCATCTGCAATGCTTTGCAGGATCGCCGCCTCCCGATCCTGTTGAGCGGTCGCAAGTACCAGAATCTCTTCAGCATGGCTTTGGGGGACAGCGATGAGTCCGTCAGTGTCTCCAATCACGATATCACCGGAGGAAACGACCATACCACCAACAGAAACAGGAACACCGATCTCGCCGGGCCCATCCTTGTAGGGACCGCGATGCGTCACGCCGCTCGCAAAAACCGGAAATCCTGCAGAGAGGATCGCCGACGTGTCACGGATCGCACCGTCGATGACGAAGCCACCAAGCGAACGAGACATGGCATAGCGAAGCATGATTTCGCCGATGATCGCATTGGTCATGTCGCCGCTGGCATCCACGACGATGATGTCACCGGGTTTGGCGATATCGAGTGCCTTGTGAACCATGAGGTTGTCGCCAGGCCGCGTGCGCACCGTCAAAGCACTACCGCACATTACGTTATCACCATGGAACGGTCGAAGACCCGAACCACCTGCAAACACACGGTTCATGTTGTCGCTGATGATAGCGGTTGGGATAACCCGGAATTTTTCGACAAGATCATTTGCCGGACGACGAAAGTCGTCCGCGACACGAAACCCTAGCAATGGAACCTCCCTTGGTGCCTCCGCACCTTTATGATGAGAGGAACCTAGAAGCTAGAAAACTTGACGTCTAATACATAATAGAGCAATTATTGATAACTTAGAGGTATCAATATGTTGGACGCGCGACAGTTACGCTATATTCAAGCGGTATCCGAAGAACTTCATTTCGGGCGTGCTGCGGCTCGTCTTCGTATCGCGCAGCCTGCCCTCTCTCGGCAGATCCAGCAAATCGAAGCAAACCTTGGAACTATGCTTTTCGCACGAACGCAGAGACGCGTGGAACTAACGCCTGCCGGTGAACTGATGCTGGATCGAGCCCGATCAATCTTGAAGGAAATGGAACAAGCGGAAATTGACGCAAGGCGCGCAGGCAAAGGCGAACTTGGTCGCCTTTCTGTCGGTTTTATCCATTCGTCCAGCTATGGCTTCTTACCGCGATTACTTCGCCGCTTTCACGATCGCTTTCCGGAAGTGAATCTGGAACTGAAGGAGATGGGAATTGCCGAGCAGATCAACAGCTTGCCGCTCGGTGCGATAGATATTGGAATTACACGGCCCGCCAAATACGCAAGCGGCATCGAAACTCTTCCAGTACTTGAAGAAGATTTTCTGGTTGCGGTGCCAGCGTTCAATCCGCTCGCATCCGTAAAGAGCACGTCATTGGCGCGATTGACAAATGAGAGCTTTGTCCTGTTTCCACGAGAAACTAGCCCCCTTTTCAATACATCCATTGTCACAAT
This sequence comes from Ochrobactrum sp. BTU2, assembly GCF_024539785.1. Taxonomy (NCBI): domain Bacteria; kingdom Pseudomonadati; phylum Pseudomonadota; class Alphaproteobacteria; order Hyphomicrobiales; family Brucellaceae; genus Ochrobactrum; species Ochrobactrum sp. BTU2. The sequence goes on along the minus strand of NZ_JAHWRG010000012.1, from coordinate 8,758 downwards.
GTGCGAAAACGCGGGCTTTTCACCCATCGTTTCGCAAAAAGCGACGCAGGTTCATACGGTCGTCGGCCTAGTCAGCGCGGGAATGGGGATCGCAATCGTCCCCGCCACCGCACGAAATCTGCAGATATCCGGCGTCGCCTTCCTGAAGATCGAAGACGAACCACCTCCGGTAACAATCGTCCTCGCCTGGAAAGCAAACCGTGTAACATCCCACATGAAGGCATTCATGTCGATTGCAGTGTCGGCTGCGAGAGAACTTCAGGGCCTACCTAACGACAACTAAAACAACTTCATAAAAGGCGGGTTCTGGAATAGCCCCCTAATTTCCCGGACAGTTTCTCCCACTTAAATAAGTGATAGGACTACTGTTCACATTATGACTGGTAATAGCATTAAGATGGAAATTCTTTCCGGCCCTGAGCGGCGTCGACGCTGGAGTACAGCGGAGAAGCTTGCAATTGTCCACGAAACCTACGAGACGGACGCAACGGTCAGTGTGGTCGCGCGTCGTCATGGCATTGCGCCTAACCAACTGTTCGCGTGGCGCAAACTTGCGTCACAGGGTGCATTGGTTGCAACGGCAGCCGAAGAGGAGGTTGTCCCTGCCTCGGAATACCGGGCGCTTCAGGCTCAGGTGAAGGAATTACAGCGCCTGCTGGGCAAGAAAACGATGGAGGGGGAAATTCTCAAGGAGGCCCTCGAAATCGCCAACGGCCCAAAAAAACGGATGCTGCACTCAATCTCGCTGCCGAAGGACGTTTTGCGATGAAAACGTTATGCGAGACGCTAGGTGTTGCCCGGTCGAATATCGCGGCGCGAGCCACAGGCACCCTTTCCAAAGCCCGAGGGAGACCTCCGCTTCCCGACGCTGATCTGGTTGCTCAGATCAAGGCGGTCATTGAAGAAATGTCGACCTATGGCTATCGGCGCGTTCATGCCATTCTGCGGCGCAAGGCCCGTGAACAGGGCTGTTCATGGCCGAACGCCAAACGTGTTTATCGCGTGATGAAGCGGCATGATCTGCTCCTTCAGCGCCATACCGGAGCTGCCGGTGAACGCAGACACGACGGACAAGTCACCGTCGAGCGCTCCAATACCAGATGGTGCTCCGACGGTATTGCCAAGTTATTTGAGGTAGGCGGCACGACCCCGTTGAGCTTTTGCTCATGCGTTCATTTCAGCAGTGTAGTCGTGCCATAATGCAAATGCATCGATACGTGCATGGCGGTAGGAACAAGCTGTGAGTTTATGGCGATGTGGACGGAAAATCAGATTAATCTGATCGTGAGCGGCAAGGAACCTTTGCGCATGTCGCGCTGACTTGAACCGCCCAAATATCTTTTCCCGTTTTCGCGTTGGCCTATGCGAGACTTCGATGGCGTTATTCAGGCCTTTATGAGCCCGATGATCCGCATCTGGTGAAAGATTTTGTATTGGCTTAATGTAACTGCGCAGCTTATCCGTCACGACGACACGTGGTTGACCGAATTGCTTCACCAGTCTGGAGAAAAAGCGTTTGGCAGCCTTGGTGTTACGACGTGTTTGAACCAGAATATCAAGAACATCGCCGTCCGCATCAATTGCCCGCCAAAGCCAATACTTCTTTCCTCCGATAGTGATGACGGCCTCATCAATGTGCCATTTATCATTCGGCCTTGGTCGGTCCCTGCGGATACAGTCGGCAAAATGGCGGCCGAAGCGATTAATCCAGACGCGAACGGTTTCCCGGCTGACAAGCACGCCACGCTCAGCGAGAAGATCTTCCACATCGGCCGTGCTTAACGCAAATCGGTGATAGGTCCAGACAGCGTAGCCAATAATTTCACGCGGAAAACGAAACCCCTTCAACCGGGGAAAGGAGCTGGGTAATTTCATGCCATATTGATACCGGAAACGCCAGGCTCAAACAACTTGGCAATGCCGTACGGCGAGTTCAATGTCACATTGAACAAGCTAAAAATCGACCGCGTGACGGGGGATACCACACTCACGATGTCGTGGTTTCTAGTTCCGGCCCTACATATCAAGCATAAGTGTCAGATCTCGAGGCAGCCTGATAAAGACGCTGCCATTATGATTGGTGAGGCGTTTGAGGGGATGAAAGCCGAGATCAAACGGATCACTAAGAAGGGTGTCGAAAACCGACTTTAGCGAAACCCGAGATAGGAGAGGCCCGAGATAGGAGAGGGAGGAAGGCCTTCCCTCCATTTTCAATATTCTCAATTTTTGCGTTCCTGTAATCAATGAGGTCGGTTCGGCGCTCATATTGCTAGTGGTGAAGAGCGCAGGTTAAAGGACGTATTCGAAGCTGTCCTTGCTGCTGCACTCGGTTAGAACCGTCAGCTCCTCACATCGTCGGCTCGCAAAGAATTCGAAAAACTTTACAACTGTAAAGTCGCCCGCAACGACGGCCACCCTGTGAAAAACTTTACAGTTGTAAAGTCGAGCGTCAGCCAATGCCTCCGTTAAGCTCTCGTTAACGAAAAATTCCTTGTAGAATCGGTTGCATTCGGGTCTTATGACGGAAAGTGAACCGTATCGGGTTCAAAACCGTCCAGAGAACTAAATGCTTCAGTCGCACAATTCCGTCGTCACAGACACTGCGTCAAAGATCGAAGGCTACACCGCCAAGCTCTCGGCTGAGTTGAGGGAGATGCGTGAGGCCTTTTATCCGCCTTCCTCGCGAAAGTCATTCTCGCGCACTTTTTCGACACTCGATCTCGTCAGACTCCTCGATGTCCCTGAGAGCACCTTGCGTCAACTCACCATTGAGGGGAGGGGGCCTCAGCCTGATCGCGCGGAAAACAATCGTCGCACCTACACCATCGAGCAAGTCAAAGAACTTCGGGAATTCCTAGCTGATCTTCGTCCAGACGAAGCCGTGAGCCTGCTGCCGTATCGCCGTGGCAACGAGAAGCTTCAGGTTATCGCCACATCCAACTTCAAGGGTGGCTCCAGCAAGACGACGACTTCTGCCCACCTTGCGCACTTTCTTGGCCTGCAAGGCTATCGCGTTCTGTGCATAGATCTCGACCCTCAGGCATCATTGACGTCGATTTTTGGCATTCAACCTGAATTCGACCTTGAACCAAATTCGACCGCGTATGCCGCGCTGCGGTATGACGAAGAGCGTCTCCCTTTGTACGACGTCATTCGTTCCACATACTTCCCGGGTGTCGACTTGGTGCCGGGAAATCTGGAATTGATGGATTTCGAGTTCGATACTCCGTCATATCTGGCTGACCGAAACCGAGACGAGCTGGGCCTCTTCTTCGAGCGCCTGGTTAAGGCAATTCAGACAGTCGAAGATCGTTACGACATCGTCATTCTCGATACACCGCCTTCACTCGGTTACACGACGCTTGCGGCTCTATATGCGGCGACATCCCTGATTGTCACTGTTCATCCGGCAATGCTTGACGTCGCGAGCTGCAACCAATTCCTGATAATGATCTCGGATTTGTCGGAAGTGTTGGTGCAGTTCGGAGCAAAGTTCGAGCACGATCATTTCAAGTTCTTGCTCACCCGCGTAAACCCGAACGATGGCCCGCAGAAATATATGGCTGGTGTAATGCGCCGCCTGTTCGGGAACGACGTTCTGGTTGCTGAGGCATTGGAATCGACGGCTATCGCGGGCGCTGCAGTCGCCAAGAAGACACTTTACGAGCTGGAATCTGGAGAGGTGGGTCGAGAAGCCCTGAAACGGGCCTTGGAGAGCGCGGATCGCGTTAATTTCGACATCCTGAGCCTGATCCATAAAGTTTGGGGACGTAACCCATGAAAAAAAGCATTCTAAAGCAAATGGCCGATGTCGAGGCTAGGGGAGGGGAAGGCGCAGATAAAGCGATCCTGAACCCAATGGCGGCTCGACGTCATTCGTCACCAGTGATCTCAAACGTCGGCCGTGCGCTCACCCAGCTGACCGAGGACAGCATTGTCACGCTCGAAGCCAGCAAGATCGAGCGGTCTCCGTTCAAGGATCGTTTTGAAGCTGATGCTGAAGCCAACGAGGAACTCGAAGCCCTTAAGCTCTCGATTGCTTCCGAAGGCCAGAAAATCCCTGTTCTGGTGCGGCCGCATCCATCAAAGCCGGGGCATTATCAGCTTGCCTACGGCTATCGTCGCCTCGCAGCCATAAAGGCGCTGAACGAGGAGGATGGTCGCTCTGACCCCATCAAGGTTAAGGCCTACGTTCGTGAACTGACGGATCGCCAGCTCATCGAAGAGCAGTCCCTTGAGAATGGTGTTCGCGAAAGCCTGACCTGGATCGAGCAAGCGATGTGGACACTCCAGCTGAAGGCTGTAGGGCTGTCTCAGCGGGCGATCTGCCCCATCCTCGGCCTGACTGAAGCCGCGATCTCGCATTTTGGTAAGGTGACTTCAGCCATTCCTGAAGACGTCATCTATGCGATTGGGCGCGCGAAGTCAGTTGGTAGGCCGAAATGGACATCGCTCGCAGAGCTGATGTCGGGCGATGGCAAAGTCGAAGCCGTTCGCGAACTGATCAAGACGCCGGATTTCCAGGCGGCGGACAGCCCGACTCGTTTCTCGAAGGCCTTCGAAGTGGCCAAAGGCGAGAAGACTGTGCCTCAATCTGCGCCTGCTGCTAAGTCCTGGACATCCAAAGACAATTCGGTCAGCTTTATGATGAATCAGAAGCCGAAGAAGGTCGCTATCGAGCTAACTAGCACGAAGGCTGCACCCTTCGGCGACTGGCTATCGAGCCGTCTGGACGTCCTCTATGAGGAGTTCAGGCAATCAGAAACAGGAAATGGAGATAACTAAACCGCGAAAGAGAAAAGGCCCCACAAACACACGGTCTGCGAAGCCTTTCGGTATTCTCTAGCAAGATAACGAATCGCATTTCTCAGAATCCGTGTCAAGCGTTTTGACGTCGTTTGCGGCGAACGGATCTCTTTTGCCTTCAGTTAGGTGAGAGAAATGCAAGCTGGAGAATATGCAACGACTCCCTTTGGGAGCCGACCGATGACGCTTGCCTCGTTGGCAGCGCAACGTGTCACACGTGAATCCGAAGGGCAGGGCAGGGCGGTCGATAAGTGGGCGCTCTACAAGGATATCTGTGAAGCTAAGAGCGTGCTGGGAACGAATGACCGTGCGTTGGCGGTCTTGTCGGCGCTGTTGTCCTTTTATCCAGACAGCGAGTTGTCAGAGGAGAACGGGCTGATCGTGTTCCCATCAAACCGCCAGCTCTCGCTGCGTGCTCACGGAATGCCTGACACGTCTCTGAGGCGTAATCTAGCCTCTTTGGTCGACGCAGGCCTGATCCTGAGGCGCGACAGCCCGAACGGGAAGCGTTACGCCCACAAGAGCAGGGAAGGGGACATTGAGGAGGCTTTTGGGCTGTCTTTGGCACCATTGCTCGCTCGCGCCGACGAGATCGCTCAGGCGGCCGACCAGGTGCGTGCTGAGGCCCAACGCATCAAGCGGACAAGAGAGCGCATTACGCTCCAACGCCGCGATATCTCCAAGCTGATCGAAGTTGCCGTCGAAGAAGTCGCTGAAGGCGACTGGAGCGGTCTCTGGAGGCGTTTCCGTGCCATTGTAGACGCTATTCCGCGTCGAGCATCTATCACGGAGCTGGAGACGATTCTCGACGAACTGGTGGCAATCCGCGTCGAAGTGGATAACGCGCTGAATTCCTTTACGAATGATCAGAATATGGACGGCAATGATGTCCATACTGGACGGCAACATACTGAATCAAACCCAGACTCACATTTTAAACTTGAACCTGCTCCAGAAACGAGCGGGGTCGAGGTTGAGCCAAAACCTAGATCGGTGGAGCCGCCGAAAGGGTATCCGCTCGGCCTGATATTGAAGGCCTGCCCAGACATAATCGACTACGCCGTCGACGGGATCGCGAGCTGGAGAGACTTGATGGCGACGGCCGCGCAGGTTCGTGGCTATCTCGGGGTTTCGCCGAGCGCATATGCCGATGCCTTAGACATCCTCGGGCAGGAAAACACCGCTGTCGTGATTGCGTGTATCTTGCAGCGCGCCAACCACATCAACTCGGCAGGCGGCTATCTGCGAGCATTGACCGACAAGGCGAGGGCAGGGGGCTTCTCTGTCGGCCCAATGTTGATGGCGCAACTGAAAACGAATGGGGTGACGACGTCGAGGATGGCTGGATAAAATGCGGATTTGCCACGGAACCTCGTCCATCCATCTGGATTCCATCCTGCGTGAAGGACTGAAGCCGCGTGGCCAGAAGCCTTCCAACTGGCAAGCATCCAGTCACGCCGACCTGGTCTACCTTTCACAGGCATACGCTCTCCATTACGCGGGGAATGCGGCCGACAAAGAAGGCGGAGACATCCTCCTGGTCGAGATCGACACCGATCTCCTTCCAGCGTCGAGTTCGATGCTTGCAGACGAGGACGCAATCCTCAGTGCGCTCTCCATCCTGATCCTATAATGCCAACGCGACTCTCCATCAAAGTTACGACCAAAGATCCCGATGAAGTGAGTGACAAGGCAACCCGGCAGGCTGAACGGGCACCTCTTCAGGAGGTGTTATCGTCGACTGTAGAGCCGCAGGCGCCTGAAGATCCGCCAGTGAATGTGAAGCCTGAGCAGAAGGAGGAGCAAGCGGATGAAACCATTACTTTGCCTCCCGTTCCCAAATCACCACAAAAGCGGCCTCGTGCTAAAAGGCCAAGTCCCAAGACCGAAGACGGCCCGGTGACAGACGAAGAACTGGAAGAGCTGGAAGCGGAAAATGCCCGGCTCAAGCTCTCATTAAATGAGCAGTTGAAAGCGAAGCAGGATGGTTCTGAAAACTGACAAGCTGCTAGACTTGGGATGATTTGGATTAAGACACAGGGAATCGTGATGGCTGTTACATTGTTGCATGGAACCGGAAATCTCATTTGCGACGGCGTTGATGTGGGTGGAGTCGAATTCAGCATCGCTAGTCCTGAAGATGGTCCGGATGTGACCAGGCGCGGAAAAGTGTGGGGAAACAAAAAGGCAGTTGCAGCAGCCATGAACGCCACCAAGACAGAACTCGCCGTGCCTGAATCCGGTGGCTTGCTTCTCCTGGACATTCAGGACCTGAATCGCGACGGTGGAGCGCTGTTCACGGTTTTACAACCCGCACCCGTCTGACCACGGCACGGTCGTAAACTTTTGTCGATCAACGAAAGTCAAAGATGATCGAAATTTGACTTTATGATAAATACCGCTCCCAATATGCAGGAGCGGGGTCATGCATGGTCGTCTCGATTTTCATAAATCAAAAGCGTTAAATGCGCTTCTCACCACTGAAGCCAATGAACAGGCGGGATCAGCGCGGCATCATCGTTTCGACGATTGGTTCGGCGAACTGTTTTCCGTACGATACGTCATTATGGTGGTAAGCGGTCAGCCGATGGCGTTAGACTTGAAGTTCCAAGGCATCAGAGTTTCGATTTCGGTTACAGGCCAACCTTGAGCGATACGGTTCAGGGTTTGGGATAGCCAGTCGAGCGGATCGACGGCATTCATTTTGCACGTTTGAAGAAGTGTGGCCAGTGTAGCCCAGGTCCGTCCACCGCCTTCGCTTCCGGCAAACAAACTATTTTTCCTCGTGATTGTCTGTGGTCTGATCGCACGCTCGACAATGTTGCTATCGATTTCGACCCGGCCATCGGTGAGGAAGCGCTCCAGGGCCTCGCGCCGGGTGAGTGCATAGCGGATCGCCTCGGCGGTCTTGGACTTGCCAGATACCTTACCCAGTTCCTTTTCCCACAGATCAAAGAGGCTGGCGACAATGGTTGCGGATTTCTCCAGGCGTTGCACCGCGCGGCTCTCGGCATTCTTGCCGCGAACCTCATCCTCGATCTTCCACAATTTGGTCATGGCGATGACCGTATCTGTTGCAGCCTGCGAGACCCCGGTGACGTGCAGATCGTAAAATTTGCGGCGCAGATGTGCCCAGCAGCCTGCGAGCTTTATCTGTTCATTGCGCCCAGCCTTGGCTTGCGCCTTGATCATGCTCGTATAGGCGCCATATCCGTCCACCTGCAGGATTCCGTTGAACCCGGCAAGATGCCGCGCCACGCATTCTGCGCCCCGACTGTCTTCAAAACGATAGGCCACCATTGGTGGACTGCTCCCACCATAGGGGCGATCATCACGTGCATAAGCCCAAAGCCATGCCTTGGTGGCTTTTCCAGAACCGGGAGCCAGAGTGGGCAAGGTCGTCTCATCGGCGAAGACCCTTTCACCTTCCTTGACCCGTTCCAGGATATAATCGGCGCATATCTGAAGCTCGAAGCCCAGATGCCCCATCCATTGCGCCATCAAACTGCGGCTGATCTCGACGCCATCGCGCAAATAGATTGCCTCCTGACGGTAAAGTGGAAGGCCATCGGCATACTTGGAAACGGCTATATAGGCGAGCAGGCGCTCTGTCGGCAAACCGCTTTCGATGATATGTGCAGGCGCAAGCGCCTGAACCACACCATCATGGTTCCGGAATGCGTATTTGGGGCGGCGTGTCACGATAACCCGGAACTTCGGGGGCACGACGTCCAGGCGTTCCGAGCGATCCTCACCGATCAGGACCTTTTCCAGACCCTCGCAACCAGCCGGAATCGCCGGTTCGATGACTTCCTCAATGCGTTCGAGATGAGCGGCAAAGCCCTTGCGCGGACGGGGTGCCCGTTTCGGCTTGTCCCTGGCCGCATCGTCAAGTTCGCTCTGGATCGCCGAGAGACCGGTTTCCACTTCCTCGAAAGCAAACGATACCTGT
>NZ_JAHWRG010000011.1:0-83966 GCF_024539785.1 Ochrobactrum sp. BTU2 | reverse complement strand
TCCACCCTTTCTATCGGTGGACACCCTTTGCCTCAATCTCGTTAGCCAGAAAAGGTGCCTAGAAATGCGCGCTTACAGTTCATCGACGACGACGACATCCCGTTCTGAGCGGGACGCTCGGAGCCCGGCGGCGCAAGCCGCCGGGTTTTCCCCATGTTCGCACCGGAACGCGCCCGTCACCTTTCCCCCCGTCCATGAAGACATGTCGAGCGGATCGACCGCTCGGCATGTCTGATGAAAGGGGGGCAAGCCGCCCCTCTCAAACACTCCCCATGAAGGGGCAGGGCAGTGCCCCGCCCCCTCAAACTCCCCCACCCATGGAGGGGAAACCCCCTCCAAACCTCCCCCTGTCGGCGGCGCCGAATATTGTCGCGGCCCCTGGTCGGGGCCGCGGGCTCTTCTCTCTCTGACTTCGGATCATGCACCAGCCACTCCGGCGTCAAGGACATCGCGGTCCCCCCAATTTTCAGTCGCCGCCCATAGGGCGCCGCCAGAAAATCGGCTTCCCCGCTCGCCGCCGTTGGCGGTCGCTTCGCGATCCCTGACCCCTCGCGGCTACAGTGCAGGCTCCTTCCGTCAGAGAGCGAAAGGAGACATGACATGAATAATCACAAGATCATCAGCATCGACGGTGGCAGCGCAGCTTACTGGCGCGAGCGCAAGCATGCCTTCCGCCTCATCCGAGAGGCCGAACTGGCGGCGGAGGAACTGGCAGATGCGCCGATGTATCTGCACGGCGGCTACGATGAGGACGGCGATGTGATCCCCATCGAAAACCTCGGACCCTACGATGACATGGAGGACGCGATCCGGGCCATCGAGGCGAACCCGGCGGCGGTGAGCATCCTCGTCGCGCAGGGGCGCACGGACATCGATGGGCACAAGGTCAAGGCAGTGATCGCCGGGTTGGAACCGGACTGGGGCCACATCGAGGACCCGGTGAGCAATCCGCTCTGGGGACCGGATACCGACTGAGCCTGCGACGAGAGGCGGCAAAGCCGCCTCTCGTCTTTGCTTCGTCGTCAGGAGCCCCGGCGGCCGGATCGACCGGCCACCAGGACTGATGAAAGGGGGGCAAGCCACCCCTCTCAAACTCTCCCCATGAAGGAAGGGGCAGGCCCCCTCCTTCAAACATCCTCCCCAAGGGAAGGGCTGAAGCCCCTCCCTTGAACCCACCCATGGGAAGGAGGCGACGGTTCCCTCGCCCTCCTTCCCAAACCCATCCTCCTCTCCCTGAGCCTGTTGAGCCACATTCCCAAGACGCAATCGGAGTAACCGCCCGGCGACCGAATCAGATGTGAGGTCGTGAGACCAAGTTTCGCCACATCAGGCGTTTTCGCGCATAAACAGATTGGCGCGCGATCATAGAACGACTAAAATAGATGGGGTATTCGGGCTGCGTTCTTGTCCACACTTTGTGGGTTCGTTATGGCGGGAAGCGAGCGCATTGCGGTCGTTTCTGCTCTGGGCGAACTGCCAAAACCGTCCGTTCATCAGCGTATCCGAAGGCGGCGCGAGAATCTTATCGACTATTCCTCGGCTCGTTCATCGAACCTCTTTCGGGCGCCCTCTATGTAGCTTTGTTGCGACCGAGCCCATGAGGCCAAGGTTAGCAGCGGTTCGTGCAACGAACTACCTTGCTCTGTCAGCTCATAATCGACACGGGGCGGGATGGTGGCGAAGGCCGTGCGGGTCACCAGACCGTCGCGCTCCAGCCCACGGAGGGTTGTCGTCAGCATTTTGTGGGACAATCCGGGGATTGACCTCTGCAAGGCATTAAACCGCATGGGCCCTCGGGACAGCGCACCCACAATCATAATCGTCCATTTGTCGCCGATGCGCTCGAAGATCTGGCCAAGCGCCTTGCAGTTGGCTTCGCCTTCCGAGGCATAGTCAACTTCGACGAGCTTAAGTTTTGATTTGACCATCATTATCTCCATTACGCACCTCGGGGTGCGTGACGTTCGAAATCGTGCGTTCTTGCGCATCGATCTGCGAACCTTCATATCGCTACGCTCTAACGGAACGTAACGGAAGGTTCAATCATGAATATCGGTGTCAGCGGTGCAAGCGGCAAGCTTGGACAAGCCATGGTCCGCGAACTTCAGGCTCGCAACAAAGGCCACAAGATCGTCGCCATTTCCCGCACCCCTAAGAACTCGGATGGTGTCGAAGGGCGCGAAGGCGACTACGACAAGCCCGGAACCCTGGCCACGGCCTATGCCGGGCTCGACAAGGTCATCCTAATTCCTACAGGAGACCTTCGCCCAGGCATGCGCGGTTCACAGAACGAAGCTGCGATCGCCGCTGCAGTTGCTGCGGGCGTGAAGCACATCGTGCTCCTGTCGGCTGCCGGCACCCGCGAGCAAGCCGAGCCCGCCATTGGTGCCAGCTACTGGCGCGGCGAACAGGCGCTGATCAAGTCGGCTCCTCAGTGGACGATTCTCCGTATGAACTACTATGCGGAAGCGCTCGCCGATGAAGCAAAGCAATCGGCAGCGTCCGGAGCCCTGACCGGCTTGGCCGAGAACAAGGTAGCGTTCGTGAGCCGCGAGGACGTCGCCGCTGCTGCTGCGGGGATCGTGCTGACCGAAGGTCATTCAGGCGCCATCTACAACGCCACCGGCGCCAAGAGCTACACCGGCGCCGAACGCGCCGGGCTCGTTTCCGAGATCCTCGGCACCCAGATCGGCTTCGCGGTGGTTCCGGTCGAAACCCTGCAGGATGGCATGGCGCAGATGGGTCTGCCGGACTTCGTGATCAACACGGTCGTCGGCATCCAGCAGGATTTCGCCGCTGGCGCCTTTGACGTAGTGACCGGTGACGTCGAGAAACTCGCCGGCCGTCCCCCGAAGGACTTGCGCGACGTGCTCGTCGCCAACCTGAAGTAGGCCAGCCATGAACATCAAGTGGGTCTACTGGATAGCCACGATCCTCCTGTCGCTCATCTATTTGGGCGGCGGTCTGATGTACCTGTTCAACATCCAGATGGTGCAAGGTCTCTTCGTCAACTTCGGCTATCCCGGCTACATCGTGCCGATCCTCGGGGTGGTGAAGCTCCTGGCCGCGGCGACGATCCTCTCGCGCTTCAACGTGGCGCTGTCGGACCTGGCTTATGCCGGCATGTTCTTCCACCTGATCCTCGCAGCCGGCGCCCATATCGGCGTCTCCGACTTCGCCGGGTTGCCGCCGTCCTTGGTGGGGCTGGTGCTGCTGGCGGTGTCGTTCCTCACCCAGAACCGTGCACGTCCCAAGCCCTCGCCTTATGGCTCGCCAGCCGTCCTGCGCGGCAGCGTCGACGCTTAATCAACGAAGATTGGATCGGGGTGCGCCCCGGTCCTTCTCCTCGAAAGGACAGGTCGTGGAACTCGGCATCTATACCTTTGGCGACATCGTGGCCGATCCTCACACCGGCAAGAAGCCGACATCCACAGAGCGCACTCGTCAGCTCATGGATATGGCCAGTCGATGTCCCGGCACGCTTCCCGCGCTCGCGAACAGTCGGTGCACACTTCGGACTGACACCCCGCAAGCAGCAATCCGGTGAGGTGGATCGCAGTGGTCGGATCTCGAGATGGGGCGATGAGATGATGCGAAGCCTCCTCTATGAGGCTGCACAAGTTCTGCTGACGCAAGTGAAACGGTGGTCGGCACTCAAGGCATGGGGCGCACAGATCTCGCGACGCCGGGGCCACAAGAAGGCAATCATCGCGCTGGCGCGCAAGATCGCCGTGATCCTCCATCGCATGTGGATCGACGGAACGGAATTCGATTGGGGCAAGCGCTCGGACGGCGCAGCCCCATCGGTATAAAGTTCGGCTAGGTGAAACTTGGCCGAGGCACTTCCCCGCGAGGGGACGGGGAACGGCGAGCGCGCAAATACGACTTGACCGCCAAGGCCGATGCCGAGGTGATGTCGCAATTTAGATTGTCCCGCCGGTTCCTCTGATCCCATCCTGTGGCGGTCTCGTACCGACCACGAAGAGAAGCATGATCCTCGCGGGCGTGCCGCTCAAACCTCGTCGTCGGGAACGACCAGATCGACGTGGCTGACACCGAGGGCTTGGGCGAGCTCATACAGCGTGATCACGGTCGGATTCCTCCGGCCGCGTTCGAGGCTGCTGAGATATTGCTGGCTGAAGCCGGAACGTACTTCGACCTCTTCCTGGGTCAGGCCCTTCTCCCGACGCAGGCGGGCGAAGTTCCGGCCGACCAGTTTGCGCATATCCATGCGCATGAAGATCGCGATTTACATACTTTGAGTTTATCAACTATAGTATGTAAATAGCCGGCTGGAGAGTGTGGGAAGCCCGCTATCCGGTTGGTCCGAATAGAGAAGTCGTAGTTCTGGAGTGCGCACAGGTCCGAATGGGAGGTGATCATGTATGATCACCGCCCGCCAATCACGGGCCGCGCGCGCGTTGCTGGGTTGGACACAGGAGACGCTCGCTGACAAGGCCCAGGTCGCATTGACCGCGCTCAAACGCCTCGAATCCCAAAGCGGGCTCGAGGTGTTCGAATCGACGCGCGATCAGGTGCGCCGCGCACTCGAAGCAGCCGGAATCGTTCTCCTGTCGACGGACAAGGGCGAAGGGGTGTTGCTCCTGCACGACAGGATCGATGCCCAAAGGTAGCGTCGGGGCTTGGGCGTTGACCTGCTCTCGTCAAAAAGAATGGCTATCTCTCACCAGAGATGGTTAACAAACACGTTACCTGATCGTGAGCGAGTGATGGGACGCGCGACGCAGACATTTCTTGATGAACCACCGTCCAGCCACACGCTGACGTCCTATGATCGCGAGCATATGAAGCTCTACATGCGGTTGCTCGATGCCGAGCGCGACGGGGCCGACTGGCGCGAGGCGGTGCGAATCCTCTTCGATCTCGATCCCGATCTCGACCCCCAGCGCTGCCGCTTCGTTCATGACGCTCATCTCGCGCGCGCGCATTGGATGACCGAACGCGGCTACCGCGAACTGGTCCGCGAAAGCCAGCAGCGACCTTCATCGTGATGCGCTGGACGCATCACCTGTTGATTCTGACCTGACTTGATCAATTCAACCCGAGCGGGAATCGTGAATCCCCAACTTTCTCGACCTTGATGTGGGAGATCGCGATGACACCCGACGCATCTACCTGGCGTTCCTCGGCGGAATACGAGCATCTGGATGCGTTGACGGCATCCGATCTGGCCTGGGAATGGCTCCGCCGCAACGATGCCTACGACGCCGATTTTGAAGCCTCAGTTGCAGGCCATGGAGATCCCGAACCGCTGACCGAACGAATCCGGCAGCGGTGGGGGCTGCGATTTCCCGGTCGACCCCCAGACCCCGCCTCCTGATGCCCCCGTCTTCTGGCTTCCGCGCGAAGACACCAGCATTATCCTGCTGGCGGAAGCCCCTTCATTGCTTGCCGATATTGTCGGACACGTTCTGCCGATCGGGCGTCCTCATTTGCGGGCAGACGATTCCGATGCCGATTTCCGGTTTGCTCTTGGAAACGGACAATACCTTCAGGTTCTCGACTGCACCGACAATGACCACACGATCGCCGTTGCCATCGTGCCGCTGGATCTCGATGGCCTTGACCACATCGAAGCTCTTCGCCGTTTCCTCAGTGCTCTGCATGGCCGGGCAATCCCACCAGACACGCGCCTGACACGGCAGCAGCGCGCCCGTTTCCGACGGATGCTTCGGGCTTTCGACGGATACAGGGCTGGCGCCACGCAGCAGGAAATCGCGCAGGTCATCTTGAAGACCAGCCCACTCGACCGTGACGAATGGCAGGCATCATCTGCCCGCCATGTCATCAAATCGCTCTTGCGCGATGCCCGTGCCATGGTCGCGGGCGGCTATCGAAAACTCCTGCGTCATCGTCGCCCACGCTAGCGCAATCCTGCGCCCAGCATGGTGGGCGATTTCGATACCCCCCAACTTCGCCCTGCACCTCGCCGGTGCTTCTTCGCCACCGTGGTCGTTGCCCGCCGCTGATCCGCAGCGGCCGTCCCAACACCATGGAGGCCCGACCCATGCCGCACGAACCCGTCGTCTTGCCGCCGCGCTTTCTGCGCACCAAGGAAGCCGCCGAGTTTCTCAGCCTCTCGGCGCGCACGCTGGAAAAGCACCGCACCTACGGGACCGGACCCGCCTATCGCAAGCTCGGCGGCCGTGTCGTCTACGCCATCGACGATCTCGAAAGCTGGGCCGATCGCGGCGCGGTGACGTCCACCTCCGATCCGCGTGGCTCCGTCCTGCCCGCCAAGCGACATGCGTCCCTTCCGTCCGGCCCGCAGGCCGGACGTTATGCGCGCTGATCGCCGCCGGTTCCCTTCATGGCGGTGCGACATCGATCTCCTTCCGAGCGCGGGCAACTCGACCTGTTCAGGGCGCTCCCCGGCGATTTCGCGCCACGAGACGCGCAGGATCTCATGGCCTATCCCTTTTTCTCCCTTTCCAAGACCCATCGCATTGCGCCGATCGATTTCTCGGCCGGTGATGTTGCGATCCGCGTCGAAGCCGTTCCCGATCATGGCATGGCGACCATCTGGGACGCCGACATCCTCATCTGGGCGGCAAGCCAGATCGTCGAGGCTCGCGACGCCGGGCTTCGCACCTCGCGGCTCATGGTCGCCACACCTTACGAAATCCTCCGCTTCATCGGGCGCGGCACCTCGGTGCGCGATTATCGGCGCCTGAAGGCCGCACTCGACCGGCTCCAGTCCACCACCGTCACCACCACGATACGCCAGCCGGCAGAAGGTCGCCGTCACCGCTTCTCCTGGATCAACGAATGGAAGGAGCGCACCGATGGCTGCGGCAAGGCCGACGGTATCGAGATGATCGTGCCGGACTGGTTCTATCAGGCGGTTGTCGATGATGCGCTCATCCTGACCATTGACCGGAACTATTTCGATCTGACCGGCGGACTCGAACGCTGGCTCTACCGGATCGTCCGCAAACATGGCGGACGCCAGCGCAGAGGCTGGCGCTTCGACTTCCGTCACCTGCACCAGAAATCCGGCAGCCTGTCGCCGTTCAAGCGCTTTGCCTTCGAGTTGCGCGACATCATCCGTCGCCAGCCGCTGCCCGGTTATGCGCTGTTCCTGGAGATCGAGATCGGCGGCCGCGCGCTGCTCGCCTTCGAGCCGGTGCCGGCCTGTGGAAAACCTGTGCAAGGCGTCGTGCCATCCGGAACCCGGAGAGGCGTGCCATCGGGAACCCGGGTCGCGTGCTATAGGGAACCGAAACCAGCCCTAACATCCGACACAGAAACACGAAATCTCGCCCTTAACTTAGAGTCTAACGTAGACGCTAACCTTGAAGAGCGCGCGCGCGA
The DNA here is from genome assembly GCF_024539785.1 of Ochrobactrum sp. BTU2. Classification (NCBI taxonomy): domain Bacteria; kingdom Pseudomonadati; phylum Pseudomonadota; class Alphaproteobacteria; order Hyphomicrobiales; family Brucellaceae; genus Ochrobactrum; species Ochrobactrum sp. BTU2. The sequence continues at coordinate 76,631 of NZ_JAHWRG010000011.1, read as the reverse complement.
TGTGGAAAACCTCATCCGCGACACCGCCAGAAGCCTCAGCATAGCTGCGAAGAAGAGCGCATGGGTCGCGCCATCCGCGCGCCAGACGGCTTCAGAAACAACCGACTCCCCTGAATCTACCGCCTCCGAGACTGCCCGAACTCCTGTCGATCCGAGGGGAGGACGCCGATGATCATCTCTCTCCTCAACCAGAAGGGCGGCGTCGGCAAGACGACGCTGGCGCTGCATCTCGCTGGAGAACTGGCGCGGGGCGGCAAGCGCGTCACCCTGATCGACGCCGATCCGCAAGGCTCTGCCCTCGACTGGTCGCAGCAACGCGCGCGTGAGGGCCTGCCGCGTGCCTTCGGCACGGTCGGCCTGGTGCGCGATACGCTGCACCGTGAGGCCCCCGAACTCGCCCGCGATGCCGATCATATCGTCATCGATGGGCCTCCGCGCGTCGCCGGCCTCATGCGCTCCGCGCTGCTCGCCGCCGATCTCGTGCTGATCCCGGTGCAGCCATCGCCGTTCGACGGCTGGGCCTCGGCCGAGATGCTCGCCCTCCTGGCGGAGGCGCGTATCTATCGCCCGCAACTCGTCGCCCGCTTCGTTCTCAACCGCTGTGGCGCCCGCACCGTCATTGCCCGCGAGACGGCCGAGACGCTGGCGGACCACGATCCTCCGCTGCTCGCCAGCACCATCGGTCAGCGCGTCGTCTTCGCCGACGCCGCGCAGTCCGGGCGGCTCGCCAGCGAGATCGACCGCCAATCTCCTGCCGCCCGTGAGATCGCCGCGCTCACCGCCGAGATCGAAGGGCTGGGCATCGGGAGGGCCGCACGATGAGCGTTCTCACCGGCGACTGCCGCGAAGAAATGCCCTGGCACGCACCCTACGACATGATCATCGCCGATCCGCCCTATGGCGACACTTCGCTCGCCTGGGATCGGCGCGTCGAGGGCTGGGTCGCGCTGGCGCGCGCCGCCCTCAGGCCGACCGGCTCGCTCTGGGTCTTCGGCTCGCTGCGCAGCTTCATGGCGACGGCCGACCGCTTCGCCGATGCCGGCTTGCGGATCGCGCAGGAGATCGTCTGGGAAAAGCAGAACGGCACCGGATTTCATGCCGACCGCTTCAAGCGGGTGCATGAGCTGGCCGTCCAGTTTTATCCGGCAGAGACCGCCTGGCGTGACATCTACAACGCCGTCCAGACCACGCCCGACGCCACCGCGCGGACGGTTCGCCGCAAGCAACGTCCTCCCCATACCGGCCAGATCGACGCTGGCCATTATGTCAGCCATGACGGTGGGCCGCGCCTCATGCGGTCGGTCATCTACCTGCGCAACTGCCACGGCCGCGCGATCCATCCGACCGAGAAACCGTCGGCGCTGCTGGAAATCCTGATCCGCACGAGTTGCCCGGAAGGCGGGCTGGTCGGCGATTGGTTCGCGGGCTCTGGTGCGGCCGGGGAAGCCTGCCGGCTTTCCGGCCGGCGCTATCTCGGCTGCGAGATCGACCCCGACATGGCCGAGCGGGCGCGGGCGCGCATCGCCGCCGTGCTGCCGTTCCATGACGGAGCTTCGTCATGACGGAGCGCAACGGGAAGCGCGGCTTTGCCGCCCGTCCGGTCGATCCCGATGGTTGGATCCGGGCCGGTGACACGCCGCCGGAACGCAGCGGCGATGCCGCGGTCTATTCCGCCCGCCTGACGATCGACATCACGCCCGAGCTTCGCGGGCGGATCAAGATCGCTGCGATCAGGCGCGGCGGCACCGTCACCGACATGCTGCGCGAATTGCTCGCGCGCGAATTTCCCGACACATCAGGAGAGCGCTCATGATCGGCGCCGCAGCCCATGAAGATGATCTGACCCGCGTGGAGCTGACGTGGGTGGAAAAGAAGATCGAATACTGGATCAGGTTCGGCCACGAGGCGGGAACACAGATTCTCGACCGCAACCGCCGCATCGTTTCCTTCCGTCCCGGCGCCGTCTTCGCATTCGTCCGCTGGGCGGCGAACGACTACGGCACCGTGATCTCGCGGATCGACATCGTGCGAACCGTCGCGCCCGGCTGCGCCTATCAGACGCTGCCCTTCGTGCGCCCCGGCGGCGAAATCCTGCTGAAGGTCGAAAGCTGGCCGAAGGTCGAGGACGTGCTCCGCCATGTCGACGGCATCGAGACGCTCGGCGTCGATCCCGCCGAGGCCGATCCCGATCACTGGCGCCATGTCGCCCACTGGATGAACGCAGGCGAGATCCCGCGTCCCTACACGACCAAGCGCCATCTGGCATGGCTCCGGCGCCGGGAGATCGGGGAATGAACCGCTCCGGCTATGTCATCGTGACGGCCGCGGCCACGCTCGGCATCGCCATTGCCGGACTTGTTCCGACCGCGCCAAGGCTGGTCTGGAACGCATCGGCCAGCGTGCCGGTCGGCTTCTACACGGTATCCCCGGCAGAACGGATCGAGGTGCCGGATCTCGTCGCCGTCATGCCGCCCGAACCGTTCGCCTCCTTCATGGTCGAACGCGGCTATGTCGGCCGTGACGTGCCAATCCTGAAGCACGTCGTCGGTCTGCCGGGTCAGCGGGTGTGCCGCGACGGCCGAGCCATCACGGTGGACGACGTTCCGCTCGGCGAGGCCCGCGACCGCGACAGCCGTGGCCGCGACCTGCCGGTCTGGCGGGGCTGCCGGGTGATCGCCGACGGCGAACTTTTCCTCATGAACCTCGAAGCTGCCGACAGCCTCGACGGCCGCTACTTCGGCCCGTTCTCCGCCGCGGCGGTGATCGGCCGGGCCACCCCGCTTTTCACCGACGAGGATGGCGACGGCCGCTTCGTCTGGCGCGCGCCGATGCGGTGACGGCGCGTCCATAGCGGGGCGTGCGAACGGCCCGCGTCTTCTCCACCGCGTAGGAAAGGAACCTTCAATGCCACAGATCGGGCAATTCACCCGCACCCCGTCCGGCTATTCCGGGCGTGTGCGCACGCTCTCGCTCGACGTCGAACTGACATTCGTTCCCACCGAGAACACGGATGCCGAGAACGCGCCCGCCTATCGCATTCACCTCGGAGATGATAACGGGCCGGAAGTCGGCGCGGGCTGGAAACACTCCGGCGAACGCGCGGGTACCTTCATCTCCGTGCTCCTCGATGATCCCGTCTTCGAGCAGCCGATCCGCGCCCGCCTGTTCCAGTCGGACGAAGACGGCCGCGACTGGGGCCTGCACTGGACCCGCCAGAAGAAGCGCGACGACCAGGAATGATCATGAACACTTCCTGTCCTCGCCCCGCCACCGGGAGATGCGGCGTCCATCGCCGCATTCTCCTCCTTCTTCTTTCCGGCCTCTTCAGCTCAGCAATCGCGACGTCGCCCGCTCTGGCGCAGACCGCCGTGCCGGATCGCGGGGGCGCCGCGCATCCGCACGCCGCGCATATCACTGAGGCATCGCAGCGTTTCGGCATCCCGGCGATATGGATCGCCGCAGTCATGCGGGCGGAAAGCGCGGGCGATGTGCGCGCCGTTTCCTCGGCGGGCGCAATGGGCCTGATGCAGGTCATGCCCGATACCTGGGCGGAACTGCGCATCCGCTATCGCTTAGGTCGCGACCCCTATGATCCGCGCGACAACATCCTCGCGGGCACGGCCTATCTGCGCGAGATGTGGGACCGCTACGGCAATGTCGCCGCGATGCTGGCGGCCTACAATGCCGGTCCCGGCCGCTACGACCAATACCGCCTGGCAGATCGTCCGCTGCCGGCCGAGACGCGCGCCTATGTCGCTTCGCTTGCGCCGGCTCTGCTCGGCGAAGCGCCTTCGGGCTCCGCTTCCGTTGCGCCCTGGCCGCTCGACTGGCGTGAGGCGGCGATCTTTGTGGTCCGCGAAAATGATGCTTCCGCCGCCGATCCGGCGTTGCCCGATCGCGCGCCGAATGACGTCCCTTCGCCCCTTCCGGCGACACCCGACGCCCTCACGGCCTTGCAGCCGGAGGGCCTCTTCGTCGCCCGCAATGCCGGTGGGGACCGGCCATGAGCGGCTCCGCGGTTTCTCGCACTGCATCGGGCTCCGGCGCATCATGGAGGGTGCGGGCGGTGGCGGCAGGCACCACGACCGAAGGATGGCGAGATAAAAGGCCGCACGGTGCGGCTGTGGCGGGCGGTTGTTTTTGTTCAGGTTTCCGGCGCGTCCCGCACCGTGCGGCGCTGGCGCGCACCGTGCGCTGCGCGCTCCTCTTCCTGATTTTCCTTGATGATTTGCACCGTGCGGGGGCGCCCCATGTCCGATGACAACGAGTTCCGCATCCGTCCGGGCCGTATCCGCTCGACCCGCGCGCAACAGGCGAGGCCCTTTGTCGCCCAGGCGCTCGCCGCCGCCCAGAAAGCCGGCGGACGCGTCTCGCGCTCCGGCAAGATCACCTCGGGCAACCGCTCACGCTTCGGGCGCGGTCAGCGCGCCAGCATCCAGGCCAACCGGCTTCTCACCGGACGCTCGCGCATCGCCGTCATCAAGACCCGCGTGGTTCGCCAAACGGCACGCTCGGCTCCGCTCGGCGCACACCTTAATTATCTGCGCCGCGATGGCGTGACCCGCGACGGGGAAAAGGCGCGGATGTTCGGCCCGGAAAGGGACGACATGGATGTCGGCGCTTTCGCGGAAAAGTGCCAGGACGACAGGCATCATTTCCGCTTCATCGTCTCGCCCGAAGACGCGGTGGACATGGCCAATCTGAAGGATCACGCCCGCGAGCTGATGGGGCAGATGGAGAAGGATCTCGGCACGCGCCTCGATTGGGTCGCCGTCGATCACTGGAACACCGACAATCCCCATATCCATATCATCCTGCGCGGCCGCACCGACGATGGCCAGGACCTGGTGATTTCCCGCGACTACATCAAGGAGGGCATGCGCGCCCGTGCGCAGGATCTGGTCACGCAGGAACTCGGGCCCCGCACCGATCTGGAGATCCACCGCAATCTGGAGCGGCAGGTCGAGGCGGAACGCTGGACGCAGCTCGACCGGCAGCTTGTGCGCGACGCCGGCAAGTCCGGCATCATCGACCTTGCCCCGCTTCCCGACCGCCAGCCGGACGAGTTTCATACTCTGAAGGTGGGGCGGCTGCGAACCCTTGAAATCCGCGGTCTTGCCGAAGAGATCGGCCTCTCGCAATGGTTCATCAAGCCCGAAGCCGAAGCGGTCCTGCGTGAACTGGGCGAGCGCGGCGACATCATCAAGCGCATGCACCGTGCCCTGACCGAACGCGGCATCGAACGCGGCTCGGCCAGCTATGTCCTCGCCGGCGAAAGCCTTGACGTTCCCGTCATCGGCCGCCTGGTCGAGCGCGGCCTCGACGACGAGTTGAAGGGCACCGCTTATGCCGTGGTCGACGGCACCGACGGGCGGACCCATCACATCAAGCTGCCGCATCTCGACGCCGCCGGCGACAGTCCGCCCGGTTCCATCGTCGAGTTGCGATCCTGGGAGGACCCGCAGGGGCAGCGCCGCGTCGCGCTCGCCGTCCGCGCCGATCTCGATCTTGGTGCGCAAGTCGGCGCCTCGGGCGCGACCTGGCTCGACCGGCAGGCCATCGCCCGCGATCCGATCGCGCTGTCGGACAGCGGTTTCGGCGCTGAGGTCCGTCAGGCTCTGGACGAACGCGCTGAACATCTGATCGGCGAGGGCTTTGCCGAGCGGCAGGGCGGTCGCGTCGTCTTCGCGCGCCGGCTGCTCAGCACCTTGCGCCAACGCGAACTCGACAACCTCGGCGAGAAGCTCGCAACCGAGACCGGCATGTCCTTCGAGCGCGCAGCCAGCGGCGAATATGTCGCCGGCTCCTATCGCCAGCGTTTCGCGCTCGCCTCCGGCCGCTTCGCCATGATCGACGACGGCCTCGGCTTCCAGCTCGTGCCCTGGTCGCCCTCTCTCGAAAAACAGATCGGCCGTCACGTCTCCGGCGTAGCCCGCGATGATGGCGGCGTAGATTGGGACTTCGGGCGCAAGCGCTCCCTCGGCCTTTAGCCTCAACCAGAAAGGACCATCGCAATGTCCGCGACCAAGATCCTCTGGGGACAGATCACCATCGTCTTCCTCATCATCCTCGCCACCACCTGGGGCGCGACCCAGTATGTCGCCTCGAGCCTCGGTTATCAGGCGCAACTCGGGCCGCCCTGGTTCGTGATGTTCGGCGTGCCGATCTATTATCCGCCCGCGATCTTCTGGTGGTGGTATTTCTACGAAGCCTATGCGCCGCCGATCTTCGCCAAGGGCGGGATCATCGCGGCATCGGGCGGCTTCATCGCCATTGCCGTCGCCATCGGCATGTCGGTCTGGCGGGCGCGCGAGGCGAAAAACGTCGCCACCTATGGCTCGGCGCGATGGGCCGGGAAAGGAGAGATCAAGGCGGCGGGCCTGCTCGATCCCGATGGTGTTGTTCTCGGCCGTTACGAGAAGGACTATCTACGCCATGACGGGCCGGAGCATGTCCTGTGCTTTGCCCCGACACGTTCGGGCAAAGGCGTCGGCCTCGTCGTCCCGTCGCTGCTGACCTGGCCGGGGTCGGCCATCGTCCACGACATCAAGGGTGAGAACTGGCAGCTCACCTCCGGCTTCCGCTCGCAGCACGGCCGCGTGCTGCTCTTCGACCCGACCAACCCGAAATCCTCGGCCTACAATCCGCTGCTGGAAGTGCGCCGCGGCGAGTGGGAGGTGCGCGACGTCCAGAACATCGCCGACATCCTCGTCGATCCGGAAGGCAGTCTCGACAAGCGCAACCATTGGGAAAAGACCAGCCATTCGCTGCTGGTGGGCGCCATCCTGCATGTGCTTTACGCCGAACCCGACAAGACCCTGGCAGGTGTGGCCAAATTCCTGTCCGATCCGAAGCGCCCGGTGGATTCCACGTTGCGCGCCATGATGAAGACCGCGCATCTGGGCGAAGCGGGGCCGCACCCGGTCGTTGCCAGCGCCGCGCGCGAGCTGCGCAACAAGTCCGAGAACGAGCGCAGCGGCGTGTTGTCGACGGCGATGTCGTTTCTCGGCCTGTATCGCGATCCGGTCGTGGCCGAAGTCACACGCCGCTCCGACTGGCGCATCAGCGATATTGTGGGAGGCGATCAGCCGGTCACGCTTTACCTCGTCGTGCCGCCCTCCGACATCAACCGCACCAAGCCGCTGATGCGATTGCTGCTCAATCAGATCGGCCGTCGCCTGACCGAAGACCTGCAGGCGAACGCCGGGCGGCATCGGCTCCTTCTGATGCTGGACGAGTTTCCGGCGCTGGGCAGGCTCGATTTCTTCGAGACCGCGCTGGCTTTCATGGCCGGCTACGGTCTGAAATCATTCCTGATCGCGCAGTCGCTGAACCAGATCGAGAAAGCCTACGGGCCGAACAACTCGATCCTCGACAACTGCCATGTCCGCGTCAGCTTCGCCACCAACGACGAGCGCACGGCGAAACGGGTGTCGGATGCGCTCGGCACCGCCACCGAGATGAAGGCGATGAAGAACTATGCCGGCCATCGCCTGTCGCCCTGGCTCGGGCACCTTATGGTCTCGCGCTCGGAAACCGCGCGCCAGTTGCTGACGCCGGGCGAGATCATGCAGCTTCCCCCACATGAGGAGATCGTCATGGTGGCGGGCATCCCCCCGATCCGGGCGACGAAGGCGCGCTATTACGAGGACGCCCGGTTTCGCGAGCGCGTTCTGTCACCGCCTGAATTGAAAGGTCCCGAAGAAACGCGGCCCGACGACTGGACCAAGCTTCCGATCCCGGCGCGACCGGAAGGCGCCACGGATCACGGCGACCAGAGAACCAATGACGAAGATCCGACCGAATCCGAACGCCGATTGCAGCCTGAACTCAGCCGCGTAAAGCCCGTGGAGAAGAAAAAGCCCCTCGAGAACGAATTCGAGATCGCGCCGCCCGATGAAGTTGAGGAAGAGGCCATGCAAAATCGGCGCATGATCCGCCAGGTGCAGGGCATTGCCCGGCAGGTTGCCATGGACCCGAACGACGGCATGGAGCTGTAGCGCCATGGCCAATCTCCGGAAGAAGAAAAAACTCACCGTCTATCTGGACCCCGATGTCGAAAAAGCCCTGACCGAGTTTGCCGCGCGGCGGGACCGGTCGCAGTCGATGATCGGCGAGGCGGCCATCGCCTCATTCCTGTCTCCCGACGATGCCGAACGCCGAGAGGCGATAATCGCCAAGCGCCTCGATCGACTCGATCGCCGCATGGACCGGCTTGAACGAGACGTCGGCATCGCCGTCGAAAGCCTGGCGGTCTTCATCCGCTTCTGGGTCAACACCACACCGGCCTTGCCTGAGCCGGCGGCAAAGGCCGCGAAGGCCAAATCAGCGGAGCGATACGAGGCGTTCATCACCGCGCTCGGTCGCCGCCTCGCACAGGGACCGAAGCTGCGGCAGGAGGTGTCGGAGGATGTGACGGATCAGAGAGTTGAATTTGGCCGCCTTAGTCGTTGACACGAGTTCCCGCTCCCGGTTGGCTGAGCAGTAACAAGGATCCGCCGGAAGCGGCCTTCGCGACTGTCGCGGTCTTTGGGATTTTCGCGAATTATCCTAAGGTGATGGCTGTATATTCACTCGACTTTGGAGGAACAGCCTTGAGACTTGCCATTGCCAGCCTGTTCGCCATCGGTCTCGCCGTCCCTGCCTTCGCCCAGACGGAACCGCCCGCAGATTTTGACGAAGCCGCATGGCAGGCCGAATGGGACGCGGGCGACACGGATGGCGACGGCAAGCTGAGCCGGGAAGAGGCGAAAGCCGGGAATCCGAACATGACCGATGAAGTCTGACCAGATCGACACCGATGGCGACGGTTTCATCAGCCCCGCGGAAGACAAGGCCGCGCTCTTCGAAGCACGCGGCAAAACCACAAATGAATAGGGTATGGGCGGGGGCTTTTGGCGCAACGGTGTTTGTCGCGGCAGCATCCGTGGCAGGCGCGGAGGCGCCCACGTCCGCCAGACCGGCCGGGTTGCCTGAGAACTATGTTCCTGAAATCCCCTCGCATGAGATGGAGCCGGACACCGGCCCGCTTTCGGCCGCCCTACAGGAGCGTTTCCGCGACCGTATCGCCGGTATCTTCATCGAGCGCGAGCCCGATTTCCATGTCGTCGTCAGGCTAACGGGAGACCGGGATGCGGGCACGCTTCAGTACCAATTGGGCGAAGATCGGGTGCGTGTCGAAGTCCTGACAGGCGCATCCCATACCGTCGATCAACTGGTCGCCGCGTTGGATGACCGCCAGATGATTACGCGCGTTCTTCCCGATGGCTACGGCGGATATGTCGATGAGCGCACCGGATATGTGGTTCTTACGGTTCTCCCCGGAACAGAGCTTGCCGGTGGCAGCGAAGCATCCCTTTCGGCTGCTTTGGGCGTGCCGATCCGCATCATCGAAGGGGAACCCGCTACAATCGGTCCAGCACCACAGCAGCGGGAAGAGCGGTAATCCATTGCGGCCCGGATTCCGGGCCGCGACGTGTCGCAAAAATCAGTCGCACAATTTTGACTTTCGCACGCGACATTTGCGACAGAAATTCCCCTGAAAATTCAACGTTGGCCTGACCTGCTACAAAAATCAGGGATCTTCGTGACGGCTTCTCAAAACTTATCGTTGCTTCCCGCTTCTCCTTTGATCGGCCCCCATAACAGCGCGACGAGGGCGAGATTGGCGATGGCGAGAGCTGCCAGCGCCACAAGAGTTTGATCGGTGCCCCCGACCGAAAGCAGGATCGCACCCACGGTTGGGCCGGCAGCTTGGGCGACGAGACTGGGCCGGGCAAGCCGCCCCATGATCGGCGCATAGCGGGAAGGTCCGAACAGGGCGAGCGGGAGCGCACCCTTGGCGATCGAGAAGATGCCATTGCCGGCCCCGTAGAGGATGAGCGACAGGCCGATGATGAGAAAACCTGCCGCGAGCATCGTCACCCCTGCCGCGCTCAGGACGGAGGCGGCCGCGAGTGTCCAGAAGGGATGATGCCTCCCCCCGCTCGCCATTTCGCCAATTCGGCCGGCGACTTGGGCCGGGCCTATCAGCGCGCCGAGGGCTACAGCTTCGCCCAGCGACAGCCCGCGTTGCTGCAACAGGGTCAGCAGATGCACCGATATGATGGTGACGCCCAATCCGGCCAGCACCACGATCGCCATCATGATCAGATAGGCCCGGCGCTCATGGTCGCGCAGCTTGATCGCAGGAGCTTGGTCTTTGCCACCGATCGGCCTGGGCTTGCCGTTGCTCGGAAGGACCAGCAGCACGAGCGGCAGGCAGATCGCGAGATGAATGCCGGCATAGGCCATGCAGGCCCCGCGCCATCCCAGATGCTCCAGAAACAAGGCCGAGAGCGGCCAGCAGACCGTGCTTGCGAAGCCGCCCCACAAGGTCAGTGTAGTGATGGCGGATCGCGCGGAACGGCCATAATAGCCCCCGAGCGTGGCAAATGCCGCATCATAAAGGCCGGCCCCCATGCCGATACCGAGCACGATCCATCCGGCGACGAATACCCATAGGGACGGCGCAGCCGCAAGGATGACGAGGCCGGCAGCGAACAGCAGGCAAGCCAGAGCAAGGATGGGACGCCCGCCGTGCTGGCCAATGGCGTCACCCACGCGCGGGGAAACGACGCCGGCCGCGAGCAGGCCAATGGAGAGAGCGCCGACGATCCATGAAAGCGGCCAACCCGTATCGGCCGCGATCGGGGCGGCGAGAACGGCGAGCAGGTAATAGGAGCTGCCCCATGCAAATATCTGTACGATGCCGAGCGCGGAGATGACGGGCCACCTTCTCGCGTCGGGAGACAGGCCCGTTTGAGCCGGCAGGTTTGTCGTCACCGGACGCGCTTGAGCGCCATACGCTCTTCCAGCTTTAGGGCGGTTTCCTTGCGCTCGCTGTAGCGGTCGGTGAGGTAAGGAGCGACGTCGCGGGTCAGAAGCGTGAACTTCACCAGTTCCTCCATCACATCGACCACCCGGTCGTAATAGGATGAAGGCTTCATTCGACCCGCTTCGTCGAACTCCTGATATGCCTTGGCGACCGAGGACTGGTTGGGGATGGTGATCATCCGCATCCAGCGGCCGAGGACGCGAAGTTGGTTGACGGCGTTGAAACTCTGCGAGCCGCCAGAGACTTGCATCACGGCCAATGTGCGGCCCTGGGTGGGGCGAACTGCGCCAACCGCGAGCGGTATCCAGTCGATTTGCGCCTTGAGGACTCCGCTCATGGCACCGTGACGTTCGGGGCTGGTCCAGACCTGCCCTTCGGACCATTCCGAAAGTTTCCGAAGCTCCTGCACCTTCGGATGATCAACGGGCGCACCATCAGGCAGCGGCAGGCCGTGCGGATCGAACACACGGGTTTCCGCGCCGAAGTGGTTGAGGAGCCGTTCGGCTTCGAGCGTGAGCAGCTTGCTATAGGAGCGTTCACGCAACGAGCCGTAGAGCAGGAGAATGCGCGGCGGATGAGCAGAGGGCGTCGTTCGTAGGCGTTCAGCCGATGGGCTGTCGAGCACCGCGCGGACCACATTAGGAAGGTCGGAAACCGTCATGGCTTGGCCTCGGCCGGAACGGCAACGGGCGTCCCTTTCTCGGGAAACCACTTCGCGCCGAGCCTGAGCGCGACATGAACGAGCAGGATCAGTGCGGGCACTTCCACGAGCGGGCCGATGACGGCGGCGAAGGCCACCGGCGATGCGAGACCGAATGCCGCGATGGCGACCGCGATGGCCAACTCGAAATTATTGCCGGCAGCGGTGAAGGCGATGGCCGTGGTGCGCGGATAATCCGCCTCGATCAGCCGGCCCATCGCGAAGCTGATGAGGAACTGGATGACGAAATAAAGCGCCAGGGGAATGGCTATGCGCAGGACATCGAGAGGCAGCGACACCACGTCCGCGCCCTTGAGGCTGAACATGGCGACAATGGTGAACAGCAGCGCGGCTAGCGTTATGGGGCTGATGCGCGGCAGAAATTCGTGCTCATACCAGCCCGCGCCTTTGCGAGCGATGAGGATGCGGCGCGTCAGGAACCCGGCGAGGAAGGGAATGCCGAGATAGATCAGCACCGCTTCGGTAATGGTCCAGAAGCTCACGTCTATGACGCTGCCCTCAAGGCCGAAGAGGGGTGGCAAGACGGAAAGGAAAAACCACGCATAGGTGGAGAAGAACAGAATCTGGAATATCGAGTTGAAGGCAACCAGACCGGCGACATATTGATTGTCGCCGCGCGCGAGTTGGTTCCAGACCAGCACCATAGCGATGCAGCGGGCGAGTCCGATCAGGATCAGTCCTGTCATGTATTCCGGGTGGTCGCGCAGGAAGATCACGGCCAGCGCGAACATCAGCGTCGGGCCGATGATCCAGTTTTGTACCAGCGAAAGGATCAGCACTCGCTTGTCGGAAAAGACCCGGTGCAGTTCTTCGTAGCGCACCTTGGCGAGCGGCGGATACATCATCAGGATCAGGCCGATGGCGATCGGTATGTTGGTGGTGCCGACCGACATGGCGTTGAGAGCTTCCGGCAAGCCGGTGAATATCGTGCCCAGCACGACGCCGAGTGCCATCGCGGCGAAAATCCACACCGTCAGATAGCGGTCGAGGAAACCAAGGCGGGAAGCTGGCTTGAGGGAAGCCATCAGTATTCTCCAATCGCAGGCTGAAAGTCAGGCGGAAGCAACGCGCCGTCCATGTTCGTCAATGATCCGCTCGCCATCCTCTTTGACGAACTCGCCCCGTTGTGGGGGCAGCAGATCAAGAACGGCTTCGGACGGTCGGCAGAGCTTGACCCCTTGGGGGGTGACGACGAGGGGGCGATTGATGAGGATCGGGTGCGCCATCATGGCGTCGAGCAATGCGTCATCGCTCAATTCTGGATCGCCAAGGCCGAGGTCGGCATAGGGCGTTCCTTTCTCCCGCAAGATCGAGCGGGCCGTCAGGCTGGCGCGCTCGATGAGTTGCGCGAGCAGCGCCCGTGAGGGCGGGGTTTTCAGATATTCGATGATATGCGGCTCGACGCCGGAATTGCGGATCAGGCCGAGCGTATTGCGCGAGGTGCCGCAATCGGGATTGTGGTAGACAATGACATCCATGGATTGCCTCACGCCGCGCCAGAGCGGGGCGAGGCTGCCCCTTCGGATTGACCGATTTCGTTGAGCTTCATATTGAGCGACGATTTATCGAGGCTGGCGACGGGCAAGGCCACGAAGACCGAAATCCGGGTTTTCATGTAGCGAAACGCCGTGACAAAAGCCGCCATGCGCTGAATCTCGGTGCCCTCGACGGTGGCGGGGTCTTCGATACCCCAATGCGCGGTCATCGGCTGGCCCGGCCAGACCGGACAGGCTTCGCCGGCCGCGTTGTCGCAGACGGTGAACACGAAATCCATCACCGGCGCGTCGGGGCCGGAGAATTCTTCCCATCCTTTCGATCGGAAGCCTTCAGCCGGGTAGTCGTAGCTTTCGAGTACCTTCAGGGCGAGCGGGTTCACTTCGCCTTTGGGCTGGCTTCCAGCCGAATAGGCCCGGAAGCGACCCGCACCATCCTTGTTCAAGATGCTTTCGGCAAGGATCGAGCGGGCGGAATTTCCGGTGCAAAGAAACAGCACGTTGAAGATTCTATCGGAGTGATTGGCCATAGGCTCAGGCATGGGTGACGCCTTTCGTCGGTTTGCAGCAGGACAGCGCGGCGACTGCCGGGTTGCACACGTCCGGGTGGCCTTGGCAGCAATCGCGCATGAGAAATTCGAGCAGGCCGGACAGCGCCGGATAGGAGGCGCTGTAGATGATCGAGCGCCCGTCGCGCCGCGACTCGATGAGGTCGGCTTGTTCAAGGTGGCTCAGGTGGAAGGACATGCGCGACGACGATGCGCCGTCCATCGCTTCCCCGATCGCGCCGGCCGGCATCCCTTCCGGGCCGGCCGTCACCAGCAGGCGCACGATGCGCAGCCGGGTTTCCTGCGAGAGCGCCGCGAAGGCAGAGAGGGCTTGCTTTTCGTTCATGTATGCCTCAACATCTCAAGAGTAGTTGAATCATGGATACACGGACATGAACGCTTACGCCAGCCCCTTAATCACAGAATTTCCTGATGTTGCCTCGCTCGGGGCGATCCTCGATATTTTGGAGGGCCATGCCGACAAGGTTCTTGTGCTCGCCTATGGCGACGGGCAGCAGGTGCAGGCCGGCTATCACATCACGGAGGTCAAGGCCGGTTCCTTCGTCACGCTCGATTGCGGCGGCAATCCCGATGCGTGGCGGGAGACGGTCTTGCAGGTCGAGGATATTCCCCCGACCGAAGGCAGCATGCCGATGACCGTCGCCAAGTTCCGGTCAATCTTGGGAAAGGTCGGCAGCAGGGTCCAGCTTGACACGGACGCGCGGTTGACATGGGAGGTGAGCCGGCCCGGTGAGCCGATGCAGGTCTATGACGGGGCCGGAATCGAGATCGAGAAAGACCGGACGATTGTGCGTCTCAGCCCGCGCCCCGCAATCTGCAAGCCGAGGCATCGCGCGCAGCAGACGAGAGCGTCTGCCTGCTGCGGCTAAGCCCGCCCGAGCCATTGCCATGTCGCACTACTTCTAAAGCCCGCTACGTTGCAGGTTCCGGGAATTTTGCGGCGATAGTTTCGGATAGCTGGCGAGGACTTCTGTTCATGCAGCCTTTGTTTTGCCTCGTGCCAGAACGCTCTCCACCAGCAAAAGCCCGACCCCACAGACAATCGCCACGTCGGCAAGGTTGAAGGCGGGCCAATGATAGCTGCCAATGTAAAAATCCAGGAAATCCGCCACCGCACCCTGCCGCAGCCGGTCGAGCAGATTGCCGAGCGCCCCCCCAACCACGAGCCCGAGGGCGGATGCCGTCAGGCGGCTGTCGCTTCGATGGATCCAGACAAGGAGGCCAGCGACTATAGCGAGCGTGAACGCCATCAGGAGCCAAGCCGGCGCCTGGCCGAACAATCCGAAGCTCACGCCGGTATTGAAGCCGAGCACGAGATTAAAGAAGCCGGTGACGGGGATGACCTGAGGCGGGTTCATAACATGGTTCAGGACCCACCACTTCGTCGCCTGATCAAGGAAAAATCCGCCAAGGGCGATGGGAAGGCCGAGCCTGAGCATGTCCAAATGTCCTTTAAACTCCGGCTTAGCCGATCCGGCCGAGGGCCGGGAAAGTCTGGAGCAGCCATATCGCAAAGCTGGTTAGATGGCCGGTGATCATGGCGATGCCCATCACCACCATCACCCCACCAGCGACGATTTTGAGCACCCGGCCAGTACGGCGCATCGACATCATCCGCGCCATGAACCCGCGCATGAACAAAGCGGCCAAGATGAAAGGGAGGCCAAGGCCGAGCGAGTAGACGGCGAGCAGCGTCGTTCCGCTTGCGACCGTGGCGTTGGCGGCGGACAGGGTCAGAATCGCGCCCAGCACTGGTCCGATGCAGGGAGTCCAGCCGAACGCGAAAGCGAGACCGAGGAGATAAGCCGCGCCGGCGCTTCCGCTGCCCGGATTGGCATGGAACCGCGCTTCACGATTGAGCCAGGGCATTGGTACGAGGCCTGTCGTGAACAGACCGAAGAGGACGACGATTACGCCTCCGATCAGGTTCGCTTCGAAAAGATACATGCGCAGGAGCCGGCTCAACACGGTTGCGCTGGCCCCAAGGAGGACGAACACGGTCGTAAAGCCGAGCACGAAGCAGAGGCTGAGGCCGAGAGTTCGGCTTGCCGCCTTGAATTCGGCATCGGCCGCAGTGCCATCCGGGCTAATCGTGCGGCCTGCGACGTAGGAGATATAGCCCGGCACCAGCGGAAGGACGCAGGGCGACAGGAAGGATACGACACCTGCGGCGAAAGCCGTCGCTATTCCGATACTGGAGAACTCCATCAGCCAATCTCGCCCGCCAGGCGGCGGAGCTTCTGCAATCGAATCTCACGCGGCTCGTGCATGTCGAGCGTGCCGACGAATTGGCTCTCGGCATCCATCAGGTAAACGCCGGCGGTATGATCCATTGTGTATTCGCCCCCTTCCAGAGGCACTTTTCGCGCATAGGCCGCAAAGGCCTTCACCACAGCGTCCGTTTCCTGTCGATTTCCCCGCAGTGCGAGGATGCGGTTATCAAAGGCTGTCATGTACTGAGCCAGCAATTCTTGTGTGTCCCGTTCGGGATCGACGGTGAAGAACAGGACGTTGAACTGGTCGGCCACCGGCCCGAGCTCGTTCATGAGATCGCTCAGTTCATAGAGCGTCGTCGGGCACACATCGGGACAATGGGTGAAGCCGAAGAAGGCGAGATAAGGCTTTCCGGCCAGCGCAGCATTGTCGATCGTTTCGCCTCGATGGGATGTGAGCTGGAACGGGCCGCCGATGGCTGCCGTGCCTGTCGAGGACGCGACCGCCACGGTTTGCTGTTGCCAAGGCTTGGATACGGACAGGCCGATGAAAAGCCCGCCGACAGCGGCGACGGCAACCCATGCAACAAGGCGGAAAAGTTTGACGCCGCTCATTGGACAGCCTCTCCGTGTCCGTCATGTTCGTTCGCAGATTCCGGACGAGCGCCCATGTTCTGCACAACGAACTCAACGTCGATCGCACCGGCCTGCTCGAACACAAGAGTCGCGGCAAACCGCTCCCCATCCTTCAAAGGGCGCGATGGCTTCAAGAACATGATGTGCATACCGCCAGGTTGAAGCTCGACGGTCTCGCCAGCTCCAATTTCGATGCCATTTTGCACAGGCCTCATGCTGGCAACCCCATCGCTCACGGTCGACTCATGGATTTCCACCCGGTCTGACAGAGGTGATGAGATTGAAACCAGGCGATCGGCCATATCGCCATCGTTTGTCAGCGTCAGATAGCCGCCGGCTACCGGCGTGACCGGCGGAGTCGCGCGTGACCACGGGTGATTGATGGTGATCGAACCAGCTTGGAAGTCGTGACCCACAGCAGGAGAGATCGACACTGCAAGGGCAAGGAAGGCGGCGGATAGGGCTCGCAAACTAGTCATGTTCCTTTTCTCCTTTTCCAGCTTCGCCGGCCTTCTCAAGGATTTCGAAGCCGCTTCTGACAACGACTACAACCACACCCAAGCCAATGATCAGATCCGGATAAGGCGAATTGAAAAGAATTACTGCAAGACCAGAAACAGCGATCGCCGAGTTCACGAGCATATCGTTTGTCGTGAATATCCATGAGGCTTGCAGATGCACGCCACTTTCCCGATGTGATTTCAGGAACCACATGCAGATCATATTCGTAAGCGCGCTCGCGATTGCCACGGCGATCATGACCGGCCCGATCGGATCGGAGCCAGTGAAGAAGCGTCGGCCAACCTCAAACAGAAGCAAACCGGCGAATACTATCAGGAGCATACCCGACAGCCGCGCAACGCGAACCTTCGCCGCCAAACCGCGACCTACGACGAAAAGGCTGATGGCGTAGACACCGGCATCGCCAAGATTATCGAGTGCAGAGCCCATCAATCCTGTTGACTGAGCCCACCAACCTAATCCTCCCACAATGGCTGCCTGGGCAGTATTAATCGCAAGTACCCATGCGAGCGCCCATTGTTCGCTCTTCTCGGATGAATTGGCACTGCCCTGGGACTGATTACTCATAAATTATACCTCGGCTTTCTTGGCGAGAAGTGGAAGCCGCGACCTGCATGTGCGCACTGTTCAAGCTCATTTGTCGCGGGTGCCGCGCCAGGTCAGCAGGCGCAGCGCATTGGCCGTAACGAGGACAGTAGCGCCCGTATCGGCGAGGATGGCCATCCAGAGCGTGGTAATGCCGAATAGAGTCGTCACGAGGAAGACAGCCTTCAGACCAAGCGCTATTGCGATGTTCTGCCAGATATTGCCGAGCGTCGCCTGCGACAATCCGATGAGATCAGCGATACCCGTCACCCGGTTTCTGAGCAGCGCGGCATCAGCGGTTTCCAGCGCGACGTCGGTGCCCGCACCCATGGCAACGCCAACGGAGGCAGCAGCGAGCGCCGGAGCGTCGTTGATACCGTCTCCCACCATGGCAATCGGTCCATCAGCCCTGAGGCGGCCGATCTCGGCGAGCTTGGCGTCGGGCAGAAGTTCGGCGCTCGCCTCAAGGCCGAGATGAGCCGCAATGGCGTCGGCCGTGCGCTTGTTGTCGCCGGTCAGCATCAGAGGGCGCACGCCGCGATCTGTCAGCCGCTTCACACCTTCGATAGCGTCGTCGCGCGGCTCGTCGCGCAAGGCGATCAATCCCTCGATGGTCTTGCCCTTGATGAGCACGACGACCGTCTTGCCCTGGCTCTCCAGCCCGGTGATCGTGTCAACGATGCTCTCTTCGAGGCCCGTTTGTTCGGCGGCGTGACGGGGAGACCCGACCGAAGCGAAGCCGTCCTTCAACCGCGCTGTGACCGCTTTGCCGGGTGTGGCAACGCCGCCCCCGAAGGTGGCGGGCAGTTCGAGCCCCCGCACCTTTGCCGCCTCCACGATTGCAATCCCGAGAGGATGGCTGGTGCTGCGCTCGACGGCCGCCGCGATGGCAAGGACGGAGTTCTCATCACCATTGATCGGCACAATGTCCGTCACCTGGGGGTGGCCACGCGTCAGCGTTCCCGTCTTGTCGAAGGCAACGGTTACGACCTTGCCAAGTGTTTCCAGCGTCGCGCCGCCCTTGATCAACAGTCCCTGACGCGCACCGGCGGCAAGACCCGAAGCAATAGCCGCCGGTGTGGAAATCACGAGCGCGCAGGGACAAGCAATCAGCAACGTCGCGAGACCCCGATACACCCATGTCATCCAGTCACCGCCGAAGGCGAGCGGCGGCACGACAACGATCAGAGCCGCGACGACCATCGCGCCCGGCGTGTACCAGCGGCTGAAACGGTCGATCATACGCGCCGTCGCGGCCTTTGATTCCTGGGCTTCCTCGACCATGTGGATGATACGGGCGATGGTGTTGTCGGCCGCGACATGGCTGATCGACACCCGCAACTCGCCATTTGCATTGATGCTGCCGGCATAGACGTTTGCGCCGGCTTCTTTCAGCACGGGCACGGATTCGCCTGTCACCGGGGCCTCATCGACCTCAGAAACGCCGTCAATCACCGTGCCGTCAGACGGCACACGGTCACCAGGCCGAACAACGACAACATCACCGACGGCCAGATCTTCTGCGGCGACCTTCTCAACAACACCATCACGCTCGCGGAACGCGGCCCGAGGCACGAGATCGATCAGTGCTTCAATGCCAGCGCGCGCACGGCCGGCCGCCACGGTTTCAAGCAATTCGCCCACTGCGAACAGAAAGATCACGACAGCAGCTTCTTCGGCCTCGCCGATGGCGACCGCGCCGAGTGCCGCGACCGTCATCAGCGTCTCGATGGTGAAGGGGGAGCCGGACATCGCGCCGGCGACCGCCCGCCTCGCGAACGGGATGATGCTGATCAATGCAGCGCCCGAGTATAGCCATTGCTCCGATTCGGGCAGGACACGCGCGAGGGCGAAGGCAAGGATGAACAACGCGCCGGTAAGGAGCACAAGCCGACCCTTGCTGCCTTTCCACCACGCCTCCGTGCTGCGTTTCCGAGGTGGGCTCGCCTTTGCCTCGGTCTGCTCGATCACTGGTGTGTAGCCGAGCGCTCGGATCTTTTGCTCAATGGTGCCGAGAGCCGTACGGTCCTCATCCAGTTGCAATGCGAGCGTCTCGTTGGCGTAGCTGACATGAATGTCGCTAACGCCCGGCAGGCGTTGCATCACCGTTTCAATTTTCAACGCGCAGGAGGCGCAGTCCATGCCTTCTACACGCAGTCTGTAAGGGCTCGCTGCCGCCATGATGTCACCTCGACTTTCCCGATGTGACATTGTAGATAGACCCTGTAGTAACTATAGGGTCAAGAGATGAACGACAGAATTCTGATGATCGGCCAATTGGCTAGACGAACGGGGACCAAGGTCGAGACGATCCGGTTCTACGAGAAGAACGGTCTCCTGCCCGCACCCTCGCGTACCGATGGCAACTACCGTGCATATGAGCCGGGCCACCTCAACCGCCTCAGCTTCATCAGGCGTGCGCGCGAGCTTGGTTTCTCGCTCGATCAGATCAGGGAGTTTCTCAAGCTGGCCGACGATCGTTCGCAGTCCTGCGCGGCGATTGATGCGATTGCAAAGGAGCACCGGAAGGAAGTCGAGCGAAAAATCGAAGACCTAACTGCGCTCAAGTCGGAACTGGACAGGATGATAGACCAGTGTGGATGCGGGCTGGTCGCAGATTGTAGGATAATAGAGAGCCTGTCTCCGCTGCCAGCCAGAACCTAATGACTGCTCACCGCAGCGCCGGGCCTCTCGATGCCAAAATCTTTGCGGCGATCGGTGACGTAATCATCTGGATCACAGCGAAGAAGGCGGCAGGCACGGCGATTTCCGAGGGCAACCCGGACGCCGCTACGAACGCCGCCGCAATGGAGAACTCCTTTTTGCTCACCGTGAACAGGTAGGCGATCAGCTCTTGCCGGTCGGCCACAAAGACTTTTGCGATGGACCCGACCGCATAGCCGATCAGGTTCAGCGTGAGCGCGGCCAGCGCGATTAGGAGGGCGAACCAGCCATAGCCGAGGATTGTTTCGGCGTTTGGACCCACGACCGCCAGAAGCAGGAGCAGGTAGAGCACCGAACCAAGAGCGGGATAGAGGCCATCGTGTCGGCCGACCGCTTCCGGGTATCGCGTGCGTAGGTAGACCCCGATCACGGTCGGCAGCACCACGATCAGCACTAATTCCATGATGATCGCCCCGATGGGAACTTGCAGCTCGATTCCGGTGAGAAGCAGGAACAGGATCGGCACGATGAAGGGCGAAAGCACTGTGTTAACCGCATTGAGGACCGCCGCGAGGGCGACATTGCCGCGTGCGAGCAGGACCAGCAACGGAGCGGAAACGTCAGTCGGCAGAGTGCCGACAAGGGTTTGACCGGCGGCCAGCGGCCCAGAGCCGAAGAACAGCCGCCCGGTGAGCCATCCGGCGAGCGACATGGGACCATAGACGAGGCCAAGCGCCCAAAGCTGCCGGCTCGGCTTCCGGAAAACCAGCTTCACGGCGTGAGCGTCGAATGTCAGGCTGATGACCAGCATCAGCAATGCCAGAAGCGGGCTTATGCCGCTTTCAAGGACCATGCCGAGCGAAGGGACGAGCAGGCCAAGCGCGGCCGTTACAACGGCCAGCAGCAGGAGATTGTTTTCAACAAAGGCGAGGGCTTTCTGCATCGGCAGTCCTATTCGCAGCGGATCGTACCGGTTGGGCGGCCCTCGCATTTCGCGAACAGGGCAATCGCTTGATCGCAATATTTGCAGTGACCTTGGCAGCAGTCGTGCATGAGGAAGGCGACGAGATCGGAGAGCGCCGGCCAGTTGGCGCTGTAGATGATCGACTTGCCATCTCGCCGCCCCTGCACGAGTCCGGCACGCTCCAGTTCCTTGAGATGGAAGGAGACGCGCGACGGCGGCGCATCATCGAGCGCGCCGGCGATGGCACCAGCGGCCATGCCGTCAGCCCCCGCGACGACCAACATGCGGATTATCCGCAAGCGGTCCTTGTGAGAGAGCGCGGCGAAGCCCGCGAGCGCGTCGTTTTCGTCCATATCATTTCAACGTTTCATGTTTTGTTGAAATTATTGCTTATAGATGGAGCGCGCGCGCCTCAATCTCGCGCAATTCCTGAAACCCGCAATAGATCGGCTGCACCCGGAAAGTCGCGGCTATTCGTTTCACAAGACTTTATCGCAAGTGCTAAGCCACTTGCGACATGATTTCCGAGAGCGGACCACCTGGGGCGAACGTCGGCTCGGTCCCGGCGAGGCGGCCTGACGCCACGGGCCGGTCGAATCAGTCGAGAGCATGCCGGTGTGCCTGCAGATCATCCGACTGGTCAGGCACACCGCCGTTCTCCTGTAATTTTATCCCACACTACTACGACGACCGAAACTTGTTGAAACGACCTGTTTTGTGTCTCTTTTAGTGATCCCCATCCGGGGATCGTCTCTCGCCTCCCCGGTGGAACGGGGACGAGATGCCAGGCATCAACCACAAACAGGCAAATGTGGACCGCGGCGCGCGCATGCTCCGGACAGCGCTCGGGCCTGCCATCTCAACCCTGCTGCAAGACCCGTCTGTCGTCGAGGTCATGCTGAACCCGGACGGACGCATCTGGGTGGACCGGCTGTCCGAAGGGTTGGCCGATACGGGCGAAATACTGTCCGCCGCTGACGGTGAGCGCATCGTGCGGCTGGTCGCCCACCATGTCGGCGTCGAAGTCCATGCGCGCAGCCCGCGCGTCTCGGCCGAACTGCCCGAAACCGGCGAGCGCTTCGAGGGGTTGCTGCCGCCGGTCGTGTCCGCACCCGCCTTCGCCATCCGCAAGCCCGCGGTCGCAGTATTCACGCTAGACGACTATGTGGCCGCCGGCATCATGTCCGCCGATCAGGCGGAAACGCTCCGCGCGGCCGTCGCGTCCCGCGCCAACATCCTTGTCGCAGGCGGCACGTCCACCGGTAAAACGACGCTGACCAATGCGCTGCTCGCCGAGGTGGCGAAGACGCAGGATCGGGTCGTCATCATCGAGGACACCCGCGAACTGCAATGCGCAGCGTCGAATCTCGTGGCGATGCGCACCAAGGATGGTGTCGCCACCTTGTCGGAACTGGTGCGGTCTTCGCTGCGCCTGCGTCCGGACCGCATTCCGATCGGTGAGGTGCGCGGCGCCGAGGCGCTCGATCTCCTCAAAGCCTGGGGCACCGGCCATCCGGGCGGCATCGGCACCATCCATGCTGGTTCCGGCATCGGCGCCCTGCGCCGCCTCGAACAACTCATCCAGGAAGCCGTCGTCACTGTGCCGCGCGCGATGATCGCGGAGACCATCGACCTCGTGGCCGTCCTCGCTGGCCGCGGCTCCGCGCGCCGGCTGGCCGAACTTGCCTGCGTCGAAGGGCTCGGCCCCGACGGCGATTACCGGATTTCCCTCGCTTTTCCCGACACCTCAATCCCTCACGTTCCAGGAGAACCTGCATGATCCGTTGCGCCGTTCGTATCCGTCATCATCTGGCGACCGCCGCCGCCTTCACCTGGGCGAGCCTGATGACTGCCCCCGCCCAAGCGTCTGGCTCCTCCATGCCCTGGGAAGCGCCGCTGCAATCCATCCTTGAATCCGTCGAAGGCCCGGTGGCCAAGATCGTGGCAGTGATCATCATCATCGTCACCGGCCTGACGCTCGCATTCGGCGATACCGGCGGCGGCTTCCGTCGCCTCATCCAGATCGTCTTCGGTATCTCCATCGCCTTCGCGGCGTCCAGCTTCTTCCTCTCGTTCTTCAGCTTCGGCGGCGGAGCGCTGGTCTGATGGCGGTGAGTTTCGAGGCGCTCGACGCGGTTCCGGGATTCAGTGTGCCGGTTCACCGCGCCCTGACCGAACCGATCCTGCTTGGCGGAGCACCACGCTCCGTCGCGATCCTCAATGGCACGCTGGCCGGAGCCGTGGGCCTCGGCCTCCAGCTCTGGCTGGCCGGCATCCTGATCTGGGCCGTCGGTCACATCGCCGCCGTCTGGGCCGCCAAGCGCGATCCGCTCTTCGTCGAGGTCGCGCGCCGCCACCTCCGCATCCCCGGTCATCTTTCGGTGTGAGGAAGCCCATGATGAATCTCGCCGAATACCGCCGTACCGCATCCCGCCTCGCCGATTACCTTCCCTGGGTAGCGCTGGTCGGCTTCGGCGTTGTCCTCAACAAGGACGGCTCGTTCCAGCGCACCGCGAAGTTTCGCGGTCCCGATCTGGATTCCGCCGTCGCGGCCGAGCTGGTCGCGGTCGCTGGCCGCCTTAACAATGCCTTCCGTCGCCTCGGCTCCGGCTGGGCGATCTTCGTCGAAGCACAGCGGTCGGAAGCCGCCACCTATCCGGCGAGCCGCTTCCCCGATCCCGCATCGGCGCTGGTCGATGCCGAGCGCAAGGCCGATTTCGAGGAGAAAGGCAGCCATTTCGTCTCTGGCTATTTCCTGACCTTCCTCTGGCTTCCGCCCGCCGAGGATGCCGCCCGCTCCGAGTCCTGGCTTTACGAGGGCCGCGAAACGTCGAGCGTGAACCCTTGGGAACTGGTGCGCGGCTTTGCCGACCGCACCGACCGCGTGCTGGCGCTGCTCGACGGTTTTATGCCGGAATGCCGCTGGCTCGATGACGCCGGGACGCTGACTTACCTGCATTCGACGATTTCGATCAACCGGCATCGCGTCCGCGTGCCCGAAACCCCGACCTATCTCGATGCGCTGCTGGCCGATCAGCCGCTGACCGGCGGGCTGGAGCCGCGCCTGGGCAATCAGCATCTCCGGGTGCTGACGATCACCGGCTTTCCGGCAACCACCACCCCCGGCCTGCTCGACGAAATGAACCGGTTGGCCTTTCCCTATCGCTGGTCGACCCGCGCCATCCTCATGGACAAGACCGATGCGACCCGGCTGCTGACGAAGATCAGGCGCCAGTGGTTCGCCAAGCGCAAGTCGATTGCCGCCATCCTGAAAGAGGTGATGACCAACGAGCAATCCGCGCTCGTCGACACCGACGCCGCCAACAAGGCGGCCGATGCCGACATGGCCCTGCAGGAACTTGGCGCCGACATGGCGGGCATGGCCTATGTCACGGCGACCGTCACCGTTTGGGACGAGGACGCCCGCCGCGCCGACGAAAAGCTGCGGCTGGTCGAGAAGATCATCCAGTCCCGCGATTTCAGCGTCATGGTCGAAACGGTCAACGCCGTCGACGCCTGGCTCGGCAGCTTGCCCGGACATGCCTATGCGAATGTCCGGCAACCGCCGGTCTCGACGCTCAACCTTGCCCACATGGTCCCTTCGTCCGCCGTGTGGGCGGGACCGGAACGGGACGATCACTTCGGCGCGCCCCCGCTGCTGTATGGCAGGACCGAAGGATCGACCCCGTTCCGGTTTTCCCTCCATGTCGGCGATGTCGGCCATACGCTTGTCGTCGGGCCGACGGGTGCCGGCAAATCGGTGCTGCTGGCGCTAATGGCCTTGCAGTTCCGGCGCTACGCGCGCTCACAGGTCTTTGCCTTCGATTTCGGCGGCTCGATCCGGGCCTGCGCCCTCGCGATGCAAGGTGACTGGCACGATCTTGGTGGCGAGCTGACCGACGCTTCCGAAACATCCGTCTCGCTGCAACCTCTGGCGCGCATTCACGAGACGGCCGAACGCGCCTGGGCCGCCGACTGGATCGTGGCGATCCTGACGCGCGAGAACATCCAGATCACCCCGGAGGTGAAGGAGCACATCTGGACGGCCCTGACCTCGCTCGCCTCCGCCCCGGTCGGGGAACGCACCATCACCGGCCTCGCCGTGCTGCTCCAGTCGAATGATCTGAAACAGGCGCTCCGCGCCTATTGCGTCGGTGGTCCCTATGGCCGGCTGCTCGATGCGGAGACCGAACATCTTGGTTCAGCAGACGTGCAGGCATTCGAAATCGAGGGCCTTGTCGGGACCGGCGCGGCGCCCGCGGTCCTCTCTTATCTCTTCCACCGCATCGGCGACCGGCTAGACGGGTGGCCCACGCTGCTGATCATCGACGAGGGCTGGCTGGCGCTCGACGACGAAGGCTTCGCGGACCAACTCAGGGAATGGCTCAAAACCCTGCGAAAGAAGAACGCCAGCGTCATCTTCGCCACGCAGTCACTGTCCGACATCGACAATTCAGCCATCGCGCCGGCGATCATCGAAAGCTGCCCAACGCGGCTGTTGCTGCCCAACGAGCGCGCCATCGAACCCCAGATCACCGCGATCTATCGCCGTTTCGGCCTCAATGACAGGCAGATCGAGATCCTCGCACGGGCCACGCCCAAGCGGGACTACTACTGCCAGTCGCGGCGCGGCAACCGCCTGTTTGACCTCGGATTGTCGGAAGTCGGGCTGGCGCTTTGCGCCGCATCGGCCAAATCCGATCAGGCCCTGATCAGCGAAATCCTCACCGAGCATGGCCGCGACGGGTTCCTCGCCGCCTGGCTCAAGGCGCGTGGCGTCGAATGGGCCGCAGAACTGATCCCGGACCTCAGCAATCTCGCGACCGAAAGCGAGGATCTGCCGTCCGTCATTTTCGATGAGGACGCGTTCGAGCTCACCCTGGAAGAAGAGGAAAGTACCCCATGACGCGCACAAAGACCCGGATTTCCCGCATGGCCAGCGCTTCGGCGCTCGCCCTTTCGCTTGCCGCGCCGCTGGCGCTCGCGCCGGACTTCATCACCCCGGCCCATGCCTTCTTCGGCGGGTTCGGCCGGATCGTCTATGATCCGACCAACCACGCGGAGAATCTGCTGACCGCCGCCCGTACGCTGGAGCAGATCAACAACCAGATCACCTCGCTTCAGAACGAGGCGCAGATGCTGATCAACCAGGCCCGCAATCTCGCGAGCCTGCCTCACAGCTCGCTTCAGGCGCTTCAGCAGAACGTCCAGCGGACCCAGCAGCTTCTCGGGCAGGCCCAGAACATTGCGTTCGACGTTCAGAACATCGATCAGATGTTCCAGCAGGACTACGGCAAGCTGTCTTTGACCGCGACCGACACCCAGATGATCGCCGATGCGCGCTCGCGCTGGGAAAACACCGTCGGCGGCCTGCAGGACGCCATGCGCGTCCAGGCCGGCGTCGTCGGCAATATCGACAGCAATCGCACGCAAATGTCGGAGCTTGTCGGCCAAAGCCAGGGGGCGACCGGCGCGCTTCAGGCGACCCAGGCTGGCAACCAGCTTCTCGCCCTCCAGTCGCAGCAGCTTTCGGACCTGATCGCTGTCATCTCGGCCAATGGCCGGGCGAATGCCTTGACCGAGGCCGAACGCGCCACGGCAGCCGAACAGGGACGCATTCAGCGCGAGCGTTTCCTGACGCCGGGGTCAGGCTATCAGCCCGGCAACGCGCGAATGTTCAACTGAGGAAAGGAGGCGGAGTATGGAGGGGAAGGTGCTGGCCCGGATCGCGGCCATTGTGTTCGTGGCCGTGGCCATCACGGCGGCGATCATCGAGATGTCGCGTGAGGAAGGCCCCGCGCCAGCACCTTCCGTCCCAGCGCTTCAGCCCGCCACCGATCCGCTGCGTCTGGAACAGCGGCGTTGCCAGGCATTGGGCGAGGCGGCGGCCAATGATGCCGACTGCCTCCGAACCTGGGCCGAGACCCGCGATCGCTTCCTCGGCAAGACACCCGCGCCAGCGACCCCCGCACAGAACGGGAGACCGTGAGCCATGGGCGGAACGGGGGTCATCGATAATTTTCTCGGCATCTTCACCAGCTATATCGACTCCGGCTTCGGCCTGCTCGGCGGCGAGGTGGCGTTTATCGCCACGACGCTGATCGTCATCGACGTGACGCTCGCCGCACTGTTCTGGGCCTGGGGCGCCGACGGCGACATCATTGCGCGGTTGGTGAAAAAGACGCTGTTCGTCGGCGTCTTCGCCTATCTCATCAGCAACTGGAACAATCTCGCACGGATCGTCTTCGAGAGCTTCGCCGGGCTCGGGCTCATGGCGTCCGGCACTGGCTTCTCGGTTGCCGATCTGCTGCGCCCCGGCCGCGTTGCCCAAACCGGGCTGGACGCCGGTCGCCCGCTGCTGGAATCTATTTCGGACCTGATGGGCTGGATCGCCTTCTTCGAGAACTTCATCCAGATCGCGTGCCTGTTGTTCGCCTGGGCGCTGGTGGTGCTGGCCTTTTTCATCCTGGCAATCCAGCTTTTCGTCACGCTGATCGAGTTCAAGCTGACCACGCTGGCCGGCTTCGTGCTGATTCCATTCGGCCTGTTCGGCAAGACCGCCTTCATGGCCGAGCGGGTGCTGGGCAATGTGATCTCCAGCGGTATCAAGGTGCTGGTCCTCGCCGTCATCATCGGCATCGGCTCCACGCTCTTCGGCCAGTTTACCGCAGGCTTCGGCGGTGCGACCCCGACAATCGACGACGCCATGGCGATCGTGCTGGCAGCCCTTTCCCTTCTCGGCCTCGGCATCTTCGGCCCCGGCATCGCCACCGGCCTCGTCTCCGGAGGCCCGCAACTCAGTGCCGGCGCCGCCGTCGGGACTGGCCTTGCGGTTGGCGGCGCTGCGATCGCAGCCGGTGGCGCGACCATGCTCGCGGCGCGGGGTGGCGCAGCCGCACTCTCGGGCGGGGCAGCACTTGCCCGCGGCGGTGCCTCGGCCGCCGGTGCGGCTTCGTCCGCCTATACCCTCGGCTCCTTGGGCGGGTCCGGCACGGCCGGGGTCGCCTCCGGCCTTGGCGGTGTGGCGCGCGCCGGAGCCTCCGCCGCCGTTTCACCACTCAAGCGCGCCGCCTCCCGCGCCAGCGACAGCCTGAAATCCAGCTATTCCGATGGTGCGAAAGCCGGATTCGCGGCATCCGGCGGCACGTCGACCATGGGCACCGTCGGCAGAGATTCGTCGCCTGCGCCGTCAACCCCCTCAACCCCTGATGGGCCGCCGGCCTGGGCGCAGCAGATGCGGCGTGGCCGGGCCATGAGCCACGGCGTCACGGCTGCTGCTCATGCTGTCCGATCCGGCGACAGCCACGGCGGCGGCTCCTCCGTCAGCCTTTCCGAAAGTGACCGCACATGAACATCTTCAAACGACCGACGACCCATTACGGCAAGGTGCCGGAACCCGAGACTCCCTATCAAAAAGCCGCACAGGTCTGGGACGAACGCATCGGCTCGGCCCGCGTGCAGGCGAAGAACTGGCGCTATATGGCGTTCGGCTGTCTGATCCTCTCGGCCGGCTTTGCCGCCGCGCTCGTCTGGCAATCGGCGCGTGGAACCGTCGTGCCCTGGGTGGTGCAGGTGGACAATCTCGGTCAGGCGCAGGCTGTCGCGCCCGCGAACGCCGATTATCGCCCGACCGATCCGCAGATCGCCTTCCATCTCGGCCGCTTCATCGAGCAGGTCCGCGCGATCCCGGCGGACGCGATCATCGTCCGGCAGAACTGGCTTCGGGCTTACGAGTTCACCACCGACCGGGGCGCGGCGGCCTTGAACGATTATGCGCGGGCCAACGATCCCTTCACCAAGGTCGGCCGCCAGCAGATCGCCGTCGAGGTGTCGAGCGTCATCCGGGCTTCGCCGGACAGTTTCCGCGTCGCCTGGACCGAACGCCATTTCGAGAACGGCCAGCTTTCCACGACCGAGCGATGGACCGCGATCCTGACTGTCGTGATCCAGCCCCCGCGCGATGCCGAACGATTACGCGCCAATCCGCTGGGAATCTACATCAACGCAATTTCATGGTCGCGGGAGATGAGCCAATGACCCGCACGACTTTCCGTAGAGCCGGTTTTCCGGTTTTCCGTAAACCCGCTTTCGCGGCTTTGCTGCTTTCCGCGACCATGTTGGCCGGCTGCGCGACCAACCGGACGCCGCAATTCAACTATGACGCCGACGTGCCGCCGCTGCCCACCGTGCAGACGGTCGCCACCGACGACCGGCCCCGGCCGCTTCACACGCCGCCGGCCTGGACGGTCGCGCGGGGCGGAACTGCTGCCAGCACTCCGGACGGCCGTGTCGAAAACGCCAATGCCGCCGCCCGTGTCGAACCTCGCCGTGAGGGCTATTACAACGCCATCCAGATTTATCCGTGGAGCGAAGGCGCGCTCTATCAGGTCTATGCGGCCCCCGGCCAGATCACAAATATCGCGCTGGCGCCGGGCGAAAGCCTGACCGGCGCGGGACCTATTGCGGCCGGGGATACGACACGATGGATCATTGGCGACACCGAATCCGGTTCGGGCGCGAACCGCCGCGTCCACATCCTCGTGAAGCCGACACGCCCGGACATTTCCACCAACCTTGTCGTGACCACCGACCGGCGCACCTACATGATCGAGCTGCGCGCGCGGGAATCGCTCTACATGCCTTCCGTCGCATGGGCCTATCCCGCGGCGCCGGCGGGAAGCCGTGCCACCACGCCCGCCGCGCCCATCATCCCCGCCGAGGCGGCGCGGAACTATCGCTACGGATTGCAGGTGCGGGGCGACAGCCCGCCATGGCGGCCGCTCTCCGTCTTCGACGATGGCCGCCGCGTCTATGTCATTTTCTCGCGCGGCATCGTGCAGGGCGAAATGCCGCCTTTGTTCGTCATCGGGTCGGACGGAGAAACGCAGATCGTCAACAGCCGTGTCCACCAGAATGTCCTGATCGTGGACCGCCTGTTCGGTGCGGCCGAACTGCGCCTTGGCAGCGGCGATCGGCAGCAAGTGGTCAGGATCGTCCGCATCAACCCGACGCAGGCCGCAGCAGAACCAGCCAGCACGACCACGGGAGGATCGTCGTCATGAGCGATACCGATACCGCCGCCCCCATGCGCCTGCGCGCCGAGCCGCCTCGTGTCACCCGCCTGTCCCGAAAGTTGCTGGCAAGCGTTGGCGCGGTCGCGCTTCTCGGCATCGCCGGAACCTTGATCTATGCGCTCCAGACCCGCGATGCGGGGCCGGGTGGCGGCGAACTCTATTCGACCGAAAACCGACCCACGGCTGACGGCCTCGCCGGTCTGCCGCGCGACTATACCGGCCCCGTCCTGGGACCGGCATTGCCGGGCGACCTTGGCCGTCCGATCCTCGACGCGCAGAACCGGGGGCAGCCAGTCGCGCCTCCGGCAATCACCACACCAGCCGTCGATCCCGAAGAGGAGCGCCGCCGCGCCGAGGAAGAGGCCGCGCGCTTGAGCAACGTGTTCTTCCAGTCCGGGTCGCGTTCTGGCGGGACAGCGGGAACGGCCATGCCAGGAATAGCCGGGATAGGCTTGCAGCCGGACGGCACAGGGCAGAACAGGCACGCGGCTTTCCTCAATAGCCCGGTCGACCGACAGACGGTTGCGCCAGATCGCGTCACGCCGCCGGCATCGCCCTACATCCTTCAGGCTGGAGCCGTCATTCCGGCCGCACTCATCACCGGAATCCGCTCCGATCTGCCGGGCCAGATCACCGCGCAGGTCACCGAAAACGTCTATGACAGCCCGACCGGCTCGCTGCTTCTGATCCCGCAGGGAACGCGCATCATCGGCCAATATGATGACGGCGTGACCTTCGGCCAGCGCCGCGTCCTGCTGGTGTGGAATCGCCTGATCCTGCCGGGCGGCCGCTCCATCGTTCTGGAGCGCCTGCCGGGCGCGGACGCTTCCGGTTACGCCGGGCTTGAGGATGGCGTCGATTATCACTGGTGGGATCTGATGAAAGCGGCAGGGCTTTCCACACTGCTCGCGGTCGGTACAGAGCTGGCGACCAGCGACGAGGACCGGTTGATCCGCGCCATTCGCGACGGCGCACAGGATACCGTCAATCAGGCCGGGCAGCAGATCGTCCAGCGCCAATTGCAGGTCGCGCCGACGCTCACCATCCGGCCCGGCTTTCCGGTCAGGATTATTGTGACCCGCGACCTGGTATTCGAGCCCGCAGGAGGTTGAGCATGACAAAACTGAAACTCGGTCCCATCGTCGAGGACAAGCCCGTCAAGGTTACGGTAGAGCTGCCGGGGCCGCTTCATCGCGATCTTGCGACCTATGCCGAGGTGCTGGCCCGCGAGACCGGCCAACCCGCCGCTGATCCTGTCAGGCTGATCGTGCCAATGTTGGAGCGCTTTATCGCCACTGACAGGGGGTTCACGAAAGCACGGCGCTCCGTCCTGTCTCCGAAGTCGCAGGTCTGACGGCCATTGCTTTCGCCAGACTGAGAAAGCGACGGAAGGCGGGATTGTCGTTGCTCGCCGACCAGACGGCCGAAAAGGGCAGAACCTCGCCGAGGATCGGTCGGTAAACCACACCCGGAAATTGTGCGACGGTGATGGCTTCGCTCACCAAAGTCAGCCCTCGGCCGAGGGCGACAAGCGGCACCAGATTATCCCGACCGACATATTGCACCTGGATCTCGGGATGCCTGCCGAGATCCGCCAGCCGCCGCACCAGATGATCGTAAATTTCCTGTCCCGGAGCAGTCTCGCTGACGATAAAGGACTCGTCGGCCAGATCGCGCCATACGACTTCCTCCCTGTTGGCTAAGGCATGATGGTCAGGCAAGACCACGAACACACGCTCCGACCACAAGAGGACGCGTTCGCAATCCGGCCAGTCTCGTGTTCCAGTGATGAAGGCGACGTCGAGATTGAGTTGCCGGATCGCTGCGACATGCTCTGCGGGGTTCCCGTCAGCCACTTCGATTCTCACCGCGCTATGTCGCCTGCCGTAAACTTCCAGCAACTCCGCCAAAAAGCCGGAAGCGATCGAGGAATAAATACCGATCCGGACACGTCCCTTTTCAGAACGACCTGCGGAGGCAACCTCTCGAGCGCCTTCTCCAACAGTCCTGATGACCCTGCGGGCGTGTACGAGGAATCGCTGGCCGGCATAGGTTTGCGATACGCCCCATGTATGCCGGTGAAACAAGGAGGCGCCAATCTCGTCTTCCAGCTTGGCAATGGACCGACTGATTGCAGCTTGCGACCGTCCAACCGCAGCTCCTGCTTTGCGAAAGCTGCCATGCTCGACCACAGCCACGAAATAGCGGAGATGGCGAAGCTCGACTTTATCCGAACACTTGACCCCTTTCCGCATTATGCGGCCACCTTGCTTCTGGTCGCCAACATCAATGTCTGGAGAAAGCCCAAACGAATCCGTATGTCGGCACCATCATCGAGGTCCGCGGCATCATCTGCATAAACGTACCCTTCCGCGATCAGC
The DNA here is from genome assembly GCF_024539785.1 of Ochrobactrum sp. BTU2. Classification (NCBI taxonomy): domain Bacteria; kingdom Pseudomonadati; phylum Pseudomonadota; class Alphaproteobacteria; order Hyphomicrobiales; family Brucellaceae; genus Ochrobactrum; species Ochrobactrum sp. BTU2. Next base: position 43,933 of record NZ_JAHWRG010000011.1, on the reverse strand, counting down.
GAGCCGAATAATTTGTCGACGGACGAACGGTTCTTCGCTTGGTCCTTCATTTCTGCCGCCTTGCATTGACGAAACGGGTATCAAGCAAGATCGTGCAGCCTCCAACCATTGGAAGGTCAAGACCGAAATTGCTTAAGTCCCGGTCTTAACCGCAGCGTGAAGATTGCCGTGTCGGCGATAAGTGCTGCTGCCTGCTTCAACGAACGCATTAGCGGCCCGCTCTTCAGCGGTACAGGCATCACATCGCCAAGAAGCCTTGTTTGTCAGTCATCAAAGTGCTCCTCGTCGATGTGGGTTGCCATGTCGATCAGCATGTCGCTCACGTGACTGTCTGCCACTTCGTAGAAAACCTGCTTTGACCGACGCTCCCCCCTGACGAGCCGTGCACCTCTGAGCAGGCGTAAATGGTGGCTAACCAGTGTCTGCGACAGTCCCAGGCTCTCAACAATGTCGCCGACGGACTTTGGACCCGGCAGGCAAAAGAGCAGAATTCTCAGCCGTGTAGGATCGCCCAGCAGGCGAAAAGTCTCTGCCAGTACGGTTACGTCGTTCTGCGACAGGGACGGGGCTTGCTTCAACGTTCATGCTCCTGCTTGCTGTGGACATGCTCAGGCCCATGGTTGTGGTGATGCCCATCATGGTCGTGTCGATCCCCATGCGCGTGCCCCGTCAAGGCAGAGGCTTGCGACAGGCTGCACGCGTCCGCATCGTCATTCCAGTCGATGGCGATGGTCGGATGTTCGATCTTAAACTGTGACTTCAACTCACGCTCGACCGCGCGCATCACCGAGCGAGCATCGACATCGGCTTTCGGCCGCACATGTAGGGTGGCCAAGGTCCGCCCGGACGTGATCGACCAGACATGGATGTGGCTCACCGACGCCACGCCAGCGATGTTCTCGACAAGATGGCGTTCGATCTTCTCGGGCGTCGCGTTATCTGGCGCACCTTCAAGCAGGATATGTATCGACTTGCCGAGGAGATTCCACGCGGCGCGCAGGATCAGCAGGGAGACAAACACCGAGAGGATAGGATCGATCAGCGTCCAACCCGTGTACATGATCACGATGGCGGCTGAAACCGCTGCCACAGAGCCGAGGAGGTCGCCCAACACATGAAGGATGGCACCCTTGATGTTCACGTGCTCGGTATCTCCGCGCGTCAGAATCCAGAACACGAGAATATTGATGAGGAGCCCCGCAATGGCGACGCCAAGCATCGGACCCGCGAGGATAACATGCGGTTCCTGAAAGCGCTGCCAGGCTTCATAGACAATCCAGACGACGATCGCGAATAGCGTGATTGCGTTGATAAAACCGGCAAGGACCTCGAAACGCAGATAGCCAAAGGTCCGCTTGGAGTCTGCCGCCCGCCGTCCGAACCGAAAGGCGGCATAAGCTAGCGCCAGCGCAGCCGCGTCGCTCAGCATATGTCCAGCGTCGGCGAGCAGCGCCAGCGATCCTGAGATCAGACCGCCGATCACCTCCACGATCATGAACGTGAGGATCAGGAAGAACGAGAGAAGGACCTTGCGCTCATTATCGCTCGTGACGGTCGGCGCATGGGAGTGATCATGGGAATGGTCATCATGAGAATGACCATGGCTGTGTGAATGGGACATTTCAGGGCTCATGCGGTTGACATACAACACATGAATATGTGTTCATATGTTGTATGTCAACCGCTCCGCTTGCAATTCGTCCAAGCAGGCGTCTGCGCAAGGCCTACGGCGGGTAGCGCGCCACGGAACCGCGCCGTAGTCTTAATGACTATCCTGTCAATGGACAGCGATCGTGCCGGTAGAAACCTGTCCCCTCTTAGCGTTGACCAGAACCGCGGCAATGACTGCGGCAATCACGAGGGCAGCTCCAGCTCCCGCAAGCGCAAGACCATAACCGTGGATCAGCGCATCGCTGGCCGATCTCACTAGCCCGGCGTCACCCGTCTCCCGCCCGCGATAGAGGGCGGCGAGTGCACCCGGCAACCTGCCAGCCGTGGCAGAGACTGCGATGGTCGAAAGGACGGCCAGCCCCAAGGCGACGCCGATCTGTTGCGAGGCGTTGAAGAGCGCCGATGCGATGCCCGTCTCCTGTGTCTGCACGCCTTTGACGGCGGTCAGCGCCAGTGCAATCACGGCCCCCACGAAACCGAAAGCGGTGAGGAAGGCCGCGGGCATGAAGTGCCACATATAGTTGAGTTCCTGTCCGATATTGGCGAGCCAGAACAAGGCAGCGCCGCCTATTAGTGCGGCGGGCGCTGCCACCTCGCGCGGCGCAAACCGCGTGACAAGCTTGGAACTGACAATGGCCCCAACGATAATACCCGCACCGAATGGCAGGAACGCCAGCGCGGTCATGATCGGGCTGTAGCCGAGGATGTGCTGCAAATAGAGCGTCAGCAGATAGATCATCCCCATCGGACCGAAGCCCAGCAGCAGCATGGCGAGGTAGGAACCCGCCCGGTTGCGCTCCTTGAACAGACGTGGCGGCAGAAGCGGGTCTTTGCTGCGCGACTGCAAGATCAGGAACAGCGGCAGCAGGATCGCGGCGGTAGCGAACGAGGCGAGCGTGATGCTGTCCGTCCAGCCATGTTCGCCGCCACGGGTGATCCCATAGACGAGCGCGGCCATGCCCACAATGCTGGTGAGCGCGCCGGTGAAGTCCGGGCGGCCTTTGTGCAGTTCCGCCTCGACAAGCGTTCTTGACCCCGCCAGCACAGCCAGGCCGATGGGAATGTTGATGAAGAAGGCCCAGCGCCAGCCCAGCAGCCCCGTCAGCAGCCCGCCGAGGATCAGCCCGGCGATGATACCAAGGCCGGACATTGCTCCGTAAACGGCCATCGCTCCGTTGCGCGCCTTGCCTTCGGGGAAGGTCGTCGCGATCAAGGCAAGAGCATTGGGGGCCGTCAGCGCCGCACCCACGCCCTGTAGACCGCGTGACGCGATTATGCTCATGCTGTCCTGGGCAAGCCCGACGAACAGGGAAGCAATGGTGAAGATCGCCATGCCCGCCTGCAGCATGCGCCGCCGGCCATAGATATCGCCCAACCTGCCGCCGAACAGCAGCAGTCCACCAAAGGCGAGAACGTAGGCGTTGATCACCCAAGGCAGGCTCGCAGCCGACATTCCGAGTTCGTTCTGGAGTGTCGGCAGGGCGATGTTCGCGATGGTATCGTCAAGCACCACCATGAGCTGAGCCGTCGCAATGACGGCCAGCGGCAATGTCGTGCTTGCAGGTGACGAAGCCACCGGAGGCTTCGGCGTTTGGGGGGAGAGCGTAGACATCCGGAGTTCCTGTTATTTTTCATGGGGCGTTCAGATGTCGCAGACCCCTAATCCTTCCAACGGCTGGAAGGTCAAGAACAAATTGCTTCCCAAATCCGCTGAAACTTGATCTATAAGCCGATGAGCTGCACATCGCCCACATTTTGCATGCGAGAAGCGCCGATCAGGCAATGGCGATCAGTGGTCTAGCTGGCCATGACATGACCAGATTCGTCGTTCACGGACGGGCCGAGCGGCCTGGCGCGGCAGGAACGGGCGGCGGTCAGACGGTCCTAGCAGCAAATTCGCCGGAACAAGGTTCGTCTTGACATGCTTCCTTCCTGATCCATTGCACCCCAGATGGGGCTTCCAACAATGGGAAGGTCAAGGCCGCCTTGGCCGCGATATCATTTTTCCTCGTTGACCCTTGACCTTGCCAACGTGGCAAGGACCAGATTTGTCCGTGAACGCCCAACAGAGGAGAGTTCGCATGTTCCGATTCACTGCTCCCGACATGACTTGCGGCGGCTGCGCGCGCCGGGTCAACAACGCGCTTCTGAGCGTCGATCCGGCGGCTGATGTCACCACCAATCCACCCACCCGCGAAGTGACGGTCACCACGAAGGTGGACGAGCAGGTACTCCCCGCCGCCTTAACCGAGGCAGGCTATCCGGCCGAACGCAAGGACCAGTCGGCGGCCGCGTGAGGCTTCTGGGCGCGGTGGCGGCTCGGCTGCGCCCCTTCGTCTCCGCCATTCTCAACAGCTCGACTCGACGTGCAAGTACACTCAAGAACCGCTCCACCAGAGAAATGCGCCGGCGACAAAGAGATAGCGTGCCGCTTTGCCGATCGACACGAATATGAGAAAACGAGAAAGGTCAACTCGCAGTGCTCCTGCCACAACTGTCAGCGGATCGCCGATAATCGGCAGCCAGGACAAGAGTAGAGACCACACGCCATAACGTCCGTACCAATCTGATGCACGGCTAAATGACCTGTCGTCAATCGGAAACCAGCGATGGTCTCGAAACCCTGAGAGGAACCTGCCCAGCGCCCAGTTCACCAAGGAGCCGAGCACATTTCCTGCCGTTGCGACGCCCACTAGGGTGACGAGGTTGGCCTGTCCCATTGTTAGAAGAGTCAGGAGCGCTGCCTCGGACGACCCTGGTAGGAGGGTCGCCGACGTGAACGCGCTTACGAAAAGGGCGGCATATGCGACAAGATCAGTTCCGATGTCTGCAACCAATGCCGTGCTGCCTCGAAGTTCGTCATGCACGCCGGCTCTGCTCATCGACGCCAATAGCTATTCTCAATTCTCAAGTCTGGCGCCAGAGCTGTTTCGCTCCGGCGCCGCGCTGCTTACTGGTTCGATCCGGCGTAGACTATGCCGTTCGGGCGATCGCCGACCGGCACGGTCTTGAGCACTTCCTGGCTCGCCACGTCGATGATCGAAACGCTGTCATCGGCAATGTTCGTTACGAACACGAATGCCCCGTCAGCCGATGCCGAGACGCCGTGGGCGCCGCTCCCGGTGGTGATCGTCTCGATCACGTTTCCGGACTCAATCTCGATCACGGAGACCGTGTCGTTCGGTTCCGCCTCGGTGCCCTGATTGGCCACATAGACGTAGGCTCCATCCGGGGTGGCGAACATCTGGATCGGGTTCGGCCCGACGTCGATCCTGTTCGTCACCTCGCGGGATGCGGTGTCGATGACGGCCACCCGGTTCTCGTCTCGAAGAGAGACGTAGACCTGATCGCCCGAGGGCGTGAACCCGACCTGAACAGGCGCTGCGCCCACCGGAATGCGCGCAACCTCGGTCAGCTCCTGCGTGTCGATGACGGAGACCGAGCCGTCCTCGACATTGGCCACATAGAGCTCGCTCTCATCCGGGTTGAGGCGCAGCCCGTGCGGATAGGCTCCGGTCGTGATGTGCTCGATCACCGAAGCCGCTGCGAGATCAACGACCGCAATCTCGTTCCCGCCGGACAGCGAAACATAGGCGCGGCCGCTACGATCGGCGACGACATGCGCCGGATGCGCACCGACTTCTACAGTGCCGACGGGTTGTGACAGCTGCTGCGGATCGAGCACCACCAGAAGCCCGTTGCCGGCATCGGCATGTCCCTGGTCATCCGATCCGTGAGCGTGATCGGAGGCAGCGCTCCCGACGGCGAGCAACAGCCTCCCGTCCGGTGTCCGATCGACATTGTGCGGTGAGACTCCGATCTGCACCGTCTCGACCGAACCCGTGCCGAGTTCGATGGCGCTGATCGAATTGTCGCCCTCGTTGGCGGAGTACACGGTTCCGCCTGTCTCGACCAAGCCGGCAGGCTGCTGGCCGGCATTCCTGTCCAGCCACGCCTGCATTTCGGCGATCTCACGTTCCTGTGCTTCAATGATCTGAGACGCCCACTCTCTTGTCTGCGGGTCATCTCCGTATCGCTGCACGATCTTCGCCATGTCGACCGCACCCTGATGGTGCGGGATCATGCCCCGGATGAAAGCGACGTCCGGGTCCTCGGCCATGACGCCCTCCATCATCGGACCGTGCATCTCCTCCATCGCATCGACATAGGCCTTGGTGAAGTCGGCGACATCGGCGTCGGCTGGAGCCGACTCTCCGCCTTGGGGAGCGGCCATCCCACCGTGCATCATGCCGCCCTGCATCATCTGCTGCATGGCGTCCATGCACGCTTGGGGCATGGTCTCCATCATGGCCCGGCATTCCTTCGGCATGTCCTGCATCGAAGGCATCTGTCCTGAAGGGGACATGGAGGCAGGGGCCCGTTCCTCCTGGGCCTGCGGCGTCTGAGGGTGATGGGCGTCATGCTCTGCCTGCTGCGCCAGAGCAGCGCCGGAGACTCCCATCAAGAGACTGGCAGAAAGGGCAACTATTGTTCGGTACGTCATGGTTCATCCTTTGGCACCGGAGAGCCGCGTCTAATTTCTGGACGCGCGCCTACCGTGGCTTCGTCTGACTGTTTGCTGCTTGAGTGCCGAGAAGAACACCTCCCGGCCGATGCGTTCACTACGCAGGGGCGGTCAGACGCGGTGGTGTCAGGAGGACTGAAGGATTTCGGCCCAGATCGCTGGCCTGGAAACCGAGCAATGGCTCGCCGTCCGAGGATGGCATCACAGGCGGCGCCTCGGGTAGCAGGGCAACAATGGTGCAGAGCTGGCCGCAATCGCGGTCCGGCGCCGTTTCAGTGTGACAGCATCGTTCGTCCGCAGCCTTGCTTCGGTCGTCGGAGTAATTCGAATGGGCCTCATGCTGTGCACCCGCAACGGTCTGATCCTGATACGAGCCGTGTGTGCCCGGGCTGGCATGCGCCGCTGCCAGGAAAACAAAAGCGCTGAACGCAAGCAGCAGCAGGCCTGTCAGGAACTGGCGGAGCCAGTCGCCTTTCGATCCGAAAGCCGCAGTCGAGCTCCTGCTCATGGCTTGGCTTCTTTGTCGAGGTCGGGATGGAGAGTTGCCACGCACCAGATGACATCCTTGCGGCCGTCAGTATCCGAGCCCAGGCAACCAGAGCTCCTGACAAAGGCAGGGTCTGCCCCGCAGGCCCGGTTCTGGATCGGACTGATGGCGACCGGATGGATCATGAGCACCGTTCCACTCAGATCTCCCGCGCGCCGCGGAAACGCCCGAAGGTTTTCTGGACGGAAGGGCCGAACAGGAACACCTCGTATGGCTCGGGGACCACGCCGGGAAAGTCCATGCCGGGGGAGCCGGCGGGCATTCCGGGAACCGCAAGCCCTGTCGCGAGCGGGCGCGCGGCCAGGAGGCGGCGAAGCGCGGCGGCCGGCACATGTCCTTCGATGACATAGCCGTCCACTTCGGCCGTATGGCAGGAGTACAACGCCGCCGGGACGCCGAGCCGCTGCTTGAGGCTTTCGACCTCGCTCGATTCCACGACGCTCACCGGGAAGCCGGCCGCCTCGATATGCTCGACCCATGCGCCGCAGCACCCGCAATTCGTATCCTTGGTGACGGTCACCAGAGGCAGTCCTGCCGAGCGAACCGTTCCCGCCGTTGAGAGCAGGAGGGGGAACGCGGTGGCGCTGGCGAGGAAGGAGCGCCTGCTGATCATATGGATGGTTTGCATCTCAGTTCCTCCATCTGGGCCGCAACTTCGTCAAAGCTGGATCACCGGAAAAATACGTATTTGATCAAAGCGGCGGCGGTAAGGAGCACGAGCACCAGAAGAACGATGCCCCACATCATCCCGCCCGACATCATGACATTGCATCATGGCCTGTTCTGCCCTTCCGTCGCAAAGATACTCATAGCGGCCCCCTTCGCCGCAGACTTTGACTTAGCGCAAGGATGGGACGGTATCCGGGCTGTTGGCGCCACCATCGTCACCAATTTTTCCAGATGGAGGACCTTCGCCCACGTCAGCCTCCTACAATCTCGTGACCCGCAGCCGGGAGGCGTTCGCGATGACGCTCACCGACGACAGCGCCATGGCGGCGGCCGCGATGATCGGCGACAGCAGGATGTCGAAGAACGGGTAGAGCACCCCGGCCGCCACCGGCACGCCGAGCGCGTTGTAAATGAAGGCGAAGAATAGGTTCTGGCGGATGTTGCGCATGACAGCCTCCGAGAGCCGGCGCGCGCGGACGATGCCCGTGAGATCGCCCTTGAGCAATGTGACGCCTGCGCTTTCCATTGCCACATCGGTACCGGTGCCCATGGCGATGCCCACATCGGCCGCCGCCAGCGCCGGTGCGTCGTTCACGCCGTCGCCTGCCATCGCCACCACCTCGCCTGCCGCCTTGTGACGCTGCACGACCGCGCTTTTCTGGTCGGGCAGGACCTCGGCCTCGACCTCGTCGATGCCGAGCCGGCGGGCGACCGCCTTGGCCGTGGTCCAGTTATCACCCGTAAGCATGACAACGCGGATTCCCTGCGCCTTCAGCGCGGCAAGCGCCTCGGGCGTCGAGGGCTTGACCGGATCGGCGATGGCGAAGATGGCAGCGATGCGGTTGTCCACTCCCATGAAGATCGCGGTTGCCCCGTCCTCGCGCAGCCGGTCGGCCTCATCCGCCAGTGGGGCGACATCAACGCCTTGCTCGGCTAGGAACTTGGCATTTCCAAGGGGAATGCGCTTGCCTTCGACCGTGCCGTAGGCGCCTTTGCCGGTCGGCGAGTCGAAATCCGCGACCGGTGCGGTCACGATCCCCCGCTCCTCGGCAGCGCGAACGATGGCCAGCGCCAGCGGATGCTCGCTGGCCCGCTCCACGCTGGCGGCAAGCCGCAAAGCCTCGTCCTCGGTGAACCCCGGCGCCGGCACGATTGCGGTGACGGCGGGTCGTCCCTCGGTCAGCGTACCGGTCTTGTCGACTATGATGGTATCGACCTTCTCCATATGCTCCAGCGCCTCGGCGTTCTTGATCAGCACGCCCGCCTGTGCGCCACGCCCGACGCCGACCATGATCGACATCGGCGTTGCCAGCCCGAGCGCACAGGGACAGGCGATGATCAGCACGGAAACCGCCGCGATCAGACCGAAGGAGAAGCGCGGCTCCGGACCCCAGATCGACCAGGTTATGAAGGCAAGGATTGCGACCACGATCACCGCCGGCACGAACCAGCCCGACACCTGATCGGCGAGGCGCTGGATCGGCGCGCGACTACGCTGCGCCTCGGCGACGAGCTGGACGATCTGCGACAGCATGGTGTCGCGGCCGACCTTCTTCGCCTCGATCACCAGCGCGCCGGACTGGTTCATGGTGCCGCCGATGGCGGTGGCGCCGACCTCCTTGGTGACCGGCATCGACTCGCCAGTCACCATCGATTCATCGACGGCGCTGCGTCCTTCCAGAACTTCGCCATCGACCGGCACCTTCTCGCCGGGACGCACCCGCAGGCGGTCGCCGACCCGAACGGTGTCGAGTTGAACCTCCTCCTCGGTGCCGTCGTCACGAATGATCCGGGCGGTCTTGGGGGCGAGGTCGAGCAGCGCCCGGATCGCGCCGCTGGTGCTCTCGCGCGCCCGCAATTCCAACACCTGCCCGAGCAGCACGAGCACAGTGATGACCGCGGCCGCCTCGAAATAGACCGCGACCGAGCCGTCATGCTGGCGGAATGCATCTGGGAAGATGCCCGGCGCCAGCGTGGCGACGACGCTGTATATCCACGCCGTTCCCGTGCCCATGGCGATCAGTGTAAACATGTTGAGGCTGCGGTTGACGAGCGACTGCCAGCCACGCTGGAAGAACGGCCAGCCCGCCCAGAGAACGACCGGCGTTGCGAGGATCAGTTGCAGCCAGTTCGAGACCTGCTGCCCGATGGCATGAGTCAGCCCGAACAGATGCCCGCCCATCTCGAGAATGAACACCGGGATCGCCAGAACGAGGCCGATCCAGAAGCGGCGTGTCATGTCGATCAGTTCGACATTGGGCTCGGCCTCAAGGCTGACCAGTACCGGCTCCAGCGCCATGCCGCAGATCGGGCATGATCCGGGGCCGTCCTGCCGGATCTCAGGATGCATCGGGCAGGTATAGACCGTCCCCTCGAGAATCGGTACTACCTCCGCCGCCGCCGGATCGAGATAGCTTTCGGGCTCGGCCAGGAACTTCGCGCGGCACCCGGCCGAGCAGAAATAATAGGGCCGGCCCGCATGCTCGGCCTTGTGCTGGGCCGTGTGGGGATCGACAATCATGCCGCAGACCGGGTCCTTGACCTTGTGCGTGTCGTCCTGCGCGACGGCCCCGTGATCATGCGCATGACCTTGGGCGGAATGAGCGTGACTCTGATTCTGGTGATCGTGTTCGGTCTTGCTGGCCATTTTCACGCCTCCTCGGCGTCTTATCCTAAGCTTGCTCTTCGCCTATTCTGCGCCTTCCAACCGTTGGAAGGTCAAGAGGTGATCGGAATCCGGGGTTCCTGCCAATCAGTGATTGTCGTGGATCTTTCCGATGCTGGTCCGTTCTTGCCCCGTCTGAGACTGCATGATGTCAATCTCGGCCGCAGAGTCCTCGCCGTCGAGGCAGTATTCCTCGATCTGCAACGTCGAGAAGTAGATGTTGAAACGCTCGCGCAGGAGATTGCTTGCTTGTCGCAGCACCCGTTCGCCTTCCTGAAAGTCCCCAACGCAGACGTGGCTTGAGAATACATTGCGCCCGGATGTCAGACTCCAGGCATGGACGTGGTGCACGTCGGTAACCCCCTCTAGCTGCCGTATGGCCTCGATGGCGGCCTCCAAGTCGAGGTCTTCGGGCGTGCCTTGCAGCAGGATGTGCAATGCCTCGCGCATAATACCCCAGGAAGCCCAGAGCAGCAGCAGTCCGAAGGCCATGCCAAGCAGCGGATCGATGGCCACAAAGCCCGTGAATCGGATCACCAGCGCCGAGACGATGATGAGGAAGCTGCCGACGAAGGTCTGCAGGATGTGCCAATACGCACCCCGCATATTCAGGTTGTCCTTCTGGCGCTCGTACATGAGCCAGAGCGCGACAAGCTCGGTGGCGATGCCGCCCGCTGCGGCGATCAACATCGGCGTCGTGGCCAGTTCGATGGGCTCCATGAGGCGCATCGCGCCCATCCACAGCACGTAGAGAGCCATGGCGACGAGGAAGAGGCCGTTGAAGAGGGCCCCCAGGATCTCCGCCCGAATGTAGCCGAAGGTGCGCGAGGGGCTGGATTTTCGCTCACCCAGACGCATGGCGACCAGCGCAATGAGCACGCCGCCCACGGCCGAGAAGGTGTGGAAGGCATCCGACATGACGGCGACTGAGCCCGTCCAGATGCCGATCCCGAGTTCCACGATGAAGTAAAGGCCGGTAAGCCAGCCCGAAATGACGAGCGCTTTGCGATCACCACTCGCCGGCATGTGGCCGGCATGACCGCCGTGAGACATTGACATAGGGTTCACCTCCTTGTTGCACAGGAGGACGCCGGTGCCGGCGTCCTCCTGCCAGCACGCTGCCTATGCGCTGACCGCGAATTCGGTCATCATGCCTGTTTCAAGATGCGGCATGTGATGGCAATGCAGCATCCAGCGCGCGGCTTCTCCGGCATCGAGTGCCACGTCGACCATCGACATCGGCGGCACATACACCGTGTCCCGCTGCGCGCCCGTGACCGCACGTCCATTCAGCCCGACGACCTGGAACACATGGCCGTGGAGATGCATCGGGTGACCCATCATCGACATATTGTGGAAGGACAGCACGATCCGTTCGCCGCGCCTCGCGGTAACCGGGCGATGCTGGCCCCAGACGGCACCGTTGATCGTCCACACATAGGGCTGCATCGAGCCGCCCAGCATCACCATGTGGCTGCGGTCCACCGGCCGCTCCGGCAAGGATTCGGAAGCGATCAGGCGCGTCTCCTGCGCAAGGTCGGTGTCAAAGGCCGGTGCTTCGGTCTCTGCCAAAGCATCAATGTGCCGTATCTCGGCGCCCGGAGTGGCAAGGATCAGACCGGTGCGCTCCCGCGCGCCTTCTCGCAGCGCGAGGATCGGCCAGGCACCGCCCTCCGAAGGCAGGTCGATCTCAAGGTCGAGCCGTTGGCCCATGGCCAGACCGAACCTCGTGCCGGAGAGCGGCTGAACGGCATGGCCATCAACCGCGACGAGCCGGGCCTGCGCTTCGCCGGTGTCGAGCCAGAACACCGTCGCCGCAGCGGCGTTGATGACCCGCAGGCGGATACGCCCGCCGCGCTCGACCTGCACCACTTCCGGGTCCGAGAGCGTACGATCATTGGCAAGATAGGCGTCCCAGTCGTAGTCGTTGAGGTCCATCGTCATGCCGTCCATGGTCCCCATTCCCATCATGCCGCCCTTGGCGCCGTGATCCATGCCAGTCATCGGCATGTTTCCCATCGCGCCGTGGTTCATACCTGACATTCCGCCCGTGCCTGTGCCTGTGCCGCTTCCGTGATTGCCCGTGGCACCATGGCCGGACTTGATCTCCGCCATCACCTCTTCGGGTGCCTTGAATGAGAAATCATGCAGAAACAGTACCACCTCCTGCCGGTCAGCGGCGACATCCTCGGCGCTGCGCACGATCAGGGGCGCGGCCAGAAGGCGCATCTCGTGCAGCGGAACATGCGCGTGCATCCAATAGGTGCCGGGCAGCGGTGCGAAGTCATAGGCGCGAGTCTCGCCGGGGGCGAGCATCGGCAAGGGCATGTCGGGCACGCCATCCTGCGCATTGGGCGGGATCTGGCCGTGCCAGTGGATCAGTGTGGCGGTGTCGAGTTCGTTCGTTAGATCCACCCGGAACGGCATGCCGGGATCGAGTGTCAGGCCCTGTCCGGATGGCCCGGCAAGGCCCCAGACAGTGGCGGCGCGTCCGTCGATGTCGAGCGTGCGGCTGGCGGCGCGAAGCGATAGCGGCGTGGCGTCCTGCGCTGCCGCCATCCGGGGCACCTGAGCGTAGGCCAGCATGGCCGCGCCAGCGGCGAGAAAGCCGCGTCGTGAAAGGGTATTCATGGTCGTCTCCTCGGGACCGCAGTCCCGTTCCTCAAAGCTGTCGGAAGGCCGCGGGCCGAATGCCCGGGCGCGATCAGAGGAGACGGATCTTCGGAGGGCGTTCGTTCAGTCCGAGCGCCCGACCGGGAATGCTGGCATCAGGCGGCAGAACATAGGCGGTTGACGTGTATTGGTTTCCAGAACCACCGCTCGGTGATACGAGAAAGATTGAAAAACCTGCACAAACCAGTTCACAGGTTCCCGCATCCATGTCTGCCGATCCGCAGTGTTTGCTGGTGCATGCAGGCTCAATGCCGGCTGCAGAGTTTGTAATCTCGCCCACATGCACAGCCTGTTCCGGCGGTATGCTCATTCGTGCCGCGTGCGCGGAGAATGCCATCGTCATGACGGCGACGCCGATTATGGCAAGCATGGAGACAACGCGCGCAAACATACTGGAACGATAGGTACTACTCACCGGAATGTCTATTGCAAATGGTGTCGCACCACTGGCAAATCCTCCTTGCCATCTCGTGCGTTGCAATTCCTCGTTACTGAACATGCGTGCCATGCGAAAGAAGCTCCTAAATACATTCTGGGCAGGGTCGCTCCTCGCAGGTGCGATCGTGGCGACATTGGCTGGGTGGCATTACGCCCGTTCCGAATCCATCGCTGCGGCATCAGCGGAGGTCGTCGAGCAGGGCCGACAAGTCTATGCGGATCAATGCGCGTCTTGCCACGGTGCGAATCTCGAAGGGCAGCCGGACTGGCGCTCGCCGCCTCCCTCCGGTCGGCTGCCCGCACCGCCGCACGACGAGAGCGGCCACACCTGGCACCATGCCGATGAGATGCTGTTCCGCATCGTCAAGGAGGGTACAGCGGCCATCGTCGGAGGGAGCTATGAGAGCGACATGCCTGGTTTTGCCGATGCCCTGAGCGACGGCGAGATCCGGGCTGTCCTCGCTTTTATTAAGAGTACTTGGCCGGAACGAGAGCGCGGATATCAGGAGGAGGTCTCCCGCCGCCGCTGAGTTTCGGAGTCCCGCCTACGCGGGCAGTTGTTGACCTGCGAAGTCGGCATTGACCCGTCCCGTTTCCGGCTCATCCATCCTTGGGCCTCATTGAACGGATGATGTCCTAGTGATGCCGCTGACATTTTTTTGGAGGCACAGGAAGTTCTCCGATAGCCAGATAAGCTTGAGACAACGGCTTGTGCGAAGCTGCGACGCCGAGCCCTCGCGCATCAATCAGTTCAAGAGCCTGCAATAGCTTCTCGGCAACTTCCATGTCGCCGTCCGAACATGCCCGTTTGAACAGGTGCAGGATTTCGCCGGCAAGCGTCATGGCTATTGCTCCCTGGCACCGTGACCGCTTCTTTCCGCCTTCGCCGACACGACGGGCCTCGTGTGCTCGAACCTGTTCCCTGTCGCGCCGGAACGATCGCGGGTGTGTGTGGGGCTGGTCTCAGGGTCATCAGTCGTCGCCAACTCATCGATGATCGGGCAGTCCGGCCGGGCATTGCCCCGGCAGTTCTCGGCAAGGTGCTTGAGCGTCATGCTCATCTCCCTGAGTTCACGCGCCTTCCGTTCAAGTTCTTCGACATGCTCGAGCGCCACGCGCTTGACGTCCGCGCTCGCCCGGTCTCGGTCTCGCCAGAGCGCAAGCAGTTCCGTCATTTTCTCGACCGAGAAACCGAGATCGCGCGCACGCCTGATAAAACGCAACGTATGCACGTCCTTATCGGAGTAATCCCGGTATCCGCTATCCGTCCGCGACGCTTCCGCGATCAATCCGATCGATTCGTAGTAGCGGATCATCTTCGCCGAGACGCCTGATGCCGCCGCTGCTTTACCGATGTTCATCGCTGGTTCCTTTCTTCGACTTATGTAGGCGCTTCTTCGGGCGTAAAAAACACGTCCGCATGTATGTCCTCGCCGCGCAAGCCCAGTTCGCGAAGCATGATGCCGGAAGCATCGATCATGGCAGGCGGTCCGGCCATATATGCCTTCCAGCCATTGAGGTCCTGCACGTCACTCACGATCGCATCCGTTACCAGGCCGGTTCGGAAGTGATCGGATCGGCTCACCTCCGAAAGCACGGGCATGAAGGTGAGGTTGTCGTAGGTGCTCGCCAGAAGACTGAAATGATCGACGAGATAGAGATCACGTTCCGTCCGTGCCCCGAAATAGAGATGGATCGGCTGCCGCAGGCCGCTTGCCAGCGCCGTTTCGACAATCGACTTGATCGGCGCCAGTCCCGATCCGCCGGCGACCGCCAGAATTGGACCCGTATGCTGTTCGCGCAGAAACGAACTGCCGAGCGGCCCGCGAACCGAAACCTCGTCGCCGACCTTGAGTGACCTGGCGACGTGTTCGCTCGTCGCTCCACCGGGCACATGCCTGATGTGGAATTCGAGATGGTCTCGACCCGGCTGGTTCGCCATCGAATAGTCGCGCGCCGGAACGCCATCGAACGTCACCTGCGCATACTGGCCCGCCTTGAACGCGACGGCCTCTCCCGTTTCGACCTCCAGCCTGATTTGCCGGATGTCGTGGGTTGCGTCATCGATCGCGACAACCCGCGTGCGATAGGTGCGGACGGGAAGATCAAGCTGTTCTTCCTCCTCATCGAGCCATGCGACCGTGCAATCCGTGAGCGGCTGCGCGCGGCATGCAAGGATCAGTCCCTGAGACCGCTCATCGTCCGTCAGGGCAAAGCGCGTGTGCGGCAGAAGATCGACCTCGCCGCTGACCAGTCGGGACTTGCACGAGCCGCAGCGGCCCGAACGGCATCCATGAGGATATGCGATCCCTTCTTCTAGCGCTCTCTCCAGAATGGTTCGGCCATCCGGCACGTCGATGATGCGCCCCGCCTGCCGAATTTCGATTTGTCTTCCCATGACAATCTCCCTCAGGCGGCGCCCGATGACAGGGCTTCCGCCAGACGAGGTTTCTGGTCAGCAAAGGTGCCATAGAAGACCTGTTCGTTGACAATCGTGATCGGGGCAACGCGCACGCCGGTCCGCGCTTTCGCCTCTTCGGCGATCTGCGGATCTGACAGGTCACGCTCTTTGAATGGGACACCCTGGTCAGCAAGCCATCGCTTGACGGCATGGCAATCGGGGCAGGTTGGCGTGGTATACAGCACCACTGACGGAGTTCCCGTATTGGTCATCGCTTCATTCCTTTACATGTGGCGAGCCTGCCGAAGCAGGCTCGCCTGTTTCTCATTCCGCAGGCGCAAGTTCAGGCTGACGGGGCCGGACTGCGCCGCTTTCCGCCTGCGCGGGCGCGCGGAAGGTCTTGAGCCTCAGCGCGTTGCCGAGGACGAAGACGCTCGACAGGGCCATCGCGCCGGCGGCAAAGACCGGCGACAGCAGGATGCCGTAGGCCGGATAGAGCAGACCGGCGGCAACGGGGATCAGAGCCGTGTTGTAGGCAAAGGCCCAGAACAGGTTCTGCCGGATGTTGCCGATCGTCGCCTTGGACAGTGCGATCGCGTTCGGCACGCCTTGCAGGCTGCCCGACATCAGCACCACGTCGGCTGCCTCGATGGCAATGTCCGTACCCGTGCCGATGGCAAGGCCCACATCCGCTTCGGCCAGCGCCGGAGCGTCGTTGATGCCATCGCCGACGAAAGCGACCTTGCCATGCTGGGCTTTGAGGCGGCGTACAGCGTCGACCTTGCCGTCCGGCAGCACTTCCGCCACCACCTCGTCGATCCCCAGCCGAGCCGCGATGGCTTTTGCCGTGCGGGCATTGTCGCCGGTGATCATCGCGACCTTGAGGCCGAGATCGTGCAGCGCCTTGATCGCTGCGGGCGTCGTCTCCTTGATCGGATCGGCCACGGCGATAATCGCCGCGAGCTTGCCGTCGATGGCGGCATAGAGCGGTGACTTGCCCTCATTGCCGAGACGTTCGGCAATCTTGGCGAAGGCAGCTACGTCGTGGCCGAGGTCTGCCATGTAGCGGTCAGCGCCAATCTCGACTTGGCTGCCGCCGACCATGGCCTTGACGCCGAAACCCGTCACCGACTCGAAGTCCGACACGGCCGGCAGCGGGATGTCCTCCCCGGCGGCCGCATCCACGATCGCACGGGCGATCGGATGCTCCGACTTCGCTTCGACGGCCGCAACCAAACCGAGGACATTTGCCCGGTTGAATCCGATGGCCAGTTCCAGATCGGTGAGCGCAGGCTTGCCTTCGGTCAGTGTGCCCGTCTTGTCGACGGCGACGACCCTGGCGTCCTTGAGCAGCTGCAACGCTTCGCCCTTGCGGAAGAGCACGCCCAGTTCCGCACCGCGGCCCGTGCCCACCATGATCGAGGTCGGCGTCGCCAGACCCATGGCGCAGGGGCAGGCGATGATCAGGACGGCGACGGCATTGACCAGAGCGAAGGTCAGCGCGGGCGACGGGCCGAACCACATCCATGCGGCGAAGGTGAGGATCGCTACCGCAAACACCGCCGGCACAAAATACATCGTGACCTTGTCGACCAGCGCCTGGATCGGTAGCTTTGAGCCTTGCGCTTCCTCGACCATGCGGATGATCTGCGACAGCACCGTGTTGCCGCCGACCGCCGTCGCACGGATGGCAAAGGCGCCCTTCTGGTTCACCGTTCCGGCCACGACCTCGCTGCCATTCGTTTTGGACACCGGGATCGGTTCGCCCGTGATCATCGATTCGTCGACATAGCTCTGGCCTTCGATGACCTCGCCATCCACCGGGATGCGATCGCCGGGACGAACCTCGACGATGTCTCCCGACAGCACGGCGTCGATCGGCAGTTCGATCGTCTTGCCGTCCCTGCGCACGCGCGCCATCTTGGCCTGAAGGCCGACGAGACGCTTGATCGCCTCGGAGGTGCGTCCCTTGGCACGAGCCTCCAGCAAACGGCCGAGCAGGATCAGCGTCACGATGACGGCGGCAGCCTCGAAATAGACGTTCACCGTTCCGGCAGGCAGGAAACCGGGCGCGAAGGTCGCGACCAGCGAATAGCCATAGGCGGCGAGCGTGCCGACCGCGACCAGCGAGTTCATGTCGGGGGCGAGCCGCCACAGGGCGGGCAGCCCCTTGTCGTAAAAGCGGATACCCGGAACGAACAGGACGATGGTCGTCAACACGAACTGGATATACCAGTTCGTCTGCATGCCGATGGTTGAAGCGATCAGGTCATGCATGCCCGGAATGACGTGTGAGCCCATCTCCAGGATGAAGACAGGCACCGTCAGCACCGCCGCGATGGTGAAATCGCGGGTCAGTTCACGACGTTCCGCTTCCTTCTTTTCGGTACGATCATCCGTCTCGCCCTGGCTGGTTCCTGCCGCCGTGGCGATCACCCTGGCGTCGTATCCCGCGCCCTCGATGGCAGCCACCAAAGCCGCCGCATCGGCGCTGCCCTGGATCGTGGCCTTCTCGGTCGCGAGGTTGACGACGGCATTAGTGACGCCGGGTACGGCCTTGAGCGCCTTTTCGACGCGTCCCACGCAGGATGCGCAGGTCATGCCCTCGATCGCCACTTCAAGCGAGGCTGCCGTCGGCGCGGAGAAGCTTGCCGCAACCTCATAGCCTACATCCTCCACGGCCTTGACGAGAGTGGCAGGATCGACCGCAGCGTTCGTGGTGATGCTCGCCTTTTCGGTCGCCAGATTGACGACCGCATCGGCGACGCCAGGCACGGCCTTGAGGGCTCTTTCGACACGACCTACGCAGGATGCACAGGTCATCCCCTCAATGGGGAGTGATATCGTTCCAGACAGGTCTGTTGCTCGAACGGGGGCATTCATAGCCGCCTCCTTTTTTGTCCCGAAATTCCAGTTCGGACAGAAGATGGGGTTTCCAACCATGGGAAGGTCAAGAGGACAAACAGAGAAAAATCGCCATTGACCTTCCCATGGTTGGAAACCCCACATTTGGCAACGTGAGACCAAACAAGGAGAATTCTCATGGAACTCAGAATCGAGAACATGACCTGCGGTGGCTGCGCAAAATCCGTCACCAAGGCGATCCAGTCAGTCGACCCCACCGCCAGGGTGGAGACGAATCCGGAGGCGCGGGCGGTCAAGGTTGAGACGACTGCTAGTGCGGGGGCTATTCAGCAGGTTCTCGAAGAAGCCGGCTATCCTGCAACTGTAAACTGACCAGGAGCTGTGTCATGAACAAGCTCACCCCGATCTTCATTGCCGGCGCGTTCGTCATTGCTGGCGGACTCGCCTACGCACAGTCTCAGATGGACGAGCAAGGCCAAGGAGCGACCATGAATCACGGCGAACATGCCGGACACGGCGCCACCGCGCCTTCGGATAACCCTGTCATTCGCGCCTACCAGCAAGTCAACGACAAGATGCATGCCGATATGGCGATCGAGTTTACGGGCGATGCGGATGAGGATTTCATGCGCGGCATGATCCCCCATCACCAGGGCGCCATCGACATGGCTCGTGTCGTTCTCGAACACGGATCAGACCCCGAGGTGCGAGCACTTGCTGAGGAGGTCATCTCCGCCCAGGAGGCGGAAATCGCGCAGATGCAGGAATGGCTGGCCAAGCGCAGCCAATGAGACGGTGAAGGGCGGATCAATTCCGCCCTTTTCCTTTGCCGGTCATCAGCACGAGGACGGTTGCCACCGCGAAGGCGACAAGCGCCCCATCGGTGCGCCTTCGGTCAAGGCAAACGGCTCGCGTGGACGCTGAACCACGTCTGGAACCCTGTTTCGAAAATGGTGATGCGTCCGCGGGCCTCGACCAGGGATAACAGCGTATCGGCCAGATCCCTGACCGCAAGCAACCCGACCCGAAGCTCTCCAACTGCGGCGATCAGATTCTCGGCTCTGATCTTCATGTCCATCTCCTTCGTTTGGCCCTCCAAGATGAGGGTTCCAACCATTGGAAGGTCAACCCCACTGATGATCGCGACAATGGTGCAAAGCAGACAGAAAGCGCCGGCGAGATTTTTTGATCGGAGGGAACCAAGATGGCTCTCGAACCTTAAATATACCCATACGGGGTATTTTACGGCCATGTGCCAGAAGGACAACAAAGCCCTCCGCGCGAGGCTCAAGCGAATCGAAGGACAGGTGCGAGGGGTCAGCCAGATGGTGGCCGATGACCGTTACTGCATCGATATCCTGCATCAGATCCACGCCATCAAGGCGGCGCTGGCCAAGGTCGAGACCGAAATCCTCAAGACCCACGCCGCTTGCTGTGTCGAGGAAGCGATAGCGGCAGGTGATGCGGACGCGCAACGCCGCAAATTCAGCGAGTTGGTCGAGGTGTTCGCAAAAGCAAAACTCTGAAATCGAAGGACTGACGACATGGCCACTTCCACCGCAAAACGCGCCGACCTGCACAGGATGGTGACCCACGAACATACCTGTCCCTACGGTCTCAAATCGCTCGACCTCCTGAAACGGCAGGGCTACGAGGTCAACGATCATGAGCTGACGTCGCGCGCCGAGATCGATGCTTTCAAGAAAACGCACGGCGTCGACACCACACCGCAGACCTTTATCGGCGGCAATCGCATCGGCGGCTACGACGATCTTCTCGCCTTCTTCGGCAAGGAGGTAAAGGACAAGGACGCCACCACCTATACGCCGGTGATCGCGTTGTTCGCGATGGCTGCGTTGATGGCGCTAGCGACGAGTTGGGCCGCGTTCGGTACCCTTGCGACCGTTGCGGCGGCAGAATGGTTCATTGCCATCGCCATGTGTCTGCTCGCCCTGCAGAAGCTCAAGGACGTGGAAAGCTTCGCTACCATGTTCCTCAACTACGATCTGTTCGCCCAGCGCTGGGTGCGCTACTCCTACGTCTATCCGTTCGCCGAAGCGCTGGCGGGCATCCTGATGATGGCCGGCGCGCTGATGTGGCTGTCGATCCCCGTTGCCCTCTTCATCGGCACTGTCGGAGCCGTATCGGTCTTCAAGGCGGTCTATATCGACAAGCGCGAACTCAAATGCGCCTGCGTTGGCGGTGACAGCAACGTTCCGCTCGGCTTCGTCTCGCTGACGGAGAACCTGATGATGGTCGGAATGGCGATCTGGATGCTACTCAAGCCCATGGGCATCGGTCTCGGACATTAAGCGAAAACCAAGGAGCCACGAGATGACCCAATCGTCCCATAATGGCAAGCACGAACACGCCGATCACGGCGAAGGACGTCCCTACCTGATGTTCTGGATCAACATGGCGCTCGGCCTGATCGTCATGTACGTCGTCATGTTCTCGATGATCGACGGATTTCAAGATTTCCGAAACAATCTCAACATGTTCTACATGGCCGTGACCATGTGGGCGCCGATGGGCATCTTCATGCTGGCAACGATGCCCGGCATGTTTCCGCGAAAAGGGCTCAATATCACCCTCTACGCCGTCTTCCTCGTCTTGACGATCGCCTCATTCGCAGCCACACGAAGCCAAACCCTGATCGGTGACGGGCAGTTCATCGATTCGATGATCCCGCACCACTCGGGCGCGATCCTCATGTGCCGGGAAGCAGACCTGCGCGATGCTGAATTGCTGACGCTTTGCGAAGAAATCATCGCAGCCCAGCGCAGCGAGATCGAGCAGATGGAGACAATTAAGGCTCGTCTCGATCAAAGGCCCTAAGACCTGTTGCCTTGCCCAATAGCGTCCGAGAATGGCAGGCTCAATGAGGATTGCATGACAAAACATCATGAGGATGGTCGCAGCTTCGTCACGGTCGTCAGCAAAAGCCAGCCGTGCCGGACCTGCGGCGGCTATTCGAGACCTTGAATGCCGCTCACGAGGGCTTCTCTTGAGATCTCGCCCATGTGTACCGATTGCAGCGTCCCGTCGCTCTTGAGGAACAACGTAGCCGGCAGGCCCGGTACCTCGTAATGACGACCGAACTCACCGAGTCCGTCGAGCACCACATGCTCAAGCTCAAGATTCTCGGCTGTGAGGTAGCGCTGAATGATCTCCTGGCCTTCACCTTGGTTGACGAAGACAAGTTCGGCAGCGTCCGTATTTGCGGCAACGTCCGCCATCATCGGCATTTCACGGCGGCAGGGCGGGCACCACGTCGCCCACAGGTTGATGACCACAGGTTGACCTTCGAGTTCACTTGGATTGAACCGTTCTCCGGCCAGCGTGCGGTAGATGTCTCCGGTCGGCAGCGGTGTCGCCGGCACGCCGGCGCTGAGCTGCAGTACGAAGAACGCGACATAGGCCGCAGCGGCGCTCGGCAGGGCCGTCCACAATGTGAGCCGCAATTCGCGCCGGAAGCGAAAGAACGTGTAGGCGAACGCCAGCGCAATGCCGGCTTCGATCATGAAGCCGCCCTGCCACATGTAGAATACGCGCAGCGGCTCGGCGAGGAAACTGCTCGCGTGCTGGATGACGTGCCCGACGCGCGCGCCGACCACGAAAGCGACGGTCGCGCCCCAGGCCCAGGACGAAAAGCGCTGATCGACCTTGCGGGCGAGGATCTCGCTCAGCAGGAGAAAGGCGGCGATGGCGAGGATCGCGGCGAAGCGGTCGGGTGCGAAGACGAAAGGCCCGATGGCGACTGCGTTCATCTCACTGCCTCGCCTGAGAGACCGATGTCAGCAACGTATCGGTTGTCACATCGCCGATGAGGCGGGAGCCGTTTGCCTCCGAGGCATTTCGGTTGAAGAAGATCATGGTCGGTGGGCCGACCACAGCAAGATCGCGCATCAGACCCTGACTGGCCTCATCCAGTCCGGTCAGATCCACCTTGACACGCTGGAAGTCGTTCAGTGCGGCAACGATTTCCGTGCTCGAAAAGACGTCGCGTTCGATCGTCTTGCAGATGACGCACCAGTCGGCCGTGAAATAGACCAATGTCGGACGTCCGTTGGCAGAGGCAATCGCTTGCTCGACCTGCGGCGTCGAGTTTGCCTCGATGAATGTCATCTCGGACTGGGCGATCTGCTGGCCCGAACCGGTCATGACGAAGTGGGCGAGCGGACGTAGCGGGTCGGTCCCGCCCGACGCCGCCCCGATCGCCAGGATGACGCCGCCGAGGGAAACCCCAAGTCCGGCGGCTTTGCGGAAACGTGGCCAGGCACCCGCATCGGCCAGGAGCCGATCAGCGACGCCGATGAAGACCGCAACAATCAAGAGGAGGCCCGCCCAAAGCGCCAGCGTCACTTGCGGCGGCAGGATTCGGGAGACCATCCAGATCGCCGCGCCGAGAAAGACGAAGCCGAACGCGTATTTGACCTGCACCATCCACGCCCCCGCACGCGGCAGAGCGCGGCTCCCCATCGTGCCAAAGGCGATCAGCGGAATGCCTTGGCCGAGCCCGAGGGCAAACAGCGCACTCGCGCCGATCCAGGCATCGCCCGTATGTGCGATATAGAGAAGTGCCGCGGCGAGCGGCGCGGTGACGCAGGGACCGACGATCAGCGCGGAAAGGAAGCCCATTCCGGCGGCTCCGCCCACCGAGCCGCGCGTGCCGGCCTGTACCCCTGCCATCCGGCTGACCCAGGTGGTCGGCAGTTGCAGTTCGAACAGGCCGAACATCGCCGTCGCCAGCACGACGAACAGCGCTGCGACGGCGCCAATGGCGTAGGGCGATTGCAGCACCATCTGGAGGTTTTGGCCGGACCACGCGGCAACCACGCCAAGCAGGCCAAACGCTGCGGCCATTGCCAGCACATAGGCCAAAGACAGGATGAAGCCGCGCCGGGCCGTCAATGCCTCGCCCTCGCGCGCCAGGGTCGCGCTCAGGATCGGATACATGGGCAGCACGCAGGGCGTGAAGGCGAGCAACAGCCCGAAGGCGAGGAAACTCACGATCACCCAGATCGCACCGCCGCTGGCGAGAAGCGAGCCGACCATGCCGCCGTCCTGCGTGTCCTCAGCCAGGCTGAAGCCGCCGTTTCCCGTCCCTCCGGCAGGGGCGGCCGGAGTTGGACCTATGCCAAAGCCGACAACGGGTTCGGAAACCTGAAGGTTTGCCGTGTTGACCGTCAGGGTCAGCGGCGGATAGCAGATCGAATCCTTCTTGCAGCCCTGATAGGTGACTGCGACCTGCCCGGGCGCTTCAGTGCCGAGACGTGCCACCGCTTCAAGATAATAGACCTCCGAAGGACCGAAGTTGGCATCCTCTGTCTCCACGACGCCCGGTCCAGTCGACAGCGGGATCGGCTCGCCGGTCGCGGCATCCTTCGCTTCCAGATGATCGCGATAGAGGTAATAGCCTTCCTCGATTTCCCACCGGAGTTGGATCTGCTGATCCGCATTCCGCTCAACCGAGAAACGGAAGGCTTCCTCGGCTTGCAGGAGATCCTCCTGTTGCGCCGCGGCGGGCAGCGACAGGAAGACGAAGAACAGGCCAGCAAGGAGGCGGAGTATGGGCATTGAGGACATGAAATTACTCGGATGATCGCGATCGGGATGCATCAAGACGCTTCGCGAGCGTCTGCGACAACCTGGCGGAAGCCGTCCTCGTCGAGGGCGGAGGCGACGAGAAACCGACCGATCAGAAACACGGGCGTGCCACGCAGACCGAGCCCCTCGGCCTGCGCGTTATTGCGCTGAAGCAAGGCGGTGATCTCGGCGTCGCGGCGGTTGGCTTCGGTCTCGAGACCCGCCGTGTCGAAGCCGGCACCTTCCAATGCCTGTCGCATCTGCTCTTCTGGCACCCGCGACCCTTCGATACCCATCAACGCCAGATAGGCTTCCTCGTAGCGGTTCTGATACCCGGCCGCCAACGCCAGCTTTGCGCCATAGACCGAAGACTGCGCGAGGATCGGCCAGTCCTTGTAGACGTGACGCACATTGCCGTCCGATTCCAGCACCGTATTCAGCGGCTCGACGGTGCGCTTGCAGAAAGGACAGTTATAGTCAAAGAACGAGACGATCGTCAGGTCGCCGTTCGGGTTGCCGCCGACCGGCGCCTCCGGGTCGTTCAGGATCATCTCGGCTGACATGTCGTCGGCACGCACGGGCATGGCAAAGCCGGCGGCAGCGAGCGCCGCCAGGCCCGAGAGCAAGGTCCGCCGACTCAATGCACCGCGGAACGGCGGCCTACCCATAGCGAAAGGATGAGGTCTACGTGTGCAGAGGCGCCGATCGTGCATGGTCTCAAAGCTCCAGATCATGGATATTGAAGCGAGCGCACTCTCCCGAGCTTAAGACAGTCTTAAGGACCGCATTGAGCCGAAGATGCGACGGCAGTTTATCCTGACTCCGGACTATCGGGTGAACGGCCGCAACCGCCGCATGAGATCGCGCCTGCTGAACGGTCCGACCGAACGGGTGCCGTTGTATTCCTGTCCGGTGGCTGCATCCACGACGAAGAATGTCGGCGGGCCGCTCGCTCGAAGGTGGGAGAGGAGCTGGCGGTTTCCCTCGTCCATCGCCGTGACGTCCACCTTGACGAGAGGGACAGCCTCAAGGTGTTGCAGCACAGCAGGGTGGGCGAGGATTTCCCGCTCAATGCGGTGGCACACCGCGCACCAATCCGCACGGATGTCGATGAGCGCGAAGCTATGTGTTCGTGCGATCTGCTCCAGTCTCTCCCGGTAGGAAGCGACGTCCGTGACCATTGCAGCCGGATTGGCGGCGGCCATCCCGCTGGGAGTCGCCAACAATCCTACCGGCACCACCAGGCCCCCGAGCAGAAGCTCGCGGCGGGTCCATTGGTCATTCTTGCGTCGAGCATCAGCATCGATGCCGCATCCAACACCTTCCGCGGACGCTACGGCGTTGTTTCTTAAAAGTCGCGTCCGCATCCTCGTCTCCTTCACAGGACCGGCGGCAAAGCGGGCGTTCCTTAAGGCCCGCTTAAGGGCGGAAAAGTGCTCCTCGCCTGCGACGCAAGCCCGCGTTTCCAACAAAGTGCCCCCACCCAATCGAAAACCTGTTCGGCCGGATCACTTGAGCCGCAGGCCGGCGCCTGAAGTCCCCGCCGCTTCGCTATCTTCGGCCGCGCTTACCTTAAGCTGCTCTTAAGATGGGCATCGTGCTGTGCGGCCTGATTGATCGCAAAGCAGAGAGCGTACGAAACGTGAGCAAGCTACCGACACCCGCAATCGCGCGACGCGCTTTCCTCATTGGCGCCAGCGCAATGACTCTCGCCGGATGCGTTTCCACGAGGCAAACACCGCAAGTCGCGCAGCCGGTCTCGATGCCTCCTCCGCCGCCGACGCCCCCGATGTACTACGCACTGCCGAACGAGCGCTTCCCGATCCCGGAAGTCGACGTTTCCAAGGTCGATCCGAAATGGTGGCGGACGGAAGTCGACTATCCAACCGATGAACGAGCCGGAATCGTCATCGTCGATACGCCAAACCGTTACCTCTACCACGTTCAGCCTCACGGCCGCGCAACCCGATACGGTGTGGGTGTCGGCAGGGACGGTTTTTCGTGGGCTGGTCGAGGGCGTCATATCGCATACAAGCGGGAATGGCCGCGCTGGACACCTCCCGATGAAATGGTTGCGCGCCAACCCGAGTTAGAGCCCTACTCAATCGCCAATGGCGGCATGGACCCGGGGCTGAAAAATCCACTTGGAGCACGCGCCCTCTACATTCATGAAGGAAACCGGGACACGATCTATCGCATCCACGGAAACCCGGAATTCTGGACCATCGGCCAGGCCGTTTCATCAGGATGCATCCGGATGATCAATCAGGATGTCATCCACCTCGCCGACAACGTTCGCGACGGGAGCCCGCTGGTTGTGATAGCAGATCCGGCTATGGGGCATCTTTTGGTGGGATAGCTTCGTCGCGCGGCGAGAAGATCACTCCCTGCGTTGGCGCATCCTGCTGGCACTCCATCTTCTTGAAGATGAGTTGGCTGCGCCCCGCACCATGTATGTGCAACGGGTCACGCGGCGTTCGCCATCACCGCTTGCAGCCCTCCGCAATCGCGATTCTGAAGTCGTAGGTGCCAACCACTCCGCCCGAGCGCCAGTTCGACGATCGCGAGACCGAGACCGCTGCCGACCGGTACTTTGTTGCGGCCGCGAAAGAAGCGTTCGGTGACGCGGGCCAACTCCTCCTCGGGGATACCGGGACCATCATCCTCGATGATCATCTGGCCCTCTTCGGCGGGGCCGGCCACACGACACCTGACGACGCCTCCGGGCGGCGAATGGTTCACAGCGTTCTCCATCAGATTCCGGGCAGCAAGAGCGAACAGATCCGGCTCGATGTCCAGCTCGATGCGGTCAAGATCAGGGGAAACCTCGACCGCAACGCCCCTGGTCGGATCTGCTAATTCGTCCGCGAGCGCTCTCAGTATACTCCCGGGCCATACCTTCCCACTACGCTCGCCCTGGTCGAGCGCCTCAACCGCCGACATATCCAGCAATTGCCGAACGAGCCGGCCGGTGCGGTCTACGCCAACCATGATCTGACGCAATGCCTGCTCGCGGATCGTGCCATCGCCGCTTGCAAGCGCGACCTGCGCCTGCGTCTTGAGGCCGGCCAACGGCGTGCGCAGTTCGTGGGCGGCAAAGGCGGTGAAGTTGCGCTCGCGTTCCCGAAGCCCGGCCACGCGTGCAAACAATCCGTTGAGCGACTGCAAGACCGGCGCAATCTCCTTCGCGGTCTGCACGTCCTCGATCGGGCTGAGGTCGGAGGCGGGTCGTGCTTCCAGGTCGCCTGCGATCTTCCTTAGCGGCTCAAGGCCGCGCCTGACGCTGAGCCAGATCAGGACAGCAAGAACCGGCAACATCAGCAGGACCGGCAGGAGAAGACCGCGGATGACGTCGTTCACCAACCCGTTACGGATACTCAGATTGTCGCCGACCAGAACGCGAACACCGCGCTCGGTATTGGTGATTGCATAAACCCGCCACCGCTCACCATTTATCACGGTTTCGGAGATCCCGTCGGTGTGCTCCGACATTGCTTGATCGGGCGCCGCATCCGATCGCCCGATCAATGTCCCCTGCAGCGACCAGATCTGGCACGAAAGCTGGCGGTCATAGGCGCTGTGGCCGCGCACCGGCAGATCGGACGTGATCGTTTGCGTCGGATCGATGGCGATCTCCTGGCTGACGATCAATGAGGAAACCATCCGGCCGGCTTCCATCAGCCGCGCGTCGAGAACCCGTTCCACCTCCGCGCGCGTGGAAAGGAAAATCCAGACGACCGCCGACAGCCAGACGAGACCGGTGGTCAGGGCGAGGATCAGGAACAGCCGTTTGGAGATCGACGGCATCACGGTTCGTCTCCGAGGCGATAGCCGATCCCACGGACGGTCTGGATCATGCCCGGTCCCAGCTTGCCGCGAAGATGATGGATGTGGACCTCGACAGCATTGCTCTCGACCTCCTCCTGCCAGCCGTAAAGCTTCTCCTCGATCTGGCTCCGCGACAGGATCCGGCCGGGATGGATCATGAGGGCATGCAAAATCGAGTATTCGCGCCGCGACAGGCGGATGGGTTCGCCTTGGTGTTCGACATTCTGGTTTGCAGGATCGAGCCGCAGGCCGCGCCATTCGATAAGCGCCTGCGGCCGGCCAGCGGCACGGCGGACGAGCGCGCGCAGCCGCGCCGCGACCTCGTCGAGGTCGAACGGCTTGCCGAGATAGTCGTCGGCCCCCGCATCCAGTCCGTGAATCCGGTCGGCGACCTGATCACGCGCAGTCAGGAGGAGGACGGGCGTGGCGTCCTGCCGTTCCCGCAGGGATTTCAGCACGTCGAGGCCGGAACCGTCGGGAAGCATCAGGTCAAGCACCAGCGCATCGAACTCATGGTTCGTGAGAGCTGCGCCGGCTTCTTCGCAGGTTTTGACCGCATCGGCGGTGAAGCCGCCAATCGAAAGGCCCACCGTCAATCCGTCTCTGAGGACGGCATCATCTTCGACTATCAGCACGCGCATGGTTATCACCCGAGGTTCCAGGTCGCATTTCTATACGAGGCTTAAGGCAGCCTTAAGGATCGAACTTGAGCGCGCTCGATATCGTTCGGGGATTGGGCGCCTGTGATGTACCTCATCTTACCTGAGCCAAGAGTCGGACGTCTTCGAGACTTGGAATCGCGCCGGCAAAAACGCCGTTCTCGCCCTGATCCTTATGGGCATCTCCAGCCCAGCGCCGAAACAAAACGCTGGCATGGCGGCAGTGTACCCGTCATTCCGGCCCTCCTGTCCATCGGGCTGTTGCTGGTCGCGGTGAAGGAACTCGCCCGGCCTGAAACGATACGCGGGTCCACTTGTCTGCCCGAGCCAGTTGGGCAATGCGCATTGGAGACGGACTCGAATCAGTTCGGCTCGCCGAGGCATCGTCCGGCTGGTGTTCAGGCGATCATCCCGTCCTGCCTGCTCAGGCGTCATTCGTGTTGACCAGGTGTTGGCCAAGCCCAAAAAGGGAAGGGCCACCCGAAGATGGCCCTTACTCAATCCTTTGATTTCCTTTAGAAATCTGAAGAGAGCGAAGGGATTCGAACCCTTGACTCCAACCTTGGCAAGATTGACGAGACCCTACGCTACACTATCCGAATTCTCTCTATCATACTAAAATAATTATATAATTTCATTTTTGCATCGCCGTCTGTATCCGTCAAATACGCTTCCATTTCTCTTTTTCCGCTGACAACTTGCTGACAAAGGCCAAGCAGTTATGCTATTGTCAGCAAAATCGTCAACCGCAGTCAGAGAGGAAGCAACATGGCCAAACTCACCAAGCGGGCACTCGAAGCCATGACCCCGCCCGAGAAGGGCAAGCAGGCATTCTTGTGGGACGGCGAACTCCGGGGTTTCGGAGTCCGCATGCTCCCCTCCGGTCTCCAGACGTTCGTGCTGAATTATCGAAACGCGGCCAACAAGGAACGGCGCATTAATCTCGGCCGTTTCGGAGTGATGACCGTTGAGCAGGCTCGCGAAAAGGCCAAGGTCAAGCTCGGCATGATCGCGGACGGAGACGATCCTGCCGATGCCGACAAGGACCCGCATCACCAGCAGACAGTCTCTGCCTTGTGTGACTGGTATCTCGCCGAGGCCGAGGCTGGCCGCATCCTCGGCCGCCGCAATCGGCCGATCAAGAAATCGACGCTCGCCATGGACAAGAGCCGCATCGAAACGCACATCAAGCCGCTCCTCGGCAGTCGCCTCGCGCATACGCTGAAGGTGGCCGATATCGAGGGGATGCAGTCGGATATCGTGGCCGGCAAGACGGCGAAGCCGCGAGGCGGAGGTCGAGGCGGCGTCACGACCGGCGGCCCCGGCGTTGCCTCCCGCGCCGTCGGAACGCTCCAGAGTATCCTTGGTCACGCCGCCCGCCTCGACAAAATCGAAAGCCATCCGAGCCGCGGCGCGCGAAAGCTCGCGGGCAAGAAGAAACAGCGGCGGTTGAGCGTGGCCGAGATCAAGAAACTCGGCGCCGCGATGCGGCACGCGGAACGCAACGGCGAAAGCCCTGTGGCCCTCGCCATCGTCCGCTTCCTGGCGCTCACAGGCTTCCGCATCTCAGAGGGACAAGGCGTGCAACGCCATTGGCTCAACGCCGGGGTCGGCTACGTGGCTTTCCCCGACACCAAGAGCGATGCGCAGATCCGTGCGATCGGCCCTTCCGCCGCGAAGATCGCTGCCAGCCAGCCGGCTCGCGGCAATAATCCGTATGTCTTCCCGTCCGATATTACCGACGGCCATTTCACGTCGGCCAAGGCCTGCCTCTTCAGGCTCTGCGCCAGCGTCGGTATTGAGGGTGTCACGCCGCACACGCTGCGCCACACCTTCGGCAGCGTCGCCGGCGATCTCGGCTTCTCCGAGCTGACGATCAGGGCACTGCTTGGCCATGCTGCTCAAAGCGTGACACAGGGCTATGTCCATATCGATGAGGCCCTGAAGCTCGCCGTCACCCGCACCTGCGAGGAAATCGCCTCCCTCCTGGATGAAGAGGACAAAGCCGTGTTTCCCGAACAGGTAGAAAGGCAGGCGGCGTGATGGCGCAGAGCACGGACCCGCACCTTGCCGGCGACGGCTCCCGTCGCCGGTCCCGCAAGGTGTGTTCGATTTCAGTTATTGCAGTTGATGACGTATATCCCTATATTGGCAGGCAAGGAGAACATGCCATGGCCAGCCAAGTCGTCCAGTTTGCCGGCCTTTCGGACCGGGATCGCAAGAATGTAACGCACCTGCCGAAACTCGGCGAGGGCGATCATGTCGAACTGCATGTCCGCCGCCGGGACGGTGCGGAGCAGACGGTTTCACTGCCGCCGGCCGCCGCCAATGCCATAGAAACCCTGCTTTCGCGGCTGCTCAGCGGCGAACGGGTGGCGGTCATTGCCGAGAATCAGGAACTGAGCCCGACCGAAGCCTCGACCATTCTCGGCATCTCTCGTCCGCTTGTCGTCCATCGCATGGACATCGGCGACCTGCCGTTCCGCTACGTCGGAAAGCATCGCCGCGCCTCGCTCAAGGACGTGCTGGCGCTGAAGGCGCAGCTCGACGTCCAGCGCAAGGCCATGCAGGATCTGGCGGCTGACGCCGAGGACCTCCATCTGCGCTATGGCATTTAGTCTCTCCGTCGCAGTCTGCGATGCCTGCATCCTCTATCCGTTCCATTTGAGAAATATCATCGTCCAGGCCAGCGTCGATCGCCTGTTCCATGCGCGCTGGACCGACACGATCCATGACGAATGGATGCGCAACCTCGTGGCCAAAACGCCGGGCCTCTCGATCGACCGGCTGGAAGCCACCAAGCGCCTCATGGACGTCGCCCTGCCGAGCGCGATGGTCGCCGGATACGAAAGGCATGTTCAGGCCGTCAGTCTCCCCGACCCGGATGATCGTCATGTCGCAGCGGCCGCCATCGAGGCCGGTGCATCGACAATCATCACCTGGAACCTGCGCGATTTTCCGGTCGGCGAGCTGCGCAAGCATGGCCTCATGCGTCAGTCGCCGGATGTTTTCCTTGCCGCTCTCTACGAGCACGTTCCGGAGCAGCTTGTCAGCTCGCTGGCGAATGCGCGGAGCAATCTCAGCCGGTCGCGTGTTTCGGCCACAGACTTCATCGGCATCCTGCGCGACCAGAAGCTCATCAGGCTGGCGGCGCAGATCGAGAAACACGTCGGCGATCTCTAGGGCGGTTTTCTCCGTTCCCTGAAACCCTGATCCACGGTTTTACGTGTTTCCGGCTTTACGCCGAAGACGACATTCCCCGGCTCGTTGCAATATCCCGGTGCACAGCCAGTCCGATTTCAGAGTGATGGTTCCGCACATATGGCCAAGAAGCCGGTCGAACGACTTGATCCGACACAATCCACGATAAAGAAACTCTTCGCCTATAGCGGAAACCAATGCGCGATCCCCGATTGCCAGGAGCGGCTTGTCGACGCAAGCGGCGCCATGCTGGGCAAGATCGCCATATCTACGCCGCCGAAAAAGGCGGGCCGCGCTTCGATTCCAAGATGAGCAACGAAGACCGCCGCAGCTTCGACAGAGGTGTTCGACGTTACCGACTCGATGAAGAGGTCGAAGGGCTGGCTACCTTCATCGACCGACTGAAGGAGCTTCCCCTTGAAGAGCGCGCCTTCGCCATCAAGCTGACGGAGCGCATGAGGCACGAGACGTCGACAATCTGCCGGCTGAAGATGTGGCGGGCGCATTCAGCCTGGGTAAGACCAAGCTACGTCAGCGTATGAACCTGCTTGAGCATCATTTGCTTGGCGATATCACCGCGGGCCATGGTTACCAGCAATATATCGTGCGTCTGTGGGACCGCGATCCCGGCAGCAATCCCTGGATTGAAATGCTGGAATTCTGCGACAGGACCGGCATCGCCATCGACAGTCTCGTCTCCGATCTTAACTTCGCGCAATATGACGCATGACGGCATCGCCTCGATGCTATCGGCGGCATGGGCTTTGATTCGGAATTGCTGGTCGAGGTTCCAAGGCTGAATTCCGGACTGTCGTTTCCACGAGTTTCCGTATCTTGGGTGGGGGAAAGCTTTCCCCCTGGCCGGCACTGCGTTGCCGGCGCACCCTCTTCAGCGGGGAGACCCCGCAACGCCCCCTTAGAGTGAGAGTGCGGGCCGGGTTTTCCGCGACGGGTTGAGGGCTGGGAGAGAGGCTTCCGGCGCCCGTCGCGGAGAACCGCGATGTCCAGATATGACCGTACCGGATCGGATCGGGCAAACCTTTACGACGAAATTACCAACAAGATCATCGCCGAGCTGGAGGCCGGACGTATTCCCTGGGTGCAGCCCTGGGGCACGTCGGCAGCGAAAGCACCGCTCGGACTGTCGAGAAACGCCAGCACCGGCCGCAGCTACAGCGGCATCAATGTTCTCATCCTCTGGGGTGCCGTCATCGAGCACGGCTTTCCCGCTCAGGGCTGGCTCACTTTCCGCCAGGCCCTTTCCCTTGGCGGAAATGTCCGCAAGGGCGAACGCGGCACGACTGTCGTCTATGCCGACCGCTTCGTCCCCGACGACGAGAAAAAGCGTGCGCGCGACGCCGGCGAGGAAGCCCACGCTATCCCCTTCCTGAAACGCTTCACCGTGTTCAACACGGCGCAATGCGAAGGATTGCCCGAGGAGATCGAGACCATCGCGCCACCTCCGCCGCCCGGCATGATCGAGCCGCGCGTTGAGGCGCTCATCAAGGCGACAGGCATCGACTTCCACATCGGCGGCAATAAGGCTTTCTACATTCCGTCGCTCGATGTGGTGCACGTACCTCCGCCCGCCGCCTATTTCGAGCCGATCAACTGGCACAGAACTGCGCTCCACGAAGTCGGTCACGCGAGCGGCCATCACAGCCGGCTCAATCGGGATTTGTCCGGTTCCTTTGGCTCAAAGCCTTATTTTTTCGAGGAATGTGTGGCCGAAATTTCGAGCGCCTTTTGCTGCGCGGCGATGGGGATCGTCCCGACCGTGAGGCATAGCGACTACATTGGCGCGTGGATCGATACGATGCGCGCAGACAATCGCGTCATCGTCCGCGCAGCCTCGCAAGCCAGCAAGGCGGCCGACTGGATCTTGTCCTTCCTGCCGGAGGACGAGCGGCCCGTCGCCGAACCGGAAACCGCCATCGACAGGAGGGCCGCGTGATGCGCTTCCGTCGCTGGCACAGACCCGAACCCTATGGAGACACGTCGCGCAAACGCGCGGCGTTCCTGCGCAAGCAGCGCCTCGAACGCGAGGCCCTGCCGCTTTTCGCCGACGACATCGCTGCCGGTCAGCACAGCGTAGACGAGGAAATGGCCCGCCGCGCCGTCTGGTGGGACGAGGCCGAACGCGAGCGCCGCAGCCAGCGGGCGGCCTGGTGGCGCAAAGGCCGTGCCCGGCTGTTCGCGTTCCCCGATCCGTTGCGCCACCGCGTCCGCGAGATCTGGCGGACTTGCCCTTATCCGGCGGACCCGGCGAGCTTTACCGATTTTCTCCATCAGATCGCGGTCGGCAAGCTCGATCCCTACAGGCCACCGTGGGTCTTCCATCAGCAGCTCGCAGTGCGGATCACCCGCAACCCGGCAACCTTCGCCGACGCCTTCCGGCAGATCGGCAGGCGCAAGGCCGCTCTTGGGCAGAACGCGACCGAAGCCGACCAACTGCTGTTCTGCGGCAATCTCGGCTCCGGCATCCTTTTTCTCGCCTCACAAGCCCGTCCGATCGATCCGGACGAAAGCCTCCACATCCTCGACGGTCACAGCCTTGGCGGTTCCAATCTCGGCCGGGCCAGTCATTGGGTCGATATCGAGGTGTGCGGCAAATGCTCCGATGCGGATTTCGCGCTGATCGAGCGGCTCGCCCAGGCCAGCGACACGCGGCCCGTCGTCGTCCGGCGCATGGTTCGCGTCACGCCCGAGGTCAGGACGGGAGGCGCGGTATGACCGAACGCTCCCTTCCGTCCGGCCATAATGGCGGGCCTCCGCTCGATGGGCCTGATGCCCGGCAGGATGGCCGATGCAAAAACTGCATCCACTGGCACGCCCCGCCCGAACGCGAGCAGCGGGACTACGAAAATTTTCGGCTCGGCCTTTCGCGCCGGCGCGTCAAACGGCCTTCCGGAACGTGCGACCGCGTGTTGCTCGTCGGCCGGACTTCGACCGTCTTCTCCGCGACGACGGCGGATTTCTGTTGCCGGAATTTCGAGGCGAAGCCGCCGATGCCACGGCCTTCAGGTGGCGGTTTCGTCACGATCTGGAAGAACGGCCGGATCGTCTGGCAGGGACCGGAGGAGAAAATCCCGCCGCGCTTCCAGCAGCAGGATCTCGATCTTGACGATCCCGATGAAACTTCGGGGCAAGGCGGCGGCCATGATCGACCGTGAGCAGTTGCGCGCGGCCCTGGCGCGCATGGAAACCAGTCTTGCGGAAACCCGCCGCAACCTCGCCCTTGCCGAGCGTGCGCTCAGCGACCGGGCCGAAGCCGAGACGATCGGCCGGCGTCCGAAGGCGCGATACTATCATCGCCGGATGAGCCGGTGGACCGGCGCCGACGAGGTAGAATACCGGCGCGTTCTCGACGGCTTTCTGCTGGTGTCAGGTCCAGATATGGACCGGCTACGGCTCAGGATCGAGCGGCAGGAGGCGGCGATCGAGGCGCTGCGCCGGAAATACGGTGTCAACGCGCAGCGGCCTGGGTGCTTCGACTGGTGACGCCGAGCCTGCCTCCCGCGCTGTAGAGGGAGAGAGAGGCTGGGGATTTCATGACGGGTTGGTAGGTCGAGAGAGAGTCTCTCGGCTGCCCGTCATGGAGTAACCCACCATGGCAAGAGCTGCCAAGAAAAAGTCCGCACCTGCAATCATTGTCTTCTCGCGGTCGCGCGACATTCCGTTCAATCGCATCCACCTCTCGGCCGACAACGTGCGGGAAGTCGACGTCGAAGCCGGCCTTGACGAACTCACCCAGGACATCGACCGCCGCGAGGACCTCGTGCAGGGTCTCAATGTCCGCGCCATCCTTGATGCTGACGGCAACGAAACCGGCGATTTCGAGACCCCGGCCGGCGGTCGCCGCTACAGGTCCGTCGCGCGGTTGGTCGAGACCGGGCGCTTCCCGGCCGATGGCCTCGTTCCCTGCATCGTCAAGAAGGCCGATGCGAAGACCAGCGCTGTCGACGACTCGCTCGCCGAGAACACCTTCCGGCGCGCGCTCCATCCGCTCGACCAGTTCAAGGCGTTCAAGCGCATGGTCGATGGCGGCATGACCAAGGCAGAAGTCGCCAGCGCCTACTTCACCACCGAGCGCTATGTCGACCAGCGCATGG
The DNA here is from genome assembly GCF_024539785.1 of Ochrobactrum sp. BTU2. Taxonomy (NCBI): domain Bacteria; kingdom Pseudomonadati; phylum Pseudomonadota; class Alphaproteobacteria; order Hyphomicrobiales; family Brucellaceae; genus Ochrobactrum; species Ochrobactrum sp. BTU2. The sequence goes on along the minus strand of NZ_JAHWRG010000011.1, from coordinate 8,090 downwards.
CGCTCGCCAAGGTCTCGCCGGTGCTGCACGAAGCCTATGCCCAGAACAGCATGACGCTGGCGCAACTGGAGGCGTTCACCGCGAATCCGCATCACGAGCGCCAGGAGCAGGTCTGGGAGGCCCTCCAGCAGTCCCACTACCGCGAGCCCTGGCGCATCCGCAACATACTGACCGAAACCAGCGTTCCGGTTTCCGACAGGCGTGCGGCCTTCGTCGGCATCGACGCCTATATGGCAGCGGGTGGCCCGGTGCTGCCGCGCTACCTCTTCGACGATGAGGAAAACGGCTGGCTCGACGACGTGCCGCTTCTCGACCGGCTGGTTGCCGAGAAGCTGAAGACCATCGCTGACGAGATCTCGGCCGAGGGCTGGAAGTGGATCACGGTCGATATCAATCTTCCCTACGGCCACGATCACGGCCTGCGCTCGCTCGGCTTCACCTTCGCCGATCTCACCGAGGAGGAGCGGGCTGCCCGCCAGGCGCTTCGCGACGAATATGAACGGATCGAGGCCGAGCATGAAGGCGCTGACGAACTGCCCGCCGACATCGACCAGCGCCTCGGCGAGATCGAAAAGCAGCTCGAAGCTTTCGAGCGTCGTCCGGCGATCTACGATCCCGCCGACATCGCCATCGCCGGCGTTTTCGTCAGCATCGACGAGGATGGAACGCTTGCGGTCGATCGCGGCTGGGTCCGTCCGGAGGACGAGCCGGTCGAGAGCGCCGAAGGCGGAACGCCGGAGGCTGAAGCTGGCAGCGATACGGATGGTGCGGCGGCGCCTGATGTTCAGCGCGCCACCATCACCATCGATGGGCAGTCGGCCGAGCCCGAGGAAGAAGAGGACACGATCAAGCCTCTTCCCGAAAAGCTGGTGATCGAGTTGACGGCGCATCGCACCGTGGCACTGAGCGACGCCGTGGCCGCCAATCCGCATGTCGCCATGACGGCGCTGCTGCATCGGCTGGTGCGCGACCGCTTCAAGCAGTCTACCACCGGATCGACCGTGCGAGTCTCGGTCCAGGAAGTGTACTTCCGCGAGCAGGGCATCGACCTCAAGGACAGCCCCTATGCGAAGTCGGTCGCCGAGCGGCACGCGGGATGGAAGGCGGATCTTCCGACGGACGCCGATGCGCTGTGGGATTGGCTCCATGCGCTCGATGATACCAGCCGCATGGCGCTGCTGGCGCATTGCGTCTCGTTCGGCATCAACGCGCTCTATGAGCGGCCGAACCCCTTCAGCGGGACCGGCATAACGGAACAGGGTCTTCAGACCCGCATGGCGGAAGCCGACCGCCTTGCCCGCGTCACCGGCCTAGACATGGCGGAGGCAGGTTTCCGGCCGACGGCCGTCAACTATCTCGGCCGCGTCCCCAAAATCCGCATTCTCGAAGCCGTGCGCGAAGGTGCCGGTGATCGGATGGCCGACCTGATTGCCGACATGAAAAAGGCCAAAATGGTCGAGGAGGCCGAGCGCCTGCTGGCGGATACCGGCTGGCTGCCGGAGCCGCTGCGTCTTGCCGGTTCCGATGCCGATCAGGCCGTGGAACCATCGGCAGACGGCGATGGCGGTGACGAAGCGGCGCTGCCCGATTTCCTCGCAGGCGATGACGACGAGGATGCCGCGGACGACGGCGCCAGCAGTGAGGAACCCGAACATCTGGTGGCTGCCGAATAGGTCGCATCGGCGGGGTGACTCAGGTCGCCCCGCTGTCTTCCCTCCCTTGTTTCACAGCCCGGTCCCATGCCGGGCTTTTTTGTTTTGGAGAATAACGATGAAAATTCATGCCACTCTCGAATTCGACCTGGAGGACGAAAGCGGCGTCCTGATTGACGAGCGAAAGGAATATGTCTGGGCCGCAGAGGCCACCGACGATGCCATTCGTTCGCGGCTGATGGGCGCCGGATTCCTGTCCGACGACACGATGATCGGCAGCTATACGCTCGATGTCGTCGTCATCGACGGCTTCGTCGATGACGGCACGGAGGCCGGTCAGGAGGCGGTCCCGGATAGTGCCGCTCTCGCCTCCGAGGAATTCGACGGCCTGATCGACGATGCCACCCACGCGGTCAACAATCTCATCCCCGACCATGCGCTCTCCCGTCTGTCGGACGGCGAGCGCACGGCACTTCTGCACGCGATCAACGACGCGCTGACGCCGGTTCTCGGTCAGTACATTCCGATAAATCCATAAACCGCGCGGCGCTTTGAGCACATACCTTCCCGATCAACCCGGCCCGGCCATCGCGCCGGGCTTTTTCGTTTCTGGAGAAACCTCATGGCCATCCCCGACCATGCCCGCACGAACTTCAACACCCTGCTTCGCGCCGCCGGCGACGGCAATCTCGCACTCATGGAGTGCCTGGATGCCGTCACCCGCGAGCGTCGCTATGTCGTCTGCGCCGTAGGCCGCGCGGATGACGGCGATATCGTCATGACGCCGTTCGGCCATCTCGCCGACGGCAATCCTTACGATCTCTATCTGCCGCCCGATCCCGACGATCCGGCCGGTTTCATCGAGAACCCCGAAGACGGAGGTGCATCATGACGACGATCGACGAGATCTTCGCCGACGATCGCAGCAATCCTCCCGCGGAGCGTTCGCTTCCGTGGGAGGAGACGCATGGCACCGTCACCGTTGTCGTCGAGCCGAAGCCGCACTGGGCATCCGACATGAGGGCCTTCCGGCGCACGGAACAGACCTACTGCTATTATGCCGACTGGACCGAGAATGGTCGACGCGCGCGGTTCTATGGGCATATCGACACGTCCGGTGACGGACGTGATGATGAAGGCACGGACCATGCTCACGCGCGAGATCGCGGACGAACTTTGGGACTGAGAGGAAGAGTGCTGCGGGGCCGGGATGGGTTCGGACGGGCAAAGAGAGAGCGCCGTCCGGTCCTGTCCTTTTCCGCTCTCCGGAGAACCAGTTCCATGTCTACGCAAGTCGCTACTTCTCATTTTGCAACCCTCGTTCCGGATCATCGCCGCGGGAAGTTCCTGCCGACGCTGTTCGGGCATCGGCTCTTCATCGTCGCCGAGGCCGCGGTCTATACGATCATGGAGCGGCTCAGCCCCGACGACTATCGCGGCGGCTTCTGGAATTTCTACGAGCATCATGATCAGCCGCTGTTCCTCGCACCGACGTCCAGGCCACGTTACCGGATCGAAAGCGGCCTCACGGAGTTTCGTGGCGAGGTCTCGGCGGAGGCCGCCGGCATCATCGCCACGATGTTCACGCTTTCGCATCTCACCTTCCAATACGAATCCGACCTACTGGTGGAAAGCTTCCACCGCCTTCGCGACAATCTGGACGGCCATCCCGAGGCGTCCGAGATATTCCAGGCCATCGATTGAATCTCAAAAAGCGTCCTGCCGATCGGTGGGGCGCTTTTTTCATGCCGGCCACGGCCGCAATGCGAGAGCGATGAGAGGGAGAGTAGGGCCGGTTTGGCCGTGGCGGGATGAGGGTCGGGAGAGAGGCTTCCGCCGCCCGTCGCGGAGATATCGTGATGAACAGTTTCACCTTTGCGAATGCCGGCGTTCCAGTTTCGCGCGCCGTTGCCGCTCTGTTGGCCTCCCGGAAATTTCCCCTGCGCGTCACCTGCCTCGGAGAAATTGAGTATCCGGAAGACGATCCAATCTACGGTTCCTATTCCACGGTTACCACGATCGAACTGGCGCAATGCGGCTCGCTCGATGAGGCGATCGCCTTCGTCGAAGGGATTGCCCGACAGAGCCGTATCGTCACCGGCGACGACGATGCCATCGGTTTCCAGCCCCGGCTGTTTGTTGTCGTTGACGGTGAGCACCGGCAAGTGCTTGCCGGCGAGCCGTGGCAGCGCGGCATCCGATGGTGCGATCCCGTCGCCTCCGACGGCGAGGCCCGCCTTGTCGTGGCAAAGGCGAGCAAGCTGCGCGGCGAAGCCTCCCTGGAGGCCGGATGGGACAATCACAGCACCGCCCGCGTGCTTCGTTTCCGCGCCAGCGTCCTCGAAGGCCGCCTGGTTCATCCTGATTGGCGGCAGACCGTCCGGGCAGCGCTGTTCCAGGCTGCCTGACCCCGATGCCCCACCACATTCCCCGATCCAGCCCGGCCCCCGCGCCGGGCGCTTTCATTTGAGGAGTCCCCCATGCCGAAATTTGTTGTCACCGCACGCCATGATGCCCTGGTCTATTACGAAACCGTCGTCGAGGCTGCGACGCCGGAGCAGGCGCGAAGCCTCGCCAACAGCTTCATGTATGAAGGCGAATGGTTCGCTACCGGCTCTGTGTCGGAATATGACGACTTCGAAATCGACGCGGACGACGGCGTTCGCCTGCTCGAAGATGACGAGACCATCGAAGCGTTCCTGACCGTCGCGGTCACGGCCCAGGAGCGCGATGCCGTACTGGCTGGTCTCCGGCTGCTTCAGATCGCCCTTGCGCGGGGCGACATCGATCCGCCGCTCGGGAGCATCCTCACCAATGACGGCGCTCACGCCGGCCTTGATCTGACCCGGATCGACGCCCTGTGCGAACGCATCAACTGTAGGGGGCTCAAATGTACGCCACCTATCTGAGGCTCGACATCATGGTCTGGGACAGCAACCGGGCCGTCATCCGCGCCGCGCGCCGCAGGCTCGCGCGCAGCGCCCGCCGCGATCCGGCGAAGCGGGAAGCCCGCAAGCGCTTCTATCGCGAAATGCTCCGGCATCACGCCGACGCGCAGCGGCTCGTGGCCCACTTCCGCCTCTGACATAGCCGCAAGCATCCCCTCAACCTCGCCCGGCCATCGCGCCGGGCATTTGCGTTTCAGGAGCCTGATATGGCCAACTACTTCACTCATTTCTCCTGCCTGCTCGACGTCGGCACGCCCGACAATGCCGCCCGCGCGCTCGACCTTTACAACAAGCTCTCCGAGGAAGGCGCCTCGGAGGAACCGCCTTCCGAGGGCTTCCTTCTCTCGATCCAGCCCGAACATGGTGGCACTCAGCTCTGGATGCACGATGACGTCACCGGCGATCCCGAGCGTCTGATCCAGTTCGTGAAGATCTGCGCGGCCGAGTTCGGCCTGACAGGTCGTTGGGGTTTCCAGTACGCCAACACCTGCTCACGCCCGCGGATCGATGGTTTCGGCGGCGGGGCGCACGTCCTTGATCTCGCCACCGGCGAGACCGTCGCATGGACCTATACCGATGGTTGGCTCGCCCAGGTTCTCGATGAAGGTGATCCTGATGCCTGAGATCATCGAAACCCACGTCTATCGGCTGAGCGTCCCACCCAACGGTCGGGTGCTCTTGTCATGGCAGCCACGGCTATTTCCACCTCGTAGTCGGGCGTCTTTCCTCGGGACGGAGAGGGAGAGGGTTGCCGGGACGGGTTTGAGCCTGTGCGGTCGAGAGAGAGCGCTGCGCGGCTCAATCCTGTTCTGCTCTCCCGAGGTCGTTCCCATGAACATGATTTCCGCATCTGCGGCGGCTCCTGCTTCCGCGTCACTCCCGCTTGCTTCCGACACCGACACGGCCGCTTCCGTCTTCGCGGCCGCCGATCTTCTTCTTCCCCATCTCGAGCGCGGCCAGCGTGTCGATGCCGTTACGCTGCGCGCCGCAATGGAAACCGCTTTCGGAGCTTCCGATGCGGCCGGCGCCTGGGACTGGAAAACCGGCTATGACGCCTGCGAGGCCGCAACCGTCCTCTTCCTGCGCAAATACGGAAAGGCGCTTTTCCGTAAAGCCGGTTCTCCGGCTGCACGACTTTCCGCCCTGTCGAAAATCGCCAGCCTCCTGCCGACCCACACACGGCGATCCGAAGAGGCACAGACCTTCCAGCAATTCTCGACGCCGGTTCCGCTCGGCCTGGTGGCCGCGACGGCAGCGGCGATCACGCCCGCCGATCGTGTGCTGGAACCTTCGGCCGGCACCGGGCTGCTCGCCATTCTCGCCGAGATCGCCGGAGGCGCGCTTGTGCTCAACGAGCTGGCCGAGCTGCGCGCCGGCCTGCTTTCTTCCCTGTTTCCGGCCGTTTCCGTCACCCGCTTCGATGCTGCCCAGATCGACGATCATCTCGATCCCGGTCTGGTTCCTTCCATCGTGCTGATGAACCCACCATTTTCTGCCATGGCCAATGTTGAGGGTCGCATGGCCGACGCCGCCTATCGCCACGTCGCCTCGGCGCTGGCGCGTCTTGCACCCGGCGGACGACTGGTGACGATCACCGGCGCGAACTTCGCGCCTGACAATGTTGCCTGGACTCCTGCCTTTACCCGGCTGCAGGAGCGGGGTCGCGTCGTCTTCTCCGCCGCGATCGACGGCTCGGTCTATGCCAAGCACGGCACGACGATCCCGACACGGATCACCGTCATCGACAAGCTGCCCGCCGATGATCCGGCTCTCTTTCCGGCCGCTCCCGGTGTCGCGCCGGATGTTGCTACGCTGATGGGCTGGCTCGACACGCATCTGCCTGTGCGCCTGCCTGTCGATCCGTCCGTCGCGGTCCCTGTGGTCACCGCGCCCGCGCCCCGCACCGTGCGCGGCTATCTGAACCGTGCCGCTGCCGCAAGGCCGGCTCCTTCCGCGCCGCTGGCCGAGCCCGAAGCCGTGGCGCTCGAATACGAGACCGTCGACTGGCAGGCGGCCGAGGATGGCCGTATCTCCGACGCCATCTACGAGGAATACGGACTTCAGGTTATCCGTATTCCCGGCTCTACGGCGCATCCGACCAAGCTCGTGCAATCGGTGGCGATGGCGAGTGTTGCGCCGCCGAAGCCAAGCTACCGGCCACACTTACCGACCAACATTCACGGCCTGCTCTCCGACGCACAACTCGAAACCCTGATCTATGCCGGCGAGGCCCATTCCGACTATCTCGCCGGTTCGTGGACGGTGGACGAGACCTTCGATCTCGTCAGCGCGGCACCCGAAGACGCGAAGAATGCCGTGCGTTTCCGGCGTGGCTTCATGATCGGTGATGGCACTGGCGTCGGCAAGGGCCGTGAATCCGCGAGCATCATCCTCGACAACTGGATGCAGGGCCGCCGCAAGGCGGTGTGGATCTCCAAATCCGACAAGTTGATCGAAGACGCGCAAAGGGACTGGAGCGCGCTCGGTATGGAGCGCCTGCTGGTGACGCCGCTATCGCGCTTCCCGCAGGGCAAGCCGATCACGCTGCCGGAAGGCGTCCTATTTACGACCTATGCCACGCTACGCTCCGACGACCGTGGGACAAGGGTTTCGCGCGTCAAACAGATCGTCGAATGGTTGGGAAAGGACTTTGACGGAGCCATTATTTTCGACGAGGCGCACGAGATGCAGAACGCCGGTGGCGGCAAGGGAGAACGCGGCGAGGTTGCCGCATCGCAGCAGGGCCGCGCCGGCCTGCGTCTCCAGCATGCGCTTCCGAACGCCCGCGTCACCTATGTTTCCGCGACCGGCGCCACCACGGTCCACAATCTCGCCTATGCCCAGCGGCTTGGCCTCTGGGGTGGCAAGGACTTTCCCTTCTCCAACCGGGCTGAGTTCGTCACGGCGATCGAGGACGGCGGCGTTGCGGCCATGGAGGTTCTCGCCCGCGACCTTCGCGCGCTCGGCCTCTACACCGCCCGCTCGCTCTCCTTCGATGGCGTGGAATATGAGCTGGTCGAGCATGAGCTGGCGCCCGAGCAGCGTCGCATCTATGATGCCTATGCTGGCGCGTTCCAGATCATTCATAATAATCTGGACGCCGCGATGCAGGCCGCCAATATCACCGGCGACACGGGCACGCTGAACAAGCAGGCGAAATCCGCCGCCCGCAGCGCTTTCGAGTCGGCCAAGCAGAGGTTTTTCGGGCATCTGCTGACGTCGATGAAATCCCCGACACTGATCCGGTCGATCACCCGCGATCTCGAAGAAGGCCATTCGGCCGTCGTCCAGATCGTCTCGACCGGTGAGGCGCTGATGGAGCGCAGGCTGGGAGACCTGCCGACAGAGGAATGGAACGACGTCCGCGTGGACATCACTCCTCGCGAGTATGTCTTATCCCGAACTCGGGATAACACATAATATGCCGCGTCGGCATTATGCAGAGCACGGCGGGTCAAGTCTTTGATCTGCTTTTTCATTTCCTTATCTC
>NZ_JAHWRG010000010.1:0-93028 GCF_024539785.1 Ochrobactrum sp. BTU2 | reverse complement strand
GCAAAAGATTAACAAAGCATGAAAATGAGGACGCTCAGGGGATAATCGCGCGCTCCGAAAATGTTTGCGACAGGCCCCTTTAAAATTATCACTTAAATCGATTTCGCTCTTCAAGACGCCGCTGTTCATCAGCTCGACGCTGCTCTTCCTGTCGCCTTTGTTCCTCACGCCGCATTTCTTCGCGGCGCTGTTCGTCAGCTCGACGCTGCTCCTCGCGCCGCTGGTCTTCTACCCGGCGTTGCTCTTCTCTCCATCGATCATCACTCATCGTATCTTCCTTCAATCAAACTGGCGGCCGATCCACCTGCCGAGACGCGCCACATTGTTAAAAAGAACTAAGCCAGCCGTGAATGTTAGAATGCCGATGACGGACGCCCCCATAGGGCCATATCCGTGCCAAAGAAGTGCATAGAGAACCATGACGACACCAGCAAATGTCGCTCCGATCAGCTCGGCCTTATCATCGTCCATTGTGTTTCCCTTCCTTGCCTCGTCAGAATGGAATCTCGTCTCCAAAATCGCGACCTTCGGAGCCGTAGCTGTCGTCAGGCTCCTGATCCTCAGACTTGTCGCCGCCGGGCAGCGGGCCAAACTGGACGGTGCCGCGATAGAGCTGCAAAACAACTTCGGTCGTATAGCGGTCGCTGCCACTCTGATCTTGCCATTTGCGTGTCTGCAACTGGCCTTCGACGTAAACTTCCCGGCCCTTCTTGCCGTACTTCTCAACATACGAGCACAGATGCTCGTTGAAGATAACGACATCATGCCATTGAGTGGATTCCCTCCGCTCACCTGTCTGCTTGTCACGCCAGAACTCGGATGTAGCCACTCGCAACTTGGCCACCGGCTTTCCATTGTTGGTACGCCGAATTTCAGGGTCCAAGCCCAATCGGCCTTGTAGAATGACCTTGTTGATATTGATCGTCATCGACTTTTCCTTTTCTGCGGCTAGGCCGTTTGAAACTACGGGTCCAAATCGTTGCGTTCAAAATACTCGTATCAATCAGCTACTTCGCGGGGTTCTTGCCCGTCCGCTTCCCAAAATGCCGGTAAAGCGTCCTCTGACCTATACCGGTACGCTTGACGACCTCTTTGATGTGAAGATCTAGGTTGAAGAAAAGCTTGCGTGCTTCATCCAGCCGCTCTTGCGGTAGTGATGGCGCTCCACCTTTCTTATCCTCCGGCCGCTTGGCACGCATGTGCGATGCCAGCTCGTTTCGAAGGCCGTTATAGCCTCTGAAAACAAAAGAAATTGCGGCTCCGGCATCTGGATGCCACCGAACGACCTCGTTGGTCGCAGCATCAAACACCGCTGCGCCCTTTTCGTTGATCGCCCGCAAGGTCTCTTCGATGTCTGTGACGCCCGTACCCAAACGAGAGGCACTGGCAACATAGACCATATCGCCTTCCTTCAGGCCGCTGATCATTTCCGTTCGCTGCGGCGTCGGGTCCACATACTCGGTCCTCCTGCGAGTGGCGATCTGCTCCACGAAAATCCTGCACTCCTCGGGCAGGCCAGAGGCGCGTAAAGCCTCTTCCTGCTCCTCCTTCGTGGGGGCAGCTTTTGCCAACCGGATGTAGCCAATCTTCATACGATAATGCCCTTACTACGCTGCCATTACTTTTGGGATTGACAGCGCGTCAAAACTGCTTTGTAGTGTCAAACACTAAACTAATGACACGCACATTGCAATGGAGTTGGAAATGCAGGCCAGAACCTACCGCCTCGGTTCAAGTGAAATGGTGCATACCCCCGGCGTCATAGCTTGGGCGAAGAACGCATATGCCTTCGAAAAGGACCGAAACCAGCTTCGTAAGATTGTCTCCGAGACATGGGGCGTCCCCGACGAGGTTGCTCACCGCCTATTGAGTGGTGAGACAAACTATACCATCGACGGAAACACCGTCGTATTTTCTGATACTATCGAGAGCGCCTGCTGAGGCGCTTAATGCCATAACTTTGCGGGTTGATATCAATGAACTACACCGCTGAACAGACTCGTGACGGCAGATGGCAGGTTGTTCACATTTCCACACGAGCTGCTTACGGACAACCAGTCGCCTCGCCAGATGCGGCGCAACAACTCATCATTGAGGCAGAGGCGGCGGCGAACATTCGCCGCCTTACAGAATGCCGATCTGGTTCCTGCGCGCTTTGAGTTGCCAAGCGATGCCTGATCAGTTTTGCCGCAAGGTCCACTTGCCGTCCATTTTCACAAGAACTGCATGCATAGCTCTCTCAGGCTGGAGAGCCGGTCCATTCTCGCCTTGGCGCATTGTCAGCTTAAACGTGCAATCGTAAGCCTCACCGTTCTGATTGCAGGTCGTGTTTGTAACGCCATAGTGCACATCCCCTCCACCCGTGGCGGCACCGATAAGCGACTGCGCGAATGGATTGCCTGATATCTGCTGGGATGCCTGCGTAAAGGCGTCTTTGAAAGCCTCACTGACATCCGCATCTGTTGGAGCACTGGCACCGCAGCCAGCAAGTAGTAAAGGTAATGCAGCAAGCCACAGTTTCGGATTCATATGTTCTCCATCCCTCTTGAAATCTGATTTTGACATGCAATCCACACAAACAATTATATGTGAAGAGGCAGGCTGTCCATTGACGTCCGTTCTGAGAGCTTTTCGTCCAAATTTCAGCGCCGCTGCTGTTTTCGCTGCTTTGATGGCTATTCCCTTACCTGCCATGGCGGATGCCTCTGAGTGGCCGATCTGTGGCTCATCGCGGCGTGTTCAATGCGTGGTCGATGGCGACACCTTCTGGCATCACCGCATAAAATATCGGATCGTGGATATCGACGCGCCTGAAAGCGGAGATCGAGCACATTGCCAGATCGAGCGTCAGCTTGCTGATGCAGCAACTCACAAACTTAAAGAACTGCTCGACAGAGGCGGTTTAAATCTGGAGTCCGTTGGTACAGACCGCTACGGCCGTGTACTGGTCAGGGCATTTACCGATGGGCATGACATTTCAAGAGAAATGATCAACGCCGGGCTGGCTGTCCCGTTTGGCAAACCTGATCGATTTCGATGGTGTCGATCAAGCCAGATCGCCAGATGACATCAAGGCGTATCTGATGGCCGATGCTACCGCCCCTTGTGCGTAAGGCTTCGGGATCAACTCTATTGTAACACCGCAATCTCTTACCCGGCCGGATGTCAGGATAACTTTCACGTCCGGCCGGTTGCCCATTACCCACCTTGCCAACCCATCCCCATCCATCTCGCCCGGCATTTGGATATCCGAAAACACGAGATCGACGTGGGTTGATTGAAGCACCTTTATCGCTTCCTTGGCACTGCCAACCTCTGTAACCACATATCCGCAGTCCCTTAGATAGTCGGCGATATCAATCCGCACGAGCGGCTCGTCTTCCACAACGAGCACTGCCATTGCTTTCCTGTCCATATGGCGTCCCCTCGACGTGAGTACGTCAAAGAAACACATTATTTTGCATAAAGTTCCATATGTGTTTTATAAGATAGCGCTAGCCTGCACATGCTAGCATAAGCTAGCAGCGCTCCTCATTTTGGTCTCGGAGCATTCGGTGCTGGTGGTGGAGGGAGACGCTTCGGGGGAGCCTCGCCACAAGGCTCATCCAGACCATCATTCTGAACCTTACAACCTCGCTCAATACCGGCCGATCCGCCGGAGCGATCTTTGGCATTTGCAGGGAAAATGAAAGCTGTCGAGCAGGCAAGTGCAATGCTGGACAGGAACAGAGAGAATTTGAACATGGCAGGGGCCTCCTTTGTTGCCTCGTCGTTCTGACGGGTAAGCCCCGGCCTTTATTCGTAGCGGTGATTGTCACCCAAGCGACGGTCCCCGTGGCGGTGCTGGTGATCGATTGCCATTCAACATCGAGACTTCGACCAACGAGCGGGCATATTCGGCCTCCTTATGCTCAAAGGCAGGTCGATATATGCCAATCTCTGCACCATTCATGCCCGCCTCACGCGCAAGGCTCTCCCAGCTCTGTGAAATTGTGTGGGCCATTTCTCCGATGGTCTTTGCCGCATCGTCGGGATCGATCTCGAAATAGAAGGCATACTCCATAAGCATCGAGATCGAGGCGTCCGGCGCGGCCGGATCGGCAATCGCTGTTTTCAGTTCCTTGAAGCGCTCTGGAGCTGGATTGACATCAAAAACGGGAGACAAACGCCACCTCCCATCGCCCGCGTAAAGAAAGCCATGGTTTTTCAGATGATCATCAACGTTAGAAACGAGGATATTGAAGCTCACTCGCCGAAATAGCTCGCGCAGCTCCTCGTAGGGAGCGGCAGCTTGCTCCCGTATCGTATCTGCGAGATTTAGATATGTGCCACCAGTGGCGGTCGGCAGATCGAGCATGGTCTGCGCCGAAATGTAGGGCACTCGGCCATTGCTTGTCCGGTCAAACCGCTCGATGATCGCCACCGGCAAACCTGCGCTCATTTCGATCCGAGCTTTCGGCGCCTCAATCCCACAAAGCTTCGCCAGCCTCAGAGTAAGAACCTCTGCTCTTTCCACGGGATATGTGTCATGAATCGAGGTAAACTTCGCGATGGAAAGGGTTCCGTCGCTGTCAATCACAGAACACTTTGGACGAGCGCCCCCCAGCGTACTACCCACCTGCCGGAGCCGTCGAAGCGCGGCAGCATCAGGATCATTGCTTTCGGCGCTGGCAATAGCATGGCTGAGCTGATCAAGATGCAGGAGGGGGGGAATAGGATGTCGGCCGTTGGGAGCAGCCGAAAGGAACGGGGAGCCTTCCTCAAGGCTACGTACACGCAGAGCGCCCACTCGGCTGAAATCATCGACCGCAGTTAGGAAGTCTATCTCCGTCAGTGGATTGCTATTATTGCCCCCGAGCCGGACATCTTTGCGAATGATATTCCTTCCCCATGAATCCGGCGTCGTGTCCGCAACAGGAGGAGGCAGTGGCGTCCCGTGTTCGTTGGCTGCGCGGAAGAACTTCCTATCCGCATCAAGCGTCAGCGCTGGCGCTATGGCAAAACCTCGTGGGTGCTCCAACCATCCTGAATCATATTGGAAGCTGGAATGCTCGCGACCACCGGCCGCCTCGAACCATAGGGTTCCGACCTCTAGCCCGGAATCGCCAATGCAGATTTTATACGCGCTCTGCACCATCAGAATGCCACCTTATCTTTGCCGTTAGCCGATTCTTGCGTGTCGGCGTCACTCTTCTTTTTCTTGCCATCACGTTTCGGCCGCACACGCTGGGGGAGCGCGTTGACGCCCAGCGCCAGACCAATGTCATCCTTTGAAATGTCCAACAGTCCCGCTAGCCTGCCATGCTCGCCGAGAGTAACTAGAACCATCGCCAAAACCCCAAGCGAAACCCCGCCGTCGCCTTTTTCCAGACGCCTGATGGTGGCAACATTCACGCCAGCGCCATCAGCCATGCGCTGCTGAGTAAAGCGGCGCTTTTTGCGAGCTATCGCGATGTCGTCACCGAGCTTTTTAAGCTCGGCTTGCGCACGAAGGGACGGTACGGGCTTCTCTTTCATAATGGTGCATATATACACCTTTATTGACGCATAAAGCTACATATAAATAGGCTAATGAATTTTATAATGAAGGTGAGATGATCGGTCCTCGACCTCGCCCGTGATCAGCATGGATTTCCCGCGTCGGCTCCGGCCGATTTTCACGAATAGCAGTCGCGCGAGCAACAACATCATCAACGATCACGTCCAGTAGCGGAGTGTCCGCAAGTGTGTGACGCATCTCCTCCCTTACCGAAACGACAGCAGAGCTAATCTTGAGCGCCATTTCGTCAAGGCGTTTCAGCACATGGGTAGCAGGCATACCGACATCCTGCGCGAACTCAGCCCAATGATCACGGCTGATCCTTGTACGCCAGAACTCCCCTTGTTTCGGATTATCCTTGTCACGACCGACTGACATGGCAAGCAGCGGTTTCATGGACGTGTAGTTTGCCGCAAATGCCGCCTGATTATTCAGATCATAAACAGGGGAAAGAGAAAGCCGCCCGCTCGGTGAATACCGTATCGAGTAGTTTTTTCCGTGAGCATCGGGATTCCCTGAAAGATACTGGAACAGCGCCCGATCCAGCATACCAGCCTGATCAACTGCGGGGCGCTCCATCAGTTTCATAAGTTCGGCCATCCTTTTCCAAGAGGGGCCGCCCTTTTCTTCGTATTTGTTCAAGGGATGGATACCAAGAGCCTGACAGAAATCCTCCTGATGGGTGCGATTCAGGAGAGCAGGGCCGTCCTGCCGGGTCTGTAGGGTTCGGTCGTAACGTGCGATCCGCATATAGACCTTATCCTCAGCCTGCTGGATCTGCGATGTGGGAACTCGAAGTCCGCAAGCATGCGCCAGCCGGAGACAAAAGTGCTCCGTCTTAATGGAATCGTTCAATCCAGCGATATCGACCTTGATGATATGAGAGGATGGGAAGCCATTGACCGGCAATGCGACCTTGCCCCCCATCACCAACACGGCCATTTTGTCGTGAACGCCAGCGAGCGAAATTCGCGTTCCTAGCACTGGATCGTCAACTAGCGGACGCGCTGGCAGTTCACGGAGGAGCTGTGCCAACTCCTCCTCACTCAAAACCTTGAAGCCGGGCGGCTCGCGCAGTGCAATATTTCGTTCGGCAGGATCGGCGAAGATAACAGCGCCAGCGCAATCGCGGCCGATCAGCCGGAGAAATTCAAAATCGCTTTCATGGGCCGATTGCATTCCGAAAGCCTGAGCGATCCTGTGCCGATGATGATGGCTTTCAGGCAGCAGTCCAGCAATGAACGGCTCCACGACTTCCGGCCCGTGTTCCACCTTTGTGAGAGGCATCGAGAGCGACAGTGCGTGCCCTCGGCCCTCTCTGGCATCTGAAAGCCACTGACGGTCGTAGACGAAGTGCAGGCCGTCCTTGCTTCGTTCGAGATCGCCAACCTTCCTGTCGTAAAGAACCACATTCAGGCTATTTCCGTTGCTCACCTACCCTGCTCCAAATCGTCTGGCAGACTGTCCCCGATATCGATCTCGGTTTCTTCCTCGGTCGGTTTGTCTGCCACGATGACACCGCTGATTTTGGCCGTATCGACAACATCGAATGTAAGGCCTACGGCCTCTGCGATCCTGATAGCGACTGACAGCGAAACGTCCTTACCGTCCTCGAAATCCTTCACAATGAATCGACTAAAGCCTGTGGCATTGCCCACTTGCTCTCGCGATAGTGACAGTTCTTCCCGCCGCTGCTTTACTGCATCGCAAAGCCGCTCGTGGCCATGCGGGCGTATAACATCGTCAGGTGGGATTGTGTCTTTGCTGCCGAGCCGGGCAAGCCACTCCTGCCTTTGCTCAAGGCTCATCAGTTCCCATGCAATGATCGTTGCCGCAACATAGCGCGGCGGCTCTCCATTCGTTCCAAACTGCCCCCTCAATTGCCTGCTGACGCTGATCTCTGTTTTTCCCGTCATGGCGGCGAGCGTTTTCTGGCTCAAACCGGCCGCTCGGGCACGCTCCTGCCATGGGGAAACTTCGGTACTGTACTTGCGCGGCTCGCGCCCGGAGCGCGCCCGACGTTCTTTTTCTGACATTAATATCACTCACGCATATTGACAAAGAGGGCCGGTTAGGAACATAGATATAACTAACGCATATTGATCGGTTTTGAAAGGCATCTGAAATGCGCCATTGGCTCCGCAATCTGCCCGACATGGACTCCAAGTTCGTGGAAGAGCACATCGAACCGTTGGAAAGCCTCTACCGGGAAAGAGGCGAGCTTACGCGCCGCATTACCAAGACCGAAATCGACGTACATCACGCGGTCCTGAATCGCTGGACGCCCGATCAGGTCAGAGCCTGTTTTGAAACCTCCATTCATCAGGACTCCTCCCAGTAGTCTGCTTCATTGATGCGGCGGACCACCTTCCCCGGCTTCCCTCAGCCGGGGATTTTTTTTGCCTGCTTTTTAGATCGACCAGAAGCGGCATGCGGATTAGCTCGTTCTTCGATCCAATTTGGACATATAGGCACCGGACGAGCTGAATGCAGTTCAGTGTTGCAAGCGTGACAGCCAAAAAAGAAGCGGCCCCTTTCGGGACCGCTCCACTTGCCTATCCCCCTTTCGGAAGATCGCTGCTCAGTTGCTCCCGCCGAGAGCAACGGACTGGACCCAACCGATGAAGATACCCACAATCCCGAGGATACCAGCGATGACCGCAGCCATGGCCGAACGGCCAGCATTGTTGCGGCTCTGCTCGTTGTTGACGGCATCCCACCACTTGTAGACCGAGTAGCCTGCGAAGATCAGGCTCAGCGCGCCGAAGAGGTAGAGGCCGGTGCTCGCAAGGTTCTCAAGCCCTGACTTTGCATCGTCGGGGTTCATTCGAGAATTACGCGCCGCGTCCTGCGCCTGCTTCTGAAACTCAAGCGGGGCTTTCGGGTCGGCCGTCTGGCCGAGTACGGTTTCCAGTGCTGAAAAATAGGTCACGCTCGCCAGAGCGATTGCAGCCAGGTACTTGTCTCGCGCCTTACCGGCGACAGCTAATGCGGTTGCCTTCATTTCCTTCTCTCCTTGCCGCCAACGGCCCGTTGCTCAATATGCTTACACCAAGCTCACACGTTTCACAATGAAGTGTTGCACCTTTTTAATGTGCAATTGTGACACTACACAAGAGGTTTCAGCCCTATTCCGCCGCCACTTTCATCGTGTTCGCCATCTCGTATTGCATAATTTCATCTGCTACCAGCTTAGCAATGGAAGTGCCGGTAGAACGCCTTTGCGTTCTGGCCATTTCTTCCCATCGACCAATGGCAGTTCCTTCGGGGAAGCGTTTCGCCAGAAGATCGAGCGCACGATCCAGTGGAACGCGACTGTAAAGCTCGTCACGTACAGCGCGATCTTCTGACTTCGTTGAAAGCGCCCACAGCAGCCTGATCCCCAACGCATTGTTGAAAATCACCCACCGCTTCTCGTCATTTCGCAGCTTGTACATCGCCAGCACGTTCGCGCCCTTCGAAGGGTCTGATTTGTCAGGGCCGTTCACGTAGCGCTGCAAAGCCTCATCGACCGCTTCGCTGCCCCCCAGCTCATCGAGGATAGCTCTGCGAGCGGCCTGAGAGTCGGAATTGAGGATCATGATCGTGGTGGCCTGCGATGTCAGGCCTTTGAAGTCGGCCAGCTCTTGCGACACAAGTGCGACCTCAAGGTTCCACTTACGGCCGGTTCGGCAGTCATGCCAAACCACGTCATTGATGGTGTCAATACTGGTGCCGGTCAGATGGTATTCGTCCATCACCATACGCTTTGGAGTCTCGGCGATGATTTGGAAGGTCCGCTGCCAATAGCGTTCATATGCCTGCCGTATTTCAGGATCGTCAGGGAACGTCATCGCACGGATATCGTCTTTATCGCCCGCGATCTTGCTCATGAACACCTGACGAGTCATCAGGAACATGAGGGTGTTCTTCCTCGCAGATTCGTCCGTCATGGACGAAACCGTCAGAACATCTTGCAGGTCGATTGCCATGATCCGGGCAGAACCGGTCTCAATCGACGTGTAGTTGGTGAACATCGGATAGGCACTTTCCAGCGATTCAAGATGGCGCTGGACATTCCTGATCATCTCTTCGCCGAAATCGTCTTTGATCTGCGGCTCGGCGATAACCGTCGCGATATCTTTGATGCGCGGAGCGGCATAGCGTTGCGCCCGAACGGCCATCTCATGATTCCCACGCAACATAAACTCATCCACGAGTGTCCAATATCGCGTGCGATCCGTGACCTTGATACCGGCCGCATGAGCCGCCTCATTGAGCTGCGGGTCGATATTTGCCTGCCAGCGGTTGGCATTTGAATCGACGCTGAGATCACTTTTGATCTCGAAAACACGGTCAATGACGCGAGTGATAAGCTGCGGCAGCAGCTCGTGGTCCATCGGGATCGCCGTCAGCAGGAAGTTCTTCATGAACACCCGCTCCCGATCCAACGGATAGCGCGAGCCTAGCGAGATATCGAAGAGATTGACCGCATATTCGGCGGTGTTCTTCGGCCGCATATAAATGACCTCGCGCCGCCGCTCTTCCGGCAGTAAGGCACTTAGAAGGTTCATACAGCCCGACGAGGATACCCCCACGTCTGCAACCATCATGAAAGGTAACTCGCTGCCCGGTCGGTACGCCGCAAGATCGAAATTCATCCGGTTCATCAACACCGACTTACCCGAACCTGTACCGGCTGCAATGAGTGTGAGCCATGCCGGTTGCTCAGGCGCAAAAGCGCGATGCGGAGTAAGTTTTCCTTCTATCGACGTGAAAAGACTGTCGCCGGTCTCGAACACGGGAGCGGTGCGGTGGAACGGCAGGACAACGGAAAGGTCCGAGATCGGGGCGAGCGTGCCGCGCCAGCTCTGTGTGGTGGCGTTCATGCCCGCCACTGTCTCCGCCAGTGTGCGGACCGGGCTTGCCGGGCTGTCAGTGACCGTGCAGTCCCCCCACGACTGCAAGCCGACCAGTAGAGCTGATGCGCGGCTGCGTAGCCTCTCCTCCGGCTCTCCCGGCTCGATCCAAGTCGCGGCCGACAGGTTGGTCTTGACCACTGCCTCAGTATCGGAGCCAAGCGCATCCGTCACCAGTTGGAGGTTCTTGCCGAGCAGCTTGGTCGTACCATCGAATATGCCGAGCAATTGCGCAGCGACCTGCCTGATGCGGATTGAGGACTTGTCTGCGCTGTTCAAGGATTCCAGCGAGATCGCTACGCGGTAGGGCATCTGCGAGCGCCGCAGGCGCTCCACGAGATGATTAAACGGTCGCAGGTTCTTAGGATAGCGCAGCACCTGACAAACGGCGAAACTGCGTGGTCCCCATGAAATCCGGCGCATATCCTGCGAAACCACAGGAGCCGACGAAAGGATCTGCATCGCCAGTGGTGGAGCGAAAAAATCGGACACGTCACTGTCGAACGTGTTTTTCAGCGGCGGATATTTCACAGCACCCGGTTCATGCGGCTTCCAGTCATTGGGTGTCTCATGGAAGAAAATACCCTGACGGATTTTGGCGATATCCGGTCTTGAGCCATCCTCGCCCGGCATGACTATGCTGGCTATCACGCCTATCCGGTCCAGAGCGGTCATGAACGACTGCACGAATGCCATATGCGGCCCTTCCAAAGCTGGAAGCTCAGCATACGGGTCCATGGCCGCCCTCATGGCAGGTAGCTCGCTGCGGGCTTTGTCGTTGGCCTTCTTCTGCGCGACGATCTCACGCTGTTGCCCGGCCTGCGGGCGCGTGATCAACGCCACCACGAGCCGTTCCGAAACGGCCCTGCGCAAAATCACATTGCGCGATTCTTCGAGAATGCCGGCGACGCGCAATTGCTTGAGTTCAGCGTTGTGGCGCTGGCGCTCAAGGTGCTCGTCAACCTCGGTCTCAGCATTGAAGGACGATTCGAATGAGACGACGATGTTATGGCCGGGCGCCTTCATCACCTGCGCCATTTCGGCCGCAAAAATATCGATCATCCTATCGGCGTAATCACGCTCCGAGATGATCGAGCGAGCACCCTTGATCTCGATAAGTGTGATATCCGAGCCGTCATGCGCGAATAAGACAGGGCGTGTGCTGTTCGGATCGAATCCACTCAGGTCGCAGAACTGATCTGCGTGTCGGTTCAGCATCGTCGTCATCGGCTAATCCCTCGGGGTATAACGGATCAAGAAAGCCGGAAGAGCTGTCTTCGGCTCCAGTCCATCCATTCCCGTTCCAAAAAATTCTCTTCCAAAACCGTCGAGTATGTCGCTGCGGCGCTTGAGTGAAAGCTCAAGCCCGATATTCATGCTTTCGTAGCCCTTCTCCTCGGCCATCTTGCGAGCACGCTCAATTGCCTGCCATACCCTTGGAGACCCTTGCGCCTCCGGTAGAAAAGCGATCTTGGCGGGCTTGTCTTCTTCCATGTCGCTCATCTTCAAAACTCCGGCCGAGGGCCGAACTGAACCACATTTTCCCGTCGCTCCTGCGCACGGCGGTCCTGATCAAGGCGATCTTGGCGCTTGAGGTTGTCTCTGGTGTCTTCGAGCGTACCAGCAACGTCGCGGACAACTCGGGGCGGCGCTGCAAAAGACGATCTCAGCTCAGCCAATTGCCTCTGACCATGAAGACCACAATGGCGGACACGCTGCTCCATCCTCTCCATGATCTGCGGCCCTCGCTCCTTCTGCAGGGCCGTCCATGCAACCTTCATGCGGTCGCCATAGGCCATTGCATCATTCATCGCACTCTGACGCGAAGACAATGGTCGGGAAATATCATTGGCAGCAGCGACAGCTTCGCGTGCCTTGCCCGCAAGCTGCTCGATTACATCCATTTCTCGCTGCAAGCTTGCGCGTGCTTCCCGCCGTGCATGCTCGGCCTCAATCGCCGCCATTCCGGGCGGCAGAAGCCGGTCACGTCCGCCCTCGGCAATGGCCCGTTTTTCATTGTCAATTATGGCCGTCGCCGCCATGGCGCTTTTCATGCGCTGGAAAGGCGACAGCTCCGAAACCTCGCTATAAGCCGCCAAGGTGCGCTCCATGACATCCTTGGCTGCCGCGCGCTCCGGTAGGTCCTTCACTTTTAGAGCAGTAGGTTCTGGAAGGCGGAAAGGCTGGCCTTGGATGGTGACAATCCGCTGCGATAGAGCCTGCCGCTCGATCCACGAGAAATTCCGCTCGACCTTTTCACGAGCCGTCGCGACGGCTGCGGCATAACCGGGCTGCACTATATCGTCCATAGCCTGTCTGGCCGACATCTTGCCGTCCAAAACCGCGTTCGCAGCCTTGACCAAGGTCGTTTTCATGCCCGCATCCTCACACCACTGGTCCGCAACGTTGGCGAGCCTATGAATGCGGTCTGTTGGAGCGAAAATGTTCTTGTCTATCCACGTCCGGTCCAGCCCTTCTTCGAAGAAGTCCGTCAGACGAACAAGCTGCCCGTCATATTTTATAGAAAGGTCGGCTGGGAGCCTGTGAGCAGCGGGGTACATGCGGCTCGTGCGCTTGTCCTGCACTCTCGCCCCTGTAGCAACAAACTCGCCATCCTTGGGCAGCAGGCCGATTTCGCGGCCCTGTTCGATCAACGCCAAAACGGCATAGGTCTGCTGCAATCTGCCTTCTGCATGTCGATGAAGAGCACCAACAGGGACTCCGTCTGCCGTTCGTACTACGTCATCATAAAGCTCGGTGAAGAGCGGCAGAGGATCTGGCTTGCTATCCATGATCTCCCGACGAGATGCCGGTGTTTGCTGCCCCAGCTCGATAATACGGGCGGCAAGGCGCTCGTCGGTTTTCGCCGCCTCGCGAACGAACTCGTTGCCGTAGTCCGCAGCTATGGCAGCGCGAGTTATAGCCTCTTCCAACGCCGCCTTGGCCTCGCTACGCGATGGGCCATCAGCTCCATCGGAAGCCAGTAGGCTATCTGCCTCCTTGATCTCGTTGAGATAATACCTAGCCATAAGAGCCGGATCACGCAGATGATCGTATTCCTGCTCCTGATCTTCCACTAACTCTGCGTCTTGGGCCGCCCATTCAGCAGCAGACGGCCCGGTCGGCTCTACCGTCTTGAAGCTGGTGTCAACGGTGACGCCGCGTGCCCTCAACTGTTCCAAGAGCGATGCCACGCTTTCCACGTGGCTCTCATGCTCCCGTTCCGCTCTCGCTGTTGCAGTTTCGTATTCGAGGCCGCTCATCCGATCAGTTGCGGCTTCTTCTGGATCGTAGCCGTAATCGGTCTCCGTTCGGGAAAGATCGAGGCTTCCACCCGGCTCCAGTTTATCGAGTTGGTCCTTCATGTCTGCGAGGAATTGGCGCTCAGCGCGAGCCTCATTCCGGGTCACATAGCTGTCTTCCGAAATGAAGTGCGGCGAATCTTGATCAGTCAGTCTGGCATTCAGATGGTTTAGCCGCTCGGCCACAGCGGCCTGAACAGCCTTGAAGACCTCCTCGCTGGTTTGCAGCGTTTCAAGAGGATTTGCTTCCCTGTTGCCAGACACTGCATATCGAAGCTGTTGCTCGGCAGTGTGGCCGATATGGATCGGTGCTTCCGGGCTACCGGGTATAGGTGCTTGCTCCGGCCGCGACCGGCGCTCGCGTCCAATAGCTACAGCCAGATCGCCGTCATCACGTGCCAGATCGAGAAGATATTCATTTTGATGATTTAATGCCTCGATAGCCGCCCGTGCCAGCTCCCGCTCGTAGGTGATTTGATAGGAGGCTGCATGCTCGGCAGGGAGCTTGCCAGCCTTGACGCGATCGATGGCCTCGCGGGCAAACTCGACCTCGACCATGATTTCATTTCCGCGCTCCACCTGCTCGATCCCAAACCGAGCAACGGCCTCTTCATATCGATCTCTCAGATTGATCCGGTTTTCAGCCATCTACGCCCCCTACTGGCTCAAGCCTGTCCACACCTGCGAAAGTGCGTAGACAACAACAGATGAAATCCCGAGCAGCGCCCCGATGCAGAACCCGACGATTTGGCCGGTCTTGCTCCAGTCAGCAGGGGCGTAGGCCTCCCGCTGCACCATCCGGTAAAGGTTGACGCCAGTGATGCCGCACATCGCCAATCCGATTACGGCAAATAGGAGAGGCACCACATCGCCGAAGCCCGAAAGGAATTGGTAAAAGCTGCGTGCCCCATCCTCCAATTTCAGGGTGTTTTCCATTCGCTCTCTCCTTGAGCTACCGGATGCCCTTCGGAATGACCACGGGAGCAAGGAACACGATCCCCATCCCGGTGCCTGCCGGAGCTGACATCGTTGGTGGCCGGTTGAAGTGCTGGCGAGCGGCGGTAGAAAGATTATTGCCCAGCGGCTGCAACGCTGCCACGCCCGCCTGCCAGTAATTAACCGGATTGCTGTTCGAAACGACCACGCCGTCTGAAACAACGTAGTCACGATTGTTCTGCACGAGCTGGTTTGCTACCTGCCCCGCGCCTTGCAGCAGCGAGGAGACAAACAGCCCGGCGTAGCGAGACCAAGTGTGACGATCCACCTTAGTCGCAACACCCGTACGGGCATCATTCTCGGAAACCGCTATCGCCTTTATCGGATATTGCTGACCGGAGACGGTCACGAGCTGATTGAAAGCGATGGCGGACTGATTTTCCGAGTACGAGATGTTTCCTACCAGTCGCATCCCTGTAAGGGGGCCGTTCCGCGTCCCGCTTGCCGGATCATAAATCACGTCATCCAGCGTCACGATAATGGGAGCGGCCGGGTCGTCGCTATTAAAGCCTCTGTCGAGGCGAGCGAAAACCACATCGCCAGTTCGCGCTACAAGTTTCATCGTCGCAGGATTGGGACCGCTCGGCTTTGCAGGCGCTTCCTTCTTTTCCTCTGGCGGTGCTGCATACCGGTTGATCGCCATAGCCGCGATGCCGCCAGAACCGGAACCGCCCCGGTCATTCGCCCCAAGTGAGGCTATCTGCGCTTGGATCGCGGCCCGTGCCGCCGCGTCATCGACAGGCTGTTCCACTGGTACGCGCGTCACATAGACGGTTCGCTCGGTGGTTTCCTTGATGATGCGTTCCTGCGGCTCCGGAGCGGGCTTTGGAGGCTCTGGCACGGGAGGTTGCTCACCACGGTCGGCAGGCCCAACACCAGTGATCACCGTCGGTGCCTGATAGTCTCGTCCTTGTTCTCTGGCTTGCTGGGCATCCGACTGGTTGACGGTTGCTCTCCGGCTGGCCTCTTGCGGCGTCACCGGCTCCAATTGATCGTTCCTCGGAACATTGGTGGCATTCGGCAAGGATGTTTGCGTGCCAGCGCCAGTGTCAGGCGCTACTTGCCCTGAAAGGATAAAAGCAGCCGCGCCAACAGTGACAGCAGCTAAGGCACCAACTCCGACTACGATTTTGTTTACCGCCATAGCCCCTCTCCTTAAAAGCGTACCGTTGCCGGGCGTTCTGCCCCGTTCTTGTCCACGAAGAGCACGCGGTAAGGCGCTCCGCTAAAGCGATAGGCCTTCTCGCCGTCCGGTGTTTGCGCCTTGCTATTCCAGCCCGGAGACAACATCTCTGCATGGCCGACTACGACGAGATCACCATTGCTCGCGATGTAGCCGCGAAGATCGGGAGCACCGTCCAGTGCCACCGCCCTTGCCCCTCGTGGCGGGCGGCCGACAATGTAATCGGCCAGATCGCCGTCACCCGTCACCACTTTTGATGGCCGCTTGTAATTTCCCGCCGCAGCTCTTCGAGCCGTTGCTTTCGCGTTGGAAATGGAAATCGGCTTCACCTTGTCAGCCAGCGGCGATTTTCCCTCAATGATGACCGTCAGCGGCATATCAATGCTGACCTGTTTCTGGCCCTGTCCCTGCTGTGGCCGGAAACCCGATTGGGTCATCAAGACTATGGGATAAGGCCACTTTTCGAGACTGACGTTGATGTTCGAGAATATCTCGAAATAGCAGGGCGTGAGATTGATCGTCGTCGGCCGCTGTCCATCGCCGGAAGGCGTATTGCCGGACGCTCCGCAACCGGCACCGTCCTGCGCAAGCACAGTCGGATTGTACGTGACGTTAACAATCGGCCATGGATAGCCGTCACTGTCGACGAAGGTGACTGGCGTAGTCATGCCGTAAGCGAGCCGGGCTATCGGGGGCTGCTGCATAGGTGTCTTGGCAGCATTCACCACGCGCGGCAGAGCAGTCGGGTAGGGATCGGTCGAATAGGTCGGGCGGACAGCGGCGCTTCGAGAACCAAGAGTAGCATCTCTGATCCGGCCGACTTCATTCGGGCGAAGGATCATGCCTTCTGACTGATCGACCATGCCACGCCGCACAGCGTCCAGCTCTTCCTTGGTCAATTGTCGTGGTGGCAGGTTCGGTCTGGACGTGGTTTCCACCTGCCCCTGTTGGAGCTGCGGAGCAACAGTCGTGGGCGTCTCTTCCGGTGGCGCTTGGCGCGGAATGGGAGACCCGGCGCTATCCCCCTGCGGAGCCGAAATGTTCGTTTCCTGTCCGGTTGGATTCCCGTTCTGCGCGGGCGGCTCCTGCTCTTGGGCGAAAACAGGCAGAATGCCCGCCGTAGACGCCATGAGTAGTGCCGCAAGCGCTGTTCTCGATCTCCACATACTTGCCAGCCCTCTACCTATCATAGTTCAATAATGTTGTTGCAGTGATGCTATCGATTCCGATGCCATTCGGGTTTTCGACCGATGGGCGAACACTCACAACCAGCATCGTTAGGAGAAGCCCCGCCTCTGTCACATCGACGTTGCTACGCCGATATTGCAGCAGAGGCACTTCGACACGCCAGAACCGGCGTCCTTTAATGAAGCCTTCTTCCTTGATGTTCGGAACGCCGTTCTTGCAAGCTGTCTGCTCAACGTAATTCCTGCGAAACGCCAGTGGCGATCCTGACCGACTGACTTCTTCGATATACGAATCGCGCCCGGTTACGGTGAAATACTGCCGGAGGGCAGAACCGATCACCGTCCCTTGATTGTAATAATCGTAGGAATTGATGGTCACGGCCGCATCGGACGCAAAGTCTACGATGCGCGCCTGACTAATGTGAGGAGTGCTGAGCACGGTGGCTGCACACTCTCCACCCGTCGCCGCCTCGTGCCAGACGAAATTCGTCACTGGTCGAAGCCAATAGGTATCGGTCGTCACGACCACGCTGGCGACACAAAGCAGGCCGAACAGCCCGCAGAGTGCCACAGATAGCGTGCGATGTGCGGCCGGATTGATCATTGCCCCACGCTCCCCACCGCCGCATTGGTCTGTAGATTGTTGACCTGCACTGGCTGCGAAGAGACCAGCCCGCCGATGGCAATCCCCTTCGGATTGAGTGGCGATTTCGCGGTTCGGATGACCTTGGCATAAAAATCACGATTCTCTGTCCGTCGATCCGTCGCGTTGCGATAGATCAGCGTCATGGGAACCACGATCTCCCACTCGTAACGCCCTGTCCCGTCTTGCTGGCGTACCACGCCCTGTCGCTGCACTGTCGCAGGGCCGCGCTGTTGAGCAGTCGCATTCTGATACCGGTTCACAACATCCCTGATGATGCCCCAATCGTTCACCGATATCCGGTAGCTATTGCGTGCATCGAGCGTCATGTACTGCGCTGTGCTCGAATTGATCTGGTCGCGCCAAGAGGTCCAGTCATAGGTTGAGATTGCCCGGATCGCTTCGACTGCGAAGTCGCGGGCGACTGCATCAGCGACCATTGGTTCATCAAGGCCGATTGGCGCGCAGACGCTCTGAGCATCAGTCGTGCCAAGAAATGCTGTGTCAGGAAATTTGACGAATCGCGCATAGAGCAACTGCCCTACATGCAGCGCCATCACCGCGTTCCCGATCACGAGCAGCACTATGAAAACCTTCATATTGCGCTGGATCGCCGACTGCGCGGCGCTGGCCTCCAATATTTCCTCTTTCGTCTTCACTTTGCCCCCACGTTCAAGATCGGCACGGGGCATCCAAAGACACCCCCGTCTGCGACATATGGTTCCGTCTGCGCAACGCCCTCGACAAGAAAACCGAAGAAGAGAGAGATCACCGTCAGGCTGATGAGAAGCGTACCCAGCCCGACGATGATCTTTTGCTTCTGTAAAATATCCTCGGTGGCAATTGTCGGAGCGATGGGGTCCGGCAGAGTGGCAAACCGGAACCTTGGTAATTCAACCGACTTTTGCTTTTTCCCGAAACCGAACATCGCTCTACTTTGCCAACAGGGCGTCCACCACTTGCGTCATACCGTCATGCCAGCCCTTCATGACAGCGACGTTGCCAGACTTCCCTTCCGGCACGACGAAAAGCGGCACCGCTGGCTGCTGATCAGGCAGACGCGCAGATAGCCCCGCCCACACTTCCATGTTGGCATTCACATCGGCATCCAGTTTGGTGTCCGGCGACACATCGAGACCGCTGGCATCACCCGACTCCATGACTTTGTGCAAAGCCGTAGCCCGGTCGCTGCTACGCAGGACACCCCGAATATTCGGCAGTGCCCCGTTCATAGTGGCCTCATCACCGAGGACGCTAATGGGGAGATAACGCACAGAATATTTGCCATTAAGAGCGCGGTGTGCGGCTTGGCAGTACGGGCACCGAGGATCTACGAAGGCGTAGATCGTGTTCTGATCGGTTGGCGTCACTCCCGTTGGAGCTGACGCAACCGCATTGGCTTGCTTCAACAAAGCGATGACGTTCTTCGAAAGAGCCTGATCGGTGATTTCATAGCCGCTGTCTACATTCACCCCATTTACAGCGTTGAGCGCTGAGGTCTGCACCTGCGGACGAACAGGCGCGGGCGCTGGGGCCTGTGCGGGCATCGGAGCCTGCGCTTGATAAGAAGGCTGCGGAGGTTGCTGGTATCCCTGCTGCTGCGCGTAAGGCTGCGGGAATTGCTGCGGCTGCGGCTGCTGATAGTATGGAGGCTGGTATGGAGCCGGTTGCTGTGCATATTGCTGTGGAGGGTACGGCTGCGGGCCTGCCTGATAGGCTCCCGGCCGCTCCATCACATAGGGCAGCGCGCCGAAAACGACCATTCCCGTAATAGCAACTGCCGCCCCGGCCCAAATGACCGTATTCAGCACTTTTGGCGACGAAGCGTTCGTGTTTTCTGCCATCTCGCTTCACTTTCGAACCGATGTTGTCTCTGCTTCAAACCCTTCCTGATTTTCCCCGCACAAGTCAACTAAAGAACGCATAACGACATTCTTTTCGTGCGATTTTTTTATGTGTAATGCTGGCGTGCAACTCCGAGTGCCGGGTCAAGCTCGACAGTGCGAAGATTTTCACCATCGCTGTGAACCTGAAATGAAAAACCCCGGCTTTGGCCGGGGTTTCCAAGGTTGTCTGCCGCCTAATTTGGGGGGGCTATGGGGTTAGGCGGCTCGACTCACTACCGAAGTGGCATTCTGCTTGCGCAGTTCCTTGAGGATTTCCTGCTGCGTCTCAAGGATGGCTGTCAAAAGCTCCTTAGTATCCCGGCGATTGACTTCTCCCTGAAGGAGCAAATCAGCCAAGAGGTCTACATCAGCACCCGAATCCCTGTTCCCGCTGAAATTGCCGTTGAGCTTCCTGTTGTCGAAAAGCTCCGGCTCATAGCGGTCGCGAACATCGCGACGTGCGTCAGATGTCTTCCTGCCAATACCGAACATGGCGACCTCCTTTCCGGGCATAGCCCAAAATTGTCAAGCACAAAGGTTGTAGCACACTTTACGACGACTCACAATGGGCAACCAAGGCTAATTACTCTGCCGCCGCTGCTACCGCCGCAGCCGCATCGCTGACGCGGCTTTGCACCCTACGATGCAGTATTGCATGATCGCGAGCTTCCTTGATCGGGGTCTCTACCAGCACGCCGAAAGCGTCAAGGATGAGATTGTGCTGAGCAGGATCGATGTCCGCCGCCCAGCTCGCCACCACCTGCTTGAAATGCTGTTTCAGGTCGCGCTCCAACTCCCCGATCTCAGTACGGGCACGCAATTCTCCGTGCGCCCTGTCCTGAGAGCTGATTACCCATGACAGCGCGTCATTGAGTAGTTGGTCAGATACCAGCCCCGGCGTCTCCAGCAGTTGCGAGAGATAAGCCGCATAGTCATCAATGGTGGCGCTAGCGCCGGGCTTGGTACCGGGATCATCCACCAGCTCTGCAAGAGCAACCGCCAGATCGCGTACGAGCGTGGCGATGGTGTCTCCGCCTAAATGATCCTCATAACGAAGACCGTCATCGGCCTGATTTCGGGACCAGTCCCTGATCTCGTTGGCGTTTGCCTCCCGCAAGAGCCGCTGTTGCGCATCCTTCTGCCGGATAGCCTCGATGGATGCCTCGTCACGGGTTTTGACCGGAACGAAATGGTTGAGCCTCCATTCCACCACTTCCGGCACCGGCCCGGTGTAGAACGCCTTGTAGCGAACCACCCGGCTCTCGCCTCTGATAATTCCCTTTTCTCTCGTGTTTGTGCCGACGATGAAATGGAACTGTCCCGACTCCTGCCCTTGGATATCGGAATATTTGATGATGTCCTCTTCCTCGTAGACGATCTCGTCCGAGAGCGATGTGGTCTTGAAAGCCGCCCGGTGATCGACCTTGAGCGAACGGGTCATTGAGGTCAGCTTCTTGCCACCCCAGCCCCGGACAATCTTGAAAGCCTCGCTGTCCTCGTTTGCGGCAAGCTTTCCCACATGGCGCATGGTGGTGTTGATCAGCGTTTCATCCGCCTCCTGCTTTGACGCCTTCTCCAGAGATGTCGGAGTTTGCAGGCCGAAGGTACAGGACACGCCAAATGAGCGAGCCTGAGCCGCCGCCACGGAAAAACCCTCCACGACATAATAGCCGTATTCATCGAATATCAACGGGTACGGCATCTGACTCTTGGACGGAGAGGCGTCGAGGATGCGGCGGCGATGCCCTTCCAAGGGGCGATGCAAAAGGTTGCCGAGCACCTGCTTGACCGCCGCGACCGTAATCTTACCAAGAGCCGCCGTGCTCGGAGGAGCTTTTTCCAGCGAAGGGATCATCACGTAAACGATGCGCCTGTTCAGGAACACATCGTTCATGTTGATCTCACCGACCTCGGCATTGAAAACATGGCCGTATGAATAGGTCAGCAGCGCGGCCGGTTCCGACAGGCTCATGGTCATGTAGCCCCATTGCCTGTAAACCTCGGCGCGGGTCGATTCCGCCGACTGGTTCTTGTCTCCCTCCGAGCTGCTGCCCCCTGCCAGCCTTTTGTAACTGGTGATCATGTCGTTCGACAGCTTCTCGACCGCTTTCTCACCCGCCAGCAAAGCTGTCGCTATCTTGTGGTCGTCGGCATCGATCAGAGGCGGCGGCTCTTTCGGCATCACCTGACTGTAGCCCGGCAAGTCCATCAAAACCTGTTGCAAGCTGGCGCAGGCCTGTTTGAGACGCACAAAGTCGTCGTGCTTGCCCTCGTTTGGCAGATCGACCACGCGGCCGTGCTTGTCACGAAACCTGCCGAACCACACTAGGTTCTCGACATTGTTCAACTGGAAGAACTCAGTCAGCAGACGAGGGTTATAGTCCACGTACCCTCGCCCCTGCAAAAACGACAGAGGCCGGGCAAGCGCCTTGTTCAACTGCAAAGCTCTCTGCGTGAAGACACTATTCGATCCCTCGGCTTGAGGGATGAAGGTCTCCATCAGAGTTGATTTCTGATCACTTGACCCCATAGCAAAGGGGTTAAAGGTGTTTGTTAGCTTGACTTCCGACTGGCCGTAGAAGTCCTTCGATCCCATCATGAAATTGAGAACTAGGAACTCCTCGTCGCGACCGTAAAGCCGCGCGATCTTCTTGATCGAATTGAGGGTATCGGCGCTTGCTTTGCCATCCACCATGATCGCGCCGCTATTGAGTGCAAGCGCATTGAACACCAGCCCGAAAATCTCTTCCGACTTACCGGAGCCGGTTGTACCAATGACCATGCGGTGCGTCTGGATATCTCGTGCTGCGGACCAGATTTCCTGCCCGGCGTAAGCCCCTCGCCCAATTCCGTGATAAATCACGCCGTTACCCGGCTGACCAGTGGAACTATCCTTATACCCTGCTCTTCCCAAGAACTCCGGCACACGGTAGGGTGCTTCCCATAGACGCCTGTTCTTATAGACGCCGAATCCGAGCGCCATGAACACCGTTAGCACCAAGAGTAATTCCGGCCAGAAAGGTGCCCAGCTCAACAGCAAAGCTAGCACCGCCATGGTGATGTACGGTTTGAGGACTTCCCCCGGTTCGTTGTGGTTGTCCCGTAATTTTTCGATCAGGCCTTTCCGCCGTTCGCGACGGGTTGAAAGCCTGACCGCATCAATATGCTCGACGCCTTCGAACTCTCGTTTTTGAACAGCCATCCTCTAGCCCTTACCGATTGCGAATTTGCCGGATGGCCTGTTGAGACCGCTGTGCCAAACGTCCCGCTGTACCCGCCAGCGATCCACGAGAACGGAGGGCGATGCCAGCGGCTGCGATAGCCGCTGGATTGCCGAGAATGCCTTCGGTGCGCTGCTTTGCTTCGGAACCAAAGACGTGCGATGCACCGCGCTCCACCTGCTCCATCACCCAATCCCCAACGCCATCAATCAGGCTACAGCAGATAGCGACCAAGGTTACGCACATAGAGAGGTAGATCATGAAGCCGCCGAAGGCCATGGCGACATTACCAATACTGGCCGACAGTGACGAGGTTGACGCACCAAGGACCGACAAGGCGTTGAAGGTCAGGATGTTCAGGTAATCGAGGCCCACTCGCATGAGGTACATGCAGAAGACCAGCCCGACGATGATCAGCGCCGGGCGAATGAGCACGGCAAGCAGTACCGTCAGAGCGCGGGCAAGGCTGGTTGACGCAATTCCCCCCGAGCGGTTCGCATAGAACATCTGCATCAGCCAGAACGGCGCTGTGATGATGGTCTGCACCACCAGCGTCAGCCATGACAGCGCCGCAAGGAAGAAGTAGACCAGCGGCATGAAGGGCACGACAACCGCCAGAACAAACCCGATGGCGACAAGGCCCCATCCAAGCGGTGCAACCATTGACGCCAGCTCGCCGAGCAATGCGGTGACAGGGTTCGGAAGAGCCGACGCCACGCCACCAGCTCCAGCAACAGCCAAGACGCCAGTGCCGTACATCAACATCTCGTTGCCAGTCGCCTGCATCTGAGGGATCGGATCGCTCCACCCCTCGCCGCTCTGCTCGTTGGCTCTGACCAGCGACCGCAGAACATTGTTTACCCAACGTGCGAGCATACCGGGATCGCCACCCTGAACAGATCCCATGCCGCTCGTATTGGTGCCGAGGCCGATAGTTCCGGTTCCAGCATTGGTGAATGCAGGCTTGAGCTGATCCAGCGCCGCCAGTTCGGTTGAATATTCCCGGAAGTAGGTTTGCAGCTCGTCAGAACAATTGAAGCGACCGGTCGCCCACGTGAACATCGAACGGCAACCCCATGCTGCCGGGAAATCACGCTCGACAGGCACCGACGCCACGCGAAAGCCCCCATTTCCGATGTCGGATAGCACGGTTGTCGCATTCACCAATATGCGCTGGTAAAGGATTGCGAAGAACCAGCCATTGTCGTGCTGACCAGTCATCGCTCTGGAAGTTTGCTGGCGAATAGCCTCCGGTGCGTTCTTGAGCTGATCTTCACCAGCTCGTTTTGTGTTGCTGATCACATTATTGACGGCCTGAGCGATCTGCTGGACCTGTTGCGGTCCCCACGATCTCGGACCATTGGCCGGTTGAGGAAACAGCGCATCGGCGAGCTGCTTTGCCTGAGAATCGATCTGGTTCAGGAACTCGGCCGCCGTCGCTTTCGCTGCGTTCACGCGAAACTCGGCAGCGGTCTTGGCTATTTCCTGCTGACCGGCCGCATTGCCGGGTACGATCACTCCCGACAGCGAGCCGGGGTCCTCATAGACCTTGCCTATATAGCTGACAGACACGGAGCCACACATGCCTGCCGACTCGTTCAATGCCTCGCCGCCCCTGTAATAAAGGGTTCGTTGAACAATTCGGCTTCCATACTGCGATCCCGCCGTATCCTGCTCGGGCGAGAGCGCCGACGTGATCGAGGTATCACCCGTTGTCGCCATATTCTGAACGCCCTTCGCGATCAGCCGGGCGCAAAGCTCCCCCTCAACACGCGCTTGTAGGGCTTCGGCCAACTGCTGGCGAAGGGCAGCCTCGCTCGATGGCTCAGAATAAAACAGGCCGTCTGTCCGCATACTCTGGAAAGACGCATTGACCGTGTTGGCGTTCGCCATCTTGTCGGACGCTACACGCCATGCGGAATCCCCAAATCCGGTAGACCATACCGCCACCTGCATCGTGGCCATCTGCAAAGCTGAAAAGCCATTGAAGGCCGGGAAAACCAAAATCGCTGCCAAACCTGCCATGACGAGCGTCCAGCTCGGATTCATGCTCCGGCCGCCCAACTCGCCATCGTTGGCGGTATCTTTTAGAGACGCAAAAATCAGATATGTGGCGACGGCCGCGATGACGGCCAGCATGCCCCAATTGATGACGGCTACGAGCTGAGCCAGAACGTCATTGACATCATTGCAAGCCCCGCCTCCCGTTCCGCCACCGCCCCCCGGCGTCCAGATATAGTCGAATGTGCAGCCAACGAGACGCCGCAGAAACACAAGGGCGGCGCTATTCGGCTCTGGCGTAAAGAGACCGGCTACAGTGCCGTCTGGTGAGGCTCCCTCAATACCTTCCATTCAAACCCCCAAGGCCGTTGTCTGGCCGTGCGTTGCCTCGCTCTGCCGTTCGCGGGTTGCCTCCCGCTCCACAGAGGACCTGTTCTCGAGGACTACCGTCCTCATGTCGTTCATGAATGCTGCCAGCTCTTCTCCGACCGGCGTCAGCGGGTGCGCTCCCGCCGTCGCGAAAGCGCCACCACTCTCTATCCTGCCCACCTGCGAAAAGACGTGCGCATCGAAAGCGCGCGCAAAAATCTCCTGCGGTTTCATCAGATAAGCCGCATGATCGGGGTTGGCCGCTCCCTCTTCCTCAAGGATCGAAATGATCCGCGCGGCCTTTCGCGCAAACGGGTGCTCCTTCACTGCGCGTAGGATTTGCTCCTCGTCTCCGGCCTTGTGGATCTGATGCCCGATCTCATGCAGCAGAGCGCCGGGCGATGTTGGCGTCAACTGAATAGCATGCTGGGAAACGACAACGGCTTCGCCGTCCACGTTCACGCCTTTGCCCTGATAGGTAGATGCCTGACCTCTGATCGAGCTGTTCTTACGATTGACAGCAACGCCGAGGATGAATTTTACCTCATTTGTTCCGAACAGCCTGTCTCTGGAAATGCCAAAGGCACGAGCGCTTGCCGTCAGAGCGGTAGTCAAGCGGGCCTTCGCATCCGTGGCCACAGCGTTGCTGATGCCAGCTTGTGCAATGAAGGTGTTCTTGGCCAGATCGGGAGCACCGGCAGGATTGATGCGGGCACCGTCATAAGCCCGGTATGGAACATTAAAGCCCAAATCCTCTACCATTGCCCCGAACAGCGCCTCCGAGAGGGGCTTGTCGGTTAACCCCTCCTGCGAGAACCGCTCAAAGATGCGATTTTGAGCAGCGACATACCGGACGATCCGATCATCAGGCTTTGGAAAAGCGGTACTGCCGCTCGCGTCCGCGTCCATAAGGCGGTCTAGCTGACCTTCCCAGCCGTCTACCTGCTCCGAAAGTGCCCAAAGGACAGCGCTGAACCATTCCGCAGCATGCGTGTCGTCGCTCCGATGGCGAAGTCGCTCATAGATTTCATATCCATCGCCACCAAAGGGCAGCTTTTTAGCAGCCGCCGTTCTGTCGCCGACGATCACCCTTGCTCTCGCTATGGAATCCCTGATGTGGCGCAGTAACTCATCGGGCGATTCATTCGAGAAATGCGAAAGCATCCGTTCGGCGATCACCGCCGCATCTTCATTTTCAGGGAGCGGATTGGTGATCTCGACATCCGGCGGCCCCATATCCCTCAAAGCGGCGGCGATCCGCTCCTTCGGAAAGAAGGCGGTCAGACGTGTCGAAACCTCAGAGAGCGCTTTGACCGGCCTGAGATGATCAAAGACGTGCTCGCCACCGCCTCGCGAACGGGACCAGCCTGCCTCATAGGCCCGAATGAGCTGTTCCTTGATTGGCTCCTTGGGAAAAGCAAGCCGGACGACATAGTTGCCGCTGACCATGCGCAGGCTGACTGTGGCCTCCGGCCCGAAGTCGTACCATTTCTGGTTTTTCGCTTGCTGGCTCATGATCAACCCTTTCAGACGCGCTCGTTGTCAAATCGGAAAGGCGAGCGCCCGAAGCCCTTGCCGTCGAGAGCACCGACAACCATGGCTTCCTCCATGGCTCCGGCCGCCGTCACCTTGCCGCTCTCCATTTTGATGGCATTTGCCTTGCGGAATTTCAGGGATTGCCAACGGCCATCGGCAGTCTCAGAGATCAACAGGACACAGATGCGAACCTCGACATCATTCCGGTCCTCGCCGTAGGCAAGGATCACATCGAATCCGGGCTTCACCGCGCCCTTAATCCCCGGAGCGGTTGCGTACATCCAAGTGCCACCGCCCTCCGCATTGCCTACGTACCAAAGACGGCTCGTGCCGGGCGCTACCCCGTCACAGCCTCTTTCGTTCAAAAACTCGCCGAGGGGCTTGTTATCGAGCTTACCTTCCGCAAACAGCTCGGCCGATGATAGTGTTGCCCCATGAATTTTCGGGCGCGCTTCCAGCGCAATTTCTCCGGAATCGCGTTTCTGTGCGGTCCACCCTGCTACCGCTGGATCAGTTTCCGAAAGCTGGCGAACCTCGTCCTCATCGTCCTCATCATCGAGCGGCATGATATCCATCGATCCGCCCAGCGCATCCATGGAAGGGCTGTCGTCATCGATCAGGGTGCCAAAGTCGTCGCGTCTTTCATCAACCATGGTCGCCCCTATCCCTGCATATCAAAGCCCTGATTTGTCAGGCCCTGATTGATTGCTTCTTGCACACGCTGCTGCGCACGGTGCAGCGTTTCTCCGCTGGCGATCTGTTCGAATAGCCGCTGCTCGGCTGCTGCAAAAACGGCCGGATCGAACTTGAAGATCGCGGCCTCACTGACTTCGCGCCGACGCTCCGAAAGAGCAGTTTCTTTGACTGCAACCTCTGCCGTGTAGGAAACTCCATCAGCGATCTCGAAACCTTCGTCCGCCATTCGGTCGAGTGCTTCCAGATCGTCTACCGACTCACCGTCTGACCAACCTTCATCGAGGTCGGCATCAGCCTCTTCCAGTTCTGCTTGATCATCGGCCGGGTCGTAATAGTCGTCCGCTGGTGCTGGTTCTATCGCACCAACATCCTCATCAACGGACACGACATCCTGATCGGCGACATAATCGCCAAGTGCTTCTTCGTCAGGGCGTCGTCCAGTCATGTTGCCTACTTTCCAGATGCTTCGGCGGCCAACAAAGCGGCCATCGTCGCCGCCTTGCGTGCCTCACTATCGTTCATAAAGGTGCGGAGCCTCATCGAGATCGCGCGCAGACGGTTCAGCTCCACCATCAAACCACGCTCCGACTGCATTTGGAGCGCGTTCGTCCATTTCTGATAAGCCGGGCCGCCACCATAATTGTCGATCAGGGCGTCGAGCGCTTGTGTCACGCTTCCAGCCCCATCGCCTATACCGAGTGAGGAAGTGTTACCCATGGCAGCAACGGCAGAGAGAGACACGAGCGCTGGAGAACGCCATGCTTCTGCCTGACGCGAACGCATCAGCGCCAGCTCCCCGGCTGGTGTACCCGCTTCCTGCGGCATCGGCTTCGGGATCGCAAAGCCCGCAAGCTGCTCGATGACCTTTTCCTTTTTGCCCCTGTCAGCCGATACGTTCAGGAGAATGGATGCATCCGTGGAAGCCGGATCGAGACGCACTTGCGCCTGTTCACGACCAGAGGGCACACCGCCCGGTGATACGTCTAGGTTCTTATAGATCGCCGACGCATCGCTGGGCGTCCCATCAAGCACGGATGTCACGCGGCCGAGGAAGGCGACCTGCGCACAGGCGTTAGCGCCCTGACCAGTCTCATAGGAATAATCCTCTTTGATCTTGACCAAGCGTTCATTGCGCATTTGCTCTGTTACAGTGTTGGCGTAAGCTTCCTGACTCTTCTTCACCACTTGCTGGAGACGCTGTTCTTCGCCCGCATACTGTCGGTTCACGACCTTGAGGGCCGCCAGAACCTGCTCCAGCGTCGTTGCCCCTTCAAAGGCAACGTTGGTTTCCAGCTCCTTCACTTCCTTGATCAGGTTGGTTTCCGTTCTGACGTGCTGCTGAATCCATTCCGTTGTGATGGAGCACCAAGCAGCAAAAGCCTGATTTGAGGCGAGTGTGCTGGCTGAAACGATCCCTGCCGCGAGCACCCACTTATGAAAGCTCTTCCGCATTTTCCGCCCCCTCACTGTCTGACATCCGCCCGTTGCTCGGGCCTGTTGGAGACCACTACGGGCAGGCTTGAACCGCCTTGAACGATCTGGTTGATCCGGGCGAGCGCATAGGATGATAGCGCCAACTCCGTGCGCGCAGTGCCCTTCGCCTGATATGCCATGACGGCAATGTTGGCAGCTTCAATCCTGACCGCATCAAGGAGCGCAGCACGGAAAGGCTTATCGGACATTGCGCTCGCCCATTTTTCGCCGCCGTCATCACCAGTCCAGTGCTTTGTCAGCTCTTCAAGCGAAGCCCGTGCCCCACCCGGCTCATATTCGGCCGCGATGGAGGCCATAACCTCTTTGGAAACTGACCGGCGAGCATCGCGCCGGTTCTTGTCCAGAACGAAAACATTTCGCTCGGCCCCGGAACCAACCGTATCCTCAATTGGCGGCCCGACGACCAGATTTATGTAATCGCGAGCCGCTTGCCCTCCCCTGAAAAGGCTCTCGCCATCGAATGACCGGTTACTGGTAGCAAACTGCGACCAAGAACGTGGTGAATCGAAGCTGCCCGGCTTGAAATAGGTCGCGCCTGAAACAGCCTGTGCTTTCGATCTCGCTGCCTGATTGGCGGCGTAAAATTTCTGTCCTTTGGACTGCAAATCGCAGCTATTATACCCCGTCGAGCCATACCGCTCTCTGGCGTCAGCAATCGCATATGCTTGTCGCTGAGTGGTATTTACGTTCGCAGCAGCTTCGGCCGACTTTCGCACCACCATAGCTGTCTGCTGACCCGAGCCACTTTCTTGCTTCGTGATCACCTTCAAGGCGCTGAGCAGCATCTCGCGCTGCCGCCGTTCTTCCATGATCAAAAGGTTCTCGGACAGGTCGATCTGCGCCTTGACCTTCTGCTCCAGCTCTATGGTTCGCTGGATCACGTGAGCGTTGACGGCGCACACAACGGCAGATGCCTCGCTTGCCATCATCAGGCTGGGCAAGAGGACCGATCCTGCCAGTGCCAGTTTCCGCCAGTTTTTCATTGCCTGTCGCCTCCCATGCCGGAAACTGCAACACCCATCATCACCGAACGCGCACCTGACATGAGAGCCGCGCGGCGGCGCGCATCGATCAATCTGACCTGAGCGCCGCTGTCCTGCGGGTTCGGCTCTATCGTCGGATAAGGAGCGAGCACATCAACATAATCACCAGCCGTAACGACCTCTTCGGCTCCGTAATTGCGATTGAAGAGGAAGGCTCCGGCGTTGGAATCGCCCGCATTTCGCTCGTTGCTGTAGCTCGCTTGGCAGTAGGTCTCGCCGAGGACCGCCCGTTCCTGCTCGGTGCAATAATGTCCGACGCGCTTTAGCATCGAGTTTTTCATGTTGGCAGCGGCATTGCCGCCTTTGCTGATATAGTTCGCCTCTGATGTAGAGAATGCTGCGAGCATCTTGTCTTGGCTTCTGGCAGTTCCCGACATGCCATTTAGGCTAGCCGTGACAGTGCACGCATGCTCACCCTGTCCGTACTCGTAACCATAGCGGTTCTTGATGTCGGCGACCCGGAAAGCTTGCTCTTGCGCCAACTCAGCGTTGACAGCCGCCTCGTCACTTTTCCTGATGACTTGCTGGGTCTGCCGCTGCGAAGCCGACCTTTGCTTGTCATGAACTTTCAGGCCGCTCATGAAACGCTCGAATGAAGTGATCCACGTTTCCATGGAGGCATGCGCAGTATCGGCCGCCGTCACGGCGGTCGTAAGCACTGTCAGGAGGGCCAGTGTCGAGCGCGAAACCATGATCAGCCTCTATTCGCGCCCGCCGGGGCGAACATATTGTTGAACAGGTCCGGTGCTGTCCCGCCGCCCGAATTGGTGCCGTTGCTGCCCGAGTTGCCTGCTGGCGGCGTGAAGATGGGCTGCGTTGGAGAGCCAGAGCCGGAGACGGTCGAAGTCGTGAAGGTGTACTGACCAATATTCGGAAGATTTGGGATATTGATCGGGCTAATGCTCGAACCAGAGCCGCCGAGCAAATCCGACATCTGTGATCCGATAGCCGAATCGAACGAGTACATCTGATTGTTGATCTTGCCGACTATGTTCTGGAGCTGATTGTTCAACACTTGGCAAACCTGTTGGGTTGCCTGCTGAATAATCTGGTCGATCAACTGCGACCCGATATTGCCCAAGAAATCGAAGCTGGTTGGGATCAGGTTCGATAGATCGAAGGAATTGAGGAGGCTCGATCCAAGGCACGAGTTTGCCCCATTGAAGTATTGCGATGAGTCCACTTTGGCCGCATCGAGCAAGGCAATCTGACGTTGGACGGCCAAATCCGCAGCCTGCTGAATGCCACAACCTGTAGATTGCGCCGACGCTGGCGCGGCATACATAACAGCCGCCAGCAGAGCGCCCCCGAGTACAACTCCAATTCGTTGCATCACCCTCTCCATTTAGCCCACGCGCGATTGCCACGCGCTCACAGCGGTCAGTGCGATCTTCACGTTCTGATGCGAGCAAATGCTGGCAAGCAGATCGGCGGCGACCGTAGCCTCGACGTTTAAGCCACGTTCCCGTCGCTCTGACGCATAGTGCTCGAAAACAGGGAGCAAAACGCTTGCTCTCAGCTCGCTAATTTGTCCGTTGTCTCTTCTGCTCTGCGTCATAACGATTTACCGCTTCGTGATGATACACATGATTTTCACACAAACAAATACTGCATAATTTCCAAAAAGGCCAATCGCTTTTGCAACCGTCCACGATGGCGCGCGCGACAGTTCGCAGGGCAAGCGAATACGACGCGCTTCCCGTTGGAAAAGCGCCTAATCAGCCAAAAATGCCCGGATTTGCGCTAAGCGCTACGGGCAGAAGGCCTTAGACGGCCAACATCACATACCTGTGACATTATCGCTGTGGCTGAGGCCTTTATCCTTCTCGAAAGCCCATTGGACGGTTCAGGTTTCACAGGCGTTCCAGAATGATATGAATTATATGAATCTTCTTTCTGGCTGTATTTTTGCACACCCCCCTCAAAAAAAGAGAGCTGTTCGGGCGCATTTTCGGAGCGATACCGCTTCCAGCCGCGCAATCGGTTACGGCAATAGGCGACTAGCTTTTCCAACGGCGAGGCCAAAACCCTGATCACAGAGACAGTTCCTCTTAGTCGGCCCGAGTCGATGCAGATCAGCCGAAGTTCGGTCAGTAGCTTCAAGGACTGGTTGACGGAAGATCGGGAAACCCCCGCCATTTCCGCAATTGTGTTGATAGACGCATCGCAACGGTTTCGTGATCGTGCGCTCAACCTGCAAATGACGGCGAGCACGGCGCGGGCGGACGAGCATTTAGGGAGCCGCTCGATAAAGGCAAGCGGCATCTGATGCACCAGAAAATCGGCCAGTTCTCTACGCCGCCCGGCAGCAACGCGCTTTTCTGGAAGTGTCTTGGATATGCTCGGCAGCGGCGGCGGAAATCGCCGCGCCAATCGCTTTGCTGCTCCGGCTTGCGCCAGATCCCGCAGTTCTTGGCGGCGGACCGCAGCAGCACTTGAGAGCGCCTCCGCGATCTCGTCTTCACCGGGTGCCCCGGTGTAGCGGCCCCAAAGGTCTCGCATCAGTGAATCGACAGCCGCAATCGTTGGCAGTCGGCCGACGATCTCATTCGCGTTGAAGTTTGAAAGGCCTGCTGGGCCTCTCCAAGCTGGGTTTTCGTCCATTTCTGTCCCACCAAATTGTGGGGCCAAATCAGCCTGTGAAAGGCAAAAACCCTTGCATTCCTCGGAGAAGCCGCTATCTTCCATGGTGACAGAACGGAAGAGGTTTTGGCTTATCCGAAGATCGGATTGGTTTTTAATCTCTCACACAAAGCCCCGAACGCGATTTAAACCCGCGAGAGGGGCTTTTGCTTTTCTAGCCCTA
Organism: Ochrobactrum sp. BTU2; assembly: GCF_024539785.1. Lineage (NCBI taxonomy): Bacteria > Pseudomonadati > Pseudomonadota > Alphaproteobacteria > Hyphomicrobiales > Brucellaceae > Ochrobactrum > Ochrobactrum sp. BTU2. Next base: position 60,228 of record NZ_JAHWRG010000010.1, on the reverse strand, counting down.
TTTCATCCAAACATTCCCAAATCACTAAGACTCGTTACACATTCATGCGAATGTGACGCGAGAATGTGAAATTTGTCAAATCCCACTGATACTCGCGCCATTTCACATTCCCACCGACATCATAGAAGATGCCGAGTTATCCTGTTTTGCGGAGCGAGAAACAGTCGTTTCCAGCTCCGTTTTTGCCGCCTTGTCCGCCGTCAGTTCAGCCGCAAGGTGACGTGCCGTGACTTGCGCGAGATCGTTGTACGCAACCAGAGCGCCTTTGATTCCCACCATCCCCGAGCCAAGCTTTGGATCGAGTGAGGCTTGGCAGATCATGCGCGCGATCTCGCTGTAATCCCCCGAGGTCCTTCCAACAGTGGCGTGCCGGAGCGTGGTTCCCGATATCCCGCGGTTGTTCCATTCTGCGGCCATGCCATTCAATTTCTTGTCGCAAAGGTGATTCTTTGCTTTTACGACCATATCATAGGAATTGCCCCTGTAAGCCGCGAATGCCCCAGCCTCGCTAACAGCCGAGGCAAGGCGGGCAATTCCAGATGGATCATGATAATTTGAAAAGGTGCTTTCCCCGTCTGAGCCGCGTTCACGAACGCGCAACGCGCAACAGGTGCTGAACATCTTTTCGTTTGGATCGCCAAAGGGATCAGAGCCGACGAAAAGCCCGGTATTCACGGCTCCCAACTCGCGGACTGCCTTGACGAACTCTACATGCAGATCGGCGATTAAAGGTTCCAGCGCCGATTTGAGATCGGATGGCTCCACAGTGACATTCTGGTCCGTGAGCCGCATCTGAATATCTCGTATCAGATGCGGGAGATAATAATCGGTCAGAGCCTTGGTTTGCTCGATGGGCGCAAGTCCGAGGCCCTGCGACATGGCATTGAATGCATCGAGCAGCGCCCGGACCCTTTCCTCATCCGGCTTCACATAGGAAACGCGGCTCGCGATGCTCTTGCCCAGCCGCTCGATCACCTTCTTGTGCCCGTCTTTTTTCAGCAGGTAGCAGTGGCGGATTGTGCCGTTCTCGTCCGTGTACATTGCCTTTTCGCCCATCCGTTTTCCGGCAAGGGCCGATACGGCGGCGAAAAGGTTGCCCTCTACCGCATAGCGGGTGCGAGCCACATGCCCGCCAGCAACGTTCTCGATCAGGGCTTCCATCAGTTGGGCTTCGGCGGAACCGTCTCCGAATTTTGCCGGATGTAGGAGATCGTCGGCGGCCTCGGCATGGAGCTGGCCACCGGTCGAATGAAGTGCCTCGGTCAGAATCTCCGACCACATTGGAGCGATCTCCTTCATCAGACCGAGAGCATTGTCGTTGAGCTGGGCCGCCGTAAGCACCCAAGCATCTTCACCCTTTAGCCTCGCCTCTTCGGAAGCCGCGAATGCGCTTGCCAGAGGAAGATCGATCAAGCGCTCTTCGCCCGGAATAGCCAGACGAATGTCCCACGCGCCAAGATTCAGCGCCTTTTCTTCATCGAACCGCACGTCTGTTATGACGGCCGGTATCGCGATTTCCCCGTCAGCAAAGCTCGTGCCCTCGATGTAATCTACTGCTGCTTGAAACAGCGATGTTTCACGGAGGCGGCCAATGGTTGACGGATTTACAGCGACAATAGCACCTGGCTCTAAGAGCGGAGCGATCTCGCGAAGGAATAGAACCTTATTACCGGCCTCGATCACCATCTTATCGAAGCCCTTGGCATCTCCGGCCGCCTCCACGGCAGCTCGCCGCGACCAGACTTCCGCAGCCTTTTCGACGCTATGCTCTTGTGCTCCGAGGCTACGCAGATCGGCGGCACGGTTCATCAGGCGATCAAATATGGCGTCAGCAAAGGAGACATCCTTACCGAGAGTGCCGGGGGCAACCTCGTCAATACGCTCTTCGACCGTGATCCGGCGTCTGGTGATCTCGTCAACCATGCGGCCCTCGCCGCGAACTATCGCTTCGTCAACGCCCGCAGTCCGGATAGGCTTCACCGCCTCGCGATAAGTGATCTTGTTGAGGACAAGCGAGCGCTCAGACATGCGTTCGGCGGCCTTGTCGCCCGCGATCAACTGACGAACTTCTTCGACCTGCGCTTTCCAGTCATACTCCCGCAGTCGTAACGGGTTCTCTCCGAGAGCGTCCAATAGGCCTACACGCATCTGAAACGCTGTATCCAGTTCGCCCATGATCGCGCGCTGCATTCCAGTGGGCAGCGCGATCATTCGTCCCATCAGTTTTTCCGAAAAGCCGCTCCTGATTTTCTCTGGATCGATATCAACATCGATATTGATGTCGAGCAGTTCCGCGATGTCGGGATTGTTCGAAAGATACTCGAATGAGACAAACTGGCCGACCTCATTGAGGAGATCGAGTGCTTCGCTTATGTTCGACTCATTCTCGCGGGTGGCAGTGCTCGCCGAAGTGAGCGAGCGATTCTTGCGATTGAAGAGCTGCGCCAAGCGGTCTGATGATGCAAGGCCCTGTTGTGGGATCGTATAGAGCGGCGGATGCAATTGCCCTACCCGATTGATGCGCCCGTCGATTTGGCGTTCTTGCGCCACATCCGCCTGCATCTGAGCTTTGATCATCTCACGAGGCCGGACATCGTAGCCAACTGCGGGTGATGAGTGCGCCGAAAGACCGACTGCGGCTGATTGGTTTAACAACAGAACGTCAGCCCGACCGTTGTTGAAGGCAGAGACGACATCATGCTTGAGCGGCTTTTGCCGCGAGGTGGCAACATACCCACCATCATCGGTTTGCCGAATGGTGTAGGACCGCCCTGTGATCTCGCCAAGTGTGAGGCCGTGCTTTTCGAGAGCTGCCGACAAGTCATCGATCACAGAGAGTGACAACATCGAGAAGTCGGCTTCATCGACCCGCCGATTAAAGTCCACAAGCCAGCCCTCGTATTCCTCCAAACGTATATCGACTGTCACCCCGAACCCGTTTGATTCCTTTACCGTGAGGAGCCGGTCGGCCATCCGCTTGACGACATGACCAAGATGCGGCTTCTCCGACAGGCGGACTTCGCCGCCCGGAGCGATAACCGCTACCTCGTCATCGCCTGACAGTGTTTCTTCGATCTGCTGGCTGATCAGATCGCGCAATAGCGCGTCCCCTGTGTTGGCAACCGCGATCACGGGCTTTCGCCCCTCGCTGATCGAGCGCAGCACCATATCTTCCAGAAACACGCCATTGATGGCGAGCGTGAGATAATTCGACAGATGGTGGAACCGCGACGCAGGCGACTGATAGTGAACATTCACGAGACCAAGCGCCCGCTGGCGCTCTGAATCCGAATGAGCTGTTTCCTTCACCAGATTTTCAAGCTCACGCTCTCGCTCCTGCGACCACGCCTTGACCTCCCGGCCGAGTGCAAGAAGCTCAGCCATGTGGTTCGCAAAAAGATCGACCTTCTCAAGAACCTGAGCATAGCGATTAGGATCAATGTCCTGTAGCGAAAGCGTCTCGCGCGCCACGTTCGTATTGTCCAGCTCGCGGGCAATCAGGGCACCACCGCGCGCCATTTCAAAGGACAGAGCTTCTTGCAGGGCAAGTGGCTCTTGCTCAATCAGCTCCACAAGCCTGTCAGTCGGCAAGCCGACATCCGGCAGCGCCGAACCATAGACCCGTAGATTGCGCGCGCCTTTCAGCGCAGTGCCCGACGAATAGGCAACCGATCCGCCCAGCTCGGTCACATGCTCGACAAGCGATTGCATCATGCGCCCGACATTCGATGCTTCGCCAGCAGCCTTGTGTGATTCATCCATCATCAGGAGCGGCGGCCTGTCCTGCCGCTTCAACCATTCGATGATAGCTTCGAGCTTTGCCTCTCGACCAACAGCGCCTAGCTGAGAATACGACGACAGGATCATATTGATCGAGCTGTCGATTTCCTTGCCCTTTTTGGAAGCGGCGTTCCCCGCCTTGAAAACATAACCGTGCGCTCCGCGCCGGACCCCCTCGAACTCTGGATCGATGATGGAAGCGTCTGGCGTGCTGTTGACGATGTAGGGCCGAATATGCTCGCCGAGATCGGCGGGACGGGTACGCAGTACCGTCGCCACGTCTCGCGCAACAAAGTCCGTGAAAAGGGCCGGGTTATCCGTGAAGAATAGCACCGGCCGATCTTCCTTTAAGGCAGCGCGCGTCAGGGCCGCGAGCTGGCGGCCTTTGCCCACGCCCATCAGGTCGCCAATGATAACCGACTTCGCAGTAAGTGCCTTGTGCAGAGCAAGGCCGACGCCATCCACCTGCCCCGCGTGCAGGAGAGTGCCAAGTTCTCCTTCGGGCACGCCGAGCTGATCTGCCACAAAGGAATCAATCGGCCCCCGTACTCGCTCAAGATCGGCCAGCGCTTCCGCGACGGGAGCGGCAAGCGCCTTCTGGATCTTGAGCAGCGGGCCTCCCACTTTCGAGGCAGGCTCATAAGTGACTTGGAAAGGATCGTTATCGAAAACGATGTCATCAATGAGCACTTCCGGTGTGATGGCGAAGCTTTCTTCCTCGTCCAGATCATCCGGCATCGACGCCGCAAAGATCGGCGGCGTTGCTGGCCCCTCCTCCGTTGCGGGAATTGAATCAGCCGAAGGCTGCGGCGAAACAGCTTCCTCCGGCACCGGACTGCCGGAAGACCCCGCCGATGCCGGGCTAAGCTCCGCCGTATCCGGGGATGGTCTAGGCGCTACGCCCGCAACAGGGCCATCTAACACCGGAGAGGTAGGCGTTTCTTGCTTCCGGCCGCCTTCATGCTCACCAGCAGACCTGCTCCGTCCAATACCGGATGATTCAACAGATGCTGGCCGGGGGAACCACCGCCGTTGTCGCGGTTTCGGTGGGGTGGCTGGGCTCGGCTCCTGCGCCTCCAGCGGCGCTGCACGAGCTGCCGCTTCTTCCTGTGCAATCTCTTCGGCCGACCAAACACCGCGACGTTCCATGATCTCGACCATGGCCACTCTGGCGGTGTCGCCCCACGCGAACAACTCATCCGTCGTCCGCAGATAAGGCAGCTCTGCCGGAAGCGATTTAACCGCTTCGCCAGACATAGGCTCTTCGAGCCTTGGTCCCAAAGCATACAGAATGACTGGAAACTCAGCTCCCGATTTCCGATACAGGCGGCCATCTAGCATCGCCGCACCGGCAACCTCGAAAGTTGCGTGCAGATATCGATTGAAGCTGTCGAGCGCACCTTCCAGCTTGCCTTCGGTTTTCATTTCACCGGGCAGCACGAGGAAAGCACGGCCGGTATCGGCCTTCAAGAACTCCAGAGAGTCATAGACGATCCGGTGATCGAGCCGGTTAATTGCCAGCTTTCGGCCATGCCGATCAGTCTCTACAGTTTGCTTCAAGCCTTCGAAAGGCGGGTTCGCCAGTACGGCGTCGTAATTTCTGCCCTCCGCATTCTCCCCCTTGAATGGAAATGCGCGGGCACTGATCGATACTGCGGACGCGCCAGCTTCCCGAAGCGTCCTTGTCCCGCGTGCTGCGCGATCTTCATCGATTTCAAAACCCTCGACACGGGCGCCAGCCACGGCCGCGCCAATGGCAAGCGCTCCGTTGCCCGCAGTCGGTTCGAGCACCAGATCATCGCGGCGAATCCGGAGAATGTCCGCCGCAACCGCGCCGATGGGCAGCGGCGTAGAATACTGTTGCAGCCGGAGGCGGCCTGCCGTCCGTTCGGCATGGGCCGCTACGCGGTCATTAAGCTCGCGAGCGATCTCGCGAAGCCCGATCCCCTGTCCCGCCAGTCTCGCCGCCTGCACCACAAGCGATGCTTCGATTTCCTCCTGCAATGCGAAGAGGTTGAGGCTCTGCTGGTTGGGGTTAGCTACGATGTCGGAATGAAGCGCCGTGAGTTTCCTGCGGTCGAATTGCTCACCAGTGGCTATCGCGCGGGCGATCCCCTCGGCGCAGCCGCGTAGATCAACAGGGCTGATAGCCCGCAGGAAACGATCCCGATAAACGCCCTTCTCCCGCCCGTCTGGAAGACGGTCATACTCATAGTGCGGCTGATTTTCCATATTGACGGCTACACGGCCGCCAATCGTCTCATAAACCACCGACCCGGCGAGATTCATGCCGATACGGCGCGGCGTTTCCATCGCCGCCAGCCCCGCACCGTTCAGGCAATCGCGGAATCTGCGCATCAGAACGACATGATCGTCCAGATCGACAGTCCTGTCGCGTTCACCAAGATTGGAGGCGCTGACTCCCATCCGCGACCACAAATCAGTGGCACGTAGATCATCAGGGGGCCGAACGACAAAGGCCGTGGCCACGTCCGTCTTGATCATATTCAGGATCGGGACGTTGTATTCCTTTAATGCAGCCTCAACAGGCCGCACGCCGGTATCCGTGTTCACGACGATCAGAAGGTCACTATTGCCCGCGTGCATACGCGACGCGCGCGGGATATACGCCGCTCCGATATTGTCCTTCGCGAGTATGGGGAGAACCACCGAAGGCATCGACGCCTCCCGGTGTTAGAAGTTCAGCGAAGGACCGCGATTCAAAGTCGCTTCTGCGCTCTTCTCGGCAGTCTTCTTTGATTCCGCAGGGGCATCCGGCCGCTTGAACTCGATACCATGCAAGGTTCGGTGCGCGCGTTCAGCAACCTTTGTCAGCTCGGGCGGATTTTCTGGCTGCTGCTTGGGAAGCGCCTTGCTCGCCATAACGGACGTTGCTGCCGGACGTTCCATCATTTCCCCATCGGCGCGGCGGGTTGCAACGGAAACCACGCCGGGGAAGACTTCATTCGCGAACATCTCTTCCCGCTTGGCGATGTGCTCTTCTGCCGCCTTGAGAAAGGGCACTGTGTAGCCCGGCGTAATGGAGACCTTCACGCCTTCGGCCTTCACTCCCTCGTAGTAATCTCGAAGGGTCTTCTCGATATCACCCCGCTCCGGCCCGTCAGCAATCCGCGAAGCGATCTTCTCGAAGGGTACGCCCGCAACTGACGCAAGAACCGTCATCGCGATGCCAGTTTTTTTATCAAGGGTCATCCGGTCGAGAGTGTCACCGAAATTCGAGGACAGACGATAATCCCCGGTGCCAACCTCATAGCTGAAAGAGCGTGCGAAATAGGTGTTGAAATCAATGTACCCACGCTCATTCGGCTGGGAGACAGTGACCATCAAAGTACGCGTCATCAGTCCGTCGCCCACTGGTGATTTTGGGTCAAAGGCCGCAGAAATAGCGGATCGGGTCTTCGCCTGATCGGCGGGATCGAGCGCCACGGCCGCGTCAGGCTGATAGACTTGGAGACGCATCGAGCCATTCTCGAACTTCTGCAAGCTGATCGTCCCGCTCAAGACAGCCTTGGAATCCGGGTCTGGAACCAAGCCGAATGCCGTTTGGGCATAGTAGTTCTTGTCAGAAAAATCGAGCCGCACATTGGTCAGTTGCAGCACGCCACCCGGCTTGACGTAAAACTTATCATCCTTCGGATCGGCGAATCTGTCCAAGCCTACCTGATTTGACAAACGTTGCGCCCATATCTCGACACGCTCACGGTCATCGTCAATTCCGGCCTTCATGATGTTCGCGGCGCGAGCCGGTGACATCAGGCCAATTGTCAAAGGGGCACCAGTCACGACATTCTTTCCCGTGACCGTAACGATGTTGTCTTTTGCGGAATAGCTCTCGACTTGGAGAGCGACATTGCCCAGCATGGCTGGACGGTCGGGCCGCGATTCGCTGTTACCAGACTTCGCGGATTGCCTGCGATTCGGGCGCATTGCCATGAAAATCCCTCCTATCAACTGCCCACTCCGGCCGGAAAACGGCTCCTGCCTCACTAAAGGGCGCTGGAAAAATTACATTGTCAAGTGTAAAGAGAAAACACTGTATAACGCAGCATCCGCCCAATCGCCAAATTGCTTGTAATAAGCTACACGCGAGCGTAAAGTGTGCTACACGCTCGGAGCTACACAATCATGGTTTTGAACATTCGGAATGAGGATGCTGACAAGCTGGCTCGTCAATTGGCCAAGATCGACAAGTCCAGCATCACGGATGCGGTGATCACTGCATTGCGCGAAACCATCGCCAAGCGGATGCACACTGAGACGCCCCGAGAGACGGCGAGAAAAATTCTCGCAAAACGCGGCTTGTCTTTCCAGCCTAACCGCAAACCGGTGCCACCGGAAGCCTATCACGATCTTGACCATGATCTCAGCGAGGGCAAGTAATGTTCGTTGATGCCTGCGCTATAGTTTCAATGATGGCTGGCGAGGACAGCGCCGACGCATATGAAACCGCCTTGATCGAGGCAAAGGCCCCGTTCACGTCCGTCCTCGCAGCATGGGAAGCCATTATCGTTCTTTCACGCCCCGATCAGCTCGATTGCCCCTACAGCGCGGCCGAGGGGGCGGTGGTCGAATGGCTGGAAGCCCGTAATATCCGGCTGCGGGAACCCGGATCGCCGCGCCGTGTCCTGCAATACGCGGTCGCGGTCGCCGAGCAACACGGCATCGGCAAGCGCCATCTCAGCAATTTCGACTGCTTTCACTACGCCTATGCGAAGGCGATGCGGGCACCATTACTCACCATGGACCAATTGCTTCGCGAAACGGATATTTCTAGTCTGCCGTAGGTCATGACCTGTCGCGACGCTTGCCAATTATAATAGCGCCATTACCGGCTACCATCGTATTCACAATATCATATCCTGCTTCATCAAAATCGCCATAGCAATCTTCAATAGCATTGAGGAATAGTCTCATATTAACTTGAGGCAATTTTATTGTTTTAGATGAAAATAGGTTATTCTCAGTCTTCGTGACCTGTGGAGCTTCAACCCATTCCGCTTTAAATCTTCGCATATAAAATCTCCTACTGTGGATACTCCATAGTGAGCCGGTTCCTTCCGATGAACTGACGTTAAGGAAGGCGACCAGCAAGCGACAATGCGTACCGCAGCCCGCGAGCAGCCTCTCCCGGCATCATTAAGGCCGAACGAACTGAGTGGGCCAGAATCTGCGCGAAGGCGAGCGCCACGGCATCCCGTTCACGGGAAGCTGCGAAGAAGGAAGCCTTACGGAAAACCACTCCAAAGAGTGCTCCCCGCTGTAGACCGATCTCGAAACGGAAAAGCGTCTTTGACGGGCCATTGGCACCGAGCTGCTGCGCCGCGTCCGCCGCCAAGCCTATAAAGATCGGTAGCGCAAATTCAGGACTGCACCAGACGGCAGAGCACGTGTTACCGAAAGGCGGCCTCGTGGTCGCCAGCGCAGACGCCTTCTGCACTTCCGGTTCGCATTTATCGAGAACTCCTTGCATCATCCGCTTGAACATCTCTTCTTGCAGATGCACCGGTTCATCCTCCGGCCGTGACGGGGGCTGACGCGCGGCAAGGATACTCCCTATGGTTTCTTCAACCACGAGCCTCGACAAATTCGAGCAAGCGAACTCTTCACGAGACAAGGCCTGCATCAGACGCGGTATCTCCCCCGAAATCCGAGCCTGATAATCAACCGCATCAGCGTATCTCGCGGTGTGAACCCGGTAATTTTCGCATATATCGCGAGCAGAATGTAAATCACCCAAAAGGCGATAAAGAACATCCATAAATTGATTTTGGTGAACTGCCAGATCATCCCGAACAGTATGAATGTCGGCCCGATCAACATCACCGTACCATGCAAACCGAGAATCCCATTCAGCGGCTCACCAGTGAACCGCCAATTGTCACTCGTGTAACTAACGATCTCATCAGCCATTGTGCGCCACCATGTTGTTGCAGCCGCGCGGCCAGCAGCGCAGCTCTCCTACGTCGAGATGGGTGAAAGTCGAATAGAACCCCACTCCACCACCTTTGAAAGCAAGTCCAGCTATCCCGATGGAGCGCGCGGGATAGCCCGGCACCTTGAAGTCACCGGCTCGGCCGTAGAGATGTTGCGAATTTCGCGCCGCTCCCTCTATGCTGGAATTGTGCACTGGCGTCCGATACCCACTGGTCAGGATAAAGGGCAGCATGGAGCCGTGGATCGTCGCCATCGTCGACTGCACCGATGACACAAAATCAAGCAGCGCAGGATCAATCCATACCGCTTGATCTGCATCGGCCACGTCTCGCCAGAACCATGACAGCTCGGCAAGGGCATCTCGATAATAGCCTTCCTCCGTCCGATATTTCACCGCCATGCTCTCGCCGGTCGCCTGCCGGTAGAGCTGGAGGGTGCCGAAACCGTGAGTTCTCGGGTCGGAGGCTTCCCGTGCAGCCTTCTTTGCTTCCTCGTGTAGCCGCTTGTCATCGGCCGATAACTCTGATGACTCTTCGGTTTCGGGGATCTGGTCTGTCCCACTTTCGGGCGACAGTCGGTTTACTTTTTCAGCAGCGAGTTTCTGCTCTTCACTCGTCTGCGGGAGCGGATTGGCTGCTATCATAGATGGCATGCTACCCACCGTGACAGTGCCGATCCCGCCGACCACAAATGCTCGCCGCGTGAGGCTGATCATGAGAGCACCCTGTCAGTGCGCGGTACGCCATAGCGCCGCAACACCTTCTGCGCCACGTCTTCATCAATCTCACCGGCTTTGAAACGTTCGCGCACGCTGTCGCGCATCGACTTTCCGCTTTTGCGGGATCGCATCAGTTCCGACAGATATCCAGATGATCCGAGGAAGCCTACCTTGATCAGCTCTTGACGAATTTCGTCGTCCAAGATCACCCACTCGCGCATGCAGACGCGCCCGCCTGACCGGTTGCGGACGAGCACCTGAGAGACAACCATGTGCGTCGTCGCCACTGCCATCTCGAAAGCCTGACTCTGCTGTTCGCGCGGAAACTTTCCGACGATACGCTGAATCGACAACGCGGCAGTGTTTGAGTGGACGGTCGTATAGACGGCATGGCCAGTATTGGCCGCCTCCTGTGCTGCTGCCATCGTGTGGTAATCTCGCTGCTCGCCAATCACGATTAGCCGAGGCACGCGGCGCATAGCCTCTTGAATGCCTTTTTCGAAGCTTTCAAAATGCGTTGGAATTTCAGATTGGGCAATCACGCATCGATGTGACGAAATCGAGTCGAAAAGGAACTCAATCGGCTCTTCCAGCGTCACAACGTTGCCTTCAATCGCGGTGTCTTCCTCCATTACCCGGCGCAGGAGAGCCGCGAATGTCGTCGTCTTTCCTGATCCAGTTGGGCCGGACAGAATCACCGCCCCCATCTCAGGCGTCGATTCCGCAATAATATCTTCTTCGAGCTGGATATCGGATACGGTAGGAGGGTTAGCCGGAATGTATCGGCAGACCATCTGACCGCCTTGTCCGGCACCATAAGAGCAAGCCGAGACGTTCACGCGAAAGCGATAGACCTTCGGCTCACCATATTCGTCTCGATCACTGCGGTCGCGGACATCAATGCGCCTGTTGAACGCGCGGCCTCCTGCAAGGCGAATTTCGATATCACCGCCGCCGCCCGTGATCTGCTTTGCGGCTCGAATGAAATCGGAGTTGTCGTAAGTCCACTCTGTCAGCGCGATGTAAGAACCGCGCAGGTTCATCATGATGGGCAAACCAGTCTGGAAGATCACATCCTGACAGCCCTTTTTGGCCGCATAGGCGAGGACCCGCATGATGTCCTCTGACGATTCCGTCATCCGGTAGGCCTGCGACAAGTCACGTGCACCAGTCCACAGGCCCAGAGGAGAAACGTCAGGATTATACTGGTCCATGTCCGGTCCCCTATTTGGTCGATGATTTGGTTGCTCGGGGTGCTTGTGCCAGTCCCCGAACTGTCACATCAGCCGAACCCACCGGGAAGGCATCTGCGCCAGCTCCAGCTTTGAAACGGGGTGACACGGTGAGCTGAATGCGCTTCAAGCCGCGCAAAGCGACCTGACCGTCCCGGCTCACAACGAGCGCCTTACCGTTCATAACAGTCTGTGGAAGGGATATTGCGCCTTTCCGAGCTAGATCGTGAAAGCGCACCATTCCTTCAAAATCGCGGCGCATGCGGCGCTCGGCTTCCTCGAAATAAGCCCGCGCCTCCTTGATCCCAACAGCCTGACCGCTCTTGTAAGAGCCGTCCCACACCTTCTGATCCTTTTCAGTGCGGGGCCGCAGGGCGATGCCGTTGTAGGGATCGGACTGCATATGCAGATAGGTGCGCCATGATGGGGGTTGTGCAGTAAGCCGGGCCTGCGAATAGATCTCGAACCTACCGAGCGTAAGGTCGAGAACATTCGGCCCGTTTCTCTCGACGCGATCTCCGGTAAGTACCACCACAGGCGGCACAACATACTTGTTGATCATAAGCTGTGCGAATGGATACGTGCTATCGAGCCATGCACTCTGTTTTAGGAGCGCCGCATTGATCCGCTCGGCTTCCTGCGCATAGCCATCCCTTATTCCGGCCGTGCGTGCCGTCCTTTCCACCAGTTCGTCACGCGCTGGACCTTGGCCCGCCAGACCGGAACCGGGAGGCACCTGCGGCCCTCGCCATGTCGGCGTTTGACCGCGAAGATTGACCGCCGGATCAACCTCGATCCGTTTGTCTGCCCCCTGCCCTGCGGTGATCATTTCTCCGGTAGAAGGATCGCGAACAACACTTTGACCCGGCATGCCGGGACCAAGTGCAGTTGGCCCCTGATCCATCTGCGGATAGCCCGGTGGGTAGCCCATCGGAGGATAACCGGGATAGACGGGCGGATAGCCCATCGGCGGGTATCCGGGGTAGACGGGCGGATAGGTAGGATAAGCGGGATATGCGGGATAAGCCGCAGCTCCGGCATTCGGCACGTTGGAGTAGACGTTCTGCCGAACCGGCGACTGTTCTTCTTGTGCTCTGGCTGCTGACAAGGCCGTCGCCGAAATGCTCGCCGCCAGCGCCATCACAATGCCTAACCGACCCATTTAATCTTCCTTCCGACCATCTCGATAACCGCCGAACCGGCGACGAAGCTCGGCTTCTTACGGCGCTGTGCGTTTGCATGCTCTCGCTTGTACCCGGCGAATGCCAGCCGCGCGATCTCTGTGCCTCTCAGCAGAGGCGGAAGCCCCATGACATAATCGTGGAGTGTTTCACCGAGATAACCCGGAGAGATCGTCACCACGATTGGTTCGCTGTCCTGCTCGGCCGCCATCAGTCCACTACTCTGCCCCAACGATTCCCGCTTTTGAGAAGTCCTCGCACTATACTCATTTCACATTGTTTCGCAACGCGCGTATCAATGTGTTTCTTAGAAATCATTCCTGTCGAAAGCGCCGTCGCATGTCCGCCTCCGGCATAGATACGTTTGCATTCCTCGCCGAGCGCTTTTTGTACGAATGAAGCCCCGAACTCTCGCCATGCCTTATGGCGGGCGGCATCAATGAGACCAGTCACGTCACGCTCGATTCCACTGACTAAGGTGGTACGTGATCCCATCGTCTCCGAAACGCCCACTACCGGTTCTTCAAACTGTTCCTCAATGGCACTGATGGCTGCGCGCTCGACATAAAAATCTGCTGCGACGGAAGCCTCTGGCAGAGGATATCCTTTTGATAAGTTCAGACGCGCATATCGCCATTCACGCGCCCCACAATCGACACACGCCAGAAAACCGTCGGGGGGCACCGATTTGTCGTCAGGCTCCCCACGCATATCCAAAAGGACATCCGCTGCAAGCGCTGTTGCAGACCCCATTACCCCAATACGGCCAGCGCTTATCACGTTGCTAGCACGAGGTCGGGCTGTCTCAAGAGCATACCGCACGCTGTCGGCAAATGGGGTAAGCGTTGGCTCTGAAACATTCACCATCAGAACGTCGCATTGAGGCTCGCCTAGTTTGGAAAAGGCGGCGGATAGAAGTGCGCCTAACTTCTCCTGCGGTGACAATGCCCCGGCAAGCTCGCCCGTCACAAAACCGCGATATTCTGATCGATCTCCGACGCGGGCGATATCGTCACCGATAACCACATAACAGGGCAATTCGCTGCCGCTGCTATGTGCTCTCTCACCCAGCGATATTCGGGTTGGAAACGTGACACGCCGCGCGTGACCTTTTCCACTTACCATCGCCTTTGTGCTGAGTGAACCGATATCGACCGCGACCGTTACCAGACGGTCAGCCATGTAGCTGCCCCATCAGGAATTGGCGGTGTCTGCCGGTGCAGGCGGGTATTCTTCGGAGGGAGGGGCGACCTTGGGAACCGAAAGTGTCGTGCGGTTCTCTTCCAGTGTCTTCTTCACGAACGAATCTGTGCTGGTTTGCCCGGTGGTCTGGCATCCGGCAAGTGCCAGCGCCAGTAAAGCGATAGCTGCTGAAAATCGCATTTCTCAAACCTCTCCATGAGCTGCATTACACATTGTTATGCACACAATTTTTCAAAATGAAAAGCGCGAAAAAGCCACATGCAATAATGATATTGCACGCGCAATGAACGAACAGCGCTTGCATTAACCGCCTTGTGGATGATATGTGCATTATTGCATCGATACGTAAACGTAGGGGATAGAATGGAACTCGCAGTTAGGACAGAACGCGCATACCGTCGTGCTGGCCTGCGTTTTGACCGGGTTCTAGCGGAGGAAAATGTTTCTCCGAGTGCGACGGAATACGTCCGCGTCTTGACAGCCAGTGGTCGTCAATTATCAGCGTCGAGTTGGCGTTTCCTACGCGCGGCAATCAAGTGGTGGATTGGCGTGCATCATGGCTCCGAGGAAGCAGAGCTATTCACTCGATTATTCGCCGCTACCAAGCCCACACCACTGAAAACAAAACGACCTCCAAAGAAGCTGCCGCAACCGCTGGCCAAGCGTCTAGTTGATGCGTTAAGAAACACGCCAAAAGGGCGCAATAAACGCATCGCTGCGGACATGCTGATTGCGGGTCCAATAGTAGGATTAAGGCCGTGCGAATGGGCGCGCGCAGAACTTCACGGGGATGTTCTGCGCGTTCAAAACGCTAAGTATCGACCGGGAATTTCGGGCAACGGTCCTTACCGCGAATTGATTATAAATTGGGAGATTTTGACGCAGGAGCAGATTCAGTCAATTCGCCGCCTCTTGAACGATCTAATGGGCGCGGATTGGGAGCGGATCGGGGGGAATATCAGGCGCGCTTTCAATAACGCAAAGAAACAATTGAAGGCCGCTGGATCGATCACCAAGGGTCAGTCTCGAACTCGTATTTATGAGGCGAGACATCAGTTTTCTGCCGACGCAAAGAAAACGCTTGATTATGCCCGTGGCGAGGTTGCCGGAGCGATGGGCCATAGGGCTGCGACCACTGCGCATGTCGCATACGGCAATAGGAGTAAAGCCAGAGGCTCATTGCCTGTTAAGCCCAGTAGTGAAAGCGTTGCTGCTGTCTCTCCAAAATCGGTTATGAAGCTCGCATCAGCGCTCGCAAAAGCTGCCGCATTTAAGCTTGAGCTTGGTGCATCAAAGGCTGAGAGCAGTCACGGAAAAATGGTAGCCCCAGCGCCGTCTAAGTCGGGGAATATTGATAGTCCAAGGCCGCTGAATGGAATCAAGAATGGGCGATATAATGGGGGGCCAAATACCTCCTAATCGCCGCATATAGGAGCATTTCTCATTGCCATTCTATGCAGCGATTTGTATGCTCGCCATCATGTGTTTTTAACATTGGTATGGCAGGAAAGAATGGCAGCAAAATCGGTAAAGCACACCGGCGAAGCGCATGAGCTTGAAAAGGCGAAAGCAATTTTTGAGCGTGTTAAAGGTGATTATCGTGACGGGAAGAATCCCAATTCCCAACGCAGGCGTGATGCGGATATGATTGTGCATCTCTTGTCGGACGGCGGGGCAGCAAGATCGGCTGTTTTTGCTGAGACATTTGCGGAGCTTTTCGGCATTGACCGCAAGCGGGCAGGGCAACGGGTTCGAGACGCTATGGCCGATCTTATTGAGGCCGGAAAGATTGATAAGACTGACGAGTCCAGACCATCTTACAGCCTTCGAAAGTGAGGGTTATGATGAAAGGCAATTTGATCGTTGAGCAGGATAACCGAATGGTAGTCCACAAGAACATGGGAGCGGAGAACGTCGAGGGTCGGCGTATCGTTAAGCTCAACACAATGCCAATCCGGTTCACATGCCCGGCCGATGTCCTCGATGGTATCGAAATCGTCAGGGCGGACAGGCCCCAGCCTGACGTAGAAATCGCAATTGCGATTGACGGTGAAGGGGAAGTATTCGCTACCGCCAAACTGAAAGGTTCAACCGTCCGCAAAATCCTGCTCTTGATCCGTGACGATCTCGCCCAGCATGGTCGAGCCGGTCTTATCCAGTTCGCCGGTCGGATGCGGTCGAATAACGTGATTGAGGATGCGGGTCTGATCTATATGCCGTCACAGTCCATGCTGCCGAAGCTGGATGCGCCCAAGAGCGTTAGGCGTGCAGCTTTTGAGGCTCGCATGGTGCGCACAGCCTAACCGTTGCGTAGGCGGCGCACTTCCGCGTCAGTGCCTCTTTGAATGATCGTCATCGTCTCGAAATCGATCCAGAGACGGCCTTCTCCAGCAGGGCCTATGTCGATTTCGTTCATCAGATACACGAGAAGATACGGCATCGACAGATTGTGTAGAGTGCGGAACGTTCGTATCCGATTTGCTTCGGTGAGCGTGAAGCGCCCTGAATGAGCGATTACACCCCCCTCCCCGTTCGATAACTCGTTATTCAACCGCGCGTAGTCGATCATACGCCGATCTGATCCGTCAGGCTTCACATTCGCCACGTTCAGTCCGAACGTGAAGAGTTCACCCACGGATAGTCGATGACGGGTTGTAAATCGCGTCATCCTCTCTGATTGCCCAACAGGCAATCTCAGGGTGAAATTCTCAAACCCCTCTCGAACGTTTGTCTCGTCCGCCGTTGCTTTCGGCCGTCGAGCCATCATCCCTCCAATGCTACGACTTACGCCGTATTCAACCCCAACGTGCTCTTAAATCGCATTTCGTGTCGCTATCTTTTCTATGTCGTTCGTTCAATTTGCAAGCTATTTATATCACCCAAAAGCATTACACGTACAGCGATTGATTGTATAGCCTTGCACACGCTGTTGTGATCATGCGCATGATATAGATAGCATGCGCATGCAATAGCAATATTGCATGCCTTGTGAACGCTTTAGAAAAGTATTATGCTATAAGGGGTTTAGATGACTTTTGCGACACGAAGGGATAGCGCGATGGCGGCCGTTAGCCCGCTTCTTGAATGGGAACCACTGCCACCACGGTTGATATCCTTGGTGAATGATTCCTTTGCACCTCAGCCGGTTAAGACCCTATTCTCTCTTTGGGGCAGGCAGGCCGGGGCTATAAGCACCGAAGGGCTGACATTCGATGTACAGCCTGACGATCCCTCAGTTTCGACGGAGTTCGTCAATGCGCTCGGGGACCGGAATACGCTCTCTCTCAGCGCGAATGGCTTGAATCTCACGATCTCCAATGCGGGTGAGACGGCTAATTGGACCATTCCTCCCGAGGAAATTTTAGATGGTTCCCGCCTCGACACTTGGAGTGAATTGATTGTTCTGCAATAGTGCGCTTTCACATTCATAAGCTGGCGAGATGACAATGTGGAATCCTCTCCGGCGCAAACGCGCGGAAAAAGCCGACGAGGCCGATGAAATCTATGTAACTAAGGACGGCTGGATTCGTCGCGCCGGTCGCAGGACTTATCGTTTTGCCCGCTTTCTCGCACCAAATAATCCGGTAAAGCGCCAGCACGTTGATTCGCTCAAGCTGGCGCTCGAAGCTTTCAAAACGGATCGCCCCGCCTGCCCCGATTGCCAGCTCCATGGCAGGGACGGCGTTCTGTTACCCGTAGCTGACGATCCTATGAGCCGCCGTTGTTCGCATCCTGAATGCGGGACGGTGATTACTCTGAACACATTGGCGCAGGCGAACGCGCCTACCCTGCACTACTCGCCCGAGAAAAGGCGTGATTATTTCCTCCGGCAGGCAACCATGATGTTTGTGATCGCCTGCGTTCTGGTATCCGCCGCAGCGCTTTACAGCGCCTTTCGTGGGTCGGTCATGATGTTCATCGGCGGCCTTCTCCTTTCGGCCCCCTTGTTCATGACCGTTTTCGCCATGCGCTATCGGGCGTGGCAGGCTGTTACTGGCCGCTTCTATGAGACCGTGGCTCCATTGGGAGATTTCGTGAGAGATGAGCTGCGGAGCTTATTTTCAAGCAATGAACAACGATAACAAACAACCCCAAGGGGATGGAGAGCCGCATCATGCAACAAAATTACACCTGTACCTGTTTGGGTGCGAGAGAAGGACCCGCACTCGATGAAATTAACCGAGCCGATGACTGCAACACCAATGACGCTTACCGGCCAGATGGGGCATAACTTGTCCGCTGACTCAAATGATACGAGCCGTGCTCGTGTGGCTTCCTTCGGCATGAAGGTTAAAGAGCGCAAGGAGCGTGCCCGCGTTAAGCGTTCGCAGAAAGCGGAAGCTAAGCGTGCCGAGAAGATGGCTGCCGGGGAGACCGTCAGCTCTAAGCGAAAAACTCGTCCGAAGCCCGGAAGCGATAGGAGAGCTGAGCAGCGCACTCGCCAGAGGATGGCGGATGCTCTGCTCGCTCTGAGGGAAGATCTGTCTGTGTTCGCAAATCTCATTCAAGCCGATCAGGCGCTCGTCGCCAAGTTGGAACAGCATGAGAGCCGTATTGCTGCGCGAGAATCTAACGAACTCCCCTCCCCTCCCGACACTCCATTGGTCTTACCGGAATATCAGGCGCTTCTATCTCACATGGGCTATATGCTCATGGAGTTTGAAGGCCTGTTGAAGCAGATGGATGGCATGGAGACTAAGCCGCGCATGAAGCCGCTTGTTTCCGTCGAGAATGCGAGCACCGAGGATTATGTTGTCTCGATGCTGGACGGTGGTCGCTTTCAGGTCATGACCCGCAGCTTGCGTCACTATGGGATCACGGCCGCCGATTACCGTCGCCTTTTCGGCCTTCCGGAGGATTACATGCTCTGGACTGAAAAGGTGAAGCAGGCTCGATCTGAGATCATTTCTGAAAGCCGGGTTTGGGAGAAGCACCGGAACAGAAAGAAACGGTAAAATGCTAAAACGGCCATAGGAGGCCGTAGAGAGCCGATTTACGCCTCGGATGATCAATTCCTCATCCGAGGCTTTTCTTTGCTGTCAGCGGGCATCTATGGCGGTCGATTCGATGCGCCTTCAGCGTGCTAGCAAACGCTAGCAAATGACATCCAGAGATACACAGCGCATGCATACGATAGCTAACAACTGCATGTGATAGCTAGCGAATGCTATTGAAAGCATGGGAAGGCATACAAATGCAGTTACAGGCATGTGATGGATAGTGCAGGCAGGCGCTTGCATGTGCGAGCTTGCGATGGTATAAGGCGACATATTTGCACTTTTAGAGGGGATGGCCATGCCAATCATCGCAGCTTTCAATTCAAAAGGTGGTTCCGCGAAGAGCACTGCGCTAATCACGCTCGGCGATGCGCTCGCACGCCGGAATGCAACTGTCTCAATTATTGATACCGACCCTCAGCGCACGATTGCGAATTGGCGAGAGAAGGCCGTCAATTCGGCTATCCGTGTCGTGGAAGAAACCAACAGCGCCAATATTCATCGTCTCATTCGCGAGGAAACGGCACGCTCGACATGGGTATTCATCGACATGGCCGGTTTTACTTCGGACATGCGCACCCCCATCATCAGCAAGGCTGATCTGGTTATCATCCCGATGCAGCCAAGCCCGGAAGATGCACGTCTTGCGGCAGCAGCATTTGCCTACATTGCGACCGACGAAGAAACCCTTGGTCGTCCAATCGAACGCCGCGTTCTTTGGGCGCGCACGACCCCGAATTTTGTCACCCGCGTGGAGCGAAAGATTCGTGATGAGGTCGAGGAAAATGACATTCCGGCCTTCAAGACACATCTCCACGAGCGCTCGGCTTACAAAGCAATGATGGTGGGAACGACACTCTCAGAATTGGACCCCGAAGAATACAACGGCATCGATAAGGCAATTATCAACGCCGATCTGCTCGCCGCTGAAATGATCGAGGCCGTTATGGAGATTCAGGCGCGTAAGAAGGAGCAGGCAGCATGACCGGCAATACATTTGGGTTCGGAGCCGCGAAAAAATCCGCTCGTGTTCCGCAGGATATGGACGACATCAACAAGAAGCTGGAAGCCGCCGCCCAGCTTGCGCCACAGCCAGTGGACGACGACCCGGCCGCTGAACGAGCACTGCGGAAGGCGGCCGAGGAAAGGAATGATACGATACGGCAAACGCCGCTGGAGGTCGCCAAGAAGTTTCAGGCTAAAGGCCCCTCCAAGCAGCTCAGTGCCCGTCTATCGATCCGCGACTATAACAGGATGGTTCGGCTGTCCCAGCACTTGCGACTTCCATATGACCGCACCATTGAGGTCCTGCTGGACGCCGCAGGCGTAGGTGATGACGGTGTTCCGATGAAGCCCTTACATGTGGACTGACGAGGGGAGGGGGCGCTTGCGTCCCCTCTGGTTTAACCGGCTCCGGCCATCCCGAAGGCTTTGCAGAGGTTGTCGAGGCCTACTTGCAGCCCGATTGTGTTTGCGGCCATCGACGTGATATCGTTGACGAAATAGCACATAATCCCGCCGAGCAGGTAGAGGATCGGCTGGCCCCATGTGATCATTTCACCGTTCGATTTCCTATAGGCAGTACGGGCTGCATTGAACAAGGCAACGGTCCCGATCAACATCCAGATAATGGTCACGGAATAATGAAACTGCTGGCAATAGGTGCCGGAGATCGAGCCATTCTGCGCATAGTCGAGAACGTTTCTCGTCGTCTCATTCTGCCCCAGCGAGAAAGTTCCACCGATCTGATAGAAAATCACCGCACCAACAGCAGCAGCACTTCCGATGGCCAGCTTCATCAACGCGCCGGAAAAGCTCGCCTGACGGGTGGAGAACCGTGAATTGCCGGTGGTGTATGCATAACCTTCGATCAACCCCATACCCCCGACAATCACCCCAAAGAGCGTGATCGAAAGGATCATGATCGAGAAGACGATGGAGTTGAACGAGAATATGTTGATGATGATTTGGGTAAGGTCAGTCATCGACTATCTCACTGGTTCGCACTGGCGGCTTTCTGCAAAGCCTGATTGCGTGCTTTGAGGTTGGCTATCTCGGCCTGCAACTGCATGGTTTGCGACTGTAAATCCCGCACCTGATCCCGCAAAAGCGCGTTCTCGGCTGAGCACGCATCCTCAGCCGATCCGGGGGCGGCATACTGCCATGTTGGCTGTTGCTCTGGCGCATATTCATACTGAGAGACGTTCCCGTCGCCTCCCGGTTTCAGGACCACGGGGGGCGGTGGAGCCACCAGATCAGATCCCGATCTGGTTTCCTGCGCATGTACGGCTCCATGAATCGTCAGAAGGAACAGCATGGCTCCGGTCCACTTTCGAAAGGCTTTCATGCGTTTTTCGATCCTTCCATCGCTTCCGTATGATCTGCTGCAATGCGCTAGCAATTTCGAGAAACAGTTTCGAGAAACAGTTTCGAGAGACATATCAAACTCCATGATGGTTTCACAGTATTTTTGCGTGACAAATTATTGTCTTTCTCTCGTGCATCTGGCACAAAGATCGGAATATCCAAGCCGTGTGACGGGGAGGCCGATTCATGCCCGCATTGCGCAAGTTCATAGCCCTTGCCGCCGCTGTCGCGGTCGGCAGCTCCGTATTTACCGGTGCAGCTTGGGCCAAGTCGTTGACCTTGACTGAAACCTATGAGCCGGACGAGTGGCGCGATCCCAAGAACGCAATCGGGAATATCCTCGTGGACGAGTGGGCCGAGGAGGCAAAACAGGAGTTCGGCTCCTATGGCTTCGCCTACGGGCTGATCACCATCAGCGGGAAGGTTTTTCTCGTGTCCTCGCTCAGAGGAGCAAGCTGCGTTCCCAATTCTTGCACGTGGCGCATTGACCGGCTTTCATCCGGTTATCGTGTGGAAGCCAGCGGCAAGCCGTTCGAGGCCTGCGGTGAAATCAACAAGGTCGAAACCAAAGGCGACGAACTGACGATTTGCGGCAAGAAGGTCGTGCTCCCATGAGAACGCGCTGGTACGGCATAGGCACGGCCGCCCTGATTGCCGTTACATCGGCTGGCCTGCTTGCGTCCACGTCTTTCACCCTTGCGCGCCAAGCGCAACAGACGGCGACCAACTGCGCGGATTTCCTGCGGAACATCCGCATGTCCGAAGGTTCCGGCAATTACCAGACCAATACCGGTAACGGCTTCTATGGGGCCTATCAGATGGGCAAGCCAGCATTGATTGATGCAGGCTATATGAACCGGGACGGGAGCTGGACGGGTAAGAACGGCGTCAATTCCCTTGAGGATTACCTAAATAACCCCACGGCGCAGGATGATGCATTTCTGTCCTATGGCGAAAAGAACCTCGGCTATCTCGGCAACTGGCAGCAATATATCGGCCAGACCATTGGCGGCGTGCAGGTTACGCGCGCTGGCCTGATAGCTGGCTCCCATCTCGTAGGTGCGGGCGGTATGCGCTATTGGCTTACAAGTGGCGGCGACTGCACCAATCGCGGTACTGGCTCGGACGCCGTGGATGGAAACGGCACCTGCGCCGGAACCTATGTTGCGGAAAATCAGGTCAACCAACAATGCAGCCCGGATGGCAGCAACGCAACCGGTGGCTCCTGCTTGGTGGCTCAGCCCGTTCAAAGCCCGGTGATCTTTTCGGAATATGGCGCGTTCAATCGACCGGGTGTCTCGGGCGGAAATAACGGTTGGCACCGTGGCGCGGATATCTACCCGCAGGGCGCGCAGGGCGGCGCTTCTATGGGCCAGCCGCTCTATGCCGCGCATGACGGCAAGCTCGGCGTCGGCAGCATGGGTCTCCGGGTCGATGGTAGCCAGTTCCGAACCCTGTACCTGCATTCTAGCTCGATGCCGGAATCTCGTGACGTGAAGGCCGGTGAAGAGATCGGCAAGATCGGCGACAAGAGGGCAGCAGGAAAACCGCACCTTCATTTTGAGGTTCAGGTTCCAAAAAGCGCCGTCACATCGACGAAGTGCATCGTGGGACAGGATACGAATGATTGCGCTTTCCCGGTGGGTGGCGGCAAGCGCGATCCAAACGGCTATGCCACGTCGCAATCGCTCGCGTCAGCTTCGCCGAACACGTGGTTCTATGTGAACCCGGAGCGGTATCTGAAAGAGCGCGTTCCAGTGGTCGGCAATGCCGCCGCTCGAACCGGGCGTTCGCAGTCTCTTCCCAATTCCTGCACGCCGGGAACATCTCCCGCCGAAACCCCGATCAGTACCGGCGATAGCGATCCTGCTGCGTCGCTTGCAGGAGGCTTCGGCAATTATCTGTCAGGCGAGGGGTCCGGCGTTGCCAACGCGGATAAAGAGCTGCGTTCAATCGTGATCGACATCGCTCGACAAAGCGCTCTCGACGTCCGGGCGGCATCGTCCTCGGCCGCGCAGATGCAAGCCCGGTTCGATGCAGCCACCGCACAGTTGCTCTCGCTTTATGGCAGGGCAGGGGAGTGAGTTGGTGTATTAGGTGTTTTGAAGCATGTTCTTTCTTGGCGTAATCATCATTGGAGTATGGGGATGGGGTATTGTCACGGCAACCCGTCAACACAATCGTATTGATAGAGAGCGTTTCGAACGAACTAATTCATCAGGAGTTCTAATCTTCGACTCATACGAGGAAAAAAAGGACTTCGAGCGCCGAGAAAGACTTAATGAAGCACTTAACAAGGTTCTGGCTTTTCCGGGAGGCCCCCTAGCGCTCGTCGGACTACTCATGCTCTTCGCCCCTATTTTGGACTGAGGTCGATGGGATAAGCACGAGAGCCGGGAGAATCATATTAGCTGCCGAAGGAGTAACCATGTACCTGCATCCGACATCCGCCAAGAAACCGAATCCGACCGATATTCATGTTGGAAGCCGGATCAGGATGCAGCGCCAGCTACGCGGCATGAGTCAGGTAACGCTTGCCGAAGGTCTCGGTATCACATTCCAGCAGGTACAGAAGTACGAGAAAGGCACGAACCGTGTGGGCGCAAGTCGCCTGCAAGCCATCGCCGATCTGCTGCAAGTTCCTGTCTCATTTTTCTTTGACGACTTGTCGGATACTGTTGGAGAGCCGGGCGGCGAGGTCGATACCGAGAGAAGGCAGCTCATGGAGTTTGTCAGCTCCACCGAAGGCATCGCTCTCAATCGGGCGTTTTGTCATGTGAAGGATGAAAGCCTTCGCAGGCGAATTGTCAGCCTTGTGAAGGCGCTGGCTGGAGATACCTAAGTTTCTGGTAGTTGATCCATAGTGCAGTCGCGTGGGCGCTTGTCGTCGCGGAACCGCAAGATGCGCGCCCCATGCCGGAAATGCTGCCCTGTGATGCGATCTGCGCTCACTTCCGCCACCAGCTTGGGCAGCAGCGGCACAACCGATTGCTCCTTGCCGGTCCATCGGTTCTTGCCTCCCGGCGAGCGGCCGGAAAATCCTTGTCCGCCTATGAGTGGCTGTAGCAACTCACCCATCTCGCGGCTGTCCTTCTGATCGACGCGGGCATGTCCAACATAGTTGAGCTGTCCGTCATCATCATACAGTCCGAGTAGCAGTGAATCGACTGCGCGTGATCCTCGTTGCCAGTAGAGGCCGCCGACGACACAATCAACTGTCGTCCAGAGCTTGAACTTGCGCATCGCGCGTTTGCCGGGCTTGTAGGTCAGATCCAGCCTTTTTGCCATGATCCCCTCGATCTCATGCTTGCCGAGCCAGCTTTCTGCGGTGCGAAGTGACCGTGTGCCTTTGGAGATCGTGAGCCATGATGTCCGTCCAACGTTCTTCGCGAACGCTTCCAAGGCCTCTCGCCGTTCTCCCAATGGCTGATCTATGTAAGGGCGGCCGTCGAGCATCAGGAGGTCGAACGCTATCAGTCGGGCCGGATATTCGCGCGAAAGCTTTGCAATGCGAGATTCAGCCGGATGAAGCCGTAGCTGTAGTGTCTCGAATGGCTCTCCTGCAATCACCAGCTCGCCATCGAGCACAAATGTCTGGCTTGCGAGATCGGCGAGGCCTGCGGCTACCTCGGGAAAGTAACGGGCGAGGGGCTTTTGTACCTTGGATCGAAGATCGACCCCTTTTCCGTTCCCGTAGGCGATGCACCGGAACCCGTCATACTTCGGCTCGTAGAACCATTGTGGGCCTCTCGGCAGCTCCGTGACTGCTTCGGCTTCCATTGGTTTCAGCGCCGATGGCTCGATTGTACGAGAGCGTACCATTGGCTTTTTCCTCCCCATCCAAACGCCCGACAGTAGTCGAAGTTTCGGCAGGTAAGGGGATGATTGAGTAAGTTAGGACGCTTTGACGAGTGCTGAATTATTCGCCTTATCTATGGAACCGGAATTTGCCAAATGTTTACTGATCTGCGGGAGTTCCAAGGTATTGCGTTTCACAATTTCGCAAAACAACTTCGGATCAACCCCTTTTTTTGGTGATCGAATAAGGAGATTCGCTGCTTCCAATATCGCAGCTTCCCAAGAGGGATTAGCCATATCGCTTTGCAGAGCCGAAATGATTTCATCCAGAATCAAAGGGTTGTGCTCGATTGCTTGAAAGACAAACGCTAAATGTTCGGCTTCGAACCAATCCTTTTGGGTTCTAAATCTAGCAAGGATAGACGCCCGATCCTTCCATCTTCGTTCCGCGATCACACCGGCCAAGTCAGTAGTGATTATGCTGATAAATGTTCGCCTCACGTAGCCGACATCGTTTTGCGGGCCACATGTAGGTGGGAGAAATCGAACGTACGCGCCCCCGAATTTTCGAGAAAGACTAACACGAGCCGCAGTAAAGTCTCGATCAAGCAAAACGGCGACGAGCGCATGACCGGCCTCATGACGGGCCGCTAGTGCCCTCCCGCTGGGGGAGAATAGCCAGAATATATATGAGCAGAAGCGGATGACATACGGCAAGGCTGCCATCAGCACAAAAAGAGCCAACAGCGCTAAAAGCCATACTCCGAGATGGTCTGCATAGCCGCCAGCATTGTTTGTCTGGATGGTGGGCGGTGGCAAGGCTGCATTTCCTGTCGTTACTCGAAGGGGATTTAGCGGGTTTGCTGATGTTGATCATCGAACGGCAGTTCTGCCGTTCCGTTTTCCACAACCTCCGGCCTGCACTACGGCGCTATGGGTAAGCGCGTTCCGGCCTGCGGTTGCTTCGCTTCTCTTCGCCCAGCCGGTGGCAGGGTGGAAAACGGAAGTGTGAAGATCACCGCATCAAGATTGCTCTCTTGGGGCGAGGGACGGTACCGGCATGCTTTCATCATTCCACGCCTTCGAGGCCGCCTGCATCTGCTCCATTGCTTCAATCGTACTTGTCTCGATCCGCTGGCGCATTTCCTCGAAATTGCGGGCCGTCATCGAGCGCGGGGACTGTTTTCGCGCCTCATTGACGACAGCCGTAATCGTCGTATCGGCGATCTCGGGTTCCATGCGAGGCGCTTTCAAGGCAAGCTCGGTCTGCCAGTGATCGTACATGCCAGCGGCCTCCGGGCAGGGGGTCTGCATCCCCACATAATTCAGAAAGCGCCAGAGTTGGCGATCAACGAACCGAAGCCATAGGAAGGTGTTCGGTGCAAAGACGCCGGAGGCGCGAGCACCTTCAAGCGTAATGCCATCTCTGCCATCTGTCATCGATGACGCCAGCAGCCCGAAAACGTATCCATGGCTCTTGCAGATTTGCTCCAGCACCTTAACCGGCTTCTTGGGATCGAGTCCCTTTGCGGGATTGACCAGTAGCTTTACCAGCTCCTCCCGCGCCTTCTGCGTTGTTTTGAAGGTTGGTCCTACCTTTGCGAGATGGTCTTTGAGCAGGATGGTGTCCTTGGTTTGCTTCGAGGCCTCGGCAGACGCCTCGCCCTTTTTCGACTTCTTTTTCGGGGATTCTTTCTTTGTAGGGTCGGGGTAGTCGTAGGGTCCAATGACCAGTCGGTCTCCCAGCTTGCGCTTCTCCGCATTGATGCAGCGCCACACATCCCGCAGATATTCCTCCGACTGGTCCACCACGTCTTTAAGCTCGACATCAGGATCGTGGAGCGCGTTCACTCGCACGAGAGCGGCATAGAGGATCGTTGCCGTATACCACGACAGGTCGTTGACCGCGTTCGTTACATCGGTGACGTTCTTCATCTCGGCGATGCCGACAAACGGGTTGAGAGGTCCGAACGGCGCTTCCAATGCGGCTCGAACCTTATCCAGATCGATGCGCATTTCACCGGTATCATCTTCTTTCAGAGGACGCCTTTGGGCTGGCTTGGTCTCTTCCGCATCTGCATTGGATGTATCAGAGGCGAAGCTGACAGCTCCCGCCGCGTAGAGCAGCTCAAGCGCCGACATCGGCTGGGAGGCAGGCCCGTCTGAGGCTGAATAACGATACATCGGAAAACGCACGAAAAACTCATTGTGCGGATAGCGCGGAGCAACGCGCAGCATCAGATCACGCCATTCCATGGGCTTATCCGGCCGGATATGGCTGATGATGTGGTCCTTTTCGACCTTGTAGCGCATGAACAGCCCGATCACCATGATAAGACCGGCGCACAGAACTCCGAACGGGATTGAGGAGATGAAGATCGATTCCACCGAATAGTTCTGCGGTAGAACATCCGCGAAGTATTGCCCCCACGCGGTCCAGCCCCACAGGCCGCCCGTCTCGGCGATCCGGGCATGGCGATAAAGAAAGCCAATAGGGGCGCGCAGCACCACCCACATGACCGTCAGCATGGCGAGAACGAAGAACATCGCCACTCCGACTTCCAGCCAACCCACCGACTTCTGATTTTGCGCCATTATCCAGCTTCCTTGCGATCAGAAACACATTATTTTAGAGTGACAAATCAATATCAAACTTCTCTGTTGAACACCATCCTCGGAGGTCGTTTTGGCCAACCTCATGATTGTTGAAAGCCCGACGAAGGCTGCGAAAATCCGCCAGATATTAGGGGGCGGCTGGATTGTTGAGGCTAGCGTCGGCCATATAGCCGATCTGCCGAATGGCAAGATTGCAATAGAACCGGGATCATACAAGCTCGAATATCAGCTCTCCGATAGGGGGAAAAGCGTGGTTGGCAAGCTCAAGGGCTTGGCGGATTCGGCTCATGAGGTCTATCTCGCGACTGACCCTGATCGTGAAGGGGAAGCTATTTCCGCTCACCTGCGCCATTACCTGCGTCTGACCAGCTATAAGCGTGTGACCTTCAACGAAATCACAGAGACAGGCGTTCGCGGCGCACTGTCGTCTCCTCGCCAGATCGATAAGCGCCTTGTCGATGCCCAAGAGGCACGGCGTGCAGCCGACCGGCTGATTGGCTACCGGGTTTCCTATCCGATCAGCAACGCCGCTGGCATGGCGTTATCGGCCGGGCGCTGCCAGTCTCCGGCCGTACGGCTCGTTGTCGAGCGGCAGGATGAGATCGACAATTTCAAGGTGACGGACCATTTCACGGCCGTGGTCCAGTTCGACAATGGCGAATGGACAGCCGAATGGCAAACCAAACCATTCCTGACCGGGGAAAGCGAATATATCCTCGATAGAGGGTTAGCTGAACGTGCGGCGAATTGCCGGGATTTCGCCGTTTCTGCCTCAAACCAGAAGCCAGCTATGAGGGCACCGGGAGCGCCTTTCACCACTTCGGCCCTTTTGCAAGCCGCTGGGGCGACCCTCAAGCTGCCGCCAGCCATCACGCAGGCCTGCGCTCAAAAGCTCTTTGAGAACGGCCATATAACGTATCACCGTACCGATAATCCTAACCTTTCGGATGATGGCATGGCCTTGATTGCGGCCTATGCGCAGCAAAGAGGATGGCCGCTCTCCGAAAAGAAACGCCGCTGGAAGCTGCCGGAGGGTGCGCAGGAGGCCCATGAAGCCATCCGGCCTACACATCCCGAAGTTCTCGACGCAGGCGAGAACGATAACGAGAAGGCAGTCTATAGGCTCATATGGCGACGTGCGATTGCCTCACAGCTCGCCGATGCGGAATACAACAGCGTGACGCTCGATCTCGCGGCGCGTCAGGGCACCGAGACTTTCCAGTTCCGTGCAAAGAGTGCGGTTCTCGTAAAGCCGGGCTGGAAGGTCGTTGCCAGTGATGATGACAAGGACGATGACGAAGACGATGATAATGCGGCCTCGTCGGGCAAGGTGCCCGTCCTGCAGGCCGGGCAGGGCGTAAGAGCGACCGGGGGCCAGGTTGTGCCGAAGGTCACCAAACCTCCGGCTCGCTACACAGAGACAAGCCTGATCAAAAAGCTGGAAGCGATGGGGATCGGACGGCCGTCCACGTTCGCAGCTATCGTCCAGAACATTTGTGGAAAGGGGTATGTGAAGGTCGAGAAACGCTTTCTCGCTCCGACGCCGGCGGGAAGAGCTATCGTGCGCCAGCTCGTCGGCCGTTTCGGTTTTGCCGAGTATGATTTCACAAAGGAGCTGGAAACCCAACTGGATCTCATTGCTGACGGCAAGAGCCAGTATGTGCCCGTTGTGCATGATCTGAATACACGCCTCGACGGAGAGCTGGGGAAGCTCGAAGCAGATACTCCCTCTTATCCATGCCCGCGTTGCGGCAAGCCTTTACGTTTGGCGCGGAGCAAAAAAGGACGGTCGTATTTCGGGTGTACCGGCTATCGTGATGGGTGCGAGGTCCTTTGCGAGGACAATAACGGGCAACCCGGCCCGATTATTGCGCTCACACCATCAGAAAAGCAGCTCGAACTTGCTCGGAAGCTCGCTGCGGAGCAGGGGATTAGCATCCCCGATGAGGCATTGTCGCACAGCAGAAAGCTACGCGAATGGATCGATGGGGCGCTCGTTAATGCGCGGCCGTCTGAGAAGCAGATCGAATTTGCCCGGAAACTGGCGGCCGATCAGGATAGCACCGTTCCCGAGGCGGCGCTGGCAACGGCCCCTAAACTCAAGGCTTGGATCGATGCGGCGTTGGCGAACGCACGGCCGAGCGATAAGCAAATAGAGTTCGCGCAGAAGATTGCGGCCGAGAAGGGGAGTGCTGTGCCAGAGGACGTTCTGGCGAGCGCCACCAAGTTGAGAACATGGATAGATAAGGCATTGAAGGGATCGAAAAGGACGAAACGAGCCGCAGGAGGCAAAAGATAGCGCCATGGCAGCGACAAAAACAGACATTGAAGGGTGGTTCGAGCGCGGACTGGCGCAGGGGGCAACACACATGATCGTCGTCTGCGACACCTTCGATCATGAGGATTATCCGGTCTTTGTATCGCCGGAACAGTCCTCGCGCGAGGTAGCCGCAGCCTATGACGATAAGAATATGCAGCGGATTATGGAGGTCTACGATCTACGGCTCGATAAGGCAGTGCAGCTCGCGGAGCATAGAGTGTTCAACTTTTGAAGATCAGACTGTTTTAAAAAGGAAATGAGAATGAGCAGATCAACGTGGACCGCTGGCGCTGCCCTTTCGATACTGATCCTCACAGCTTTCTCAGCTACGGCCAGTGCTGATTCAGGACTGTCCGGTATCTGGCGCAGCGAAGATGATGAGTTTGAAATCAATTTTAAAGCCCTGTCGGTCGATCTAGGGCCAGATACAGGTTGCTCGATTAAGTCACTCATTTCCGATGGGAGCAACCGTTGGCGCATGCGGCTTTCTTGCGGTGTGGCCGATACGTCTGGCGGATTTCAGACCGACACGACATTGCAGCTAAAAGGCTCAACACTGATCCTGACGGATGAGGATGGCCCAATCCAGCTTCGACGGGCGGGTAAGTAGATGACAGGCAACGCCGATTGGTACACAGCCCGGCCGCTGTCCGAAGAGCAGAAGCGTGAGGCGCTTGAGGATCTGACCTTAATTGCTCGCGGCGAGGAGCTGGACTTGCCGTGGCGCAGGCTTCGAATCTTGCTTGACCATGAGTTGGCGGAAATCTCGTATCCGGTGATCACGCCCGGCAGTGTTCGATCTCTCAACCTGACGGATAAGGGGCTACGCTTCTTCGACCAGTGAATTACAGGCTGCTCACGCATCGCCCCTGACCCATTCCGTAAGGTCTACCTCGCCAGTTTTCGGATATCGCACGACATCGAGAGTTCGGAGACTTCCGAGCACGTTTTTCAGATGCCCGCTCTCGGCAGACCAGCCAAGAGCGGATGCCAGATCGGCGCGACTGAGAGCGCCATTACCCCGTAAAGCGGAGTAGACCGAGCGTTGTGGTCCATTCAGAAGATTGAGCAGCCGATCTTCCAAGTTACCGCTAGGCACGGTTGCAAGCGCCCGGCCCTCTTTGGTGAGTGCCACAGTGCCTTTTGAGGGATAATCCAGTAGGCCAGACGAGCGGCACTCTCCTAGAACATTTTTCAAGTGGCCGCTACGGATCGACCATCCACATACCGCAGCCAGCATCGGCCTCGTCGGCGCGTCATTACCGGCAGCGCTCCACCACGCCAACGCATTCAATACGATCTGCTGCGGACCTTTCAGACCGTTCCCTTGATCAGTTCGAACAACCTTCTCCTTCTTCCGGCCTGCCGGAGGAGCTTTTTCCGATAGGATCATGGGTGAGGGCGCTACGCTGAGTGTCGTTTTGGGGGCTTCGATAGCGGAGATCGCGGCAGAGATGCGATCCATGGCCTGTCGCCAACCGGCCGCCAGACCGGCCTCATATCCAGCTTCATGACCTCGCTCATAACCGCGTTTTTCGGCCGCCTCGATATCAGCGGCCGAGCTGCGCTTGGCCTTGGATGGCGCAGGCGTTTCAGAGAGCGTGGCAATAGCTGCTCGCAATTCGGCGACATCGACATCAGTGAGGGCGGGGGCAACGACGCTCTCGCCGCTGTTCGGCGTGCGTGAGGAATCGAAGGTCTTGATCGCGGGAAACCGCACGCGCTCCAAAACATTGCTTTCTGGTGACCAAATCCAGCCTTCTCCTTGTTTCAGGGACGGCAGCGATTGCATGACCGCACGCGCCTGATCGAGATCGGCATTACCGCGAACCCAATCCTCAATGGCTTTCCGATCTTGTGGACTGGTGAGCTTGAGCGCGATCAGCGTACCGATCTGCGAGAGCACGTTTTTATGCAAGACGGCGGGGCGCTGGGTGATCATGAGGGGCCGAAAGCCCCTAACCCGGCCACGCCGCACGATCTTATCGAACGCACCCGACAAGCGGCGTTCGTCGGGCATCGGATTTTGTGGCGCAATCTCGTCGGCTTCATCAACAATCAGATGGAGAGCGGCTTTGTTGGATGCGTAGAGCCGGTGAAGGAAGTCGGTGAGGAAGCGGGTTTTTTCATTCCCGGTCATCTCGGACACGTCGATGATCGCCTGCACGTCACGGACGGCCAGCGTCGATGCCAGATGGTCCCCGCTGTCGGGAGTGATTTCTATGTCGGCGTTTTCACCGCCGAAAATCAGAACGGGATAGCCACCTTTTACCGAGCCTTTCGCCCCCGCCCTTAGCCCATACCATACACCGGTAGGATCGATAATGATGACGCGGTGCTTCTCTCTCAGCAGGGTCTCTACGGCTCCCTTTGCGGCAAAGGTCTTTCCAGCGCCGGTTGTTCCGACGATGGCCGTGGGCCGCGTGAGATAGGGCGCTATGTCAGTCATCTCGATCCTGTCCCTAAAGTTCGGCCATGAAGGCGTGATCGCCGAAGAGGATCACGATAGGTCCGACCAAAACATCATAGATACGCTGGGAGCCTGCCGATAACTGCCAAAGTCGAGTGGCCTCTTGATTGACCGGCATATCAAGGTTTTTTCCATCCTCATTACAAAGGACGACGCATTTCTGCATGCCGCTGCTATGGGCGACCCGGTTGAAGGAAGGCACAAGCTGGATATAGCCGCCGACCATCTTTTGAAGCTCTTCCAGCTTTGGAGCCGCTTTCAGGGTACGCTCGTCGCGATGGCCATCTGCATCGATCACAATCATGGTTCCGGACATTGTTCGCCTCCTTGGGCTGTTCTCTGATTGACAATTTTCATGCTTGCGGGCAGGATGTCAAGCACAAAAGAAATGGCAATATACCGGTGATGACAGCCATGGCGAATACAGGAACCGTCTCAAGTGCAATGAAGGATCAGGGCTACACGCATCTCCAAATCATCTGCTGCGGAGTCGTACTGAAACCTTTGAGGGAGTTGCCTGAACGCGCGCTCGATAAGCCCTTGGAGGAGCTTGCCCCGCATCTCGTCTGTAAGTGCGGCAAGCATGCGACTCTGGCACGAGTAGCACTGTGGAAGCATGGAATGAAACGATATGGCTGATCGGAATACCGAGGAGCTGATCTCTAAGACGATGAAGGCCGGTGCACGGTACTATCGCAAGAGTTGGCTGCAAGAAGCGCTCAGGGTGATCGTTCTGGCTGTGGGGATATCACTTGTGCTCTATTTCCTCAGCGTATGGACGCCACGATAGACGGGATTGATCGCTGATGAGTGGTCAAGGTCTAGGCACTACGCCTTGGCTTTGAGAGCCATGATCTCGGCCGAGGCTGCGGGAGCGCCGCTGATCATGTGGGCCGCGATCTGGTCATCGCCACGAGAGCTGATCATGATCGAGCCATAACCAAGCAGGCGGCCCAAGACGGACTGCTTGAAATTCGCGCCGATAACTTCGGGCATGGCAATGGTGAAAACGTTGCGCTGGATAAAACCAGTGCGCCACAGCACAGCATCGTCAAACACGCGCAGCTCGGTTGAAAGATAGACGATGAGGCGTTGGAAAAGCACGAGAAACAGGAAAACCGAGAAGAGGGAGGTTGCGATCCGGCCGTAAAAAATCAGCTTCGGATAAAAGGCAGCGTACCAGTTGGTAAAGTTTGGCCCGCCGACATCGATCATAAGGCGATAAAGGGTGTCCTTCTGCCCTATCCATATCCAGACCAGCAGGCCAAATCCGATTAAAGCGGTGAGGATCGGCTTGACGAAGATGATCAGCGAAAGCCGATACCGTGAAATTGGCTCCTTCGGGTTCTCTGACAAAGGTGGAATCCTCGACTGGTTTCTAAATTACACATTGATCTCATATGACAAAATTAATGTCGAGATAAATCACTCCGACGCACCGCACCGCACCGCACTGCGATGTCGGTGGAGTAGGTCGAGGCGAATGTCAGTTGGTTACTTTGTCCGGTTGACGATCAGGTGCACCCGCCACACTACGTAGGCGGCTAGCGCCAGCGAGGCGACCGTGGTCCACATCAAGCCGTGGACTTGGCGAGGATCAGACGGCCCAAGCGTGAGCGCGTAGACCATTATTACGGCGTCCGCGACCAGCAAAAAGGCCACGAGGATAACATCCCACATTTCCGCGACTACTCGGGCCTCTCCCATCGGCGGTGGAACTGGCTGTTGGCCCGCCTTGCCCTTTTCCTGCTTTTTGGCTGCATACCCGCTGTTGACCAGCTTGTTCACCATGAAGGCGACAAAGCCGAAAGTTGCCGTGATTACGATGACTGGTGCTAACGTTAAAAACTGATCAAGTGACATCCTATGGCTCCCGAATTATACAATGGTGCCGCGTTCCATTCGAATGTCAAACTGTTCAAAGCGCGCAGCTCGAAATATTGACGTTTTGTGGTTCTGCGGCGAGGATATCAAACGCTAGAACGTCCAAAATGGAGCTTGGCTCCAGAAGAGGCAGAAAATGCCAGAAAAATACGATGAGTACGAAGCGGCTGAAAAGCTGAATGCCATTGCAGAAAAGCTGAAGGAGGTAGACCGTCTTCTTCAGAGTGCTTATCGGCATTTCACGCCTGACGTTATCGAATTGATCGACCGCGCTGATCCGAAGAATGAGATGGACCCCGGTTATTGGTCGAAGCAGATCAAGATGGTCGCCGACGCGGTACTTGAGGAACGCCTTCGGAAAGACGACGCAGCTTTCGAGGCAGAGAAGAAAGCGCCCTCGGCCAGCCGCAGCTACAGCTTTGGCGGCCCCTCGTTCTAACAAGCAGAAAGAAGCCCTTCATGTCAGGTAATGCAGCGAATCCCGGTGCCGCCGCTCTCAACAACGCGGCGGACCTGTGGGGTGAGATTGGTGTCGAACTCGCCGATCTTTGGACGAAACTTCCCGAGGATGTGAAGGCCAAGCTTGAAGAGACCGGCGCGGACGTGGATTTAGACGCCCATGCGATGGCGGATCGATTGAGAAAGATCGCCGCTTATGCCGCCATCTAGCCCGGAGGAGGGCGGCTAGAAATCAATCGTATAGCTGGATAGCGATGACGGCTGTTGCTGGAACTTGATTTCGGTCCCCTGCTGCGAGGCAAGCGATTGCGTCCAGTCTGTCTCGGCCGGTCTCTCCCGCCGTACTGCCCAATGCACTCGGCGGCTTTCACTGAACCAGCCAGCCAATGCATCGCTCGCGTGGTCTCCTGCCTCGTCGGCGTCATAGGCGATAGCATAGCGGGTATATAAGCCCGTCTCTTTGTCCGACTGGCGGGCGAGATCAGAAACAATGTGAGTTTCGAGGGAGCTGCGAAGGCCTCCGGTAGAGGCAACGAGCGCCGGTATCCTGCCGATGTCCCGGCGCTGCTCGGCGTAGGCGAGGGCATCCATCGCATCCTTGACCAGCACGATTTCCTGATATTTCAGCGAAGCGGTGTAAGTGGTGCCCGGCTGCGTTTCGAGCAGGAAGGCTGCATCCTCCCGGCTTCCCGGCGCGAACTGGCGAACCGGCCGTGATGGATCGGTCCCGAATAGCTCGGCCCCGACCTCTCGGCCCCGTCTGTCATGAACCCACATTCTCCAAGTAAGTCGCTGATTTCGCTGTCGTAATCGTGATATTTCGCATATAAATCATGGCGTTGACGGCTGCGAGGGGCGCGTTTCATGGATCACCTGGAGGGTGCGGGCTTGGCGCGGGGAGATCGGGTTGATTTCGACCGCCGTGTGCGTCTGGAGTTCCGTGGTGCGCAGATCAGTTCAGACGGTGGCCTGCTGGTGATGCGCGAGCTTGATGACGTGCTCGGCCTGTCCAATCTGGCGTCGGAGGCGCTGCGAGACAGCCGCACCGGGAAGAACACGCTCCATCGGCTTGACGGATTGTTCCGGCAATCGGTGTTCGGACGACTGGCCGGATACGAGGATGTGAACGATGCCGACCGCTTGGCCCTCGATCCCGTGATGCGTCAGGTCGTTGGCGGCAGGGCCGTCGAGGCGCAAGCTGCTTCGGCATCGCAGATGGGACGGTTCGAGACCGAGACGCTGGCTCTGGCCGCGAACCGGGCGGCGCTGGCCGATCTGAACGGCCAATGGATCGACCGGTTTCATGACCGCAACGGGTTGAAATACATCGTGCTGGACATGGACAGCTCGGTCAGCCCCACCCACGGCGATCAGGAAGGTGCTGCCTGGAACGGGCATTTCGACTGCACCTGCTATCACCCCATCTTCTTGTTCAACCAGTTTGGCATGCTGGAGCGCTGCGCCCTGCGTAACGGCAATGTCCACAGCGCCGATGGCTGGCGGGATGTCCTTGATCCCGTCATTGCCCGATATGCTGGCCGCGACCTTGGTGGACGCTTCTTCCGGGCCGACGCTGCCTACGCGATCCCCGCGATCTATATGCGGCTGGAAGAAGCCAGGTTCTTCTACGCCATCCGTCTGCCCGCCAACGCCGTCTTGCGCGAGAAGATCGCGCATCGGCTGACACGGCCCGTGGGACGGCCTTCGCTGACCAAGGTCAAACGGTTCTTCGAGGACTTCGAGTATCAGGCGGCGTCCTGGGACAAGCCGCGCCGCGTCATCGCCAAGATCGAATGGCATCCGGGCGAGCTGTTCCCCAAAGTCGGCTTCATCGTCACCAACCTGCCGATGGAGCCAGACTGGGTGGTGAGGTTCTACAACCAGCGCGGCACCGCAGAGCAGCACATCAAGGAAGGCAAATATGCCTTTCGCTGGACGCGGCTGTCATGCCGGAAGTTCCGGCACAACGAGGTGCGGCTGCAACTGCACGCGCTGGCCTACAACCTGGCAACCTTCCTGCGCTGCATCGAACTGCCCGAGGCCATGGCGGACTGGTCGTTGACCAGCCTGCAACTCAAGCTGATCAAGATCGGCGCCCGCGTCGTCCGCCACGCCCGCGCCATTACCTTCCAGTTGGCCGAGGTCGCCGTCACCGGCCCGATGGTGCGGGCCGTCCTTGCCGCCATCCGCCGTCTTCGAACGCCTCCGTCATGCGCATGACCACGATCCATGCCCAAGCTGAACGAAAGCGGCAGGACAGGTCCGTCTGCCGCGCGGAAAAGCGGCTCTGCCGGGCCAGAATGCTGCGGGTTCGAGGCTTGATCCACCCGACTTCGGCCGTTTGCGCGACGACAGACACCGCTCGGGGCGAAAAACGCTTGCCCAGCGAGCAAAATCAGGCGATCTTGAAGTCAAGCGGCAGGCCACTTGGGGAATGTCGGTCCAAAGCATCGGGAGGAAACGCCATGACCATTCTGACCGGCGGCTGCCAGTGTGGGGCCATCCGCTTCTCTTGCGATGGCGACAAGGTCTCTTCCGTATCGATCTGCCACTGCCGCATGTGCCAGAAAGCCGTCGGCAACTATTTCGCCCCTTTCGTGGCCTTCGAGGTGGGGGGCGTCACCTGGACGCGCGGGAGTCGCAAGCTCTATCGCTCGTCCAACCACGTCTCGCGCGCCTTCTGCGCCGATTGCGGCACGCCGCTCACCTATGAGGCCGATGGCTTTGAGCCGTCGATCGCCGGCGGCGCCTTTGACGATCCGGCGGCTCTGCCTCCGACCGTCCAATATGGCGTCGAGGCCGAACTACCCTTCACCGGCGGCCTCGCTTCTCTGAAACGCGTTCGTACCGACGAGGGCTTCGAAGGTGCCGAGTTCGTCGCCGATGTCGTTTCCAACCAGCATCCCGACCACGACACTGCCGTCTGGCCGCTGCCGAAAGCCTGAACGATGACCGAACTGCGCAGCTACGAGGCAGATCTGGTCGCGGTCTTGGAGTCAGGACAATAAGTATAAAGCATATGTTCCATCTGAACGACGAACCGGCACGACTTGCAGCTCTTCGCCGGTATGAGGTCCTCGATACGAAGCCCGAAGTCGAGTTTGCCGAGATCGTCACTCTGGTGAAGTCCATCTTCAAAACCAAATATGCTGCGATCAACCTGATCGATGTTGACCGGCAGTGGATGAAGGCAGCCGCGGGGCTGGAGGTCTTCGAATGCGCCCGGGAAGATGCCTTTTGCGACCATACGATCCGTGCCACCAGACCGCTCGCGGTCGAGGATGCCACCGTAGACCACCGCTTCATGAACAACCCGTTCGTGACGGGGGATGCCTCTATCCGCTCGTATCTCGGTGCGCCTCTGACCAGCCCCGATGGCTATAACATCGGCGCGATCTGCGTTTTCGACACCGAACCGCGCCAATACAGCGTTGCGGACGAAGCCGTACTGGCGAGTTTCGCCAAGGTTGTAATGTCGCAGCTGGAATTGCGGCTGATTGCGCGACAGGACAGCCTGACGGGCAGCCTGACCCGCCGCGCTTTCGTGGATCGCATGGACCGCCTGCTTGAAAAGCAACAGACGGCAACGTTGCTTCTGATCGATCTTGACCGCTTCAAATCGGTCAATGATACCTTCGGGCATCCGATTGGCGATCTTGTGCTCAAAAGCTTAGCTGCGACGGTTCAGGCCAGTCTGCGGCGAACGGATGCTTTCGGGCGCCTTGGAGGGGAGGAGTTCGCAGTCCTCTTGCCCACTACGGACGAGCAAGGTGCGCTGGCGTTTGCCGACCGCCTTCGCGCCGAGGTTGCGGCCCGCGCTTTGCCCGAAATTGCCGGCGGCAGTATCACTCTCAGCATCGGAATAGCTGGACACAGAGAGGGTGAAAGCCGCGATGATTGGATGGCGCGGGCAGATGACGCGCTCTATGCGGCCAAGAAGAACGGGCGCAATCGCTGCGTTGTGGCAGCCTGACCTCTTCAGCGCAGCAGATCGCTGAACCGGATATCCAACGAGATCCGTTCGTAATCCGCATTCAATACGCTCGGCTATGATGCGGTCGGGCTTGGCAATCACGAATTCGACTATGGGCTGCGGCATCTGAGCGAGGCGCTGCAGGCGGCGCGCTTTCCGGTGGTTTCGGCCAATATGCTGACCCGGCTGGGCGAGACCCCGTTGCAGGATCGGGGCTTTGTCGCGCCATTCGTGCTGCTGAACCGTGAGTTGCGCAGCGCCGGGGGCAGGGTGCTGCCGGTAACGATCGGCATCCTCGGCCTGACCCCGCCCGAGACGCTGAACTGGAATCAGTGCCAGCTGGAGGGCAAACTCTATGCCCGGCCGATGGTCGGTATATATGTCCGAGCGCCATATTTTCATCGTGCGGTGAGTCGCTGTTGCAGAAGGATACGTAGTTGATGACGGTTATCTTTGGTCAGCTCAATCAGCACGCGGCCAGAGGCGATCAACCGCAAGGCATCAAGCGGCGCTGGTTTTGCCATCGCGGCTCTGCATTTATCCATCTCTTCTTCGGTGAAGCGCATTCTTCCTCCGTGCGTTGGAATATCAGGCGGCCTGTCGAGTTTTGAGGAATTGCGCCGCTTGCTCTTGGCTCTCGATGCCGTCGAGAAAGCAAGCTTGTTCCGCATCTGGCGCGACATGATAGTCGCTCCATAAGGGCGCACCATTGCGGCCTTTGAGGCTTTCGCTGATGTAGCCATCATGGGCTGCTGACCATTTCCAGCCCATAACGGCGGCTGCGCGTTCGTACATGATCATAGCAAGGCCTCCGGTAAGTTCGAAAGTTCGAGGTTGCGCGCTTCCTCGATCACTGCGCCATACTTATCGACGTGCCCACAGGGATTCGACCAGACGCTTACGGAATACCATTCCCCATCTTCGCAGAACCGTTCCAAGTGAGGTTTGCCGCGCTTTTCGCCGCAGCAGGGGCAAGTATCTGCGATTTCGACTGTGGTCAGAACTTGATCAATGGCTTGGTAGCCATTCCCCCAAAGGTCTCTCTGCAAATCGCGATCTACAACGGTGACTTTCATCGATCTCTCCCGGCGTTGGGGTTGGCGGAACGGCGCAACTCCTGCTTGATATACAGATCAGCCAAATTTAGGTGCGCCTCGGCCGCGCGATCATTCCCTTGTAACCGCATCATCTTTGCGGCCCAGATGTTCATATCTGCGGCGCGCTTGTAATCTGCTGGACTTGGGTTTTGATTGAGCATCGTGGGGTTTCCATTCGATAGGCTTGAAAATATGACACGACATAAGGCATAATGTCAAACATAAAGGTAATGGCAAAGTTTGTGAGATGAGCTATTCAGATTTTGACCGCAGGATCACGAGGCCGAACGGCTTCAATCTCTACCTTCCGCCAGATGCTTCGAAGGCTCGGCGGATCGCACAGCGCAAATATGAGGACGCCATCAAAGCCCTGAGTTCGTCAACGGGTGAGCTTATACCGATGGCGCTTGCCGAGGTTGATCGAGC
Source organism: Ochrobactrum sp. BTU2 (assembly GCF_024539785.1). Classification (NCBI taxonomy): domain Bacteria; kingdom Pseudomonadati; phylum Pseudomonadota; class Alphaproteobacteria; order Hyphomicrobiales; family Brucellaceae; genus Ochrobactrum; species Ochrobactrum sp. BTU2. The sequence goes on along the minus strand of NZ_JAHWRG010000010.1, from coordinate 19,752 downwards.
ACGCCGGAATTTCGGGGCGATCCTGCTTCGTGAGGATAGGCAGCGTCGGCCGCACATCTATACCAAGTAGGGGACGGCTTTGACGCTTGGCAGCATAGTGGAAGCTATCCTTGGTAGCCTTTATGGCGTTAGACAGCCAGTTTCCAAACCGGAAAAGCGGCTTCACCGCATCTGGACGGTAGTGGTGGTGCTCTTTTTGGTCTCCCTCGTAGCATTTTACTGGCCGAAGGAAGGTGCGGCTCAACGCTACTGCCACGCACATCCCTCACCGCATGAGACCGCAAGCGAATGCATCGAGCGGCTGGAAAAAATTGCTTCCCGGTTGGCTACGGTAGCTCCCATCGACCAAAACAGCCTTTCCTCATGCTCGTCAGTCCACAAAGATGATCTGGAAGCAATTTGGGACTGTGTTCTGCTGGATGATGGAAAGAGGTTGTCAGATAGCTATAGGAAGCCGGGAGAGGGTGACTAGCCGCGCACCCTTTATTCCATCCTGAAATAGCCGTAGACGCATCGTGTACCATCACGGGATGGATCGTGCGTATCCCTGATAACGCCGTCGATCACGGCGGTCATGTGCCTGCTGACGCATACGATCAGTCGGCCGGAGGAGGGCAGTTCGTCAGATCGAAGGTGTGTCGTGCATCCAGTCCCGATCTGCATGGTTGGCACCCAGCACCATCCAAGATCGGCAAGATAGCGCCGATAGGTGGCCTTATAGACACCTGTGCGCGCCGAGGATCGGCCGCGCTTCCGCTTACCGGTACGTTCCCCCTCGGCCATGTTGTTGAGCGCGTCGTAGACCTCGCGATAGGGAAGCCCTGTTGCGATAGCTATTGAGCGGCAGACACAATCTCCCGCACTACCTTTGAAGCCTGCCGCTGCCCGGCCGCCATCGTCAAACTCGAACTGCATGGTTTTTACTCGACAGTTTTAGCTGGCCGAACAACGTAGTCCTTCTGCGCAACGCCGGTCGCCGCCGATCCCACAATAGCTGCACGGACCCAAACGCTTTTGTGCTCAAGCCTTCTGATGTGCCCGCGCCGCAGGTGCATTCTCGGCGAGGCATGCGTGCCACCAGCTCCATCGGCAGAGGCACGGCCGCCCGGCCGTTCTGCGGATAATGTGAGCACCTTGTAGGAAAAGAACGGTTGCTTGCCGCTGGCGATTCGCGCCTTGTTGAGCTTGGCGCTCGGTTCGACATCTGCGGTCTCGACGTTCTCACAATTCAAGACGGCACAGGCTTGGAGGAGAGCCAACGCTTCGTCGCGGGTATCGCTGGAAATCGAGTAGAACCCTTCCTCGGGATTGTGCCGAAACATGGATTCGAAGTGTTCTGGCTGGATGATGAACGGCTCGCTGTCAAATTTCATGACTTTCTTGCTGATCAGACCTACCTCTTTCAGCGCCTCGTACGACCGGTGAGAGAGCGAGTTGAGGCGACCATCGTCTATCGGCGTGAAGCTGTTGTCATAGGGGATGAATGCGCCGCCCAGCCCGACGGTCCACATTTTGTGATTGTCGAAATAGGTGACAGGCAAGACAAAGACGCCACCCTGTGGGAAGTGGTCGAGAATAGTATTGAGGCCAAAATCTCGCAGAGCTGGAGGCGTAGCCTCTGGTTCCCAGCAAAGGGCAATGCGGCGTGAAGCCACTACTTGTTTAATTCCGCCTATGGATTCGATCAAAGTATCCGTCTTCCATGGTATCTCGAAAGCCACGATAGGATAGGGAAGCTTGAGCAGATCGAGATGCGACTGTGAAAATGAATCCACATCGAGGAGCGCGCCGCAGTTTGGCAGGATGAACTTCACTGATGCTTGCAGCAGGTCTATCACTGCGCTGACCGACCGCTTGGATTGGACAAAGTCAGGCTGCGTATGCGCGTTCAGGCGCTTCAAATCCTCAATCGCGTGAGCGCAATAGTTGAGCGCTGAGATGCTTTCGTCATCAGCCGTTGCTCCGGCTATTTGTCCCTTTTTCATGTGTCCCTACGTTCGTTGATCTGTCGGTGTCATCTCGCCACGCTGCGGCGTGAAATTCACCTTTCCAGAACTCTATCATTCCATTCCAGCCGGGTTTGCCCCAGCCTTTGTGTGTGCACTCCAGACCGAACGATCTCAGGAATGTGCGGCAATCATTGATGTCGCCCGAAAACCGAAGCACCCCTTTTGAATCGACACTACCGAGAACAGGCATCGCGATCCCTTCGAGTTATGCGGCTAGAGGCAGAGCTTCGCGCTCACCATCATCAGGCGCGGGATCTGCAATCCGCCAATGGTGAACACTTCCCAGCCCCTCAATAGGACCGAACCAGTCGATCAGCCCCAGCGCTGAAAGCGCGTCAAGGCGAGACCGGCATCGCCGGAGGGCTACTCCGCACCACTCGGCGATTTCGCTTGTGCTCCTGATCCCGTGGCCACCCTTTTCAAGGTCGCGGTGAACGGCGCGTCCGAGGCAATCAAGGATGGTTTCATCGAGCTGGGGCATGAGCTGGTTGCCTTCTATTCCGGCAGGGTGTCTTCGAACCGTTCGTGCTGTGGGCCATCCAAGACGACGCTCCCGATGTTTTCACAGTCACGAACAGCAAGCCGCAGGGCGATGTTATTGCCGGGGCCGAGCTGGTGCATCAGCCAGCCTACACAGTGGGCCTCGTGTTCCGCTGGGTGCTCGTGACAGGCCATCACCCGCAAGGGAGCTTGGCCGAGCACCGCAGCTAAGTTGCCCGTGTTGTCCGCGATGGTGGAGGAAAGAGCGCGGTGTTTCGTTTCACAATATCCATGCGGGATTTCATGCGGGTCGGTCGAAACCTTCCACGGGCATTTTTCGCACTGGCGTACTCGTTTCAGCTTCCAAGGCACATGGGTCTCCGTCAAATAGGGTCGAGAGGCCGTAGCCCGATTTGTGGGTCATCAGGCCAAAGGCGGTATTTGAAGCCGAGATAGCCCGGCACGTCCTTGCCATCTCTGTGATAGAAAAGTGCCCGCACCGTTACGCTGCCATCGCGGTGCATTGTCTCGATACGGGCACGAACATCGGCGCTGCCAGTGTTGTATAGAACCCCACTGCCCTTCTGCATTGCCTTGCCGTGCTGCCCGGTTACGGAGGCAGGGCCGTTGAAATCTGTCATCACAGTGACTCCGCTTCGGGAAGAGCTTCGCGCCCGGCGTCGGTCAATCTGACACGCGCATAATTCTTGTCGCGGCCGGGCGGTGTAGGGCCGACCTCGGCAAAGCCCTTTGCAATAAGACGATCCAAGGCTTCGCCACGGCACTCGCCATAAGCGGAACTTTCTTCCTTGCTCAACCAAACAAGCAGAAATTCATCGGTCATATCTTTGCCTCCGGCTTGGCGTCGAGAATACCAGCATCGCGAGCCATCTCTTCTGCTGTGCCCCACGCATCGAACCGGTCGTTCGTGTAGTATGCGATTGCCTCAGCACGCTCCCGAGTAAGATTGGGTCGAGAGATACGATATTCGCCATCTTGCTTACTGATTGTGAGTCCGAGGGCGCGCACCGCGCTAAACAGGGCCTTGTCGTTACGGGTCGGAACGGCCAAAGCATCGGCAATGATCTTTGCGACGGTCATTCTGAAAATCCGGCATTAGATTTCGTAGGTCCGAGAGCCATCTGGCAACTCGCGGGCGATTTCAACGTGAAGCGTCTCGATCTCATCTTCTTCGTAATGGTTATCGCACCATTTCAGGGCATCGCTATAGCTGTTTGCAGTATGAACATCGCATTCACGTTCATAGCCTGCATTTTCGACCACAACGTATTTCTTCGTCATGTTTGCCTCCGGGCGGAATTTCACCAGTCGATTGACATTACGAATGATTGCGGGCTAAATGTCAAGCACTAAAGATATGGCAATATGTAAGGGCGAACTGGAATGCTCGATCATTGGAAACAGGGTGAGCCATTAGGCGAAACGGCTGTCCCGTTGCATTTGGTAGCTTGTGTTAAAGCAAAGGCGAGCGAGCCAATGCGAGCCGCCAACCTCTATCAGTCTGTTTGGTTCAGGAAAGCTCGGGCATACGTCGAGGCGCGACAAGCGCCTTGGTATGTGCTCTCAGCTTTGCATGGGATTGTCGATCCCGATGATCTTGTCGCTCCCTATGTGTAGCGGCTTGCCAACATAAGCGCCTCTGCTCGCAAACATCGGCATTTTCTGCTCGAATTATCTGACAATGGAGCGGGCGTCGTGCTCACGCTCTTTGCCAATGTGCTCGCAAACATCCGGGTCTGCTTGCAAACATCCGCCACGTGCTCAGATTAATTGCCAGCGACGGCATGGTCAAACCGGGACGCCTGCCTGTCGTAGTTGCTCGGTCAGCTGACGGGAATATTCGGGATCAAGGGTGCCCGCCAGGAAGGCGCGGATATACGGACATGCGCTGTGGCTTTCCCTCCTTGGCGCTTCGGGTGCAGGAGGTTCTGCAGCATGATCCGTTGTCAGGGCATCTCTTCGTCTTCAGGGGCCGCAGATCGGATATTTTGAAGATCATCTGGCATGATGGTCTGGGCGCCTGCCTTTTTACCCGGCGGCTGGAGAAGGGCCGGTTTATCTGGCCGAATATGGGATAGCATCCGTCAAGGTGGTGTAGAATTGGGACCGGGCCGTCATGATCAGGCGGCTCTGGGTGAAATTTCTCCATCGCAGCTACGCGAGGAGGTAGAGCTGAGTTTAAGTGCTGTCATTGAAGTTTCACGAGCCTGATAAACGGACGTCATATGTCGCCCATAGTGATGCAAATATTCAATCGATGCACCACTAACGATCAGGATTATTGTGATGCTGGCTCTGAACGGAGTTGCCGTGACCTATGCCAACGGCACCCAAGCTTTGAAGACAACGACATTGACGTTCAACCAGGGTCAGTTCGTCGTGCTCCTCGGTAGATCCGGCGCAGGCAAATCTACCCTCATCCGGACACTCAACGGCTTGGTTGCGCCGACGTCTGGTTCGATCACTTCTAACGATATTGGTGCTCTGGATGCGGAAACTAAGCTTCGCATTCACCGAAGGCGAACTGGGATGATATTCCAGCAGCACCAACTCATAGGGCGCTTGAGCGCGCTCGACAACGTCATGACGGGCCGCCTGGGCTACCACTCTGGCTGGCGTACGTTGTTCCCTATGCCGCGTTCGGATCGAAGGCTGGGGTTGGAATGCCTTGAACGCGTAGGCCTTCTTGATAAGGCTCTCGTCAGGGCGGATCAACTATCCGGCGGTCAGCAGCAACGGGTGGGCATTGCGCGCGCGCTGGTCCAGAAGCCCCAACTGGTCCTTGCAGATGAGCCCGTTGCAAGTCTGGACCCTGAAACGGCTGTCGAGGTCCTGTCGCAGCTTCGCGAAATATGCACAGCCGACGGCATCACTGCTGTGATCAGCCTTCATCAGATCGATCTAGCTCGCCGGTTCGGCGACCGGGTCATTGCTATGCGCGACGGGGAAGTGGTTGCGGACGCCGCTGTCGACGAACTGACCGATCAAATGTGTGCGTCGATCTACCGCAGCGCCCCAAGAAATCCGACCACAACACAAGATTTGTCCAACTACGAGTATGATCAACCTTTAGCTGCCATGGAGGCCGCATTATGAAGAAGCTTCTGTCCCTCGCATTCCTCGCCGTTCTTGGCTGGAGTTCGTTGGCGCATGCTGGCTCAAATCCAGAGACATTGCGCGTCGCGTTGCTACCGGACGAGAACGCCGCCACTGTCATCAAAAACAATCGTCCTCTCGAGGAGTATCTTGAGAAGACACTCGGTCGGGAGATTGAACTGATCGTAACGACCGACTACTCGTCAATGATCGAAGCGATGCGTTTCGGCCGGCTTGAGTTGGCTTATTTCGGGCCGCTCTCTTACACGCTCGCGAAAACCAAGGCTGATATCGAGCCTTTCGCAGCACTTATGAAGGATGGCGAAACTACCTATCGCGCTGTAGTTGTCGCCAATGCAGAGGCTGGCATCGAAAGCCTTGAAGATGCAAAAGGGAAAAAGGTCGCGTTTGGGGACGTGGCTTCCACCTCAAGCCACCTTATCCCGAAATCTATGCTGCTTAAGGCCGGAGTTGAGGCTGGAAAAGACTATAGCGAGAACTTCGTAGGGTCGCATGATGCCGTGGCTATTGCAGTGCAGAATGGCAATGCTCAGATTGGCGGACTTTCGTTGCCCATCTACAATTCAATGGTCGCTCGTGGCACCATTGATCCTAAGAAAGTTATCGCCCTCGCCGAGTCCGATCCGTTCCCGCAGTACCCCTGGACCATGCGGTCGGATCTTGACACTTCGTTGAAAGAGGCGATCACCAAAGCCTTCATCGACCTTAAAGACGAAAAGGTATTGGCATCCTTCAAAGCCGATGGGTTCGCTCCGATCGATGACAAAGCCTACGACGTCGTCCGTGAGCTCGGTAAAGTGCTGAACTTGGACCTGAGTCAGTAAGGCGCGTTCGAGACAGTTTCTCACCTTTCGACGCAGGCGCTGGCCTGCGTCCTTTCTTCCAGGATATGTGATGACACAGCCGTCGGCCGACTACGACTCTATCCTTCAACATCAAAACAAAGCTTGGACCAGAGCTGGCGTGATCGCGTTGGCAATTGCGTGTGTGATCATTGTTAGCAGTTATCACTCCGGTCTTCTTGATCTGGAGCGTCTGGGATCTGGGTTTCCTGCGCTCTGGCAGCTCGGTACGGAAATGTTTCCCCCGGATTTCAACCGAGGCTTGGAGTGGATCAGCCCTCTCATCGACACTCTGGCGATGAGTATAGCTGGGACTGCGATCGCGGTACTGATATCACTTCCAGTTGGCTTTTTCGCCTCAGGGAAAACAGCACCCAACGCTGTCATCTATATGATCTCGCGTGGATTGTTGAATGGTCTACGGTCGATCCCGGAGCTGATTATGGGCATCGTCTTCGTGGCGGCAGTGGGATTTGGAGCGCTCCCAGGCGTGCTGGCTCTTGGTCTTCACTCGGTTGGCATGGTGGGCAAGTTCTTTGCGGAGGCGATCGAGCATTGCGATAATGCGCCTATAGAAGCCGCACGCGCAGCTGGTGCGTCGCCGTTCCAGATCGTGACGCGGGCGATCTTGCCACAAGTTCTACCGCAATTGGCCGATGTGACCATCTATCGGTGGGAGTACAACTTCCGCGCCTCGACAATCCTGGGCACTGTGGGAGCTGGTGGTATCGGTTTCGAGTTGATGACATCCCTCCGGATCATGAATTATCAGGAGGTTCTTGCGATCATGCTCGTTGTCCTTCTGATGGTCACCATCGTTGACCAGGTCGGCGCTCTCCTCCGCCGCCAGCTGCAATAGAAGGATAAATTAAATGCTCCCAAAGGTAGTAATCACCCATCGCGTCCACGAGGAGATTATCTCAAAGCTATCTCCCCACGCTCGTTTAGTTTGCAACGATACTGATGATACATGGCCCCGCGAGAAACTGCTCGCAGAATTGAGCGACGCCAAGGCGATGATGGCGTTCATGCCGGACATGATCGACGCGTCTGTACTCGCGCACGCTCCCGATCTTCAACTTGTGGCATGTGCGCTGAAAGGCTTCGATAACTTCGACATCGAAGCCTGCACGCAGCGTGGAGTCCACGTCACGATAGTGTCCGATCTTCTCACTGACCCGACAGCCGAACTTACAATCGGTCTGATGATTGCTCTTGGGCGGCACATTCTGCCAGGCGACAAGAGCGTCAGGAGGGATTACAAAGGTTGGCGCCCTCGGTTTTACGGCCTTGGGCTGCAGGGCACAGCAATCGGCATTTTAGGGATGGGAGCGATCGGAAAAGCTATAGCACAGCGCCTAAGTACCTTCGGCGCCATTGTGTCGTACTGGGATCGTCAATCCCTGGACAAAGCCGATGAGATCAGACTGAACGTAAAGCCTCTTGAATTTGACCAGTTGATCTCGTCGTCTACCTTTCTTGTGTGTGCACTCCCGCTTTCGGCCGAAACGAAGCATCTCCTCGGCGCTGAACAACTCGCCAAAATGCCCAAAGGAGCACTTCTTATTAATCCTGCACGCGGAAGCGTGGTTGATGAAGAGGCTGTTGTCGCTGCATTGCAGGCGGGGCGCTTGGGAGGCTACGCCGCTGATGTTTATGAGATGGAGGACTGGGCCAGACCCGACCGGCCTGACAAGGTCCACGGGGGTCTCCTCAATCGCGAACATGATTCGATCTTGACACCCCACATAGGCTCAGCAGTGGCGAAGTCGCGTTTGGCTATCGAGCACGAGGCTGCTGACAACATTATAGATTTTGTCCAAGGCCGAAGACCTCGTGCGGCAATTAACGAGGTTCAACTAATTCCTTGATTAGAGAAAGTAATGTTTAGCCTTTCGCATGTCGCAGCATTCATAGAGGTAATCGAAACTGGCAGCTTTCACGAGGCGTCGCGACGGCTTCAGATATCCCAACCGACTGTCTCACATAATGTGAAACGATTGGAGGATATACTAGGGGTGCGGCTGGTCGAGAGGAGGAAGGACAAGTGTGTGCCGACTCGGCAAGGGCTCGTATTCTTGCCATTCGCACGCAGCCTTTTGACCGTCACGAAGAGATCTCTGGACCGCCTGCACAGCGGCCGGATTACGTTGGGTGCCAGTACTAACATCGGTACCTATATTTTGCCAGTCCACTTGAAGCGTTTACAGGATGCTCAAGGCCGGCCACCTGAGGTGGCCGTTGCCTCAAATCCTGAAATCATCGAAAAGCTCTTGAGGAAGGAGATTGATCTAGCCTTTACCGAATGGTGGGACGATCGAAAAGGATATCAAGCCCGCCTTTGGCGGAAGGAAAAGCTGGTAATAATCGTATCCCCACAGCATAATTGGAGGACGCGAAAAACAATTGAAGCGGCAGAGTTATTTCAAGAGTCCCTCATTGGCGGAGAACGTGGAACCGGTACCGGATCCGTGCTCCGCGAGGCCTTCGGCCAAGCGGCAGAGCAATTCCCAATCTCATTCAATGTCGGGAGCACTGAGGCTGTGAAGCATGCAGTTCGAGCTGGTCTCGGCATTTCGATCGTGATGAGGAGCACTGTCCTCGATGAGCTCGCGTCGGGTAGGCTTTATGAGGTTTCTGTTGAGAATGTGGTTCTCGAAAAGTCTGTGTGGGCTGTACATCCCGTACATATGGAGGATGGTTCACCGGAAGCAATCGCGCTTAAGGTTATACTCGATGCGAGCGCCCCTCTGGGTGACCTAGAGCACGTCCACATTACTCGGGGTCATATCCGCAAGATTTGAAGTAGTTGGCGCATTCCTGCGGCTCGAACATGGTAACGGCCTGGCCGACCGCATCCTTTGGTATCGCCGCCTCAATTCCCGGAGTATCCCATACAAGGGGGACAAGATCGGGGACCGCCCGATTTTCGATGCGTAAGGTTCCCTGCTCCATGTCGCGAATATTCGGCCGTCAGACACATAGTTGGTTTCCATGGATCGTTTGTCATAAACGAGGGTTTTTGAGCATGCCATAGCGCATGCCGTCACGCCCCTTGAATGGCGCGATGGAATCTTCTCAAAACTGTTATAGAAACGGTTGTCGCAAAATGCTATGTGTCCAACGACTTTCAAGAACATTTGGATGGCTATGCGGGTCGGGTACGCCAGGGTCAGCACGATCGATCAAAATCCGGAGCTTCAGCTTGAGGCGCTGAGACGCGCCGGTTGCGAGAAGGTGTTTACCGAGCGCGGGTCAGGCGCTCGCGATGACCGCCCGGAATTGGGCCGAATTCTCTCCGACGTGCTTCGCACTGGTGACACGCTCGTTGTCTGGAAACTCGATCGGTTGGCGCGATCGCTAAAGAAGCTCATCGCGACGGCGGAAGAGTTGGAGCGCGCGAAGATCGGGCTCGTGTCCTTGACCGAGAGCATTGATACGACGACGCCGGGCGGCATGCTGACCTTCCATGTCTTCGGTGCGATCGCCCAGTTCGAACGTGCTCTGATCCGCGAACGCACGACGGCTGGACTGGTCGAGGCGCGGCAACGTGGCCGCAAGGGTGGCCGCCCGCCCGCGATGCGCCCGGGCGATATTGCCGCGGCGCGCGCCCTGATGAAGGAAGGCAGCATACCGGTACGCAATATTGCGCAGCGCATGGGGGTTTCTGTTGCAACCCTCTATCGTCATATCGGCAAGAAGGGTGGCTCTCCCAAAACAGTGGAATCCGAGGACGTCCATGGCTGAGCGGAGAAAGCGGCCGCCCGGAGAGGCTCTTGTCGATCTTCGTAAGCGCGAATTTCTATGCGCCTTCTGAAGCGCAGTGCTCTGATGCATGAAGTGTCCACCAAAAACAGGTGGACACCAAATCATGGACGATACTCTTAAACTGCAGGTGCGGCTTGTTGGCCGCGACGGCCGCCGTCGATATGACCCTGCCTCCCGAGATCGGCTTGTCGCAGCGTGTTTAGAGCCCGGCGTTTCGGTTTCGCGTCTAGCTCTGGAGCACGGCGTCAACGCCAATCTCGTTCGCAAGTGGGTAAAGAGAGCCAAAGAAGCTAGTGCTTTACCTGCGGTATCTACGTTCGTTCCGGTTCAGATAGCTACGGATATGCAGTCTTCTTCTGCCAGTGGTCCACCGACGAATGTGGAGCCGGTCGGCAAGCGATCTCATGCATCCAAGCTGAGCGCGGTGCTGCCGAACGGGATCAGCCTGACGCTGGAATGCAGCGATGTCGATGGTCTGGCGGCAATCATAGGAGCGTTGAGCCATGTTCAGACTGGGCGCTGATCTGAAGGTCTACCTCCATCGGGAACCCATCGACTTCCGCGCGGGCATCAACAGCCTCGCGGTCCTTGTGCAAGAGGTGATGGAGCTGGACCCGTTTGCTCCATCGGTGTTTGCCTTCTGCAATCGCAGGCGTGACCGGGTGAAGCTCTTGCTCTTTGATCGGTCCGGGTTTGTTATGGTCCTGAAGAAGCTAACGGAAGATCGGTTCAGGTGGCCCCGCCGGGAAACTGCGGTGGTGTCGCTGACGACAGAGCAACTTCACTGGATCCTCGATGGCATCGATATCGATGCGATGGTCCGCCATCCCGTGCGGCAGTATCAGATTGCTGGCTAAGGATGGCAAATTGCGATTGACGCGCAGGGGCGGTTCAGATTCAAGAATCTGATGACGCGCACCGGCGAACCGAGCATTGCAGAACTGATGGCGCAATTGGCAGCTAATGCTGCCGAAATCGCCGCGCTCAAAGCCGAGAAGGAAGCGCTCTCGCAGCGGGTCGTCAAGCTTGAAGAAGAACTGGCACTGGCAAAGCTGCACCGCTTTGCCCCGCGCAGTGAAAAGCACATTGATCGTCTCTTCAACGAGGCCGAAGAGGCTGCGGTCGAAGGTGGTAGCGAGGAAGACGATGACGTCGAGCTTCCGGATACTGGCTTGCATGCGGCCGGGGGCGCTACGGGCAAAAAGCGGGGACGCAGGCCTCTACCGGCAGACCTGCCGCGCGAGCGTGTCGAATACGACCTTGCTGACGATCAGAAGGCTTGCCCGTGCTGCAAAAGCCAAATGCATCGCATGGGAGAAGCCGTTAGCGAGCAGCTCCATATCGAGATCAAGGCAAAGGTCCTGCAGAACGTACGGTTCAAATACGCCTGCCGGCACTGTGACCGTACAGGGATTAACACGCCCGTCGTAATCGCGCCCATGCCCACGCAACCCCTGCCGGGCAGCATCGCCACCGCGTCGACGCTCGCCTTTGCTCTCGTCCACAAATACGTCGATGGCACGCCGCTCTACCGCGTGGCTCAAACATTCGAGCGTGCTGGCGTTCCGATCAGCCGTGGCGCTCTTGCGCATTGGGTCATCGGCTCGAGCGAGAAGCATCTATATCGCATCTACGATGCCTTGAAGCTGCGGTTGCGATCGCAGCCTCTCATTCATGGTGATGAGACGACGGTTCAGGTGCTGAAGGAAAAGGGCAAGGAAGCCACCAGCACGTCGTACATGTGGGCGTACCGCAGCAGCGAGGACAGTGACGAGCCAATCGTGCTCCTCGACTACCAGCCCGGCCGCGGTCAGATCCACCCGCAGACCTTCCTTGGTGATTACCGTGGCATACTCGTCACTGATGGCTACACCGCCTGGCGCACATTGAATGGCGCAACCCATGTCGGATGCATGGCCCATTCACGGCGGCGCTTCGTTGAGGCCCTCAAAGCCCGGAAGAATGGAGGCGGACCGCCGGAGCAGGCACTCCGGTTCTTCGAACAGCTCTACCGGATCGAAAGGCAGGCGAGAGACAAGACCCCAGATCCAGGGGAGACAAAGGCCGATTGCATTCGCCGTTTCCGCCAGCAGCACAGCCTGCCTGTCCTAAACGCCCTAAAGGCGTGGCTCGACAATATCGCGCCAAAGATCGTGCCGGATACCAAGCTCGGCGATGCGGTGTCCTACACCCTGAACCAATGGGATTACCTGACACGTTACACCAGCGACGGCAGGATGCCGATCGATAACAACATTCTGGAACGCGAGATCAGAGTTTTTGCCACCGGTAGGAAATCGTGGCTGTTCAGCGATACCGTCGACGGAGCCAAGGCCAGCGCCGTGATCTACAGTCTCATGCTGACCTGCCGCGCCTGCGGCGTCGACCCGCTCACCTGGCTACGCCACGTGCTCACTGAGTTGCCGCAGCGGGGCCAAGCGGCCGAAATCGGCGACCTTTTGCCGTTCAACTTCTCCAAGGCAAATGCCCAATAAAGCTAGGTACCGCTAGAACCCGTGCGCGATTACGCCTGAAGAGGCCGTCTAGGCGCATCGAAAATCGCGCTTACCGATCTTCGACGCCGATTGTCGCTGCTTTCTCCCCGTGATCCAGGCCGTACCGAGATTGTTGCTCGTGCCGCCGATGCCTACGGCATCTCGATCTGGACCCTGTATCGGGCGCTGCGGGAGTTGAACCGCCCGAAATCCGTACGGCGCGCCGATCACGGAACCTCCCGGATCGCCCCGCAGCCGGAGATGGAAACCTATGCCGAAATCATCGCGGCCCTGAAGATCAGAACGGCGAACCGGAAGGGGCGGCATATCTCCACGGCGCGCGCCATCAAGCTGCTTGAGGAAGACGGCGTGGTGACGCCCGATGGCCTGGTCCGTGCACCGCCCGGCATCTTGAAACGCGCAACGGTCGATCGGCTGCTGCGTGTTTCCGGCCTGGATTATGCGCGCGTCACCCGCCCGGTGGCTGCCGTCCGATTCCAGGCGCGGCGTTCCAACGAACTCTGGCACTTCGACATGAGCCCGTCCGACCTGAAGCAGGTGGAAGCGCCGCTTTGGGTCGAGGAAGGGCGCGGCCGGCCGACGCTGATGCTGTTCTCCGTGGTCGATGATCGCTCCGGCGCGAGCTATCAGGAATACCGCTCCGTCTACGGCGAGGACGCGGAGTCCGCCTTGCGCTTTCTCTACAATGCCTTCGCCGCCAAGCCTGAACCGGAACTGCCGCTTCAGGGGATTCCAACGACCATCCATATGGATAACGGGCCGGTGAGCCGCTCGCGCGTTTTCCAGTCCGTCATGGGTAGCCTTGGTGTCCGGGTTCTCACGCATATGCCCCCGTCGGACAGCGAGCGGCGCACGCCGGCGCGAGCGAAAGGCAAGGTCGAGCGGCCGTTTCGCACGATCAAGGAAGTGCACGAGACCCTCTATCATTTCCACAAGCCGAAGGACGAAGAGGAAGCCAACCTTTGGCTCAGGCGCGCCTTGGTCACCTACAATAACGGCGACCATCGCACAGAGTCTCATGCACGCATCGAGGATTGGCTGCGGCATCTTCCTCCTGACGGGGTGCGGGCGATGTGCTCCTGGGAGCGGTTCTGCGCCTTTGCGCGCGAACCGGAACGACGGACGGTTGCTGGAGACGCGACCGTATCGGTCGAAGGCGCATCCTATGAGGTCGAGCCCGAACTTGCCGGCGAAACGGTGACCTTGCTCTGGGGCCTGTTCGATCAGGAACTGTTCGTCGAGCATGAGGGCAAGCGCTTCGGTCCATTCCAACCTTCGCGCGGGGCGGTTCCCCTCTTTCGCTATCGCAAATACCAGAAGAGCAAGCTCGAAGAGCGGCTCGACAAGGTGGTGCGCCTGGCAGACCAACTTGGGCTCCCCCGCGCCGCGGTCACCGGCGGGGATCGTCCATTGCCTTCGCTGCCCCCGACCACGGCTGGGCTGAGTGTACGGCGGACACCGTTTCCGGAACCCGCAATAGAGACCGCTTATCCAAATGGCCTCGCAGCCCGTGGGGCCATCGCCGACCAGCTCGGCCGGCCGATCGGCGCGATGAATGCCGGTGACCGCGCCTTCATCAATGAACTGCTTGGAGAAACACTCGACAAAAAGATGATCGCGGCCCGTATCCGCGAACGCTTCCAGGCGCGAAGAAAGGAAGAATGATGCTCGCTGACGTTCAATCCAGTTACGGCCTCGACCGGCCTTTCCAAGGGGCCGGCAACTTTGAGACCGAGCATCAGCGCACGATCATCCGCGAGGTGTGTGCGGCCGTCCAGACCGGTCGGCTTGTCGTGGTCTCCGGCCTGGTCGGTTCGGGGAAAACCCACCTTTTGCGCCGCATCGAGGCCGAACTCACCAAAGCCGGCAAGGTCGCACTCGCCAAATCGCTGGCGGTCGACAAGCGGCGCACTTCGCTGCCATCGCTCATTGAAGCCCTGTTCTACGACTTGTCTCCCGGCGATCGTGCGCAGGTCAAGATCCCCAAGCAGGCCGAGCGCCGGGAGCGCGACCTGCGCGACATCATGAAAAAAGGCAAACGGCCGATCGTCCTCGTGGTCGACGAGGCCCATGACCTGCACCACAAGACCTTAACCGGCCTGAAGCGACTGATGGAGGTGGTCGCCGACGCCGGCGTGCTCCTTTCCGTACTTCTTGTCGGGCATCCCCGGTTGCGCAATGATCTGCGCCGGCCGCAAATGGAGGAGATTGGCTACCGCACGACCATTTTTGACTACGAGGGGATCGGCTCCGCGCGCCGCGACTATGTTGCCTGGCTGCTTGGCGCCTGTGCGGCCGAAGGCGTAAAGGTTGGCGAACTCCTCGAGGAAGAAGCCATCGACCTCATCGCCGAACGTTTGCGCACGCCGCTTCAGATCGAGATGCATCTCACCCTCGCATTCGAGCAGGGCTTTCGCCTCGGCGCCAAGCCGGTTACCGCCGAAATCGTCGAGCAGGTCCTGTCCCGCGCCATCGACGATCTCGAACCGACGTTGACCCGAAATGGTTACGATGCGACGGCTCTGGTCACGCACCTCAATGCTCGGCCGTCGGATATCCGCGCCTTCCTGGCGGGCACCCTTGATCCCGAATATTCCCGTCAGCTGACCGAGCAACTACGACAGGCAGGCGTCCCGGTTTGACCATGCCGTCGCTGGCAATTAATCTGAGCACGTGGCGGATGTTTGCAAGCAGACCCGGATGTTTGCGAGCACATTGGCAAAGAGCGTGAGCACGACGCCCGCTCCATTGTCAGATAATTCGAGCAGAAAATGCCGATGTTTGCGAGCAGAGGCGCTTATGTTGGCAAGCCGCTACACCTATGATCAAACACTGGCAACCATGAGCGCTCACCAACGGCGCGCATGGGGTGATCGCGTCGTGGCGCAACTCATTGAACGAGGGCATGGTGATGACGCGCAGATCGTGATGCTGGCCGGTGTGCGATATCGACAGCCGATCTCCGATTGGTTAGGCGAGCGTGCCATCGTTCCGATGAAGGGACTCTCGATTGGTCAGCAGCTTGCGTGGCTAAGCTAGGCCGCCAACAAAACCACTCATCTCGTCAAGGCGCACCATCGACAGTCTCACCGGGCCGCGACAGCCTCGCGCCCGACAAGAGGTTTCCCGCTCAAGCTCATCGAGATACAGAAATTCGCGCTCTGGTGTTGTGCAGATCGTCTCACGCACGAGGTAGTGGACGTGTCCGCATTTCCGGCAGCGAACCTCCAGCTTTTGATTATCAGCTAGATCGCTGACGCGAATTTTACTTTTCCATCCAGTCACCAGAAGTCCTCCGCAGAGGGTATGCGCGTATAGCTGATTTTGCCGCCGACATGGCCGCTCTTGGGCGGATTCCAGTGGCCGAGGCTGACAACCGTATTGGAGTACCGAGCATTCAGGCTGTCTATGGTCGAACTGGCGCGTTCCCAGCGCTGGCGCAAGCGATCATCGTTTAGCAGAAGATCGAGCTGCCTTTCGTTTGCAGGCGACAAATCGTAGAGGGTGACACCTATTCTGAAAATGGTTACGCCGCGAGGAAACTTGCGCCGGACCTGACTCCACAACTCAGATAGCGCCCCGAGTATAGCCTGATCGTCATTGACGACAGGGAGGCGGCGCTTTCCCATCCAAGAATCATCGCGGATGGAGAGCCAGAGCCATAAGCCGTTGGCATAGAAGGCCTCACGCCGCATGCGGCGCGCAGCCTTGATCAGCAAGAGGCGCGATATCTCATGAGCACCGTCGATAGACCTCGACTCGGGAGGCAGTACACGGCCATGGCCGAACATGCCTCGACTAGATGCCGGAGCCTGTATGTCATAGCCGTGCAAGGCATACCAAAGACGTTCACCGGTAACGTTGCCCCACAGCTTACGCATGTGTTTTGGCTCGACCGCATAGAGCTGTTCGGTTGTGAAAATTCCGGCGCGATAGAGCCGCTTGGCCATATTCCCACCGACGCCCGGTATGTCTTCCATCTGAACCGCGAACAATGGTGCGGGTAGATCCTCGGGCCGCCAGATCGCCAGTCCGTTTCCGTACTGGCGACCAGACCGTTTGCTTTCTTTGCAAGCAATTTTCGCGAGCTGTCGATTGGCCGCAAAACCTATGGAACAGGTAATCCAAGGCCCAATATTATCCGCAATCGTGTCTTTGATGGCTGTTGCGAGACCAACCGGATCGGAGCGGCCTGTTTCATCAAGTCGGCACGTCAGCTCATCAATGGATTTCGCTGCATCGATAGGGATTATGGTCTCGATCTCGGACAAGAGCGCGTTGTGGGCGCGTCGGTAGAGGTCCGGCTTCTGAGGCACCAGAACCAATTCCGGGCAAAGCCGCTTGGCCTCGCTGATGGGCATAACGTTTTTCACGCCGTAGGCCTTTGCCTCTCGGCTACAGGCGATCACCGCTGTTCTGTCTGTGCCCTCGAAAGGCACGACGCCCACCGGCCTCCCTCGCAAGCGCTTGTCGCACTGCTGTTCAACCGAGGCGAAGAAGCCATCAAAATCCAAATAGAGCCGTTCAATCGTCTCCGGCTTGCGCATGAGGGGTCACTTTCTGTCATGAGAACAAAAAGAGAACACCCAACGGAGGGCAAGAGTCAAGAGGAATAATATCCTATGCGTGATTCACCCTGCGCTACACAATGCGCTTGGGCGGGTTCGCTTTGACGTGGCGCTCCCAATCTTCCAGCTTTTGCTTTGCCGCTGCCTCTTCCTCCGGGGAGCGTTTGGTGGTCGTATCGGACACGATATTCCAATTGTTGATATCGAGAGCGTCGGCGAGGGGTCCCCTGATAATTGCTATCCGCTCGCCACCTACGTCAAGAATTTGTCCGGCAACCTTGGGGTTCTTATCCTTGGCCATGCTCATGCCTCTTCGCTATCCGCATCTGACGTTTCATGAGGTAAGCCCAGCTCGTCCAGTCGGTTGGTGATCTTTTGCGATAGACGCCCCTTGACCCGCTTGCCCGGACCTGCGGACTTCTGGTCCGGCAGGAAGTATTTCATATACGCCGAGGCCGTCTCGATATCTTTCTCGGTGTGGCCGAGGACTTCGGCGAAGAAGGCAGCTTTGGACTTCGATTTCGGGCGGAAAAAATTGTCGGCAATCTCCGCATAAAGGGAACGAACATTGTTGGCGGTCAGCCTCTTCCCCTCGATGGCGTTCTTGCTATCGCCCGGCAACGGCTTCGGCCAGTGCGGGCCTAGCAGCTCATCCCTGATGGCTGGATAGATCGCATTTGGGTTCGGGACACGAAGAAGGTCATTCTTGAACTCTTCATTGGACATTTTTCGCCAGACTTGCCCCTCTTTGCTCAACCGCAGAACGGTCCACGTGAATATCACGTCCTTCGCATGGGCAAGCGTGGCGATGGGAAAGGCCTGATCGAACTGCGTGCCTTCTCGACCTCGCGTCTTGGCCTGTCCGGTGAACATGACACGCCAGCTCTCATAGCCGCGTCCAGCAACGCCCTCCAAAGCCAGCGGCAAAGGAGCAATAGAGCCTTGGCAAAAGATTTCATAAGGGCGCCGACCGGTTAAAAGGCCCAAGGCAACGCCATACCGAACGAGATCGGCCCGCTTGGCGGAATCCGCAGCCTTTTGCGCTTCCTGCTGGAGCGTTGACCAACTCGCGTCTGTTTCGGGCATCGCCTTCTTGGCGGCCTCGACCATCTCGAACCAGTGGGGGACAGCGATTAGCTCGTTGTGCTGCTCAATTACGGAATCCCGGTAGGCAGTGGAGACGGCCTTCTGAACATCCTCGGGAGCGATGATGACCGAGAGGGTGACATCATCGCCAAAGTTGGCTTCCCGAAGTGCGTTGCGGTATTGGGTGGTTGTGGAAAGGATCGTCGTCGGTTTGATATTCCCGCGCCAGTCTTCGGTTTCAGAGGCCCACAGCTTGCTAAGCGAGCGCTTATAAATGGCGTCAGCCTGTCGCTGGGTCTTTTTCCCTTCTTTGACGGCTAGCTCGCGAGCGTCATTCAAAAGCTTTGTGTGCAGGGTGAATGTTTCGATGGCTTCGCGACGGGTGCCCGGCCGCCCTGCATTAGAGCGGGCGGTGTACGTGCGAAGCTGCTCTTCGCTTTCGGTGCGATCCAGCACTTTGATGTGCGGCAGAGACGGGTGACGACTTCCGAGGGCGTCCTTGACGGCTGTCCTGTACTTGGAGACATAAGCTGCTCGCGTGGAGATCGCCTTGCCTGCGATGCGCTCATCCCATTCTTTCCGCCACAGATCATCGTAACCATCTTCGATTACCCTCACTGCTTCAACGAACTGAGGGATAGCATCTGCGACGACAGAGGGGCGTCCCATACGCTTCGGAGCTGATTTTTCGGGGGTGTTGTTGCTCATGGTGACTTACCTCAATTCGAACGCACAAAGCGCTCAATAGCTGGCTGCCATTAAAATATAATAAACACAATACAAGATGCGTTTATTATAATCTAGGTTGGCAATGGGTTTTCTCGCATGAAGTCAGAAAGAATCCTGTCAGATATAGCCTTGCCAATTTCAGGGTCTATGCGCTGGCCATGCTGCCAATACTCGACCTGCCGATACGGGCGGTTTGGGATCACATAGCCGAGGCCAGTCAAGCCGGGCACATGCTTTTGTCCGATGTTGGTTTGCGCGCTGCCGCGCGCAGGGCAGGGAAGCGGCTTGGATTGAGAGAAGGGGCATCGGTCATAGGCGTGGTTTCCGGTTTGATGGGAACAGCCTACGGGCGCGGCGGAGAGAAGTCAAGACTAAAATAAAAACAAGGGCAATTTAATTTACACAACCTATGCAGGTTTGCATGTGGGGATTGCGAAATCGGCAGAGATGCGACGGCTTGCAGCAGCCAAGTAATACTTAAATAAAACATAGTATAGCTAATACAGGCAAGGCGACGACACAAATAAAAAAAATGACGAGAATAATAAAAAATAGCTTGACAATAGAATAAAACCAAGTGTGGCAATGATGCAACAGTGAGGCGGGGCTTGACTTT